>JAFQUJ010000005.1 GCA_017408585.1 Clostridia bacterium | reverse complement strand
GTGTCTGATACTGCCGGGCGCGAGATGTATCAAGAGTTCGGCGTGGAACAAACGCTTTCTGAAGATGGAACAAAAATACTTCCTAAAACAGACAAAGGAAAACCACAAAATTTCACATCCGCAAATCTTGTGAGGAAAACTCCTATTGGTATGTCGCTTTCATTTAACAACGGGTATGTTGCCGTGGTTAATAATACTACTGATCAATGCTTTTATCGCTCTTTTTACAACGCAGAGAAGCCTGAAACTCTTAAAGATTTTTCCATGTGGGTAGATAATTGGTGCTTAAATACCGGAGAAAAGGAGCTTAAAGACATCAACGAATTTGCCAACCGCACGAAAATTCATCAAAAGTTCAAGGAAGGCGATTTTTTTAGATATCGAATAAATCGCAATTTGTTCGGATATGGACGAATCCTCGTTGATTATGCTCAAATGAGAAAAGATGGGATTCCATTTTGGGACATATTTATGGGTAAGCCGCTTTGTGTTGCGGTTTATCATATTGCTACCGAAGATGCAACGATAACCCCGGAACAACTTATTCGCCTCAAAATGTTGCCTTCACAAATGATTATGGATAATATTTTTTATTATGGCGAATGTGAAATCATAGGCAATATGCCCATTGATCCTGACGAAGATAACTACACAATACATTACGGAAAAAGCGTTGATGTTCGCAAACCAAATTATCTTTATTATCAGAGTGGAAAAACATATGTTGCTCTTAAAGGTGAAAAGGAATTGGATTTTCACAGTAGTGATGTGTCGGACGACTTTAGCAATAAAGGCATTGGATGGGATTTGGATATTCAGCTTCCTATCTTACTTGAATGTATCAAGAAGAAATCTAACGAGCCATATTGGGATATGATTCATGCTTGGGAAGCAAATCAAGACTTGAGAAATCCGAAGTTCAAGAAAGAATTAAAGCAGATAAAGAAACAAATGGGACTTGAATGAGTTTTACATAGGCCTCGTTTGCAAGCATGGCGTTAAAAGTCCGGTAGAGCGCGGAAGTTCAAACCCTTATTGTAAACCGCAAAAAATATCTTTTTCGTAGCCTTTATACATAAACAAAAAGACCATCACACGATGGTCTTTTTGTTTATATATTTTCAACTATTTACTTTACATTTATTTTTAATTATGATACAATTACATTAGCGATTATGATGATTAATTAAAAATCAAGGAGAGCTATATGAAATCTAAGGTTTATTTTTCAAAAGAAATCAGCTCCGAGGCGGTGCTTAGGCTTTACAAGGCGCTAGGTGTGGAGCTTGGTGAACGGGTTGCTATCAAGGTTCACTCGGGTGAAAGGGGCAATCAAAACTTTTTAGGTCCTGAGTTTTGGAAGGATATAATTTGCCATGTTGGCGGAACGGTTGTTGAGTGCAACACAGCGTACGAGGGTGCAAGAAACACAACTGAGCGTCACTTGGAGCTAATGCGTGAGCATGGTTGGGCAGAGCTGTTCCCTGTTGAAATTTTAGATGCGACGAGCGAGATAGCTCTTGAAATTCCAAACGGACGAGTTATCAAGAAAAACTTTGTTGGCAAGGGTATAAAAAATTATAACTCTATGCTGGTTTTATCACACTTTAAGGGTCACCCTATGGGTGGATATGGTGGGGCTATCAAGCAATTATCTATTGGCGTTGCCTCGTCTTATGGCAAAAAATACATTCATGGCGCAGGAGATGAAAATAATTTTTGGAGCGCACCTCGTGATATGTTTTTGGAGGCCATGGCCGATGCTGCATCAAGTGTTATTGACTTTTTTGGCGGTAGGCTTTGCTATATTAATGTTATGAAAAATATGAGTGTTGACTGCGACTGCTGTGCGGTAGCCGAGGACCCTTGTATTGCGGATATTGGAATTTTGGCGTCGTGCGACCCTGTTGCGATAGATCAGGCTTGCATTGATCTTGTATATGCAAGCAAGGACAAGGGCGCGCCTCATTTAATTGAAAGAATTGAAAGCAGAAACGGTATTCACACAATAGAAGCTTCAGAGGCTCTTGGTTTAGGCTCAAGAGAATACGAGTTAATCGAGATTTAAGGAGAAATTATGTTAGATTTTGCAAAGGATCCTGCGCTTTGGGAAAAGGTACGCACACACGAGGCATATGCAAAGCATAGAGCTGAAATTTTGGAAAAATACGAGCAAGCATTCAGCGAGCCACCGAGGGCGCATAGTCTTGAGGACACCTTGCGTGGCGGTGATGACCGCGGTCTTTGGCACAAGCAATTAAATCAGCTTCAATGCTCTGCTATTTTGTCACTTATTTATCCCGATAATGAGGAATATTTCAACAATCTTTTGAAAATCATTTGGGCGTATTGTGATGAATATTCATGGGCTCCGCTTGGACATTTTAACAGCTATTACAATCGCACTCCTGCCGATTTTGACCCCGGTCTTATTGATATTTTTGCGTCAAGTGCAGGCTTTGCGCTCTCCGAAATTAAGCATTTACTCGGTCATAGATTTCCAAGGGTTGTATATGACAGGCTCACATACGAAATAAGAAAGCATATAATTGAGCCTTATCTTACAAGAAATTATTTCTGGGAAAAGCACGACAACAACTGGGCGTCTGTTTGTGGTGGTGGCGTTGGCGCTACACTTATGTACGAATGCCCTGAGGTATTCTTTGAGCAAAGGGAGCGCCTTGATGCTACTATGCAATGCTATCTTGACAGCTTTGCTGATGATGGTGTTTGCGTTGAGGGCACAGGCTATTGGGGCTTTGGCTTTGGCTTCTTCGTTTCGTATGCTATGCTTGAAAAGGAAATCACAAACGGGGAAATTGACTGGTTCAAGTGCGAAAAGGTAAAAACGATTGCGACCTTTATGCAAAAAATGTTTTTACAAAGAGATGTTCTTGTTTCGTTTAGTGACTGTGGGCAGAGTGCAAGATATTCTGTTGGACTACCCCACATTTTGCGTATGATTTATGGTGATGCAGTTGAGTGCTTGCCATATGATACCGGAATCGTTGCGTATGACAACACGCATTTTAATTTCCTTCTTCGCTCTGTAATTTATTTCAACCCCGAATACATAACCCACGATATTCAAAATGATGTGGTTTACAATATGCAACAGACGGGCATTTTCATAAAGCGCACAAAAAATTACGGCTTTGCGATAAAGGGTGGAAACAATGGTGAGAGCCACAATCATAACGATGTTGGCTCATTCATTTTAGCTCGTAATAACAAGCAAATTCTTTGCGATATTGGTGCCGGTCCATATGTCGAGGGCTACCACACTGAGCAAAGATACACCTTCTTTAATCCATCGTCGTTTTCGCATAATGTTCCGTTCTTTGATGGAATAGGACACGATGGTGTGCGTCGTGAGAATGTTATTATTGACTACGACGAGGACAAGGCGTGCGCCTCGCTTGATTTCAAAAACGCCTATGGCATTGACTATTTGACGAGCGCTATGCGAAAATTCTATTTTAGCGATGCTCAAATAAGAATGTGTGACCATTTCGATTTGACCAAAAAGAGCGCTATAACTGAGCGCTTTGTTACAAAAACAGAGCCTGTTTTATGCGAGGGCGGCGTTTTAATTGACGATGTTTTGCTCCGTTGTGTATCCGGCGCTACGCCCACGATAACTATAAAGGAGCTTGAAACTCACAACACAGGTGAGATGTATAATGTATATCTAATTGACTATACTTTGGGCGATGATGTGTGCGATTTTGAGATAATTTTTGAAACGCCCACTAAGGAGAGCGTATGAGGCGAGTTGATTTTTCAAAAACAAAAATAAAGGGTGGCTTTTGGGCGCAAAAGCAAGAGCTTGTAAAAAATGAAACTGTATGGGCAGTTTACAAAAGGTTTGTTGAAACGGGGCGCTTTGATGTATTTGATTTTGAGCATCACACAGCGCATCCACACATATTTTGGGACAGCGATGTTGCAAAATGGGCTGAGGGTGTGGCGTATTTAACGCATTTAGAGCCTTGCCCCGAGCTTGAAAAAATCGTTGACGATTTGATTGACTTGATTGAAAAATATCAAGGCGATGACGGGTATTTTAACATTTATCATATGCTTGTAGAGCCTGATATGCGCTTTACCAATCGCGACAATCACGAGCTTTACTGTGCCGGTCATTTAATTGAGGCCTCCGTTGCCTATTTTGAGGCGACAGGCAAAAGAAAATTTCTTGAGCTTATGATAAAATACGCAAGCTATATTGAAAAGCGCTTTATAATCGACCGTGATACGCCATTTACAACTCCGGGGCACGAGGAGATTGAGCTTGCGCTCGTGCGTCTTTATGAGTGCATAGGCGATGAAAAATATCTTAATATGGCGCGCTTCTTTGTTGACGAGCGTGGGCAAAGGCAGGAGGAAGATTGGGACTGGGCAAGTCTTGGCTACTCTCAGGCACACCTTCCTGTAAGGGAGCAAAGGGAAGCTATTGGTCATGCGGTGCGCGCGTGCTATCTTTATTGTGCTATGGCTGACCTTGCGAAAATATGCGGTGATGTGTCGCTAAAAGATGCGTGCGAGAGCATTTTTGACGATATTATAACAAGAAAAATGTATATTACCGGTGGCATTGGCTCAAGCTCGGCAGGCGAGGCGTTTACTATTCCATACGATTTGCCAAATCTAATTGCATACACAGAGAGCTGTGCAGCAATTGGGCTTGCGTTTTTCGCACACAGGATGCTACTTATTGATAACGATTCAAAATATTCTAATGTTATAGAAAGAGCGTTGTACAATGGATTTTTGTCCTCCACCTCGCTTGATGGAAAATCGTTTTTCTATACCAATCCTCTTGAAATCAGACCAGAGCTAACTACAAGAGATGGTTCTCACAAATATCCCTCTGTGCATTTCCCGATAACCTTGCGAAAAGAGGTATTCGATTGCTCATGCTGTCCACCAAACATTGTGAGATTTATTCCATCTATTGCGAATTTCCTATATACCTGTGACGATAGCACAATTTATGTGCATCAGTTTATGGAGAGCGAGAGTGAGATTGATTTGGGTGGGGAGAGTGTGCGTATTTCGCAAAAAACTGCTTATCCCTATGATGGAAGAATTGAGCTTGTAGTTGACCGCGACGCAAGGATTGCTATAAGAGTGCCTGACTGGTGTGACTTGTACGAGGGTGAAACGATAAAGGGCTATGCTTACTTTAACGCAATAGCCAACGAGCCTATTGTGCTTGATTTTAAAATGACACCGTTTTTCGTTGGAGCAAACCCTAGGGTATATGACGATTGTGGAAAATACGCAGTACAATGCGGTCCTATTGTTTATTGCATGGAAAGCATAGACAACGGCGAGGGCATTCGCGATTTGCACCTTGACACAAGCGCAGAATTTACTTTTGGCCGGAGCGATGAGCTAGGCGTGCCCACCTTACATATAGATGCGTATAGGCGTCGCCCTGTTGACTCGCTTTACTATAAGAGAGCTGACGATTTCTACAAGACCACAGCAACTCTTATTCCCTATTTTGCATTTGCAAACAGGGGGGAGTGTGAGATGCAGGTGTGGCACTTTACAAAATAATGGAATTATTTTATAAAGTGCGGAGTGTGGAATGGAAAATTAGCTTATGTTATCAACACAAGCATTGTATGTTAAAGCAAAACTGACACGGAATTTCGTGTCAGTTTTTTGTTTATTTGTTTGATTTTCTACGGTTATGCTCCTTGCAAAGCATTTGACAATTTTCTATGCTTGTTTTTCCGCCCTCGCTCCAAGGGGTGATGTGATCGGCTTCCATTTCGTCAAGCTCGTAATGCGTTTTTTCTCTGTGTTCAAAAGCACAATGGGGACAAATTCCACCTTGGCGCTCATACACCTTTCTCTTCTCGTTGTCGGTAAAGGCGCGTATATTTAAGTGCTTTTCGTTTCCACTCAAAAGATATTCGTAAATTCCAGAGCGTTTTGTGATGTCATCATCTTGCATTAATAGCGTGATTTTTGCCTCCAGCTCTTGTGGGTTATAAATATTATCCCCATATGTATTATAGAAAATTCCCCACGGGAGTCCTTTCATTTCCTTGCGATATTTTGGAAATACTGTTTGTGCCCAATTTATAACATTTTGGAAATATTGCCAAAGAGGTGTTGCGTGCGTGTCATGCTGATGGATTGACATATAATCCTCAAGCTTTATACCCTCTTTTGCTGAAATCCACGACAATGCAGTTTCCAAATAGTCTTGACGATTCACCTCTCCGTTTAGATATTTATTACCAAGAAGGTACGCCACGCAACCGATTTTTGAAAAATAGCGCTTTGCGTCAGAGAGCCATTCCCCTGTGTATATTGCGTTTCTAAGCTCTTGCTCCTTTAATTGAACGCCTGCTATGTTTATTATTTTAAACCAATCGAGCTTTTCCTTGTCGTTACCCTTGCAAATATATATCATTAAGGGATAGTCATATATTTGATCTTGTTCTGTTTTAGTGAGGTTATGAAAGGCTCTACTATTTAACGAAAAATCTCCATTTACATATTGGCAAATACTTATCGTTCTTTGCTGACCGTCTAGCAATTCATAGTTGCCATTTTCGTCCTCTACCCAATACATAACATTGAGAGGAAATCCCTTTATAACTGTTTCTATAACGGCATTTCTTTGCTTTTCCTTGTAGACAAATTCTCTCTGAAAGGCAGGGCGAATGTTCAGCTTACCGCCATATCCAACAACGCCATGCTCTTGGCTATCTACATATCCATTCACAACTTCTCTAATTGTTATTTCGTACAGTTCAATTTGCATTGTTTTTTCTCCTAATTATGATCCTTCTATACAAAGATTTTCCATTCAAATCAGGTCCTCTTCCCCGCCATTCAACCCTATGATCATCCAAACCTAAAATTTCAAATTGCTCGGGGTTGTACTTATCTATAAATGTAATAGGCACACCCATTATCCCGTCATAATCGTTAGGAATGTCGGCTGTTTTATTGACATTTATTGCGTCGTAATTGTCATATTTAGGGTATTCTTCCACATTGTACTTCTTATACAGCAATAAATCCTCGTGGCGTTTTTCAATATCAAGATTAGTAAACCAACAGCAATTTCTAAATTTAACCAGTCCTGTACCCTCATCATACACACCGTTGGCATAGCCCCGATTAGTGTTGGGTATTTTAAAATAAGCATTTCCATTCAAAAAACCATACCCTAACCACATTTTATTATCACGAATTAAAGGAAAAATTTCTTTATAGGTAAGAGCGTTTTGATTACCTATTATAACAAATTTCTTATTGTATTCCATAAGTTGAGCAACATATTCACGAAAGAGGGAAAATGGGGGATTTGTGACTACTATATCGCACTCTTTCAAAAGCTCTATGCACTCATCGGAACGAAAATCTCCGCTTTCAAGCTTTGCACGGGTGTTGTTTTTATTTTTTAATAAATATTCAACATCGCTAAGATCAATTGCGCCATCTCCGTTTGCGTCTATTACCTCGGTAATTTCAATTTTATAGGGATTTTTCTCGGGGAACAGGGAAAGCTGAGTGCCGACAATAGGTGATGAATCATAGCAAGTAGCTATAAGCTTTTTCAGCCCTAAATAATTAAAGTTCATTGCGAAATATTTGAAAAAGTTACTCTCATATGGATCGTCACAATTACAAAAAACAATTTTATCCTTAAAATGTTCTTTGTAATGTTTTAATTCTCTTTCAACATCAGCGAGTTGAGTATAAAATTCATCTTGTTTTGTTTGCCTTGCCATTCGTAAGTTGTCGCTTTTTGCCATTTTGATGCTCCTTTTTAAAATAGTCGCATCTTTTTTACAAAATAAAAAAGTGCGTCAGCCAAAGCTAACGCACCAAAATGCAAGCCTCGACCGTCGCCAAACAAAATCGAATATGGTATGAGTAAACTCTCCCATATTGAAGCTTGCATTTTAACAAAGTTCATAATGGGAGTATGACAAGAAAAAGGGTATAATATGCCCTTTGTTTACTCATTTTTAAAATATTCGATTTTGTTTGGCAAATTTAGTATAACACACTTTTAGCTTAAAAATCAATACTTTTTAAAAATAAAAAATCTCGGCTTGAAAAACCGAGATTTTCTAATAATTTGTTTTATTTAATTGTTCCCTGTGCGTCACTAAAGAGTGGGAGTGGCTCGAGGTAGGTGATATCGGGGCGGTCTATTGCGTCGCCCTCGGCAAGAATTGCCATTCTGCCAACAACCTCTCCGCCGGCTTTTCTTACAAGCTCTTCTATTGCGTGTAGTGACTCTCCTGTTGAAATAACATCGTCAACTATGAGTATTCTCTTACCGTTCATGAGCTTTGCATCTGCGCCATCAAGGTAGAGCCTTTGCTCCTTGGCGGTGGTGATTGAGTTTACAGTAACGGAAAGGATATCCGTCATATAAAGCTTTGGGCCTTTTCTTGCAAGGATATATTTTTGGTTGCCTTGAAGGCGAGCCATTTCGTGAATTAGTGGAATTCCCTTTGCCTCAGCGGTGATCATATAATCGTACTCGGGAGCTTTTTCAAGGAGTGCCTTAGCGCACGCAGTTGTTAGCTCGGGATCGCCAAAAATAACGAAGCCTGCAATATATAGGTCGTCTGTTACCTTGCAGATTGGGAGCGCACGATCAAGTCCTGCGATTTTCATGTTATGGTATTTCATATATGTACCTCTTTTTTCTTTTATTTACACTATTATTGTAGCATTTTTTTACAAATATGTCAATAGAATATTAAAAGAACAAAATCTCCGATTTCTCGGAGATTTTTGCTTTTGATTATTTCTTTTCGATTTTGGTTTGTCCGCCCATATATGGTTGGAGAGCTACCGGAATGTTTACGCTTCCGTCCTCGTTGAGATTGTTCTCAAGGAATGCGATAAGCATACGAGGTGGTGCTACAACTGTGTTATTTAGTGTGTGTGCAAAATACTTTCCGTCTGCACCGTTTATTCTTATTTTAAGTCTGCGTGCCTGTGCGTCGCCAAGATTTGAGCAAGAGCCAACCTCGAAATATTTCTTTTGTCTTGGGCTCCATGCCTCAACATCTATGCTCTTAACCTTTAGGTCAGCTAGATCGCCGGAACAGCATTCAAGAGTTCTAACGGGAATATCAAGTGTACGGAATAGGTCAACTGTATTCTGCCAGAGCTTATCAAACCACATTGGGCTATCCTCAGGCTTACATACAACTATCATTTCCTGCTTTTCAAATTGGTGAATTCTGTAAACTCCACGCTCCTCAATGCCATGAGCGCCCTTTTCCTTACGGAAGCATGGCGAGTATGATGTTAGTGTTTGTGGGAGCTTTTCCTCGGGTATGATTGTATCAATGAATTTACCTATCATAGAGTGCTCACTAGTACCGATTAGGTAAAGATCCTCGCCCTCTATTTTATACATCATAGCTTCCATTTCAGCGAAGGACATAACGCCTGTTACAACCTCGCTTCTAATCATAAACGGTGGCACACAATAGGTAAAGCCTCTACCTATCATAAAGTCGCGAGCGTATGAAATAATAGCAGAGTGAAGTCTTGCGATGTCGCCCATAAGGTAGTAGAAGCCATTTCCTGCAACCTTTCTTGCGCTATCAAGGTCAATACCCTCGAACGCCTCCATAATCTCGGTATGGTATGGAATGTTGAACTCCGGAACAACAGGCTCGCCATATCTTTGAACCTCTACATTTTCGCTATCGTCGCGTCCTATTGGAACACTTGGGTCGATAATGTTAGGAATTATTAGCATTATCTTTTTAATCTTCTCTGCGTATTCCTCCTCGAGCACCTCAAGCTCAGCTAAGCGAGCGGCAGCGGCAGTTACCTTCGCCTTTATCTCGTTCGCCTCGTCGCGCTTGCCCTGTGCCATAAGAGCACCGATTTGCTTTGAGAGCTTGTTTCTCTCGCCACGAAGGGTATCAGCCTCTTGCTTGAATTCACGATATTGTCTATCAAGCTCGATAACCTCGTCAACAAGAGGAAGCTTGTGCTCTTGGAACTTCTTTTTAATATTTTCCTTTACAAGCTCAGGGTTTTCTCTTAGAAATTTTAAATCAATCATATTAAACCTCCATATTGGATAAAATTTTACAAAATTATTGAAGCCGTATTGCGTAAAATTTGAGTGAGAACGCAGTATTTCAAAGCTGTTTTGTGTCAAAAACGAGCTCGTATTGCGACAAAAATTGAGCGATGGAGCAATTAAGAGCTCGATAGCAAGGTGCTTTTGACGCATAAAGAGCAAAGAAAGACAAGGCGGAGCGAGGGCGCATACTCTTTAGTGGTCTGTAACCGAGCGAGAACGCAGTATTTCAAAGCTGTTTTGTGTCAAAAACGAGCTCGTATTGCGACAGAGCGTTAATAAAAACAAAAAATGCCCCCTTAAAATTAAGGGTGCAAAATACACGGTACCACCTTATGTTTTACTCACAACCGATAACGAGGTTAGGCGTTATGCTCATCGCACACGGCTCGGGAATGGAACACTATTGATATGTCAGCACCTCACAGCTAGTAGCACTGATCTCTTGTTCATATCATTTATATAGCTATTTTTCCGTCATTGCCTTTATGGTTTGTATTCTATCACAATTTTTATGGCTTGTCAAGTAATAATTGATTTTTTCTTTGCATAAAGTGTAACAGGAAAATAAATTTCAAGGAGAAAACCAATGAACAATAATCAACTTTCAAAAAATCCTGTTCTCAGCTTTGCTAGTGATGCCACAACTGCAACGCATGATGTAAGTGAGGAGTTCGTTTTACCCGACTATGTGAGCGAGGTTAGGCGTGTTTTATTTACAAGGGCTCAGGTGTTGCCAGAGAGCAAGTATATATCCGACTCACAGAGTGGGACTATGCTTGACATTGGGGGAACTGTTACATATTCGGTAATATATGTTGACGACGAGGGCAAGCTTTGCTCTACACCTCTTTGCAGTAGCTACGAGGCGTCTGTGCCATTAAAATCAAAGGCGCACACAATTTTTGTTGACACAGTATGCGATAATGTTACAACAAGAGTTAGCGCTCCTAGGCGTCTTACGATAAAGACACGCTTAAAGAGTAGAATTCTAGGTGTAGATGATAGGGAGATTAGCGAGGGCATTTCGGGCAAATCAAGCGCTGACGAGCTTTTTATCGAAAGGCGATGTGAGAGCGTAAACACATTTTCGGTTGCGACAGGAGTGCTTAGTGGCATAAAAATAAGTGAAAAGCTAGACACAGGGTCGAAAAAAGACATTCGCGTGGTCCTTTGTGATGCGAATATCATTTTAAAGGAAATCAAGGCGACAAATGGTGGGGCTTCGTGTCAAGGCGAGGTTATTGTAAAGTGCGTTTGCGAGAGCGAGGGCGAGCTATTCACTCTATCTAAGAGCCTACCCGTTTACGAGTGTGTGGAGCTTGAGGGGGCTTGCCCATCTGATACGATACGAGCGCTTGCACGATGCGTCAGCCTTTCCATTTTCAATGAGGAGCAAAACGATAAAAGTGAGCTTTGCTTTGATGTGTGCTGTGAGATTGAGGCTGAGGCATACAGAAATACAGAGAGCTCTGTTGTACTTGACTGCTATTCTACAAAGAACGAAATGAGTGTATCTTATAGAGAGTGTGAGCTTTTCAAGCTTGCAAGTGGGGCGTGCGAGTCATTTGCCATAAATGAAGGTGTAAAGCGCAAGGGCAAGGACGCAAAGGAAATTGTAGATATTATTCTTGACCCTGTATTTGAAAAATGTGATTTGAATGGTGACAAGGGCGTAATAGTAGGAAGACTTTGTGTAGGAGTGATTGGCAAGGGTGCGCCACAGGAGAATGGCGAGTGCGAATACTACTTTGAAAGCTATGAGCTTCCTATCAAATATGAGCTTCCTTTATCATCTAAGGTAAGCGCAGGGCTTGCGCGTGCTAGCTTTGGTGTTTGTCTTACCGATGCGAGATTGAGCGACGACAAGCTACACCTTAGCGCTCAGCTCTATCCTAGCGTATGTGTGCTTGAAAGGGACACAATTCAAATTGTCAATGGTGCTACGATAAATCGAGATGTAGAATTTAAAAATGACGCATCATGTGTGCGAGTTTACTTTCCTAGCGAGGGTGATACCTTATGGGAGATTGCGAAAAGATATCACACTACAGAGAAGAAATTAAGCGAGGAAAATCAGCTAAGCGACGCAGAGCTTGATGGAGTAAAAAGTCTTATAATTTAAAATTAAAAAAGTGGACACAAGTCCACTTTTTTAATTCTTATAGCCATTTAATGCTCTCTTTACATAGATGCCTGTATATGAGGTTGGGTGCTCGGCTACCTCCTCGGGTGTGCCTGTTGCGACAATTCTTCCACCTGCATCTCCACCCTCCGGTCCTAAATCAATTATATAATCGGCGGTCTTTATGACATCTAGATTATGCTCTATTACCATGACGGTATTTCCCGCATCAACAAGTCTTTGTAACACACCAATGAGCTTATTTACATCGTCTGCGTGAAGTCCGGTTGTTGGCTCGTCAAGAATGTAGATTGTCTTGCCTGTCGAGCGCTTCGATAGCTCTGTTGCAAGCTTAACCCTTTGCGCCTCTCCACCGGAAAGAGTTGTTGAAGATTGGCCTATTTTTATATAGCCTAGTCCTACATCGCATATTGTTTGAAGCTTTCTTGCGATATTTGGAATATCGGCAAAGAAGATTGCGCCCTCCTCGGCGGTCATATCAAGCACATCAGCAATGTTTTTACCCTTAAATCTAACCTCGAGGGTATCCCTGTTATAGCGCTTGCCCTTACAAACATCACATTTCACATAAACATCGGGCAAAAAGTGCATTTCTATCTTTTTGACTCCGTCACCCTCACAGCTCTCGCATCGTCCGCCCTTTACATTAAAGGAGAATCGACCCGGTCCATATGAGCGCATTTTTGCGTCGGGGGTTTTGGCGAATAAATCTCTTATTTCGTTAAAAAGACCCGTATATGTGGCTGGATTTGACCTTGGTGAGCGTCCTATTGGGGACTGGTCAATGGCTATTACCTTATCAAGTGCCTCGTAGCCCTCAATGCCATCGCATTTACCGGGATAGGTGATTGCACGATTGAGCTTTCTTGCTAAGGCTTGAAGGATTATCTTGTTTACAAGCGAGCTTTTGCCCGAGCCACTAACACCCGTAACCGCGACAAAGCAACCGAGTGGAATCTCAACATTTATATTTTTGAGATTGTTTTCTCTTGCACCAAGAACTCTTAGGTAATTTCCGTTGCCCTTTCTTCTCACCTTGGGAACGGGGATTTGCTTTCTTCCACTAAGATATGCGCCCGTAATTGACGCCTCGTTTTTCATAATCTCCTCGGGTGTTCCCTGTGCGACAACCTCGCCGCCATGAACGCCAGCTCCCGGTCCTATATCAATTATATAGTCACTTTCAAGCATGGTTTCCTCGTCATGCTCTACAACGATAACGCTGTTTCCAACATCACGGAGCTCCTTTAAGGTCCTTATGAGCTTGCTATTATCCCTTTGGTGAAGTCCTATGCTTGGCTCGTCAAGGATATAAAGCACGCCAACAAGCGAAGATCCGATTTGAGTTGCAAGTCTTATCCTCTGCGCCTCACCACCTGACAAGGTTGATGCCTTTCTTGCGAGTGTTAAATATTCAAGCCCTACGCTTTTCATAAAGCCAAGGCGGGCACGGATTTCCTTCAAAATTTCTCTTGCAATTTCTGTCTCGCTCTCGGAAAATTCAAGCTTGTTTACAAAATCAAGCTCGTCACTTACGCTGAGTCTGCAAAATTCGTCTATATTTTTACCACCAACAGTAACAGCCCTTGAAAATTTGTTGAGCCTTTGTCCGTGACACTCAGGGCAAGGGGTTTCCTCGATGAATTGGTCGTAATATTCGTCGCCCATCATTTGCATTCTTTGCTCAATGGTTTTGATTACGCCCTCGAATTTTGTGGTTGTTGTCTTTTTTTGCTTTGCAAAGTAGCGGTCAACCGTGTAATACTCATCGCCTGTTCCGTACAGAATCGCGTTTAGCTGTTCCTCGGTAAAATCGCGTATGGGTGTGTCAAGGGAAATGCCTATTTTCTCACATACCGCCTTGAAAAGTGGGCCTGTCCAGCTTTGCTCGTCAATGCTTTTAAAGCCGTTTACCTGTATTGCACCCTCAGAGAGCGAAAGAGATCTATCAGGGATTATTTTGTCGGGGGAGATATTGCGCATTTCGCCAATTCCAAGACAATGCGGGCATGCGCCAAATGGGTTATTGAAGGAGAATGAGCGTGGCTCAATTTCACCAAAGCTAATTCCGTGCTCCTCGCACGCATAGTTGGTGGAAAACTCCATTTCTGTACCCTCTCCGTCACGAGGAACGGTAACGATACCAACCTTTCCGTCGGCAATTTTAAGGGCGGTTTCGACAGAGTCGGCAAGGCGTGAGCGAATGCCCTCCTTCATCACTAGTCTATCGACAAGAATGTCGATATTGTGCTTTTTGGTTAGCTCAAGCTCGATATCCTCGTTAAGATCATAGACTGTTCCGTCAACTCTAACTCTTGCGTAGCCATTCTTTCTTGCGTCGGCAATTACCTTTTCGTGTCTGCCCTTTTTTCCTCTTATGACGGGTGCGATTACCATAAAGCGCTCACCGTCTGAGAGAGTTAGGATTTTATCTATTATTTGGTCAACGCTCTGTTGCTTTATTTCTTTGCCACACTCAGGACAATGGACTGTGCCAAGGCGTGAGTATAGAAGTCTTAGGTAATCGTAAATTTCGGTTACTGTTCCAACAGTAGAGCGTGGATTCTTAGAGGTTGTTTTTTGGTCGATTGAGATGGCGGGTGAAAGTCCCTCGATTGAATCGACATCGGGCTTATCAAGCTGTCCTAAAAACATTCTCGCATATGATGAAAGAGATTCTACAAAGCGTCTATGACCCTCTGCGAATATCGTATCAAAGGCGAGCGAGGATTTTCCTGAGCCGGAGAGGCCTGTGAGTATAACAAGCTTATCTCTCGGGATAGAAATATCAATGTTTTTCAGGTTATGAACTCTTGCGCCCTTTATTTCTATGCTATTTATCATATTCTTTTCCTTATTATTTTTTTGTGAGCTGTAATTCCTTAATTTTGTCACGCAAATATGCTGCCTTTTCAAATTCGAGCTTGCGCGCTGCCTCTCTCATTTCGGCGGTAAGCTGTTCTATTAATCTTTCGCGCTCTCGCGGGCTCATACGCTTGATGGTTTTTGCCTCCTCGGTGCGCTTGCCTAGGTCGATTACCTCGTGAATATCCTTGATAATCGTTTGAGGAACTATTCCGTGAGCCTCGTTATATTCAGTTTGAGCCTTGCGACGACGATTTGTTTCGTCTATTGCGTTTTTCATTGAGCGAGTGATGGTGTCGGCGTACATGATTACCTTACCATTTGCGTTTCTTGCGGCGCGTCCAATTGTTTGAATAAGCGAGGTTTCCGAGCGCAAAAGACCTTCCTTATCGGCATCAAGTATTGCGACAAGGGACACCTCGGGAATGTCAAGGCCCTCTCTTAGAAGGTTAATTCCAACAAGAACATCAAACTCTCCAAGACGAAGGGCACGGATAATTTCCATACGCTCAATTGTGTCAACATTGTGGTGAATGTATTTCACCTTTATACCATTCGAGGCAAGGTATTCGGTTAAATCCTCAGCCATTTTGGTGGTTAGGGTGGTGACGAGCACTCTCTCGCCCTTTTCAGCGCGAATGCGAATTTCGCCCATTACATCATCGACCTGCGCCTCAATTGGTCTTACCTCGACCTCGGGATCTACAAGCCCTGTTGGACGAATTAGCTGTTCGGCAACTACTGTCGAATGTGTTTTTTCAAACTCGGCAGGAGTAGCGGAAACGAATACCGCTTGATTTATCTTTGACAAAAATTCGTCAAAATAAAGTGGACGATTATCGAAGGCTGATGGCAATCTAAATCCAAACTCGACTAGATTTTTCTTTCTTGCGAGATCTCCACCACTCATGCCCCTTACCTGTGGAAGCATTACATGGCTTTCATCAACAAACATGATAAAATCCTCAGGGAAGTAGTCAAGAAGGGTGTGTGGAGTTGAACCCGGCTCTCTGCCTGCCAAGACTCTTGAATAGTTTTCAACTCCTGAGCAGAAGCCGATTTCACGAAGCATTTCAAGGTCGTATCTTGTCCTCTCCTCTATTCTTTGAGCCTCAAGGAGCTTGTTTTGACTTTTGAAAAACTCGACACGCTCTCGCATTTCCTCTTCGATTTCCTTTAATGCTCTTTCTCTTTTCTCGTCACTTACTACATAGTGGTTGGCAGGGAAAATTGAGCAGAAGGAAAGGGCGCGAATGACCTCGCCTGTGACGATATTTATCTCGCTTATACGGTCTATTTCCTCTCCAAAGAATTCGACACGAATTGCCTTATCTGACGATGAAGCAGGGAGAATTTCAACCACATCTCCCCTTACTCTGAACTTATCTCTTACGAAATTAATGTCATTTCTTTCATAGTTCATGCCGATTAGGCGACGGGTTAGAGTATCCCTATCCATTTCCATGCCCTCGCGCAAATCTATGACCATGTTATGATACTCCTCGGGGTCACCAAGAGAGTAAATACACGACACAGATGCCACTATAATGACATCTCTGCGCTCAAAAAGAGCACTTGTTGCGCTATGGCGAAGCTTATCTATTTCATCATTTACCATTGCGTCCTTTTCGATATAGATATCCTTGCCCGGAATGTACGCCTCGGGCTGATAATAATCGTAATAGGACACGAAATATTCTACTGCGTTTTCAGGGAAAAGAGCACGCATTTCGGAGCAAACCTGTGCGGCAAGTGTCTTGTTTGGCTCTAAAATAAGTGTTGGACGATTAAGGCTTGCTATAACATTTGCCATAGTGAAGGTTTTACCGCTTCCCGTTACGCCAAGCAGAGTTTGCATTCTGTTTCCAGAGCGAATTGCCTCAACAAGCGTGCTTATCGCCTCGGGCTGATCTCCCGTTGGGGAATATGCGCTTTTCAACTTGAATTTATTTTGCTCCATTTCGTATCTCCTTTCATTCAAATTATTATGCTTATATATTGTAACATATTTTTTATTTATTGTAAACAATATATAGTTAATTTATGTTGAAAAAATACAGTCCTATTGGACTGTATTTTTGTCTAATTTCACATTTAATGCTTTACCGGAGCTGAGGCTTGTCCTGATGTGTGAATTACTATTGAATTTTGCTCCCCTATTACATCGTTTAAAACATCGATTTCCATGCTTAGAGTAAGAGATGTGTCTTTAAAATCAACATTTGTAAATTCCAGCTTGAAGAATTTATAGTGATATTTTTCCGCCTCGTCAAGAACCGTTGGGGCGTAGGTGTTGCCCTTATCGTCCTTTAACACATAGTGGATTTTCTCCTTATCAAATTCGGGATAGCTATTTGCGATATCGTCCATGTGTCTTTCGTTATATCTTACTGTGATTTGAAGGTAGCCCGCATCCTCAATATAATAAAGAGAGTACGCGTAAACTCCACCATTTTCGGAAAAGCCATCATTATCTCCCGGAGTATGTGTACGAATATCGTCTGAGATTGAGATTGCGTTTTTGATTTTCTCGCTATCCAAATTTAGCTCCTCTAGCTCCTTATGGTCGGATTTTATTATATTTACAATAAGAAGCGCAAGCACGGACACTATTGCTACTATTAATACGATTTTTAGTATTTTTCCTATTTTGCTCATATTTTCTCCTCGATTTTCGCTTGGTTGTTCATATATTTTAGCATAGTTTAGTAATATGTTCAAGTTTTTTTCAAAAAATACTTGACAAAGATATATTTTTTCTATATAATAATTATCTAGTAAAATATGCGTGCGGAAGGTGCATTTAATGATTATTGATCTTAAACCCCTATTAAGCGGACAATCCTCGAGAATTGATTTTGATTATGAAATCGGTCTTGATGAAGAGGATAATCCAATTATTCCGCCGGATGATGTTTCGTTCACAGCGCCCGTTAAGGTTTCGGGATATATTACTGACAACGCAGGCTATATGAAGCTGGTTGCCACTGCCGAGATTGAATACGAATCGCACTGTGCAAGATGTCTTGAGGACTTATGTGGCAAGTTTGTTCTCAATTTCAATCGCATTGTTGGTCTTTCGGGGACTATTCAAGACGAGGATAACGACGATTTCGTCGTGGTAAGAGGTGGTATTTTGGACATCGACCGCTCTCTCGTGGAGGATTTGTTGCTTGAATTTCCGTCAAGGCTCCTGTGTAAAGAGGAATGCGCAGGACTTTGTCCAAGATGTGCTAAGAACCTAAATCTTGGTCCTTGTGATTGCCCGAAGAAAAGAGAAATTGATCCAAGACTCGCAATTTTACAAAAACTACTTGAAAACGATTAAGTTTTATGGTATAATACCTGAGATAAAAAAAGATAAGCTCAAAAAAGGAGGTTATTACAATGGCAGTACCTAAGAGAAAGCAGTCTCATTCTAGAACTAATCTTAGAAGATCTAACAACAGCAAGCTCACAGCACCTACAATGGTTAAGTGCTCAAGATGTGGTGAATACAATCTAGCTCACCGTGTTTGCTCTGCTTGTGGCTTCTATGCAGGCAAGGAAATCATTAAGAAGACTGAAGCGTAATTTTAAAACATTAAAGACCACAAGCGCATTGTGGTCTTATTGTTTTATATTGATTTATATTAATAAAGGAAAGCAAAATGAAGCATTCACCAAAAAAGTATGACACGGCGGTTAGAGTGATTTACTCGTCACTTCTTATTATTTCCGTCTTTTGTGTTACTATTGATTTTTCGGGCATTTTTAAAACGATTGCATCAGCGACAGGACTTCTTTTGATGGCACTCGCAATTTATTTTTTTATAAAATATGATGCGACAAGCTATGAGTACATTTTGATGGAAAGAAACGAAACGCTCGATTTTTATGTCAACAAAATTGTCGGCAAGCGCGGCACTTATATGGTTTACTATCCACTAACCGATTGCGTTGGCTATGGAGAGTACAAAAAGGACACGAAGGAAAATTTATTGAAAAAGTCTAGCGCCTGTCGTTTTTTGCGCTATGTGCAGAATTTTATTAGTGCAAGGGAGCTTTACTTTGCTGTCTTTAAAAATAATGGCTACTATGATGTTATTATTTTCGAGGCAAGCGCTGAAATGATGCGTTATTTTAAGGAATACGCCGGAAAAGCTCCGTCTAGCTCACTTCATTACGATGATGACGACGATTTTGCGCAAGATGATATGTTAGATAGTGAAAATTAATAGTAAACGCCCTCGTTTGAGGGCGTTTTGTTATGTATGTTCATTTGTTCATGTGTTTATATTTTTGTTTCAAGCGCCTTTAAAGATAAAAAATCGCACTCAATGAGTGCGATTTTTGTTTGGTTTAGGTGGATTTTAAGGAATACTTAAAATCTTTTCTCCGTTGCATCTCCAAAGCGCGATTTTATAAATGCGAGCGCCTCTTTAAAGATTATTCTGTCATTTTCAAAGGTTTTCTCGGGGAACTCGTCCTCAAAGAACCAATGAAAAGCTGATATTTCCTCTGCCTGTGGCTCAACATACGCTCTTGTGGTGAGTGATGCAAAATATACTACCTTTTTTTCTATGTTCTTTTTCTTACCTATCAAATATACGGACTCCATACGGAAGCCATTTTCAATTTTGATATCTATGCCAGTTTCTTCCTTGACCTCTCGAATGGCGGTTTGATATTCATTTTCGCCGTCCTCGACATGCCCCTTGGGGAATGACCAAAAATCCGCATACCTGTTTTTTATAAGAAGTACGGCATATTTTCCCCTTGTTTTTCGGAAAATTACTGCACCGCAGGACTTTTCGTACTTCATTTTACCATCTCCTTTATTGAGTGTAATTCCGTGACCTTACACTCGCTGTTTTTAAAGCACAGCCTTAAAGAATTGAGCTGTTCTCGGATTTTGAGGGTTATCAAACACCTCGCTAGGTGTTCCTTCCTCGGCGATTACACCATCTGCCATAAACAGAACTCTTGTTCCAACCTCGCGAGCAAAGCCCATTTCGTGAGTAACAATTACCATTGTCATTCCCTCGTCGGCTAGCTCCTTAATAAGATCGAGAACCTCGCCTACCATTTCGGGATCAAGCGCGCTTGTAGGCTCGTCAAAGAGCATTACCTTGGGGTTCATGGCAAGAGCCCTTACAATCGCAACTCTTTGCTTTTGTCCTCCGGAGAGCGTTGACGGGTAAGCATTTGCCTTGTCCTCAAGACCGATACGACGAAGTAGCTCCATAGCTCTATCAATACATTCCTGCTTGAATTGCTTTTTGGTCTTGCCCTCTTTTGTCGCCTTGCTTGCGTTTATTATATATGGTGCGAGAATTATGTTCTCTAACACGGTTTTGTTATTAAAAAGATTGAACTGTTGGAATACCATTCCCATTTTTTGACGGTGAATGTTTATGTTTACGCTGGGATCAGCAATATTTACATCCTCGAAAATTATCTCTCCGCCCGTTGGGTCTTCAAGACAGTTAAGGCATCTTAAAAATGTACTTTTTCCACCTCCTGATGGTCCTAAAACAACTACCTTTTCTCCGGGATAAATAGATGTTGAAATTCCACGAAGGACATGAAGATTGCCAAATGATTTTTTGAGATCCTTTACCTCTATAAGTGGCTTTTCATTATTCATTCAAGGCACCTCCGTTCTGTCTTTCTCCCTTTGAAAGCTTCTTCTCGATTATATGAAGTATCTTTGTGAGCACAAGCACTACTGCAAGATACAAGATAGCTGCAATAAGAAGTGGGAACAAGTAGTCAAAGGTTCTTGATTGGATAAGTCCCGGTATTTTTCCTAGGTCCATTATACCAACATATCCAACTATCGCTGTTTCCTTGACGAGAGTGATGAACTCGTTGAACAATGGTGGTAAGCAGTTTTTAACCGCCTGTGGAATAACAATATGCCACATTGTCTGCCATGTTGACAGTCCAAGAGAGCGTCCTGCCTCCATTTGTCCGTCATCAACGCTTTCAAAGCCCGCTCTTGCAATTTCGGCAACATATGCACCTGAATTTATTCCAAATGTGATAGCACCTATCATCATTCCGTTACTCCATGATGCGAACACTATAAAGTACAAAATCATGAGCTGAAGAACTACGGGAGTTCCTCTTACTACGGTAATGTAAATGTTTGCAATTTTAGACAGAACCTTAAGCTTTCCTGTTTTTCTGTTGAGATAATTTATCATTGCAAAGCATACGCCGATTATTGTACCTATAATTGCGGCAATAACTGCTATTGCAATAGTATTTCCTAATCCCTCAAGATACATTTTCCATCTATCCTGAACAATAACCGCTTTTTTAAGGCGTTCAAGAATAGATGCTGCTAAAAAAATATTCATAAATTCCTTTTCAGCAGAATTAGTGAGGGAACACAAGCTCCCCCACTATTCCGACTTATTTAATTATTTTGATACTGCGAGCATTGTTTGTGCAGGGAGCTTATCCATAACGATTGCATCTATACGGCCTGCCTCGAGGTCTGCAAGTGCAAGAGCGTACTGCTTATAACGCCCAATTGTTGTGCTGTCGCTAATCTTTACAACAACCTCTCCGTCATCTCCCTCGTAGGAGTGACCCTCTGCTGTTGTCGCTGCAGAAACGATAAGGTCACCACTTGTGCCCTCTTGAACGCCTACCTTGAGTCCGTCAAGAGCCTTAAGGCTTGAATATGCCTTGTCCTCAGCTGAAACAACTACGAGAGTTGAGCTATAATAGATGCTTGAGAAATCTACCATGTCTTTTCTTTCTTCATTAATTGTAAGACCGGCTGCGCCTACTGCATCGCCTGTTGATTGCTGAACGCTCAATGGGATTGTGTCAAAAAGAATGTCTTGAACATTTACCTTCTTGCCCATGTTTACTGCAACCTGATTCATGATTGCAATATCAACGCCTACAACGCTACCGTTTGAAACGAATTCAAATGGAGCAAAGCCTGACTCGGTGTAAACTGTAATTTCCTCTGTTGCTGAGCCGAAGTCCCATGTAACCTTAAGGTCGCCTGCAACAGGAGCTTCAACGCCCTCTACGCCCTCCTCATACTTTGAGAGTTGGGTATAGTAATCAATGTACTTTTCCATTGTGCCGTCTTTAACCCAAGCATCAATTACCTTATTTACCTCTTCCATTAGTGCTGTGTTGCCCTTCTTAACCGCAATACCGAAGTCCTCAACGAGAAGGTCGCTTGCGTCGATTGCAACATATTTTTTGTCGTTTCCACAAGAAACGAGTGAAATGCAACATACAACCATAACGATTGCAAGTGCGAGTGCGATAATCTTTTTCATTATCTTTTCCTCCATAAATAAATTTTAGCTTTCGCTAATCTGTTAAGATGTTATAATTATACAACCTATTTTTGTGCTTGTCAATAGATTTATTATAAATATATTAATATTAATTCACTCGAAAATGTATTTGTGTGCATTTTATTCATAGCAAAAATGAATATATTCACTCAAAAATGAATACAGGACTCCTTCGAGCCCTGTATTTTGCATTAGTTATAGTCGCTAAAATTGCTATAATCGTGATAACCATCAAAATTGTCTTGATCGTTGAAGGTGTTGCGATTTAGCTCGTAATCGGGGAGCTCGCTCTTCTTTGGTGGAACGAGCAAGAGTATTCCAATTGCGACAAGAACGATAATTGTTGTTGCAAAGCCACCCTCAATTCCAAATGCGCCACCACTAGCGGAATCCATTGTTGGATTTGATGTGCAGATGAAGATTGATGGCATTGAGCTCATTCCGCTTACGCTTGAGCCATAGATATTGCCTTGAACGAAGTTCCACATTGAGTGAATAGCGCACGCACCCCAAATGTTACCACGCTTTAAGACATAAATTCCCTCGAACACTCCAAACAGGAATATGTTTGCAAAGGCGAGCAAGGAAACGCCTGCGTTTGATGCGTGAATTAGTGAAAATACAGCGGAGCTGAATATGAGTGCTAGGGAAATCTTGTAGTCACGGGCAACGCTTGTCATAAGATAGCCACGAAGGAAGATTTCCTCGCCCGCGCCTTGAATTATGAAGGCGATAAGGAACAAGATGATTGTCCATGACATATTGGGGTTGAACTCGACGGTGATAGCGCCGATTGCGTTTGCGATTAGGAGCGTGAAATAGAACATGGCAACGCCGATTACAACGCCAATTCCGTATTCGAGCACGATGTTGGTATTTTTCTTTCTTAGTCCTAGGCTTGCGATTGTTCTTTTTTCAAATTTGGTGCAATAAATGATTGCGCCTAAAATCATAAAGCCACTTGACAGAACCGACACCAAAATCACATACCACGGCATATTTTGACCCAGCTCATCTAAAACCAGTGTGAATTGACTCTTATCAATTTCGCCTGCGATATATTGTCCCATCGCCTCCCAGAACCTGTCATCTGTGATAAGATAAAAGGCGGTAGGGATTGTCACAAGCACCTCTCTTGCCAAGTTCACGATAAAGAAAACGATAAGAAAGATGCAAAAGGTATTAATAAAGTGAGCGGGGCGATGATTTATTGCAGCCTCATCAAGCATTTTTGTTCTGTTAATTCTTACATTATCTCTTAGATCCATTTTAGCCTCTTTTCCACAGTCTTTCCGCCTTTAAAATGGCGACCTGTGTCTTGGAATCCTTAATTTCGCCATTCATTACCATTTGAACGAGGGCATCTAGAGGGATTTTTTCAACCTCGACAAATTCGTCCTCGTCGGTGTGTGGCGTTGTATAGGAAAGCCCTGTTGCCATGTAGGTATAAATTTGCTCATTAGTAAAGGCTACGGTGGTGTAGGTCATACCAATAAATTCGACCCTTTCAGCTATAACTCCGCTCTCCTCCTCAAGCTCTCTTTTGACAGCATCGAGAGGGTCCTCACCTATTTCGAGCTTACCTGCGGGAACTTCGAGCAAGGTTCTGCCAAACGGGTATCTAAACTGTCTTACCATAATTACCTCACCCTCGTCGGTGATTGGAATTACACACACAGCCCCCGGGTGCTTTATATATTCTCTTATCGAGGTTTTACCGTTTGGTAGCTCTATATCATCAACATAGAGCTTAACGACTCTACCATCAAATATTTGCCTTGAGCTTAGCTGTTTTTCAAATAGCTCCATTATTTTCTCCTTTGATATGTGCTTACCTTGCCATCGCTTCCCTTTAAGGTGAGCGTGTCGTTTTCTATTTCGTATTTATATTCTACTACAAAATCTTCATTTAGCGTATAGCCGTCAATTGGAAGATTTTCGTTTATAAACAGATTGAATTTATCGCCCTGTGTCGAGAATAGAATATTATTTTTCTTTTCTCCCTCGGTGGTTATTCCCGAATAGTCCTCATTAAAGGTATAAGAAACTCCCTCCCTTTCGGTGCTATCCCAAGTGCCAAAAATCGAGGTGTCCTCATTATATTCAAGGTTGTATTTTTCAAGAACGATATTTTTTGTCCCCTCTCTTAAAACGAGTGTGCTTTTATCGTCGGAGATTGAAAATTTATATTCGCCATTTATAGGGTTGCCATTTACTGTATAGGTGATAATTAAGGTGTTTTTATCCTCTGTGCGATAGGTGCTAAGCTCGTCACGAATTGCCTCAATTCCACACACATATAGGGACACAATTACCTTTTTATCGTTTCTAAAGTCATATATTTTATAGGTGTTGTTTTCAAAATCCTTTTCCTGCCATACGCCTACAAGAGAAACATCGTCATAGACATATTTGCTATTATAGCCACTATTTTTGTAGTCCTTTATCATTGGTATTCCTATCACGATAAAGAGCACTAGGGCAATCGCTACCGCAACAAGTGCAACAATGGCTATTATTTTTTGCTTTTTAGTATGCTTTTTCTTCATTTTATCCTCTTATTCCTCGTCAAGCGCTAGGTTGGCAAGCTCCCAAGGGGAGATATTATAGGCTTGAAGCTCTGTTTCGTTTTGGTCATATGTATAAATTACAAGATGGCAGTTATCAATTGAACGCTCGAAATCCGGTGGAATTTTCGGTGATTTTTTAGAGTTTCTGGCGAAAATTCTAGTGACCGCACCGTGTGTCACAATCAGCACTCTTTCTCCGTTTGCGACATTATCCTTGATAAAATCATTCAGCCTTTCCATTATGGCATCTATTGTTTCGACAGTTCTAATCTCGGGAACATTGTTGAAGGTTGCCTTTGAGTATTCCTCATAAACAAGTCCGCTGAGCTCGCCAAAATCGCGCTCAATCACTCTGTCATCTGCGCCAAAATACTCACACCCCACCGCCTCTTTTATAATTTTAGCGGTTTCCTTGGCTCTACCCAAGGGGCTTGAAATTATTTTTGTCCAGCTGATGCCTGCCCGTTGTAGAGCATCTGCCAGCCCGTTTGCACAGTCCTGTGCCTGTGCAATTCCTGTGCTGTTCAGAGGTATCTCCTCTCTGCCCTGCATTTTGAAATTTAAATTCCAATCAGTTTGTCCGTGCCTTAAAAAGCACACTATTCCCTTTGATGTATCAAAAAAATTCATTTTAGTTTCTTCCCGTTGAGCCAAATCCGCCCTCACCTCTTACGGTGTCCTCTAGGGTGTCGGCTATCTCAAAATCACATTTTATATAGGGTGTTACTACCATTTGCGCGATACGCTCATTTGGCACAATTGTTTGTGGCTCGCTTGAATGGTTATGAAGCGCGACCTTAATTTCTCCACGATAGTCGCTATCAATTACGCCCACCTTATTTGCGGGGGCAAGTCCACGCTTACACGCAAGTCCACTTCTTGCATAAATTAGTGCAACATAGCCACAGGGTAGCTCCATTGCAAGTCCTGTGCCTACGAATACTGTTTGTCCCGATTCTACCACGAGCTCACTATCAATACAAGCGCAAAGGTCTGCGCCGGCTGAAAATTCAGAGCCATAGCTTGGCATTTGTGCGTTTGGGTTTAGTTTCTTTAACTTTACCTTCATATTTTTCCTCTTATTTTTAAAGTATTTAAATACTGCTTTCTTTCGTTTGGAACACGATAGCTTTCTCTTGCCTTTTGAATTGATTTATTATGCACCCACGCATCAAGCTCTCTTTTCTCGATTAGAGGAAGTGCAAGCTCATAATGCTTGGTTAGTGCCGTGGCAAAGAACCACGCCTGTGCCATTTTGATATAGAATTTATCGCTTTTAATTTGCTTTACAAGCTCGATTGCCCTTTTTGCGTGCTTATCGGTAAGATAATAGCAAAGGAGCGACACGATGCCAAATCGAACGATATATTCCTCGCTTGATTTTAGCGTTGATATAACAAAATCGAACACATCATCAGGGCTTTTAAAGAATTTTTTAAGATTTGACACACAAGAGTCAACCACCGCCCAATTGTCCATGTATGGTAAGAAGGCTTTTATTTTTTCAAGTGCATCGCCCTCGAGATAGCCCAACATATAGGCGTGAGTTAGGTTTTCATCATAGTAGCTATGAGGCAGACTTGACAAAAATGCCTCGCCCTCAGGCGTGCCTGCATATTTTTTTGCGATTTTACGACACAGAGGGCCTCTAACGCCCAACAATGTGTCCTTATCAATATTGGGAATCAGCCTTGCGTGAAAGTCGCGATAGTCATTATCGGTGAGAGCCAAAAGCTCCTTTAATATTATGCTCATACCTTGAAAAAATTACACTCGTTAGCGAGCGCCCACAAGGTGCGTCCGTCAATTTTAGTGATGCTTGGCATCTCCTCGACAAGCGCAAGTGCCTCATCGTGAAGATACGAGGTTGTAAGATAAATTCCACGGTTTGCACCGATTGCGTGCATAGCGCCAATAAACTCTCTTACCTCTTTTACTGTTACATGGGAGTTGCGTCTTGCCTTTGCCTGAACCGCGATGAAGTCCTTAAAGCCGAGCTTGTCCTCGGTGCGAACGATAATGTCAATTCCGCCATCATCGCTTCCGCCTGTAACGCTACACTCTGTTACGACAAAGCCCGATTTTTCATAGAACTTTCGTATGAGCATAGCACCATAGCGTTCAAAATATTCTCCGCCATTTTCGTTTATGGAATTTATAAAGCTTTCGTACGAATTAAGAGTTTTTTCTCTTTCGGGGGCAAGATAGTATTTTCCGTTTTCGATGGTGATAGCCCCTGTGCGCTCACACCTAGCGAGAAATTCTCCTGCAAAGGCGCGAATGAGTCCGTCATCCTTATCGCTGAAGGTTTTATCTGCGCCAAAATGAGAGATACAGCGCCTAAATATTTCTTGCTTGTCAAGAGCTACATTTTCCTTCAAAAGTGTCTTGATAAAGTCATAAACCTCGCCCTTTACTATGTATGCAGTAGAAAGGGAAAGCGTTAGGCTTCCGTTCTGCTCGACGATTTCTGAGCCCTCAATTCCCTCATTGATTACTGTTCCAATATAGGAGCGCAAAAGCACGCACGCGCCATCAACGCAACCGTTTGCAATCTCGTCCTCTGTCATACCCATACGAGATAGGACTGCGTTTACAAGCGCCCTTCTTGTCATAGAGCTACCCTCGAGAACGGAAATGATATGCTTTTTTATTTTAAGAAGCTGAGAGCTCCTTGTCTTTTTCAAATACGATACATTCATTTGCCTTGCTCCTTTTCGTTCTATTAAATAATTTTATCACAAAATTAAGAGCTTTTCAATATAATATAAGAAAATTAACATTTATTTAAAAGAAAGGAGCGCCGGCAAAAATGCAAGCGCTCTATCTTTATTTAGCTTATTCCTCGATTATGCCTTCTCTGTATGTAAGGTTAAATCTCTTTGCTAGCTGTTTTAGCTGATCGTCGGTGATGATGTTTTTAAGTCCAATAGGAGCAGTCATCATATATACCTGAGCAGCCTTTTCTACTGTTTCAACAAGGCCGAAGGTTTCGTCAAGGTCATGTCCTGCGCAGTAGATACCGTGCATAGCCCAAATTACTGTACGAGCAGATGAAATCTTCTCAGCGGTCGCCTCGCCGATTTCGTTTGTTCCACAAAGCATCCAAGGAAGAACCTCGACGCCATCCGGGAATACAACGATACACTCGGTGTTCATTTGCCATAGAGTGTGTGTGAACTTATTTGTATCAAGCTCGTGAACATAGGTCATAGCAAGAAGGTTGGTTGGGTGAGTATGCATAATTACTCTGTTTGTTGGGTCAACTCTTAGTCTTGCGATATGGCTCATTAGGTGAGCCGGAAGCTCGCTTGTAAATCTACCACCATCTGCGTAGCCCCAAAGAAGCTCTGCATTTTGACCGTCAGCTGAAATTCTGAATACGCCAACATTGTTTTCGGGGTCGCCTACAAAGTTCTTGAAGTACTTACCTGTTCCACTAACGAGGAAGTATTTGCCCGCAAGCTCTTTTGCGTCAAAGCCGAGAGGGATTTCTCTTATAACCTTGCTTGTATCAAGAACTGCCTTAACCTCCTCCTCGGTGAGAAGATATGAAATGTTACCGCCATTACGCTCATCCCAGCCAAGACGATACATATTAGCTGCGGTTGCGCAATATTCGTTTAGAAATTTTGATTTTAAAATCTTTTTGTTAGCCATTTTTACGCCTCGCAATTCAAATTAATATGCCTTCTTATAAAGCTCGAGAATGTCAGCCTCGGTGATTTCTCTTGGGTTACCGCCTGTGCATACATCATTGAATGCGTCGTTTGCGAGCTGTTCAAGAGCCTCCTCGGGAATGCCGATTTCGCGAAGTGTTTGTGGAATGCCAAGGTCGATTGAGAGCTGTTTAACTGCCTCAACTGCTGCCTTTGCGCCTTCCTCAACGCTCATTTCGGAAACATCAACGCCCATAGCGGTTGCAATTCTGCAATATTTCTTTTCGCACGCAGGCATATTGAATTCCATTACGATTGGGAGAAGGAGTGCGTTAGCTACACCATGAGCGATATCGAAGCGAGCGCCAAGTGGGTGAGCCATTGAGTGTACGCATCCAAGACCAACATTTGAGAATGCCATTCCTGCAACATATTGAGCAAGAGCCATTTGCTCTCTTGCCTTCATATTCTTACCGTCGAAGGTAGCTGTTCTTAGATTGTCGGAAATCATCTTAATTGCGTTAATTTCAAGAATGTTTGAAAGGTCCCAAGCGCCCTTTGTGATGTAGCCCTCGATTGCGTGTGTAAGAGCGTCCATGCCGGTTGCTGCGGTAAGACCCTTAGGCATTGAAGCCATAAGCTCTGCATCTACGATTGCGAGAACAGGGATATCGTTTGCGTCAACACAAACCATCTTTCTTCCACTTTCCTCGTCTGTGATTACATAGTTAATTGTAACCTCTGCTGCAGTACCTGCAGTTGTTGGGAGTGCGATAATTGGAACGCACTTATTCTTTGTAGGAGCAACGCCCTCGAGTGATACAACATCTGCAAATTCAGGGTTTGCGATAATGATTGCAATTCCCTTTGCGGTATCAATTGCGCTACCACCACCGATTGCGATAATGAAGTCTGCGCCTGATGCCTTGTAAGCCTCAACGCCAGCCTTAACATTGTTTACGGTTGGGTTTGCCTTGAAATCGCTGAAAAGCTCGTATGGGAAATCGCCAAGAGTGTCTGTTACCATCTTTACAACACCGAACTTAACAAGGTCAGCGTCGCCAACGATGAATGCCTTTTCAAAGCCTCTTCTTTCGATTTCGCCTGCGAGAACCTCTCTTGAGCCTGCGCCAAAATATGAGGTTTCATTCAAAATAAATCTGTTTGCCATATGAATATCTCCTTTTGAAAAATATTTTTTATTTATATTATTTTAACACTAAAACATGGTAATTTCAAGTGGTTTTTATAATTTGCGCCCGAGCGAGCGTTATTTTGTAGGTATGAACAAAAGCCACTCGATTTTCTTGTCATATTTTATCGCATTTTATTTAAACTAGCAAAATATAGCGATTAATATACCTGCCACAAGCGCTATTGCCGGCTCTATAACAAAGGTGAATAGCTTGTCGAAGATGTGCATTTTGGCATTTGTGGCAAGCTCTCTTATGGCTTTTATAAGAGATAGAGATGGCTTTTCGATAAGTCTTGCCTTGCGCTTATCGTTATCAAGATAAAAAGACATTCTTATCGGGTGATAGCCTATTCTTGTTGCAAGAGTCGGGGCGCTAATGTAAATTTCGCTTATCCTTGAAAGAGCTATGCTTTCACCATCAAGTATTAGATTTTGTCCGTCTATTTGTGCGTTTGGCTCTCTTGACGATTTAAAAAGCAAGCCTATTAAGGAAACAATCGTAAAAATCAAGAACGGAGCTACAATGCAAAGCAAAAGGTAAAACAGCATTTGCAAAAATGAAATCTCATCTCCTAATACATTGCGTATAAGAATCGGCAACATGAGCAAGACAAGCATAGTCGATGCTTGAAGCGCCATTGCCATATTTGTAAGAAAAGCCCCGGGGGTGTAATTTTTCATTGGCATTATTCCTCGTATATGTAATATTTAAAGCCCAGCGCACCCTTACGAATTGAGACGGATATTTCATCTCCCTCGGAAAGCGACTTGTAATCAGATGATGATATTGACACATCTATTCTTACCTCGTTGATTTCAACGACTGCGTAATAGCTGTCATCGCTTCTTCTAAGCTCTATTATTTCTTCCGTTACGACAGTAGGCTCGCTTGTATCAAGAACATAATTAAGCTCGGGAACTATCATAAACGCAAGCCAAAGGGCTAAAAGGAAGGTAAGGATTGGAGTTGTTATTCCAAAGAGGATTTTCTTGCCCGTTTTTTGGTATTTTGGGCTTTTAGTCTTCATTATGTAGACAATAGTCACGGGTATGGAAATTACAAACACAACAAGTGCTATTATGAGCTCTATTATTATCTCCTTGTCATCAAGAAATGTCATTGAGGACACATCGCCAAGCACGAAAAGGGACAAAACCATTCCGAGAATGAACACTCTGCTCGTTGGCTTTTCCTTTTTCTTATCCGCTCTTGCGATATTTCCAAAGCCAACGCAGGCGAATATTAACGCAAATATGAGGAAAAGCAGGGAGATTGCCTGCGAGGTGAAGAAAATCAAAATGCTCCAGTACAGGGCGATAAACACGCATAGCAATATTTTCTCGTGTAGCTTTACCGATTTTGGCTTTACAAGGGCAAGAAGCAGAACTGCCACGGTAAAGGCGAGCTTGAAGCCGATATTAAAGCCGAGGGTATCGGAGAATTGAAGTCCGCTATCAGTTTTAAAGAGCCATATCAAGAGCGCATAGAATACGAATATTCCAACAACAGAGAGCGCGGTTATCACGCGCTTTCTTTTAGCTATGCTTTTTACGAGCATATGCTCCTGCTCGTTTTTTGGCACGGCTATTGGAAAATAAGCCTCTTTGGAAACGATCATTTGATTCATCATTACTCTTGTAAATTTAATGCCATCGTCAAGGAAGTGTCTGTAATCGCTATTATTTTCAATTACGACATTATTCCTCTCTATCTCAGAAAGGACATCTGCATCTAACGGAAGGCTTACCATTTCGTTTCCGCCGTTAAAGGCAATGCTAAGGGCGAGAGAAAGGCGGTTTGAGATCGCCTTGGCTTGTATCCTTACAGACACATATACGGCTATATCGTCATATAAAACCGTTTCGCCGTCTATTACTGCTCCGTTTGCTTCAAAGCGCACGGTTTGATTATTATCGGCAACAAATTCCGTTTTGCCGTTGCCGTCCTTTATTTGCTCCTTAAAGGCGGTAATATATTCCTGCGCTATAATCAGGTCGTATTTTTTCGTGACTTTAAAGGTCAATATCAGCGATGAAATTGCTACGATCAGAGCGCCGACAAAAAGCATTATGCCAACAGTCTTGTTTGTCTTCTGAGCGCTAACACCGACGAGCAACAAGGTCATCGCTACGGCAAACAGTATAAGGCTCGGGAGCAGGCTTTTTAGCCTTTGGCGTTGGATTTGCTTCCTTCTTTCAAGATCCTTCATTTTTTCTCCTTAAGCTTCAATGCACAGTCCGTCATATGCGACAAAAGCGCCGAGGGTGTGTGCGATTTTTTCGGTTTCGTCATGTGACTTATGGAGTGATGGGGCAAGGTGTGAGAAATACACCTTGGTTTTGTCGGTTATAGCTTCGACGCTTTTAAGCGACGGAAGCATTACTCGAAGCATTGGTATTCCGTTATGCTCTCCTATGCGCCATTCTCCCTCATAATCTCCTGTTGTGCAGTCAAAAACAGCCACATCAAGATGTCTTTTGTGAAGATGATAGTATGTTTTATTAAGTAGCCAAGCGCCATCACAGCCATAGAAGATGCTCTTTTTCTCACTCTCTATAAGAAAATGCTGTGGGAATGCGCTCTCGTCGTGATTTGCCATCATACCCGTGGCGTATGTGTTATCGCTTATAAGATAGCGCTCAAAGAGCGTCATTTTATTTATTTGAGTATTTGGAATTTCGGGCAGTGTTGCGTCCTCTCTTACCCAAATACGAAGGGGGGTGTGTCTATTGAGTGCCAGCTTTTTTATATTCTCCACATCGAAATGGTCGTCGTGCAGGTGGGTTATGAGCAAATCGGTTATTTGCTCATAGGGGATTTTTAAAATATCAAGTGAATTTATTGTATGAGTGCCACAATCAAGCAAAAGTGTATCGTTTATAAGCATTGACGAGGAACGCCTTACATCCTTGTCGAGCTTGTCACGCAAATCCGTCTTGAGCCTTGGTGAAAAGTCACACGCGCAAGTTCCTAAAAAAGTAATTTTTAGTGCCATTAGTGATACACCTCGCCACATTCTATGTATTTTATTTCAATCGGCATGCTCTCGTCTAGGCGCTTTGCAAGTAATCTCATTCCATCACGCTCCGAGGGGATATGGCCCATTACAATAAGCGTTTTGTTAAAGCCGAGCGCCGAGGCATCTCTTGCGTATTCAGCAAGCATCCACTCGCACGCCTCGCCTGTCATTACTATTTGTATGCTCTCGTCACGAAGAAGGTCATAAACGCCACCTGGTGTGCCAAAGCATAGGGCAAGCCTTGTCGCCTTTTTATTTAGCTCTCCTGCTACCCTTAGGTGCTTTATACCAAGCTCGTTTTTCATGATTTCGCAAAGCTCTGTGGCTGTAATTGGGGTATCGCAATCAAAGGTATAGGACGCACTATATTGCGTCTTTTCCATTTTACCCTTCAAGCCCATATAATAAATTTCGCCCTCAGGAATTTGGTCTATTGGGCGATGGTGCATTCTATCATGATAGCGATAAATTACAATTCCGCTTTTCTCGATGAGCGCCCTTTTGGCATCAATTACGGGGCTTTCCACTAAGTTTTCCATATGGTCATAATAGGTTGGCTCGTGAACTATGAGCATATCTGCTCCCCATTCCATTGCCTCTCTTATAACATCAACCGTGGCGAACATGGTAACGCCAACTCTTTTTATTTCCTTTTCGGGATCGCCCGATTTTATAGTATCACAGGTTTCGCCATTTATTTTATATGCGCCATCAGTTATTATGTCTATTAGCTCGTATGCTTTCATTTTATTCTCCTAAAGTATGGCAGAACCTCGATAGGAGCATCAACCTCTATTAGTTTTCCACCGTTATATTCTGTTTTTTCAAGATATAGCCATTTGCCCTCGGGGAGCAATACCTTGCGCTTTGTTTGTCCCTTTACAATCACAGGGGCGACCAAAATATTCTTGCCTAAAAGGAATTGGTCTGTTATTTTTTCGTAGCCCTGATGGGGATATTCATATTCCATATGGCGCACAATCGGCTCTCCGCTTATGGCGCTTTCCTTTATAAGCTCGATAATGTACGGCGCGAATTTTGCGTGCAATTTGGCGCTTTCAAGACACAACTCGGCGTGCTTTTTATCAAGCACCCTCCAAGGCGCCCAAGAAAACTGCATCATTGGGAAAAGTGCGCTCATTTGTGCCATTCTGACAAACAGCTCTGTATCAATCTCGAAATTAGGCATATAGTTAAACGACCATTCTCCACCACCCACCATGTCGGGACAGATGAATGGGTGTCCTATAAGTCCTTGCAAAAGTGCAGAGGGCAAAATTGTGCCAAGGCCATGCTCGTGTGCGCCCCACTTGTGATTTCTGTCCTGAAGGCGTTGAATTACTGCCTTACCACCACCCTTGAAGGTGTCCTTATATTCGTGATATTCGTATCTTGTGCCAAACTCGTTCCAAGCAATATTTAGCTCGTCAGCCGAGAACCTCGTTTGCTCTCCGTTTATGACTCTGCGTGGGTTATACATTTCGATGTTTCCACCATCAAATTTAAAGCCATCAACACCATATTCGTCAACCAAGCGACGAAGCTTGCTATCAAGGAATTCTCTGTCATCCTCGCTACACATGTTGAGAATTGCGCTAAAGCCATTCCACCATTCAATTATCGCAGGCTTGCCATCATCGGTACGAAGAAAATATTTTTTATCGCCACATGCGCCATCAAGGAAGCCAAGATAGGAAAAGTAATTCATACTAAAGGCTTGTCCGTCGGCTGTTACAAGAGGAACAACCCATAGCATCACCTTAAAGCCAAGGGCGTGTAGTTCGTCAATCATTTTCTTAGGGTCAGGGAATTTTGTAAAATCCCATTCCCAAAGTCCATATCTTGTATGCCAACCCTCGTCTATCATTAAAACACCGGGGGTGTATCCATTATCTACAATTCCGTGAGCGTATTTTAAGATTTCCTCTTGGCTTTGATGATAGTCAAGCTCCATCCAAGAGTTATATTGAGCGCTCTCGAAAAATTTCAGCGGTGGCACCTTACCACTAAACGGGAAATGTGCTTTTGACGCACACAGGTAGGCGTCCTTTAGTGTTTCTCCTGCCTTTACAAGAATGATATCGTCGCTTGAGTTAAGTGTGATTTCGCCATTTTCCATGTGGACTACCATTGGCTTTTCACACCATATGTATCTGCCGTAGCTTGATATAAAGAGTGGCATTGTTTGATTCGCGCCATAGTTCATATCATAATCGTATATAGAGTCCTCTGTAAATGGGTTGTGAAGCGCCTCTCCGACGCTTCCGCCATACCAACACTCACCCTTTAGCATTTTTACCTTTAATTCCATATTTTTCTCCCGAATAGCCTTAATAATTTAGTCGTTATTTGCTACTGCGAAAAGATAAAAATAGTCTTCTCTTTCCTTATAGCCTGCACCGTTATTATCGCACGCGTAATAGGTGCAAACGCCCTCTTCAACAAAGCAAGGTATATTCTTTGAGAAATTATAGTCCTTTACCATTACGCCGACAATAATTCCATTATCTACAATTATTTCCTTGACCTCGCCGTCCTCGTCTATTCGACGAAGGTTGCCTTTCTCTGTTCTTTCGCTCCAAAAGGTGTTTGAGTAATGGCAGTATGTAGCAGTTCTAAAATATGGGATTTGCTCCTCGAGAGATTTTCCCTCTAGCGCCTCTCTTAGTCCGTTTGGCAGAGTGTATGCGCCAAGCGACTTATCGTATTCTCTTATTTCCATTTGATTTTCTCCTTTATTTATTGTATGTATTTACCTTGCCGAGAAGCTTTATTTTGCCATTTTCAACCAAGATTGCACCCTCGTGCAATATGGTGGCATAAACTGTTTTTCCTCGCTCCTTGAGCACTCTTTCGATTGACCGATCCTGCTCAGCCTCTCCGGTATAATGCACCTCGAGATAAAAATCGTCAAGATATGGTAAGCCCTCAAAATATGAAAATTCGGGGTAGTCCTTATCGGGTGAGAGGTGATATTCAGAGAGCTGAATTACCGCTCCCGCGCTATAACCCATCACGATTTTATCGTGACGCATAAGCGCCTCTTGAAGCTCGAATTCCTTTATGCGCTCGTACATTTTATCGGGTAGTCCACCAAGAAAATAAATAATGTCGGCGCTCTCAACCTTTGCTCTAGCGCTCTTTTTTGTGTCGGCAAAGTAGTTTATAAATGTGATATTTTCCTCTTTTATTCCGTAGAAAAGAAGGGGGTTAACTATGCTATCGTAAAATCTTCCGTTTTTGCCATAAACAGCATTCCATTCCTCAAGATTAGATGCAGTTCTGTCACGGAACGAAAATGCCACTATTGCGACCCTGTGGTGTGGCTTTATGTGGTTTTTCAACTCGTCATAGAGCCACGGGGCGTCTATTGTGTAGCCTTCAAGTAAAATGTTTATCATATTTTGTACTTTTTAAAATTCAATTTCAAAAATCAACTTACTTCTGTGTTCTCTGTCTGCCTTTGATTCCATTGAAATGCCAGCCTTTGTTTTGGCAAGCTTATCTATATTACAAGCAAGCTTTCTTGTCATAGTAGCGCAAGACGAGCCATCGCTTAAATATCCGTCCCAAATTTCCATTTTTGCTCCTTGTTCACCAAATAAACGGAATTAGTCTGTATTTTGTTTTTGTCTTATATTCCTCGTAGCCATCAAGCTCGGCACTAAGGAGCTTTTCCTCGTTTTTTATGCGAATGATTATCGCAATTGGGTAAATTAGTGTAGGAATCAGTCCCCAAATTGAGCCAAGAATTATTGGCATTGGCAAGAACATAAGAAGCGTTGCCAAATACATTGGATGGCGTACAATTTTATACATACCCGTGCTTATAACCTTTTGATTTTCTTGCACCTCTATTGTGCGTGACAGGTATGCGTTTTCTCTCATTACCTCGGCGTATATGCCATAGCCTATCAAAAAACCAACAGATGCTACAACAGATGTCCAAAATGGCACATGCGACCAAACAAAGCGAAAGTCAAGAGCGCTGACAATAAATGTCGCCAAAAACATAAGTGCCGAAATGCCAACCACTCCCTTTTGCGCCCTTTGCTTTTCCTTGTTGTTTAGGCGCTTAGCAAGAAGCTCCGGACTTTTTATAAGCAGAACAGCTCCGAGCATTAGCATTGGAATAAAAAGCACTCCTAAAAGCAGCCACGCCTGCTCATACTCAATAGTGCCTGCCGGCAAAAACAGTAACGCGCCCACAAGGACTATGCCTATTACAAATTTCGTCAATGCGCTAAATAAAAGCTTCATTTTTACTCCTTAATCGTTATTTTCTCGTCAGACAAACGACACTCTTAATGTGGGTCAAGACGATAAAAGGTATATTATACTAAACTGCTGTAAAATGGGCTTTTGAGGTTTGTCCCTGATTTTTAGTGATGCTTAGAAACACATCTTCTCATTTTTCTTCGTTTGCTTCCCATAAATTTTTCTGCACCCAACAGATATTACATTTGTTTCTTTGACAAATACAGCCTTGCCATATTTGCCTTTGAGTGCCAAGAGTGAATAGTGGCGTGCTTATAATCGGTAGCAATGTGCCTTGAATTGCCTCGCTTAACACATTGTTTAACTCGTCGTCGGTCATCAGTTGCCAATCGTATTTACCATCATCGTTTGTAACTATACGCGTATAATAACACGGAAAACAAATATCATTTCGATACACACAGACATTAAAATAATATTCGTCCGACCATTGCGATTTTTGAGCCTCAAATTCCAAGCAAAAATCGTTTTCCAATGGAATTTTCCATTTTGCTCCCTTTTTCTTGAACCCCATGGGCTTTAGCTTTTCAGAAATTTTTTGCAAAAATTGCTTTTGTCTTTCTTTTTTTAACAACAAAATTTCATCTTTGGAGCTATTACGATATGTATCATATACATTTTTTATCATATCAAAGGCAATAGCTTCATCTATTTCGCTCCTTACAACTACTGAAAAACGAACTTTTATATTATCATCATCTTCACCATTGCTTCTCAAGAACTCTTCATCAGCAATTGATGTATACCCATAGGTGATTTGAACATAATCACCTATATCCTTAAGATTCAAAATGAAAGCGACTTTCTCGGTAGTGTAACGATAAAAATGAAATTTATTAAACTCTCGAGTTGCTTCTTTAAAATCTGCACGCAATATTGCTTTTCTGAAACGAAGCATCTTGTTCATACCTTCTCCTCGCTTTCTTTGATATGTATACTGTAATTTTGTAGAATGTATTTTGGGGTTTGGCTTATTTTCTCGTCAGACAAACTAAGCTTTCGACGTAGGTCAAGACTGCAAAAGGTCTCAAAATCGGTCAAAAACGGGGGTTGTAACGACAAAAGGTATATTTATATTCAATCAAACAACTCATCAGCGGATTTTACAATCCACCCAAATTTATCTTTAAAATCTTCAAAGCATTCTTTGCAAATCCAGTAGCGCATATCTTTTGTGCAATAAAACTCGCACTCCGTATTTGTCATTGCTTTTTCCCAACAGAAATCGCAGTGTTCGTGCCAAAACAACTGTATTTTTTCACCTTCAAGATATTCCTTTGTATCAGGGAAAGCCTTAACATGATTTTCGGCATAGCTTAAAATTCTTTGATAAAATTCGTTTTTATCTGCAAATGCTTTCGCCCAAAATTCAGGGAAAACAATTTTATAGAGGACTACATCTTTTAAATATTCCTCTTGACCATTCAGTCTCCAATCTTGTTCCATATTGTGAATTCCTTTCGATATGTTATACCGTACTGCTGTAAAATGAACTTTTGAGTTTTGCTCGAAGGGAACATATATTCCGTTAAAGGATATATGTTACTCTCGCGCCGAGGGCGGAACTAAAACAGGGGTGGAAGCTCCAAAAAGTCCTCAAACCATAGGTCAAAAGTAACATTTGTCCCTGATTTTTTAGCCGTTTTCAGAAATATATCATTCAAACATAAATGATAATTTTATTTGATTTTTTCTTGCGCAAATATAGCTTTAACGGCATGCCCAACTTGATCTTCAAGGCTTGACGTGGACAGGATTCAACACACTTCAG
>JAFQUJ010000004.1 GCA_017408585.1 Clostridia bacterium | reverse complement strand
TCGCTTACTCTCGCACTCTTGGACTCTCACTTACAGCTAGGCGACTTCTCCGAATAATATTAAATTGTGATTTTTTAAAAGCAAAGGATTTTCGCCACTCTTGTGGTCGAGTAACCTCGACAGCTAACGCATAAGTTCGACTTGCCAATCGTGCTTCGCTTACTCTCGCACTCTTGGACTCTCACTTACAGCTAGGCGACTTCTCCGAATAATATTAAATTGTGATTTTTTAAAAGCAAAGGATTTTCGCCACTTTTGTGGTCGAGTAACCTCGACAGCTAACGCATAAGTTCGACTTGCCAATCGTGCTTCGCTTGCTCTCGCACTCTTGGACTCTCACTTACAGCTAGGCGACTTCTCCGAATAATATTATATATTACTCTGCTCAATTGCCTAGTAAGTATAACATATCTTTTTTGAAAAATCAAGATATTTTTATATTTTTATTAAAATTATTCAAAACACCATATCATTTGAACGCTTTAAGGAGGCACTATGAATCCACAGGTTTTTGGAAAAGAACACATAATTTACATAATTGTAAGCACCATCCTCGGCGCGCTTATCTTGCTTTTGATAAAGGAATATGCAAGAACGCCAAGGCAACGCTCGATTGCTATAAAAGCTCTTGCGTTTTTGCTTTTTGCGTCGATTATGGCAAACAGGCTATCACAGGTATTTCGATACGAAAATGTGCGTTGGTATTGCATAATTCCCGACAGCTTTTGCGGAATGACGAGCCTTGTTATCTCGCTTGGCGCGCTTTTTGGAAAGAAAAACAACTGTGTTTACCACTTTTTGTGGCTACTCTCCCTTTTTGGTGGAATTGCCACAGTCATATATCCAACCTTTGTTTCTCAGCATCCGTCATTCTTCTATTTGCCCACCTTCTCGGGCCTTCTGCATCACAGCTTCAGCGCAATTTTGACTGTTGCCCTTCTTATGCTCGGTCAAATTGATATCACCTACAAAAAATGGCACTATGTCGTTCTTGGCTTTACCTGTTATTTGAGCGTTGGCGCATTTTTGATGTCCGTGTTTGGTGTTAGCGACGCATTCCACATAGTTGAACCCTTATTCTCCGACACGCCTTTGACGGTGTGGGTTATGGCGCCTATGTACTTGGCATCACATGGTGCAATATTTGCCCTAATTGAGCTTTATCGCCACAAGAGAGAGAAAAAGCGCCCCATCACCATCTAATGATTAAAAGCCCGAGCAAATCGCTTGGGCTTTTGTTGTGGTGTGTGCTTGACTTTGTCCTTGTTTCTATTGATTTTTCGAAAAAAATATGTTAAAATGATTTTAGGCCATGACTTATCCTTGGCATACAAATTAAAAGCAAGGAGATTTTTGACATGAAAAGATTTTTTGCCATTTTGCTTATCCTTTCTATGACGCTTTGCTTGATGGGATGCGACTTTGTTAGCAACATTATCGGCGAGGGCGATGACGACGAAGAAGATGTCGTAAATTTAGGAGAAGAAGGCGGTGAGGGCGAGGGCCTTGTTAAGTGGGTACTTGTCCAAAACAATAACGAATATTCTGATGTCGAAAGCGCTTATTTTGAGTTCGGGGCTGACTCCTTTAAATATTACGAGAATGGCGAGCTGAAAAAGGAAGGCTCTCCCAGAATCACCTATCACGGACTTGAAAACTCTATTAGCCCTCTTAATATCACCTTGAATTTTGGCACGGATAGCACGGGGCTTTCGATTTTTGATTATCTTGAATGCTACACCGAGGACGAAAGGGATAGCCTGTGCCAATTCACAATCATGCGCGAGGGCTATCATATTGATCCACCAAGAACAGGTGGCGTGCCTGTAAGGGATTATCATTTGTCCGAATTTCCATATGCGTTTGGAACTTATGTAAAAGAGGGGAACGAGCCTTACACCTACCAAAATGGCAAGGCGAATTACCTAAATTGCGCTAAGCTTGACGGTGCATTTGTTGACCAGGGCGGAAATAAGCTCTATTTTGTGAACAATGCGTATTCCTGCGACCCTCAAAGCGTGAGCTACGATATTTATATGCGCTACGAGAACAACATAAACAATACCTCTGTCGAGGGAACTATTAAATTAAGCTATTACGACAAGACAGACGGTCGTCACAGCATCGCCATGATTTATGTTTTACATGGCGTTGACGAGCCATCAAAGGAAGGTGGCGTGTCAGTTGATGCCGATTTTAAGCTTGAGGACTTTGTCCTTGGCGATGATTCCATATCGTTTGCATTTGGAGAATATTTCTACGGAAACGACGAGTGCGAGTATGATCCTAATAATTTTATAGGCGGAGTTTATTATAAGGTTAAATAATATTTTTGGAGGTTCTTATGAGAATTTTATTTCAAGGTGATTCAATCACCGACGCCGGCAGAAGCTGGGAAAATGACGCAAATCTAGGCAGAGGCTATCCCTTGCTGGTCGAGGCAGAGCTTGGATTTGCAGAGCCAAATCAGCATGTATTTATCAACAAGGGCATAAGTGGCAACAGAATTGTTGACCTTTATGCAAGAATTAAGCGTGATATTATCAACTACAAGCCCGACATTATGAGCATTTTGATTGGCGTAAACGATGTTTGGCACGAGGTGGGCGACAATCCTAACGGTGTTGACGCAGATAAGTTTTTCAAGATTTATTCAATGCTTATCGAGGAGATAAAGGAAGCCCTTCCTAATATCAAGATTATGATTTTAGAGCCATTCGTTTTAGAGGGTGGCGCTACAAGCGAGCATTGGGATTACTTCAAGAGTGAAACCGCAAAGCGTGCAGAAATGGCAAGAAAAATCGCTAAGAAATTTTCGTTACCCTTTATTCCTTTACAGGAGGGCTTTAACGAGCTTGCAAAATGTGCGCCAAACGAATATTGGCTGGGCGACGGCGTTCACCCAACCTCTAAGGGTCACGAATTTATAAAAAATCAATGGCTCAAGGCATACAAAGCGCTATAAGAAAAGCACCCCAAGGCAAAACGCCTTGGGGTGTGTGTTTTATAATGATTTTGACAGTCTGTATGGCGCGATTGCGCTACCAAAAAAAGCAAGAACGGAAGGCTTTTCTTCTATTCTTGCTTTTCTCTATTCTCTTTTTTTATATCAAGGCGGACAATGCCGACGATTATTGAAATAAGATTTAAAATCTCGCTTGCGACAGCGCCGATTGAGCCACTAAAGCAGTTGTAAATCAGCCACAGGGGCGAGCTTATCAGTCCAAACGCTCTAACTGCCCTTGCCTTGCCCAGCCTTAGACTAATCGTTGCGACAATCATTGCGATAACGGGCAAGACCTCGATTATGAGGCTTTTTGTCGAAACGGGTGTGTCGAATACCAAAAAGGTGAGTGGGTACGAGGCGGAAAACATAACAATAAACGCCACAAGCCAAGGGATTTCTCTTGCGTGCGTTTTCTCCTCGAAGAAGAACACGAGCGCCCTCAGCGCCCCAACAATGTTGAGAAGCCCTCCAACCATAGCGCCAAGGAGCAAATAATTAAGAGCGAAGGTGAGCGCCGCAAGGAACTGAAAAATTAAGACATTTTTCTGCTTTCTTTGCTGAAAAACGATAATATTAAATATCATTCCAACAATGCCAAACGCTTGCGCTAAAATTTCCATTTTTATTGCCCCCCCCTTCGATTTTCTTGCTACATTTTAGCACACAGGGCGGGACTTTTCAAGGTATTTATTAAAAATACTTAAAAAATCTCAAAGCGCCTCTTGGCATGGTGGATTTTTTGATTATTTTAAGTATTCCTCCGATAGAGTGTCGATATAGCGTGAAAGCTCCTTGTCTGTTATAAGGTGCTTGTATTTTTCGATATAGCGCTTAAGCGCCACCTTGTTTGTCTCTTTTGGTCTTGTGCCGAGCTTGCCCAGGAGATTGTCGGAGAATATTTTTTGGAGAGCCTCGCCCGAAAGGCTTAAGCCTGCGAGCATATGGTCATCAAACGAGGATAGCTCTTCGCTTGTCGCCAAGAAGCGATACACTCTGTCGCAGAGCCAAATTCCACTCTCAAGATGAGGCGTAAAGTCCATATCTGTGCCAAAAATAATTCTGTCTTGATATTTTTCAAAAAACGCCTTGAAATATTCACGCCTTTTAGCAAAGCTGATATACATCTCACCACCGGGGGTGATATCAATGCTTAGATTTTCGTATTTTTCGAACATTCGCTCAAGCTTTTCGGGCTTCTCGGAGCAGAAGAAGAAATGCGCTAGACACAAATTCAGCTTAGGGTGCTTTTCAAGGAGATTTTCCACCTGCTCGTAGATTTCCTCGCTTGACGGATATTTTGTGCTGTCGCCATATGTCCAGCCTTTTTTTACGAGCTCCTCGTCGGTGGTGGTCCAAAAAAGCTCGGGGTCAACTGCGTGCATAAGAAGGTATGTGCCCTCTCTCTCCATTTTAGCAAGCGCACCCTCAAAGAAATCGCCATCAAGTGGCTTTTTTACCTTTGCGTACAAATTGGGCTTGCCCTCAAGCATTTTTATTCCATCAAAGCCGATTTCTATAAGCTCGTCAAGCTGTTCCTCGATGGACATACCCTCCATTTCGCTCTCACACGCAGGGTATGACGGATAGATAAAGCCACCATATGCAAAGGTGTTCTCGTTTGCTAATTTGTAAAACGCGCACATGATATTATTGCTGACATCACGAGGAGCGGGGATTGGATTTCCCGACGGGAGCGAGGCAAGCGCTATGTATTTAAGCCCACAAGCTCTTCTGTATTCCTCAAGACCGTGAATAAATTTCTCGCCTGTTTGTTCTAATCTCCATCTGTGCATATGTATGTGTCCATCAAAGACATTTTTCACTTTTGGAAATGGCACATCTAAATATTTTCCCATTTTATTCTCCTTTTTACGCCTTATGGATGATTTTTAAATTTTTAGATTTCTGCGATATGGGGACGATGGTCCGATGCGATAATCTCCGGAATATCGGCAGATACAACCTCAATATCGGGCGACACGAAAATATAGTCAATTTTTATCTTGGGCTTGTCGCTTGGGAAGCTGGGCTTATTTTCGCAAAAGCCGATAGATGTGTCGCGCATACGCTCCTTTATGGGAGCAAGAAGGGGGTTGTCGGGAGTGATATTAAAATCACCCATAAGAATACATTTCTCGTTTTCAAGATGCTCCAAAATAGTCTTAACTGCGTTCTTTTGCTCGTCGGGGTTGAGCCCAAAATGAACAACAAGCACAGTGTAGCCGTTTTCAAGCCTTGCCTTCAAAATACATCTTGTTTCGTAGTAGCCATTATAGGCTCTTGGCTCGGGGTCGGGAATTAGGATTGTGCGTGCCTCGACGATTTTATATCTTGACAAAAATCCGTTTCCGTATGTGCCCTCGTTATCAAGCTCGCACGCCTTGGCGAAGTAATGATTTTTAAGAGAGCATTTCTCGCTCAATTTTTGAGTTTGAGCGCCAAAAGCAGAGCCCTCGTCATACATTTCGTTAAGCCCTACAATGTCAGCGCCGACATCTTCAATTGCCCTCGCCATTATATCGTAATCTACTTTTTGCTCCAAAAAATTAAGACAATGCTGTGTGTTAAAGCTCATTATTTTCATAGCTATTCTCCTTTATTTTAGCTTTTTCAGCTCGTTTGCGAGGCTCGTGCCCAGCATATGTGAGCCATAGGTGCTCGGATGAACGCCATCAGAAAGGCAAAGCGGCAAATTCGGCATAAGAGTGAAGCCGTCAATTACCGTTATTTGCTTATGGGGGGCGCAAGCGCCTCTTATCTCGTTAATGCACCACCTAAAGCGCTCCATATCAAGCTCTCTTGTGCGATAAATGGGCGTTACGCACACAATTTTTGTATCTTGGTAAAGGGTGACTAGCCTGTTATAAAATTCCTTGACCGAGCTTGAATAATCGTAGCCTCGCTCAAGCAAGCTCGCCTCGTAGGAGTTTGTGCCGAGGAGCACTAAAATCATATCGGGCGCAAGACCGTCAATTCTCATTAAATCCCTTGGCTCATAGCGATAACCGCCAATTCCCTGTGCGATGACCTCGTATTTCAGCTCTCGTGAAAGAATGTTTGCATACGCCTCGCTTGAAATGTCCGGGCCTGCACCCTGTGTAATGGAATCGCCTATTATAAGGAGCTTCCTCGAGGGCTTCTTAACGCTTTTATAGTGACCGTTTAAGGTGAAATTCTTTATCTTTAATATACTCTCGCAGGGCATATAAATTGATACTCTTTTTTCCCCCTCAGGCAAGGAAAATTCCACTTTTCCCTTTAGATTGCTTTTTATAAAATAGACCTCGCTCAACACCCCGTCTATGTATAAATCTATTGTGTTGCTCCTCTCGTGAGGCTCACTTGTTTTATACTCAAAGGAGATTTTTGTTGCGTCTGTTTTAAGCTCTATTCTCATAGGACCACAAATTAGCGCCCTGCTGAGCCAATACGCATCGTAGTCGGGCCTTGACATATATTCAATTTGCGCCTTGCTGTATCGATAGGGGCTAAGATACCCACGCTCTGTTTCAAAATATATAGCTCCGTAAAAGAGCCTTGAAAGTGTCCTTGGTGAAAGCTTCATTTTTATACCTCTTTTTTAGATTTTGAAGCTATGCTTCAATTATATATTATTATAATGGGGCACAAAAGTCAAGAGGGACGCTAATTTTTTATAAAATTAATCAAAAGATTGAAAATGTAAAAAAAGTATGCTACAATTAATATATATTACTTTTTGGGGGACACAAAAATGAAGAAAATTTTGGGAATTGAGCTAGGCTCAACAAGAATAAAATCCGTCTTAATTGACGAAAGCGGTGCAGTTATCGCACAGGGCTCTCACGATTGGGAAAATCAGCTCGAAAACGGGCTTTGGACCTACTCACTCGAGGCTGTTTGGAGTGGCATTCAGGCATCATATGGCGCTATGTGTCAAAGCTATGGAGAGCCAATTGCTCACCTTGACGCAATCGGCATTTCGGCCATGATGCATGGCTATCTTGCGTTTGACAAAAACGATAACCTTCTAGTTCCATTTAGAACATGGAGAAACACCAACACTGCAAAAAGCGCCGAGGAGCTAACTCGTGCTCTTGGCTTTAATATGCCTCAAAGATGGAGTGGCTCTCACTTCTATCAAGCAGTTTTGAATGGCGAGGAGCATGTAAAGGATGTCACCTTCCTTACAACCCTTGCAGGCTATGTTCATTGGATGCTGACAGGCGAAAGAGTGCTCGGAATTGGCGATGCATCGGGTATGTTCCCTGTTCTTAATGGCGATTACGACAAGGACAGAATTAAAATTTACAACTCTCTTTTAAAGGAGCACGGCGTTGATGCTGACCTGTATTCGCTTTTGCCTAAGGTTCTTTTGGCAGGCGAGGACGCAGGACACCTAAGCGAGAGTGGTGCGCTACTCCTCGACCCTACCGGCACATTAAAGGCAGGGGCTCTGCTCTGCCCACCCGAGGGTGATGCGGGAACAGGCATGACTGCGACAAATGCGGTCAGAGTTCGCACAGGAAATGTCAGCGCAGGCACAAGCGCGTTTGCCATGGTGGTGCTCGAAAGACCTCTATCTAAGGTTAATGAAATGATTGATGTTGTTGCTACTCCGTCGGGCGCTCTTGTTGCGATGGTACACGCAAACAACTTTACAAGCGAGATAAACTCTTGGACAAATCTTTTCGAGGAGCTTCTAAATCTCGCAGGCGTTAATATGCCTAAGGGCAAGCTCTACGATATTCTCTACGAGGTTAGCGCAAAGAGCGATTTCGACCTCGGTGGCGTTGTCGGCTACAACTTCCTCTCCGGCGAGCCAATCGTTGGAATGGAAACGGGCGTTCCTCTTGTAGCGCGTATGCCTTGGGGCAAGCTCACTCTTGCAAACTTTATGCAAATGCAACTATATTCTGCTCTCGGAGCTATGAGCATCGGCATGGAAATCTTAGCCGAGGAAAATGTTCAAATCGAGGCTATCTGTGGTCACGGTGGCTTCTTTAAGACTCCGTTTATCGGCGCTAATGCTATGAGCGCAGCGCTTGGCGCACCTATCACCGTTATGAAAAACGCAGGCGAGGGTGGCGCTTGGGGCGTAGCTCTTCTTGCCCTTTACGCAACACAGAGTGGCATTTCTCTTGAGGACTTCCTTGACGCTCTATTCGCTAGCGCTGAAAAGGAAACCACTATTGCAAGCGAGGCTGAAAGAGAAAAATTCGCTTCGTTTATGAAGCTCTATAAGGCAGGACTTGTAGTTGAAAAGAGGGCAACCGAAAGCTTTAATTAAGGCACTCGACGCGGGTCGAGAGCCAACAGGGAGCCCCTGTGGGCGAACAAAACGCTCCGCAGGAGCATATCGAGCACGAAGCGCATATCGAGTTGCGTTAGCAACATATCGAGTCCGTTAGGACATATCGACTAAAATGAATTGCGCTTCGCACGCGAATTGGCTAACGCCATTAATTGACACTCTGTGTCGTGAATTGCACACTCGACGCGGGTCGAGAGCCAAATTCCGCTTTTGTATAGCCAAAACTGCTACACTCTCACGAAGCCGGTGAGCCACCGGTGGCAAGCCGAACGCTCCGCAGGAGCATATCGAGTCAGCAACGCTGACATATCGAGTTGCGTTAGCAACATATCGAGTCCGTTAGGACATATCGACCAAAATGAATTGCGCTTCGCACGCGAATTGGCTAACGCCATTAATTGACACTCTGTGTCGTGAATTGCACACCTTGTGTGCATTAATGCTCCATAGGAGCAAATCATTCCTCATTCCGCACTCCGCATTCCGCACTTGCGCAGCACCGCATTCCGCATTGCGACTCGTGCTTCGCACTCCCTTGCATAAGTTCCAATACCCAATCGCACATCGCTTTCGCTCGTGTTCTTGGACTGTCACTTATCCGCACTCGACGCGGGTCGAGAGCCAAATAGTTCGCCTCCGGGGGCGTCCCCGGTTCGCATTTAAAAAAGGACTCTTTCGAGTCCTTTTTTCGTTTATTCTGTTGGAAGCTCTACTGTTAGGTAGTCCTCGCAAAGCATGATATTATCAAAGTAGAACGGCTTGTTTAAATAAGCCTCGCCCCACCAAAGTGAGCCATAGAAGTAGAAGCCCCAAACGACTGTGTCGCTACTTGGCTTGTTTGAGCCTTGACGGAAGTCCTCGATTGGAAATGCGAAATAGCCCTTTTGGTCAATTACTCTACCATCCTGATCCCAGCCGAAGCAACCGTCTGTTCCGTGGGTCAGCTCCTGCCATTCTGTTTCGCCATCGGGCAAATAGTAATATTTTGGATGTCCACCGTCGTTATCATCCGTTCTGTATGGCAATTCGTCGCCATCGCCCGAGGTGATACCAACACAAGCCTTTCTAAACTCCACTCCTGTAAAGTCCATCCAAACAATAAGATATTTATTGCTTCCTACCTTGCCGGCTGACGAAATGTCGATTACAAACTCAAAGTTAGCTGTATTATCTCTTGATACCAAAAGCGCATCAGAGCCACCGACTCCCTTGCCCTCTGCCTTTTCAACAGTAGCTGTTCCGTTAAGTCCCTCGTTTGCCCAGCCGGACACAACGGGAGTTGCAAATTCGCCCTCGAAGTCCTCGAGCACGGTGTTGCTTTCAAGGTTTTCAAAATCGTCGGGGTTAAGTCTTTCAATAACATATTCAACATAGGTTGGAATATTATCCAGCTTAGCTGTGTCAAGGTCGAACACTCTTGAGCCTTGAAGCTCCGCTGTGTGATAGGTGAGATCGCTTATGTTAGGTGATGACGAGAGCTTAACGCCCTTGTAATTAAACATATAGTCGTTTGTATGGTCGTGACCTGTAACGATAGCCTTAACATCGCCCAGCTCCCAAATGGTTTCGAGAAGGGTTGTATCAGTGTTTGACGGACACATTGCCTCGTTTACGCCACCCGTTGCCTCATAAACGAGCTCTGAGTTGTTCTTGTTGCTGTTAGCATCTCTGTTCTCTATTAGGGGAATGTGGAATGCCATAATTCCCTTAACCTGTGTTCCGTTATTGTATTCCTCAATCAGCTTAGAGGTGTCCTTGTACCAATCAATTTGATCCTGCTTTATGTAGTCGTATCCGCCACCCGAGGCATACGCTCCACTATCCATCAGCCAAATAAGAGCGCCTAGGCTTCCGTCCTTGTTATAAACCCCATGAACATATGTGCCTGTTCCACTAAGCTCCTCTACATCCTTTGAAATGCAATACTCAAAGGACTCGTAAATTCCCTGCTGTACCGAATTTGAAAGGGCATTCTCGTGGTCGTGGTTTCCATATACATGACACCATGGAATCTTCTTTTCCTCAACATAGCCGACAATTGACTCAATATTGCTTCTGAGCACGCTCTCCGAGCTTGAATTTATAGTATTGTCCCCTGTTAGAATAACGAGATTTGGCTGAATTTTGTCAACAAATTTCTTTACTCTGTCCTTAAGCTCTTGAATGTCTGTTGCATTACCGCTAATGGTCATATGCGCATCAGCAATTATCATAACTCTAAACGAACCGTCATCGTTATATTCAAGACGGTGCTTGCTTGCAAGAAGCGCCTGCGCCTCGGCAATCACCTCTGCGCTTGCATTGCTCTGCCAAGCGTTGCTCTCGTCGTCCGAGCCCTCCTCGCTTGAGCTTTCCTGCTCGCCGGGATCTCTGCTTTCCTGCTCACTCTCAGAGCTTGACTCGCTCTCGGATTCGCTCTCAGATTCACTCTCGGATTCACTCTCTGCTTCACTCTGTGTTTCACTCTCTGTCTGCTTTTCGCTCTCGCTTTCTGTTTGCTTGCTTTCGCTTTGTGAGCTTGACGAGCTTTCCTCGTCATCACCGCACGCTACAAGTGGCAATACCATTGTCAGCGCAAGCAAAAGCGCAATTAACGCCTTTAAAAATCTCATAAATTTCTCCTTGTGGGTAAAGCCCCGTTTATTTGTATATATCTATTTTACTATATTTATTTCAATATGGTTATTTCAATATGGTGATTTTATTTCTCTGTGGGTGCTTTTCTTGACCTTATCTTATCGACAATAAAATACTCGCCCACAGCATATATTACGAACAGTCCAACAACAATCAAGGGATAAAGCACTACATTTCCGTCAACCATGTTGTAGAAGATGCTATATGGCGTGCCATCATGGTTCATTAAGAACATATAGTTGTAATCAATTATATGGTTGACTATGTATGCAATAACAGACACACCCAGCAATATTCCAAGAGTTATAGGCATATTTTTCTTCTTCATGCTGGTAAGCCCCGAGATAATTATATAAAGTGACGCAAAGCCCGAGATTGTGTGAGTAATTCCCGAGAAAACATTATCCATTGACAAAACGGGGAACGCGTTATAATTCTGCGCTGCGCCAATTGTGCCAAAAACTGCGCCTAAAATTCCAAAAATCATAACAAAATCAAGGCTTGCCTCTCTTACTCTACCGTGGCAAAACGCACACATGGGTAGGGCAATCAGCTGAACACTGCACAAAAACAGGGGCAAAACATATATCCAATGCATTGCGTCCTGACATCTTATGCAAAGAACCACGATTTTTACAATTTCAAAGCTGTCAATGGCAATCGCGCTTATGATAAGTGGCTTGTTTTTCCTTTCAAGTGACTTGTCCTTGTAGTATCTGCCAACAAAGACGGCAAGCACCACCATCGTGGCAATAAGTAGCGACACAAACAATAAATGCTCCCAGCCCCATGCTCCCTGTGCATCTCTTAAATAGTGGTATTCTCCATCAGAGTAGCCGGCGAGGCCAAAAAACTCCTTCATATATCCTTTTTCTCCAAAATTTAACAAAAATTTAACTATATCTTAATTATATATTATTTAATATGCGTTGTCAAGGAAAATTCGTATATTATAGATATATCTTAATTTTTGTCAAAAATAGTTGATTTTTGTTGTCATATTATGATAAAATTAACCTATCACAATTTAAGGAGAAATCATATGTCCGGAATTCAAACACCCATCACAATAGACGAGGCTATGCGTCATATAGCCAACAATGTGTATGTTTTACCATCGTTTCAGCGAGATTTTCTTTGGGATATGGAGCGTATCGAAAGGCTCTTTGACTCTCTTATGAGAGAATATCCAACTAATACCATGCTTTTTTGGAAAATAGATGGAGATAAGCGCCCAAATTGGAAATTCTACAAGTTTCTTAACAGCTATGTATCGGGCGCTAGAAATTACACCTCTACAAACGAGCCATACGAGCACACAGGCACAAACGACTATTTTGCCGTTCTTGATGGTCAGCAAAGGCTAACTGCTATACGAATTGGACTTTTTGGTACATACGCCGTTCACGAAAGAAAAAAATCTCTTGATTTCAACTCGTCCTCGTTCCCACCTCAAAGGCTTTATTTGCGCCTAAGGGAGCATGTTGGCTCAGAGTACGAGAGCAAATATGTCTTCGAGTTTAAAAAGGACACAGAAACTGACCAAAAAACGCTTTTTACAGACACAAGGGGCGAGCTTTGGTTTAGAGTTGGTGCGATAGTTGACATTCATAACACCGATGACGGCCTTGACGAATATTGCGACGAGCAGGGCTTTGAAAGAGAGCAAAAAAGGATTTTGCGTCGCCTTGAAAAAATCATCTTCTCCGTTCCGTGTATAACCTATTACAGAGAGGACGAGCAAAATCCCGACAAGGCTGTAAATATCTTTACAAGAATCAACTCGGGTGGTATAACGCTCAATTTCTCCGACTTGATTTTTGCGATAATGGTTGCAAACTGGAAGAAAACGGATATAAAAAAGGAGTCCACTTCTCTTATTTCGGGCGTTGCCGGCATGGGCTTTTCGATTGACAAGGACTTTATTGTAAAGGCATTTTTGTATCTATATCACAAAAACATTAAAACGGAAATTTCAAACTTTACGATTGATTTTTGCGACAAAATCGAGCAAGCTTGGCCAAAAATCAGCGACGCTATCTTGTCGCTATTCAGTCTTTTAAGGTCCTTTGGACTAAACGAGGCAACTCTAACCTCTACAAACGCTGTTTTGCCTATCCTCTACTATATTTATCACAAGGATATCTACACCGACCTAAAGGACAAAATTGCATATAAGGACGAAAGAGAAAGCATCAAGAAATGGCTTCTTTCTGTGCTTGTAAGAAGGGCGTTCGGCTCTCACACAGATGGCGTTCTTTCTCAAACAAGAAGAGTGTTTACGGAAAACATAGAGGCAGAATATATAAAAAGCGAGCTTGCAGAGTTTCCGTCAGAGGCTCTATGTGGCGCTATGAAGAGTCTTCGTGATATCAATGACGAATTTCTTGACGAGCTTTTGTCAACTCAAAAGGACAACAAGTACGCATTCTCCATTCTTGCGCTTCTCTATCCTAACCTTGATTACAAGAATAATAACTTCCACAAGGACCACCTTCACCCCGAGTCACATTACGATTGGCTCGACGAGGACACAAGAAAGAAGGTTCCCTTCGAGGTTTATAATTCAATTGTCAACCTACAAATGCTTGACGCAAGCGAAAATATGTCTAAAAATGACAAGCCACTCGAGGAGTGGATTAGCTCTCTTGAGCTAAGCGAAATTGAAGAAAAGCACTTTCTTGAAGCCCATTTAATTCCCTTACACCTTAGTCTGCGTCTTGACAATGTGGACTTGTTCCTTAGGGCTCGTCGCGTCTTGTTAAAAGAAAAATTAAAGGCTATTCTTTCTTAAAAGGAGCTACCATGAACGATTTAAGCAGATTTGCAAACCATTATTGGTTTAAATATAAGAGGGCGGGCGCGTGCTCGGAGCTTCGTGGCAGAGTGTGTATTCAGGTCGTGTTTGTTTCAAGTCCAAACGCTCCTTGGAGCGAACGGTCGCAAAACGATTTTTGGAAAATTGCCTTTGACGCAAGAGAAATTTTGCTCTCTCAAGCAAGGCACTACGGTGTTCCTCTCGAAATAGATTTTCGTGGACTTGTAATGAATGTTCCCGCAGGACAGGAGCATAATTTTGTGCCATACCTACCATCATTCTTTCACAGGCCCACTCTTGCACAGGCACAGGACTACTATAAGGACTATTATTCATGCGACGAAGCGCCAATCATCTTTGTAGTTAACGCAGATGGCAGAAGCTATGCGCAAAACGATAAAAGAGGCGATATGTGGGACTATGACGAAATGTCGGTGCTCCGTCGTCCGTTTTGCCCGGGACTCTTTATGCACGAGCTTCTTCACCAATACGGCGCTCAGGACTACTATTTCCCGGCGTGGCTTACCAATCTCGCAGCTCAATACGCACCCACAAGCGTTATGCTAAGTGGCTCTTACCACGATATTGACGAGGTCAGCGCATATCTTATCGGCTGGACAAGCCGTCTTAGCGCAAGAAGTCAATGGTTCTTAGAGCAAACGCTTTGTATAACCGAGGAAAGCCACAGGCGTGCTCTCGAGGAGGAGTGGAAAAAGAAGGTATATTGATGCTCTTTTGCATATAATAATAGATAGACTAGAAAAATATTCTTAAAATTTTTTAAAAAATTCTATTGACACATAAAAAAAAGAGTGATATACTACATGTGTAAAAAATCAAGGCTATGACGCAACCTGTTGCGAAAGAGCCAACATAAATCAAGGCTATGACGCAACCTGTTGCGAAAGAGCCAACATAAATCAAGGCTATGACGCAACCTATTGCGAAAGAGCCGACATAAAATCAAGGCTATGATGAAGAGAGTATTGTGGAGCACTTGCCTTTTAGAGAGTCGTGTAAGGTGAAAGTACGACAGTCAAGCCCATAAGAAAAACACTTCGGAGCCGGTGGAAGAACGCTAAGGCTAGTAGAACCACCCGTTAATTCACGAAACGATGCTCGAGAGGGTCATTTTGACCAATTTGGGTGGTATCGCGGAGATTTCGGTCTTCGTCCCATTTTTGTGGGACGAGGACTTTTTGTTTTACCCACATATTTTAGAAAAAACCACATAAACCAACTAAGAAAGAAAATTATGAAAGGAGAAGGTGAAGCCCCTTGATTTTTTGAGGGGTTAGAAGCAAGCAATCACGCGAACCCCCGAAGCTCACTTTGTTCGCTTTGGGGAACCCCTGCGCAAGGCGCACCGCAGCAGCGACGGGCGATGGCGTATTTTCATACGGCAAGGTCGGCGTTCGGGAGCAACGCAGTGTTGCGAAGCTTATCACCACACAAAAATGCTAAGAACACACACTTGTAATGAATTGACCGTCGAAAATATCGGTCAAAAGGTAACGCTCACAGGCTGGATTGATACTGTGCGTGACCACGGAGGAGTTCTCTTTGTTGACCTTCGTGACCATTATGGAAAAACTCAGGTTGTCATTCATGACGACGCTATGATTGCCGGTATGCCAAAGGAAACTGTTGTTTTGGTTGAGGGCGAGGTAACAAAAAGAGATGAGGAAACTGTAAACCCTAAGCTAGCAACCGGTCTTATCGAGGTTGTCGCAAGCAAGATTGAGGTGCTGGGCCCTTGTCAAAATGGTCTTCCCTTTGAGATTGACGCATCTCACCTAACAAGAGAGGATGTTCGTCTAAAATATCGTTATCTTGACCTAAGAAATCCTAAGCTTCACGATAATATCGTGCTTCGCTCCAGAATTTTGTCATACCTTCGCTCACAGATGGAGGAGCTCGGCTTCTTGGAAATTCAAACTCCTATTCTTACCGCTTCCTCTCCCGAGGGCGCGCGTGACTATCTTGTTCCAAGCCGTAAGCACAAGGGCAAGTTCTATGCTCTGCCACAAGCTCCACAGCAATTTAAACAGCTTCTTATGACCTCCGGCTTTGACCGTTATTTCCAAATCGCTCCTTGCTTCCGTGACGAAGACGCAAGACAGGACAGAAGCCCGGGAGAGTTCTATCAGCTTGACTTCGAGATGGCGTTCGCAACACAGGAGGATGTTTTCGAGGTTGCTGAAACCGTTGTTTATAACACCTTCAAGAAATTCTCCGACAAGGAGGTTTCAAAGCCACCATTTAAGCGAATCACCTTCGCTGAGTCAATGCTCAAATATGGTACAGATAAGCCCGACCTTAGAAACCCTCTTGAAATTCAAGACCTTACAGGCTTCTTCTCCGAGAACGAGTTCCTCACCTTCAATGGCAGAACCATTCCATTCAAGAACAAGCTAGTTCGTGGTATCGTTGCCAACTATCTTGTAAGACGCGATGGTGATGGCGAGGGCAAGAAGGCGTTTGAGCGCGCAATCGACGCTTACGCAAGATCTATCGGTATGGCTTACGGTATTGGCTATATCAACCTCGAGGGTGGCGAATATAAGGGCCCTATCGCAAAATTCCTAACTCCCGAGCAACAAAAGGCGCTCACCGAGCTTGTTGGAATTAAGGAGGGCGAAACCTTGTTCTTCATTTGCGACACTCCAAAGGTTATTGACTCCTTGGCAGGTCAAATTAGAACATGGCTCGGCACAGAGCTCGGTCTTATCAAGGACGATCGCTTTGAGTTCTGCTTTATCGTTGACTTCCCTATGTACGAGCTAAATCCCGAAACAAACAAAATCGACTTTACTCACAACCCGTTCTCAATGCCTCAGGGCGGTATGGACGCGCTTCTTAATAAAAATCCTCTTGAAATCTTCGCATATCAGTACGATATCGTATGTAATGGCGTTGAGCTTTCAAGTGGCGCAGTTCGTAACCACAACCCCGATATCATGAGAAAGGCGTTCGAGATTGCCGGCTATGGCGAGGACGACCTCAAGGCTAAATTCGGCGCTCTCTATAACGCATTCGCATTCGGTGCTCCACCTCATGCAGGCATGGCTCCCGGTGTTGACAGAATGATTATGCTTATCGCCGGCGAGGACACCATTCGTGATGTTATTGCATTCCCACTTAACGGAAACGCACAGGATCTTATGATGGGCGCACCAGGTGAGGTTACAGAGCTTCAGCTCCGTGAGGTTCACATTAAGGTTCGTGACTAATCAACTAACAAATGCGGAATGCGGAGTGCGGAATGAGGATAAGTGACAGTCCAAGAACACGAGCGAAAGCGATGTGCGATTGGGTATTGGAACTTATGCAAGGGAGTGCGAAGCACGAGTCGCAATGCAGACCGGGGACGCCCCCGGAGGCGAACTAATTAAATCGAAATTTGGCTCTCGACCCGCGTCGAGTGTGCAATTCATGACACAGGGTGTCAATTAATGGCGTTAGCCAATTCATGTTGCACAGCAACTATTCATGCCGAAGGGAGTCGCAATGCGGACCGGGGATGCCCCCGGAGGCGAACTAATTAAATCGAAATTTGGCTCTCGACCCGCGTCGAGTGTGCAATTCATGACACAGGGTGTCAATTAATGGCGTTAGCCAATTCATGTTGCGTAGCAACACAACGCTGACATATCGAAACAATTTCAAACAAATAAGGAGTTTTTTAAATGGATTATAAAGAATTAAGACTTCTGGAAATGCTCAATCAGCTATCACTAAGTGACGCTCAAAAGAGCGAAATGCTCGAATTCTTTGAAAAAAGAGAGAGCGACCTTGCCATTCTTAACGAGCTCGACACAGAGAGCGTAGAAAGAATGGTTCATGTAATGCCTATTTCAACAGTTGTCCGTGAGGATATTGCTTCTCAGCCATTTGACCGTGACGAGCTTCAAAGAGGAGCTCCAAACGCAGAGCTTGGCTATTGGTGCGTTCCTCGTGTAGTGGACTAAGGAGGTAGCTATGAGTACAAAAAAGACTATCGTTTTAGACGATATGATATTAACAAAGACAATGCCCACCACCGCCGGCTCAAGAATGCTTGAGGGCTATATGAGCCTTTTCGACGCCGAGGCGGTAACCTCTCTTACAGAGGCAGGCTATGAGATTTTGGGCAAGGCAAAATGTGGCGAGTTCGCAATTGACCTTGTCGGCGAGAGCTGTTATTTCGGCTGTGAGCTTCAAGACGGACATTTTGTAAATGACCTTTGCGAAAAGGTTAAGGCGGGTAGCATTGGCGTCGGTCTTGATGTAAATGGCTCTATTCGTCGTGCAAGCGCACAGGCAGGGCTTATCTCAATTAAGCCAACCTATGGTACAGCTTCAAGATTTGGAACGGTTGAAGTTGCTTGCTCGGGCGAAACCGTTAGCGTTGTTGGAAGCACCGCTGACGATTGTGCCGAGGTGCTTAGCGTTATCGCTCACCATGACACAAAGGACGGAACAAGCCTTTCCTCTGACCTTTGCGACAAGGTAAAGGTATGCGCAAAAAAGGCAAAAAAGGTAGCCATTCTCTCATCCTCTCTTGACGGAGTAGATGACGAGGTAAGGGCAAAAATAGACACCTTCAAGGCTATTTTGGAGAAAAACGGCGTTGAGGTATGCGTTGTTGATAGCGACATTTTCAAGTTCGCTCGTCCCGCTTGGAACATTTTAATGTGCTCCGAGCTTTGCAACAATGTTTCTCGCTTTGATGGCGTAAAGTACGGCTATCGTTCAAGCAACTTCACCACCATCGACGAGCTTTACACCAACAGTCGCACCGAGGCGTTTGGAGAGCTTCTTAAAAGCGCTATTCTCTTCGGCTCTGACAACCTCTCAACTGACAACTATGACAGAGCCTATGACAAGGCGCTACGCGTTCGTCGCGTGATTGTTGAGGCGTTTGATAGAATTTTCGAGGATTTCGACGCAGTTCTTTGCCCTGCTTGCTCGAAAATGGCATACACCCCCGAGGATATTAAGAACAACAAGCATCTTTGCTTTGAGGAAAACGCATACACCGCGCCCGCTTCAATTACAGGACTTCCCTCTGTTGCCCTCGCCGGTGTAACGCTTATCGGCCCTGCGTTTAGCGATGGTATGCTTCTTGATATTGCAAGAATGTACGAGGAGGTATGCAAATGAAATACGAGGTAGTTATCGGTCTTGAGGTTCATGTTGAGCTCTCGACCAAATCAAAAATATTTTGCTCCTGCTCCGCAGAATTCGGCGCAGGCCCAAACGAGCATGTTTGCCCTGCCTGCTGTGGTATGCCGGGTATGCTCCCTGTTGTAAACAAAAGAGTTGTTGACCTCGGTATGACTGCGGGCATGATGCTAAACTGTCATATCAATCGCACAACAACCTTCGACAAGAAAAGCTACTATTATCCCGACCTTCCCTGCGCTTATCAAACTACACAATGGTTCGCCCCTGTGGCTGTAAACGGCTATGTTGAGATTGATACGCCAAGTGGAAAAAAGAAGGTTAGAATTAAGCAAATTCACATGGAAGAGGACGCGGGCAAGCTCGTTCACGATATTGCGCCCGACACAACTCATGTTGACTTCAACCGTACAAGCGTTCCTCTTATCGAAATCGTATCTCAGCCCGACCTTTCAAGCGCTGACGAGGTTATCGCATATCTTGAAAGGCTTCACTCGCTCCTTCGCTTTGCAAGAGTTAGTGACTGTCGCTGGGAGCAAGGCTCTATGAGATGCGATGTAAACCTCTCTGTTCGTCCCGAGGGTAGCACAAAGCTCGGCGTTCGTACCGAAATTAAGAATATGAACTCTCTCACCGCTATTGCAAGAGCAATCGAATACGAAACTGCTCGTCACATTGACGCAATCGAAAACGGAACAGAGGTGCTCGTTCAGGAAACTCGTCGTTGGGACGATGCCAAGGGAAAGAGCTTCTCTATGAGAACTAAGGAAACAGCCGGCGATTACAGATACTTCCCCGACCCTAACATTATGCCAATCGTAATTGACGACGCTTGGTTTGACGAAATTAATGCTTCTCTTCCCGAATTTCCCGAGGTTAAAAGAGAAAGATATATCACCGAGCTTGGTCTTAGCGAATATGATGCCGACCAAATCACCTCGTCAAGAGCTCTTTGTGATTGCTTTGAGGACGCTTACAGCGTTTGTGGCAAGGCAAAGGATTGCGCTAACTGGATTATCTCCGAGGTTATGAGTATTCTCAACTCAAAGAAAATGACCTTCGATATGCTCACTCTTGATGGCAAGGCGCTCGGCGCTCTTATCAATCTCGTTTGCGATGGCACAGTTGGTCGTGCAAACGGTAAAAAGGTGCTTTTGGCAATGTTCGACGATGCGAGCATTGACCCCAAGAAATACGCCGAGGAAAACGGATTTATCGTATCTAACGATACATCTCTTGTTGAGAGCGTGGTTAAAAAGGTTTGCGATAGCGACCCTCAAACCGTTGCCGACATCAGAGGTGGTCGTGACAAGGCTATTATGGCTCTGTTCGGCAGATGCATGAAGGAGCTAAGAGGCAACTGCGACCCACAGGTTCTAAGAAAAGCCCTAATGGACTATATAAACGGCTAAATAAAAGCAGACTGTTGAAAATCAACAGTCTGCTTTTTGTTTTATGTATATACTTTTTCTTTAAGAGAATGCTTTCAGGCTCAAAATTTCAACTTTGCTAGTGGAGGTTATCCCCGAGCGTCAGCAAGAGGGACGCTATAACAAAACCCTTTCTGCTGTTTTTTACTCAAACACAGAGTTGTCCCTTGTATGTTATTGTATATTTTTAAAGATTATATGTGCTCTCGTGCTTTCGCCAATACCTACTGAAAGAGCGTAGTCCTTTTCTATATACACAATATCAAATACGCATTTCGTGCTTTGACCTTCGTTTTCGGCTACTATTTGATAACAGCTTATGCTCAATCTTTCACCATTAGAGGAAATCGCCGGCTCGGCATAAGCAATTGTTTTATTTTGGTCACCTTTTTCTCGATATACTACCAAAGCTATTGCATTTGATGAAATTCCCGACGCCTCATTTAACCGATGGATTTTTGAAAACTGCTCCCATTCTTCGCTTGAACGAATAAGCCAAGATGTACCGTTTTTATAATCGAAATCAGTAGCATCAAGTGTTTCTATTCCGCTTGGCTTAATTGTAATGGGAAGGGTTGTGTATTCAAGCTCGTTTGCGTTTGCCCCCAAAAGAAGAGAGCGAGGAATTTGAATAAATTTTGTGATTTCATATGGGCCTAAGCTTGTGCCTGATATATAATTGCTATAACGAACAAAATCTGCCTTTATTGTCACGCCCGAGCCTTCTATTTTCAAGCTATGGAAGCCTTGTAGCTCTGTGTGAAGCCAATAATTAGAGGTTTTCCACGCCAAAATAAAATTATTTTCAAAATCCTCTGCGCTAACAAGAGAGGGATTTGATGCAATTTCTAGAAGCTCATCATAACTATTTATTACAAAAAATCGTTCGATTTCTCCATCTAAGCTTAGCACATTATCATTACAGGTAAGGGCAAGCTCTTTATAATATGTTGCATATTTTTCTTCCGTTACACTCTCGCTAAAAAACGATAGGCTCTTAGCGGGTGCATTTTCTGCTATTTCGCTATCTTGGCTACCATCACTTGACGATTCCGTTTGTGTTTCATCGTTGCAAGACACGAATACGCCAAGACAAAAAACTAGGGCTAAAAGTATTGATAATAGCTTTTTCATAAAATCAGCTCCTTTCGGGGAAAGTGCGAGGGTCGCACCCTTGTTTGCTTTTGCTAAGACACAAAACTATCGCCGGTCTGTACTGTCACTCATTTTTGATATGATGCACTATTTACAATACTACATTCATATTGAGATAAATCTGACGCATATACATTTATCATTTCAAAATAGCTTTCGCTTGTGCTTTGATAAGCCTCGCTATCAAAAATTAATTTTCTTACAAGTAACATATTAGAATCGGTGAGCTCTACCTTGTATGAATTTAAAATAGCATTATTATAAGCTACATTTCTGCAAATTATAATTCCTATCTCGTTTTCAGATACAACTGCGCTATCGTTCGTAAAATTATGTTCAGTTAAAAACGAATTCAACTCTTCTTGATTTTTCACAACTATAATTCTATCGTTTTCTAAAGCTCCACTTGCATCGCCAAGTTTTACAGGTTTTTTGACATTTGTTATTTTTTCGATTATGTTAATTTGTTTTATATCCGTGTTGCCCAATTCTTTTTTAGGTATGGAAAAAAACAGCGTCGATATGCTGTCCCCAAAGGACACCCTGTTATTTGATAAAAATTTTTCGTAAATTACAGTTGCTACTCCGTCATCGACAGAAAAATTATGTATTCCTTTAAAATCGTAGCTTATTCGATTTGAAGAATATTCGCATAGTACAAATATCGCATTTTGTGAAAAAAAGTCTGAATTTATGCTATCGTTTGGTGTGGCAACAGTCAAAAGCTCCTCGTAGGATTCTATGAGCCTGTAATATATGCCCGTTTGAGTTGTTGGCTCCATGTTCTCCCTTGACGGAAGGTCTTCGCCTATGTAATTCATGCCTTCAATTTTGCTATAATATACGCCTTCCCATTCGGAAAACTCGACACTTTTTTCAATTTCACTAGAGGATTGCGAGGGCGTTTCATCGTTGCACGACACGAATACGCCAAGGCAAAAAACTAGGGCTAAAAGTATTGATAATAGCTTTTTCATAAAATCAGCTCCTTTTGAAATGATGCGAGAGTCGCACCCTTGTTTGCTTTTGCTAAGACACAAAACTGTTCTTTGTCTATTTTATTGTTGCTTATTAAGAGATGGATATTTTTCGAGAATTGCGTTTATGCGTGCTCTTTCTTCGCTGTTTAGAATACTGTACGATTGCCATTCCTCGTCAAAGAAAAGTCCTTCACTCGAATATCTAAAAGTCAAATTTTTAAAATGAAAATGATATAGCGTTGGAGCTCCTTTATTAATTAGACTCTGTGTTGGCTGCCATTGTGCGTTTTGCAAAATGTCCTCAATGTCGCAATAATCAAAATAAGAAACCCTAACTTCCGTTGATAAAGAAACATTTTTTACAATTAACTTAGGAAAAAAATATATCTGTGAAAAATATTTTTCAAGCATAGCATATACTCGCCCTGCGTTCTCGTCATCAAGCAACAAGCTCTTTCCGTTATGCTCAAAAATTCCATCCGTAGCAGAGTATAAAATTTCGCTATCGTTTACATAAAAAACATAGTCACATTGAAAGTCAACTAACATTCCCCATGTATCTTCATTTAGGAGATTTATGTCGAATAATAGCTGTGCGTCCTCATCCGACAGAACGCCCTCGAGTCCCGTATCAATGTCTTTTACTGTAATTTTTTCTTTTTCACTTGATGACTCGGTTTGCGCTTCATCGTTGCAAGACACGAAAACACCAAAGCAAAAAACTAGGACTAAAAGTATTGATAATAGCTTTCTCATAAAATCAGCTCCTTTGTTTATCTCGTTCCTTTCTAATTTTATTTTAGCATACAAATTCATAAAATTCCTTAGTGTTCACGATTTTTTCACACAAGACCTTCTAATTTTTATGTTTTGCACAAATTTGGGCGTTGTTTTTTCGCCACTCGGGCGTGAAATTTGTGCAAGGTGACATATTCCACATTTATTGACTTTATCTATAAAGTATGGTAAAATAAATTTGATAATATTTGCTATGAAAGGAGCAAAAAATGGACGAATTTATTGTAAAGGCCAGCGCTCTTAGCAAGAGCTATGGCACGATTTTGGCGCTTGATGGCGTGGATTTATCTCTTCCAAGAGGTAAAATTATCGGCTTTTTAGGCCCTAACGGTAGTGGAAAAACTACCTTTGTTAAAATTCTTGCAGGGCTTTTGACCAAGACTGCCGGCGAGGTAATCATCGACGACAAGGAAATTGGCGTTGAAACGAAGGCTATCGTTTCATATTTGCCGGAAAGAACCTATCTTAACCCATCGCAAAGGGTTAGCGATTGTGTTGATTTTTTCAGCGATTTTTATGCTGATTTTGATGCCGAAAGGGCGATTTCCATGCTAAAGGACCTTGGTGTTGACCTTGACGCCAAGCTAAAAACGCTCTCGAAGGGCACTAAGGAAAAGGTTCAGCTCGTGCTTGTGATGGCAAGGCGCGCTCAGCTTTATTTGCTTGACGAGCCAATCGCAGGCGTTGACCCTGCAGCGCGAGAGTACATTCTCGACACAATCATTAAAAATCACGCACAGGGTGCGACCATTTTGATTTCCACGCACCTTATAGCTGACATTCAAGGCGTTCTTGACGAGTATGTTTTGATTTATAACGGTCACATAGTTGAAAAGGGTGACGCACGAGCAATCGAGAGCGAAAAGGGCATGTCCCTTGACGCTTATTTCAGGGAGGTGTTTAGATATGTTTAAAAAGCTCTTTAAGCACGATCTAAAAAGCGTTATTCGCTTTATCGTTCCTATTCTTTTGGTTTTGGTGGCTCTAACCCTTGTTGGCGCTATTGACGCCATAGCTCTTGGTCGAGTTGCCACCTCTATGTCCGAGGACGCAAGCTTTCTTGACATAATGCTCGTTATGATGACATATTTTCTTTTGCTTCTCGTAATTATTGCAATCGGCGCTATCGCAAGCGTGGTTCAAATTCTTGTGCTTGTTAATTACTACAAGTCAACCGTGTCCGACGAGGCGTATCTCACATTTACCTTGCCTGTAAAGCCGAGAGATATTCTCATCTCAAAGCTTCTTAACTCGTCGCTTTGGAGCATTGTCATGACAATCGCAAGCGCTATATCTATTGGAATTATTGTTGTGTGCCTCGGGCTTAGCACAATTGATTTATCAAATATTTTCCTTCCATCTGAGCCTAGTATTCCATCAGAGCCATTCGTGCTCGAGCCCGGCATGGTTGTTGTTTTGATTTTGATGCTTCTTATAGGAATTGCGTATTTCTTCAACTCTCAGCTCCTATACTTTATGTCAATCACCTTCTCGTCAACCATAACAAGAAAGCACAAGGTTTTAAGCGCTATCGGCTGTGTTATCGGCGCAAACGCAATTTATGGCATTTTGTCAAATGTCATTTTCACAATCTGCTCCGTTATCGGTCTTGGCGCAGGCACATCAAGTAGCAATCCCTACACCGTTATTATCGTGGCGCTCAGCATTATGCTTGCAATCCTTGTCGCCTCATCAATTTTCTTCTTCCTTGCAACAAAATATATGCTTGAAAAAAAGCTTAACCTCGCCTGAGGCGACACTCTTTACAGTATTTTGATTTCTTTTTACTTGCTTTTTCTTTTCTAAAGGAAAGAAGTAAAACACACTTAAAGGTATTACTATATGTTAAAAATCACAAATCCCATTCTTAGTGGCTTTCACCCCGACCCTGCAATTATACGGGTTGGCGAGGACTATTTTATAGCCACATCTACATTTCAATGGTTTGGCGGTGTTCAGCTTTACCATTCTCGCGATCTCAAAAATTGGCAGGAGCTTCCCTGCCCGTTAAACCGCACCTCTCAGCTTGATATGCAGGGAAATCCCAACTCGGGCGGAGTTTGGGGGCCTTGCCTTTCCTATTGTGATGGCGTGTTCTATCTAATTTACACCAACACGAGAAATTTTCACGGAATTTTCAAGGACACTCACAACTATCTTGTTACCACCACCGATATTTTTTCGGGTGAGTGGAGTGAGCCGATTTATCTAAACTCAAGTGGCTTTGACCCCTCGCTTTTCCACGATGACGATGGAAAAAAGTATCTTCTTAATATGCGTTGGGATCATCGCATGGAGAAAAACGATTTCTCGGGAATTCTAATGCAGGAATACTCGCCAAGCGAGAAACGGCTTGTTGGCGATATCGTTCAAATCTTTGACGGCACGAGCGTCGGCGCAACCGAAGCTCCCCACCTCTACAAGAAAAACGGCTATTACTATCTTATGCTTGCCGAGGGTGGCACAATGTATAACCACGGCGTTCAAATGGCGCGCTCTAAAAATCTTTGGGGGCCTTACGAGGCAGATCCCATGCCTCTTTTGACTGTGCGTAACAACCCCGAAAGCCCTCTTCAAAGAACCGGTCACGCCTCTCTTATCGACACTCCCTCGGGCGAAATGGTTGTAGCATACCTTTGCACTCGCCCCTTAGGCGAAAAAAGTCGCTCCATCTTAGGCAGAGAGAGCGCCCTTGCGCCTGTTGTATGGGACGAAAACGGTTGGCTTAGATTAAAGGGTGGCGGAGTTGTTCCCCCCGTTGAATTTGAGCTTGATCTCGACGAGCACCCCTTTAATAGCTTGCCCGAGCGAGAGTATTTCGATATGGATACGCTTCCGCCTCATTTTAAGACGCTTCGTATTCCACTCACCGAAAAACGAGGCTCTCTGTGTGCAAGAAAGGGCTATTTAAGGCTCTATGGTCACGAGGCAATAACCTCTTGGAACGAGCAGGTAATGGTTGGGCGCAGGCTTCAGGCGTTCCACACAACCTCGACCACATATGTTGAGCTTGAGCCAAAAACCTTTCAGCAAATGGCAGGGCTTAGCGTAATTTATGACACCTATAACTTCTTTTATCTATATATGTCGCGCGACGAGGAAAGCTCTCAAAACGCATTGAGAATTATCGTGCGTGACTCCTTAAAATTCTACAATCCCGTCCCCGACGGACGCGTGCTGATAGGCGACGCCACGGGCGTTTATTTAAGAGCCGAGTTTGACGATTTGACTCTTAAATTCTCATACTCTCTTGATGGCGAGAGATATTTTGAGATAGGCGGTGCGCTTGACTGCTCTAACCTTAGTGACGAGGCGTATTGCGATATCGGTCACGAGGGACACACAGGCACATTCGTTTGTATGTGCGCTCAGGATTTGACAGGAAATCACCTTCACGCCGATTTCAAATTCTTTGAATACAAGGAGCGATAAAATGGAAATAACATACACATCACTTAAGATTTGCCCCGAAACGCTCGATAGCTATGCGTTTACAAATGGGGCACTATTAAAGGATAAGCCTGTCGCTATCGTGCTTGATTTTCACGGACTCGGCGCAAGAGATTTGCGTCACGAGGCGGGTGAGCTTGAGGTGCTTCTCGCCGAAAAGGGTATTCTGTCAATCTTTCCGTATTATGGCCCTTGGAGCTGGATGAATGACTCCTCGGTCAAGTATGTTGACGAGCTTGTGCGCGTTGCGCTCGAAAAATACGAGCTTGACCCCCAAGACACGCCTATAATTTCCACAGGTGGCTCAATGGGTGGGCATAGCGCGCTAATCTATTCAAGATACGCAAAAATCACACCTCGAGCGTGCGTTACGAACTGCCCTGTGTGCGATTTAAAGCTTCACGCCACCGAGCGAGAGGACCTTCCAAGAACGATTTATACTGCGTTTTTTGACTCGCCAATCGGTCTTGACGCTGAAATTGAGCGCCACTCGGCGTATCACCTCGCACCCGAGATGCCCGACATTCCGTATGTTGTTTTACACGGAACAAATGATGGCGCAGTAAACAAGGGCTTTCACTCCGATCGCTTCGTTGCCAAAATGAAGGAGCTTGGCAGAAATGTCACCTATATCGAGGTCGAGGGCATGGAGCATTGTTGGTTTAACCCCTTCCCCGAGGCAAAGGAGCAATACTATAACGCAATAATAGATTTTGCCCTAGGAAAATAAGAATTCGTGTAATTTGGCAAAATTTCAAAGCTATTTTGTCAAAAAGCAAGCCGTATTGCCGAGAAAAAAGCGAACGAGGTGATTAAGGGTTGTCTTGTGTAACGAATTTGGCAAACAAAGAGCAATGAAAAACAAGGCGGAGCGAGGGCGCATACCGTTTATGGTCTGTAACCGAGCGAGAACGCAGTGTTTCGAAGCTATTTTTTGTCAAAAAGCAAGCCGTATTGCCGAGAGAGCAACAACAAAACCGCGACACAGGTCGCGGTTTTTTGTTTGATTATAGTAGCGCGTATTTGCTATTATTTATTCTCGAGCGCGTACTTGCCGTAAAGCTCCTTAACCTTGAAGTAAGCCGCCTTCGGGTTTCTGTTCTCGTCAACTATGCCCTTATTGTTGAAGTAGCGCACGCGGTTCATGTTCATCTCGGGGGAGGTTCTGATATTGGCAAACTGCCAAATGTATGTTCCGCGCATATAATCGGTATTATGGAACAGCTCAAGAGTATATTCAAGCAAATCTCTTTGGTATTCCTCGCTCCAACGAACGGTGTCAAAGTGCGAGTGGAAGCCTGCAAGTGCAGCTGCGCCAAACTCACTCATAATAACGGGCTTATCGCTCCAGCCCCGAGATGCAAGTCTTTCTCTTAACTGCTCAACAAGTATCTCCCAAGCCTTCATAGTCTTTGGATATCCATTGTAGTCATACCAGCCGTGATAGATATTAATACAAATAATATCATCGTAACCCATACAAACATCATCTAACGGATGGTTAGATGCGTGGGTAATAAGCCTGTTTCCGCCAAATTCTCTTAAATAATCATAGAATGTCTTTGTCAAGGTGGCGGCGGTTTCCTTTGCGGAATCAATTTCGTTATGCATACCCCAAATAATAATTGATGGGTGGTTATAGTATTGCTTTACCATTTCCTTGTGCATATTAAGACCGCGCTCTACAATTATCGGGTCGGTAAACAGCTCCCAAGCGAAGCCACAGCCCCACATAGGAATTTCGCTCCAGAAAAGAATGCCCTTCTCGTCGAGCATATCAACGAAAATCTTGGAATTGGGGTAGTGTGAGCCACGAATCGTGTTGCAGTTCATATCAAGAATCAGGTCAAGGTCACGCTTCATGAGCTTTGGTGGGAACGCAAAGCCCCATTCGTGGTGCTCCTCGTGGCGGTTAACGCCAAGAAGCTCAATGCTCCTGCCGTTTAGGAGAATGTTATTATCCTTAACCTCAATTTTTCTAAATCCCACTCTGTCAATCAGGTCATCGGAATCCGTTTCTGCAACCACCGTGTAAAGCTTAGGAGAGTCTGTATCCCAAAGCTCAATGCCGTCAAGCTCAACCTCGGGCGTTGAGATTATTTTTCTCTCTGATGCGCCAAGGCTTACATTGCCACAAAAAATCTCTGTATCTCCGATTCTTACGCTGAGCGGGGAGCTACTTTCCTTGTCAAGAGTGTTGAAAAGCTCGAGCTCCGCGTGCACCTTAACGCTCTTAAGGTCGTCACAAAGAGTGTACGCTATATGGTTGTCAAGAATGCTTATGCCCTTAAGCTCATACATCGACACATCTCTTGCAATACCGCCGTAGTTGAACCAGTCTGTGTACCTTTGTGGGAAGGAGTGCTTGTCAAAGGAGCTATCCGCGCGTACAACGAGAGAGTGTGCTCCCTTTTCTGCATAGGCGGTAAAGCTAAACGCGGTAAATGCACCGTAATGCTCGCACTGTAGCTTGCCGTCAAGCCAAACCTCGGCATATGTCATAACGCATCCAAGCTCAAAGAGCAAGCCCGTGTAATCGTCACCCGTAATCTCAAATTTCTTCTCGTACCAAGCCACGCCCTCGTAGTTCAAAAGCCCCAGCTCGTTATTCCAGCAGGACGGAACGATTACATCCTCGGCATCGCTCAAACCATAAAACCAGCCCTCGTCCTTACCGACATTGTCGGGGTCGAGCTTGAATTTCCAAGCGCCGTTTAAATCGTGCACCCTTCTTATCTTGTGTTCTTCAAAGGTTCTTTTCATATTTTACTCCGCATCTGGATTATTTCTTCTTCTCCAAGCCTCGAATTCGGCAATCTTTTGCTTCCATCTCTTAACAAGAAGGTTTTCGAGCATACTTACCGCAATTGTTAGCTCTCTGTCAGCGTCGCTTCCCGCCTCGTGTCTTTGCTCAACCGAATCTCCGTCGATTTCGGTAAACGCAAACAAAATGATAACGGTTGCATCTACGATTTCCTTTAAGTAATCTCTTTCGATTACCGCATCAACAGGCGCAAAGAAGCCAATAAGCGTGTTTGAGTAGTCCCACGCAATAGATGTAAAGATTGTAACAAGCTTTACTCTTCTTTCGTCGTCAGCGCTTATAATAAGCTCTGCAAGTCCGTCCCAATCGAGCTCCTCAAGACCGAGGTTCTCGTCGCTTGCCTTTTGGTTGAATGCGAGTGTAATGTCGCCATAATCGGTGATTTGACGAATAAAGCTATTTTCGATTGCAAGATACTTGCCATCAGCGATTGCTTGTGCGAGCAAGACTGATTGCAAAATCAAATCATATTGGAGCATCGCCCAATCGTGTCTAAAATCGCTTTCAAAGGACACAACCTTCTCGGTCATATCTCTTAAAATTGACTCAACCCTTGCATAGCTATCTCTTGCTACATTAAATCTTGCTTGAATGTCGTTTGCCATTTTATGTACCTCTCTTACTTAATATTGACTATTAATTATCGTCGGGGTCGGGTGCGCCATTTCCCAGCGCGTCAAGACGCTTTTTCCATCTGTCAGAGAGCATCTTGCGAAGAAGGTCTGTTCCTACGCTTATCTCGTTTTCAATGCCTGTAACCTCGTCATCTGAGGGGTTGAAGTCCTGCATTGAATCACCGTCAGACTCGCAAATTGCGATAACGATGGGAAGCGTTTCATTTAAGAGCTTATCAAGAAAATCGCATCTCTTATCGCACGCATCAACAAACGCAATATCGTCTATTAAGCCCTCGGATACATTATATGCAATCTGTGAAACGAGCTTTACAATTCTGTTTGATACAGCTTGACTGCGACTCATCATGCTACCGATGTCGCCCCATTCGATTTCCTCGTAATCAAGGCCTGCCTCGGAGATTTCCGCATTTAGCGCATTCATCAAATCGCCATGCTTTGTGAGATTTTCGATAAAGCCGATTTCCGGCATCTCAACCTCTCCCTGTGCTACGCTTGCCAAAAGCACAGCCTGGAGCATAACATCGTATTGAGCGAGTGCATAATTGACATCGTAATCGGGGCATTTTTCCTCTTTAAATCTAGTTACAAGCTCTGTTATAAGGTCAATCGCGTTAGCGTAATGCTTTTCAGCGATTTTATATTTTTCTACAAAAAGTTCTTCCATTTTTACACCTCGTTTTTATAGTATCGTAATTATTTTATCACAATTTTTTGTCATTGTCTATATCTTTATATATTTTTTTAAGGAATTTTGACCTAAGAATTGATTTTCTCGATAAACGAAATCAGCGCATCAAAATCGCCATTTGGATATTTACTAATATCCTCGTTATCCTTGTTGATAAGACACGGGGTGAGCAGAAAAACGCTCATTCCAAGCTCCCTTGCAATCATGTCCTCTCTTACATCATTTCCAACCATAAGACACTCCTCGCACTTAACTCCAAGAGTGCGCACAATATCAAGATAATACTCCGGATTTGGCTTACAATGGCGTGAATTTGAGTAGTTGGTAACCAGCTCAAACTCCTCGTGCGACAGCCCTGCCCATTTTATGCGCTTTTGCGTGGCAAGAGGCGGAAAAACGGGGTTTGTTGCAAGCGCTACTCTTAGCCCCTTTTTCTTAACCAAATCAATCACAGCCCTCGCCCTTTTGTCAAAGCCACAGCTATTTTGAACCAAATCAAACTCGTTTTGATAGAATTCGTCAAGCAGATGCTCATTCTTGCGTGGCTCTTCGTTATAGAGCTTAGCGAAAACATCCCAAAAGACATCCTCGTTTAGCCCTTGACCGTCGTTTTTAATCATCATGGCAGTTCCCTGCCAAATAGCCTTGACAAGAGCCTCGCTCTCGTAGCCATAGGGTGCGAGCTTTCTTGCAAGCCCACCAAAATACGCCTTGATAAACAAATCCTGATCCATTGGCAGAAGCGTTCCGTCAAGGTCAAATAAAACTACCTTTATCATAAAAATCCTCTATTCTGTGTTTGCGTTCTATAATATAATATCACACCGTAGCGCAATTTTCAATATTTAAAGAAAAAGTTAAGACGGTTTTCTTGATTTCCTTATACATATATGATAAAATAGCCTTATAAATATTGTGCGCCATTAGGCGCGAACAAGGAGAACAAAATGATAGTAACAGATATTCGAGATTTATTTACAATTTACGGAGATTTTGCCGAGGTCGAGGGTGCACCGACAAGGTGCGAGGACGGATACGAGTTCCAAAACGATATATTTTTTATCAAATCCTCGTTTTTCAAACACTCCTCGGGGGTAAACAGACGCTCCGACACGATAAAAAACATAAGCGACCACCCCGTCACAATAACGACAGTTCTATCGAAATTCACCATAAATGGTGGTGAATACGAGGTATATACACAGTATAACGAGCACATAAGCGAGGGGCAGGGCGCATGGGCGCCTCTTGTCACGGGTGTGTATGGTCAAAGCGACGAAATTCGCACAAATCAGGATGTAAACCCCTTTGTCGCTCTTTACAACACACAAAATCAGCGCGGTCTTGTATTTCACCTCATGGCTGAGTCAATGTTTGAATATCGCGTATGCCGTGACGCTGAGTTTCTCGGCCCTAGGCTTGTGCGTGTAGAAATGGGCATAAAAAGCGACAATTTCAGCTACACCCTCGCACCAAACGAGGAGCTAAGGCTTCCCGATACGCTATTTTACACCTTTAAAAGCAAGCTCGACCTTGACGCCTACAAGCTTCACAGGTATTCAAACGAGCTATATAAAAAGCCTCTGCCGATAATCTACAACTCTTGGATGAGCCACTTTGACCTCATGAGCTATGACTCGCTCATGGAGCAATTAAAGAGAGCTAGTGCGATTGGCTGTGAATACTTTACAGTTGATGCCGGCTGGTTTGGCGAAACGCAAAAATGGTGGGATGTTGTTGGCGATTGGGTTGAGCCCGAGGACTGCGGAATGTGTGGCAGGCTTAGCGAATTTGCGACACAGGTGCGCGAATTTGGTCTAAAATTTGGGCTTTGGTTTGAAATTGAGCGCTCCTCGAAATTTTCAAGGAGCATTTGTGAGCATAGCGAGCATTATATCATTCCGTCGGGACAGCACGCATACATAAACTTTGCGTCGAGCGAGGCCGTCGATTACATTTACGCCAAGCTGAAGGCTTGCATTGACAAGTATGGTGTTGAGCTTATAAAGTTCGACCTTAATGCGCCACTTCGCTTTGATAGCACTCGTCATGCGTTTATTGATTTTTATCGTGGCTTTATCGAGTTTCTCTCTCGCATCAAGCGTGAATATCCCGGCATTCATCTTCAATGCTGTGCTAGTGGTGGTGGGCGTATGTCAATGTCGCTCGTTCCCTATTTTGATAGCTTTTGGGCAAGCGACAATCACGGAATTTACGAACAGCTTGATATTTTCAAGTCAACTCTTGTTCGTATGCCCTGCTCCATTTTGGAAAAGTGGGCGACTATTCGCTCCCTTGAGGGCTTTACCCCATCATACCCCGTTGGAAGCACCGAGGAGCGAATTTTGCTTAGCGCAGATTGTAGCTGGTTCCGTCTTGAAGAGGCAAATCTCGAATTTATCAAAAATGCTCTTTGCGGTGGCCCTATTGGCGTCAGCTGTGATTTGACACAGGTAAGCGACACAACGCTTGGCGCTCTTGGCGATTTTATTTGTGCTTACAAGGCGGAGCGTGAGCTTTGGCAGGATAGCGAATGTCATATTCTTTGCAACACTCCAACTCTTACAATTCTCCAATTTAACGACAAGAGCTTTGACAAAATTAGAATTTTTGCCTTCACCGACAAGTATCATCAGGACAACACGATAGTGTTCCCTATAACTGATGGCAAGAGCGCCTATTCAATTACCAAAACAGAGCGTCACGGGGCTATGTGCCTTGACAATGTGGTAATGACATCAAGCGAGCTTGACGAGAGTGGTGTTGAGCTTTGCGCGTGGGGACTAAGACAATCGTATCGCATGACGCTTGATAAAATCAAGTAATCGGCACAAGTTGAACGCAAGCGTTCGTGAATTGGCTAACGAGATAAAATAAGGAGCGAATATGGAAAATAAAGTGTTTTTTGGCGAATATCCACAAGCAATAAAGGCTGATGGCGTGGAAATTTCCAACACCACAAATGAAAAAGGCTACCTTTTAGGTAGCGATGGCGCATGGTATTCAAGGGTTGTCGCTAAGCCCTTTGTCGAGGGCTACACCTTTTCAAACGGTAAGCCTGTGGAAAAGGGCGCAGCCTACTTCTTTAAGGTTGAGCCGATTAGATGGAGAATTCTTTTTTGTGAGGGCGATATAGCGCTCTTGCTTTGTGATAGCATTATCGCAAATCATCGCTTTGACGCAAAATCAAGCAATTATGCCGACAGCGAGATAAGAAAATGGCTCAATGACGAGCTATACAATATCGCCTTTGACGATTTTCAAAAAGGCAAAATAATTGATACACTAGTAGATAACAGCTTAGAGAGCACAGGCTACCTGAGTTGCGATTTTATCTGCGAGGACACAAGCGATAAAATATTCTTGCTAAGCCAAAGCGAGATAACTCGTCTATCATATGGCTTCGATGGTAGCTATTTAACGCATGACACACACCGACAAATGACAACAAGTGACTACGCAAGAGGGGCAGGCGTGCGTGTATGCACGGAGAGCAACCTTTTGGGAAATGGCTGGTGGTGGCTGCGCTCCCCCTATCAAGCATATAGACTTGACACAAGAGGCGTCAACCCCGACGGCTACGCAAACGGTGGCGACCTTTTCTATGTAAAAAGCGACGATGTCGGAGTCGTACCGGCGTTGCGCATCACCCTAAATTGACACACTCGACGCGGGTCGAGAGCCAACAGGGAGCCCCTGTGGGCGAACAAAACGCTCCGTAGGAGCATATCGAGCACGAAGTGCATATCGAGTTGCGCTAGCAACATATCGAGTCCGTTAGGACATATCGACCTATATGCACACCCTGTGTGCATTAATGCTCCGTAGGAGCAAATCATGAACGCTTGCGTTCAATTCATGCAACGCAGTTGCAATTCATGTGCCAAAGGCACAATTCATTCCTCACTCGACGCGGGTCGAGAGCCAAATTTCGATTTAATTAGTTCGCCTCCGGGGGCGTCCCCGGTCCGCACTTGCGTAGCATCGCTCCTTGATATGTTCCTCTACGGTATAGCTCCTTGTCGATTTCGTTTATGACGACGGTCTTTTTTAAGCTCCATTCGGGAGCTAGAAGCTCGCTTCTCTCTGCGTCGCCCGTCAATCGCTCTATGACCATTTCGCTTGGAAGAATTTCTATTTGGTCGCACACTATGCTAACATATTCCTCAAGGGTGAGTGGCTCGTACTCTCCCCTTTTATACATGGTGGCAAGTGGCGTTCCCTCTATGACATGGAGAAGGTGAATTTTGATTATATCTGCGCCCAAATCGGCGACTGTGTGTGCGGTTTTGAGCATTTTCTCTCTATTTTCGCGTGGCAAGCCATTGATTATATGAACAGCGATTTTCACCCTCGGCGCGCGCTCCCTTATTCTCGAAAACGCATCAATGAAGGTGTCAAGGGTGTGTCCTCGATTTATCAGCCTTGCGGTATCGTCATCGCTACTTTGAAGCCCCAGCTCTATGGTGAGTGGAATTTGCTCCGATAGGGTGGCTAGTATGTCGATTTTCTCGTTTTCAAGACAATCAGCCCTTGTGGCAATATCTATCATGACCGCCCCGTCAAGCGCCCTTACCTCGTCTAAAATACGAACAAGGTTCTCGGGGGTGGTGTGCGTGTTTGTATATGCTTGAAGATATGGTATAAACTTAGTTATATTGCTCCATTTTTTTAGCATTATAGCTCGTTGGCTATTGTATTGCTCGCTAAGCGATTGGCGCTTATCTATTGTTCTTGCCCCACTTCCACCGGCGCAATATATACAGCCACCATACGAGCAAGTACCGTCTATGTTAGGGCAAGTAAGCCCTGCGTCTAAGGTCACCTTAGCGCACTTTTCGCCAAAGGTGTGTCTTAAATAGTAATCGTATGTATGATATCTTTTGTTCGTGTCGCTATACACAAACGGATTCTCATTTACCTGTGACATATTTTCTCCTTATGTAAATTGCGTCGCAAGGCTTCAAATTTTATTATTTATTTTTCTCTTTTCTTTTGCCAAGCTTTTCTTTTCAGCAAAGAAAAGCAGAGAAAAGTAAGAAAACCTCTTGACAAAGCGAAATAATTGTGATAAAATAACCTACGCAAATGCTACTATGGCTCAGTTGGTAGAGCACATCCTTGGTAAGGATGAGGTCATCGGTTCGATTCCGATTAGTAGCTCCAAAATCGGCAAGCTGACGCTTGCCGATTTTTCTTTTTCTTTTGATTTAGCGAGCGATGTCGCATGAGAGTGAGCGCATCATTTCACCCTCGCCTCTGCCCGCGCATAAAAGCATCCATAGCTTAATGTATGCGCTAATTGGTGAAATATTGCGAATGGGTATAATTCCCAGCTTCTCAAACAGAGTCGCACTCTCGTACTCCGGCCCTGCCATAGCACCCGTCAAATAAACCTTTACGCCCTTTTCTCTTGCGTGTGCAAAAAACGACACAGCCTCGGGGCTTTTTGTGTTAATCGTGCCGGAATGGTACGAATTTAAAATTATATGCGTTATGCCATCAAGACACGGTGGATAGGTCATTCCAACATATGGCGCAAGCACCAAAATTCCACCACAATCCCTTGTTAGCCCACTTGGCTTTATAGGCTCAATCTCGTCCTCTATTTCACAAAGGGCGGGATTTTTTATTATTTTATCACCATCGACAAGCGCAAAATAAGCGTCATACGCAGTACAAACCTCGTCGGTAAATGGCTTTGATTCGAGCAAATGAGTTGCCCTGTAAATTTTTGTTGTGTTGTCGGGGTTTCGATAGGAAACGAACGCACCGCGAGCGCCAAGCCCCCTTGCGTTCTTAATCAGAGCAACTGCGCCTCTTAGGTTTGCAAGCGCGTTTGAGCGAGGATCCTCGATTGGAAAATTGCTCGAAACCACGCACACAGGGGTGTCGCTGAGTCCTATTGAGTAGGCAATCGCCGACGCGCTATATTGAAGGGTATCTGTGCCATGAGTTACGATAATTCCATCATAGCCAAGATTGATTTTCTCGCAAACACAATCACAGAGTGCTCTCAAATGGTCGCCTGTGCTGTTCTCGCTCAGCTCGTTATATGGCTCTACGGTATCGTAGTCGAAATCGATGCCAAACGCCTCTCTGTACGCATCTATAATTTTGTATGGCTTAGAGCTATCGGTGCTGATTGTTTCGCCCGAAAGGGTTGAGCCGATAGTTCCGCCTGTAAAAGCAAATAGTATCTTCATATTATCCTCTTTTTAGGTATTTTTAGTCAACTAGGACGATTTCAAACTCGCAAACGCTACTAAATCTGTTTTTGAGTGGGCATTTTACGCATTTTAGCTCGACGCCTGCGTTAAGTAGTGTTTCGATTACGCCCTCGCAATATCCACGCACAAACTCGCACACAGGTCTGCCTCCTCGCCTGTCAACGATGAAGCTTTCGTTAATTTTAAGAGTTCCCTTGAACTCGCCCGTTTCCTCGTTAATTTCGATTTCACTGCTAAATCTTCCCCAACCCACATCGGAGTCGAAATCGCACCATTTTTTGAGCTTTTCAGCATAGTCGGGTGCGCTGTCGGAAAGCATATCCCATTGAGAATTTAGCCTTTGAGCGAACGATTTTCCGCTTGCATAGCCTGAGCTATGGAAAATCTCGCGCGCCTGCTCGTCGCTGTTGAGCGCATTAACCTTATCGTAAATTCCGCCAAGAAGATTGATAAAGGTGTCTGTGCGGAACGATACATTTCTTTCCCTGTCCTCGGGGTTTATCATAATTCCACGAGCAGGTATGTAGTCAAAAATCTTTTTGGTGTTAGAGGGGAGAGTCTCTGCTCTTTCGGGCGCTCTTTCAGCGCTCACCTCAATATTAAGCGCTCTTGCAAGCCTTGTAAAATATGTGCTTGGCTTGTCGGGGTATGCGATAATTCTCTGCGCCCTACCAAGATAGAAGCGAAAATCGTCATCCATCTCAAATTCCTCGATAAAGAACGGAACTAGGTGCTTGTTCTTTTCCACGATAATATCAAGCTCGTTAAGCATATAGCTTGAGCCATTCATGGCGCTTGATGCGATAAGCACAACATGGTCGCAATCGCCTATGGCTCTGGTGAGCTGAGAGGCGTAGTTTTTACCGGGGTCGATATCACGGTAGTCAATGTAGCAACGACTTCCGTTTTTTTCAAGGAAGGCGACAATCTCCTTTGCAACATCCTCGTTTCTGTGTGAGTAGCTAATAAATATTTTGCTCATTTTATTCTCCTTTTAGTCCTAAGACCTAAAATCTTTTGATTGACTCTAAAATGCTTGTAATTTCGTCATCGTTACCCGATGCGCTTTGTGGCTTATCGGTTGTGTGAACAGGACAGCCTGCGCCTCCAACACAGCCACCGACGCACGCCATGCCCTCAATGAAGTTGACATCAAGCTTGCCATATTTCATTTTGATAAGTGCGCTAACGCATTGCTCAATTCCGTTACACGAAACGCTTTTAAGCTCGAAGAACTCGTTCTCGCCATGCTCGCAAATGCCCTCTCTTACTGCATCGGCAAGACCACCACAGCGTGCAAAGTTGCGTCCAAAGTGGCTAGCGCCGATGGTTTGCTCCTCGTTAAACACGGTTATGTCTATGTCACGGCTTCCAAATAGCGCTTGAAGCTCCTCAAAGGTGATAACACTATCGACAAACTCGCGCACGCCTTCCTTTTGGAATTCGAGCTTTTTCGCAGTACAAGGGCCGATAAAGACGAATTTCGCGCTTGGCTCTCGTAGCTTGAAGAACCTACAAATTGATGCCATGGGTGAGAGCGTGCTTGAAACAAGCGGTAAAAGCTCGGGGAATTGCTTTTCAACATGCGAAACAAACGCAGGACAGCACGAGCTGATAAGCGAGCCCTTTTCAACCAGCTCCCTTGACTCCTCGTCTGCAACCATATCAGCGCCTAGCGCAGCCTCGATAACATCGGTAAAGCCGAGCGCCTTAATTCCCGCAATCACCTGTCCCGGCTTTGCGTAAGCAAACTGTGTGAGAATTGACGGAGCGACAACTGCGTAAACATTGTAGCCCTCACGCTTAGCGCTCTTTAGCATATCGATTACATCACAAATATAGGATTTATCGGAAATTGCGCCCCACGGACAATGGTAAACGCAGTTTCCACACGCAATACAGGTTGTATTGTCGATTTTTGCCTCCTTAGTTTCACCACCTGCGTAAATCGCCTTGATTTTACACGCCTTCTCGCAAGGGCGTGTACGGTGAGTTATAGCGCCATAGGGGCAAACTCGTGAGCATTGACCGCACTCAACGCATTTTGATTTATCAATGTGCGCAACATGGTTCTCGTCGAAGGTGAGCGCGCCAAACTTGCAAACATATTCACAGTTGTGAGCAAGACAGCCACGGCAAGCGCTTCCAACCTCGTATCCACCTGCGGGACACTCGTCACAGGCGATACCGATTACCTCGATAACATTAGGGTTGGACTTGTCGCCACCCATCGCCATTCTTATTCGCTCCTCAACTATTGCTCTTTCCTTGTAAACACAGCATCTGGCGCTTGGCGTATTACCCGAAACTATAATTTTGGGAATGTCAAAAATCGTTTCAAGCAGAGTGTTGTCCCACTTTCTGCGAGCGACCTCCTTTAGCACCTTATATTTTACATATTGAACCTCTGTGTCAAACCTTCTTTTCTCCCTCATATAATCCTCTTCCCCAAAACAGTCTTATTCAAATTATATTCTAGCATAAAATAGATAAAAAGTAAATATATATTATAAATTTTATTTTTAAGGCGCAAAAGAAAACAAAAAAAGAGCTTCAAAATGAAGCTCTTTTATTGTTTTAGTCCTCTTTGCCTGTGTAAGAAGCAGATACCACAGGGGCCGGGCACGCTCTGTCAATGCTTACGATATTAAGCACGCTTGAACCAAAGGTGTCCTGTGCGTTATTTTGTGGTAGTGTATATTGAATATACGAGATTTCCTCTGCTCCGTCACCATCAATATCTGCTACAATGTATGCGCTAATTACGAGGTCAAGTGCTCTGTGTGCATCAGTTGTAAAGCCCACAATGCTTAGGTTGAAGCTTGAATATTCACGAGATTCCAGCTCTACCTGAAGTGCCTTTGCGCCGAGAACCTTAAAGCCCTCTCCAACAAGACCGATTGCCTTTGCCTCGTTTGCGTTTGCGATTATAATTCCAAGTCTAACCTTGCCATTAAGTCTTTCATACTCGTTTAGTAGCTCGTTATTGATTGTATAGCCACCGTCAAGACCATCTCTTGCGCCATTTGGATCTCTTACAGAGTAGCCGAGCGCCACAATGATAGGAAGCGTTGTCTCAGAGCTTGTCATATCGTCACAGATTGTGCATTTTGTGCTTCTGTTGCCCGCTTTGTCAAGCCCTTGTGCATATACAAGATATACCTTGTAATCATGTGTTGAGTAGTCGCGGAAGATTTCGCGCTCCTCACTTTCTCCACAGTCAATACAAGTATAAATGATTTTTCCTGTGTCACGACAGTTAGGCATAACCGTGATTACTCCGCCGTCAACCTGATGCTCAAGTGGCTCGCCAACCTCTTGGCTAACGGTTGCGCCACAAATAAAGCATCTTTCAACAAAGATAGCACCCTGTGTGCAGGAAGCCTCTGCTTCGGTAATAACACCTCCATGGAAGAAGGTGACGGTATGCTCTGCTCTGTCCGCATCTGACTTAATAAGCCATGTTTTTTGTGTTTTACAATCAAGGAATGTTGCATTGTCCATTCTGTAAGCAAAATCTTGTTTCTTTATTGCGTTAGCAAATACATCAACTGCATCAACGCTTTCCATGAAAATTCTTGTGTTGTTAAGTCCTGAAAGAACCGCCCGACCGCTAACTGTTACATAACCCTTGATGTAGTAGTATTGTGTAGAGGTGTTACTTGTAAACTCTTGACCTAAGTCAAGTGCGGTTTCAGGAGTGTCGCCACCCTCAATATAAACTGTTACAAGTGCGTTTGAGTCGTTAAATGCAAATTTTTCGCTAAGGTCACAGCCCTTGGCAATATGTGCCTCTCTTATGATTGAGCCACCAAGGTTTGCGTATGCTCCAACATATGAAAGATATGTTTTAAATTCGTAAGGAATTTCTGTTGATGCCTGTTTTACTGCATTAAGTCCTTTGAAGTGGATTTCGGTAATCGTTCCCTTGAAGATAAATTCATCAACGGTGATTGCTTTACCCATGCAAAAGGCTTCTCTCTCGATTTTTGTAACGCCCTTGCCGACTACGATGTTTTTAAGGTCGTAGCAGTCACCAAAGCAACCAACGCCCGAGCCACCCGCAATTCTTGTAACTGTATCGGGAATATAGATTGACTTGATTGATTTTGCCTTAAAGCCCTGAACTGTCTTTACCTCGACAATCTCGTCACCCACCTGAACATATGATGGGAAATAAATTACTGCATTATCAAAGGTAGCGCCCGAGGGAGTTGCAACTCCGTTTGCATCTACGCTTACATATTCAAGTGTTGCGTCAAATAGTCCGTAGCCCTCAATGTAGCACTTGTTTACAAGGCTTACATTTTCGGTTCTGTCAAGTGTGTTACAGTATTCGCAGTAGTAGCTTACCTCGAGAGTTGATCCGTTTACCGCACCGTATATCACTACTGTATTTGAGTGCGCGGTCTTATCTACAAACGCGCCAACCTCTTGAAGATCACATACTGTGCAGTCATATTCGGTATAGCCTACCGATTGGCAGGTAGGAGCCTTTGTATATGTTTCAAAGATGTGATTTCCAAGCTCAGTTCCTTGGGAAATGATGTCTTCATCACCACAAGCATAGCAAATATATGCCTCGCGTCTTGCGTAGGTGCAGTTTGCCTCACGAACAACTGTCTCGGCAGTCCAACAGTGCACACTTGCTGTTTGACCTTCGCTTAACACTCCGCTTGTTGTTGAAGTGAATGAAAGACCGTCATTGCATGCGTAGTATGTTACACTATTATCAAGTCTGTCGCTACCTGTTTGCTTTGAAATTGCAGTAACAAGTTCCTCAATTTGAGCCTTTGTTTGCATATAAATACTCATACTGTTACCGGAGAGGACATGCGTTGAGTTTGTTGTCGCTCTACCGGTGATAGCAACCTTAAGTCCCGAGCTTGCACCCGAGAAAAGCTCCTTAGGAAGCTCTCTTACTGTGCCTTCCTTAACATTGATAACAACGAGGTCAAAGCTTGTTCCGTTAAAGCAACGGCTTCCAAGTGCAACATCCTCGGGAATTATTATAGTTCCGCTAATTTTACTGCTGATAAACGCCTCATCACCGATATACTCAATGTTAGGTGAGAATTCGAAGTCGATACCGCTTATAAAAGTTGCACCGTTAAATGCGAGCTTTTCAAAACGGGTAACATTTGAAAGGTCAAGCTCAAACGCCTTGAACGGGTCACTACCCTTTGTAAGAGAGTTGAATGCGTATACGCCTACTTTTGTAATCTTAGATTTCAAAACAAACGAAGTAACGCCCCTTGAACCGCTGAACACCTCTTGTTCAAGTTCGGTAAGACCTGAGCCGATGTAAACATCACGAAGGTTGGAGTTACCAAAACATCCTTGTGAGCCACCGCCACCCAAACGGGTAACACAGTCGGGAACATAGATGTTGTAAGTGAGCCATCCACCGTTTGAACCGTTAAAAGCAAATGGTGCAACAGTTTTAACATTGTATACCTCACCGCCATAAGTTACGGTTGATGGGATAACAAGGTCGCCACCTGCAAACGAGCCTCTGCCCGTTACAGTTGCGGTCATTGTTTCATCATCAAGAGAATATGCAAGACCTCTTGTTGGTGACGGAATTGTCACTCCGTCAAGATTTGCTATCGTGCAATCGCCAAGCGTTACATTGCTTCCGTCATCAGTAACCGAGGTTGCCGCACTAACCGAAAGCACAAGCGCACAGCACAAAATTATGCACATAGCAAGCATTGTTATTAGCTTTTTCATAATTTTCTCCTTACGGGGTCGAGTGGCTCGACACCCATCATAAAATATTTATGGGTATATATTATCATATAATATTCAAGATGTCAAGACATATTGCACAAAAATAGGGGCTGTTGCAATGCGCACCAAACAAAAACAAACACATCATTAAGGCAAAGCCTTGCATATTTTGATATCATGATATCATGATGTCAAAATAAAAATATGACATAAAAAAGTGACAAAAAAAGACCTCACGCGAGGTCTTTTTGTTTTTATTAATATAGATTTTTCGCACCTATCACTTTCATAATCTTCGACGCTATTATCATTGAGCCAACCCAGTTAGGATGAACTCTGTCCCACGAAATGTAGGCGGGATATCTATGCTCTAGGTGCTTATCAAAGTCCTCTTGAACATCTATGTAGGTTGCACCGTACTTTTTAGCCACATCCTCGCATATTTTCGCATATTCCACGGTCATTTTCTTCATTGGGTCATCGTTGTTTGCTTCCATGTAGAAGGGGCTGATAATAAAGAGTCCCTTTACCTTGCCAACCGTTCTTTCACATACTGCCTCTATGTTGGCCCTGTACGCCTCGGGTGAGCGCTCGCTATGGTCAAACGCAGGCTCGTCAAAGTGACGCCATACATCGTTTGCTCCTATCATAAAGAACACATAGTCGGGCTTGCACGCCTCTACATTGGTTTCCCAATCTCTTAGCATATCCGCACTTGTCGCTCCACCACAGCCTACATTTGTTATATGAATGAGTCTTTCGGGATAAAGCACGCTTAGCATTGAGTCAACATTTCTTACATATCCGTTTCCAACGCCCTCCCAAAGTCCTTCTCCGTATGGGCGCTTTCTTCCACTGTCGGTTACACTGTCACCCGCAAATACTACTCTGTCTCCATTTTCAAAAATCATTTTTTCTACCTCGTTTTATATATTTTCCCCCCTTTTTCTTTGGAAAAAGAAAAAAGGGGACAAAAAGAAATCAAACTAAAAATTAAAAACCCTATAAGCTTCCTTCTCCTGCCTGCCGAGGCTCTCGGCTTTCTTTGGAAAAAGAAAAAGGGGACAAAAAGAAATCAAACTAAAAATCAAAAAACAATGATATGTGCGCTCGGCTTCAAGGGTTGATAGGCTAAAATTTTTTAGGCGCACCACAGCTGACAGGCGATGGCTATCTTGTGATAGTCGAGGTTGTCAGCGAGGAGCAACAACAAAAATTGACGCCTATCGGCGCTTGACGGAGAAACCGAACTTGCCGATGCGCTTTGCAAGCTCATAGTATTCTCCATGAGCATACGCACACAGGTGCGCTCTGTTTATGCAAATTTTGTCGCCCTCAAAGAGCCTTTCGTCAACATTTACGCCTACGATATCGGCTATAAACATATCGTGTGTGCCGAGCTTTATTATGTCGCTAACCTTACATTCAAGGCTTATTGGACATTCCTCTATCATGGGGACATTCAGCTCGGGGCTTTTTATTGGGGTAAGAGAGCATTTCTTAAACTTGTCTATTTTGCGTCCTGTTACCATTCCACAATAGTCAGCAACCCTTGCAAGCTCCCTTGGGACAAGGTTGATAACGAACTCGCCCGAGCTCTTAATCAAATCATAGGAATAGCGCTCCGGGCGCACGGAAATATATGTTTTGGCGGGTGATGTGTTTAAAATTCCACACCACGCTATCGTGATAATGTTCGGCTTTTCCATGCTACCACACGATACCATTACCGCCGGCACAGGCGCAACAAGCGCCCCGGGTTTTAATTGTCTTTTCATAGTCACCCTTTCATGCAACACGGTTGCAATTCATGCGATTTGTCGCAATTCATGGCAAAGCCATTTCATTTATCTATTGAAGGCGTTCATCGCTCCATCATAATCGCCCTTAATCATCAATTCAATGGGAGCTTTTATGTCTTCTATCGTCTTTTTCAGCGCTTCAAGATCTTGGCTTGCGAATTTGCCCAAAACCCAATCTACTACATCATAATCGGGGTGTGGCTTTTGACCTACTCCGAGCTTTATACGGGGGAATGTGTCTGTATTTAGGTGCTCTATAATGCTTTTTAGGCCATTATGACCGCCTGCGCTTCCCTTTTTGCGAATGCGCAATTTAGCCACATCCAGCGTGATATCGTCGCTTATTACGATAACATTTTCCGGTGCTATCTTATAAAAGCGTGACGCCTCGGCAACAGCCTCGCCCGAGTGGTTCATATATGTTTGTGGCTTCATTATCAAGACTCGCGTATCGGCTATGGTTGCCTCTGTGACAAGTGCCTTGAATTTTGCCCTGTCACACTTGACTCCGAGCGCCTCGCAAAGACGGTCTATCGCCATAAAGCCGGCATTGTGCCTTGTAATCTCGTATTCCTTGCCCGGATTGCCAAGCCCCACTATGATATGTGAAATTGCGCCACCCTGTGTCGCACTTTCTCTTTCTATTTTCTTAAATAAATCAAAAATTGACATGGTATACCTCGTATAAATGCGGATGTGCGTACACCCCAAGAGTTCAAGCGAAGTGAAGAACGATTGGCTGGTGGTAGCCATGCAAGCGACCGAAGGGAGTCGCAATGCGGAATGCGGTGCTTCGCAAGTGCTGAATGTGGAATGCGGAATGTGGAATGCGGAATGTGGAATGATTTGCTCCTATGGAGCGTTTTGCACACAAGGACGCATATAAGTCGATATGTCCTAACGGACTCGATATGTTGCTGCGCAACTCGATATGCAACTTCGTTGCTCGATATGATATGCTCTCTTTTTCTAACCTCTCGCTTTGCCGAGGCAAAGCATCTCGTGTCCGCAGGACATATCGTGCCTGCAAGGGCTATCGTGCGACCGAGGGGAGCATATCGACGCGAAGAAAACTACCGGTTTCTTCGCTTAGCCCAGTTCTCGTGGTTGGACTGATATTCCCTTGCGATTGCAAGCGCGCCGTTGGGGACATCGTCAGTTATGGTTGAGCCTGCGGCGACATATGCGCCATGACCTATTGAGAGTGGGGCTATTAGCTGAACGCCTGCGCCCACGAAGGCATCGTCGGATATCTTGCACTCGAACGCCTTTTTTCCATCATAATTTACGCTTTGAGTGCCTGCGCCTATCGTGACTCTCGCGCCGATATCGCAATCCTCTATTAGACAATGCTCGTAAATCTTACTTGACACGCCAAGCGTAACGCCTTTAAGCTTAGAATACGCAAGAGTTTTTGAATGTGAGAGCAAGTGACAGCCCTCGCTTATGTGGCAAAACGGCCCTATTTCGACCTCTTTTTCGATGGTTGATGCGTAAATGTAGCTACTGTCAACCACACATCTATCACACACTATCGAGCCGGAAACTATGGCGTTAGGCCCAATAAGACAGCCCTGTCCTATAATGCTATGGCCTAAAATTTGAGTGTTTGGTAAAATTACAGTTCCCTCTCCTATGCTTGTTACAGGAGAAATCATAACTCCGTCATAAAGGTCGATTTGAACGCCAAATTCGCACAGATAATCAAGGAATTCTCTACGATAACGCTCAACCCTGTGTAAATATTCACGCTTTGTGTCGGGCGTTGCCTTCTCATTTCCAAAGCCCTTATTTTCACAGCAGGCGCCACAGTTGCCTATCATGGTGATAAAGTCATAGGGGCTTGAAACCGTATCCTCAGCGAGCATCTTTCCTGTGCCTATTGTGGCATATAGTCCCCTTGCCGAGCCTACGGTGGCATAGGCAAGATCGTTTGTCGCAACAAAGCTTATCGCGTCCTCGATAACCGACCTTTCAGCCAAAAACGCGAGGGGGTGTGTAAAGGCAACAATGTCCTCAATGTCACAATTTATCTCGTTGGAAACGCCCTCAAGAGTGAAGGTTGCGCTTCTTACAACCTCATATTCAAGTCCTAAAAGCTTGACTGCGTCGGCAAATTTCCTATAAGTATGCTCATAGAGTGGGGAGAAATACAGCATTTGCTGTTCCGGCTCTATCTTCTCGTCCTCTGATGGTCTGCAAATTACTACAAAAAGCTTTTTCATTCTTCTCTCCTTCAAGTAAACACATTAACAAGCATAGTATAACACAAATTTGAACGCCTTTCAAGAGTAAAATCTACAATACTACTTTACAAATCTGTATTTTTGTGTTAAAATGTTATAAATAATTATATGATAAATGACCTTTAAGGAGAATTATATGTATAACAAAAAGGAAAAGCGCTCTGTTTATAGAACGCTCGCTGAAATCATTTCGCTAATTCTTTGTGCGTCATGCTGTGCGCTCGGCGCTCTTTGGGCATCACGCTCTCCCGAAAATTTGCTTTTGATTTCAATAATTATGGTTCTTGGCGCTATCTCTCTTAGCATCTTTACCATGCTTGGCTTTAGCTCTCTTGAAAAGAAGCGCAAGGTACACGGCCCTACCGGCCCTGTGCTTGGCTCTATTATGTATGATGTCGTAAATTCGGCAAGCGAGCCTGCGCTAATTTGTGACGAGCAAAAGAAAATCATTTGGTTCAATCGCTTTGCACAGGACGCATCAGGCGTTAGTGGCTCTCTGCTCGGCAAGAGCCTTAGCTTGATTATGCAAAACCCCTTGCCCGAGGGTGATGACAAAAACGAGAAGGAGATTATAACCACGCTTGGCGAGCGCACCTATCGTGTTGAGGTTACAAAAATCAGCTCCGCCGGCAAGCTTTATAGCCTTCTTATCTTCCGTGATATTACGGAGCTTGCACGCCTTCAAAAATTCGTTTGCGACGACGAAAAGATTATTGCGTATATCATCGTTGACAACCTCGAGGAGCTTTTGCAGTTTGAGCAGGAAAATTATCGTGAGGCATCAGGCAAGATTGAAACCGAAATGCGTGCTTGGGCAAACGAGGTTAACGGAATTATAAAGGAATACGAAAAGGACAAGTACATTTTCATATTTAGAAACGAGGACCTCGAGAAATTCATTGAAAACAAGTTTGAAATTCTCGACAAGATAAGAAACATTCGTGTTGGCAGTGGCTTTGTGCCTGTTACCATCTCTATCGGTGTTGCTAAAATTAAGGGCACTCTCGCTGACAAGGAAAGGGCTGCGCACGCTGCTCTTGATATGGCGCTTCAGCGTGGTGGCGACCAAGCGGTTGTCAAGTTTGACGAGAATATTTCCTTCTTTGGCGGTAAGACAAGCACCGTTCATAAAAGGACCAAAGTGCCTGCAAGAGTTGCAGGTAGCAAGCTTGTCAGCCTTATGGCTAGCGCATCTAATGTTATCATTATGGGTCACAAGTATCCGGACTATGACGCATTCGGTGCTAGCGTGGGACTTGCACGCCTCGCTATGATTTGTGGCGTTAAGGTTAATGTCGTAACCGACCCCAAGAACCCCAATATCAAGCGCTGTATGAAATTCTTTGACGAGTACAAGTACAAGGGACTGTTTGTTGACTCGGCAAGAGGTCTTGACCTTATTAAGAGCGAAACTCTTCTCGTTATTGCCGATGTAAACAACCCCGATATGTTTGAGTCAATTGATATTTATAACAATGTTTACAATATCGCAATTATCGACCACCACAGAAAAACCGCCGAGAGCGAGCGTAAGCTCTTAATTGAGTATATCGACCCCGCCTCGTCGTCAACCTGTGAGCTTGTGGCTGAAATGCTTGAGCAATGCTTGCCTATGACAACCCTTGAGGCTGTTGAGGCTAATATGCTTTTGGCAGGTATCTCGCTTGATACTAAGCAGTTTACTAAGGGTACAGGCCCTAAGACCTATGGCGCAGCTATGTATTTGCTTGACAATAATGCGTCATATGAGGCAATTCAGGATCTATTTAAAACTAATATTATTGATTATCGCCAAATCTCGAAGTTCGGTCAAAAGGTTGAAATGTATCGAAATTGTACAGCAATCGCTGTAAATTACGAGGTTGGTGACGCTAGCACAGACCGTGCTCTTGTCGCTAAGGTTGCCGATAGCCTTCTTAGCGTTGAGGGCGTTAGCGCTTCATTTGCGCTCATGCAGATTGACGATACCGTTCATATCAGCGCGCGCTCAAATGGTAGTGTAAATGTTCAGCTTATCCTTGAAAGATTGAAGGGTGGCGGACGCTATGACTCTGCGGGAGCGCAGATTAAGAGCGCGTCAATTCAGCAAACCCTTGTTATGCTCAAGGACGCAATAGACGATTACTTCAATGTGGAGGACTAAAAATGAAGGTAGTATTATTACAGGATGTAAAGGGACAGGGCAAGAAAAACGACATAATCGAGGTAAGCGACGGTTATGCGAGAAACTTCCTATTCCCAAGAAAGCTCGCAGTTGTAGCTGACGCAAGAGCTATGAATGATGTTAAGAACAAAAAGGCATCAGAGGAGCACAAAATAGAGCAAGAAAAGGCAAGGGCGAGAGAGCTTGCCTCAAAAATCGGCGAAATTAAGGTTGTAATTAAGGCTGAGGCAGGAAGTGACGGTAGATTTTATGGCGCTGTTACCTCAAAGGATATTGCCGAGGCGTTAAAGAAGGAGTTCTCTCTTGATATCGACAAGAGAAAAATCGAGCTTGATGCTCCCATTAAGGCGTTTGGCACTTATATTGTAGAGGTTAAGCTCTATGCCGGCATCAGCGCTAAGCTAAGCGTTCAGGTCGTTGAAAAATAAGAGGTGACAAATGGACGGATTACAAAGAAAGCTTCCCTTCTCCGTCGATGCAGAGCAATCGGTTTTAGGCTCAATTCTAATTGACCCTAACTGCTTTAACGATGTTGCCGAGATTGTCAGCGTTGACGACTTCTATATCGAGGAGCATAAGCGCATTTTCGAGATTATGCTCGATTTCAACCTAAGAAACAAAATTATCGACCTCGTCACTCTCCTAAATGAGATGGTTTCTCGCGGAGTTTATAATGACGATGCCGAGGCAAGAGCTTATATTCGTGTTATCGCAGAGGTAGTTCCAAGCGCCCAAAACGCAAAGGATTACGCAAAAATCGTTCACGATAAGAGCATTTTAAGAAAGTTAATCGAGGCAACCGAGGAAATTCAAAGAGTTGCCTTCACCGAGGGCGAGGATGTCGCTCAAATCGTTGACCTGGCGGAGCGTAAAATTTACGAAATCGCAGGAAATAATGAGCGTCACGATTTTGCCCACATTCGCGAGGTTCTGGTTAAAACCTATGAGCATCTAAATATGCTCCGTGATGGTCCTACCGAGGACGCGCTCGGTATTCAAACGGGCTTTAGCGAGCTCGATAATACCTTGGTCGGTCTTAATAAGGGTAACCTAATTATCGTCGGCGCGCGACCCGGTGTTGGTAAAACCTCGTTTGCTCTTAATATCGGCGCTAGCGTTGCTAAGCGCACCAAAAAGGCAGTCTGCATTTTCTCTCTTGAAATGTCAAACGAGGAGCTTGTTTCTCGTATCATATCAAGCGAGGCGATGGTTGACTCGCAAAAGCTTCGCAAGGGTGATCTCTCAGTTGACGATTGGGAAAAGCTCGCTGTTGCGTCAAGCCTTCTCTCTGAAACGGATATTTATATTGATGATACAACAGGAATTTCTCTTACCTCTATGAAGGCTAAGCTTCGTAGGGTTAAAAATCTTGGTCTTGTTATTGTTGACTACCTTCAGCTCATGCAACCCGAAAGGCGTGGTGGCGACCAGAACAGAGTAAACCAGATTGGCGAAATTTCTCGTGGACTTAAGGTTATCGCAAAGGAGCTGGGCGTTCCCGTTATGGTGCTTTCACAGCTCGCTCGTGCAGCTGAAAAGGAAAAGGACCGTCCACCTATGCTGAGTGACCTTCGTGACTCGGGCTCAATCGAGCAGGACGCCGATATGGTTATCTTCCTCAGCCGTGACTATTACGGACTTGACCCCGAAAAGCAAAATATCGTCGATGTTATCGTCGCTAAAAACCGTCATGGCTCAACCGGTAAGGTTACCATGAGCTGGCTCGGTCAATATACTAAATTCTCTACCCTCGATAGAGATACCGCCCAGCGCTTCGGCATAAAGCTCGACGAGTAGTCGGGCTTTGCACCTTTTCTTTGGAAAAAGAAACGGTGCTCGAAAAAATCAAAGAGGCTCTGCCACAGCTAAGAGGTGAGCTGCAAGGCGAATTTGACGGATAAATGGCAAAGAAATACAAGGCGGAGCGAGGGCGCATACCGTTCATGGTCTGTAACCGAGCGAGAACGCAGTAGTTCAAAGCAGTTTTCTGTCAAAAGCCAACTCGTGCTGGGGAAGAGCCGATAAACAAAAAAACAGGAGGTTTAAGGGTTAAGAAGCAAGCAGACACGCAACCCCCCAAAACTCACCTTGTTCGCTTTGAGGAGCAATTAATGAACCCAAACAAAAAACAGGAGGTTTGAGCGTTTAGAATCAAGACAGGCAAGGCGCACCGGAAATGGCGGGCGCAGGCGCACTTTTTTGCGTGCGTCAAGGTCACCATTGAGGAGCAACGAAGATTGTCGTAGATTATCAACGCTCAAAAATTTATATGACATTTGATGTTAACCACCCCATAATCTATATCATAGTTTCGATTATAATAGCTACGGTGCTGGCGCAATCGTTTTATTTTCTGATTCGCGCTTATCGTAGAGCTCTTGCCAAGGGAATGGACAAGAGTGTGCTTAAAAAAACTATTATTTCTTCGGCTGTTTTCACGATAGCGCCCGCTATATCCATTTTGGTGGGTGTGCTTTCCCTCTCCAAGTCGCTTGGCGTGGCTGTGCCTTGGCTTAGGCTTTCGGTTATCGGCTCGCTCTCTTATGAGATGATTGCAGCTAACAATGCCATGAGTGGCTTTGGTGAAACCTTGGGCAAGGAGGTAACCGACCCCGGCATTTTTGTCACTATCCTTTGGGTTATGACAATCGGCATTCTTCTCGGTCTTATCCTCACCCCACTTCTTACCAAGAAAATTCAAAATGGTATGATTAAGCTCGAAAAGAGCGACGCAAAGTGGCGTGAAATCTTTAACAATGCTATGTTCCTTGGCATGATTTCGGCGTTTCTTGGCTTCGTTTTCTGTGATGTTTATCGTCTTTGGTCGAGCGAAAATGGTATTTTTACAACTATTGAGAAAAACGATCAGGGCATTGAGGAGGTCGTTCAATATACCTCGACCTCGGGTCTTGTTCCCGTTCTTGTTATGATTGTTAGTGCGCTCATTATGGTTCTTTGTGGCGTGCTTATGAAAAAGCTAAAATGGAAGTGGCTAAATGACTACGCTCTTCCTATTTCTATGGTGCTCGGTATGGCGTCAGCTATTCCAATTACCGCTTGGCTGGGAGGTGTTATCGCATGAGAGAAAAGAAGGAGCTATCATATCTTGACAGCGTTCACCGCGACGGAAAAATTTGGTCGTTTACGCTTTTGGCGCTCATTTTCCTTTTTCCCTTGCTTCTTTGCGTAATCTTCCAAGCTGTTCCTAACTGGAGCGCTCTCGGCAAGGGCTTGATTGCTACCGTTCCTATGTATTGGGCGGTTGGTCTTATTGAGGTTATTACCTATGTGCCTATGCTTGGCGCAGGTGGAACATACCTCTCCTTTGTTACAGGTAACATTTCCAATCTAAAGCTCCCTGTGGCGCTTGACGCTATGGAAAAGGCTGAGGTTAAGTCCAACAGCGAGGAGGGCGAGATTATCTCGACTATCGCAATTGCGACATCCAGCATTGTTACAACTATTATCGTTATTATCGGTGTAATTCTCATTATTCCGCTAACTCCTATTCTCGAAAATCCTGTGCTTGACCCTGCGTTTGCTCAAATGCTTCCTGCCTTGTTTGGCGGTCTTGGCGTGGTTTTCGTGTCTAAAAATTGGAAGCTTGCAATTGCACCTATCATTCTTATGCTTATCCTTTTTGTGACTATTCCTGCACTCAACGCAGGCACAGTCGGCATTATGGTTCCCGTCGGCGTTGTGTTTACTATTATCGTCGCAAGAATTATGTATAAAAAAGGGCTATTATAACTTTTTTCTTTGGAAAAAGAAAAAAGTAAGCAAAAAAGAAATCACACTGTGGAAAACATAGCCCTATCCTTTTAAGGTTTGGTAAAATATCATTTTTACAAGCCTTGATGGGCTACTGCCTTTTCTCAATTCCCACTTTTTTGCCCTCGCCAAGTTTTTCTTTTGCCACGCTTTTCTTTTTAATAAAGAAAAGTGTGAGATCCTTTTATAAGAGGTTTTATGGAAGCTTTATATATAACGCTTGGAGCTATTGGCGTAGTGCTTTTAGCGTTGATTTTAGTGATTGTTATTCGCACGCTAACCTTCAAGCCCAAGAGAGTACCTCTCGAGATTGAAACAGACACGGATTTTGATGCCGAAAGGGCTACTGAGTGTCTTAGAACGCTTGTAAAATTCAAGACGATATCGCACTCTGACCCCTCTCTTGACGACGAGGCTGAGTTTGAGGGGCTAATCTCCTCACTTCCCTCGCTTTATCCAAATGTGTTTGAAAAATGCGAGTTTATTCGCTTACCAAATCGTGCCATTCTTTTTAAGCTACCGAGGTCGAGAGGGCTAGACACCCAAAATCCGTCATTGTGTAGTGGAAATTCATTGGACGCTCACGAAGCAGGGGCTAACCCTGTGTCGTCAGTTGAGAGTGAAGGTGACGAGGCTGTGGTTTTGATGGCGCACTTCGATGTTGTCGGCGTTGACGAGAGTGGTTGGGAAAAGCCACCCTTTGAGGGCATAATCGAGGACGGAGTGCTTTGGGGACGAGGCACGCTTGACACCAAGGTCACAATGAATGGCGCTCTGTTTGCCACCGACACTCTAATCGCGCGTGGCTTTGAGCCATCAAGGGACATCTACCTTGCCTTTGCAGGTAACGAGGAAACTAACGGTCTTGGCGCACCCGAGATTGTAAAATACTTCAAAAGCAATGGCATAAAAATAGGGCTTGTGCTTGACGAGGGCGGAGCTGTGTGCGAGAATGTATTCCCCGGCGTCAAGTGCGCTTGTGGAATGATTGGTATTGCCGAAAAGGGTATGCTCAATGTTGAGTATCGCTTAAAATCTAACGGCGGTCATGCATCATCACCTAAGCCACGCTCGCTTATAGGAAGGCTAAGTGACGCTTGCGCATCAATTGAAAAGCACCCCTTCAAAATGAAAATGAGCGACCCTGCGTACCAAATGTTCAATACGCTCGGCAGGCGCTCTACCCCGCTTTATCGCACAATTTTTGCGAATTTGTGGGCGTTTAGTGGAATTATCAGCCTTATCGGCAAAAAGAGCGGTGGCGAGATAAATGCGCTTATACGCACAACCGTTGCGTTTACACAGGCAAACGGAAGCGATGCGCCAAATGTTATGCCAACCGAGGCTAGCATGGTATCGAATATAAGACTTAACCCCGGTGATACCGTTGATAGCGCGCTCGCATATTTGAGGCGTCAAATTCACGACGACGAGATTGAAATTGTACCTCTTTATGCGTCAAATCCAAGCCGAATTTCGCGCACGGATTGCCACGAGTATGAGATGGTTGCAAACGCAATTTCAGCCACATGGCAGGGCTGTATTGTCACACCTTATCTTATGATGCAGTGCTCTGACAGTCGCCATTACGGTGAGCTAAGCGACAAGGTTTATCGCTTCTCCGCTATGGATTTAACCCTCGAGGAGCGTCGCTCAATCCACGCTCATAACGAAAAAATTCGCCTGGAATCGATTGCAAAATCGTGCGAATTCTACATTAATTTAATTAAACAGCTATAAAAGCACGGAGCTCGCACTTTAATGCACACAAGGACGCATATAAGTCGATATGTCCTAACGGACTCGATATGTTGCTAACGCAACTCGATATGTCAGCGTTGCTGACTCGATATGCTCCTGCGGAGCGTTTTGTTCGCCCACAGGGGCTCCCTGTTGTTAATTCACATACAAAAAACAGAGCAAGATACAAGGCTTTTCCTTATATCTTGCTCTGTGTTTTTTATTAATCGTTATAGATTTTGTTAAATTTCGTATATCCGATTTTTTCAAGCTCTTCAATTTGGAACTTGAGGTTTTTCTTCATTGGCACGATTGTAACTGTCTTGCCATCGGCACGAAGCGCTTGCGCCTCGGCATAGATTTCCATTTTTCTTTCAAGAGGTGCTCTTTTATCGATTAGGTATGCAATTGCCTCGCCTCTTAGCTTGCCTGCCTCGTCGCTTAGGTAGTCCTTTAAAATGGTGATAATTCTCTCAAAGCCGATTGAGAAGCCGACAGCGCAGGTGTCCTTGCCTGTAAATTTACCTATCATTTTATCGTATCGTCCGCCACCTGCAATTGAGAAGCCATAGCCATCAGTTGTAACCTCGAAGATTGGGCCTGTGTAGTAGCCCATTCCACGAACAAGAGTTGGGTCAAAGCAAAGCTCAACCGTGTCGGGAACGCTTGCGGTTGCGCACTCGATAATCTCGTTTAGGCTCTTTGCAACTGCCAAATCCAGATACTCCTCGCCGATTTTTGCGCAAAAGCTCTCAACGCTCTGTCCCTCGGCATTACTGTATATGCCCAGATACTTATCGACGCTTTGCTCGTTATAGCCATTCTCGATAAGCTCAGCACGAACGCCATCAAAGCCGATTTTATCAAGCTTGTCAAGTGAGATAAGAGCAGAGGAAACCTCGTCCTCGGTAAAGCCTGCCATGCGACCAATCGCCAAAAGGATACGACGGTCATTTATATGAACCTTGAATTTACGGTCATTTATTCCCATCTCGGAAAAGATTGTGCAAAGCATACCCGCTGTTGCGCTGATTAGCTCAATCTCGGCAAAGTTGCTCTCGTCACCGAGAATATCAATATCGCATTGGGTGAACTGTCTAAATCTGCCCTTTTGAGGCTTGTCAGCTCTAAAAACGCTACCGATTTGAAGCGCCTTAAAGGGTGATGCGAGATTGTTTGTGTTATTTGAATAATATCTTGCAAGCGGAAGGGTTAAATCATAGCGCAAGCCACTCTCGGCAAGCTCTCCCCCACGCTCCAGCGCTCTTTGAAGGTCAGCGCCATTCTTTAAAACCTTGAATATTAGCTTTTCGTTCTCTCCACCCTGCTTTGACAAAAGGTTGTCAATTGATTCCATAACAGGAGTTTCAATACCCTCAAAGCCATATCTGCTATATGCGCTCTTAATAAGTGAAAGCGCCCTCTCCCTTAGTCGCATATCTTGTGGGAGAATGTCGCACATTCCCTTTACAGGATTTTTTACAAAGCCCATTTTTATACCTCTTTATCTTACTCTTGGGTTGCCCCTTTAAATTTTTGAAAAAATTTCGTATGCTTTATTTTCAAGATTAGCTATCGCTATCTCTTTTTTCATGTTTTCCTCGGTGGTTTTGCTCGGGTCTGCTATGGCGTGAATTTCGTCAATGCCCGCCTCATAGCACGCCTCGTAGCCATCACCTGTTATGCCACACAAGCCGATTACTCTCTTTGAGTGCCTTTTTGCCACCTCTGCAACTATGATTGGTGCTTTTCCGTTAACGCTTTGAGAGTCAATTCTGCCCTCGCCCGTGATAACTATATTTGCGTCCTCTAGGTGCTCCTCAAAGCGAGTGGCACGCAAAACCTCGTGCGCCCCGCTGAGCAATTCTGCGCCAAGGTAGCTAAGAAACGCAAAGCCAAGGCCACCCGCAGCGCCTGAGCCGGGTGCGTATGGGTCAGCCTTCGGCAAGGAAACCCTTGTCGCCTTAGCAAAGCTTTTAAGACAACCCTCGAGCAAATTTATAACCTCGCCCCTTGCGCCCTTTTGATATGAATAAACATAGCTTGCTCCGTTAGGGCCAAGAAGTGGATTTTGAACATCGCAAAGTATTTTGAAGGTGCAATCCTTAAGAGCTGTCATAGCTCTGCCTCTAAACACCTTACAGACGCTTCCTGCGCCATATGCGCCAAAGCCTACCTCGTTTCCGTTACAGTCAAGGAAGCTAAAGCCGAGCGCCTGAAGCATACCGATTCCGCCATCGTTTGTAGCGCTTCCGCCAACACCGATAAGAAATTCGGTTGCCCCGTTTTCTATTGCATCTCTTATCATAAGACCAACACCATAGGTGGTTGTGTGCATGGGGTCTCTTTGGCTTTCCTTTATCAAGCACAGCCCCGCCGATGCGCTCATTTCCATTATCGCACGATTGCCCACTATGTAGTAGCTAGCCCTTATTTTTCTGCCGATTGGGTTAAGCGTGGTGATGGTGCGCCTTTTAGCCTTGTAGGCAAGACGAAGCGCGTCGGTTGTGCCCTCTCCGCCATCGCCAAGAGGCAAAACAACGACCTCTGTGTCGCTTTTCGCACGCAAAATTCCCCTTTTGATTGCCTCGCCTGCCTCAATGGAGCTAAGCGAGCCCTTAAAGGAGTCTATCGAGATTAATACCTTCATAATATCCCCCTTATCTCACCTTGACACACTCGCAGGGAGAGGCGACGCTAAGACAAACCTCGCCATATCCGTTTTTATCGAGAGCCTCTCTTGTTGCCAAAAAGGCAAGCTCGGGAGAGTTGTTCTCGCGACTTAGGTGCGCAAGAGTGATTGATTTTGTGCCATTTTTCGCCAAAAACAGACACAGCTCGGCACTATCCTCGTTTGCAAGGTGTCCTGTATCTGCTAAAATTCTGTGCTTTAAAAATTCGGGATAAGGCCCTGCGACAAGCAGAAACTTATCGTGATTTGACTCGACAATCGCACACTCAACTCCAAGGAGTGACTCCTTAATTTCGTCGGTTACATGACCTATGTCGGTTGCAATCCCAAGGCTCTCGCCCTCGTCGGTTGTGATAATGTAGCCAACATTTTGTATGCTATCGTGAGGCACGCAAAATGACCTTACGGTGAGCGAGCCAACCTTGACCTCGTAATGTATCTTGTGCGAGATGGCACTCTGTGACACAAACGAGCCTTGATACGCCACCCTAGGATATGACGGGGCGGTGATATGTATTGGTATGTGATGCTTTTTCGAGATAATTTCAAGACCACCCGTGTGGTCGCTGTGCTCGTGCGTGAGAAAAATCGCCTTGATGCTCTTCAAGGCAGAGCCGAGCGAGCATAGCGCCTTGTCGATTGCCGATGCGCTCTTTCCCGCATCAATCAAAATCTCGTCAGAGCCGTTTTTTATGTAAATTGAATTTCCCGTCGAGCCGGAAAATAATGTGTATGCTATCATAGTATCCTTTGTTTTTTGTCCGTTAGGACATATCGACCAAAATGAATTGCGCTTCGCACGCGAATCGGCTAACGCCATTAATTGACACTCCGTGTCGTGAATTGCACACTCGACGCGGGTCGAGAGCCAAATTCCGCTTTTGTATAGCCAAAACTGCTACACTCTCACGAAGCAATTTTATTCACTCCGCACTCCGCATTCCTCATTCCGCATTTTTGAGATTGTCGCCGCTTATCAAGCCTCAAAGCTTTATTGCACCATATCCTCTTATCCTCAACACATGACAAGCCCCTGCGCCAAATGCGCTGTCAATTACCTTGCGATAGGCTTCTACCTCGGATTTTGGTACGAAGGCTTGGATTGTGCCGGCAAAGCCACCACCGTGAACTCTGTATGCGCCACCCTTGCCCTTTAAGGCGTTATCGGTTAGAGCGAGAGCAAGAGATAGTCCTTGCTCGGACACATTCTTTGTGGTGAATACATTTTGTAGGTACATAAACGATGAGCGTCCCGACGCCATAACGCCTGAGAAGAACTCGTCAAGGTCACCGTCAAGGAGAGCCCTTGCCTGTGCCGATACTCTTACATTCTCGTTAAAGAAGTGAATGGCTCTTAAAATCGCTCTGTCGCCAACTCTCGCTCTTGCGCCCTCAATGTCGCTAAGAAGCTCCTCAAGGGTCATTTCTCTTAGAACGCTATGACCAAAATAACGAGCGACGCTCTTCATTTCGGCAGGAACAGACGCATAATCCTCGTTTAAGTCGGCATGGTTGCCACCTGTGTTTACTATACAAAGCGCATAGCCCTTAGCATCAAGGTCAAGCGCGATTTTTTCAATCTTAGGACTGGTTGGATCTTCAAAATCAATCGCAACAAAGCCTCCAACAGCGCACGCAACCTGATCCATAAGTCCGCAGGGCTTGCCAAAGAACTTGTTCTCGGCAAATTGCGCCATCTTCGCAATCTCTACATTGTCAACTCTGCCACCATTATAGAAGTGGTTTAGCATATTGCCTATCATTACCTCAAACGCAGCAGACGAGGAAAGTCCCGAGCCCTTGAAAACATTCGAGGTTGTGTATGCTACATAGCCACCAACATTTAGAGAAAGGTCGCAAAATGCCCTTGCCATGCCCGCAATTAGCGCACTTGACTTGAAGTAATCGTCCTCGTTTGGCTTTGTGTATTTTGCAATATCAACAACATCCTCATCAAAGCCCTTGCTCTTAATGCGAATTTCGGTGTTGTCCGTTTTTGATGCAACCGCAATTATGTCAAGATTTATTGAGCCTGCAAGCACGCATCCGTGATTGTGGTCGGTGTGGTTGCCCGAGATCTCACTTCTGCCGGGAACGCTGAAAAGCTCTGTCTCGCGCTCACCATAAATGTTGTAGAACTCCTCGATTGCCTCTGTGTATCTTTTTCTTTGAGCATCTACATTCTCGTCACCATAAATTTCAGCTAAACGAGCGTCTAGCGCTCCTGCCTCTACATAGCTAAGTAGCTCTGTTGTTTTCATATATATCTCCTTACGGGTACGCCCCCGCGAGCATAAATTTTGCAGGTATGCCCCTGCGAGCATAATTAAAATCTAATTGTCTTACAGCCAACACATTTTCCTGTTTTTGTGTCAAGCTCAAATATAGCTCCGTCGCCCCTCGCCTCGCCATCTGCGAAGTCAAAGCGCGAGAGCATTTTCGTCTTTAAGCGATGGATTACGCAGTCCTTTTTGACGCCTAAAATGCTATCAGTCGCCCCCACCATTCCAAGATCGGTAAGATAGCCACAGCCACCCTCTAATATGCACGCATCATTTGTTTGAACATGCGTGTGAGTGCCAAAGCATACGCTAAGAGCGTCGGCAAAGTTGTAGGCAATCGCCCTTTTCTCGCCTGTCGCCTCTGCGTGAATGTCAAGCACCACAAAATCGTATAAGCCCTCGTTGTATTTAAGAGTCGCCTCTATCGCCTCAAACGGACACCCGCTAGCGTCCATGTAGGCGCTACCCAAGGCGTTCATGCAAAGCACCCTGTATCCGTCTATTTTTATAATGCACGAGCCGTGACCGGGGTTCGTCTTAGGGTAATTTAACGGGCGTAAAATGTATTCGCAATCGTCAAGATACGAAAAAACGCTCGTCTTTCTAAATACATGATTTCCCGTGGTGATAACATCAGCTCCACTCTCAAATAGCACCTCAGCGCTCTGCCTGTCAATGCCATTCGGCTCAGCGGAATTCTCGCCATTGAGAATAACCATGTTTATTTGATTTTCGCGCCTGATGCGCCATAAATTGCTTTTGATGTACTCGACCCCGCAAGGCCCACATACATCTCCTATTGCTAAGATTTTAAACATTATTTAAAAATTCTTTCTACCGAGCTAAGCTCGAAAAATTTAAAATGGGAACGACAAGTGTCGTTCCCATAATTGACACTTAGTGCCATATTGTGCGGTGCTACGCAAGTGCAGTGCTACGCAAGTGCGGTGCTTCGCAAGTGCGGTGCTTCGCAAGTGCGAAATGCTGAATGAGGAATGAATTGTGCCTTTGGCACATGAATTGCAACTGCGTTGCATGAATTGAACGCAAGCGTTCATGATTTGCTCCTACGGAGCATTAATGCACACAAGGTGTGCAATTCACGACACAGAGTGTCAATTAATGGCGTTAGCCAATTCATGTTGCACAGCAACTATTCACGCCGAAGGGAGTTGCATAGGTCGATATGTCCTAACGGACTCGATATGTTGCTAACGCAACTCGATATGCGCTTCGTGCTCGATATGCTCCTGCGGAGCGTTCGGTTTGCCACCGAAGGCGGACTGGAAGCCACGGGGATGGCGTACATAGCGTACGGCAAGGTCGTGGATGAAGCCCAACGCGCACTCCACTTGGTGGAAATAGGGGATTAGAACGAGTTAGGTTAGGCGCACCACAGACGGCGGACGAAGGTGTACAATGCGTACATCGAGGTCGCCGGCGAGGAGCAACAACACATAACGAAGTTATAATCGCCTATTTGGCGTAATCTACTACTCTGCTCTCTCGTATCAAATTAACCTTAATCTGTCCCGGATACTCTAGCTCACTTTCAATCTTTTTAACGATTTCACGAGCTACGAGTGGCATGGTATCGTCGTTTATTTGCTCGGGCTTAACCATGATACGAATTTCACGGCCTGCCTGAATTGCGAAGGTCTTTTCTACGCCGTCAAAGCTGTTGGCGATTTCCTCGAGCTTTTCAAGACGCTTAATGTAGTTTTCAAGATTTTCTCTTCTTGCGCCCGGGCGAGCTGCGCTGATGGCATCAGCCGCTTGAACGATAAATGCGATAAGTGAATGTGGCTCAACATCACCATGGTGAGCCTCGATTGCGTGGAGAACTTCCTTGCTTTCCTTATACTTTTTAGCCACATCTACGCCGATTTGAACATGTGAGCCCTCGATTTCAGCGGTGAGCGCCTTACCGATATCGTGAAGAAGTCCTGCACGCTTAGCAAGAGTAACATCTGCGCCAAGCTCTGCTGCGATAATTCCCGACAGCTCGGACACCTCGATTGAGTGTGTGAGCACATTTTGACCATAGCTTGTTCTAAATTTGAGCCTACCAAGTAGCTTAATAAGCTCGATATTAAGTCCGTGAACGCCTGTTTCAAAGGTTGCCTTTTCGCCCGCCTGCTTAATGGTGGTTTCAACCTCTCTCTTAGCTCTTTCAACGCAGTCCTCAATTCTTGTTGGGTGAATGCGTCCGTCAGCGATAAGCTTTTCGAGAGCAATTCTTGCAATTTCACGCCTTACAGGGTCAAAGCCCGAGATTGTGATAACCTCAGGGGTATCGTCAATAATAAGCTCAACACCTGTGAGGTTTTCGATTGTACGAACATTACGACCCTCACGGCCGATAATACGACCCTTCATGTCGTCGTTTGGAATTTGAACAACAGAAATGGTCGCCTCGCTAACATGGTCAGCTGCGCAACGAGCGATAGCAAGAGCGATAATGTTTCTAGCCTCTGCGTCTGCGTTCTCCCTCCATTCAGCCTCAAGCTCCATAAGTCTTTGAGCCTGCTCGTGTCTTACCTCGTCCTCTAGGTTTTTAATGAGAAGAGCCCTAGCCTCTTCAATTGAGTAGCCCGAAATTCTCTCAAGTAGCTTTAATTGCTCCTCGCGAATGGTCTTAACCTTTTCAAGTAGCTCCTCATATTCCTTGATTTTCTTGGCAAGCGCCTCCTCGCGCTTTTCAAGAGCCTCTGTTTTTCTGTCAAGATTTTCTTCCTTGTTGTTAAGTCGCTGTTCTTGACGGGACAGCTCGTTTCTTCTTTCCTTAACCTCACGCTCGAACTCGTTTTTATCTGCAAGTATTTGCTCCTTTGCCTCAAGGATCATCTCCTTGCGCTTGGTTTCAGCTGCGAGCATTGCATTTTCAAGAATGCTTGCTGCCTGAGCCTCTGCCGAGCCGACACGCTTTTCTGCGGATTTTTTTCTTATTATGTAGCCGATAATAGCACCGATTAGTGCACCGACAGCGATACCAATAGCTCCGCCGATAACATATTCTAGCATGTTATGCTCCTTTCCTGTGAGAATTGACTCACAAAATTTTCTTATGCAACAAATGACGCATGCGCAAATGCAATCAAGCTCCCCTCAAATCGCAGAGGACAATTTTAGGCATTTTAGCATTATCATTAAATCTACATATAATAATGATATAATATTATATAAAAAAAGTCAAGAGTATTTTTTTAATTTGAGCGCAAACTTAACAGATTTTTTTGAATTTTTGCTCATTTTTTGCCTATCGAGGAACTATTTTTGCTCTTTCTTATTGACGAGAGACGGTTTTTTTGATAAAATTATCTTGACAACTAATTTTCGAGGTGAAATATGAAGCTAAGCGAGCTAAATCAAGGCTTTTCCACCCTTATTGGCGCAGGCGCTCTTTTGAGCGTGGTCACTCCCGATGGCGAGGCTAACACAATGACTGTTTCGTGGGGAGCATCCGGCGTGCTTTGGGGCAAGGAGATTTGCACCGTGTTTGTGCGCCCCGAGCGACACACCTACGGGCTTTTGGAGAAAACCGATAAAATGACATTGTCGTTTTTTGGCGACGAAAAAAAGGACGCTCTTGCGTTTTGTGGAACAAAATCGGGCGCTAATGTAAACAAATTCGAGGCGTGCGACCTCAAATATTCATGCGATGATGGCTTTGTTGTAATCGACGAGGCGAAAATCACATTGAAGCTAAAGGTTCTCTACACCTTCGATTTGGAAAAAGAGGGCTTTTGCGACACATCCCCCCTCAAATTCTATCAAAATGGCGGTCTCCATCGCGCATTCGTGTGCGAGGTGATATGAACGGAATGCGTTCAAGTGCGGAATGTGGAATGCGGAGTGAGGAATGAATTGTGCCTTTGGCACATGAATTGCAACTGCGTTGCATGAATTGAACGCAAGCGTTCATGATTTGCGACAAGTCGCATGAATTGCGCACAATGTGTGCATTAATGCTCCTATGGAGCAAGATTTATAACGAGAATTATAAAATGGAAGGATAAAGATATGAAACATTGTTCTTGGATAACACACCCCGAGGCAACAAACGCCTCTGACAACAAAACCTACTTCTTCAAGCGCGATTTTGTGCTTGATGTGGTTGAAAATGCCATAGTTGAGGTTTCAGCACAAGCGAGGTACAAGCTTTTTATTAATGGCGAAATGGTCGCTGTTGGTCCTTGCAAGGGCTCTCGTGAAAAGACCTTTTTCGACACCGTTAATGTAACTAAATATTTAAAGGAAGGCAAAAACGAGCTTTTTGTCGAGGTGCTTCAGCTGGTTTCAACTGATATGGAGGGCAAAATGTCGCCTATCGAGGGCGTGCTCCGTGTCGGCTCTGCTCTGCTTGCGCTTGAGCTTGTGTGTGGTGACACCATAATCAAAAGCGACGAGAGCTTCCTTTGCGCAGTATGTGACGGAATTGAGCATATAAATGCTCGCTCCTGCTATTCTGCGACAACTCGTGAAAGACACGATTCTGTAAAGCAAGGCGCTCTTAAATTTGTTGGTGCTAAGGTTCAATGCGGAATTTCAAATGGCGAGGCTGACCACTATTGGTGGGGCTCAACTAACAAATGCTTCTTGTTTGAGCGTCCTATTCCTATGCTCGACTTTGCCGATAAGCGCTCAATTATTTCCTTTGACGGTACATATTTTGAGGCTGAATACCTTACCTTTGGCTTCCCCAGATTTAAGATTTCGGGCAAGGGTGTGGTTGATTTAGTATATTTTGAGTGCTTTGATAGCGACAAGGGCAAGACCAACTCGCACCGCACCGACAGGAGCAAGGGAATTTGTCGCGAAATGATTGATACTGTAACAGTTGATGGCGAATATATCTTTGAGCCATTCTGGTTTAGATGCTTCCGCTTTATAAAGGTGGAAACGGTGGGAGATGTGTCTGTTGAAATGGTTAATTTCACAGAGGTAAACTACCCTATGAGCGTGCGTGAGGACTACGATTTTGGTCGTGATGACGATAACGCCCTCTGGGATATCAGCGTGCGCACCCTTAGACGCTGTATGCACGAATCCTACGAGGATTGCCCTTTCTATGAACAGCTTCAATATGCTATGGATACCTCGCTTCAAATGCTGTTTAACTATCAGCTGACCGATGACGATTTGCTTGCACGCAAGGCTATGAACGATTTCGCACAGGCGCAATACGCTGATGGACTTATGCCATCAAGAACCCCCTCTGTCGGCGAGCAACACATTCCTACATTTCAATTCTATTTTATATTTATGGTGTACGCGCACTATATTCGATTTGGCGACACCACACTTGTCAGAGCTCACCTTCGCGCAATTGATGGCGTAATCGAATGGTTTAGACGCCACATGACCGATGACGGACTTGTAGGTCAAAGCAAGTATTGGAATTTCGTTGACTGGGCTAAGCCTTGGAGCTATGTCGAGGGCAAGAACGATGGCGGTGTTCCCGTAAATATTGATGGTGGAATTATCGGTATCTATAATCCTATGATGGCGTACTTTTTACAATGTGGAGCTAAGCTCAATGCAGTTTGTGGCAGAACAGATGTCGCAAGAGAGTATCTTGGTCTTGCCGAGGAGCTAAAGGAAAACACAAATCGTGTGTTCTGGGACGAGGAAAAGGGACTTTACGCCGACAATGTTGACCACACAAGATTTTCTCAGCATATGCAGACCTGGTGTACACTTAGTGGTACTGCAAAGCCTCGTCGCGCTAAGCAGATTATGAAAAACTCGCTCACGCTCGATGCGAAGGCTACATACGCATTTGCGTACTTCTATTTCCGTGCGCTCGAGGCTGTGGGAATGTATTCATATACCGAGGAAATGATGAGCTCGTATAGAGGCCTTCTCAAGCTCGGCTGTACTACTATCCCCGAAACTCCAACAGAGTCAAGAAGTGATTGTCACGCATGGGGCGCACTCGCAATCTATGAGTTTAGCGCAACCATTCTCGGCGTTAGAACCTATAATGTCGAGGAAAAATCTATCTCGATTAAGCCATATATCGAGGGGCGCGACAGCGCAAGAGGAACTGTTTCCACTATCGCCGGCAATGTCTTCGTTTCTTGGAGAAAAACCAATAACGAGCTTACAATTCATGTAAAATCAAACGATAATGTCCGTAAGATCGTGTATCTGCCTAACGGTGACGCCTACGAAACCACTCAAAGCGAAATCACCCTCGGCTGTAAGATATGATGTGTTCTCACTTTTTTCTTTGGAAAAAGAAAAAAGTGAACAAAAAAGAAATCAATAAATAGGTAAAAATGAAAAGGAAAAAGTGATAAAACCCCGATTTTAAGGGATACCGCTCATTCCTCGAAATAAATTAAATAAAAATGAAAAGGAGAGAGTGATAAAGCCCCGAGATTAAGGGGTTAGAAGCAAGCAATCACGCGAACCCCCGAAGCTCACTTTGTTCGCTTTGGGGAACCCCTGCGCAAGGCGCACCGCATCAGCGACGGGCGATGGCGTATTTTCATACGGCAAGGTCGGCGTTCGGGAGCAACGCAGTATTGCGAAGCTTATCACCACTTAAAAAATGAGAATTGCACTAATAGCCCACGACAAGAAAAAAGACGATATGATAAAGCTCGCTATTGAATATAAGGATGTGCTTGCACACCATGAGCTTTTTGCTACGGGAACTACCGGAACTCTTGTTATGGGAGAAACCGGTCTTAATGTTAGAAGAATGAAGAGCGGTCCTCTTGGGGGCGACCAACAGATTGGCTCTATGGTTGCCGAGGGCAAGCTTGACCTTATCATCTTCCTTCGTGACCCACTGACCTCTCAGCCTCACGAGCCTGATGTTTCTGCTCTTCTTCGTCTTTGCGATGTTCAATCTATTCCACTTGCTACAAATGTTGCAAGCGCTAGAATTATTTTATCTACACTTATCAAATAATTTATGAAAAGGCTACTTTTATTTGCTTTAATTATTTTGGCTCTTTTTGCCCTTAGCTCTTGCTCTGATGAGCCTGTCTCGATTAGCGTTCAATATACTGCGCTTGAGGGTGGGTACATTTCGGGCATGCCCTATCAGGTAAAGGACGCTGTTGATGGCGTGGCTAAATTCAACGCTGTCATGGCTGTGCCAAATAATGGCTATAAGTTCGTTTCTTGGAGCGATGGCTCAACCGAGGCAAGGCGAGAGGATTTCCTTAGCGCAAGTGCTACATTTAGCGCAACCTTCGCTCTTGACAGAGTAACTCTTAAATATGAATGCGAGGGTGGTGGCTCTATCGAGGGTCAAGCTACGCAATACATAACCCCCGGTGGTAACGGAGTTAGCGTTACGGCGATAGCTGACGAGGGCTTTAGGTTTGTTTCTTGGGACGATGGTAACAAGAGCCCCACAAGGCGTGACCTTGGCGATACCGACAAGACCTTTACTGCCATTTTTACCAACAAGGCTAGCGTTACATATGAGAGTGGCGAGGGCGGAAAAATCAACGGCGAGGCAACACAAAGCGTGACCATTGGCGATTATTCAAGCACCGTTACTGCAGTGGCTAGCGAGGGCTACAAGTTCGTTTCTTGGAGCGACGGAAGCACAAATCCTATAAGAAACGACCTTATCACAGCAGATGGGCTTAGCGTTCAGGCAACCTTCAAAAAATACTACACCGTCACCTTTACATGCGACCCCACAATGGGAAAAATCGCAGGCGAGGCCGTGCAACAGGTGGTTGTTGGCGAGAGCTCTTTTGCAGTTGTTGTTCGTGAGATTGAGGGATACGAGTTTGTGTGCTGGAGCGACGGAACAACCTCAAAATCAATGGCTATAACGCCCACCGAGGACACAACAATTTACGCACATTTTATGAAAAAGGGCTACGGCCTACCAACAGTTTTTATTAATACAGTAACAGGTAAGGATGTAACCTCTAAAAAGGACTATATCGCTTGCACAATCAGTATAAATGACACAGAAGGCGACCACAATCTAATCGAGGCGACAGCTCAAATTCGAGGCAGAGGCAACTCTACTTGGACAAAATTCCCCAAAAAGCCCTACAAATTCAAGCTTGATGTGTCGCAAAATCTATTCGGCTTTGGAAAGGCGAAGGATTGGGTGCTTTTGGCTGATTATATTGATAATTCTCTTCTAAGAAACTGCCTTGCGTACAAGATTGCCGGCGAATTTAGCGAGCTAGAGGCGTCACCCGATTGTCAGAGCGTCGAGGTTTATCTTAACGGAGAATATCGTGGAGTGTATCTGCTTTGCGAGCAAATCGAGATTGATGATGATCGTGTTGATATAACCGAAATTCCCGATAGCGTCGATACGGGCTATCTAATTGAGATGGACCAATGGGCGCTTGATGGTGCATCAACCGATATTTATGTGTCTGTGCCCGATTCTCTTAGAAGCAATCGCGCTTACACGATAAAGGCCCCCGACGAGCTTGAAATTACCGACGCTCACAAGGAATACATTCGTGCTTATATTAAGTCTTGCATTGATGCGCTCTATGCTGACGATTACGCTAAGGTGTGTGAGCTAATTGATGTAAAATCGTTTGCACAGGCATATATTGTATATGAGTTAACCAAGAACCCCGATGTTGACTACTCGTCGTTCTATATGTATAAGGACGCAGGTGGGGTTATGAGGTGTGGACCTGTGTGGGATTTTGATATGTCGCTCGGAAACGCAGAGCACAAATCATATGGTAAAACCTACTATCAAGACCCCAGCTCAAGCAATTTGGAATTTTATGCAAGAGATAAGAACCCTTGGTTTAAGGGGCTATTAAGATTTGACGATTTCAAGGCGCTTGTTGCCACAGAGCTTGCAGAATATGCGCCAAAAATTGAAAAAATGATTGACGATGTGACCACCTATGCCCTCTCCAAGAGCGAGGCATATAAGCAAAACTTTGAAAAGTGGGATGTAATCGGCGTCAATACATGGACCAACCCAACCTACATTGTCGAAATCGACACCTGGGAGGAGCATGTCGCATATTGTAAGGCGTACCTTGAAAAATCCCTTACAGCCTTGAAGGAAAACTACACTAATTTAGACTAAATGAAATTTTGACTATTGAGCTACACCAATTAGTTGCAGCCTCATGGTTTCATGAATAGTTGCTATGCAACATGAATTGCCTTCGGCATGAATTAAAAGCATTGCTTTCATGATTTGCTCCTACGGAGCGTTATTTTCTCAAATAAAAAAAGAGATTTGCGTTTGCAAATCTCTTTTTTTGTGTTAGCTTTATTTATATTGTGTTAGAAGATACGCAAGCGACCTTGCTACATAGTCACGCACATACTCAACCTGACCCTGCCAGGTCTTTACCGCATTCATATCAGCGGGGTTTGGATAAATTGCCTTGTCTAAAATATCCCATTTTGTGAAGTTGCGCTCAAACGCCTTAGGACATGATAGCACATAATCGTAAAGGTCATTTAGCGTGCTCTCAAGCTCGTCCTTGTAGTCCCAAAGATATTTTGTGACAAGCGCCTTGAATTCCTCAAACTGCAAAAGTCCATAGAACCATTCGTTACTGTTTTTGGCATATAGATTGTCGATTGTGTAGCAGTCCCTGTTATAATTTATGTTGCCGAGTCCTCTGTCAAAATCCCACACAGGTCCGCACTTTATTTTCCCACCGGCGTCCTTATGCAGATAAAAGCTTGAAAATCCAACATCTGCTGCTCTGAACAGCTCGAACACGATATACGCCTGCGCAAAGGAATCAACATCTATTAGCTCGCATACCTTGGCGTAGTCGCTATTTTGCTCTAAGGTAGTGATGCAATTTTGAATGTAGCTCTGTATAAACGCCTTGTGCTCGGGCGTGAAGAGCGTGTCGGTTGTGTCGGGAGATTTGATAACATAATATCTGTCAACTGCGACGCTTGGATTGCTATTTGCGTTATTTCTAAGCGTGGTGCTGATGGCAAAGTGGTTTCCGTCCTTGCGTCCGTCAAGCTCGATTAGGTAGCCCGTGTCAAGCTCTGATAGGCTCTCGTCAATCTCGACTCGCCCATCTGCTACCTCGATTTGCTCGCACGCAAGATATACGCCCCTGTATTCTCCGTTCAGCCAAAGCTCAACAAGCTCGCAATCGGTGGTAGCTCCAAGAGAATCAAAGATTTTTGCGCTCTTATAGGTGATAAAGTTTCGTATAAGGCTCTTATCGGTGTAGTTTGGAATAAAGGTCCAATCCTTTGCCTCGCCCATATCAAAAAGGTCAACCTTGTGTTCAAATTTTATCTTATATGGCTTTTTGTCGGACTCCTCCCAAGAGGTGTTTCCTCGTCCCTTTATGGTCGCTCCGGCATTATACACGCTAAAGCTATCATCCTTTACCGCAGTAACGGAGCAGGTAATGGGCTGATCCTTTAGCATTACGGGCTTTGAGTTGAGTGTGTTTATATAAATTGCGCTCAGCTCGTAATATTCGGTGATAAATATTGCGAAAACCTCGCAATCGCTCTCGGGTGCAAACTCCATTGTTGCGTCCTCTTCTCCGTTTGACCAGCAAACGAATTTGTAGCCAGCCTTAGCAACTGCGGTCACGGGAATTGTTTTTGAGCCCTTATCAACTATCTGTGTCTTTCTTCCGCTGATTTCGCCATGGCTTTCGTCAAACGGACTAAATGTAACCTTTACCGTTTCGACGAAGATTGCGACAACGCTCTTGTCCTCGCTTGCAATATCGGTGCGCTCAATCGTCATTATATTGTCGCTCCAATGCGAAAATCTCCAGCCCTCGTCGGCTACTGCCTTGACGGTGGTAAAGGACTCGCCCTTTTTGTCCGTTTTTTGACGGAGCTCGCCCTCAAGCGTTCCACCCTGTGATGCGATATACTCGATTTCTATGTAATCAATCTTCTCAAAGATTGCGGTGTAGGTCTTGCTTTCGCTTGCGATATCTAGGCGCTCCTCGAAAAATGTGTCATCGTCCCAACGGACGAAAGCATAGCCCTCTTCGGCTACTGCGCGCACCTCTTGAAAATATGAGCCCTTTTCAGCCATCTGTGTGGTTATTCCGTCGACTTTTCCACCCTCTGTCGCCTTATAGGTAACGGTGATTTGCGCCTTCTTGAATGTCGCCTCAAGGGTGGTGCTTGCGCTTAGGGTGTCCGTTCTTGTAGCCTCGGTCGAGCCATCGCTCCAAGAGACAAACTCGTAGCCCGAGATTGCCTTGGCGCTAACAGTCGCAAAGGTTGCGCTCTCGCCCTTCTTTATCTCCTTTGATTGATAGGCAATTCCCTCAATTATGCCACCCTGTGTCGCACTATACCTTACACTTATACGCTCCGTGCTCTCACACGATATAAGCACAATGGCGCAAGCGCAAAGCAAAATCGCCATCATGGTAGCTATTATTTTCCTCATTGGCTCACCCCCTATTTCTTCTTCTTTTTTATTTTAACACATATATATTAAAAAATCAATACCCTGTCGGCGTGAACCGAGAACGCCAAAAATTCTCGCTTCGCTCTATGAATTGTAAAACGCATTCTCCACTCTCAAAAATGATATCATGATATCAAAATTATCAAGGGATAACAGAAAAGGCAGTCAATGACTGCCTTTTATTGTATTGTTTTACTACGGGCGATGGCTATCTTAACGATAACTGTCCAAGCTATCGTAATTCTAAAAAACTTGCTTTTTGTTAGAATTACCTATGTAAGCGAACGAAGTGAGTCGCAGGTCGTAGGACGAGCTCTCGGGGTCCTCGAGGCGAATTTGTGAGCCTTGGGGTTCACGAGTTACGACGCAGAACGACGATATCAACGCACGAAATTATTTTTCTTTAGTCAATACGCCCCAGTAGGTTTTGAGATAGTCAATTCCGCTACCGATTGTCATAATGAGCATAGCTCCTACTGCGACATATGATGCTATATAATAGGTGTTTACTAGGTGTAAAACAACCACAGGCTCTAGGATAAGCACGATTATTGCGACGATTTGGGTAACTGTCTTGCACTTGCCAAACCAGCTTGCTGCAACTACGCCAACCTCGCTATTTGCGCATACTAGGCGAATTGAGGTCACGCCAAGCTCACGCAAGAACACGATTGCACTTGCCCAAATCATTACCTGCTGGAGCACGCCTGTGCTCTTTACAGTGATAACTAAAAGTGCTGCAAAAACCATAAACTTGTCAGCGAGAGGGTCCATAAACTTGCCAAAATTGGTCACAAGGTTGTACTTTCTCGCAATTTTTCCATCAAGCATATCTGTTAGCGCTGTTATCGCAAAAACAACAACTGACACAATAGCACATACCGTCGGATTTTTAATATAGAGCATGCATGCCATGAAAACAGGCACAAGTATCGCTCTTAGCAGTGTTAACTTGTTAGGTAAATTCATAATTATATCCTCCTGTTTGTACTTTTTTCTTTAAGCAAAAGAAAAAAGCTACCAAAAAAGAAACTATGCTATGAAATAAATTTAGATAGCAACGAAAATTAGCCACCAACCCCTACACTTCGGTCGTTCAGGGCAAGCTCAGCTAGGCTCTACTGCTTCCACGGGCGATAGCGTACTAGGGTGTACGCTGATAAGCGACAGTCCAAGAACACGAGCCAAAGGCGAAGTGCGATTGGCTAGTGGAGCTTATGCAAGCGAACGAAGTGAGTCGCAGGTCGTAGGGCGAGCTCTCGGGGTCCTCGAGGCGAATTTGTGAGCCTTGGGGTTCACGAGTTACGACGCAGAGCGCCGCCATCAACCCCTACACTTCGGGCGTTCAGGCAGCTAAAGACAAGGCTCTGATTTTGCCACGGGCGAAGGCTATCTTTTTTTATTACGAATGTAATGAGTAACAAGGTTCTGACCGTGAAAATTCTATTTGATTTTCACTATCTGCAAAGCAGGCTGTTCGCAAGAACAGGTAGGTCAGGTTCTTATAGTCAAGGTCGTGGCAAAAGCTAGTAACGCAGTATTTAGCTAGCATCAACCCCTACACTTCGGGCGTTCAGGCAGCTAAAGACAAGGCTCTACTACTTCCACGGGCGATAGCGTACTAGGGTGTACGCTAAGGTCGGGGGAGTAGTTAGTAACGACGCAGAGCGCCGCCATCAACCCCTACACTTCGGGCGTTCAGGCAGCTAAAGACAAGGCTCTGATTTTGCCACGGGCGATAGCGTACTAGGGCGTACGCTGAGGTCGTGGCAAAAGCTAGTAACGCAGTATTTAGCTAGCATCAACCCCTATACTTCGGGCGTTCACGGCAAGCTGTGCTAGGCTCTACTACTTCCACGGGCGATAGCGTACTAGGGTGTACGCTAAGGTCGGGGGAGTAGTTAGTAACGACGCAGAGCGCCGCCATCAACGACCGAAGCGATGAGGTCGTATTCCAGCGCCTCTATAACCTCAACCGTAACTATATCGCCCTCGCTAAGTGTTCCCTTTTTGGCTTGGACAAACACCTTGCCGTCGATATCGGGAGCGTCCTTGTCGCTATGGCCATAATATGCCTCGCTTACAGGATCGTATGCCTCGATTAGAACGCTGATTTTTTCGCCTATTCTATTTTGTTGCATTTCCTCGACGATGCCGAGCTGATGCTCCATGATTATATCGTATCTGTCTTGCTTTATTTGGTCATCTATTTGGTCGGCAAAATCGTGAGCAGGCGTGCCCTCCTCGCGTGAGTAGGTAAACGCTCCAAAATGCTCAAATCTTGCTTCCTTTATAAAGGCGCAAAGCTCCTCGAAGTCCTCGTCTGTTTCACCGGGGAAGCCCACGATAGCGGTTGAGCGAATGGAAATGCCCTCGATGTGTGTGCGTAATTTAGAAATCACATCACGAACGAGCGCGCCATCACCACGCCTATTCATGCGCTTTAAAATCTTCGAGCTTATGTGCTGAATTGGTAAATCAATGTACTTGACAAGCTTTGGGTTTTCGTTAAATTCACGAATTAGCTCGTCGGTGATTTTATCGGGATAGCAATACAAAACTCTTAGCCATTCAACATCGGTTTCGTTCGCTAGGCGTCTTAGTAGCTCGGGGAGCGCATATCTGCCATACAGGTCTATTCCGTACGCAGTTGTATCCTGTGCGACAACCACAAGCTCCTTTATGCCAATGCCTTCGACAAGCTCCCTTGCCTCAGTTATGATATCGTCCATGGGGCGTGAGCGGAATTTGCCTCGAATTGACGGAATGGCGCAATATGTGCAACGGTTGTCACAGCCCTCGGCAATCTTCAAATATGCCATGGCGTCGCCCGTGGTGACTATTCTGTCTCCACCGAGCGCAACCTCGTTTTTGTCCTCAAATGACGAATATTTTTCCTTGCGTCTTACTGCCCTTATTGCCTCGATTATGTTGTGAATGCTTCCCGTTCCGAGAACAGCATCAACCTCGGGCATCTCACGCATAACCTCGTCACGATAGCGCTCTGCCAAGCACCCTGTGACGATAATTCCCCTTAGATTGTTATTTTCCTTTAGCCATGCAATATCGAGAATGTTGTCAATTGACTCCTTTTTGGCGTCACCGATAAAGGCGCAGGTGTTGATAATTACAATGTCCGCCTCCGTTTCGTCGGGGGTAACCTCGTAGCCTGCGTTTACCACATGACCCAGCATGACCTCTGTGTCGAGCTGATTTTTGGGACAGCCAAGCGACACAAAGCCTATTCTTAGTGCTCTGTTTTCCATCACGCCTGCCCCTCTTGGAAAATGCGAATCGCTTCCTTAATGTCGCCTATGTTATAGCCATAGCGCATGAGTGCGGTCATCATTTTCTTTATCTCGTTTGGATCTTTTGGGAGTGGATTATACTTGTGCTCGATTATCCATGCACAGTTTTCGGCAAAATTTATCTCTGTGAGCGCGCCCTTAACATACTCGGACACCTCGTCACGACGATAGCCCTTTAAAATAAGTTCCTCAACAATCTTAATTCTGCCAAACTTTTTCTTTAAGTATGTGTCGATTAAAAGCCCCATTTGCTTTTTCTCGTCAATGTAGCCACGATGCTCCATGTAGAGAGCTACATTCTCGCTTAGCTCCCTTGAAAAGCCCTGTCTTTGAAGCTTGGTGGCAAGCATTTTTTTGTTGTTTTCGCCATAGGAAAGTATCGAAAAGGCGTGACGACGCGCATTATCAAAGAGATGCTCCTCTCTTATCTTCAAGAAGTGTGCATCGTCAATAATTTCTCCCTCCTCGAGATCGAAACGATCATATTGATCGGGCGAAACGGGCATTTCAAAGCTCGTTCCAAGCGAAGAGGTAATGTAAAAAATGTAACCCTGTGGCGTTTTTTTGATTTTTTCTATCTTATAGTAAATTTTATTTTCCATAAGCTTCCTTTATTTGTCTTTGCTGTATATACCTTTGCTTTTTCTTTTGAAAAAGTAAGGTAAAAAGAAATTTTGTAAAATCAGTCTGAATAATGTTTGATAAAATTCGGGCGTTCCTGTGAAAAACCCTGTCCAACTACACTTGATGGATTTTAGACATTTTAAAATTAGTCTAGACCAAGATCTGACAAGTCAAAGTCCTCGCCTACTCCAAAATCGTCATCGTCGCCCGATGGAGCGTCACCATCGTCCATGTTTGCAAGCTTTGCTTTGATTTTTGCCTCAAGCTCGTCCATTAATTCGGGATTTGCCTCAAAGTAGGCTCTTGTCTTATCCTTGCCTTGAATTTTGGTATCTCCATAGGTGAAGAATGAGCCACTCTTTTCAACTATTCCCAGCTCGATTGCGAGGTCGATTACCTCTGTTGACTTAGAAATTCCTATGCCGTACAAAATGTCGAACTCTGCTATTCTAAATGGTGGGGCAACCTTGTTCTTTACAACCTTGGCTTTTACACGGTTTCCATATGCGTCGCTTCCGTTTTTGAGCGTTTCGCTCTTCCTTATATCTATACGCACGGACGCGTAGAATTTGAGCGCATTACCACCTGTTGTGGTTTCGGGGTTTCCGTACATTACGCCAATCTTGCTTCTTAATTGGTTAATGAAAATTAGAATACAGTTTGTCTTATTGATTGCTCCTGCGAGCTTACGAAGCGCCTGTGACATAAGTCTTGCTTGAACGCCCATGTGGCTATCGCCCATTCCACCCTCAATTTCCTGTTGTGGAACAAGTGCTGCAACTGAGTCAATTACGATAATATCAACAGCTCCCGAGTTGATTAGCGCCTCGGCAATCTCGAGCGCCTGCTCACCGTTGTCGGGCTGTGAAACTAAGAGGTCATCGGTGTTTACGCCTATCGCCTTTGCGTACACAGGGTCGAGCGCGTGCTCTGCGTCGATGAACGCCGCCGTTCCGCCTTGCTTTTGGCTCTCGGCTATTGCGTGAAGTGCTATCGTTGTTTTTCCTGATGATTCAGGACCGTAAATTTCTATAATTCTTCCCTTTGGAAGTCCGCCTACTCCTAGCGCTAGGTCAAGCGTGAGCGAGCCTGTTGATACTGCGCTTATCTTTATATCGGGAGCGTCGCCCAGACGGATAATCGAGCCCTCACCGTTGTTCTTTCTTATCTGCGCAAGCGCAGTTTCCAACGCCTTTTTCTTCTGCTCAGCGCTTGGCGCTGTCGCTTCTGTTGGCGCATTCTTTTTTGTCGTCTTTTTTGCCATATTAAACCTCACTTCCTTTACTTCCTTTGCTTTTTTACTTTTTCTTTAGGAGAAGAAAAAGTAAAACAAAAAGAAACCATACTATGAAAAAATATTTAACATATCCCGTTTTTGCATAGTCAAAATTGCAACACACTAACGAAGCAATTTCATTCCGCACTGCGACTCGTGCTCCGCACTCCCTTGCATAAGTTCCAATACCCAATCGCACATCGCTTTCGCTCGTGTTCTTGGACTGTCACTTATCCGCACTAAAATTAGTATGTTGGCGAATTTATTTTCCAGCTATCATTTTCTCTTATAAGAGTAACCTCGGCGGATTTTGCACCATCGGTGGTTTTTATTGAGAAAATTATCTTATTTTTCGAGTTTTTTGTAATTTCAATGGTAGATGTATCGTATTTTGTAACATTTTCGACTACATTCTCGTAGTCCTTATAGACTGTCAAATAGCCACTTGGGCCTGTGATGTATCGTGCGAACACTACCACGCCCATATTAGATGTGCCATCTAGATAGACTGATATAAGGCTTGATGCAATCGCATTTGAAAAGACAGCCTTAGTTTCCACTATCAAGTCATTTCTAACTCTGATTGGGGCGCTCTCACTAACATAGTAATAATCGCCCTCAACATGCTCATTCTCGTCACAGGGTAGCCCTTTTCCGTAATAAGCCTCGTTTAAAACATATGCGCGCTCCATCAAATCGCCGGCGATTTGCTTTGCCTCGTCCTCGCTTTGCCCTGCACACGAGGCAAGCACGAGCGTGCTTGCCAAAAGTGCAAGAGTTAATATTAAAACTATAAGCCTTTTCATGTCTTACTCGTTTGCGTCAGCGCCCGGGGTGACTGTTGGAATGTCCTCGGGGGTTAGTGGTGCATTTGGCTCACCCTGTGTGCCATTTTCTGTGCCAGGAGTGCCCTCAGCCTCGCCATTTTCTGCGTTTGGCTCTTCATTTTCTCTTGATGTGAAGGTCATTTTTGCAACCTTTGCGCCCTCGGCAATTCTCATTACACGAACACCGCTTGCACTACGATTATATACAGGAACTTCATCAACATGAGTTCTAATTACAACGCCTGCGTCGGTGATTGCCATAATATCCTCGTCCTCGGTAACTGCGCCGATTGTTGCAAGTCTGCCTGTCTTATCGGTAATGTTATGCGCACGAACACCGAATATTCCACGATTTCTCGACTCGAAGTCATCGAATGAGCTACGCTTTCCAAATCCGTTTTCTGTAACGGTGAGTAGATACTTGCTCTCGTCAACGATAACTGCTCCGCAAACCTCGTCGTCGCCTCTTAGCTCGATACCACGAACGCCTCTTGCGGTTCTACCAACTATTGATACCTTGCTTTCGCTGAAGCGAACGCCTTGACCGTTTCTTGATGCGATAAGTATGTCGCTATCGCCCTTGGTGCGAGCAACAAAGATTAGCTCGTCGCCCTCGTCGAGATTGATTGCAATCTTACCACCCTTACGCTGATACTCGTATTCCATAACGCGTGTGCGCTTAATTACGCCCTTGCGTGTTATCATAACGAGGTACTCGTCCTCCTCGAAGGAGTCAAGAGCTACCATTGCAGTAACCTTTTCGCCCTTTTCAATCTCGATTAGGTTGATTAGGTTAGAGCCCTTAGCTGTTCTTGAGCTTTCGGGTATTCTATAAACCTTTCTTACGAAAATCTTACCATTATCGGTAAACATAAGTAGGTGTGCGTGTGATGATGCAACAAGGATATTTTCAATGAAGTCCTCTTCCTTTGTGCCCATTGCGATAAGTCCCTTACCGCCTCTGTGCTGAGCCTCATAGGTGTCAGCCGGTATTCTCTTGATATATCCCGAATTTGTTAGTGTGATTACACATTCGTGACGCTCGATTAGGTCCTCAAGGTCAATCTCGTCCTCGCTATCGACAATCTCTGTGCGACGCTCGTCAGCGTATTTTCTCTTGATTTCTGCAAGCTCACTCTTAATGATTTCCTTAATTTTTTGTGGGTCTGCCAAGATTTCGGTTAGCTCCTTAATTGTTGCGTGGAGCTTTTCAAGACGGTCCTCTATCTTTTGTCTTTCCATTCCGCTGAGCTTGCCCAAGGTCATTTCAACAATAGCTTGTGACTGCTTTTCGGATAACAAGAACCTCTCTTGTAGGCTTACCTTTGCAGTTGCGGGGCTCTCGCTTGAGCGAATGATATTGATTACCTCGTCGATATTGTCGATTGCAATCTTATATCCCTCGTAAATGTGCGCCTCTGCCTCTGCTTTTCTTAGGTCAAAGCGAGTTCTTCTCTCTACAACCTCTATTTGAAACTTGATATACTCACTTAAAATCTCACGAAGTCCCAGCGTCTTTGGCTCTCCGTTTACAAGCACGAGCATATTCATGGCGCAAGTGTCTTGAAGCTGTGTATTCTTATATAGCTGATTGAGTATTACCTGAAGATTTGCATCACGCCTGCACTCGATTACTATTCTCATTCCGGCACGACCACTCTCGTCGGCAATATTGGTAATTCCCTCTACCTTTTTATCTCTTACAAGGTCTGCCATTCTCTCGATTAGCTGACTCTTATTTACCATGTAGGGAATTTCTGTTACGATAATTCTGTGGTGCTCCTCGTCGTACTCTGCCTTTGAGCGTACGGTGACTCTGCCTCGTCCTGTTGTATAGGCGTCAATTATGCCTCTTTTGCCATATATTGTTGCATAGGTTGGGAAGTCCGGGCCCTTTACATATTCCATCATTTCCTCAACCGTTGCCTCGGGGTTATCAATTAGATGGATTGTGCCATCAATTACCTCGCCGAGATTGTGAGGTGGAATATTTGTCGCCATACCTACCGCGATACCAACGCTTCCGTTTACAAGCACATTAGGAAATCTTGATGGGAGCACGGTTGGCTCTTTTCTTGAGTTGTCAAAGTTGGGAACAAAATCTACTACATCCTTTTCAATGTCGGCTACAAGCTCGTTTGCAAGCTTTGACATTCTCGCCTCGGTATAACGGTAAGCCGCTGCGCTGTCTCCGTCAACGCTACCGAAGTTTCCGTGTCCGTCAACTAAGGGGTGGCGAAGTGAGAAGGGCTGTGCCATACGAACCATTGTTCCATATACGGCTTGGTCACCGTGTGGATGGTATCTACCAAGCACATTACCAACTGTTGTTGCCGATTTTCTAAAGGGCTTGTCTGAGGTGAGGTTGTCCTCGTACATAGCGTACATAACTCTTCTTTGACCGGGCTTCATTCCGTCGCGTACATCTGGCAACGCACGGGATACAATTACGCTCATTGAGTATTCAAGAAACGCTTCCTTGACTCTTGACTCAATGTTGCGATTTACTATCATTTGCTCGATATTTTCATAATCGAGACCATTGTTGTGATTGTTTTCTGCCATTTTTTGTTTCTCCTAATTATTTTTACTTTTTCTTTAACAAAAGAAAAAGCAAATCAAAAAGAAAGTATATATATCTGTGATTTGCGCATGAATTGCGATAAATCGCATGAAACGACGGCAAGCCGTCATAAATTTTCGCTTCGCTCAATGAATTGCGCCATAGGCGCATGAATTGAATTGCAACCAGCTAAATGCCAAAGGCAATTCATGTTCCGCAGGAACAATTCATGACACGCAGTGTCGATTCATGCAACGCAGTTGCAATTCATTGGATATTTAGTCGCTTCGACTAAATATCCAGGTTTTCTACAAACCTCGCGTTTCGCTCTATAAATTCCCTACGGGGCTCAACCTTATCGCCCATGAGAAGTGAGAATACCTCGTCGCACTTCATTGCGTCGCCTATTTCGACCTTGATAAGTGTTCTGGTTTCGGGGTCCATTGTTGTTTCCCACAATTGCTCCTTATCCATTTCTCCAAGACCTTTATAGCGCTCTGCGCTACCGCCACCGATTTCCTCGAAGATTTTATCTCTTTCCTCGTCACTAAACGCGTAACGCTCAATTTTTCCCTTGGTTATCTTATATAGCGGTGGCTTTGCGAGGAAAATGTGTCCGTCCTCGATTAGCTGACGCATATGACGGAAGAAGAAGGTTAGCAAAAGCACTTGTATGTGGCTTCCGTCAACATCGGCATCCGCCATTATGATTATCTTTCCGTATCTTAGCTTGCTTGGGTCGAATTCCTCTCCAATTCCACAGCCGAGGGCTTGAATAATTGGAATGAGTGACTCGTTTGAATATACCTTATCAATTCGGCTCTTCTCTACATTGAGAACCTTTCCACGAAGTGGCAAAATCGCTTGGAATCGGCTATCTCGTCCGCTCTTTGCGCTTCCTCCCGCAGAATCTCCCTCTACCAAGAACAGCTCTGTGTACTCGCTTCGTCTGTCCTGACAGTCAGCTAGCTTGCCGGGGAGCGAGTTGCCTCCAAACACGCCCTTGCGTCGAGCCAAATCTCTTGCTCTACGCGCTGCCTCTCTTGCCTTCGCTGCGTCACACGCCTTGCCTATAATTAGCTTGGCTATGTCGGGGTTCTCCTCGTAAAATTCGCTTAGCTTCTCGACAACGATATTATCTACTATTGCTCTAACCTCGCTATTTCCCAGCTTTGCCTTTGTTTGGCTCTCAAACTGAGCGTCGGGCAATTTTACAGATACTATGGCGGTAAGTCCTTCTCTTGTATCCTCGCTCTTTAGGTTAGGCTCGGACTCCTTTAACAGTCCCAGCTTTCTTGCGTACATATTGGTTACCTTGGTTATTGCGTTCTTAAAGCCAACCTCGTGTGTTCCACCGTCGATTGTTGACATATTGTTCGCAAAGGTAACTATCGTTTCGGCATAGGTATCATTATATTGCATTGCAACCTCAGCGGTTATGTCGCCCTTCTCCGCCTTCATGTAAATGACATTTTCATGAACCATGTTCGCGTGCTTTAGTCCGTTTACATATGTTACAAATTCCTTAATTCCACCCTCAAAGCAAAGGTCGTCCTCTCGGTATGCCTCGCTCCTTGTGCCGTCCTCGTTCTCTATTTCTATCTTTTCTCTTTCATCACGCAAGATAATTCTTATTCCTGCGTTCAAAAAGGCTTGCTCTCTTAGTCTGGTGAGTAGCGTTTCATAGTCAAACACTACCTCTTCAAATATTGTTGCATCCGGCTTAAAGCGTACATATAAGCCATGCTTGCCCTCGGGTGCGTCGCCCTCGCATTTGAAATCTCTTGCAACTGCGCCTCTCTCAAAGCGCTCGGTATATCTCTTTCCCTCGTGGCAGTTCTCTACCTCGAGCCAGTCAGATAGCGCATTTACTACGCTCGCTCCAACTCCGTGTAGTCCTCCCGATATCTTGTATCCGCCTCCGCCAAACTTTCCGCCTGCATGGAGCACGGTGAATATTACCTCGAGAGTAGGACGGCCCGTCTTTGCGTTCACGCCCGCCGGCGCGCCTCTACCATTGTCCTGTACGGATACGCTTCCGTCTGGGAGCAATATTACCTCAATCCTGTCACAAAAGCTCGCCATTGCCTCGTCTATCGAGTTATCTACTATCTCGTAAACAAGGTGGTGCAAGCCTCTTGCCGAGGTCGTTCCTATATACATGCCCGGTCTTTTTCTTACCGCCTCAAGACCCTCTAGGACCTGTATCTGCTCGTCGCCATACACTTTTTCTTCTTCAAACATTGTTTTTTCCTTCCGTCCTTTATTTCTTATTTTTTTACTGTGTTGAATGTGTACTTTTTTCTGCGAATCGCTTTGCTCCATGCATACAACACACTAACGAAATTAAAATTTCGAGTGTGAAAGCATTTCTCCAAAGAAAAAAGCTACCAAAAAAGAAATCTTACTATGAAAACCATTTAATTGGTTCGCCTCCGTGGGTGTCCAAACGCTCCGCAGGAGCACTCGACGCGGGTCGAGAGCCAAATTTCGATTTAATTAGTTCGCCTCCGGGGGCGTCCCCGGTCCGCATTTAACTATCGCTCTGTTAGTTATTTTATCACACCAAAACGGACAAAACGGACTACTTTGCAAGGCACGAGAGCCTTGTCGCATTTTTATCACATTTTAGTTATATATAGTTTCCCCCACTCGTTTCTCTCGGGGATAACTTCCACTAGCGAAATTAAAATTTCGAGTGTCACTTATTTTTGCATACTTTTCTTTTGCTTGCTTCAATCACGCAATTATTACGATATTGGTTTTTTATCATAGTTTCCCCCACTCGCTTTTCTCGGGGATAACTTCCACTAGCGAAATTAAAATTTCGAGTGTCACTTATTTTTGCATACTTTTTCTTTTGCTTAAAGAAAAAGTATGTCCTTTGAGATTGTTGCTGTATTAAATGGGCTAAGATAGATTGTATTATCCTTCATAATAATGAATGATTTTGGCAAATCTGTGCCAAGCGCCTTAACTCTGCCCTCTCTTTGAGCTGTTGATAAAAAGCTTCTCGTATGCACCGACACCGTCGCTGTATCTAGGTCGAAAACAGCCACAATATCGCACGCCCTTACACTTTTATTGCTTCCTATATGTATATACATTTTATATATTATCCTTTGGAATGAATAGCCCTGTGGGCGTGAATTGGCTAACGCCATTAATTGACACCCTGTGTCATGAATTGCACACCTTGTATGCATTAATGCTCCGTAGGAGCAAATCATGAACGCTTGCGTTCAATTCATGCAACGCAGTTGCAATTCATGTGCCAAAGGCACAATTCATTCCTCACTCGACGCGGGTCGAGAGCCAAATTTCGATTTAATCAGTTCGCCTCCGGGGGCGTCCCCGGTCCGCACTTGCGTAGCACTCTACGCATTGTTTATTGGAATAAAATTCGTTTCTTCCTCTGCAAAGAACGATGTTTCGCACGAGGTGATAATCACCTGTCGGTCGTTAATGTTCGATAAAACATATCTTCGCCTTTGCTCGTCAAGCTCGGATAGCACATCGTCAAGCAGGAACACGGGATACTCGCCTGTGTGCTCCCTCGATATCTCGCCCTCCGCCATTTTCATGGCTAATGCAAGCGAGCGTTGCTGTCCTTGTGATGCGAAAAATCTTGCCTCACGCCCGTTAATCTCGATTTTTAGGTCGTCCTTGTGTATTCCAAATATTGTCGCCCCGTATCGCATTTCTCGCTCCAAATTTTCCGTCAAAAGTCTGCCATACTTGTTTTTTAGGCTCTCTCTTGACTCGAAATCCTCGCTTGATGCGTTCGTTTCATAGCTGATTTTTGGAATTTCTCTGCCATCTGTCATTTGCTCGAAAAATTGCTTGACCCAGTAGTCTAGCTTCTTGACATACTCGTTTCGTACATCGGCTATATCTGCGCACAATACCGCTAGCTCGCTTGAATAAAAGTCAATCATGTCGCGATATTGCGCCCTCTCAGCCTCGTCCATTTTGAGTATTGCGTTTCTTGCCGAAACTACCTCGTTATATCTTGATAGCATCTTGATATACACGGGCTTTAGCTGGCTTATCGCTACATCAAGAAAATTTCGTCTAACCGATGGAGAGTCACTTATTATTCCTAGGTGAGATGGGCAAAATAGCACCGCCCTAAACTCGCCTATTATCTCAGATGTCTTGGCAACCCTGTTGCCATTCTTGTAAAATGCCTTCGGTGCACTTCGGCTGAGCTGTACTCCTAGCCTCGAGCTCTGCTCACCCTTTGAAAATTCAAGTAAGGCGTAGCCCGCGCTCTTGTCAAACATAATCATTTCCTTGTCCCTAAACGCACGAAAGCTTCGCCCCCTCGCAAATAGGTATATTGCCTCGATTATGTTCGTCTTTCCTTGAGCATTTCTGCCATGTATTACATTGACCGTCGGCGTAAATTCTATCTTCCGCCCCTCTATGCTCCGAAAGCAGGTTAATTCTATATTTTTTATAATCATATTATCGTACTTTTTTCTTTAAGCAAAAGAAAAAAGCTACCAAAAAAGAAACTATACTATGAAATAAATCTAACTATTTTTCTTTAATGTTTTTAATGAAGAAATTAAAAGGGTTCTAATTTTACAGCATTTTTTATATAAAACATCAAAATCGTCAACGGAAATAAGATTTGTTTCTTTAAAAATTTCAAGCCAATATATTGTTTCATAACATTCTTTTAGTGCTATTTGAAATTTGTTTATAAAATCAGCTCTGCTACTTCCATAATTTCCTTCATGAATATTTGCACCAATCGATGTTCCACTTCGTAAAATTTGATTAAATAAAGAGTTTCCTTTTTTACAATCCTTTTTTTCATTACATAGATTTATAATATCTATCGCAAATTGCTTTGATAATTCTATAAGTAAATTTTTACCCATTTTTTCTCCTACAATGAATTGACTCTCCGTGTCATGAATTGTGCCTTTGGCACATGAATTGACGCTTTGCGTCATGAATTGAATTACAACAACTTAAATGCCGTCAGGCAATTCATGTTGCGTAGCAACTATTCATGCACGCAGTGCTATTCATGCAACCTTGAGTTGCAATTCATAGAATGAATAATTAACGCAAAGCGTTAATTATTCATTCTTATCGGCATAACGAAGTACTTATATGTCGCATCCTCGCAATCCTGTGGCTCAATAAGTACTCCCTTGAGTGGGTTATTATAGGACATTTTTAGCTCGCAATCGTCGCAAACCTTGAGTGCGTCAAGCATAAATCTACAGTTGAAGCCGATTACTATTCCCTCGTCGTCCTCGTGTGTTATCGGAATTGTATCAAATACATTTCCGTTCGCACTGGTTGTAGATACAAGCAATTCCTTGCCCTCTACGGTGAATTTTACATATGCTCTTATGCTTCCTGCTAGGCGGTCCTCTACAATTAGTGAGCTACGCTCAAGCGCGCCTCTGAGTGATTGCGCGTCAAGGTATGTTACTACTCTATGTGTGCTTGGCAAAATTCTGTTATAGTCAATGTATTCGGCATCTATCGTCTTTGAGAAGAACATATATGCGCCAAAATGGAAGATGATGTATCGACGGCTGATTCTTATCTCCATCGTTTCGTCGGTGTCCTTCGTCATTTTGAGTATGTCGCTTAAGGTCTTTCCGGGTACGATAAATCTTAAATTCAAGCTCATTCCGTCATGGCATCTGTTTTCTAGCTGTACATTCTTTTCACAGTATGCCAGTCTGTTTCCGTCACACGCTACTATTAATAGCTGGTCGTTTGTTATCTTGAAATATGCGCCATTGAATACAGGGCGTGAGTCGTTTTGTCCTATCGCAAAGTAAATTCTGTTTACTAGTCGGCGGAACATACTCTGCGATATCAAAAAGCCTCTCTCTCCAATAATCTCGGGCAATGGTGGAAATTGATCGCCAGGGAGCGCCTTAATGTCAAAGTGCGATAGTCCGGACTCAATTCTGGTGGAAAAGTTGCTGTCAACGCTTACCTTGACATTTCCTGCAGGCATTACCTTCATGATTTGGAGTAGTTTGTTGGCGTTTATTACTACATCGCCCTCCTCCTCTACATTTGCTATAATTGAGGTTCTAAAGCCCTTCTCTAAATCCTGTGTTTCTATCTTGCATTTTCCGTCCTCGGTGCATACTAGGTGTACACCCTCTATTGTCGCCATCGTGTTCTTTCCCGCTACCGTGTATAGTGCCGGTGTTAGCGCGTTCATTAGTGTGTCTCTGTCAAAAATTACTACCATTTTTTTCTCCTTTTATATTGTATTTTTTTACTTTTCTTTAAGCAAAAGAAAAGTAAAACAAAAGAAACTATTCTATAAAAATATTTTTTATCTGTGTATTGTGTCCCAACGGAATATCGTGCACGAAGTGTATATCAAAAGCGTTAGCATATATTGAGTGGATAAGTTTTCCTTTTCAACCTGTTGATAACCTTGTTTTCCACTCTTTTCCACAATCGCTTAAAGCCCTTTTGACAAGCGAGCTTTCAGCTTGTGGCGTGGAAAAGTTTTCAACTGTGAATTATTTGTGGGCTTTTATGCTCCGTTTTCCACTTGAATTTCCAACATTTTAACCACTCGGTTTTCCAATATCTGTGTTGATAAGTCTTGCCCAAATTTCCTTTATTTTCAAGTCTTATCGGAGTTTTCCTACTTTTCCAACGCCCCTACTAATACTGCTACTAAGCAGTATATATTTATTAAGAAAAAAACAAGAAAAAAAGAGGCGGGGACGCCACCGTGGGCATAATCCGGTCGAGGTGGCTCGACAGCCAAATTTCGATTTAATCAGTTCACCACCAGAGGTATAATCCGAGTTTATTTGGCTTAATTTAATAAAACCTACGAAGCAATATTGTTCACTTTACTTTATTATTTTAGGCTAAATAAGGAATATTTTTAAATTATTTTCCCTCGTGTGCTTTCTTTTTGTTTTACTTTTTCTTTGTGCTAAAGAAAAAGTAAAGAAACCCTACTGTTGAGTTAAGGAACGAATTAGCTCACGAATATCGAATGCGAAGTCTGCGTCATCAGCCATACGGTCCTTAACGACCTTTTCGCTAGAAACGAGAGTTGACCTATCGCGATTAAGTATCTTAGCTATTTGAGCTTGGGAGAGTGAAGTGATTTCTCTTGCGATATAGACGCAAATATGACGAGCCATCACTATTTCCTTGTTACGCTTATTTGAAAGAATATCCTCGCGAGAAATTCCGTACTTAGTTGAAACAGCGATTAGAATTTCCTCGAATTTTTTGGAGTCATCGCCCTTGACAGCGATATAGTCCTTGATTGACTCCTTAACTCTTTCGAGCGTCAGCTCTCCGCCTTGAAGGAACTTGATAGCGCCAAGACGCTTAATAATGCCCTCAATTTGACGAATTGACGATGTGATATTCTCTGCTATGTATCTTAGAATTTCTGTTGATAGGTAAATGTTGTTCTGCTTTGCCTTTTGTTGAAGGATTGCGAGCCTTAAATCGAAATCCGGCAACGAAACATCGGCTAGAAGTCCACTCAAAAATCTTGTTCTCAGACGCTCCTCAAGTGTTTTAATCTCGTTTGGTGGACGGTCAGAGGTGAGAATGATTTGCTTTCGCTCCTCATAGATTGCATTAAAGGTATTGAAAACCTCGAGCTGTGTAGCCTCGCGTCCTGCAACGAACTGAATATCGTCGATTAGGAGAATATCAACTGAACGGAATTTTTCTCTAAACTCAACGGTTGTTTTGTTTCTTATTGCGTCAACCAGCTGATTGGTGAATTCCTCGCCCTTGATATATACAATCTTCTTTTTTGGATAACGCTTTGCAAGCTTGTTTGTTATCGCATAAAGAAGGTGCGTTTTTCCAACTCCCGACGGGCCATATATGAATAGAGGATTGTATGCGTTTGTACGAAGAGTTTGTGGATCGTTAAAGTCCTTTTCGGAAACTGCCCTTGCCGCAGCATATGCGAACTCGTTTGATGCGCCAACCACGAAGTTGTCAAAGGTGTAATCACTGCGATAATCCTCAGGCATTACAATGTCGTCTGTGCTTGTAGCCTCTCCACGCTCTATTTCCTCGAATCTTTCGATTTTTGGTGCTGATAGGTCTATTTCCTCGTTCTCTGTCGAAATAACGATTATTCTGGGTCTAAATCCCACTACCTGAAATGTTGCATCTGCCAGCTCGTCCGCAAAAATGTCTAATAGAACATCTCTTTTCGCATTTTGAGTTGTGGTGAACATTGCTTCCTTTGAGGTGAGCGATACTAATTCCATATCGCTGAACCATAAATTATATGCTGTGTCGTGATGGTGGGACTTCAATATCTCTGATATCGGTATCCAAATGTTAGTTAAATTAGGCATGCTTTCTCTCCTTTGTGATTATTGTACTTTTTTCTTTAAGAAAAGAAAAAAGCTACCAAAAAAGAAACTATACTATGAAATAAGGGTTAATTAAAATATTTTCTATATATTCCCTTATGCTTTCTTTTTGTTTTACTTTTTCCTTGTGCTAAAAAGTGAATGAAGAAAGCTCTATTTTTCTTTGTATATTCCCTATATGCTTTCTTTTTGTTTTGCTTTTTCCTTGTGCTAAAAAGTGAATGAATAAAACTTTATTTTTTCTATATATTTCCTATATGCTTTCTTTTTGTTTTACTTTTTCTTTGTGCTAAAGAAAAAGTAAAGGCTCCTCGGTCGCGCGTGTGCGTGTAAAAACACTAATCTAGTATTATTATATAATATTTATTAATAAGTGTCAAGAGTTTTCCACTATTTATGTTGAAAAATAGCTATTTTTTATATGTCACAAAAGCGAGGACAAAAGCGACGAGAAAATGATGTATAATTAGCACACAAGGCGAAAAGCCAAAAAAGAAAAGAGGTAATTATCAAAAAATGACTGAACTTAACCCAATGGAGCTACGCTCCGACATAGGCGTAAGCCTACAAAAAATACTACTTGATGAAAAGAATAAGGACATAATAGAGCTAACCGACCACAAGGGCGAGAACCACATTTTCAGGCAAATAGCGACTATTCCCGTTGACGAAACGATATATTGCATATTAAAGCCACTAACTGACATAGGCGTAGGAATTGGCGAGGCAGTAGTTTTCAAGCTGATTGAGCTTGAAAAGGATGTACACCTTCTCGCAAGCGAAACAGACGAAAAAATCAAGCTCCAAATCTTTTTGGTGTATTATCAAATGCTCTCGGCATCAATCAAGAAATCGACGAGCACCGAGCTTGATAAATCAAAGCGCTTAGCGACAATTAACGAAATTGTAAGCGAATACAAGGAAATGCTTGAAAAATAGCAAGAAATGAAGTAGAATAAAAACAATAAGGAAAAGAGGTAATTAAAATGACATTATCAACAAAGCTAACAATCCTCGAGGAGCGTTTTCTAACCTCATATTTTGAATTTGAGCTACTTATAGCTGATTTCATATCAAAAGAGGAAAGAAGCAAGCTTTTTTGCGAGCTATCAAGAATATATTTAATAGACGATAAAAGACGCTCAGAGCTTTTTGATTTGTGTCAGAGCGATGGCGTTATATCGGTATCAAGCGAAAGCGACTACAATCTTCAAAAGAGGTTAAATGACTTCAAGAGATTGAATGGCATTACAAGAAATCGCGACGAGGCTTATTTTATCGACATTAAGGGCAGAGCTATTACCCTATTAAAGCAGATGGGCTATAATTCGATATTAGATGCGACAAAGCCTGCAACCTTCAGCTTTTTAGCGAATACCTGTCAATTTGGAGTTATAGGCTCTATGAGAATACTGGGCACGCTCCAAATACTTGGAATTTTTACAGACAAGGACGAAAGATCCGGCAAGGCTCTAATCAAGAAATGCGCAAGATGGAATGACGCTGACAGCATTTTGACAATGCTGATGTACGAGGAGCAAAATCGCAAGGAATACATATCTATGCTCTATTCTGTCAGCGATTCAACACCATTTGAGGTGCTTTTTGATAACGCGAGAGTATTTTATGGCTTTGACAGGGTTAGAAAGCACAAGCCGACGGATTTAATTGAAAGCGCGATAGGACTTGGAATAGTAAAAAGAGATATTTACTCACCACAGGTTGTAAGAATTGCGTATAGCGAGGTTTTAAGCGATGGCGACAAGACTAAGCTCATACTTAACAACCAAAATCTAATCGCTCAAATAAATGACCTTCCACTCTCTTTAAATAATGAGGAGCTTGAGCTATGCGATAATACAATATCAATGCTCCAAAGGGAGAATGAAAGACAAGCTGTAATTCAAAGCGTGATGTATTCGGCTATGAGGGGTGCGCTGTGCCCTTGCCTTGTTACAAATGACGAGTTTGTTTCAAACGATTACATAACAATGCTTGATAGCGCGTTCGAGAATGTAAATGTTATCAAGATTGACGCGCGAGAGCTGAACGGAAACGATTTTTCGCTTGACAAGAACAATGTTCTAATTCGCTCACTTTGTGAGGACAAGAGAAATATTATCCTTTTAGTTCTACGAAGTGGCGCAGATATTAATATGGTTGAGCTTCTTTCGAGATTTTTAAAGGAGTCCACAAGGGCGAGCTTTCATCTTGCATCACCCGGTATTTCTCTTGACCTTTCAAGCGTTTTGACGGTATGTGTGTGCGATTCCGGTATGCTCTCTTACATAAAGCAAGCGTGTGATATAATTCAGCTCTCTCCTATTTCAAGCGATGAGGCGTCAAGGATAATTGACAAAATTATAGCTCAAAGGTCGCTTGAATACGGTATTGAAAATCTTGCAATTGAGGACAGCGCTAAAAGGGCGTTGATTGAAAAATTTGGCTCGTTTAACGACACATCAAGGGCTCTTGACAAGATTATCTATTCCTATAAGGGTAAATCGAGCGAAGGGTTAATAACTCTTGACAGTATCGAACGCTTTATAGACTCTCGCTCTCGCAAGCTCGGCTTCTAGCGGTGAGCCATCGCCAAGTGCGGACCGGGGACGCCCCCGGAGGCGAGATTCGGTCGAGGCGGCTCGACAGCCAAAATCCGATTTTGTATAGTTTAAATTGTTTAACTCTCACGAACCGAGAGCCTCGGTGGGCGCATATAAGTCGATATGTCCTAACGGACTCGATATGTTGCTAACGCAACTCGATATGTCAGCGTTGCTGACTCGATTTGCTCCTATGGAGCATAGTACAAGGAGGAGATAGATATGAAAATATTTGACAATATAATATTAGATGGCTACGAGTCTAAGGAGCTAAAAAGATATGACGACGAGCCATCGATGCTACCGCCTATGGTCGCATTTGAAAATTTACCGAATTTATCGCCCAAGGGAGTATTGATAGCCAACCAATACATAGATGGCAGGCTTATGCAAATTTACACGCCTGATGACTCTCATGCGCTGATAATTTCAGCCACAGGTGGCGGTAAAACGACATCGTTTGTTATTCCGCAGGTTATCTCCTTTGCGCGTCAAGCAACAAAGAAATCAATGATAATCTCCGACCCAAAGGGTGAAATATACAAGCACACCGCAAAATATCTTGAGGCTCAGGGCTATCGAGTATATTTACTCAATTACCGTGACCCCGACCACAGCGAGTATTGGAACCCATTAACGCCGATATACAGACAATATCAAATTGTTTTGAATATTGAAAAAGAGGTCGAGGATGTGTGCGAAAATGGCACATTCAAGAAGAAATTCAGAGGCAAAATATACGATATAGATGACGATTTAAAATACGATTTAGCTATTGCCAAGGAAAACGAGCTTGACAAGGTTGGAAACATGATTGACGAGATTGCGTCAATGATGATAAGCGTCGAAAGCTCCAAGGACAAGGTTTGGGAATATGGAGCGATTGAGCTGTTGAAGGCATTCCTTTGGGCAATGCTTGAGGACTCAGACGAAAAAACAAGGCTTGAACACTTTGACAAAATCACCGAGGACACCTACTCGTTGCGTACAATCTTCCGTATTTTTGCGTCATTCAATCCGTTAAATGATTACAATCCCGACAACAAATATTTTTCAAAGAGGGATAAAAGCAGTCCTGCATATATTTATTCTCGTTCGACAATGGACTGCGCAAGGGGTACAAGAAGTAGCTATACCTCTACATTTTTAGCAAAGCTTATCGTTTTCAAAAATGCGATAATTCAAACGATAACGAGCTGTAATTCCTTTGAGCTAAGTGAGCTTTTGGGCGGTAAGGTGGCTGTTTTCATTGATTATCAGGACGAAATCAAGACACACTATCAGCTAATTAGCCTTTTCGTGCAAAGCGCATACAAGTTCTTAATCGAGGAAGCAAACAAAAATCCAAATGGCAGGCTTGACACCCCGTTCTATTTCATTTTGGACGAGTTTGGAAACTTCCCGCCAATAACCGATTTTGATACGGCGATAACTGCCGCAAGAGGTCGTGGAATTTTCTTTTGCTGTATTCTCCAATCATACGCTCAGCTTGACAATGTGTATGGTCAAAATACTGCGGGAATAATCAGAGATAATCTTAATGTTAAAATCTTTTTGGGTAGCAATAACCCACACACCCTCGAGCTTTTTCAAAAAGAATGTGGCGATTTTACAAGAATTTCGCCCCTCTCTGCTCTTAATGGCTCGGGTGCGCAAATCAATGATTTTCGTTTAGAAACTATTCCGGTTGTGACTCGTAGCGCTCTATCAAGCTTTAAGGCGGGCGAGTGCGTGGTAACTCAGCTTAATGTGCCTTATGTGCTTTGGTCGAAGCTCGAAAGGTGCTTCCTTTGCGACGAATTTAGCTCCATTCCTAAGGCAAATGACCGCGAATACAAATCTAAGGTCAACCCCTACGAAAAAAGATACATCTATCGCATTCCAAATCCTAATAACTCAGATGACGACGATCTATTCTAGCAGGGGCGCCCCTGCAGGCGAGATTCGATTTTGTGTAGCTTAAATTGTTTAACTCTCACGAAATTGAGAGCCTCGGTGGGCAAGATTCGGTCAAGGCGGCTCGACAGCCAACAGGGAGCCCCTGTGGGCGAACAAAACGCTCCGTAGGAGCATATCGAGTCCGTTAGGACATATCGACCTATATGCGTCCTTGTGTAGCTTGAATAATTTATAAAAAACAAAATCCTCGCCAAGCGAGGATTTTTGTTTTGATAGGCAATTTAAAAGGAGAAAATTTACCTATCTATATAAATATGTAGCGAAGAAGTAATAAAAAAATAATAAAAAGGAGGATTGAAAGGAGTTAATATGTTTTTGTGTGTCCAAGCCTTCGCTACACAGTCTTGTGCTTTTCTTGTATATACATTATAGCACGATATTTTATGATCGTTGTCCAAAAAAGTGTGACACCTGTTTTACATTTTTTTCCTTTATTATTATATAAACTAGCTATCAGCCATAATAATGGCTCTTTGTAGCTCTCCTTTTCGCTATTTTAAAAAAATTATAAAAAACTCTTGACATAGTTATTTTTTTGTGCTATATTAATTAAGCACTTACTTTTTCTTTAGCGAAAAGAAAAAGATAAGCAAAAAGAAAGCATATATAAATTTCAAAAATTATGCAGGGGTATCGGTCATAACGGGTAGCGAAATTAAAAACGCCTCGGGGAGTCGTTTTTAATGAGTGAAACCACCTAAAGCAAGAAGTTGACAGAGCCGAGTGTATCGAGGCGATAGGCAACGACTATGCGACGGTGGAGGGCACGAGTCTTGAAACCCGGTTTGAAAGACCTTGACAAAATTTGTATTGCTTTTTATAATTTAATATGCAGGGGTAGATCGACATTCGTCGATGAACCACGAAGCCTATTCGCAAAATGCGAGCCACTTCTCTTTGTTCTGCGTATTAAATCATAATAAATCATAATTTAATACGCAGGGGTATCGAAGCGGTCATAACGAGGCGGTCTTGAAAACCGTTTGGCCAAAAGCCACGTGGGTTCGAATCCCACCCCCTGCGCCACAAAGCGGCTAAAAACCGCATTAGCCGCAAGGGATAACCTTGCGGCTAATTATTATTTTAGGAGCAAACTATGAAGAAAAAAACTACCGGTGTCTTTGACCGTGATTTCTCTTTTTCTATATTGCAAAATGTGTTGGATATGATTTCAAAATGTGACACAAAGATTTCATATCTGCTTGGTGCTATCAGTCTTGTGGTTGTATTTGAACTGAATTTGATAAACTATGATTTCTTTAAAGAACATCTTGTGCAAAACTTCACAGCACCAAATGTTTTACTCACTTTGACTTTTTTAGTTGGCTTATTTTTTACTATCACTACTATAGGACTTTGCATCTATTCTCTTTCCCCTAAAATTAAAAATCGCATACATTCATCAAAGTTATGTGAAAAATCGGTTTTATATTTTGGCACGATCTCTACATTCACTTATTCCCAATACAAAGATAAATGCGAACATCTTACCGATAATGAGTTAAAAAATGATCTTCTTTCGCAAATTTATATCAACTCCATTATTGCAAATAAAAAATATCGCCTTTTGAAATTATCGTCACTTTTCTTTGTTCTTTCCTCTATTTGCCTATTTTTATTCATTGTATTTCAAAATGCATATCAATAATTTATGAAAACCAAAAAACAAACTTTACAAATATGTTTAACAAACTCCTGCAACTGCAACTGCCGCTACTGCTTTGCTCCCACCCATTATTGTAAAGATAGTGACCTTTCCCTTGCTCAATGGGAACAATTACTAACTAAGATAGCACGAATTGCCCCATGTTGCGGTATTGATAAAATAAATATTGTTGGAGGAGAGCCTCTGCTCTCACCCTACCTTTTTAATTTTTTGGATTTGTGTTATGCCTATCGGTTGCCCTGTACCATCACGACAAATGGCTTTAATCTGGATGAGCAAATAATATCTCGACTTTCCGGTAAGATAAATTATCTTGGACTAAGTGTAGATTCTATTGATTGTGCCACAAATCAAAAAATTGGGCGGATGGTAGGTAACCGCACGCTTCGGCTTGCGGATATTATTCGTATTTCAAACCTTCTTAAAAAGCATAATATCCCATTAAAAGTCAACCGAGTACTCAGCAAATTCAACGCCTCAGAGGATCCTTCTCCACTGCTTGATAGTATTACTTTCTTTCGATTGAAATTGCTTGATGTTTACATTAATGCAGGTGTCAATGATGAGTCTGCTGCGTACAAATTAAGCGAGCAGGAATTTTTTGCGGCCTGCAAAAAATACAGTCACTATACTCCTGTAATAGAAACAAATGAGAGTATGGATAATGCTTATTATCTCATAAATAACGATGCATCTATAGTTATCAGCAAAAATGGCACATATCAAACCATGGGTAATATGCTCCATCTATCAGAAAATGCGCTAATTTGCCTGTTCCTTTGATACGTAATATTTTGTTTATTTACTTCGTTTTTGAAGATACAGCTCCCACAATCGTGTTGGCTGTGCCTTTTCTTATTTCTTATTCGTAAACTTCAGGATGATATTCATATGCCACTCCGATTTCTGCGTATTCTTGAACGCCTTATCGGTGGTAAGATAGTTTATCAAACTCTTTTTGGATATGTAGTATTTGCCCATTATGGTGACTGCGTATATGTATTTTCTCTGCACGTACCGAAGGATTGTTCTTCGGCGGTAACCTGTCAGCTCGGCGACCTCGTCGACGGTGAGCGTGTCGGGTACGGCAGAAAGAAGATCCTCGAGCATTTCTTTGAACCTTGCTCGCCCCTTACCGCGTAGCTTATAATTCGTATCATCAAAATAACCCCCACAGTCCGAGTCAGGCGACTCGGTTCTGCGAGGGTTATTTGTCTTTTTGGCGTTGAATATTCCTACGGGGATTTCTTTCCGGGATTTCGCACGGAATGATGCTGTTTTGCATCATCCACGCCGCCTTGCGCTTGCTGATGTGGAGCATCTTGTAAAGCTACCCAAGGAGATGATCACGCCGTTTTTCATTTTTGTTATTTCCTTTATTTATTTCGTGTAATATTTAATCTCCAATGTCGAGGAATATCCACTCTCGGGAGAATAAATAAGAACATCGCCGTGTTTCATGCATTGGCGCATGGCATTACACACCATAGGGTATCTTTTCTTTATGTACATCACGCGCAACGATTGTGATTGCGTACTCGCTCCAACAGTCGTGGAACTTTTCGAAGATCTCCTTCTGCTCGTCAGTAAAGCTTTTTTCTAAGTCCGCGTGATGTCTTGCCATATACCCAAGGAGCTCTTTTATCTCCTTTGAGTTCGTTATGCTGTCCTCTTGCGGTATGATATTGCCGTGCCACAGCTCTTTTATAATGCTTTCCATAGACTGCACCTCCTGTTAGCACAACACAATACTATAGAAAAGAGAGAAAGTCCAGACCAAATTCAAAAAAATATAATAAAAATGCTAATATATATTGACTTCTTCCAAAAAATATGTTAGACTAATAATAGTCTAATTTATGACTAATTTTAGTCTAAAAGGAGGGCTTATATTTTGAAAAAAACCAAAGAAACTCGAATATATCTTGATGAATATGTATTACAAAAAGATATGAGAGTTCGGCTGCCTAAAGAAATCATTCAAAATCTAAAATTGAAGCCCGGTGAGTCTTTTTTTGAAGTGTATTTGGATGCCAAAGAACAAGAGATCATCTTGACGATCAAGAAGGGCTAAGGTGACAACATGATACATGCTAAGCCTATTAATATTACTCACAAAAAACAGATCAATGAAATTGGTGCAATTCTTATCGAAACAAGAAGAGAGATAAGAAATTTAAATCCTGATATTGCAGAATCCGATCAAAGCATATTGAAACTTGTTCTGTTTGGATGTCTATATGTCCAAATAACTTCTGACGAGAATATTAAATATAATAAATGTGCTACTGATTTCACTTTGATATGCAATGTTATTGATTCCAACTTTAATATTTCTTTTACTGATAAATATTTAGGAAAAACGATTGATATCAAAAAAATATCCTATACTGGAATAATCGAAAAATTATATAAAATTAAAGCTTTTCCTGTTTGGATTGAGTTGCTACCTTATGCCTTGGAATTGCTTGATTATTCTGAAGCAGACCTATCATTGTCATATCGCGATAGAAGGAACGGCATTATAACAAAAAAGAAAAAGCATAGTGGTATATATTACACACCTGCCGATGTTGCTCAATACATGGCGACAGAATGTATTGCCAAAATATACTCTCGAGAACTAAAAGATTTGCAGAATATAAGATTTATGGATTTTAGTTGTGGTAGCGGAGTTTTTCTACTTCAAATACTCAGCGTTTCTTATGACAAGAAAATCATAACTAACGCAGATAACTGTCTGAGATTTATTGAGCAGAGCATATACGGGATGGATATTAGCAAATTTGCGGTAGAGTGTGCAAAATTTTGCATTATTTCATATTGCCTCTCTTCATTGGCTTTTGCAAAAATTAACGTCGATAAACTGTTAGAAGCATTGAATAAGAATATTGTGAGTGCTGATGGAACGAAATTTGAAGAATATATATCTACTAATCCTCAATATCCTAAAACCTTCAACTGTATAATCGGAAATCCGCCCTATGTTAGTAATACAAGCACTACCGAAAATCTGTTTATCCCATTCGTATATAACATAATCAAACATTCTGAAGAGAATTCTGTTTGCTCTCTTGTATTGCCGCTATCGTTTTCTTATAATAACAAAACGGATTTTCGTCAATTGAGAGAATTTATTCAAAAAGATAATGCTCAATGGCAAGTTGAACATTATGATAGAAGTCCCGATTCGTTATTTGGAGACGATGTAAAATCCAGAGTATGTATTGTATACAGAAACTCGAACAATGCACACTCCTTACGTTCCACAAAACTAATGAGGTGGACTTCAATTTTTAGAGAGCAACTTCTTTTCTCTCCCAAAGAAACGGCAGAAATTGCCGATCTTTCAATAAGCAAATTTATTCCTAAGCTTTCAAGTGATATGGAAAAAGATTGTTATTTGAAGCTTGCGAACAACGGAAAAAGTTTGTTGGATATGTTCAATATTAATCGAAGAACAACAACTCCATATAAGGTGATTATTAAAGGGACGGCTTATAATTGGATATGTGCTTATGATCATATTCCTCATTCATATGAAGCTGATGGAACAGAATTTGTATCCAAAGAATTGAAATCATTTTGTGTTAGTACACAAGATGAACAGTATTTTGCCATTGCAGTTCTCAATTCAAAAATAGCATTTTGGTTATGGACAGTTATCGGAGATGGTTTTCATATAACAAACAACCTTTTCTCTACACTTAGAATACGCAAAGATATGTTTTCAGAGGCTGATTACAGAAGAATAATTCAGTTAGGTCAAGATATTTCTTCTCGTTTGGTGGAATATAAAAATGTAACTATAAACAGCGGTAAAACAATTACTAATTATAATCATTTGCCATTACTTGATTTGATATCAGAAATAGACAACATACTATGCAACACAATAAACGCACCCGAAAAATTTTCAAACTATTTGTCGCAATGGTATTTTGATTTCATTACATGTGGTCGAAATTCTTAGACGAAACGGAGGAACTATAAATGTCAGAGATAACTAAAGAAAACAAAGAAGCATCTAAATTAACAAGTGAAGAGTGGAAAGAATGGACAATGACCATATGGAATATAGCAAATGTTAGCGATGCGATCCATCCGGCAGTTTTCCCTGTGGAAATCCCCCGTAGATTATTAAAAATGTTTTCCTTCTATGGCGAAACTGTACTCGATCCCTTTTCCGGCACAGGTACTACTGGAGTGGCTGCTATTACGAATGGGCGAAATTATATTGGCTTTGAAACCAATACTGAGTATTATGAACTATCTCAGGAAAGATTAAAAAAGACCGCAGAAGAAGAAAACATCTGCGTTGATTCCATGGTTAATATATATAACAAAAGCTGCACTATGATGGACACTGTTCCTGATAATAGTGTGGGAGCGGTTATTACATCTCCTCCTTATTGGAACAAGGCTAATTATGGCGAATATACCGGAAATATTGGTGGGTTTGAGTACTACGATGATTTCTTGGATAATATGAGAACCGTTATCGAAGAAAGTTATCGAGTATTAATGCCAGGGAGAAAACTTTGTATTGTAACAGCGAATGTTAATCAAAATACAAAAGAATATGGACTCGTTACAATTCCCATCGCTTCAGACTTGACCAAAATTGCACAGAGTGTCGGTTTCAGTTTGGTTAATCAAGTTATTTGGAACAAAAATGGAACTGGAGGAAAATGGGGCTCTTCTTCTACACAAAGACCTATCTTTGGTAGTTATCCATACCCCCCAAATTTACTATTCAAAAATGTAAATGAATATATTATTATTCTCCAAAAGCCGGATCCTAAGAAAAAGAACAGTTCCGCACCGTCCTATTTTGATTTGTTTAGGAAAAAACCTATATAAAAGTAGCCCGTCGAATGTATGATTCGACGGGCTATAAGTTTTATATTAAGGGGCAATCATTCCAAACACTAAGCAAAGTTTCCGTATCTAATATCTCAAAAGGAAGAGAACGATGTGTCCACTTTAAACCGGTTAATCTGTTATTTAACTCGGTATATCCATCATCACCTTCCATCAGCAGCATATACTCAAAAATGGAAGGATTTACTCTTTTGAAAATTAATATCGGTCTTTTTGTTGTATCGGATGGATATGATGTATCAAGCACTTCCGCAGCAGCTACCTCAATCTTTACATTCTTATTTCGTTGACTGTATACGATTGTTCTATGCTCTAAAGAGTGCGGTGTATATATATCATCTATTTGTTGTAAATGAAGTTGATCTCCGGGATTTTTGCAAAAATAGTTTTTCAAAATATCCATTGTAAAATGGACTTGTTTTGATCTGTCACCAGCCTTGGGTACCAATCTAATCAAGTAGTTCATTTCATTTTCTGCAGGTTGTTCTTCTTTGATGGCCGGAACGACCGCAGCTTGGGATGGAGTCTTTTTAGGCGCAGCAGGCTTTTTGGTGGATGGCATTGCAGGAACTTTAATGGCAGTATCTTTTCCAAAAAGTATTTTTGCAACATCTCTGGATTTTCTTGCTTTTACTTCGGTTATTCTGTGTTTAGCTAAGGTTTGTTCTTTTTGGATATAACCGCATAATAGAAGCTCATCAATAAGTTCACTTGTGATTCTTTTACAGCAATTTGAAGTTTCGTCTGTATACTGTGAAAACATGCTAAGAAAAGAAGAACCAAGTTGATCGTCCACAAATTCGCAAAGGCTTGCTTCATAATTGCTAAAAAGTCCGCCCGCTGTAAAATTATTCGAGCCAACAGCAAGCCAACGTGTATCCCCTCCGCCCAAATAGTATGCTTTAACATGAAATGTACGCATTAAATTCTCTGTATGGTAGACATACAATTCGTCGCATATTTTATTTAACGAAATCAATGCCTCATACGAAGTGTTGCTTTGGTCAATGCCTACAACAGCTTTGATAGTTCCTCCGTTTTCTTTAAATTCTTTCATGTACGGAAGAATTCGATTCACACCACTCGTTTTAGCGTAAGCAACAATAAATCTGAAATCGGTGTACTTCTTTGATTGTAACAAGTCAATCAAACTAAATCCTATAGAATTTTGAAACGGTTGATTAATTAAATTCATTATGTTTTCCTTTCCATTTATGAATATGAATGAGTTTCATGCAAGAGGAATTACGGAGTTGGCAATTCGCTTTTCGCAACCAACAGGAGTAGTATAAAAACGCTGTTCAATTCCGAACAAAAGTTTTTTCATATCATCTTCAGTACCTATATTAAATGAATTTTCTGAAACTTGAAGTTCGGGACAATAACTACCAATATAAGCAAAGATATTTTTTCTATCATCTTCTTCAAGCTCATTCAATGTTTTCATTGCCAATGCTATTCTTTTTCTGTTTGGTGTTTTAACACTTTTTGCAGAATAGCCGTCCTTTAGATTTATAAAATCACTGTTCAAGAATTGAGTTGTTTCTTCTTCTGTTGCCTCGCGATAAAGTTGATCAATTCCTCTAAATATACTTGTAATTGATTCAAGTCGCTTAAAATACAAAGTGTCGTTTGACTTATCATAAATTGCATCAGGAAGATCATTGATAACTATCTCACTACAGTCATCTTGATATTCGTATGCTTCGCCTAAGGCGAGCACGCGCCGCTTAGAAAGCAACTTTGATTTAGAGACATTTTGAAAAGCTATATAATTATCAGACAACACGAAAATAAAATCAATTCGTGAAAAATCTTTTCTTTCTAACATTTGAAAATCAATAGATGTATCAGTCGATGATAGAAGATCAGTGGCATACTCCGTTTTTGATGCCTTCTCAATGCAAAACCATTCACCTTCCTCAAGAAGCGTACCTGGAGCATATGTGATCGATAAGTCTTTGGTTATCGTAGGAATGTTGTACAACACTCCATCTACAGAAATAATAGCTCTGTACTTGTTTTTCTCTCTTTGTTTTAACTTGGCACAAATATTATCCATTTTTCTTCTTCCTTCCGGCGAGTTCTATAAAAGTCGTGTCATTAATGCGGTATAGAGTCTCAGTTGATAATTCTGATACTTTGCGAGCAACTGATCCTTTTTTTATCAAAAGTATTCGTGTTCCACTCTCTGTAAGGATATTATAGTAGTGATATCCAAACAAAAGAAAAATAGGGTTAAAATATTGAGTTTGTGACATGAAGGTGAATATGAACACGATAATATAAACAAATAACATCGTCAAGTTTTCAGAGACTCCAACAGAAACAAAGAAATAGCCAAGATATATTGGCAGAAAATCGCCATCTGCCAGCGACAGTTCCTTACATTTACCAAGAGTATCTTGTTTAAATTTCTTGGTCATAGGCAACGAAAGGGCTGACAAACCAACGGAAATTGCTATCAAAATCAAGCCAAAAAGCCAAACTGGAATCGACCAAAGTGTCCATTCTTTTTTTATCACATAAATAATTGCCATCCATGATGTGGCGTTTATTGTAAGTAGAAATTTAAATAATAAGTTCATTAGTTTCCTCAATGATTTTCAGTAGTTATATTCTGCATAACGAATACTTTCAAAAGAATTTCCGTGTGTATCTACAGCCTGTTTTGCCATACGATTCGCATCCATAGAAATCGCCGTATGGGCCGTGTCGTTTGACCAATCTTGAATGACAACGTGGACAGTAATATCTATTATCTGTTTTATTTGTCGTTATCACTACCTGCGGTTCTTCTTTTTCTTCTGTTTGTACTGTTGTTTCGGCGTTAGGGTCTTCAATAGGTATGACTTGTTGTGCTTTGCTTTTTGAAATTCGATGCTTTATGTAGTAAACTAAGATTATGATTCCAATAAAAACAACACCTGCAATCAAATATACCCACCATTGGAAGCTAAAAAG
>JAFQUJ010000003.1 GCA_017408585.1 Clostridia bacterium | reverse complement strand
TAACAATGTTAAAATAAAGCTCCTGTCAGAAAAATACGGATACGAATTTGTCGATCTGTATTCTCCGCTTTTGAATCTTGAAACAGGTGAAATATATGCAGAATATACGACCGATGGCGGTCACTTAACATCCGCAGGATACGAGGTGCTTACAAATACGATAACTCCAACACTCGAACAACTATTAGGTAGATAACTGCGCTTAACAGCATTACAAATTCCAATTTATAGGGCAAAGCAAGTCTAATTTTCCACACAAAACATGGAAAAATTATATCATAAAATCAAAGCTTTTTGAGCCGACATAACTGACAGAAATTTTGTGTGTTAATTATAACTCTTCTGTGTGATTCTAATAGATACTTAAAGTGAAAAATAAAAACGCACAATCTAAATGTGTACTTGCTCTACTAAACACTATCTACCCGTGCAAGAAGTTATACGATATTTATAGTGTCGTAATTTTAAGACACACTAAACTTTACAATACTTTGTATTTATGTTATAATAAAAATGAACTTGTTGTTTTTCTATAAAATGTTGAAAAAAATTTTGCCATATGTTATAATCTAATCAATACAACAATTTAATAGAAGGTATAATTATGACAACAAACGATCCTAGACTGTTTGGAATAAAAAAGTCCAATAGAAATTTTAAAAATGCTGAAACTTGGGGAAAAAATCAGTTCAATTCTTCTTTTCCGGCCGCATTGGCTTGCTATATGTTTTCTAAAAATCTAAAAGCTGTCTATATACAAGCAGATAGTAAAATGAATAGCAAAATTGGATATATAGATTTTGCTTCTATGTTTAAAATTTCTCCTCTTGACAAAAATACATATTTTTCTTTTGAAACACAATTTTTACCATATCAAAAATATGTTGTTGGTTCTATACCACGCAATGATTTGGTAATTCAAAATGTTTCAAGCAATCAATGTTTAAGCAGTTTTGAAATAAAGTTAACTGCATTGCCAGATAATGCGACCTGCAATTTATCAGAAAGTGAATATGGCTCAGAAATAGTTGTTCGTCCTGACACTATAGTTTATTTGGCGTGTAGTTTTATCGAAATGTATGACGGAAATCAAGAAATTCTAAAGAAAGCAATCGGTAATGTCGGGAATAAAATTACTGACTGGACACAGGCTTCAAATGTTCTTCCATACATAAATGATATAAATTCTGTTATAAGAAAAGTTGTAAAAGAGAAAAATACCAAACAAATGCCTCTTATCATTGAACCTATATGGAAAACAAATGGTAAATCTCCGCAACTATCCGACAATTGTTTGGACATTTTTGTTTGGAGCAATTTGGGTATGTTGAATTTGTTTATGCCAAGTGAAAATGAAGAGTTAACATCAATAAATAGGCATACACGAAGTATGATATGGTTATTTAAAATGTTGTTGGATTTTGTTAATGATGGTCACTTCGATGGTGAAAAAATCATTGATGAGTTATCTTACAATACAAAAAATGACAAAGCCTTCTCAACAAATGGTTCTAGAACTCATAGCTTAATGGCTTGTCAAGAATTAACGAAACCAAGAATTACTAAGAAAGAAATTAAAAATATCATTCTTGGTGGTGGGCAAAATTTGTTGAGCCCAGAAAGAAGATTTGATGCTATTATATTTAATTCTCCTGATTTATTTACAGAAAGTGAACAATAATGAAAGCTATTGATTTGTTTTGTGGTTGTGGCGGCCTTTCTTTAGGATTTGAAAGTGCTGGAATACAAATAATTAAAGCATTTGATAATTGGGAAGAAGCATTGAAAATATACAATGCTAATTTCAAACATGCTGCAGAGTTAACTGATATATATGAATTATCACCCGATTACTTGAAATCTTTAAATGTTGATATGATTATTGGTGGACCACCTTGCCAAGACTATTCCTCAGCCGGAAAAAGAGACGAATCGCGAGGAAGAGCTAATCTTACATTGCAATTTGCTAAAATCGTTAGTGAAGTTAAGCCAAAGTGGTTTGTTATGGAAAATGTAGATAGAATAATAAAATCCGAAACTCTTCCTAAGGCCATATCTGTTTTTGAATCTTCCGGTTATGGTTTGACTCAAATTATATTGGATGCTTCGAAATGTGGAGTTCCTCAAGTTAGAAAAAGATTTTTCTTGATTGGTGAATTAGGGGCTGAAAAGAACTTTTTGTTAGAAAGTTTAATTGAAGATTTATCACTAACACCTCTTACAGTAAGAGAATATTTAGGCAATGAATTGGATACTGAATTTTATTATAGACACCCTAGGTCGTATAATCGTCGTGCAATTTTTTCTATCGATGAACCAAGTCCTACAATTAGGGGTGTAAACAGGCCTATCCCACCCTCATATAGAATACATCCAGGTGATGCCACAAAAGATTTGTCATTGGTAAGGCCCTTGACTAATTTTGAACGTGCAAGAATACAAACATTCCCGAAAGATTTTATCTTGTTTGGTAAAAAAACAGATTTAGAGCAAATTATTGGAAATGCAGTTCCTGTGAATTTGGCTAAATATGTTGCTGAGCATTTAATTAACCACATAAATATGCTTTCAAATAAACAAGCGTAGGTTGTTAAAAAATGATGGTTAATATAAAATCTTTAATACAACCAAAAGACATTGTACCTAATTTAATTGAAACCTTCCCTGCTGAGTTAAAAAGCAAAACTTTTAGTGAAGAAAAGTTCTATTCATATTTAGCGGAGAATCAATATAACTTTGTTTGTTATCATATTACGCGATTAACCGAAGATGAATTGATTGACATTAAAAACAATGGAATGAAATTTGGTAATAAACAATTTTTAATAAGTAGAATAAACAATTTGCCGAGCGGTCACGAAGATATAAAAGAACTTTTACTGAATAATATAGAATTGGAATTTTCAAATAATTCCGATGAAAACAATTTGTTTTTTGTTTTCTTTGGTTGTCTTGATTTAAAGAATAATATTGCAGACAATAATTCATTTTTTAACAATTGGGGTGGAGAGGCTATCTATAGATACATAGATGAAGGTGATAATTTTTCCAACCCAATTTTAAAAAGTGTTCATGAAAGATTGCAAAAAATTTCCAAGCCATATTTGATTGTATTAAGAACTTCGGAAAACATATCGCAAACTATACAAAGTGGGAACATATATCAAGATTATATTTCTTCAAATACAAATAATACGTTTGGAAGTTTTGCATTAACTGAAATTCCAGAAGTAATTAAAATAATAGATTTGACAGAAGATGAAATAATATTTTAAGACCGGCTCTTTAAATAGAGTCGGCTCTTTTTATTTCTGCTTTATATTTATAATAGAATTCTTTTCTGCCAGATAGATACCGCACCTTTTATAAACACAGGGAACGAGTTTGACTCGTTCCCTTTTTTGTTGCGATTTTTCATAAAAAAGGGAGCGTGGTGCTCCCTTTTGTGATGGATTGATTTTGGTAGTTAGGCATTTAGCCTTTTCTTAAAACTGACCACTTTTCGTATGAGTTGCAAAACGCCATCGGGCCTCGTAGCTGATTGCGCCATGGTCCGCTATGACACATACATTTTGCCCTTGCGTTTACATCCTGTACTCTTGAATATGTACCATTATAGTCGGTTTCTCTTTGTCCCATCCAAAAATTACAGGTGGCGCAAAATTTCATAAATGATCCAAATTGTTGCATTTTATCCCCCTTTTTGCTTGTTGCCAAATCAGCGCAAGCTGTTGCTTCTTATTGAGCGCTGAGCGTTGGGTAATCCTTAAATTCAACACAGGGCTCGCCCGAAATACCGTCGCTTTCAAAGACGATTATCTCATTTTCGCCCTCTTTGAGAACAGATGCAGGCACATAGAGGCTCTTTTGTGGGCCGATTTCCCAATATCTGCCGAGGTTGAAGCCGTTTATAACCACGAAGCCCTTCTTGAAGCCATCAAGATAAAGGAAGGTATCGGCGAGAGCGTCAACGGTGAACTTGCCCCTATAAAAGCGAGCGCTCTCGCTTGGAGCTTTGCTAAAATCAAGTGCGTCGAGGTTATCCATTGGAAGCGTGTAAACATCCCAATTAAAATGAATTCTGCGACCGAGCAAAACTCTGCCCGCAAGTCCCTTTTTACGCATCATTTTTGGTCCAAAATTAGCTCTGCCCATATTTTCAACAAGGATTGTAAGCGTATCTCCGCCCCTTGCGTTAATATTTACGCCTTGAATATCATCATTTATGTAAACGATGCCTTGGAGTGTTGAGTTTACATACACCTGCGCTCTGTCACCAAGACCGCCAAGATGTAAATGCGTGTCGTTGTAATCACGATTTAATTTAGTTGTATAAGCAATATATCCATAGCCCTGTCCGTATGCCTCCATACATTTGGGAACATTGGAAAATTGCTTTGTCGAGAGATTTTCAAGGTTGCCAAAAAGGCTTGCCTCCTCGGTCAAGGCAACTCTGCCATATGCTCTTTTCTTGCGATTTTCGGGCACAGGGGGCGGGGTAACGCCTGTATGCTTGAAAATAACCTCACGGAGCGCCATATATTTCGGAGTTATATCTCCGCACTCGGTAAGGGGCGCATCATAGTCATAGCTTGTAACATCGGGCGCGAATTTTTCGTAGTGGTTTGCGCCACTTGTAAAGCCAAAGTTCGTTCCGCCAATCAGCATATACATATTAAGCGAGCCACGAGTCAGCATATCGTCAACTACCCTTGCATAGTCCTCGGCGCTTGTGGTGTGGTGATAGGAGTCGCCCCACGCATCAAACCAACCGTTCCACATTTCCATGCACATTTTGGGTGCATCAGGGAAAAGCATATCGTGAGCGCGGAAGTTTTCCTCTACTCGAGAGCCGAAATTGAGCGTTGGCAAGCAACCCTCAATCGTTCCGTCACGCAAATCCTCCTCGCCTGTTCCATCAGAGGTAAACAGAGGCACATCAATTCCGTGCGCGCGATAAATCTTATAAAGAGCCTTTAAGTATTCCTTGTCATCGCCATAATAGCCATACTCGTTTTCGCATTGAAGCATGATGATATTTCCACCATTGGTGACAAGGTGTGGTCGAATTTGGTCGAAAAGCGCGCCAAGATATTTCTCAAAGCGCTCCATGTAGGTCTTGTTTTGGCAACGAATTTCCATATCGTCAAGCGTTTGTAGCCACCAAGGCAAACCACCAAACTCCCACTCTGCGCAAATGTATGGACCGGGGCGCACGATGGCTAAAAGTCCTTCCTCGCGCGCGATTTCGATAAATGAGCAAATGTCAAGGTTGCCTGAAAAATCAAACTCGTCCATCTTCTTCTCGTGCATATTCCACGCACAGTAGGTTTCAACGCAATTAAGCCCCATAGCCTTCATTTTCTTGAAAATGTCGCGCCATGTGTCCTTCATGTTCCTAAAATAATGCACTGCGCCCGATATTAGCTTTATCGGCTCTCCGTTCAAAACGAACTGATTTCCTTCAATTTTAAATTCCATAGTTGTATCTCCTTTTTTGCTTGTAGCTATATTTTACCATACTCAAAGATGCTTTTCAATCTATAAACGCAAATTTCTATCCCAAAATATCAAAAAACAGCCACATATGTGGCTGTTTTTGCGGGGACGCCCCCGCGGGCACGGATAATCGTTTAAGGCATTAATGCTACATGGTAGCATATCGAGTGCGTTAGCACATATCGACACCCAACACGGACAATCATTTAAGGAAACCTAGTTAATTTGCCTTATAGGTCGGCTTCACGCCTTCTATTGAAGCTTAAACTCCTTAAAAAGTGCGATGTTTCTTAACAAAATATCCTTCTCTTTCGGTGTAAAGTCTGAGGTTAGTCGGCTTATCTCGTTTACAAAATGGTCGTTACCGGAAGCATTATTCAAATCTCCAAAAACAAGGCTATCAATCGACACCTCTAATACATTTGCTATCTTGACGAGCGTTTCAAGGGACGGAACACCCTTTGCTCTCTCAATTTGCCCTATAAAAGTTGTTGAAACATCTAGCCTTTCCGCTAACTGTTCAAGAGTGTATTTTTTCAATTTTCTTTGAGCTCTTATTCTTTCCCCAAGTAATTTATAGTTCAAAATATTAACACCTACCTTTATTTCATTTTAACATTATAGTTACTGTTTTAACAGAATTTATAAGTTCAAAACATTAACTAAAATCTGTATTTTGTATTGACAACGCAAGAAAATAATGTTAAAATGATAAAAACAACAAAATCACTTCAAGGGAGAAACAAAATGGATGACCAAAAGAAACCCTCGCAACAGAGAGTAACAAGCACGGGAACGGGATTGCATTGTGCTAATCACCCCGACGCCGAGGCTTACGGAATGTGCATGTACTGTGGAAAATTTTTTTGCCAAGCGTGTCTGGTAGAGATACACGGCAAGCAATATTGCAAGGAGCATGTTGAGGTTGCAATAGTTGGAGAAAGAACAACACCATCTGGCAATGCAGGCAATACAAACAGCCATAACACCTATAATAATGACCACAGCTCCAACCATAGCAACAATACTTATAACAATAATAATAGCACAAACAATAGTAATAACACCTACAACAACGACCACAGCACAAACAATAGCGGAAACACTTATAATTATTATTATGGCGACCCCACCTCAAGCGGAGCCACCTCATATTATTCAGGAAGCAACAACGCAAGCACCAGAAGCACGAGCAAATCGGGCGAGAACGAATCGTCAAGCGACGCCACCAATACGCAGGATTTGCCTTGGTACAAAAAGGTTTCCTTGTGGGTGACAAACACCTTTAATGTTACAACGACAGCCCCGGCAGCACCGTCTCACAAGCCGACGAAAAAGGGTAAAAACAGATTAATAGCCTTGATTCTATGTATAATAGGCTTTTTCGGATTTGCCGGACTCCACAGAATGTATGTAGGCAAAATCGGAAGTGGCGTTTTATACCTTTTCACTTTTGGCGGATTTTATATCGGAACTATAATAGACACCCTTTCTATATTGGGAGGACATTTCAAGGACAAAAAAGGGCGAGAGCTGTAACCCAACAAAACAGCTTTCACCTCCAACTCTTAAAGCCAAAGTATAAAAAAACAGCCACATATGTGGCTGTTTTGTGTTATACACAGTCTTATTTTAGTCTTCTGGGGACATTAGTGAGCCCTGCCAAATAATCAAGCGAAACATTGTAAAATTTAGCAAGCTTTATTAGATGATGAACAGGAATTTCTCTTTTTCCACTTTCGTAAAGCTGATACTGTTGTGCGGTGATTTTCAACACAGAGGCAATCTCTGCTTGGGTTTTATCGTTGTCCTCTCGCACATCTCGTATTCTTTGATAATACATAGCTGTTACCCTCTAAGATTATTTAGAGCCGTGTCGATTTAACGCCTCGGGGAATGAGATTAATCCCAAAAGGTAATCTACCGAAACATTGTAAAACTTGGCTAGCTTTATTAGATGATGAACGGGAATTTCTCTTTTTCCGCTTTCGTAGAGATGGTATTGCTGACGAGTGATGCCCAAAACTATTGCAAGCTCTTCTTGCTTTTTGTCGCTATCTTCTCGCATATCTCGTATTCTTTGATACAAATACACTACTATACCACTCCTTTTTTCTTATTCTTAATTAAGTTTTCTAAATTTTATCATTTTCATTCGTTTGAATACTTGAAAGTTGCTTGTTTGAATGCTAAAATATAGTTAAGAATAAAAGAAAAGGAAAAGTTTTATGAATTGTATATTTTTTGGTCACAGAGATACGCCATCAAGCGTAAAGCCATCACTAATAGCCACAATCAAAAGGCTATCGCAAGAGGGTGTGACGCATTTTTATGTTGGTAATAACGGAGATTTTGATTTTTTGGTGCAAATCGTTTTATGGGAGCTTTCCGCCTCTTGCCCCAATATAAAATACGATATTGTTCTCTCCTATCTTGGCGAGCGTGCGATAAGTGGAAATCAATCTGCCACTATTTTACCCGAGGGCTTAGAGCAAGCCTTGCCGAGATTTGCCATTTCCAAAAGAAACGAATGGTTGATTAAAAATTCCACGATTGTGGTCGCCTATGTCACAAACACCCTTTCAAATTGTCACAAGTGGGTGGAAAAGGCTCGCAAGAAAGGCGCTGAAATCATAAATTTGGCAAATGAAGCCAACATATAAACGCAATCTTGACAAAAAAACAGCCACATATGTGGCTGTTTTTGTGTTTTTATGTGATTTTTCGCACTCGATTTTGATACGAGTTTTGGTGTTTAGAGCAATGCAGTATTGCGAAGCTATAAACGACTAACGCAAATTTTAGGTGTTTAGAGCAAGCAAGACAAGGCGGACTGGAAGCCACGGGCGCAGGCGTACATAGTGTACGGCAAGGTCGCGGGTGAAGCCCAACGCAGTATTGCGAAGCTATAAACGACTAAAAGGTTACATCGAAGCGTGGGCGATTCTTATACTCTCCCCTTGTAAAATCGGGAACTGCCTGTGGCGCTCCGCCTGCCTTGATTGATGCCTCGGAGAGAGGGGTAACTACCATCCATGCGGCTGCGTCATAAACATCTATTGGCATAGGTCTGCCCTCTAGGAGTCTGTTTGCAAAATCCAGTAGCTCAAAGTAGTCCATTCCACCGTGACCTGCGTCCATTTGCTCCTTGGTGATGGTACGCCAAAATTCAGGGAGATATTCCTTGTATTTTTCTGCGTTATTTAGGTTGTTTTGGGCGTATTCATATGGGTCCCAATACTCTCTTTCACCGTCCATATAGACTGCGTTTATCGCTTGCTCGTACATTCCCTTTGTTCCACGAACAACAAGCTCTCTTGAATAGGAGCGAGGGAGTGAGGTGTCAAGGCGAAGAAGAATTTGCTCACCGTTTTCGCAGGTGATAATTGTATTAATGATATCACCCTGTGCAAAATCTGCACCGATAAGGTCGGGGTTTACATACTCGCCATTGGCGTTTTTCTTTTCAACATAGGCTTCCATGCCGAATGAGCCCGACGCAACTGAAACGAGGGAAACCATTCTGTTTCCACGGTTGATGTCAAGAATTTTTGCAATCGGTCCCAGCTCGTGAGTTGGATAGTTCTCGCAGTTACGGTTTAGGTAGTTACGAAGGCGATAGTGTCTGTTTTCAGCGCCACAGGTTACCTCTCCACGAAGATCGTGAGCATATGAGCCTGAGCAGTAAACTATTCTTCCAAATTCGCCTGCGCGCGCCATGTTGAGCGCAAGAAGCTCGTCCTTGTTGTAACAGCAGTTTTCGAGGAACATAAACGGAACCTTATTCTTTTCCCATTCGTTTACAAGGTCGAAGCAGTCTTGAACGCTATATGCTCCGCCAACCTCGAGGGCAAGCGCCTTTCCTGCACGAATTGCATCAATTGCGATTGGAATGTGCATTTCCCAGTCGCAAGAGATTAGCACAGCCTCAACCTCGGGATTTGCCAAAACCTCGTGATAGTTGGTTGTACCGATTGGGGTATATCCGCATTTTTCCTCGACAAATTTCACGCCATTCTCTACTCTGTCAGCGTATTTGTCGCAAACCATTACAAATTCATACTTGTCGGTGAGCACCATTGTTTCCATAAGTCCATAGCCACGACAGCCTCGTCCGATTACACCAATTTTTACTTTTTTCATTTTGTTCTCCTTGCAGGACTCTCCTGCGTGCATATTTTTATTTTCGCAACTTCATATTAGCACATATGTAAGCAAAAATCAATAACAAAATTCAAAACTCTTGACTTTTTTTATTTATAATGCTATACTATAAACTAGATAAATATTCGTGCGAGGTATCTCGCCCCTTAATACGATAAGGAGATTATATGAAAAGAAAGCTTTTTATTCTACTGCTCGCTCTTTGTATGCTGTTTTTAGCATCATGCGATTTTAGTGAGCCACTTGAATCATTATCTAATATGATACACGACGCAGCGGTGAACGCAGGTGGTCAATTCTTAAAGGAAACCACAATCACCTCAAGCTCAGAGAGCGAGAGTGAGCCACCTAGCGAAAGCGAAAGCTCTGAATCCATCGAATCCATCGAGTCAATCGAGTCAAGCGAGGAAGAGCCAAGCGAAAGCGACACCACAACAGAAAGCTCTGAGAGCACCGAGCCCGAGCCCGAGCCCGAACCCGAGCCGGAGCCTCTCCCAACACGCGACCCTGCCAGCTTTGATGCTATGATGGGAGCTTCCGTTGATTTCGTGCTTCCAAATAACGCAACCGACGAGGCGCATGGCGCAATTTATGACCTATTAAAAGCAAATCAATACTTCTCGTTCGTTCGTATCTATAAGGACCTCGAGGAAGGCATTTACACCGACGGAGACGGTAAGACCTACAAAATCAATGAGGGTCTTGCTCTAACGAGTGCAAGCCTAAGATTTAAGAGCCAAGCGTCACTTTTCCTAGACCTTAAATTTGATAAGTATGTCGAGGAGGTCGAGGAGCTTACTTGCACCGTGACAAAGGAGCATATAGAGGCATTCTCGGGCGCATTTAATGCCTTAACCAATCTTGGCACATTAAAGGACGCAACCGCCTCATTTGCCGGCGCAACTAACGCCGACGAATTTACATTGGCAGAGGCAAATCTTACAAGCACAATTGACGCTCTTAAAGCGTCATACGCGACCCTTACGGGTTATAGCCTAAACAAAGCCCTCTCCGATATTTCGGCTGAGTGCGCAGTAGCGCTCGGTATGCTCGACGAGGAAAATTCTCTATTCTCCGTGCTCGATGCGTTAGACCTTGCGCTAACTAATGCTCTATCTAATGCCGAGGCAACCGACGAGGAGAAAATCGCAGGCGTTGACTTAGCTCTTGACGCATTTAAGAGCGACCTTAGCACTAAGCTTAGCGAATACAAGACATTCACTCTTGCAAGTCTTGCCGACCCTAAGGTAAGCTACGCCGACCTTGCAAAAACGATTTATGCGTACGAGGAAAAGTACGCTGACCGCTATGTTGGTAACCTTCGTCTTATCGAGCTTGGCAAGCACCCCGAAAAGACCTTGTCGGCACAGGATTACGCAAAGCTACTCAGCATTGTATATGATGGTGGCGCGAACAATCTCTCAACCGATATCGGTATTATAAACGCGCACAAGGACGCAAAGCTTATTTTTGGCGCTCTTGAAGCTCCTAATGTGACCTATATCGCACAGACCATGCAGGCGTTAAAGACACTAAGACCCGACTCACAGCCACTCTTTGTCGGCGCATTCAATACAGAGGCATTCGTTCCGTCAAGCTCCACTCCCGAGAGCGTTTATCTTGCCGAGGATAGCGAGCTTTCGCTCATGGCAGAATACAGAGATGAGCTTTATAGCCATGTTGGGCTTCATGTTTCAGCCTTTGGCTACAACACCATCGACGAGGAAAGCATTTATTACGCAAGCGAGCAATTGCAGGCTGACTATCTTGTTAGATCCATGCTTATCTTCTCCAGACTAGGCATTGACAGGGCGAGTGTTTGCACTCTTCAAGATAAGACAGGCGACGCATATAATGGCTTTGGCGTTCTAAAAGAGGACAACACTGCAAAAATTGCGTTCTACTACCTAAGCGCAACAAAAACCATTCTTAGTGGATATACTTTCAGCTCTGTTGTTGAAAACGCACAGGGCGCAACAATTTACGAGTTCACAAACGCCGATGGCGCAAAAATTCTCGCAGTTTGGAACGCAGTTGGCGACGATAGCGCAATTTCCGATGTCAAGGTAAGCGTAGGAGAGGGTGGCGCAGACCTTTTCACTCTCTCAACCGATAGCTCTACCGTAACCGAGAGCGCTCTTAGCGTTGACGCTGATGGCTGGGTAAGCGTAACAGCTACAAAAACACCTCAGTTTATTTCTGTTCCTGCTCCAACACAAGAATAAGACGAGCGCCAAATTTCGATTTAATCAGTTCGCCTCCGGGGGCGTCCCCGGTCCGCACTTATACGAGGTATATTATTATGACAAAAAAAGAAAACAAATCACCAAGCCTTATCGTACGCATTCTTGCTAGCATTTTATGCGTTTTGATTGTGCTTGTAGCAATCGCTCTTATCGGGTTCTCGGTTGGCGAGAATATCGTATTTGCAAAATTCTATTCCAGAGCCGACAAGGCGTTCAAAATCCCCGGTCTTTGGGGTGGTAGCGTGCCACAGGGCTTTGAATATATCGACGAAAATGACATTTTCCTATACACAGGCTACCACAAGGACAAGGTTTCACCGTCTATGGTTTACATAATGCCCGATGACGGAGAGGGCAAGGCTAGAATGGTTGAGCTTTACGAAAAGGACGGAACATCATTTGACAGCCATGTTGGTGGTATCACAATTTATGGCGATTACGCATACATAGCTGATGGTAAGGGAATTGCTCTGTTTGAGCTATCCGACATTCTTGATAGCGACGGAAAGGCGACAAAATACGATTTTATCGAGGTTGACTTCTCTGTTGCCTTCGTTGAGGTAAACGGCGACAAGCTCTACTGTGGCAACTTCTATCGTGCAGTTGATTACGAAACACCACAAAGCCACCACATCACCACACCAAATGGCGATAAAAACACAGCAATCATTTATGAATATGCGCTAAACCCCGACACATCTTACCCCAAATCAGTCATTCCGGATAGCGCGTTTTCAATCACAAACGCAATACAGGGTATGACCTTTGGCGAAAATGGCGAGATTTTCTTGTCAAGCTCGTGGGGACTTTCAAAGTCACATATCTATGTGTATAACACCGCAAACGCAAGCAAGGGCGAATTTGCTCTTGAGAGTGGCAGTATTCCTCTAACCTATCTTGATAGCAAGTGCCTAATCGACGATATCGTAGCTCCACCGATGGCAGAGGAAATCGTTTATGACGATGGCGAGCTTTACATTATCGGCGAGGCTGCATCAATGAAATACCTGTTTGGAAAAATCACAGGCGCACAGTATGTTTATGCCTATGAATACATAGATGACTAAATACAAAAGAGATTTGCGAAAGCAAATCTCTTTTATAATGCGGAATGCGGAATGCGGAGTGCGGAATGTGGATGTGCGTAGCACCGCATTGCGAAGCTTTGTGCACATTGCACAAAATTTCAGCCCCCCCCCCCATTTTTTGTGCAAATTGTCTTGACATCTCGCTTATTTTGTTGTATTATATAATCAACAAAATATATTTTACGCCCGTGGGGGCTTCCCCACAAAAGGAGAAAACGATGAAAAACAAAAAATTATTTGTTACTCTCGTGCTTGCGATAGCTCTTATGCTCGCTCTTGCAATTTGCTCATATGCTGCGACTATCACCGTATATAGTGGCGCAGATAGCACAAGCGAGGCGACAACATATAGTGGCTCTCTCACACTTCCGGGTAACACAGAGGCAAACGACACAGTAACCGTTTACTACACCGATGACGGCAGAGCCTGGAAGGCAGGAGAAACCGTTTCCTTTACCGAAAACACAAGCCTCTACACTATCGAGTGCACAAAAATTTCAACCGTTTCCGAATACAACAATGCAACCGGCGGTGGAAGCTATATCATTATGAATGATTTGGACTTCACTCAAAGCGGACGCGGACCGATAAACGGTGACAACTGCACTACAAGAGTGTTTATGAACGGCAAATCCATTAAAATTTCAAATGCCGATGGTACAATGTTCCAAGGCAACTCCCAAAGCTTCTATATTTTGGGCGAGGGCTACATTTCATCAGCTTGGGGTGGAGGAATCAGTAGAGGACATTGCAACAATTCCAAGACGGATGTTACTTGGCTTATCGGCAAGGACATTACCGTTGAAACCAACAAGGATAGCAGCAGTGTGTTCTCTGTTTGGAATACCATTTCATCAAAAAGCTTGACTATTCACATCTATGGCACAATAATTAAAGCACAAAGCGGAACTGTGGGTGTGTGGAACTTGGTTTCTGCAGATAGCATTTCAACCGATTATGACCTCTATATTCACGAGGGCTCATCAATTGAATTATTGGGAAATCTTGTCAGATACGCTGCTTCAACCGCACCGACAGACACCAAAATCGGCGAAATCATCTTTAATGGTGGAAGCGTAACTCTTAGTGGTACAGATTACTTCTTATATGATAAATCATCAAGCGCATATAATGGCACAATAACCATAAACGCAGGAGTATTCTCCATTGCTAACGCAACCTCGCTTGCTGAATTTAAATCGGCAATCGTAGCCGATAAGAAGGCACAGGACATTGATGCAACCTCATTTACGGTAGTTTGCAAGGAGTGCGCTTTTGAAAAGACTCTTAGCGACTTTACAGATCTTACAAGCGATTTCACCATCAGCTACAGCTGTCCTAACTGTGGCGCGACAGGCGAATCAACCAAGGTAAGCGCGGTATTTTCCACAAAGGGCTACTCACTTAGCCCTGACGGCAAGGCAATAAGCGGTGGATATTCCGTAAGCCTTGACAGTCTTGCTCTTTACGAGAGCGTTATGGGCAAGGTTACCTATGGTATCGTTATTGCAAATGCAGACTCATTCGAGGGCAAGAGCTTCTTTGATGCAGACAATAAGGTTAACTCAACAAAGGCGATACAGGTGGAAATTAACCGTCAATACAGCAACTTTGACTGCTCTATCAACTTTGGTACGACCTCAAACAACACTCTAAAGCTCGTTATCTGCGCGTATGTAATTGACGATGGCGGTGTTTCCTTTATCCAATACGATAAGGGCGACTCTGTTGCTTCAAGCGCAATTTCGGGAAGTAGCTTCAAGTATATTACCCTTGATATGGTGGTTGCAAGCGTTCCTGTTGAAAATAAGGAAAACCTAATCTAAGCACTTAAAGCAAGAGCGAAATCGCTCTTGCTTTTTTGTATATAAAATTCGCGCGCATAATTTTAGAAATACTATTTACATTTATGTAAAAATATGTTATAATGTAAAAAATTTGGGTTTTTTTAGCCCTTATTAATTTTGATTAAAAAATTTAATATATAAAAGGAGGAATTTATGCTTAATCCAGCACTTTTTGCAACGAGTGAGGATCCTGCTATTTGGCTCGTCGTTCTTATGGGCGTTGGCGTTGTTTTTTTAGGACTTATATGCATTATCGGCATTTGCTATCTTATGGGTCTTATTGTCAACAGCCTTTTCGGTAAGAAAAAAGAGGCGCAAAGCGCTCCCACACCAACACCCACAGTCGTTTCGGGTGGTGCAATCGAAAATCGTCAGCAAATTCTTGCAGCAGTTTGTGCCGCAGTTGCTGAGGAGGAGGGCACGGACATCTCCGCTATCCGTGTAATTTCATTCAAAAAAGTTTAATTAAAGAAAGAGGTATATAAAAAATGAAGGCTTACAAGGTTACAGTAAACGGTACTGTTTATGAAATCACATTAGAGGTTGTTGATAAAGAGGATATTAAGGCTCCTGCTCAGAGCGCTCCTGTTCAAAGCGCTCCCGTAGCTAGTGCTCCCGCAGGTGGAGAGTCAATTAGCGCTCCAATGCCCGGAACTATCCTTAAGGTTAATGTTGCAAATGGTCAAAGCGTAAAGGCAGGAGATGACTTGTTCATTCTCGAGGCCATGAAGATGGAAAACGAAATTAAGGCTCCATGTGACGGTGTTGTCAGCGGTCTTAGCGTTAGCGTTGGCGCTAGCGTAGAGGCAGGCACAGTTCTTTGCACAATCGCATAAGCGGAGGCATAAAATGGACGCACTATTGAATTTTTTGAAGCAGACAGGCTTTTATCAGTTCACCGTTGTTGACGGTGGCTGGAAGAACCTAATTATGATAGGTATCGCTTGTCTTCTTTGCTACCTTGCTATCGGTAAAAAGTTTGAGCCATTGCTCCTTTTGCCAATCGCAATCGGTATGCTACTTACAAACCTTCCCGGCGCGGGAGTTTTCCACGAGGAAATCTTCGCCGGCGGACATATCAATTGGGAAATGCTCGCAAACGAGCACGGTTTGCTTGACATTCTCTATCTTGGAGTTAAGCTTGGTATTTATCCTTGTCTTATCTTCATTGGTGTTGGCGCTATGACCGACTTCGGTCCACTAATCGCAAATCCAAAGAGCCTTCTCCTTGGCGCTGCGGCTCAAATCGGTATTTTTGCTACATACGCAGGCGCTATTGCTCTTGGCTTTACAGGCGCAGAGGCAGGCTCTATTGGTATTATCGGTGGAGCTGACGGTCCTACCGCAATCTTTGTAACATCAATACTTGCTCCTCACCTTCTTGGCCCTATCGCTGTTGCAGCGTACTCATATATGGCGCTTGTACCGGTAATTCAGCCACCTATTATGAAGCTTCTCACAACCGAGAAGGAGCGCAAGATTACAATGACCGCACTTCGTCCCGTTTCAAAGAAGGAAAAGATTATATTCCCGATAGTTATTATGATATTCGTTGCGCTTCTCGTTCCTAGTGCTGCTGCACTTGTTGGTTGCCTAATGTTTGGTAATCTCCTAAAGGAATGTGGCGTTTGCGAGCGTCTGTCAAAGACCGTTCAAAACGAGCTTATGAACATTGTAACAGTATTCCTTGGACTCTCCGTTGGTGCTACTGCTACTGCCGCAACCTTCCTCTCATGGGGAACAATCAAGATTATCGTTCTTGGCGTTCTTGCATTTGGCGTTGCTACTGCATTCGGCGTTTTGGTTGCAAAGCTTATGAACCTATTCTTACCAGAGGGCAAGAAAATCAACCCACTTATCGGAAGTGCCGGTGTTAGTGCTGTGCCTATGGCTGCAAGAGTTTCACAAAAGGTTGGTCAAGAGGCGAACCCAGGAAACTTCCTACTCATGCACGCTATGGGACCAAATGTTGCCGGAGTTATTGGCTCGGCGATTGCAGCAGGAGTATTAATTGCATTGTTTGGCTAATTTTCGAACATTGATAGCGTCGTTCTGCGTCGTAACTCGTGAACCCCAAGGCTCACAAATTCGCCTCGAGGACCCCGAGAGCTCGCCACGACCTGCGACTCACTTCGTTCGCTTGCATAAGTTCCACTAGCCAATCGCACTTCGCCTTTGGCTCGTGTTCTTGGACTGTCACTTATCGGCGTATGCTAATACGCCATCGCCCGTGACAAGAGCAGAGCCTAGCACAACTTGCTCTGAATGTCCGAAAAACTATTTATAAAAATCACAAAATCACAAAAATTCTTTAATGAGGAATAAAATGAGTAGAGTTTATATTACAGATACAATTCTTCGTGATGCGCATCAATCTCAGGCTGCAACAAGAATGCGTCTTGAGGATATGCTCCCTGCCTGTGAGGCACTTGACAAGGTTGGCTATTGGTCACTTGAGTGCTGGGGCGGTGCTACCTTTGATTCATGTATGCGTTTTCTTAACGAAGACCCTTGGGAAAGGCTTCGCGCTCTTAAAAGAGCTATGCCTAATACCCCTCTCCAAATGCTTCTTCGTGGACAAAACCTTCTCGGCTACAAGCATTATGCCGACGATGTTGTAGAGGCATTTATTCAAAAGGCTATTGAAAACGGTATTGATGTTATTCGTATTTTTGACGCTCTAAACGATGTCAGAAATATGGAAACCGCAATCCGTGCAACTAAAAAATTTGGTGGTCGCGTTGAGGCTGCCCTCTCCTACACCATCAGCCCCGTTCATAACGAGGAATACTTCGTTGAGCTTGCAGTTAAGCTCGAGGAAATGGGCGCTGATACAATTTGTATTAAGGATATGGCTAACCTCTTGCTCCCTTACGCTGCTGAGTCACTTGTAAGAGCGCTTAAGGCAAGAGTTCATGTTCCAATCCACCTACACACTCACAACACCACAGGTACAGGCGATATGACCTACCTAAAGGCTATCGAGGCCGGTGTTGATATTATCGACACAGCACTTTCTCCTCTCGCAAACGGTACATCACAGCCTTCAACTGAGGCTATCGTTGCTACCCTCGAGGGCACAGAATACGATACAGGGCTTGACCTAAACGAGCTTAGCAAGATTGCAGAGCATTTCAGAGGCATTGCAACAAAGCTCAAGGAAGCAGGCTCTCTTGACCCTAAGGTGCTTAATGTTGACCCTAACACTCTTCTATATCAAGTGCCCGGTGGAATGCTCTCCAACCTCATCTCACAGCTAAAGCAGGCTAAGGCTGAGCACCGTCTATACGAGGTTTTAGCGGAAGTTCCAAGAGTTCGCGCTGACTTCGGTTATCCACCACTTGTAACTCCTACAAGCCAAATCGTAGGTAGCCAAGCAGTGCTTAATGTGCTAATGGGCAGATATAAGATGATTACAAAGGAATCTAAGGGACTTCTCCGTGGTGAATACGGTATGCTTCCGGGCGAAGTAAACGAGGATGTAAGACGCCTCGCAATCGGTGACGCCGAGGTTATCACCTGCCGTCCCGCCGACTTAATCGAGCCTGAGCTTGACAAGTATCGCACCGAATTTGCCGACATAGTAAAGAGCGACGAGGATGTCCTCTCTTGCGCTATGTTCCCACAGGTTGCTCCTAAGTTCCTCGCATTCAGAGATGGCCCTAAGGAAGAGCCAAAGGCAACGAGCGAGAGCACCGTTCGCGAAATTATTGTCGAGGACCTCGGAAACTAAACCGAGAGCCTCGGTGGCAAACCGAACGCTCCACAGGAGCATATCGAGCACGAGGTGCATATCGAGTTGCGTTAGCAACATATCGAGTCCGTTAGGACATATCGACAAAAATAAAAGGATAGCAAAATTTTGCTATCCTTTTTGATTTTCACGACGCTATCAGCCTCAGTCGTTCAGAGCAAGCAAGACAAGGCGGACTGGAAGCCACGGACGATGGCGTACATAGTGTACGGCAAGGTCGTGGGTGAAGCCCAACGCAGTATTGCGACGCTATCAACGGCTGAGGAATTTCTTGCGGATAACAAACCACCACAAACTAAATCCCCCACCTCCAACAACTACAACGGAGCCAGAAACTATGCCGACTATTGCGCCGGTGCTGAGGCCTTTATCTTCTAGCTTGGGAAGGGCTTGTGGGGTGTCGGGAGTGCCACATTTTACGCACTCTCTTACTTGCTCACCCTCGCTTTCCTCGGTTGGCTCTTTGGTTACATGGTATGCGCCATAGGTGTGTGCATTGTTTCTTTGCTTTGTGTTACATTCGTTACAAATATTATCGCAATCGTTATCGTAAACATGGTCGCCTACCACTCTTGCAAGATTACATACATTACAAATTGTGTCGCACGCGTTATCGAATGCGTGATTTGGATTGAATTCGGGATCGTCCTCGGCTGTTCTCTTGTGGGTACAGCCTGTATTATTACAGGTCGCATCACAGGCGTTTGCATAGCTATGCTTTGACGCCTCACGGACAAAGCCACAGCCATCAACATTACAGGTGGTATCGCATACGCTTGAATATTGGTGAGTTGTTTCTCTTACAAAGCCACAGCCCTCAACATTACAGGTGTTATCGCACGCATTATCGTACTCGTGTGAAACATTTCTTGTCGCGTCACAGCCTGTATTGTTACAGGTGTTATCGCAAGCGCTACTCCATGTGTGGAGCGCCTCAAAGCCTATATGCTCAGCCTTACAAATTGAGCAAATTTCAGCGCAGACATACGCATAAGAGTGCTCAACTACTCTTTGCTCGTTACACGCGTCGCAATACTCATCACAATCGACAGAATTTGCGATTTCCTCGCCATTGCGCATAACATTACTGTATGTGTGCTCCTGTGTTGTTTCACGCTTTTCGCCACATACTGTGCAAAGCTCGCCACAATCTGCCACAGGATATTTATGCTCTATCGTTCTTGTAGCGTTACAATCGTTACAGGTTGTATCGCATGAGTTTTCATAAATGTGCCAAAAATCAATAGCGCCTGTTCTTCCGTTGTATCTTTGATAGCCACAGCCCGCGGTGTTACATACCGCATCACATACATTATCGTAGGTGTGCTCCTCGCATATTTTGGCATAGCCCTTCATTGCAGTACCACAATCAACACATACAATAGGAGATTCGGTGGTAAAGTGGTGCGCACGCTCGGATTGATCTACGGTAGAGCCACAAATATTACAAGTAGAATCTCCGCAATCATCGAACTCGTGAGCATACGAGAGAACCCAACCACAGCCCTTTGCACAGCTCAAGCGACAAGCATAGGTGTTTGTTTCGGGAGATAGTTGACCATAAATAATGGTAGGTCTTACATGAGGCTCGTTTATTAGATTGCCTTGTCTGTAATGCGCAAACACGCCCTCTCCCACATAGGTGGGCTGGTTACTCCAGCAATCAGCATTTCCACACTTGGTGTCTTTACAAGGGTCTGCCGGGAGAACATGGGCAGCTCTTACTGAGTCCGGCTTGCCACATGATGCACAGGTGGTGCTACATGGGTCGGTTGTGCTAGCCACATGAGGCGCATATGTATATGGAAGAGCCCAGTCAGTTCTTGTAATTTTCGCGCCAAGGTCGTATGCGTCGGGAATTACATCCTCTGCTCCACACTTTACGCAGTCATTATTACAGGGCTGTGTAACATCATAAACATGAGTTGCCTCGAAGGCGTTCTCTGCTCCACATTTTACGCAGGAGCTATCACATGGGTCGGATGTGTTCTTTGTGTGCTCTGTGCTTGTCATTGAAGCTCCACACTTTACACATTCGGTTGAAAGACAGCCATCTGCGCCCTTGTGATGCACATCAATCCAAGTGCCACAGGTGTCGCAATAGCCCTTACAGGTGTCGGTATGCTCGATATGAGCAACAGGGCCTTCCTTTTGAGTGCCACAATCCTTACACTTTACTGCGTTAATTCCGTTATCGTCACAGGTGGGGTCTTGAATTTCATCAGTTATCTCCCAATTGTGAACATCGTTTGAGTAGGCGTACACCTCCCAAATTCCTTGGAATGGGCCGTTCTTTACATATTGCTCAGCAACATAGATATAAATCTTATATACTCGAGTGGTTACATCGTCGAGATTGATAACAACATTCTCCTTGTCCCTTGAGCTTACATTATAAGACGAAACTTGATTTCCGTTTATATCGTAAAGGGTTACAGTAAAGGGAAACTCGCCCTTTCTGTCGATTACTAGGTCGGTTGAGCCCTTTGATGTAGGCGCTCTGCCAATACCGTTTGTTTGAATTTCAAGGCTAGATAGATTATAGCTATCGTCAAGGGTAACCCAAAGTCCGTATGCCTTCCAGTGAGTTGTGTCAAGCACGCAGAAGGTGTCGGGGTCACCATCAACTGCACAGTCATAATGGTCAAATACGCTCCAGAACACCTCGCCAAGAGTTGTGCCCGGGCCTCTGTCACCTATAACCTCTGCGCCGAGAGCGACATTTTTCTTTGTTCCTTCACCACATTTTGCATCTGTTGTGGTGTCGGAGAGGGCGCTTGGTGCTACCTCCTTGGAATCGTGCTCGTGCGCCACCTCTGCAAAAACAGAAAGGGAGAGCGACGAAAGCGAAACCATCAGGGCAAGCAAAAACGCTCCGATTTTCTTAAAAGTCTTCATAATTTCTCCTCGAGCCAATCGGCTCTAAATTAGTATTATAGTAACTTAATTTTAACATATTATTATATATGGTGTCAAGTGCTAAATTCCGGTCGAGGTGGCTCGACAGCCAACAGGGAGCCCCTGTGGGCAAGCAAAACGCTCCACACTCGACGCGGGTCGAGAGCCAAATCCCGTTTTTGTATAGTCAAAACCGCTACACTCTCACGAGGCAATTTCATTCCTCATTCCTCCTTCCGCATTCCGCACTTGCGAAGCATCGCTCTTGCAAAGCACCGCTCTGCTTGACAAATGTAAAGTTTTGTGATATTATGTAGATAGAAGGCAAATATTAAGGAGGACAAACGAAATGAAGGGAATTAAGGAGCTAAGCACGATAGGACTTGTAAAAGAGATTGACAGAATGGGAAGAATCGTCATTCCAAAGGAAATGCGTGATTTTCTCAATCTCGATTGTGGCTCTGAGGTCGAAGTACTTCTCACCACAGAGGGAATTCTTGTAAGAAATCCCAAATACGAAATCGTTCCTAAAAAGAGCAAATAAAAGTAAAAAGAGATTTGCAAGCGCAAATGTCGGCGCGCACCGACAGGCAAAAGCAAATCTCTTTTTTATTAATCATAAAATGCGGTCGACGCGGACGAGCGTCCGAGGCAAATTCCGCTTTTGTATAGCCAAAACTGCTACACTCTCACGAAGCCGGTGAGCCACCGGTGGCAAGCCGAACGCTCCGCACTCGACGCGGGTCGAGAGCCAACAGGAAGTCCTATGGCGTGAATAGTTGCTGTGCAACATGAATTGGCTAACGCCATTAATTGACACTCCGTGTCATGAATTGCACACCTTGTGTGCATTAATGCTCCATAGGAGCATATCATTCCGCACTCTGCACTCCGCACTCCTCATTGCGTAGCACCGCATTGTCTATTTTCTGTCAACTGTGATAATAATCTTTCTTGTTTCGTCGTAGCCTACGCTATGAGTTGAAACGCCCTCGATTTTTTGAACCTCGGAGTGAATAATTCTTCTCTCGTAAGGGTTCATTGGATCAAGGTGAATGTTTCTGCCAAGGCGAAGTGCCTTTTCAGCCATCTTTCTTGCAAGAGCACGAAGAGTTTCCTCTCTCTTTGCACGATAGCCCTCAATGTCAACAATAACCTTTACATATTCCTTGTGGTCGCTGTCGCTCTTTCTGGCAAGACAGAGATTTGCAAGGTACTGAATTGCGTCAAGGGTTTCACCGTGGTGACCGATAAGCGCGCTAGCGTTCTCGCCCTCGATTGTAACAACTCTTGGAACAAAGCCCTCTTCATTAGGTGTTAGGTCGCCTATAACCTCGCAATTAAAGCCTATTGACTTAATAAATGACTTAATAAAGTCCATTGCAAGAGTCTTTTCCTCAACTGTAACTTTAATGTCCTCATCACGAAGAGGCTCTTTAGCTACGGTTTGACGAGGAGCGCTGTTGCCACCTCTCTTAGAGCGCTTTTTCTTCTTGCCCTTGCCCTCTGTTATGGGAGCTGTGCTCTCGACAGGAGCGCTTGTAGCCTCAGGCGCACTCTCGGGCGCAGGTGTGCTATTGTTAGTGTTATT
>JAFQUJ010000002.1 GCA_017408585.1 Clostridia bacterium | reverse complement strand
TAGTTCTTATTTAACAGTTTGTGTTGACCACATAAGTTTCTAAAAAATGTGGGTCAAACAGTGAAAAAGGCAGTACGGCGGCAAGCTAATTTTGCCGCCGTTTTCGCATTTGACCCACAACCTGACCCACACAGGCAAAATGAGAGATAAACAGGTGGAAATTTCGGGGCAAAAAACACCTCTTTTGAAGCAGAAAATGGTTTGAGCGCTTGTGTACATATCAAGAGGCCACAGGTTCGAGTACGCACTAAAAACTGGGCAAGTAGATATGCGGGACAGTGTATTCTACATTGAAAACAACACTCGAAAATGATATAATATTTTCATTAGTACTACGTTTTGCATTCTAATCCTTAACACATAGAGGTGAGGATATCATGGAATTTTCCATTAAGATTCAAGGGGACAGCGAAGGCTATGTCACCTTCGAATGCCCCTTTTGCGGCTCCGAGTTTAAGCTCCAGGCCGGAGAATATCAAGATGAAGATGCCCCTTTTGAAGATTTGTTTTGCCCATACTGTGGTCTGACGAGAGATAAAAATGAGTTTCTTCATCACGAGGTAATTGAGCAGGCTCAAGCCATCGCTTACAATTATGCGGTGGAGGAACTTAATAAAGCCTTTGGCAAAATGGCTAAATCGGTCAATCGTTCCAAAGGCATTATTAAAATGAAATTTCGTCCTCTAAAAAAAGTTACAACAAAGGAGCTTAAGGATAAAGACACCACAGAGACGGAATTTAGCTGTGGATGTTGCGACAGGCGTGTAAAAGCGCTGTATTGTGCCGGTGCTGCAAAAATATTTTGTCCTTACTGTGGGGTGGATATATGATTACATTACGTGAGCTTAGAACAATCAGTCTTGATTTCAGACGCGTGTCCAGCAATTTTCTGAATTGCGATAATGACACCGCTGATGTCGCGCTCAGCCGGTTCTATTCCTATCTCAAAAAAACGGATTGGATCTGGGCGTTTGTTTCGAGAACGCTTTCCTCCACGGAGTTCAATTTCCGTGATTGTTTTCCTGAGCACAGTGACGGATGGCGCGAGGCATCTATCCCCGTGGACGAATATCAGCATTTCAAAGCTCAGTTTGACTATTTAGACCACTTGGCTAATCGGTCACCAGTAAATGTGCTGGGCGAGGCAATGCAGTACTACCATTCCAGTCGGAAATTCACTGATATTATACAGGAATTCATAAGCGACACCTTCAAGCCCATGATTGATTATATCAACGATGCTATTTCGAAAGAAATGATACTTTTGGAAGAAGAGGCCAAGGCTTCAGCGCCCACAGTCTATCAGAGGATTGAAAATAACTATGGTACTGCAAATGCACAAGGTGTTGGCACCCTAACCTCTGTTACATTGACTAATGACTCGGTCTCTGACATCGGTGCTCTAATTGCCAAAATTATTCCTTCTCTCGAACTTTTGGATGGTATTCCTCAGGAAGAAATTGATAGCGTCAAGGATGACTTCGAGTCAGTACAAGAGCAAATCGCTGCTG
>JAFQUJ010000001.1 GCA_017408585.1 Clostridia bacterium | reverse complement strand
GAAAGACCATTCCCGTTTCAGGCAAATGGACGCTTACCTCGTCAAGCGCTTTGACGTCGGCACCTTTCGTTTTGTAAATTTTTGTAAGGTTTTTTACTTGAAGCATATAAAACACCTCCATTTTGTTATTTTATCACACGCGACAACCAAAGTAAATACTATGTTGTAAAAAACCAACATTTACACACAAAACATCGAAAAACACCATCAAAAAAAAGGCATATTCAACTGAATATGCCTTTTTTTAAGTTGAAAAGATAAATTACTGAAATTTTTCGCTCCAATTAAATGCGTCTTTGAAAGCAAAGTTGTTTTTGAGAAAGTTCGAAATGCGTTCAATCAGCCATCCGTTGACAATTGCACAAACAATCGTGCCCCAATTGATACCCACAAAACTTTTGAAAAAACTTAGCGATAAAATCACACTCAGCACACAACTTGTACAATCGTAAATTGTTTTTGTCTTGCCAATGGTTGTGTTGAATTTTTGAGAAAATTCTTTGACAAGCAATTCGTATGCTTCGGGCGGGAAATAGGTATAAAACAACAATGCAACACCTATGGAGCAAACAACCATACCCACCACATAAAATACAATTTGCCAACCAATACCCGAAAACGGAATCAATGCAACTGCGCTCATCAAAAGGTCCAAAACAATGCCGTAAATAAAGGCAGTAACAAAAGACAAAAGGTAACTTTTTTTAACCGTGCGCATCACGATTGATACCAAACACAAAAGAACTGCCTGAAAAACGTATTCGGACATACCAAAGGTGAAAAATGGCAAATATTCGGACACTTTCAAGTGTATCAAATAGGCAGGTGCCACCACCATTGACATACCAAAATTTGCCTTTTCCATCAATGCCGTACCAAATGCCAAAACAATTATGCCCAATACGTACGCCCACTCGCTGTAAAATACTCTTTTCCCTTCCATAAAAACCTCCAACGTTGCAAATCCGTTTGATATAGAAACGGAAAAAGATGTAATTGAACAACTTGTATTATACAAGTTTTAAAAGCCAAACTAAGCTAAGTGTATGAACTCTTAAAAAAACCTAAGTCAAACTGACTGAGGTTTTGTGAGTAATCTAAAATTTTAATACCATTTTACAATGGGTGCAAATTTTAAAACTATGGGTGCATTTTTGTAATGGTCTTTGCACCCGTTTAAGTTCGCGAACTAGAAATTATCAGTCTTCTAAAATCGAGATTTTAATATCTCCCGTATCAGTGGTAATTTCGCATCTCCCGCCGGTAATGGAATTCGGGACATTAATGCTGCCTGTATCGGTTTTTATGATAAATACTTTATTGGTAAGCAAACTGCCTTTAACATCGCCGGTACTTGTCGTTATAAAAAGCTCTGCTGCATCCGAGCGGTCAAGCGTTACGTCACCCGTGCTTCTTTCAACAGAGATCTTTTCTGTAGAAATAACATTTTTCAGTGATATATCGCCGGTGCTTCCCGTTGAGGTAAGATTTTTGCACGCAACATCGGTAAGATAAGTTTTTCCGGTTGATACACCGATTGTAATATCTTCCTCACAAGTCACAGATGAAACAGTCACATTGCCTGTAGACACGGTAAGATCAAGCGAGCTTGCTGATATACCTTCCGCATAAATATCACCGGTACTCGCCGCTATTGTAATATTCTCCACAGCCGAAGCATAGCACTTAACGTTACCTGTACTGAGTGAAATATCAATACTCTTAAATTTAAAATCCTTTGATATCTCGATATCACCTGTGCTTTCTTCGATGACAAGCGAAGAATACGCTTTTTCGGGAAGATAAACCGTAATCTTCGGTGAGTCGATATTAACCCCGATATAGTCATACCATTTTTTATTGTTAACCACATTAATCATAAGAGTACCATTTTGTATTTCAACGGAATGGATACTCTTTGCATCCTCATAACAAGCTACTCTGCACATTCCGTCATTAGACGGAACAAAAGCAATATCCGCTGTATCTGTTTTTATAGATACATTGTCGAATTCTTCATTGATTTTGTGGACGTTGGTTTTATAGTCACTTAAAGAGCAGGCTGTCAATGTTAATAGCCCTATACTAAAAACGATAAACAAGAGCAATCGTAATAAGGCTGAGTGGCGCATTGAATTTCTCCTTTTAATAAATTCTTATTTATCGGTGAGTTTATTATATCACATAATCCATTGAAAATCAATAATTCTTTTAAGCGAATCAATAATTGAACGATAAGGGGTATAAAGTGAACGATTTATATTTTACGGCTATAAACAAAAAAGGCTTGCAACTTTAATCACTTTCGCAGAAAGTGTATATCATCAGACGCGAAGTGGCTGAATATCATCAATGCAAAGCATTGTATATCATCATTACGGAGTTTTAATACACGCTAAAGCGTGATGATATGCAAAAAAGAGCGATTTTCTCGATCTTTTTGATGATATACACGCAAACAAGTTGCGTGATGATATGCCATTACTCCGTAATGGATAAAAAAAGTCGTATCAAAATGATACGACTTTTTTGGTGCGGGTGACAGGGGTCGAACCTGCATGCTTTTGGCACTAGATCCTAAGTCTAGCGCGTCTGCCAATTCCGCCACACCCGCAAATATATGCTATTTTTCAATCAGCCTTTATATAATACACCATTTTTAAGTGTTTGTCAAGTGAATTTTGAAAAATATTTTATAAACTCTAAAAACCTTCAAAATGCGTGAAAAATAGTGCTTTTTTGAAATCTTTTGTAGAAAAGCAAGCACCTAAAATTTCTCAATCAATCTTGACAAATTCAAATTATACTGTATAATTATATGTAGTACAATGTCAAAAAGGAGCGCTTTTATGAATATAATTATTGTAGGCTGTGGACGAGTTGGCGAAACTCTTGCCGAAAAGCTAAATGATGATGGCAACAATGTCACAATCGTTGATATGTCCGCTACAAAGGTAAAAAATATAGCAAATAAATACGATATTATGGGCATTGTCGGTAATGGCGCAACCCATAGCGTTCAGCTTGAGGCGGGAATAGATAACGCTGACCTTTTTATCGCTGTAACCAATTCGGACGAGCTTAATTTGCTTTGCTGTATGGTCGCTAAAAAGGCAGGAAACTGTCAAACAATCGCAAGAGTTAAAAATCCTGAATATAGCCTAGAAGCGCCATTTTTGAAGGACGAGCTTGGGCTTGCTATGGTAATCAATCCCGAATACGCAGCAGCCGAGGAAATCGCAAGAGTGCTAAAATTCCCATCTGCTATTAAAATTGAAACCTTTGCAAAGGGAAGAGTGGAGCTGATAAAATTCAAGCTCCCTAAAAATAGTAGAATTGTAGGAATGTCCGTAAAGGAGCTTATAATGAAGCTTCGCTGTGATGTCCTTGTTTGCACAATTGAGCGTGGAGAAGATGCCTATATAGCAAACGGTGATTTCGTATTCGAGGAAAAGGACATCGTTTCAATTATCGCATCACATAAGAATGCAACCGATTTCTTTGAAAAGATTGATTATAAGGGCAATACAATAAAGAATGCAATTATCGTAGGCGGTGGTCTTACAACTCACTATCTTTGCGATATCATGGAGCATTCGGGCATTTCCCTTAAAATTATCGAAAAGGATATGAAAATCTGCGAGGAGCTATGCACCAGATGGGAAAAGGTTGACATTATAAATGGCGATACAACCGATAAAGAACTTCTAATGGAGGAAGGCATAACTAATACCGATGCTCTTGTAGCTCTTTCCAATCATGACGAGGAAAATATCGTTCTCTCCCTCTTTGCACAAAGCTCCGAGGTAGGCAAGGTTATCACCAGAATTAATCGCATAGACTACGATAATGTTTTGGGACGCCTAGAGCTCGATACAATAATATCTCCTAAAAATATCACCTCTGATATGATTGTAAGATATGTAAGAGCAACCCAAAATACAATCGGTAGCAATGTAGAAACTCTCTATAATATCATTCAAGACGAGGTCGAGGCAGCAGAGTTTGTAGTTAAGGAGCATTCTCCCATTGCGGGAATACCTCTTAGCGAGCTTAAATTTAAGCCTAATGTGCTTGTCGCCGCAATTCTTCGTGACGGAAATGTAATAATTCCAAGAGGACATGACATAATTCAATTCGGTGATGCCGTCGTTATCGTTTCAAAACTTATGGCGCTTCACGACATAACAGATATTCTAAAATAAAGCTGGGGTAAAAATGAATTTTCATATAATCAAGCGTACGCTTGGCTGGATATTGCTCTTTGAGGCGCTGTTCTTCATAGTTCCTCTAATAACTGCCATCGTGTACGGAGAGGGAGAGCTTGTTTCCTTCCTCGTATCAATGTCCATCTGCATAGCACTTGGCGTTGTCTGCCTTATCGGCAAGCCGAAAAGTGAATATATATACGCAAAGGAAGGCTTCGTTATCGTAGCACTTAGCTGGATTGTAATGAGTATCTTTGGCGCACTTCCGTTTTGGCTCTCCGGTAGCATTCCATCATTTGTAGATGCGCTTTTTGAAACCGTATCGGGCTTTACCACAACAGGCGCAACCATCTTTTCGACAGGCGCACAGATTGAAGCCTTGCCTAAATGCATACTTATATGGCGTAGCTTTACCCACTGGGTAGGAGGAATGGGTGTTTTAGTTTTTATAATGGCGTTCTTGCCACTTAGCGGAGCGAGAAATATGCACATTATGAGAGCAGAGAGCCCCGGACCAACCGTCGATAAGCTCGTTCCGAGAGTAAAAACAACCGCTGCTGTATTATATTCAATATATTTGGTTATGACCGCAATTCAGTTTGTTTTGCTGATCAGTGGGGGCGCAGCTCCTTTTGATGCGCTCAACATCTCCTTTTCTACCGCAGGAACGGGCGGATTTTCAATTAAAGCAGATGGAATGGCTGGATATTCGCCATATATTCAAATCGTAACCACCGTATTTATGATACTGTTTTCGATTAACTTTAACTCTTATTATATGCTTATAAGAGGAAAACTGAAGGACGCGTTTAATACAGAGGTAAGGGTGTTCTTGATAATAGTGCTTATAGCAATAATTGCAATAACATTGAATGTATTGCTAACTCCGTCGGAAACTTATGACTATTCGGTTGGAGAGGCTATAAGACACTCAGCATTTAGCGTAGGCTCGATAATCTCAACAACAGGCTTTGTAACAGAAAACTTTGATTTGTGGCCGGCATTCTCCAAAACAATTCTTGTGATTCTTATGTTTATCGGCGCATGCGCAGGTAGCACAGGAGGTGGATTGAAGGTTTCTCGTTGTATAATTTTGGGCAAGGGCGCTCTTCACGAGCTAAAAATGGCAATCCATCCAAAGCAGGTAAGAAAAATCACAATAGATAAGCGTCCGGTAGAGAGCGAAACAGTAAGAACCGTAAGCTCATATCTGGTTGCATACATTATCATATATGTAATATCCATGCTGATAATTTCACTTGATTGCCAAGACCTCGAAACCAACTTCACAGCCGTCGCCGCAACAATAAATAATGTCGGCCCGGGACTTAGCGCAGTTGGTCCGGCAGGCAACTTCGCATTCTTCTCGGACATATCAAAAATCGTCTTTATTTTCGATATGCTCGCCGGCAGACTAGAGGTTTTCCCAATGCTAATCCTTTTCTCTGCATCAACATGGAAAAAACAATAAAGGAATTTTAAAATTCAAAAAATCTTAAATTCAAATAAAACACAAAAAGCAGTTCTATGAACTGCTTTTTGCTTTTCAAATATAAAATTATTCACCCTTGTATCCCCAAACAACCGTCGCACCGCAACCAGAATTCCAATGGCTATCCCAACCACTCGGCTGACTTTCCGCCTCGCAGTTTATCACTTTAAGCGAGGTGCAATTTCCGAACGCAGACTGTCCTATCTCGGTTACGCTATCAGGGATTGTTACACCTGTAAGCGAGGTGCAACCATAGAACGCAAAATATCCTATCTTCGTTACGCTATCTGGGATTGTTACACTTGTTAACGATGTGCAACCCTTGAACGCATAGCTTCCTATCTCGGTTACGCTATCTGGGATTGTTACACTTGTTAGCGATGTGCAACCAGAGAACGCATAGTTTCCTATCTCGGCTACGCTATCTGGGATTGTTACCTTTGTTATGACACCACGCCCATAGAAAGCATATTGATAGATTTTATAATTGTTACCATTGTAGCCATCAGGCAAGGTAAGCTCTTTTTCACTGCCTACATAATTAATAAGGCATATTTCACTATCACTTACATATGCAAAAACATATCCGTCGCTTGTTGTTTCAAGTATGCTTGGCTCGTCAAGCGAGGTATGAACTACCTTTGCATAATAGCCCACATATCCATTATCCTTAGAGCCTTTAGTTATATCAAGCGATGATAGATTATATACCTCTACAAGCTTGTAGCAACCCTCGAACGCATAGTAACCTATCTTGGTTACGCTATTGCCAATTGTAACACTTGTAAGCGAGTCGCAATATCCAAATGCATAGCTTCCTATCTCGGTTACGCTATTTGGAATAGTAACACTTGTAAGCGAGTCGCACGAATAGAACGCGTCGTATCCTATCTCGGTTACGCTATCTGGGATTGTTACCTTTGTTATGCCACCACGCTCATAGAAAGCATATTGATAGATTTTATAATTATTACCCTTGTAACCATCGGGCAAGGTAAGCTCTTTTTCGTTGCCTGGATAACCCATAAGATAATAGTTGCCTTCCCAAGTCATAAAGATATAATCGCTTACTGTTTCAAGTATGCTTGGCTCGTCAAGCGAGGTATGAACTACCTTTGCATAACAGCCCACATATGCATTATCCTCAGAGCCTACAGTTATATCAAGCGAGGATAGATTATATACCTCTACAAGCTTGTAGCAACCCCGGAACGCTTCGTCTCCTATCGAGGTTACACCATCGGGAATTGTTATGCTTGTAAGCGAGTCGCAATATCCAAATGCACAGCTTCCTATCTCGGTTACGCTATTTGGAATAGTAACACTTGTAAGCGAGTCGCAATCATAGAACGCATATCTTCCAATCGAGGTTACGCTATTTGGAATTGTAACACTTGTAAGCGCTTCGCAACCATAGAACGCCCTCTCTCCTATCGAGGTGACAGCCTTGCTATTGTAGGTTGAGGGGATTACGAGGTTGGTGTCCTTACAATCTCCGATTCCTACAACGGTATATGTATCGGTTGTAGTGTCCAACTCAAAGCTAAGTCCCTTGCTTACAAAATCATCATTGCTGTTATCACCGACTTCTGATTCTGTTTCACTTTTACTCTCACCTTCTGTCTGTGACAGCGAGCTTTGCTCACTCTCGCTCGTTTCCGTTTCGTCACCACACGAAACCAAAAGGCAAGAGAACAGCGCCAAAATCAGCACAAGTATTAAAATTAATACTTTTTTCATTATTTATCTCCTTCGACAAAAACCTATCTAATTATCTCCATTTTATCACTCTTGGAAATTGATGTCAATAAATTATCAAAAAATTCAAATTTTCTTGATTATTTTTATTGACAATAAAAAATCAGTGTGCTACAATAAAAAAGTAATTTTAATACAAGGAAGGTATTTTACAATGAGCTTTAAAAATCAATATCTAAATGAGCTCGTAGAGAGAGTAATCAAAAGAAACCCTAACGAGCCCGAATTTCACCAAACCATCAAAGAGGTTTTGGAATCAATCGAACCTGTTGTCGAAAAGCGCCCCGACTACATAACAAGTGGCGTTCTCGAAAGAATGGTTGAGCCTGAAAGAATTATCAAGTTCCGTGTTCCGTGGGTTGATGACAATGGCGTAGTTCAAGTAAACCGTGGCTACAGAATTCAATTCAATAGCGCAATCGGTCCTTACAAGGGCGGTCTTCGTTTCCATCCATCAGTAAACGAGAGCATCATCAAGTTCCTCGGCTTCGAGCAGACCTTCAAAAACAGCCTTACATCACTCCCAATGGGCGGTGGTAAGGGTGGCTCCGACTTCGACCCACAGGGCAAGAGCGACGCAGAGGTTATGCGCTTCTGCCAAAGCTTCATGACAGAGCTTTCAAGACATATCGGCGCAGACCTCGATGTTCCGGCAGGCGATATCGGTGTTGGTGCAAGAGAGGTTGGCTATATGTTCGGTCAATACAAGAGACTCAGAAACGAATTCACAGGAGTTCTCACAGGTAAGGGCTTGCCTTATGGTGGCTCACTCATTCGTCCTGAGGCAACAGGCTTCGGTGCAGTTTACTACACAGTAAATATGCTTAACTACTTCGGCGACTCAATCAAGGGCAAGACCTTTGCTATCTCCGGATTTGGTAATGTTGCTTGGGGAACAGTTAAGAAGGTAACCGAGCTCGGTGGTAAGGTTGTAACAATCTCCGGTCCTGACGGATACATCTACGATCCGGACGGAATTTGCACCGAGGAAAAGATCAACTATATGCTCGAAATGCGTGCTTCATGCCGTAACAGAGTTCAAGACTACGCAGACAAGTTTGGCGTTAAGTTCTTCGCAGGACAAAAGCCATGGGGCGTTAAGGCTGACATTCTTATGCCTTGCGCAACTCAAAACGAGGTTGGAATGGCAGAGGCTGAGCTGATCGTAGCTAATGGTGTAAAATACTATGTTGAGGTTTCAAATATGCCTACAACCAACGAGGCAGTTGCATACCTTAAGGCAAATGGCGTTATCGTAGCTCCTTCAAAGGCAGTAAACGCAGGTGGCGTTGCTGTTTCAGGTCTTGAAATGTCACAAAACTCAATGCGTTATAGCTGGACAGCTGAAGAGGTTGACGAGAAGCTTAAGGGCATCATGAAGAACATCTTCGAAAACTCCATCAAGGCAGCAAACGAGTATGGTCTTGGCGACGACCTTGTAGCAGGCGCAAACATCGCAGGCTTCATCAAGGTTGCAGAGGCTATGAAGGCTCAAGGAGTTGTTTAATAAATAACAAAAATCGCTTGCATCGCAAGCGATTTTTTCTTTTCACAAAAGGGAAAGTAACAAGTTTTAAAATTCCAAAAATCTAAAATTCAAAAATTCAAAAAACGCAACACGAAAAAGCAATCAAATCCAAGAATTTGTCATTTGAAAATTATTTCCTTGACATTAAGCTCCATTAATGCTATACTTAAAATATCAATGAATTTTAAATTTAGGCGAGGAAAAATGAAAAAAATACTTTTAATTGTCGTGTCGCTTTTGCTTGTTTTTTGCTTTGTTGCGTGTGATGCACAGGCTATGATCGAAAGCGCTTTAAATCAAATCATTCCATCAACCACACCATCTGTTCCCGACGATGACGAGGATTATGACGAGGAAGAGGAGGAAGAGGAGGAAGACGAGGAAGAAGACGAAGAGGAGGACGAGGAATCGGAGTCCACCAAGGAGGACACACCCCCAAGCACCCCATCAAATCCAACCTACGGTGAGGACAGAACAGTTTATTCAAACGAGGTAACAAGCGACGGTAAATGGGTGTACGGTCAATATTCCCTAAAAGCCCCCGTCTTTACAAACTACTATAACGGATATTCGTCAGCCCTTTCAATGACTTTCGATGATGGCTACGATTATAACACGGGTCACTATGTAAATAGCATCTTCAAGCAATATGGCTTTAAGGGCACTGCAATGCTAGGCCCTTGCTTCTTGAATGAAAACGCAATTTCCGAATGGAAAAAGGTTCTTGCCGAGGGCTATCTTGATGTTGGATGCCACGGCTATGATCACAAAGAGCCAACAACTCTTGCACAATCCGAATATGAGCACGAAATCAAGGACGCAATCGAGTTTTTGAGAACTAATTTCCCCGACCAAAGAGTTCTCACATTCGCAACACCATATGCGCATATAAACGATTCCTATGAGGCGTATCTTGACGATTTTGTAATTTCCAACCGCTTAGAGCTCGGTGGAGACTTTGCAGGAGTGAACACGGACTTCAATATGTATCGTGTAAAATCCTATTCCTTTAATAAAAGTGCCGCAATAGATTCCTTTAATGATAGTATAAAAAATAAACTAAAGCAAAACGGAGCGTGGGTAGTAGAGCTGATTCACTGCGTGCTCGATAGCCCATATAATAGCACCGACTTGTCAAAGGAAAACTTCGCAAACCATTGCTCCTACATTAATGAAAACTTTAAGAACACCGTTTGGGTTGCGTCATTTGAGGAGGTTTCAATTTATCTAAGTCAAGTTAAAAACGCAAAAATCAACTATGTTGATGCCGATTACGAGTCAATGACAATCAATGTCACCTGCGATCTTAACAAGGACATTTATAACATTCCAATGACCGCTAAGCTTCAAGTCCCTTTCACCATTAATTCTGCATACGCAGTTATTGATGGCGTTGAATACGACCTCGAGGTAACAAAGGGAAGCGGAGTTAATAGCATAATCGTTAAGGATATTCCCGTAAATGGTGAAAATGTAAAAATCTATTTTGGCGGAAACGATGCCTGCGATAATGGCTGCGCACACATTTATCAATATACCGAAAATGTAGCCGCAACCTGCTCATCAAGAGGCTATGTTGTCGCGACCTGCGCGATTTGCAATCATTCCTATAAATCGGGATATATTAAACAAAAATCGCATGTGCTCTCAGATGAAAAGGTAGTAGAAAAAGTTCCAACCCTTGAGGAAAACGGACTTACCACCATTAAATGCATAAATTGCGATTATAAAAAGGAAATCGTCACAGCCCTTGAAAATATAGCCCCAAAAGCCTTAATGGATCTAACCGACGGAATAAATGAATGGGTAGATGCAAGTAGCATAGTTGATGACAACCTTGAAACCTCGTGGATAAACGGAACTAACAATCCCGAGCTTACCTTCACCTTTAATAACTCCTATGTTGACCATGTAGCCATAACCATTAATCGTTTCCCGGATGAGTGGATCGAAAATGGCTCAAACCAAAAATTCACTGTGTCAATCTATGATGGCACACAATGGACGGAGCTAGACTCGTGGGACGAGCAGAGCGAAACCTCTGATGATAGCCCCATAACCGTCAAATTTGATATAGGCAAGGAAATTATGGGCGTCAAATTCTATTTTGACGAAACATCAAATGGTTGTACCACAATAAGAGAGGCAACGATTGTTGCGATAATAGAAAAATAATTAAAAAAACGGTTACTCATAACAGAGTAACCGTTTTGTCATTTAATTTAAGAGAAAATCATTTTTCCTCGCTTTTCCTTAGCCTTTTCTTAAACGCCGAAAAATCAGCCTTGAAGGACTTGAAATCAAGCGAAACGCACACGCCAAATGCAACAAGAGTTATTCCAATATACATAGGTATGGCGTACCATAAAATAGGCAAGCCCTCAAAAAATTTTGGAGTGAATACTCTTATCAAGCCCGTAAGCCAATCAAAATTTTTAGGCGGAATAATAGACCAGCACGGATTGATTTCGCAAAGACTGCCATAAATATCGCTAGGGTTGGTAACGGGATAGCTACCAATCGCGACAAAAAACATATCGTTTAAAATTATAATTCCAAGCATCACAAAGAATAAAAGCCCAATTTTCCAAAAGTGCCTCCACCTTAGCCTGTGCATACCTAAAAGCGCTGGCAAAATCGACGAAATAAACAAAAGCGAATGGCACAAATAGAAGCGATAAGCCTCGCTTTGAAACGCACTTTGCCCAATAAACCAATAAGGAACAAGCATAGCAATCATACCTGCAATCGTTCCAATATAGGTTATAAAATTTTTAAATAGCTCACACCCCCAAAGAAAAACAAATGGCGATGCAATAATTAAAAACGCGCAAACATTGTATGCGCTTGATAAATGAGGCGAAAAATTGCCCCAATAATGCGGATAAATAAGCCCCTTGAATACATGCTGTGCAAGGTTTAAAAAAGCAATAGAAGCAATAACGATTTTCTTTATTTTATCGTTCTTTTTTCTCAAAATAAAGAATAGCCCAACACATATACCAATTGCTACGAAAATATACGCAAAATACATAAAAGATCCGTAGTTAATTAACATAAAAGCTCCAATCAATTAATCCCAAAGCGTCGCATGGTCAAAGCCCGACACCTGTATTAGCTTAAAATGCTCAGAGTGTGAAATATCCTTAGGAGTTACAACAGGACCGCCATTTGAATCAATGTCAATCCCATGCTTGTAAAAGGCATACCAAAATATATGCGCGCAATGAGTATATTTAATATCCTCAACATATTTTCGTGAAAGAATACCAATTGTGGGGTCATATTTAATGCCGATTAAATTTGAGGTTGTATAATCAATTATCTTGTCAAGCACCTTAGGCTCAACGGTAGGGCGTAAAATAATGAAATTCCCACGCCTTAAAATTGACGAAAGCGTGCCGTATTTAGACTCAGAGCCAATTCCAATGGCCTCAACCACAACACCGTTCTCAGCATCAACAACCATAGCGCAATGCCCAACGCTCCAAAACGAAAACTCCGTCGAGGACGATACAATAATATCTCCATTTTGCACCGGGACAATAGGCATCTTCTTGTTTATCGAATAATAATGACAAAATGGCGCAAATTTATAATCATTTACCTTGTATTCACCGAAAACTCCGTCTTGAAATTCCAAAACGCCATCAATTCCTCGTTCGGCAAGAGTATCATTAAGCCCCGATTTTGAAAGTCCGGTTTGATAATATAAAAGCTTGTAATCCTCGTTTGAAAGCTCGCTCTTTTCGAGCACAGGCACAATATCAACCCTGTCATAGTCAGGCACAAACCTCTCAAAGCCAATGGCAACATCCTCGCCAATCGCAAAAACGGAGAGGGTAAGAGTGGGAATAAGAACAATACATAAAAAAATTATAAGCGCTTTTTTAATGCGTGACTCTGTGCTCATATTATGCCCCCGTTTCTTAAAAACTTTATAATGCTCGCTTCAAGTCCAAAAATTAACAAAAAGCGAAGCATTTATAATATTTTAACATTAAATTTACTTTAAGTCAATAAAAAATACGCAAATATATGTTGCAAAAAAGTGTACTTTGTGATAAAATAGTCTAAATGCAAAAAAGAGGTGATATTATGATAAAGCCTGAAAATCAATTTTATATATTCGGTATGGGACATCGAGAAAAATATCTCTATAAGTGTGGCAAGCTCATAAAAATCAAATCTAACGAAATCGCACACGAGTGGAATGTAGAAAGAGAAAAATTCCTCTATGATAGATATATGGTCGTAATTTGGACCAAGGAAAATCAAATTTTCTTAATCGAGGAAAACGAACAGGGATTGTATTTGAGCGAAATTACAGGCGAGGAGCATAAGGACACAATTTGCCTTGCAAGCTCAAAAATAAACCTTCCCGACTTCGAGGATTGCAAATATAGCGCTCAGCTACGCATCCTTCACCAAGAAATTCTAACAAGCTTTATTGATACAACCCCCGTGCCAAACATTTATGTCTATGATACCGCATGGTATCGTGATGGCGCAATGATGGCGCTCGCCCTTGAAAAAACAGGGAATATAGAGCTTCTAAGACCGTGGGCTATGTCCGTTTGCGACCTTTATGATAGAAATAATAAAGGTAATGAAGAGCCCGATAATCTAGGACAGCTTGCATTCGTTTTGTCATTCTTTGTCGATAAAACCTATCCCCTTGTTCAAAGGATTGTCGATGAGGCAAAAAGAATAACCGAAAACGGACTTTTGACAGGAATGACCGACTATAACCACCACGAAATATACTCAACCCTTTGGCTAAAGCTTGGACTCACAAGACTGGGTATTGATACCTCGTTTATAAAAATTCCAAACGAATTTGATAGCTATGCTCGTATGTTCTGGATGGATAAGCGCGAGGTGGAAAGAGAAACCCCCTACCAAAACGATTATAACGAGTGGTATCCGTATCTGTGGTGGGCAACCAAGCACTTCGAGGCTGAGCCAATAGACGAAAAATACCTAGAAATCAAATACCCAATGAGCTGGGAAATTTGCGCCTCCGAGGCAAATTACGAAAAAATCGCCTCACTCAGCGAGGAATACGCAAAAAATAAATGCGGTGCGCCACACTCGTGGCACGCAAGCGAAATGCTAACATATCTTATCGAAATGAAGAAATAGGAGAAATTATGCCGGGCTACGCAGATTATAAAAAGCTTTTTGTCGAGGAATACAGAACACTCTATGAAGAGGGCTTCAATGTTGAAAAATACATAGTAAATGATATAGAAAACGCCAACTTTTGCCCAAATCCCGAAAGCGTGGATAGCTATCCCGATGGCGACGAATTTTGGAAAAAGCCATACGAAAACCTTATAAAAATAATGGCAACAAACGATATTCGCCCCGATTATCAATATGTAGAGCCAAACGATTTCGAGGGCATTATGGCGCAAGCAATACAAGCACCGGAGCTTTTGCCTCTCACCGACGAGGAATACAAAAAGAGAATACAGGGCGCATTCTATGGCAGATGCGCATCCGTTATCCTAGGAAAGCCTCTTGAAATGGGACTCTCAAAGGACTTTATCAAAAAATACCTCGAAAGCGTTAATGCCTACCCCTTAAACGACTTCGTTCCCGAATATTCCGAGGCTCTCGACTTCCGTCTTCGTGAGGACTGCATTTATAGCGCAAAGGGCCATGTCGAGTTCGCTCAATCTGATGACGATATTCATTACACCCTTTTGGGACTTCGCCTAATTGAAATATTTGGATTTGAAATTGAGCCTTGGAAGGTTCTAAAAAACTGGGCGGATAATATTCCATATCTATGGTGCTGGTGCGCCTCAAGAGTGGCATATTATCACTATGTAGGTGGAACACTACCACTTGAGAGAATTCCATATACAATAAATCCTTGGAGAGAGTGTATCGACGGACAGATAAGAACAGATATCTGGGGCTATGTTTTCCCGGCAAACCTAAAAAAAGCGTGCGAATTCGCCCATAAGGATACCTCTGTAACCCTAACCAAGAACGGAATTTATGGCGGAATGTTTGTTGCCGGAGCGCTATCAGGCGCACTCTCGCAAAATCCAACAGTCGATAAAATAATCGACGCAGGACTCGCCTCTATCCCTAAAAAATCAAGACTTTTCGAGGCAATCAGCCTTGTAAGAGAATGGTACAGAGAAAACCCCGATTGGAGCGCAGTCGCAGATAAAATTCTCCAAAAATATGGATATCTACCCTGTGAGGCGACAATTAATAATATGGCAATGGTCGCCCTTGGAATTATCGCAGGAGAGCTCGATTATACTAAGAGCATAACCATAGCTACAATGTGTGGACTTGACACCGACTGTAACGCAGGAACGGTTGGAAGCATCGTCGGCTCGGCAGTAGGAATTGATAAAATCGAAAAACGCTGGATAGAGCCACTAAACGACACAATAAAGAGCGCAGTAGCGTGCTTTGGAGATTGTAAAATAAGCGATATTTGTGCAAGAATTATCAGCGCAAAGGAAAAAGCAGATAGATTATAAGAAAAGGAATAAAAATGTCAGAATTACGCTTTAAGCTTACAATAATCAAGCAATTACCATTCATTATCACGCACCTTGGCAAAGCAAGACGAATGATAAGAGAAACAGATAAATACACAAGCGCCGATCGTTTCTTTTTCGGCGTAGAAATAATGGATAGAATGAGAAAATCAGCAAAGGCACACACCAAGGTCTATGGCATGGAAAATATCCCCGAGGGTGGTGGCTTTGTAATGTACTCAAACCATCAGGGTAGATATGACGGAATGGGAATTTTAAAGTCATTTGGCAGACCGTGCCGAATTCTTTGGAAAAAATCCGCCGCCGATTATATCGTCGCAAAGGAATGTGCAGGCTTAATGGAAGCCAAGCTCATAGATGTCGATAATGAGCTCCTTGAAACCCTAAGAACAATAAACCAAATTGCCAAAGAGGTAAAGGAAGAGAACAGAATATACCTAATCTTCCCCGAGGGCTATTATTCAGACAATAAAAACACCCTGCAGGAATTCAAACACGGATGCTTTAGATGCTCAACCAAATCAAAAAGCACAATCCTTCCAATATGTATATACGATTCTTGGAAGGCAATGAACCAAGGGCTTTTCAAGGGTTGGGTAACAACACAGGTTCATTACCTTGCGCCAATTCCATACGAGGAATATCAGCACTTAAAAGAGCCCGAAATTGCCGAGCTCGTCAAGAGCCGAATTCAACAAAGAATAGACGAAATCGAAAACGGCACCTTCAACGAAGAGCCGTCAATGTACTTCTAAAAAACAAAAAATCACGAATTTCAAAAATTCGTGATTTTTTAAATTCTAAAATTCAAAAAAAGAAACAAAAAGCAGTTCATAGAACTGCTTTTTGCTTTTCAAATATAAAATTATTCGTCCTTGTATCCCCAAACAACATTTGCAGAGCAATTACCTTTCCAATCGCTATTCCAATCGCTATACCAACCACTCGGCTGACTTTCTGCCTCACAGTTTATCGTTGTAAGTGCGGTGCAACCAGAGAACGCAGCGTATCCTATCTCGGTTACGCTATTGGGGATCGTTATGCTTGTAAGCGAGTTGCAACTATGGAACGCAGAGTTTCCTATACTCTCACACACGCTACCTTTCTCAAACACTACGCTTGTAAGCGAGGTGCAATTATAGAACGCATAGCTTCCTATCTCGGTTACGCTATCTGGGATTGTTACGCTTGTAAGCAAGGTGCAATATTCGAACGCATAGCTTTCTATCGAAGTTACATCATTTCCAATTGTTACGCTTGTAAGCGAGGTGCATTTATGGAATGCAGAGCTTCCTATCGTAGTTACGCTATTTGGAATTGTTACGCTTGTAAGCAAGGTGCAATATTCGAACGCATAGCTTTCTATCGAAGTCACACCATCGGGAATTGTAAAGCTTGTGTCATTTTTGCCAACTGCATATTGAATAAGCTTTTTTCCATCCTTTGAATATAAACTACCATCTATTGATTTATATGCAGTATTGTTTTCGTCCACCGTAATGCTTGTAAGCGAGGTGCAATATTTGAATGCATAGTTTCCTATCGAGGTTACGCTATCGGGGATCGTTACGCTTGTAAGCGAGGTGCAATATTCGAACGCATAGCTTCCTATACTTTCACAAACGCTACCTTCCTCAAATATTACGCTTGTTATTTTTGGAGAGTATGAAGAAGACATATTACTAGCTGATGGATAGAATAAATAAGCAGGTATTTTAGTTACATTTTTTCCTATCGTTACCTTTATTCCGTCTCCATTTTTTCCTGCACAGAAGAACACTTCGTTACTTGAACTTAAATCATTCATAGCTGTTGCATTAAAGTTTATTTCGGTAAGCGATGTGCAATAATAGAACGCATTGCTTCCTATCGAGGTTACGCTACTAGGAATAGTTACGCTTGTAAGTGAGGTACAATGTTCGAACGCAGAGCTTCCTATCGAGGTTACGCTATCGGGGATTGTTACGCTTGTTAGCGAGGTACAATATTCGAACGCATACGCTTTTATTTCAGTTACTGTACTTGGTATTACAATCTCAGTTACAAGTGTTCCATTTAGATATAGATTTTTTGCATAATTTAACGGATTTGAACCATCATCTCCAAATGAAATATTACACCACTGCTCAATTGTACCAAGATAGTTTACACTTGTAAGCGCGGAGCAACCACCGAACGCCCGGCTTCCTATCGAGGTTACGCTATTAGGGATTGTTACGCTTGTTAGCGAGTTGCAACTTCTGAACGCATAATCTTTTATTTCAGTTACTGTACTTGGTATTACAAGGTCAGTTACAAGCGTTCCGTTTAGATATAGCTTTGCTGCTTGAGATAGTGGATTTGCAGATGAACCTCTAAATGAAATATTACACCACTGCTCAATTGTACCAAGATAGTTTACGCTTGCAAGTGAGGAACACCAATAGAACGCATCGCTTCCTATCAAGGTTACGCTATTTGGAATTGTTACGCTTGTAAGCTTGTTGCAATTATAGAACGCTGAGCCTCCTATTGTGGTTACGCTATCAGGGATCGTTACGCTTGTAAGCGATTTGCAACCATAGAACGCAGCATTTCCTATTGTAGTTACGCTATTTGGAATTGTTACGCTTGTAAGCGATTTGCAACCATAGAACGCAGCGCTTCCTATACTTTCACAAACGCTACCTTCCTCAAATACTACGCTTGTTATTTTTGGTGAGCATGAAGAATCACTACTATATAAATCATATAGATAGAATAAATAAGCAGGTATTTTAGTTACATTTTTCCCTATCGTTACCGTTATTCCGTCTCCATTTTGTCCTGCATAGGGGAACACATAGTTATTTAAAGCTAAATTACTCATAGCAGTTGCATTAAAGTTTATTTCGGTAAGAGATGTGCAACCCTTGAACGCATAGCCTCCTATCTCGGTTACGCTATTTCCAATTGTTACGCTTGTTAGCGAGGTGCAACCATAGAACGCAGCGCTTCCTATCGAGGTTACACCATTTCCAATTGTTACGCTTGTAAGCGAGGTGCAATCAGTGAACGCATCGTATTCTATCTCAGTTACGCTACTTGGAATTGTTACACTTGTAAGCTTGGTACAACCCCTAAACGCCCTATATCCTATCGAAGTTACAGGCATACCCTCGTATTTACTTGGAATTATTATATCTGTATCTGTGCAAGTGCCAATTCCGGATACTGTGTAAGTGTTTGTTGTACTATTTAGTGAAAATTCAAGTCCCTTACTAGCGTTGGAATCATAAACGGACGGCTCTTCACTATCGTTTGGTGATTCGCTTTCCGTGTCACTCTCTGACTCCGTTGTGTCATCTTTTGTGGAGCTTTCGGCTTCCAATTTACTTTCGGACTCCGTTTCCGTCATGAGTTCCTTTTCACTCTCGGTAGAACTTTGAATATCACTCTGTGATTGAGATTCTCGCTCTGACTCCGTACTGCTTGACTCCGTTTCGTCACCACAAGCAACCAAAAGGCAAGAGAACAGCGCCAAAATCAGCGCAAGAGCCAAAACCAATAATTTTTTCATCTTTTTTCTCCTTTGATAGAAATGCTTTTTATTGCAACAAAAAAGTGTCGCCCCAAGGTGGAGCGACACCTGTAAAAATGCACCTTCCGCCTTGTTGCGACACAATTGATACAATATATTTCAAAGAAATTTTGTATGCGAAAAAGGATACACCTCTACCAAAGTGTATTTTCTTTGAAATATTCAATTATGTCGCACCCTTATTTTACCACATATAATTTATAAAGTCAACAAAAAATAGGGCATTTTTTCAAATACCCTATAATTTTATTTATTCACAATATTCGTCGGCTCACCATTAAGAAAGGCATTTATATTAGAAAGCACCGTGTTAAAGCACCTCATTCTCGACTCATAAGAGCCCCAAGCCATGTGAGGCGTTAGCGACACATTTTTAAGCCCGTAAAGACGCTCAAACGCATGCCCAACAGGTAAAGGCTCACAGGAAAATACATCGCACCCCATACCGCCAATTTCACCCTTCAAAATCGCATCGGCAACAGCGCCCTCGTCCCAAATCGCACCTCGTGCCATGTTAATTATAATCGCATCACGCTTCATAAGCGAAAGCTCACGCTTGCCAATCAATCCTCTTGTAAGCTCGTTTAAAGGACAATGAATTGTGATAATATCGCTCTCCCTTAAAAGAGTGTCAAGGTCAACGCACTCATATCCATCAATTTTCGTGCGCTTATTTACAAGTAGCTTGCACCCAAACGCCTCGGCAATCTTGCCAACTGCGCGCCCAATATTTCCAAAGCCTATAATGCCCCATACCTTACCATCAATCTCGTGATATACAGGCACAAGAGCATTCGCATTTCCACCTTTTGTGTACTCACCACTAAAAACGCAGTCCTCATATTCCCTTAAATGCGTCAAAAGAGAACACACCATAGACACAGTCACCTGTGCCACACAGGAGCTTGAATACGCAGGAGTGTTAGCCACCAAAATTCCACGCTCCCTACAATATTCAATATCAATATTGTCAAAGCCCGTTGCAGTTTCGCAAATCAGCTTCAAATTTTTTGCCCCTTCGAGCACCTCACGCACCATCTTCACCTTGTTTACAATGACAATATCCGCATCTAAAAGACGCTCAAACGCCTCGCTCTGCGTGGTGCGCTCATATTTTATAACCTCACCAAAGCGCTCAGCACCCGAAAGGTCTAAATCATACCCAAGTGTCGCATAATCTAAAATAACAATCTTCATTTAAGTAACCTCTTTCTTTGCTTGTAATCAGGCAAAAAACTCTCAACAAACGCCCAAAACTCCCTCGAATGATTTAAATGCCTAAGATGAGCTAGCTCATGCACAACAACATAATCAATCGCCTCGATAGGATATCTCATAAGCCGACACGAAAAGTTAATGCGTCCCTTATCGGAACAGCTCCCAAACCTAGACCTCGCTCGATTTATCGAAATGTGCGACGCCTTAACGCCCATAAGCGCCGAAAAATACGAGGCTCGCTCGGGCAAAAGCTCCCACGCACGCCTCTCAAGCTCCAAAAGCTCAGCCTCGCTTGGCTCCGGATAGCGCTCAAGCCTCGATTTTTGCATTTCCAAATGCTCATTTATCCAACCCTCGTGCAAGCGCACAAATTTTTCAATTCTATCAGTAGAAGCCCCCTTAGGCGCTCTGACAATAACCTCAAGCTCTCTACTAATCTGTAAGGCAAGAGTCCGCCTTTTAGAGTATATGATTTTGTAATTCATAATTCTCACCTCAAAAAAATTGTATCATAAAGCAAAAAAATTGTCAATAATTCTGTGACGCATTTTCGCTATCAACCCCTTGAAAAACAGAAATATATATGATATACTATTAAAGCAATAACACGAAAGGAGAGAGCTATGGCTGAAAAATCAATAAAAATAATTGCTCAAAACAAAAAAGCCTATCACGATTATTTTGTAATCGAAAGGTACGAAGCAGGCATAGAGCTCTTCGGTACCGAGGTTAAATCAGTAAGGGCGGGACAGGTAAATCTCAAAGACTCGTTTTGCAAGGTCTATGCAGGAGAGCTTCTTGCTCTGGGAATTCACATAAGCCCCTACGAAAAGGGAAATATCTATAATAAAGACCCCCTTCGTCACAAGCGTCTTTTAATGCATAAAAAGGAAATTTTAAAGCTTGATAGCGCCATAAACGCAGATGGCTACGCCCTTATCCCCCTGTCACTCTATCTTTCAGGCTCAAGAGTCAAGGTTGAGCTGGGACTCTGTAAGGGTAAAAAGAACTACGATAAGCGCGAAACCGACGCAAAGCGTACAGCACAAAGAACAATCGAAAGAGCAATGAGAGGAAACAGAGAGGACTAAGCATGAAAAATTATCTTATAGAGCTAATGAACGAGCTTGACTTCGACAAAGAGGCTCAAGACTCACTTCTTGCCGATTTTGCAAAAATAGAGGCAAATGAGCAGGCAAAGGCAGAATTTTATGAATGTATCGCTTCCTACGAGGCAAACATTAATACAGACTATGGCGTACTTTTGACAAATGCCGAAAAAGCAGGCGAAAAGGTGGGCGTGCATAAGTATAGCGCAGGACTTTTGGTGTTTATGTGTATGTCAAAGCACCTAAAGGAATGCTACAAAAAAGAGGGAATAGACCTTCAAATTTGGCACGATAGTATGCTCGACCTAAAATGGAAGCTTTGGGAATGTAAGGCTGTCAAGGGAATGTGGGGCTCGTTTGTTGCTTGGTGGTTCCCGGGATTTTTCAATATGACAAGATTTGCCCTCGGCAGATTGCAATTCGATTTTGCAAAATACGGTAACACCTATTCCGACGAGGAATTTGACCTAAAGCCTGATACTATGATTATCGGCGTACATATTCCAAGAACTATGACTCCATTCGATAAGGCATCTCGTGAGGACGCATACGCCAAGGCAAAGGCATTCTTTGCCCCAAAACTAAATGGCGCGCCAATGATTTTCACCTGTTATAGCTGGCTCTTGTATCCTGCATACAGAGATATCATTCCCGAGAAATCAAACACTCGCTCATTCATGGACGATTTCAAAATAATCGGTCAATATGACGATAAAGAGGGACAGTATAATGATGCTTGGCGACTCTTCGATATGGATCAGCCCGAGGACATAAATGACTATCCCGAAAACACCTCACTTCGTCGCGCAATTAAGCAATATTTGCTAAATGGCGGAAGAACAGGCGAGGGCTTGGGCATATTCAAAATGGAATATTAATAATTTGGCAATTTAAAAATTCAATAATTTGAAAATTCAACCTAAAATCAACAAAAAAGGCGATAAAAAATCGCCTTTAACATGGGTCTGTAAAGGCTTCGACGGGGATTTTGAGGTATGATAAGCGTGGCGGGCTGGCTAATCCCGTATAATGGCTAAACTTAAAAAATAAACGACAGATCAACTGTTGCTATGGCTGCCTAACTAATTGCCCCTAGGGGCGATTAGGGCAGTGCTGTGGCTATATGCCACCCGTCTATCCAAGGAGCACCACGACCTCGGCATAGGCGTCAAATAGTGGTGAACATGCATCGGCAGTTGCGCTTGAGCCGATCATGCAAAAAAGCGCTACCGAGCCATAAAGCCTGTTAATCGGCGTTAAGGCAAGGGAAATTCCAAAAGATTAACTGCCCACGGAGAAGGTTGTGCCAACAGGTTTTCGGACGGGGGTTCGACTCCCCCCAGATCCACCAATATGACGGCGAAAGCCGTCTTTTCTTTTTTTATGGGGGAGACGAACCGTAGCCGTCAAGAAACCATTCGGGGAATGGTTTTAGGCGTTGACCGAAGCGTTTTTAAAGCAGAAATTAAAATTCATAAAAACGCCTTTAAAAACGCAAGAGGAGACTCCCCCCAGATCCACCAATATGACGGCGAAAGCCGTCTTTTCTTTTTTTATGGGGGAGACGAACCGTAGCCGTCAAGAAACCATTCGGGGAATGGTTTTAGGCGTTGACCGAAGCG
>JAFQUJ010000020.1 GCA_017408585.1 Clostridia bacterium | reverse complement strand
GGTTCTAATCTGAATGCTAAGTAAAAACGATTGAGTATCGTTTTTGCGACGCATTTCGCCACAAAGCAAGGAATGTGACGAGCCGAGTGTAAGCGACGCGTCGAGGCGAAGGCAGATGACTATGCGACTGGTGTGGGGTGGGCTGTTATTTCTTGTTTAATTTTTCAAATTTCAAAAAGATATTGCAAATCATTAAATTTTATGGTAAAATATATTTGTCACACAAATTAAAAAATCGGTTGTAGGGGTATTTTCTGTTTTTTGGGAATACTATACCCTCTTTTTGTCTATACTCAAATATGGATTTGGCAAAAATGCAAGCTCCACTTTTTGAGTATAGCGAGTAATATCTCTATTCCGATTAGTTTGTGTGACAACAATCGGGGTTTGCGTTTTTCGGTGTGCGTGACCTCGGTTGCGTACACCTTTTTATTTTATAATTTACGGAGGAAAAATGAAAAAACTAATTTCTTTATTGCTGGCAGTCATTATGGCTGTAATGCTTGTTAGCTGTGACTCAACAAAAGATCAAGATGATGATCCACCCAAGGTCAAGGTCGAGCTCTCTCGTGGAACAATTGACGGTGATGTTTATAAAAATGAATACCTAGACTTTGAATTTACAAAGCCTGAGTCTTGGGTTTATTCAACCGACGAGGAGATCGCTTCTCTACTCAATTTAAGTGTAGATACAATTCTCGGCGACAAGTTCAAGGACGCGCTTAATACAAATCCATCGCTTTACGATATGATGGTCGTTGACTCACTTACATCAACAAACATAAGCGTAGGCTATGAAAATCTTTCAAAAACCTTTTCAAGCAACATCACCGAAAAGCAATATGTTGAGTCGCTCAAAAAGCAACTCGAAAATGTTTCAGATATGACAGTTGTTTTTCCTGATACTCTTGAAAAAGCAATGCTTGGTAACACAGAGTTTTCCAAGGCAGTTTGCACAACCACTGTGTATAATACTACTATGAACCAAATTTATTATTTACGCAAGGTTGATGGATACATGGCTTATGTCATCGTGACCATTCCAAATGGCTATACAATAGCACAAATTGAGGCAATGTTTAAATAATCACCGAAAATTAAAGACGAGGGCTTCTCCTCGTCTTTATTCTTGTGTTTTTCAACCACAATAAGCTTGACTTTTCCCATCTGTTATGATAGAATAAAAGCACAAAATCTAACACAGGAGTGGTTATTTTATGAAAATCAAGGAAATGGACAAGCTGACAAAGCATTTTGATACATATTTCGAGCAGAGCGACTGCTTAGTTATTCATCCCGTTGTTGACTGTGGTGAGCATATTGATGTTTTATTGTACGAGCCAAGTGAAAAATACCCGTTTTGGAAGCTTGTTACAATGGGCGCAAGCGACTATAAAATGCCCTCTATTGATAACACCATTGCCAATCGAAACGAATACATTATGTTCGTCGATGCAAGCGAGGACTTGACTAAAATTGAGATTGTTGGTTGGTATCACGAAAAGCTACTATCCGTAGCTCAATTCGCTTCCTCTAATAGCACTCATATTACCTACGGACATAGCTTTGAATGGGAAAATGATGACCCTAACGACGAAATGGTTGGGGCGTTTATCGAATTTCCACAGGTGATTGAAAATGCGAATGTATTGCGTTGCAAGCTTGGAATGATAAAAACCATTGCGTGCTTACAGGTTGTTTTGCTAAATGACGATGAGTTAAAAAAGCTACTTGAAATCGGTCCACAGGAATTTAGCGAGTATCTTTATCCAAATAATAACGGAAGGGCTCATTTCCTTTGTGAAAGGCATAGAAGCGAAAGGTTTTGATTTTATCGCAACAAATTTGTCATAAATCTAACACAGGAGTGCTTATTTTATGAAAAAATTTCATTTGATATCGTCTGTTTTTCAAATAATTGTTGGCATATGCGCCATTATTGCATTTGTGGTTGTTGCCACAAGCGGTGAGCCTATTGGAAAATGGGTAATCACGCTCATTCTCGCTATTTTGTTTGTAGCCATTGGGACTTATGATATTGTTCTGTATTTAAAGGAAAGAAAAAATACCGATTTTACAGACGAAGAATAAAAATAGCCTTATAAGCTACTAAAAATCGCAAGGCATCTTCAAGCCAAACCCACCACAGCCTAAGCCTAAATAATCAAAAAACGCCCGTTTGGGCGTTTTTTGTCGATTTTTATTGACTATGCAAAAATAATTTGGTATAATGATTATATTAAGTTTTATTTTAAGGAGAATTCAAATATGGCTAAAACTGTTCAAGACATTCTAAATCTAATCGAGGAAAACGGCATTAAGATGGTTGACTTTAAGATGGTTGACATTAACGGTCAATACAGACATGTTACCATTTTGGCTGAAAACTTTTCCGAGGCTACAATGAAAAATGGTATTGGATTTGACGCATCTAACTATGGTTATGCAGTTGTTGAAAAGAGCGACATGGTATTTATCCCCGATCTTGACACCGCTGTTATCGACCCATTCTGCGAAATTCCTACCCTTTCTATGACCGGTAATGCGATGATTATTGACTCGCCCGCTAACCGTCCCCTTCCACAATATCCAAGAAATATTGTTCTCGCTGCTGAAAAGTATATGAACGATCTTGGTATCGCTGACACTATGCTCATTCTTCCTGAATTTGAGTTTTATCTCTTTGATCAGGTTGGTTGGGATGTTAGCGGAAGGTCCGTTAGCGTTACTATGGACGCAAAGCAATCCTATTGGAATAGCGCAACGGAGGGCAAGGGCGTTGTAGTTCCTAAGCAAAAGAATTACCACATTGCAAAGCCATTTGATATTTCATACGAGTGCAGAAGCGAAATGTGCCTACTTATGAAGAAAATGGGTATTGAAATCAACTATCATCACCCAGAGGTTGCTGCATCAGGTCAGTTTGAGATTGAGCCTCAGCTTGGTAAGATGTCAACTATGGCAGATGCTACTATGATGATTAAGTATATCATTCACAACACCGCTCTAAAATACGGAAAGACCGCTACATTTATGCCTAAGCCAATTTATGGTGAGGCAGGAAGTGGTATGCATGTTCATATGCTTCTTTTAAAGGACGGGCAGCCCGTATTCTCTGACGATGACGGATACGCGCATCTTAGCAAGGAGGCTCACTACTTTATGGGTGGTCTTCTCAAGCACATTTCTTCACTTTGTGCCCTTACAAATCCAAGCACAAACTCATTCAAGCGTCTTGTTCCGGGATTTGAAGCACCTGTTACTGTTGGCTATGCTACCTCAAATCGTAGCGCAGTTATTCGTATTCCTGCTTACGCAAAGGCTCCTGAGCTTCGTCGCTTTGAGCTTAGAAATCCCGATGCTACCTGTAACCCATACTTCTGCTATGCTGCAATTCTTATGGCAGGTCTTGACGGAATTAAGAACAAGATTGACCCACACGAAAACGGTTGGGGTCCATACGATGTAAATCTCTATCACCTAAGCGACGAGGAGAAGGCAAAGCTACACCACCTTCCAACCTCTCTTGACGAGGCGCTCGATGCTCTTGAGGCTGATAACGATTACCTCACCGCCGGTGGCGTATTCCCCAAGGAGCTCCTTGACAACTTTATCAAGTCTAAGAGAGCCGAGGTTGCTGAGCTTGCAAAAATCCCAACTCCTGCAGAGTTTGACAAGTATTACAATCTTTAATATCAAAAAGCACTCTTCGGAGTGCTTTTTTACACTTTTTATTGAAAACGGGTGCGTCATGTGTTACAATTGAGATATAAAGCTTGTGAGGTGGATTATGAAAAGGTACGACCTTATAGTTATTGGCGGTGGCTTTGCCGGCGTGGGCGCTGCGATTTCTGCGTCACGGCGTGGCGCGAGAGTTTTGCTCGTTGAGCGCTCGAATTGTCTTGGTGGAGCTAGCACTAACTGTCTTGTGAACCCCTTTATGCCATATTGGACCGAGATTGATGGCAAGAGGGTTGAGCTTTCGCAGGGCATTTTCAAGGAGATTTGCGACAAGCTTCGCGCTCGTGGTGCTATGGATTGGCAGAGCTTTCTTGAAGAGGAGCTAAAGGAGCTTCTAAACGAGATGGCGCTTGAAAGTGGCGTTGAGCTTCTTTTTCATGCCACGCTTTGCAAAGTGAATCGCGATAAAAATCGCATTTTATCCGTAGATGTGGCTGTTAAAAATGGTATTTTAGAGCTTGAGGCTGATTATTTTATTGATGCGACGGGCGACGCCTTGCTTACCTATCTTGCCGATTGTCCAACTATTCAAGGACGCGAGGGCGACGGGCTTTGTCAGCCTATGACGCTATGCTTTAGGCTCGGAAATGTTGATACAGATGCATTTTTCAAGTGTTGGAGCGAGCTTGACAAGGCGTATAAAAGTGCGCACGAGCGTGGAGAAATAAGTAATCCTCGTGAAAACATTCTTGTTTTTAAGACGCCTACTCCTAATGTCCTGCACTTTAACACGACAAGAGTTATAAGACTAAGTCCAACTGATCCATTTGAAATAACAAGGGCTGAAATTATTGCGCGCAAGCAGGTTTTTGAAATATACGAATTCATGAAAAATCATACACAGGGTCTTGAAAATAGCTTTCTTATGATGACCGCTAGCGAGATTGGCGTGCGCGAAAGTCGCAGAATTATCGGTGATTACATTTTGACGCAGAGCGACTGCAGGGAGTGTGTAAAATTCGACGATTCAATTGCGTGCTGTAATTATGACATTGACATTCACAATCCCGAGGGTAGCGGAACGAGCCACTATTATTTTGGTGCGGGTGAGTATTACACTATTCCCTATCGTGCGCTAATTCCACAGGGGGTTGACAATTTGCTCGTTGCGGGCAGATGCATTTCGTCAGATCATGAAGCGCAGGCATCGTATCGAATTATGCCTGTTGTTTGTTGTCTTGGCGAGGCGTGTGGTACAGCTATGGCACTTGCGATAAGGGGAGAATGCTCTACTCGCTCACTTGACATTAACGCATTACAGAGGGCGCTTCTTGACGGTGGCGCATTTATAGGAATTTGAGAGGAAAATATGGTGAATTACGACACATTACGAGGCATAAAGCTATTTTTATTCGATATGGATGGAACTCTATATTTAGGGGACAGGCTATTTGATTTCACGCCCGAGCTTCTTGATGTAATACGCTCTAAGGGCGCAAAATATATGTTTATGACGAACAACTCGTCAAAGAGCGTTACAGACTATATTAAAAAGCTGGCAAGGCTTGGAATTGAAAGCGAATATGGGGATTTTATCACCTCGTCACAGGCGACGGCATATTATCTTAAAAAGCATCATTCGGGGGCTACTCTTTATGTTTGTGGGACAGAGTCCCTAAAGGAAGAGCTAAGGCAGAATGGCTTTGAGGTAAGCGAGGATTTAGAGAAAATCGAGTGCATTGTTATGGGCTTTGACACGGAGCTGACCTTCAAAAAGCTTCATGATGTGTCGTATTTATTGCTCACACGCCCCGATATTCCATATATCGCGACCAACCCCGACTATGTTTGTCCTACCGAGTTTGGAAGCGTGCCGGATTGTGGTAGCGTTTGCGATATGCTCTACAATGTTTCAAGGCGCAGACCCATCGTTATCGGCAAGCCGGAGCCACTTATGCCACAGCTTGCAATGGAGATGGCGGGCGTTGCAAGGGAGCAAACCGCTGTTATCGGCGATAGAATTTATACGGATATTAAAAGCGGACTCGCATCGGAAGCACTCGCAATTCTCGTTATGAGTGGCGAAACCACTCGCGAAATTCTCGACGCATCGCCCGAAAAGCCCGATATGGTGCTTGATAGCGCAAAAGAAATTTTAGAAGCATTGAAATAAAACAAAAGCGCCAATGGCGCTTTTGTTTTATCCTTTATTTTCAAAAGCTCTTGACAACCTAGCGCCTTTATGATAAAATTATTACGCAAAACGAGGTGTAGCGCAGCTGGTAGCGCGCATGGTTCGGGACCATGAGGCCCGGAGTTCGAACCTCCGCACTTCGACCACCTATGACTAAGTTGAACTCACGGAATCGTGATGATGACTTAGTCATTTTTGCTTGTCAACAAAAAAAGGATAGAGTTTCTTGCTCTATCCTTTT
>JAFQUJ010000019.1 GCA_017408585.1 Clostridia bacterium | reverse complement strand
GTTTGGCTTATCTACAACAGAGGTAAGAGATACTGTGTAGAGGGTTGCGTCTGTCTTTTCAACGCTTGAGCATGCGCTGTTTGTATCCTCGCTTTGGATAAACTCTACATCTGCGCCATCTGTATAGGCATAGAGTGCGATTACAAGCTCAAGGGATTTATTTGCGCCAAGACCGTCTATCATTACCTTAATATTGGAGTATTCGCTTGCGCTCATATCCGCTACGACAAAGCCCTTTGTTGCGTTTGCGCTACCGTCTGTAAAGAAGGAGTCGCCTACATACTTAGGGTTCATTATTACAACACCATAGGTGATGTCGGTTGCGCTCAGGTCATTGAATTCCTTAAGGGCATCGGTGTTTACTGTGTAGCCACCGAATGCGATTCCTGTGCCGTTTGAGGAATAGCCGTTCTCTGCAAGCGCGCCGAAAATAGGAGCGAGCTCTCTGCTTTCATCAAGCTTTGTACAGCCCTCGTTTACACATTCGTTGCAATATATTCCCTTTTCGGTGTAGCCGTTTGTGTATTCTACGGTTTGCTTGAAGCTATGACCTTGTGTGCCGGGGATATTTCTTTGGCAATTTTCACAAAGCATTCCGTCAACACAGAGTCCTGTGCCCTGATAATCGTGCTCTCCCTCGTAAAACGCCTCACAGGTATTATAGTTGTAAACTATTCTCCAACCGCTTGTTGGGATATAGTCATCATCAGCCTTTGTTGAATCCCATTCTACCAATTCTGCGCTTGAACAAATTACTCGGTCATAGGTAGATTTTGCAATAAGTGCTTCCATTTGAGCCTTGGAGCCTGTAAAGAAGATTACACCCGTTGGAAGACATGCGTTACTATCCCACCACGAGAATGTTTCCATAGTAATTGTATCAGCCTCGGAAAGAAATTGTGCGGGCATATAAAATTTAACGCTCTGCTTTACCCACGCCATATTATTCGTTCCAAGGTCCTTAAGAGATGCGCCCATATAAAATTCCTCAAGCGAGGTGCCGAGGGTGCTATCAAGCGCTCTATCCTCTACGGTTGTCATTTGATTGGAAAATACAACCCTTTTTACACCTGATGCCCCTTTAAAAGAGTCTTTTGGCAAAACCGCAGAAAATCCATCATCAAAGATAAGCTCCTCAAGAGTGGAGTTGTTGACAATAAGAGTTTCTATTGTAGTTACGCTTGCAGGAATATTAACCTTTTTGAGTTTTTTATTCGCATAGAAGCAACCGTAATTAAGCTTTTGAAGCTGAGAGGTTGGTGAGAATATAATTTCCTCAAGATTGTTGGTTTGTGACAAATCCTTACAGTTTCCTGCCTCTAAGATATTGTCAGGCACCTCAACTCTTATAACGCTATGCTTTGTATAGGTAATACCTGTTGCATTTTTAAACGGGGTAAAATCATAGGTGAAAGTTGTGTTATTGCTAACAAAGTAATTTGCAGGATAGGTGTGATATGCACCGTTTGCATCAACAATAACTATTCTCTTATCTGTCTCGGTATTCATACCTGCAAGGTCGATATCGTCAACAGTTTCAATTTTACCGAACTCGCTCGTGGTAGCAGCGCTTGCCGAAATTGCACAAATTGACATTATTGCTACTATCGTGATAATAAATAGCAAAAGCTTCTTTTTCATAAATTTCTCCTTAAATTCAAAAAATATTTGACTTACTTGTACTTTTATGATACAATATAATCAAGCATCTTGCAACAACTATCTTGCACAATTTTAGCACTATTTAACACGAGGCTATTATGAAAAACTGTTTATATGTAAAAAACGCGAACAGAATAGTAACGCATACCGAGGTAAATTATAACTCTGTCGAAAGCGATGACGCCCCTATTATTGTCAATGTCGGCTCTTGTGTCAATACAAATATAGAGGACATTTGCTTTAATAAAAGCGGAAGGCTTGACTACTATTTGATATATCTTATCGAAGGAAAATTAAGAGTAGAGGCAAACGGTGGCATAGCAGATGTAAAAGAGGGAGAGCTCTTTATCATTCCGCCAAAGGTACCCTACAGATACCAAAGCTTTGGCGAGCATATTTATTTTTTATGCGTTCACTTTACAGGAAGCGAGGCTCAAAAAAAGCTTGATGAATACAAAATACCGCTGTTTCCGAGCATTAGCGCGTTGAGCCCCAAAAATCATTTACAAAAGCGTTTCAAATCCCTTTTTGATGCCTTTGCAAAAAATGACGATTTTCTCGAAAGAGAGCTTGCTATTTTATTCGAGCGAATATTAATAGAAATATCACGAGCTATTAACGAAAAGGAAGGAGGCTTGTTGCTTTCCAAATCAATACGCTTTATAAATGAGCACTATGCAGACCAAATAAAAATTCCGGAGCTTGCAAAAATGGAGGGAATGTGCGTAACGCTATACAATAAGCTTTTCAAAAAGCAGATGGGAATAACTCCCACAAAATATATCATGAATTTGCGAATACAGCATGCCATTGATTTGCTTGAAACAAGCGATATGCCAATAAATGAAATTGCCACAATGTGCGGTTACTCCAATTTTAATTTTTTCTCCAGAATTTTCAAGTCTTGCACGGAAAAATCTCCGTCAGCGTATCGAAAAAGCTTTCAATAAGAAAAAATCCACACTCTTTTCGAGTGTGGATTTTGATTTTATTTATGCGTTTTCCTTATTTTCGTAAGGTGGGAGAGCGTCAACGCTTGCGTTTGGCTTATCTACAACAGAGGTAAGAGATACTGTGTAGAGGGTCGCGTCTGTCTTTTCAACGCTTGAGCATGCACTGTTTGTATCCTCGCTTTGGATAAACTCTACATCTGCGCCATCTGTATAGGCATAGAGTGCGATTACAAGCTCAAGGGATTTATTTGCGCCAAGACCGTCTATCATTACCTTGATATTGGAGTATTCGCTTGCGCTCATATCCGCTACGACAAAGCCCTTTGTTGCGTTTGCGCTACCG
>JAFQUJ010000018.1 GCA_017408585.1 Clostridia bacterium | reverse complement strand
ATGATCTTAACATGACCATATTGACCCTTACCACCTGACTGACGAGCATACTTGTGATCAACATCAGCGCTTCTTCTAATTGTTTCCTTATAAGCAACCTGAGGCTTACCTACATTTGCCTCTACCTTAAACTCACGAAGGAGACGGTCAACGATGATTTCGAGGTGAAGCTCACCCATACCAGCGATGATTGTTTGTCCTGTTTCCTCGTCTGTGTAGGTTCTAAATGTTGGGTCCTCTTCAGCAAGCTTGGAGAGTGCGATACCCATCTTTTCCTGACCAGCCTTTGTCTTTGGCTCAACAGCAACACGAATAACGGGCTCCGGGAATTCCATTGACTCAAGGATGATTGGGTTCTTTTCGTCACAGAAGGTATCTCCTGTTGTTGTATTCTTTACACCGATAACAGCTGCGATATCACCTGCATAGCATATATCAATATCTGCTCTGTCGTTTGCGTGCATTTGAAGAATACGACCAAATCTTTCAGTCTTGTCCTTTGAGGAGTTATAAACAGTTGTTCCTGCTTGAACTGATCCAGAATATACGCGGAAGAAGCAGAGCTTTCCAACGAATGGGTCAGTCATAATTTTGAATGCGAGAGCTGAGAAAGGCTCAGTATCGCTTGAGTGACGAACATCATCCTCACCTGTTTCAGGGTTTATACCCTTGATTGCAGGAATATCTGTTGGTGCGGGCATATACTCGATAACTGCATCGAGAAGCTTTTGTACGCCCTTGTTTTTATAAGATGTTCCACATGTTACAGGAACAATCTTATTTTCGATAACCGCTTTACGAAGTGCCTTCTTAAGATCCTCAACTGATGGCTCCTCACCCTCGAGGTACATCATCATAAGATCGTCATCTGTTTCGCAAATGGATTCGATAAGGTTTGATCTATATTCCTCAGCCTTTGCAAGTAGCTCTGCAGGAATTTCCTCAACTCTCATATCCTTTCCAAGGTCATCATAATATACATCTGCCTTCATTTCAAAAAGGTCGATGATACCCTTAAATGTGTCTTCAGCACCGATTGGCAACTGAATTGGTACTGCGTTTGCATGTAGTCTTTCCTTCATCATGCCTACAACTCTGAAAAAGTCTGCACCCATGATGTCCATCTTGTTAACGTATGCCATACGTGGTACGCCATATTCATCAGCCTGTCTCCATACAGTTTCAGACTGAGGCTCTACGCCGCCCTTCGCACAGAAAACGGTAACAGATCCGTCAAGCACCTTAAGTGAACGCTGTACCTCTACGGTGAAGTCAACGTGGCCAGGAGTATCGATAATGTTGATACGAGTTGGCGCAAATTGATTTGCTGAACCTGACCAGAAGCATGTTGTAGCAGCAGAAGTAATTGTGATACCTCTTTCCTGCTCCTGTGCCATCCAGTCCATTGTAGCAGATCCTTCGTGAGTTTCACCTATTTTGTGTGTTTTACCTGTGTAAAACAAGATACGCTCGGTTGTAGTGGTCTTACCTGCGTCGATATGAGCCATTATACCGATATTACGAGTGTTTTCAAGTGAATATTCTCTTGGCATCTGTTTTTCCTTTCATGCGCTTAGGACGCTATTAATATCTGTAATGTGCGAAAGCCTTATTAGCTTCTGCCATTCTGTGTGTTTCTTCTTTCTTCTTGAAAGCTCCACCCATGCTATTTCTAGCATCAAGTATTTCGCCTGCAAGTCTTTCAGCCATGGTTTTCTCACCACGGTTTCTTGAGTAGGTTGTGATCCAACGAAGACCTAGTGTTTGTCTTCTCTCAGCTCTTACTTCCATTGGTACTTGGTAGTTAGATCCACCTATACGGCGAGCCTTAACCTCCAATACAGGCATTACATTCTCAAGAGCCTGAGTAAATACTTCAAGTCCGTTCTCGCCAGTTCTTTCCTCAACCATTCTAAATGCGTCATAAACAATCTTTTGAGCAACGCCCTTCTTACCATCAAGCATAATGTTGTTGATAAGCTTTGTTACGAGCTTTGAATTATAAAGTGGATCTGGCAAAACATCTCTTTTGGAAATTTGACCTCTTCTCGGCACTTTACTTCCCTCCTTCATTAAAAATATGATATCATTGGTACTCGAAAGAAAATCTCCCGTTGTGTCCATTAGGTGTCACTGATAATAAACATTTATTCAGTATGACAAGCTTAGGAACTACGATTAAATTATCTTTATTACCTTGCTAAGATTACTTCTTCTTAGCACGCTTTGCGCCGTACTTTGAACGGCTTTGGTTACGGTTTGCTACGCCTTGTGCGTCAAGCGTACCGCGGATAATGTGGTAACGGCATCCAGGCAAGTCACGAACTCTTCCTCCACGAATAAGAACAACTGAGTGCTCTTGAAGGTTGTGTCCGATACCGGGGATATAGGATGTTACCTCCATACCATTTGTAAGCTTTACTCTTGCGATCTTACGAAGAGCCGAGTTAGGCTTCTTTGGTGTGGTCGTTGTAACCTTTGTGCATACGCCTCTTTTTTGAGGTGCGCTCTGCTCAACTACTTTGTTCTTCAATGTGTTAAAGGTTGTTTGAAGAACAGGAGTCTTTGACTTATAGGTCTTATCCGATCTACCTTGTCTTACTAGTTGGTTAAAGGTTGGCATTTTTTTCCTCCTTTTCTCAGAATAAATGTTTATACATCAGTCCCGTGGGACGAGGTATCATTTTGGGGCATATCCTACGAAATGGCATAAATATACCTTTTTAATAGGTTTAGCGCCTAAAACATTATAGCATTTTAAATAATGCATGTCAAGTTAAAGTGTTTTTTTGGTTCAAAATCTACATATTGCACAAAAAAGTTGCGTTTTTTATGACTATATATGTTGATTTTTAGGGCAAAATTCACAAAAATTTTTGTTTTTCGTGAAAATCGCAACCCTCAGGCTGCGATTTTTTCTACATTATGATTAATAAATATTATATAAGAATGACTTAATATCTCTTATCTCCAAACTCGTCGCCTTGGTTTCTTCTTGCTCTATTTATCATATCGATAACATCGGAGCAATCCTCGCTTGTGATATCGGTATTACGCTTAAGAGTTGTTTCGTCAATGCTTTCAGCATCAATCTTAACATTCTTATTAGGTAGCTTGTCGAAGCCTGTTGCGATAATTGTTACCTTAACGGTATCCTCAAGAGTTGGATCGAAGGTTGCGCCCCAAATGATATTTGCATCATTTGATGCCTCCTCTGTAATCATTGTTGATGCGATATCAACCTCATCTAGCTCAACATCGGGAGAAACAGTGATATTAATGATAATTCCATGAGCGCCCTTAATTGATGTTTCAAGAAGTGGGCTTGCAATAGCCGCCTTTGCCGCCTTAGTCGCCTTATCCGGTCCTGTTGCCTCTCCTACTCCCATGTGTGCAAGTCCTGCATTCTTCATAACCGCTGTAACATCGGCGAAGTCAAGGTTGATAAATCCAACTACATTAATAAGGTCACATAGGCTTCTCACGCCATGCTTCAAAACATCGTCTGCCTTAGCAAACGCATTCATTAGTGTTATCTTTTCCTCTGATACCTCTTTGAGTCTTTCATTAGGAATAACAACAAGAGAGTCAACATATTTCGAAAGCTCAGTAATTCCAGAATCAGCCTGCGCCATTCTGCGAGGTCCTTCAAACTTGAAGGGCTTTGTCGCAATACCGACTGTCAAGATGCCAAGCTCCTTAGCAACTCTTGCAACAACAGGAGCTGCACCTGTTCCTGTGCCTCCACCCATACCTGTTGCGATAAATACCATGTCAGCACCTAGTAGTGCCTTTCTTATTTCCTCTACGCTTTCCTCAGCAGCACGAAGGCCCATCTCCGGATTTGCGCCCGCACCATTACCCTTAGTAATTTGCTCACCTATGCAAATTCTGGTTGCCGCCTCGGATTTTGAAAGTGCCGCGCGGTCAGTATTCACCGCGATAAACTGCACTCCCTTTATGTTTGATGAAATCATTCTATTTACTGCGTTGTTTCCGCCACCGCCTACTCCAACAATTCTTATATCCACGCCAGATTCAAATTCATTATCAAGCTCAAAAGCCATTTTCGTTTCCTCCTTTTTCGTCCTGTGCATTTTTACTCATTTTATATAATACACTATTTTTTTATATATTTCAAGGGTATTTTAAAAATATTTTAGGGATATTTTAAGTTGTATCGGTATTATTAATTAAAAAATCGTTTCTTTGCGTCACAAAAATATTGACAAATCAAAAAAAATAATGTAAAATATATAGGAATTATTGAGCGAGTTCTCTATTGGACTTACTTCAATATCTAATTTTGAGGTGCTATTTTTATGAAAAAATCATTGCGTCACGCCTTGAAACCATGGATACTTTCGCTTGCACTCTGCATAGGATACATCTTCTCCGTTTTCTTCAATCATGCTTTTATATTTCAGCATGACTTTTCAAGCTTTTTCCATGACACATGGCTTTTATTTGTAGTTGGTCTTACTTTTACAATCGTTGGTGTTTGGCTAAGCAAAGTTCACCATTCTGCCCTTTCCTTTGCCGGTCTTACTGAGCTTGTAAAGGTAGCTATTATCAATCTTGGTATTTTGGTAGCCAACATTATAATTTATCTAACCTGTCTTTCTTGTATAACAATTCAAGGCTGTATTGTTATATGGCTTCTTAACAATGTTGTTTCCTTTGTAATCTTGTTCTCTTACAGATTTATAATGTCCGTTAAAAGACTAATAAAAATTAAGCGTCAAGGACAAGGAAAAAGAACTCTTATTGTTGGCGCCGGCAAGGCAGGAGTTGCTATTGCAAGAGAGATTCTTAGTTCCAACAAAATTAATTATCATATTGTAGGCTTCATAGATGACGATCCGATGAAGCAACATATGACGATTTTCGGTCAAAGCGTTCTCGGCTTTTCGAATGATATTCCTAATATCGTTGAGGAATATAATATTGAAACTATTATCATTGCTATTCCATCAGCACAATACGCGGATATCAAGCGTTTATCTAGCATTTGTATTGGTTGTAAGTGTGATGTTAAGGTTTTACCCGGAATTTATCAGCTTATAAATGGTCAGGTTTCTGTTCAGCGTCTTCGTAATGTCGATGTAAATGATCTTCTCGGAAGAGAGCCGGTTTCCACAAATCTCGACGAGGTTATGGGATATATTGAGGGTCAAGTGGTTCTTGTCACAGGTGGTGGCGGATCTATCGGAAGTGAGCTTTGCAGACAAATGGCAAGATATTCTCCAAAACAACTAATAATTCTTGATATTTATGAAAACAACGCATATGAGATTGAGCAGGAGCTAAAAAGAGAGTTTCCCGAGCTTAATCTTGTTACTCTTATCGCCTCTGTGCGCGATAGCGTTCGTATGGACGATATATTCAATAAATACAGACCGGATATTGTATTCCATGCAGCAGCTCACAAGCATGTTCCGTTAATGGAAACAAGCCCTAATGAAGCTGTAAAAAACAACATTATTGGTACATACAAGGTTGCAAAATGCGCCGACAAATACGGGGTTAAGATTTTTGTTCAAATATCAACAGACAAGGCAGTAAATCCCACAAATATTATGGGAGCTACTAAGCGTGTTTGTGAAATGATAATTCAGCATTTTGCTAAAATCTCGAAAACATCGTTTGTTGCTGTTCGTTTTGGAAATGTTCTTGGTTCTAACGGTTCAGTTATTCCATTATTCAAAAAGCAAATTGAAGCGGGTGGTCCCGTTACTGTAACCCATAAGGATATAATAAGATACTTTATGACCATTCCCGAGGCCGTCAGCCTTGTTCTTCAAGCGGGAGCTTATGCTAAGGGTGGAGAGATATTCGTTCTTGACATGGGTGAGCAGGTTAGGATCTATGATCTTGCCGTAAACCTCATTCGTCTATCGGGATATGAGCCGGGCAAGGATATAAAAATAGAAATAACCGGTCTTCGTCCGGGAGAAAAGCTCTACGAGGAGCGTTTGATGGAAGAGGAAGGGCTCACAAGGACTGCTAATGATAAAATCAGCATAGGACAGCCTATTGATTTTGACGAGGACAAGCTAATTTATATGCTTGGCCGTCTATATGACGAGGCTTATGCCGAAAGTGATGAAATCAAGCATCTTGTTCAAGAGCTAGTTCCAACCTATAAAATTTATGAGGAAAATAAATAATTAAAATGCCGACCATATGGTCGGCATTTTCTTTTAAATTGTGATTTTGCTTTAAATTAAGAAGCGCACCTTCTCTATTTTCACATCAGCCTTGGACGAGAAAATAATCTTTTTATTCCAATTCATGACGGAAATTGGCGTTTTGATGCTTCCCTTCTTGCCGTTTGTTCCCTTGGCTACTGCTGTGCATGCGCCTGCATGGTCAATCTTAATATCAATGCTTATTTGTGCAAGCTCGGGAAGTGGAGAGGTAAATTCTATTTCGAGAATATACTTTCCTGACTTTTCAAGCTTCAAATCCTTTCCCTCGTCAAGCTCGATTTCATTAAGCATTAAAGCCTCACTCATGCTTGATGTGTCAAGGTCAGTAACATCATATTTAAAGCCATTTGCTTTAAAGCGCTCGTATGCGTGTGTGTACATAACGAGAGCGCATATATTCTTAGCGCACACCTGAAGCTCTGCTCTTGTAAGATATCCGCTTTCAAGCGCTCTTGGGAGATTGTCATTATTGGTTTTGGCGTTCTCCATTACCATATAGACATCATTAACTGCCTTTACCATTGATGCGAAATCATCGTTGCTCTCTACTCCATCAAGGTCTGTAAGCTTTGCCCACCAGTCAGTCATAACAAAGCCATCATAGCCCCATTCGTCACGAAGGATTGTCTTTGTTAAGTCATAGCATGATGCGGCATGGAAGCCATTTATACAGTTATAGGCGGTCATTATAGCCTTTACGCCACCCTCCTTAACTGCAATTTCAAAGGGTCTTGCGTATATTTCTCTTATTGCACGCTCGGAAATCACAGAATCTGTATGATGTCTGTACCATTCCTGACTATTAGCCATAAAGTGCTTTATTGTGCAATAAACGCCTGTTCTAGCTAATCCCTTCGAGATTGCTACTGCCATAGTTCCGGCAAGGTATGGGTCCTCGGAGAAATATTCAAAGTTTCTACCATTAAGTGGGCTTCTGTGAATGTTAATTCCGGGGCCTAGGATTATATCAATCTCGTATGCGGTCATTTCGACGCCCTCAAGAGCATAGAGGTCACATATTAGATCTGTGTTAAAGGTACAAGCAAGGCAAGTTCCGTTTGGCATACTAGTTGCCAAAAGTCCACTATCCATTCTAATTCCGGAAGGGCCATCTGTTGTGCATACAATTGGAATGCCATATGAAATGAGCTCCTCGGTAACGCCTCCAAAGCATGAGCCGGTTCCGGGGGTAACCTTAGGACTATTCATTCCCTCGCCTCGAACGATACAGCAAAGCTCCTCGTCGTTTAGCTGAGCGATAAAGGCATCCATTGTTGCTCTGCCCTCTCTTACATCCTCTAGCTTAATTCCTTTGTTTCCTGTATATTCGATTGGAGCAGGAAGATTTTCGTTTACACGAGTCTTAACATCATAGGTTCTAAGAGGAACATCCTCGAAAATCATTCCGTTATCAGTTGCCTTCATGCGCTTGAAGGGCTTTACGGGGGAGAGAGCCTCTGTGCATTTTTCTACAATCTTTAGCTCACCCTGTGTGTATGTAAATACATTTTTTGCGTCTCTTACATTGTTTCCAACATAGATCTTGTAATCGCCTGCCTCGAGAACATAGCAGGATTTATGTCCTGTTGCGCCACTATCGTCGTAGGCGCACATTTTATCGACATCAAATTCAAGAGTAAGAGTCTGCTCTTCGTTTGGTGCTAAGAGGTTGGTTTTTGCATATGCAACAAGCTCTCTTGCGCTCTTGCCCAGCTTTCCGTTAGGTGCGCCAAAATAAACCTGTACTACCTCTTTTCCGCTGACCTTGCCTGTGTTTTTAACAGTTGCTCTTACAACTATTTTTCCGTCATTTTGAGATACATCTGCTGAGATTTCAAAGCTTGTGTAGGAAAGTCCATAGCCAAACGGGTAAGCCACCTTATCCTGTGCGACTGTTTCAAAATAACGATATCCAACATAGATATCCTCGCAGTATCGGTTTTCCTCTCTTGCGCCAAAATATGCGCTTGACGAGTAATCAGAGATATCATAGGCTATTGTATCTGCGAGGTGTCCACTTGGGTTTACTCTTCCCATCAAAACATCAGCACAAGCAAGTCCGCCACACATTCCACCCTGCCATAGATAAAGCACGGAGCTAATGTTATATTGTTGAACCCATTTCATATCAATAATTGCGCCTACATTGAGCACAACTATTGTCTTTTCAAACACAGAGCTAACCTTTTTTATTAGCTCCTCTTCCTTTTTGGTTAAAAGATAGCTTCCCTCGCTTGCTGAATTGTCCTTATCCTCGCCGGCAGTTCTTCCAATTACGATAATTGCCTTATCGCCAAATTTACGAGCGTCCTCAACTACGGAAATATCAATCTCCATTTCCTCTTGACACCATGGCTCTTGTCCCCATCCCTTTCCGTAATCGAAGGGGTGCTCCTCTATCCATTTTGCATAGATGCTTGCAAGCTCCTCGTTTATCTCGATGTCCTCACATTCGCGAAGCGAGTCTAGTATATTTGTAACATATTTTACATTTACAAGACCACCCGAGCCTGTTCCACTCTTATAATATTCTCTTTGAATTCTGCCAAAAACAGACACTCTGTCGCCCTTTTTTAGTGGTAGGACTTCATTTTTATTTTCAAGCATTACTATGCCCTCGGTTGCGCAAACTCTAGAGAGCTCCTCTAGCTCCTTTACGCTATCTCTTGGCATAGCGCCTAGATTGTAGCCCTTGTAAAAATTGTTTTCGTATTGCATATTAGCCTCCAAGCTCGGCACTTGCTCTTTTAAGGAGCGCCGTTTTTTCATTTTCTATTTTTTCCTCGATAACCTCGTTTAAAAGCATATCGAGAATTATACCAATTTCTTTTCCCGGCTTAAAGCCGATTTTGATTAGATCTCTTCCATTTATTGCCAAATCCTTAAGCGAAAAGCAAGCCTGCTCTTCTATTATTTGATTTGCGATTTTCTCGACAACATCAAAGTGCTTTAGGTTAACCTTTTCGGGATTATGTGCTAAATTATCAGCCCTTTGTAGCTGTAACAGCTGAAAAAATGCCTCTGCGCCCATGCGATTTAGGCGCTTTTTAATATATACCCTATCCTCGCTTATATAGGTATCGTGAAGAGAGATTATCTTGCACACTCTTTCCTTTGTAGCATTATCGTATTTATACTCGTTGAAAAATTCTCTTGCACGCTCCGCGCTAACGCCATTGTGTGACGGAAAATGCCCTATCCCCTTTTCATCGACAACAAAGGTGTGAACCTTCCCTATATCGTGTAATAATGCCATCAAGCGAAGCTCTATGGTGGGTGGAACATTATCAACAACAATAGCGGTGTGAGTGAGAATATCGTATATGTGCCATGGGGTGCACTGATCAAAGCCATGCATTTGAGCAATTTCGGGAATAATATATCCTAAAAGCTCATAATTTTCCATTATTACTCTTTTGGCGTCTTTTCCGCAAATAAGCTTGTTCAGCTCTGTCGCTATTCTTTCCTTTGAAATGTTTTTGAGCAGATGCGCACTCTCAAGCATAGCTTGCTTGGTTTTCTCTTCTATTTCAAAGCCGAGTACAGAGGAAAAGCGCAATGCGCGAAGAATGCGAAGCGCATCCTCATAAAAGCGCCTTTTAGGCTCTCCTATGGCTCTTATAATACCATTTTCAATATCAGCCTTGCCACCAAAAATGTCAAGGAGTGTATCTGCAATCGGGTTATAAGCAAGGGCGTTCATGGTGAAATCTCGCCTTGACAAATCGTTTTCGATATTTGTTGTAAACTCGACGCTTTCGGGGTGACGATTATCGGAATATTCGCCATCGACGCGATAGGTTGTTGTTTCGACGCATTCGCCATCAAAAAGTACGGTAAGAGTGCCGTGCTGAATACCTGTTTCAATCACTCTATCGCTCGAAAAGACCACTTTCATTTGCTCGGGAGTGGCGCTTGTGGTGACATCAAAATCACTTGCGCTACGCCCCATTATAATGTCACGAATTGCACCGCCAACTGCGTATGCCTCATAGCCTGCGTGGGTGAGCTTTTCTATTACTCTTTTTGCTCCTTTACTTATCTCGAACATTTTATACTCCACACATTTTAAGGAATTCTTCCTTATCTATTATTTTTACGCCAAGGGTCTGTGCCTTAGTTAGCTTAGAGCCTGCTGACTCGCCCGCCAAAACATAGTCGGTGTTTCTCGATACCGACGAGGAAACCTTTCCACCTCTTGCTTTTATCATATCCGACGCCTCGTCACGAGTCATGTTTTCAAGTGTACCCGTCAAAACGAAGGTAAGTCCCTCAAATTCGTTTGTTTTCTCGGTAGCAATCGTTTCCTCGGTGACAACTCCTGCGCCCTTCAATTTATCTATTATATATCTTGTGGTATCTCTTTTAAAGAAATCAATAACGCTTTTAGCCATTATAAAGCCAAAGTCCTCGATTTCGCAAATTTCGTCCTCTGTGGCTGTAAATAGCGCTTCTATTGTTCCAAATTTAGACGCAAGCTCAGCTGACGCGACCTCTCCGATATGGCGAATTCCAAGAGCATATATAAGTCTTGCAAGACCCGCGAGCTTTGATGCCTCGATTGCCTTTATTAGATTATCTGCGCTTTTTTCGCCCATTCTATCAAGAGCCTCTATTTCTGCCTTTTCGAGATAATAAAGGTCTGATGCATCGTGAATCAGGTGATTGTCAAGCAAAAGCTTAACCATTTTACCACCCATTCCGTCTATATTCATTGCCTTTTTAGACGCAAAATGAGTTATATTTCTTTCGAGCTGAGCGGGGCAAGATGGATTTGTACAACGCAAAGCACCGAGAGTGAAGTCCTCGTCGCCATCTACAAATTCGCTTGCATCATCGTATTGTAGCGCTCCACCACAGGACGGACATTCGCTTGGCATTTCGTAGGGGGGGAGCTCCGCTTCTCTTAGCTCCTTAACGCTTCCTACAACCTCGGGAATGATATCTCCTGCCTTTTGAACGATTACGATATCACCTATTCTAATATCCTTTTCTCTTATTATGTCTATATTATGAAGGGTTGCTCTTGAAACGGTTGTTCCCGCAAGCCTTACAGGCTCTAGCTCTGCAAGTGGAGTCAAAACGCCTGTTCTGCCCACTTGAACCAGTATGTCAAGAAGCCTTGTTCTCTTTTGCTCCGGTGGGTATTTATAAGCAACTGCCCATTTAGGTGTCGCTGTTCCTTCTCCCATTTCCTCGCGTTTTTTAAGAGAATTCACCTTAATTACTGCTCCATCAATATCGTATGGGAGCGATGCGCGCTCCTCGCCTAAGCGCTCAATAGCACTTATAATCTCGTCCTCGCTTGAGCTTATGGTAAGCATTGATATTGTTTTAAAGCCGAGGGTGTGTAGCTTTTCTATTGTTTGAGAATGAGTTTCTATTGTGTCATCCTCAAGCGAGCCTGCCTGATAGTTGAACACAAAAATGTCAAGTCCACGCTTAGCGGTTTCCTTTGAGTCTAGCTGACGAAGAGAGCCTGCGGCAGCATTTCTTGGGTTTGCCCAAAGCGCTTCTCCGTTTTCTTCCTTTATTTTATTAAGTCTTTCAAACGAGGAGCGTGGCATAAATACCTCGCCACGAACGGTTATGCTTAGCTTTTTTGGAAGCTCAAGCGGAATGGAGCGAATTGTTTTTATATTTGCTGTTACATTTTCGCCCTCTATGCCATTACCACGAGTTGCGCCAACACTCAAAATGCCGTCAACATATTCAAGCGACACGCTAAGTCCGTCTATTTTAGGCTCAACAGAAAATTCGGTATCGTCGCCTACCTCGCTTTTTACCTGTCTTATAAAAGCACGAAGTGCCTCGAAATCAAAGACATCGGTCAAGCTTCCCATCTTGACCTCGTGCTTTACCTTTTCAAATTTCTCGAGCGCCTCTCCGCCTACTCTTTGCGTGGGCGAGGTGGGGTCGTAAAATTCGGGGTGCTCTGCCTCGAGAGTCTTTAGCTCCTTGAAGAGCTTATCATATTCAAAGTCGGATATTTCGGGGGCATCATTTTCATAATATCTTTTGGAATGATATTTAATTGTTACTCTTAGCTTTTCAATTCTCTCTTTTATATCCATTTCAAACCTCGTAAGATAAAAAACTATACATATTTAGTATATCATATATAGTAAAAAATTACAAGTGCTTTATATATGTGTTTTTTCAATTATTGTGCAAAAAATCGTGATTTATAAATTTACATTTCCAAGTAGCTTTTGACATTTCCCTTGGCAGATTTATGTCGGTTTGTCGATATGTGAGATTTTTGGTCGAGCGATTAGTGTTGAAATGGAAAATTTTTGCAGTAAAATAAATCATAGGACAAACCTACATAGCTATTTTGAATTGTTTTAAAAGGAAAGGAATTAAAAATGAAAAAGTATTTATCATGTATTATTCTAATTATTGCTTGCGTTGTTTGCGCTATGATTTTTTATGTAAACGCAAAAGCGCCATCTGACGATCCTGCAAGCGAGCAACAAAGCGAGAGCTCATCATCACAGGCAAGCACGGAGAGTGAGAGTGTTGAGAGTCTTAAAAAGATATCACTTAACGAAAACGGAACTATTTTGAGCGAATATTTTTGTTCATCTAGGCTTCGTATCGAGTGGAGCACCTTAAAGTACGAGGGAGAGGACAAGCTCTACATAAACGCAGAGCTATATTTAGACTCGCCAAACGGAATTAGTCGTGAGTGTGGTGGATCATTTATTATAAATGGTCAAGAGGAGGTCTTTGTTGCACAGCCATCAAAGGAAAAAAGCACTCTGCTTCAAGCCCTCTCAATTGAAATTGCAGATTTTCAAGACGGATCTATAATTAGAGCTTCCGGCTCTATCAATCTTGAATTTGTAGGCGAGGGCGGTGTTAGCCTTAGCGCTCTTAGCATTGAAGGAAAAATATATCAAAGCGAGCAAAATAAAAGAGCTGACTCTTACCTATTGCCCCTTGAGCACATTTCTCAATATCCTAGCCTTCCCAGCGGTGACGAGATCACCTCTCTTGCTATGGTATTAAGATTTTTAAAGTACAATGTAAACGAATGTGATTTATGTGATTTATATCTCGACAAGGGTCCTGTTGGCTTTACTGACTTTTACAAGGCTAACGCAGGCAATCCTCGTGACACTTATAATTCGTATGGCTGTCTTGCGCCTGTTATTGTAAGCTCGGCTACAAAGTTTATTAGCGCTAATGGTGGCTCTCATACAGCCTATGACTACACAGGCTACAACACCGACGAGCTTTATCGTCAGGTAAGCCTTGGAAATCCTGTTATTGTTTGGTTATGCGACGATTTCGGAAATACCCCCTCGATATCTCGCATTTGGGTAGTAGATGGTAAGACTCTTTATTTAAAGTCTAATATGGCTTGTATGGTTCTTACCGGCTACGATTATACCAAGGGAACGGTTACTCTTGCAAACCCTGCCGGAAACACCTTTTCACTAGAGATGAACACCTTTGAGAAAAGCTTTGCCGACATGGGCTCTTACGCAGTAATCGTTAAGTAGTGCTTGCCCCACTACCCCTCCCAAGCTCTCCAAGCGAGGTATCGCTTGGAGAGTATTTTTATATTTAAAAAAGTTTTTTAAAAAATTTTAAAATTCCTATTGACAAAGCAATTTGTATGTGCTATTATAATAGGGCAAAAACAAATAATAATCATTTGCGAGTGTAGTTCAATGGTAGAATTCCAGCCTTCCAAGCTGGTCGCGTGGGTTCGATTCCCATCACTCGCTCCATTTTTTTGCAATGTACCCGTAGCTCAGCCGGATAGAGCAACTGCCTTCTAAGCAGTAGGTCGGGGGTTCGAATCCCTCCGGGTACGCCATCTGCACCACAGCAGATTGGGGCTTCGCCGTAGGCGACGAAGCTATATAAACTCTCCTTGAGAGAGCGTTCTTTGGTGGGTGTAGCTCAGCTGGTTAGAGCGTCAGATTGTGGCTCTGAAGGCCGTGGGTTCGAATCTCATCATCCACCCCAAAAAACCGAGTCTTTCGACTCGGATTTTTTTATTCAAGCCATGGGCTTGGCATATCATAAAAGAAAAGTGAGCAAGAGGGTTTCGCCCTCTTGCTCTGCTTTTATTTAATTTGATGTTAGTGTGAGCTTTATCATTTTAACCTCAATTTCTTGAAGTGCCTCGATTGCTTGATCGTATTCAAATTGAGAGAGCCTTTCGTACATGATTTTTCGTGCAATCGAATTATATTGCTCGTCAAGGCTTTTTAATCTTTCTTCTAGCTTTCTCATATCGTCCTCCATTATGCCACCACCAAAATTACGCTTGTTTCTTCTCCCTCAACCACCTCAAAGGCACGAGGTGGGAAAAGACATTCATCGTGATTTTCATTCATTATTCTATACCATCCGTTTTCGATTGTTAAAACCTCGTAGATTTTTCCAATTTCAAATGCGCTTGGTCCATAGCCTAAATATTTTACTCTCATAATATCTCCTTATGCTTTCGAGCTGGTTTTCGTTTCTTGTGTCTTTATTTTAACATTTAAGCTATGCTCTGTCAACCTTGTGATGTCGCAAAAACATGACAATTAAAAAGCCTGCTTTTTTAAGCAGGCTTTTTTCTATTCATCGGTAAAGTGTCCTGAAAAGGTTGTTTTGGGTATGGTATTTTCGTTTGCGCTTTCTATAATATAAAGCTCCAGTAAATTCCCTGCGGAATATGTTATCTTTACGATATCGTTTGAGTTTACGCTATCATAAATTTGCTTTTCAACTCTAAACTCCATATTGTCTTCTACCTTAAGATAATAAAAGGTCATCGTGCTATACGGATTTAGTACAACATTTTCTCTTTTGCTAAGAATTTTTGTTGTAATGGTAGTGTTACATTGTGCTTTTTCTCTACCCTCGCCCGAAGAGCTTGCGTTTTTAAATATTTTTATCAAAACAACAATCGCAAAAATAACCAAGCACGGAATTGCTAAAATAAATACAAATCTAATGATTGCTGTAATTGCCTCCTGTGACACAATAACACCTCCTTTATGGTTTTTACACACAGCTCGAATTTATAAGCTCTTACAAATCAATACTATTTATTAAGCTTGATTTGCCATAAATGACAACTGTGCCCTCTTGTCTTGAATTTTCCCAATTAGATGCGTATTTTTCCATAAACACACCGGCATCTTCTTCTAATTCAAAATTATATACATATATCCAATTTCCATTGGAAATTCCAATCTCTGTAAAATGAACAATATTTTTTATTTTTCCACTTATATTTATGTTCATATTCGGTAGCTTTTCGGAAATTTCGTTTATTTGTGCTTCATTATAATAGGACACTTGATCAAATTCCGCATTTTTAAGTGATGATATGGCTTTTTCATATGTAGTCCTTGTTCCGCACGAGCTAAGACATAGGATTAAAATCAATGCAACAGATATTATTAATTTTCTCATTGTCAAATTCTCCTTTAATTTTTCAATTATATTATATCACACAAAAAGCTGAAAATAAATATCCATTTTGCGTTTGTTGGACAGAACGAGGAAATTGTCCAAAAAGCCGAGCTTGTTTTTGTGCATAATACACAAAAATTAAGCCCCCCCCCCCGATTTTTTGTACATTATGCTTGAAATCATTTTGCACATATGATAGAATATTGTTATATTTTATTGAAAGGAGGAAATTTTATGAAAATTGCAATATTTTGTCTGGTTGCTGTAATTGCCATTTTTGTTATACGCTTCTTTAAAAATATTATAAAGGAAATAAAGGAAGAGGAAGCGGCTAAAAAGGGTGATTCGAATCAAGGTCAAAACGAAAGCTTACTAAAAAAGCCAAGTAGCGAGCTCAAATCTCAGATTGAATTTCAGCACGGCTACTATCGCTATCAAAAGGACAATCAATTTGTTATTCAAAGAAACCCTCTCCAAAAGAGAATTTTTGAGGAATACTTTGTTGTTCCAAATATGAAATCGACCACTTGCAATCCGGCGCTCAAGAAAAAATCCGAAATTTTCGGATTTGCGAAATTTGTGGGCTTTGCTCTTGCGGTAATTTCGCTTATCGTATGTATTGTTAACGATTTCGAGGATGTTGGTGCGTGGATAGCCTTTGGCATTATAGGCATTGTTGCAGGAATTGCATGCATAGTTGCTTCAAAGCATTTTCTTTCACTATTTGAAAAGAGCATCAAATCTACCGTAAGACCTAAAAAGCTTATGACAGATGAGGAATATGAGGCTTTGGTAAGCGAGCGCATTGCATCTCTTAACATTGTACGCCTCGGCATTGAAAAAATGCATCTTAACGAAGAGGAAGTAACTAAAATTGAGCCAATTATCCTTCATGATAATGTAATAACGGACACATCTCTTGTTGTACATAATTCAAGCGATGGCTCTGTTCATTCATCGACTCAATGTGTATCTGTTATTTATTCTACAGCTACACAGCTATTTGTTTACAAAATTCAATTTGACATGTGCTGTGGTATTCAAGACGAATGGACAAGTGAATTCTTCTATGATGACATTTGCGATATTTGCTTCCATAGCTACAAAGAGATTATCGAGGTTGACAAATCAAAATTCGAACACGAAACAAGAACGATTTCAATTGTTTCAACAAACTCTTCTATTGGCTTTACCGTTAACAAGAATAGCTCTTTTGAATCCTTTAGCGCTATGCGTCAAAGCATAAGAGCAAGACGCCAAAGATAAGTCTTATAAAAAGTAATCCCTGTAACCTAAGTTACAGGGATTTTTTTATGCGTTTTTAATCATTTCGTCTAGGCGGGTAATTGATGCACGAAGCTCGATTAGGGCTTTTAGAACCTCTTCCTCTGTTTTTGCGCCCGTTGAGCCTATATATTGGTCTGCTTCAAGGGTTAGATATCCCGAATAGCCGATTTCCTTTAATGCTTTAGCAACCATTTCCCAATCTATATTCATTGAAAATGGGATTTGGTGGCTATCGTGCAATTTATCATTATCGTGAATATGGAGCGCCTGAAGGTGTGAGCCAAGTGTATGCGCCATTTGGTAAACACTTGTATCAAGTCCTGCCATTTCTGCGTGTCCAATATCCAGACAAGCGACAAAATACGGATCGTTTACTGCAAGAATATGCTTTAAAAAGTCATCGTGATGCGAGCAAGCTGCGCTAGATGCCGTGGGGGCGTCTTTGCGCCAATTCCACATATTTTCGGTTGCAATTTTAACGCCATGCTCCTTTGCAAATGGGAGTAGCTCAAAATAAAGCTCTGCATTTTGCTCTGCGCTTTGGTTGTTATCGGGGTGAATTATACAAATTTTTCCACCTGCGATAGCTGTACATTCTATTGCTCTTTTAAGGTATGATTTTACGCCCGGAACAAGTGATGGGAATGGAGCGTGTGATTGATTACAATGAATTCCATTGTCCTCACCTATTTGTCTTAATCTTTTTGCGAACGCCACATAATCTGCTCCGTTTAGTGGATGGTGGTTATCTATTACGGTATATGTCCTCCAATCAATGCGTGCCATTTCAAACATTGAAAAGTCCCACGCATCAAAGCCTGCTCGAGCTATAAGCTCTATTGCCTTTTCCTCACCTAAAATTTTTGCGCTTGACCAAATTTCTGTTGATGCCTTCATAATTACTCCTCATTAACGCTATTCCAATTTATCGGCTCTGCTCCTCGGGATACAAGGAAGGCGTTTGCCCTTGAAAAAGGCTTGCTTCCAAAGAATCCGTTATAAGCAGATAGTGGTGATGGATGTGCGCTTTCTATTATTAAATGATTTTTATTCGTTATGTATTTTTTCTTACTACGGGCGTTTGCGCCCCACAAGATAAAGACGATTGGGTTATCGTTTTTATCTAATTTTTTTATTATTTCGTCGGTGAAGATTGCCCAGCCTATATCCTTATGGCTATTCGCCATTCCCTCTCTTACAGTTAGGGTTGCGTTAAGGAGCAGAACCCCTTGCCTTGCCCACGAGGTAAGCTCTCCATGGCTTGGGACTTTCATGCCTATATCGGTGCTTAGCTCCTTATAGATATTTACTAGCGAGGGTGGAATTTTTATTCCCCTTTTTACAGAAAAGGAGAGTCCGTGAGCCTGTCCTATTTCGTGATAGGGGTCTTGTCCCAAAATAACCACTCTTACTCTTGAATATGGGGTATATTTTAAGGCGTTAAAAATATCGTGCATTGGTGGAAAAACGGTGCGTGAAAAATACTCATTTTTTAAAATCTGTCTTATAGACAGGTAGTATTCCTTTTTGAACTCATCGCACAGAATTTCGTCCCAATCATTACCCAGATTGACCATGTTTTCTCCTTTGGCTTTATTTCTATGATTTTATAGTAGCATTTCTTTGTCAAAAAGTCAATATTTTTCGCTCAATCTATTGCTTTTATTACATTTATATGATATACTTTTCTTGGTAATAATTTTTATTTACGAAAGGATTTATTATTATGATTAGAGTTGTTGTTTGGAACGAGTACGCTCACGAAAAGACAGACGAGGCAGTAAGCAAGATTTACCCTAATGGTATTCATGCTGCCATCGCTGAATTCCTTGGCAAAAATGACGATATCGAGGTAACTACTGCTACACTTGATGACGAAAATTGCGGAATTACTGATGAGCTTCTTGAAAACACCGATGTTATGCTTTGGTGGGGTCATATCAAGCACGGTGAGGTTCCTGATGAAATTGCTATAAAGGTTAAAGAGGCTGTGCTTCGCGGTATGGGAATTATTTTCCTCCATTCTGCACACCATTCAAAGCCATTCAAGCTTCTTATGGGTACTACTTGTAATCTCGGTTGGAGAGAAAGCAACGACAAGGAGCGTCTATGGGTAATTGATCACAATCACCCTATTATGGAAGGCATCACCGGCAGATATTTCGAGCTTGAGGCTGAGGAAACATATACTGAGCCATTTGGTATTCCTGATCCGGACAAGCTTCTTCTTGTTGGCTGGTACAATGGTGGTGAGGTGTTCCGTTCCGGTTGTATTTGGCACAGAGAAAACGGAAAGGTATTCTACTTCCAGCCCGGTCACGAGACCTTCCCTACATTCTACAATGAAAATGTTCAAAGAATTATCACTAATGCTGTAAGATGGGCAAAGCCTGTTTACAGAGTCCCTGCACTAGAGTGCCCTTGGGTTGCAAGAATTGAGGAAAAATAATGATTAGAATTGGCATTATTGGCGCAGGTAAAATGTGCCAAAGTGGGCATCTTCCTGCCTTTGACAAATTTGATGATTGTGAAATTGTTGCCATTTGTGATATAAACGAGGCAAAGCTCGACCAGATGGCGCAAAGATATCCCGACGCTCATCTTTATCGTGATTTCAAGGAAATGATTGACAACGAGGAGCTTGATGCAGTTGATATTTGCACTCCTAACAGCATTCACTCGGTTGCGGCAGTTTACGCTCTTGAAAAAGGAATTCATGTTCTAACTGAAAAGCCTGATGCTATAAACGCAAATGAGGCAGAGAAAATGAGACTTGCATCACAAAAAAGCGGTAAGGTGCTTATGGCTATAAGAAACAATCGCTATCGTCCTACAACCAAGTTTTTGAAGCAATTTATCTCTGACGGAAAAATGGGTGAAATTTATGCAGGAAGATGTGGTTGGATAAGGCGCAGAGGCATTCCCGGCTGGGGTGGTTGGTTTACTGACAAGGCGCAAAGCGGCGGTGGTCCTCTTATCGACCTTGGTGTTCATATTATCGACCTTGCAATGTATCTTATGGGAAATCCTAAGCCTGTAACTGTTAGTGGCTCTACATACACGAAATTTGCACACACCTCGCATTCAAAAATGGATGTTGAGGATCTTGCGATGGGCTTTATTCGCTTTGATAATGGCGCTTGCTTACAGATTGAATTCTCTTGGGCATCTAACATTCCGGGGGATCAGATGTTTGTTGAGCTTCGTGGTGAAAAGGCAGGCTCAAGAATGTCGGGACTAGACAGAAAATTCGAGATTTTCACAGAGGAATACGGCTCTTGTATGAATGTCAATCCTATGGTTGACGATTACAGTGGTCCGTCGCATCACGAGCAAAACATTCGTCACTTTATTGATGTTATAAGTGGGAAATGTGAGCCGGATTTCACTCCTGATCAGGGTGTTAATATGGTTAAAATCCTTGAAGCCCTTTACAAATCTGCCGAGCTTGGACACGAAATCGCTCTTGATTAATAATTAATACCGAGGCTTGTCCTCGGTATTTTTTCATAATATATTGATTTTTTTTCAAATTTATGGTAAAATATCAAAAACAAATTCAAAGGAGCGTTTTTATGGGAGTTGTAATTGGTATTGACATTGGCGGAAGCACGACTAAAATTGTTGGCTTTGATTCTCAAAGAAAGCTTATTGCTCCTCTTTGTGTAACAGCTAATGATCCTATCACATCTATATATGGTGCTTTTGGCAAATTTACGGAAATGAATAATCTAGAGCTTTCCGACATTGACAAGGTAATGATAACAGGAGTCGGCTCTTCTTTTATCACAAAGCCTATTTATAATTTGGATTGCGAGGCCACGCCCGAATTCAAGGGCATTGGACTTGGTGGGCTTTATCTTTCGGGATTTAAGGATGCTATTATTGTCAGCATGGGCACCGGCACTGCCCTAGTTCATGCAGTCGAAGGAAAAGCGCCCGTTTATCTTGGCGGTACAGGCGTTGGTGGTGGTACACTAATGGGTCTTTCCAAAAAAATGCTGGGGCTTGACACGATAGCTCACATTGACGAGATTGCAAGCACCGGAGATATTTCAAATGTTGATCTTAAGGTTGGTGACCTTTCAAAGAAAAACGCCGGACTTTCAGGAGAGCTGACAGCGTCGAACTTCGGTCGTGTCAGTGATATTGCGTCTAAAAATGACATTGCGCTTGGTCTTGTTAATATGGTTTTTGAAACCGTTGGTATGATGGCTGTTTTCGCTGCAAGACAATATGGTATTCGTGATATTGTGCTCACGGGAAATCTAACTCAAATGTCACAGGCTCGTGCTGTTGTGGAGATGTTTAACAAGCATTTTAATGTGAATATGGTTATTCCGGATAATGCACAATTCTCTACTGTTATAGGAGCTGCAATATCCTATTTTGATAAATAAAATATCATTAATATAAAAATGCTAGGCAAATTGCCTAGCATTTTTTGATTTATATTTTTTCAAGAAGCTCGATGAGCTTGCTTGCCAAAATTTCGTGTCCTTTATCGTTTGGGTGAAGTCCGTCGGGGGCACATTCTCTTCTAAAATCGTTATCTGTAATTGGCATCCCGTCATTATTAAACAAATCCAAAACGGGAATGTTATAAATTGCACAAACCTCGTTTACAGCCTTGACATAATCGCACAAATGGTGTTGCACTACTCCATCGGGCTTCCATGTACCAAGTCCTCCAAGCTCGTTCCAGCGATGCAATGGAGCGATAAACACGATTTTAGCGTTTGGGTATTTGTCCAAGAGCATTTTACAAAGAGTGTTTACTGCACCATAGAAGGTAAAAATGCTTGTATCGGTAATTTCGCCAAGAGGCGCTTGGCCATTACCATAATCGTTTGTACCGCCAAATACTACTACCAAATCGGCATCGGGATCCATTTCCTCGGCACGACGCAAAAAGTCGTAATCGCGTCCGTCAGGGTCTTTGATTTCGCTTTGTCTGGCAATTCTTGTACCGCCCTTGCCATAATTACGCACAACGGAAAGAGCGCATTTTCTTTTTAGAACTCCGTGGTAAACGAAATCCTCTCCGCTCGTACCACAGCCCTCTGTTATGCTGTCGCCTAAAAAGTTGGCTTTTATTCCTTCAAGCCTCATATTATAGGTTCTCCAAAAATTTTTGTAGCTTGTGAGCTATGATTTCGTGTCCTGCGTCATTTGGGTGAAGTCCGTCGGGCATATGTCCCTCGCACCACGCCCATACTTGACCATACATTCCACTTTCCTTATACAAATCAAGAACGGGAATTGAGTAAAATTCGCAAACCTCTCTTATAGCCTTTACAAATTCGATAAGCGGGGTTGCGTTTGTGTTGCCCTCGGCTATTCTATTGTTATGATCGAGTATTTCGTTTAGTCTATGTAGGGGTGTCATAAAGATAATCGGCTTTGAAATATATGTTTTGATAAGATACAGGCAAAGGGTGTGGAGTGCGCCATAGAAGGTATGCACATCTCTGTCCTCCATATTTCCGAGAGGAATTGTACCGTGACCGAAGTCATTTGTGCCGCCGAAAACCACAACCGCGTCGGCATCTGTATCCATACTCGGTGCGCGAAGATTGAAGTCTTGATCAAATTGATGGTCGGTAACAACGGGAAGTCTTGCGATCTTTGTGCCTCCAAGACCATAATTTCTTGCCTCGGAGAGTCCTGCGTTTACCTTTAAGAGTTGATGATATGGCTTTGTGGACCAATCGCTAGTTCCGTGTCCCTCAGTTATGCTATCACCAAGAAAGTTGATTTTTAATCCTTTAAGCTCCATTTTGTTCTCCTAATTTTAATAAAAAAGTTAGTGGGGATTACCCACTAACTATTTTAGCATATTTAATAATTTTTTCAAGACCTTTTAGAAAGTTTCTGTTGCTTTATTTAAAAAAGCGATTAGCTTAGGACTCTTTGGAAAATCAAACACATCCTCGGCTGTTCCCATTTCCTCAATTACGCCATCTGCCATGAAAATTACCTTGTCTGACACATTTTTGGCAAAGTCCATTTCGTGTGTTACGATAATCATTGTTCTATCCTTGGATTTGAGAGATCTGATTACCTTCAAAACCTCACCTGTTAGCTCAGGGTCAAGTGCCGATGTAGGCTCATCAAAGCAAAGAATGTCGGGCTTTAACATAAGTGCCCTTGCAATTGCAACTCTTTGCTGTTGTCCACCTGATATTTCGCATGGGTATGCGAGCGCCTTGTCGAAAAGTCCTATTGTTTCAAGTAGCTCGTATGCATGAGCTGTGATTTTTTCGAGCTTTTCTTGCTTTTCCGCCTTAGTTAAATCGCGTCTTTCGTTTAGACGAAGCTTAGGTGCGAGAATTAGGTTATCGAGTACATTATATTGCGGGAAGAGGTTGAATTGTTGGAAAACGAGTCCCATGTGAAGCCTTTTTTCTCTTATCTCTTTATCGGTATATTTATCCTCTGCATCGGCATCAATAATCACCTCGCCATTAATGGAGATAGTTCCCTTATCTGCCTTTTCCAGAAGGTTTAGACAACGAAGAAGAGTTGTTTTACCGCTTCCGGACGAGCCGATAATTGAGAGAACCTCGCCTTTTTCGAGCGAGAAATCGATACCACGAAGAACCTCGATATCGCCGAAGCTTTTATATATTCCACTTACCTTAAAAAATTCCATAATTACACCTTATAATAGCTCATTTTCTTCTCGAAGTAGCCAAAGAGGAGAGTGAGCGCGCCTACGAATATTAGATAGAATACTGCGGTATAGAAGAGTGGCCAAATTATTGCATAGGACATCATTTGCTCTGCTACCTTTATAATTTCGATTACTGAAATTACACGAGCGAGGGCTGTATCCTTTACAAGAGTTATGATTTCGTTACCCATTGGGGGAACTATTCTTTTAATTACCTGCATAAGAGTAATTCTTGTAAAAATTTGGAATTTGGTCATTCCGAGAACCTGTCCTGCCTCAATTTGTCCTCTTGGGACTGCCTCTATTCCTGCACGGAAGATTTCCGAGAAATAGCACGCATAGTTTATAGCAAACGCTATTATTGTGGCGGTAAAGCGTGTAAACACCTCGCCATCAAAAAGCTTTGCGGGTAAAAAGTAAACGATAAAAAGCTGAAGCATTAGCGGTACTCCGCGAATTATCCACACGAATACCTTTACTACGAGCTTGAGAGGCTTGAATTTTGACATTGAGCCAAAAGAAATGAGCAAACCTAAAGGAAGCGCTAACACGAGTGTTAGCGCAAAGATTGAGCATGTCATTCCAAAGCCTTCAAGCAATTTAAGAGTTACTTGCCAAAAAGTCATTGAATTTTTTCCTTTATTATTTTGCTGTTTTAAGTGCCATTAGGCTATCAGTTACACGAACATTGTACTTAACTGCGAGCTCTTCGATTTTGCCCTCGTTAAGAAGCTCTACAAGAGCGCCGTTAACCTTTTCGGTTAGCTCGCTACCCTTCTTAAAGCCGATTGAGTAAACCTCAGGGTCGATGTTAATTGTTTCTACGATTGCAAGGTTAGCGAAATCGCCCTCACCAACAATCTTTTCTGCCAAAAGAACATCAACTACTGCAAAGTCAACTGTTTTGTTATTAAGCTCAATGAATGTATCCATTTGGCTTGTTTTTGAAACAACCTCAACAGTTGTTACGCTCTTAGCATATGTTGCGCCTGCACTTCCGTCCTCAGCTGTTGCCTTCTTGCCGGCAAGATCTGCTGCGGATTTGATAGAATCAAGTGCAATCTTATCCTTGTTGATAACTACGCATTGCTTGTTGTCAAGATATGCGTGTGAGAAGTCAACCTTCTCGCTTCTTTCAACGCCGTCATCGTCCTTTGAGTTTGATGTGAAGCCGTTCCAGATGCAGTCGATTGTGCCTGTGTTAAGCTCTACATACTTGTTGCCCCAGTCGATAACCTGGAATTCAACCTTCATGCCAAGCTTTTCGCCAACGAGCTTTGCAAGCTCTGTATCAAAGCCTGTAAGGGTTGATGTGTCGGTTGGGTCTTCATAGTAGTTCATTGGCTCGTAAATTGTGATTCCACATACGAGTGTGTCCTCTTTGTTTGCACATGAAGCAAATGCAAAGAGCATAGTTGCAACCATAAGGATTGCCATAATAAGTGATAGTAGTTTTTTCATTTTCTTATCTCCTTTGCTTTATCGCTTTAGTTTAGTAAAGTGCTTATAATTATAGCACATAAAGGAGCGTGTGTCAAGGGGTTTTTATGATTTTATTAATAAATATAATAATTATAATTTAATGAAAATTTAGCCTTGGCAGTTACAATTTAATTTAACTAATCACAAAAGGATTGGAAATGTAAAAAGTAGCTCTCTTAAATTGAGATAAATTCTTGGAATTTGTGACACAGGTAAGGGATTTTCGCCCTTTCCGCATTCCAAGGTGAAGCTCGGCTTATCGTATTCCTTAATAAACCAATCGGTAAGTCCACCATACGAGGCTGTGCCATCTGTGCTTGATGGCTTATAGGTGGTCATTCTTGCTATCATTTTAGCAAGAAACTCGCTCTTTTTTGGACACTCTCCTCGAGATTTATAATAAAACTCCTCGCCCTGTGAATGTAAAGTAAGCACTGCGCCTATGTTTTCTATATTGTATCTTATAAATGAGGTAAGCGCGCTAACTTCCGGCTCGCTTTCCGGTGCTTCTCCACTATATTTGGTTGGACCATGTGTTATTTGAAGCTCGTTTTCTATTGTTTTATATTCTGCAAAATATGCGTCATAATTATGGTTTAAATCAACGCCTCTTGCGTTTGAGTTCCATTTTGAAAAGTCCCCCTGTGACGCTTTCATCATTCGCTCATACAAGGGATTGTCGTTTTCTATTCCATGAATGCGATATTCTACTCCATCGGGGTTTAGCATTGGAATTATATAGATTTTTCTCATGTTAAACAAAACCCTTGCATTAATTCCACAAATTTTCTCATTTTTATTATAGGCGCGTGCGTATTCGTCTATAAAGTTCAAAATTACGCTTGTGCAAATATTTTCAGTTGCGTGATGAGTTGCTACATACAAAACGCCCTTTTCGTTTATGCCCTCTCCTATTGTTATAAGTGGAATTGGTCGTGAAAGTATTGTGTTTCCTATGTACGAGAGCTTCAAGGCTTCATTTTTTCTTGTCAGCTCTAAGAGCTCCTTCATCATAGAGCTATAATCCATTTCTGTAAAATACTGCATATTTATCTCCTTTTTATCTTATTTTTTATATTTTATGTGATGGTTTTATGAATTTTGTATCTTTTTTGAAAGTTTTTTAATTTAAGTCTTTATTTTTTTATAAAGTTATGGTAGAATGTAATAGTATGAAATTTTTATAATATTTAAGGGTGCTTATGAAAAAAAGATTTTTTATTGATGCTAGCCTTTTAGTAATTGGATCGTCGCTTTTGACGGTTTTGGTTTCGACCCTTCACTTTATCGCATCGCAGAATATTGACGAGGGCCATTCGCTTTTGCTATTTTTAGGCTATTTAACCGATTTCTTTAATGTAATATATATGTTTATCGGCTATGCCACCATTATTTATGCATTTTTCAAATTCGGCTTTTATGAGGGCGTTATGTCCTATTTAATCTTCTGTGCGGCATTTGTTCCTTATCTTATTTATCAATCGATCACATGGAACATATTCGCTGAGGCAAGCTTTGACACGGCGGTTGAGGGCTCTGAGGCGTTATCATCTACTCTTCTTGGTGTCAACTACTCTATTGGACAGGGCGTTATAAATCAAATTCTACCTGCTCTTTTAATTGCGTTTATCGCATGCAAGGTTATAAAGGCAAACAAGGATTTCCCTAAGAAGTTTATTTCTTGGAAAAATCGCTTACAGCGCTCCTCGATAATTTCTTGTCTATCTCTTGCGGGAATTAACATTCTAACATTCTTCTTTACTAGCATTTTGCCTGAGCTAATCGATATGAAATTTGTTATGACTGCTTCCTATTTTGCTGACTTTATAGTTTCTATTCTCCTTACATTCTTGGAGCTTATAGTGTTCTATATTGTAATTGGATATATCGTATTTATGCTTTCTTACAAGCTTTACGAGTATCGCCTTGAAAAGGCAAATAAATAATTTTAGTTCAAAAAAATAATTTATAGAAAAGGATTTATTTATGAAAAAGAGAATCATTTGCTTACTTCTTGCCATTTTCATGGTTTTGACTCTTTCCTCTTGTATTGTTGGTCAAAAATATGATTATGACATGACAAAGTACATTCAGCTTCCAACAATTTCCGGAACTGAAATCAAAATTGAGCTTGACCAAATTCAAGCAACTATCGACTCTTCTATTTTGGACATCATCGCCGGTGCAACAAACCCTGACAAAATCACAGCGCTCGAGGGTGATGATGTTAAGATGGTTATCACTATCAAGGAGCTTTATTGGGTTGATGGTCCAAATGGCCAAAAGGCTGACCAAGACGAGGTTAAGGACGAGAATGGAAACATTATAAAGCCTAAAAACATTCTTTACACAACTGATGATGCAACAACAACTGCTGTTGAAAGCATTCTTATCAAGGAGCTTGGCAAGGGCAACTTCAACTCTGAGATTGAAAAGAAGTTTCTCAAAAAGAAGCTAGGTCAAGAGCATACCGAAATGTTTGTTCTTCCTGCTGACCTTTCATCTCTTAAGAATGTGCTATCAACTGAGCAATATGAAAAGATTGCTCCATTTGCAGGCAAGGATTGCTATATTACCTACAAGTTTGTTTCAAGACCTGTTCGCGAGGGTGATATTATCAATGTAACCTACACCGGCTACTACACTGATGATGCAGGAAATATCAAGCTTGACAAGGACGGAAAGGAAGAAACCTTCTCCGGTGGAAGTGGAACATCTTATGTTTATGTTGGCGCTCACCTCTTTATTGAGGACTTCGAGAAGGGTGTTATCGGCTTTGAGGTTGGCGAAGAGGGTCAATTCAAGGCTACATTCCCAGATGATTATCATTCAGAGGATTTGAAGGGCAAAACTGTTATCTTTAAGGCAACCGTTAAGTCCATTCACCCGGCTACTAAATATGACCTTGATTTCATCAAGAAAAATATTAATGACAAGTACACCAGCGTTGAGGAATATGAGAACGAGCTAATCGATCTTGCCGCATTCCAACAGGCAACAAACCTGCTTGTTACAAATTCAACTGTTTTAAAGTATCCTAACAAGGAATTCAAGCTCATCGAAAGACAGCTCGAGCAAATGGATAATCAATTCGCTCTCCAATATGGCATTGATTTTGACACTTATATTAAGAGCTATCTTGGATTTGATTCTCGTGAGGCTTATATTAAGTACACAATGCAAATGGAAATGGCTTATTATGCATATGCTCAGGCTAATGGTCTTGAACCAACAGAGGGCAACATTGCTACTGCCAGAGCAGCTCTTATTGAGGAATACAAGACTCAATATATGGAAAGTGCTTCTATTACAGAGGCTGAAGCTCTTGAGCTTGCTACCTCGTTTGTTGATGACGAGCTTGAGGAATATGAGATTTATCAAGAGGCTCTCTACACTATTGTAGGAGATCATATTAAGACTCAATACAAGCTAACAAAGGTTGACCCAACCTACACCTCTGTTTCAAAGGGTGGAAGTCTTTTTGACAAGGAAACGGCTGAATAATTAAAGTAAAAATCACTCGCAAAATGAAGTGAACTAAACAGGGTTCACTTCAAAAGCGAGTGATTTTTATTTCAAAGAAAAAAAAGGGACAGAGAGCTTTTCTCTCTGTCTCTTTTAAATTATTCTACAAATCCGTTTGCAACTGTGTTTAGGTAGTCCTTGCTTGCTTGGCTATACTTATTGAAATTCATAAGAGAAACGATATCAACAATTGAAACTCTTGGATTGCCCTTTAAGGTGTTATATGTCTTTTCAACTCTTGCTGTGCCATCCGGCTTAATAATCTTTGCGTATGCGAAGATCGTTCCCTTTTGCTGAGTTTTAACACCCTCGATACACGCGCTGATTACTCCGTCCTCAAAATTGGTTGTATTTTCAGTTGGAGTGTTTTGACCATAGAACACATGCGATTCTGTTCTATCGCCATATGAGAGCTCAATGCCGATTTCTATTTCAAAGCCAGCGGTTTCTATTGCCTTAATTGCGTCCTTATTCACAGCAAAATGCGCGCCTATTCCTGATGGATTACCGGAATATCTAATTGCTGTTCCAAGAGGGGTGAATATATTAGTTGCTATCGGTTCTGTGCAAATACTTTCAACTGCGCCACAGGCCGAGCAGGTCTTATATGAATATCCGCCCAGCAAATAGCTCTGCTCTCTTACCTTTACCTCTTCGCCATAGGTATGTGCGCTACACGCAGGGGCGGTATTGGTAGTTATCATGCCTGAAGATGAAAGGCATTCTATTTCCTTTGCACCGATAACGCCATCGGTTACCTGTGTCACAGCAAATGAGCTTTCATTATTTACAACTGAAACAGAATATTCGTCAGTTGCCAATGCGTTTGCAGGAATTTTGAATACAATCTTCAAAATAACATCATTTGCCTTTGCGCTAATGGTTGTTTTATCACTTGTAATATCAATGTCGCCAACATATGTGAAAATTCCCTTTTCCTCGCCTGTAACCTCGCTATATGTATTAGCGAATACTTCTCCGTTAGTATATTTTACAAGCTCTAAACGATTATCGTATTTTATTTTAAGCTTGCCAACAGTAACATCTAAATCTGTTGCCATTTTTACGCTAACAGTTACCAGCTGTCCTGCGGTTCCCTCTACATTTTCTACCTTTACATTAGTTACACCCTCTGCGCCGATTTGTACAGGAACGACAAGCGTAACCATAAAAATAAATGCGAGCAAAAAAGACAATGCCTTTTTCATATTTCCTCCTTAAAGGTGTCAAGAGCTTGACACACATATAAAAATGTTAATACAATATAATTTTAACATATAATATATATTTTGTCAATAGCAAAAATCACCACTTTGAAAAGTGGTGATTTTGATTTTATGCGTTTTCCTTGTTTTCGTAAGGTGGGAGAGCGTCAACGCTTGCGTTTGGCTTATCTACAACAGAGGTAAGAGATACTGTGTAGAGGGTTGCGTCTGTCTTTTCAACGCTTGAGCATGCGCTGTTTGTATCCTCGCTTTGGATAAACTCTACATCTGCGCCATCTGTATAGGCATAGAGTGCGAT
>JAFQUJ010000017.1 GCA_017408585.1 Clostridia bacterium | reverse complement strand
TGACGAAGCCGTTTATTTTGCAGAGAAATACGGGCTCCACGCAAATATAGCTATGCATCGTTTACCCGGATACTGTGTAAATCAAGACGAAAAAATCGAGGAAAAGGGCAATTTATGGACAGATTCCAATATGCTTGACGCCGCGGTTTATCAATGGACAGAGATTGCAAAAAGATACAAAAGCATATCCTCTGACAGGCTAAGCTTTAATGTTATAAACGAGCCCGATAGAAGCATTACCCCTGCACAGTATAAGGCGGTTAGCGAGCGCGTTATTAATGATGTGCGAAAAATATCCCCCGACAGGCTTTTTATACTTGACGGCATTTGCTACGGTGATATTCCGCCGGTTGATGCCATGCGATATTTTGAAAGCTGTGGGTATAGCTGTCGAGGCTATGAGCCAAGAAGATTAACTCACTATTTTGGTGGGGAAAATGAAGAAAAACCAAAATGGCCCGATATGAGAAGATTTGATAATAACGGAGATTTTACGCTTCGTGACAGACGCGATCTTGATGAGTTTTTCGGTGTGTGGGCGGCTCTTTCAGAAACGCTAAGCGTGGGCGTGCATTGTGGAGAAATGGCGGTATACCATAAATGTCCGCACGACGTTGCAATGCGTTGGCTTGAGGACACCTTGGATTCATTAAAGTCATATAATATCGGTTGGGCTTTTTGGAATTTGCGTGGCAAGTTCGGCATTATGGATAACGGCAGAGAAGATATAGAAATGACCGACTTTCATGGCCACAAATTAGACACAAAAATGTTAAAGCTCCTACAAAAATATTAAAAAAGAAAAATGCGTCAAAAAGGGAATGAGCCGGGCTCATTCCCTTATGTATTAAAAAAATAAGAAATTCCATTAATTTTTCCGTGTTTTGTGTGTAAAATTAGACTTGCTTTGCCCTATAAATTGGAATTGGACAATTCATTCTTCAAGGATAAGTCGCCATTTTTTAGCGATTTCTGGAGGCATCATCTTTCCCAAGGCTTCGCCGTCACGAGCAAGATCTTTTTTTCCAAAATGGAAGAAGAAAAATTCTCCAAAACCATCGTTGTATCCGAGTTGAAATTCAAGTTCACCCTTAAAGTATGGGAAAACAGGTTTTAATCTTTCGTCAATCGCCCACACAAATGCGGAGTCGTGATTTGAAATACAGTTGATAATCCAGTCCTCTTTTTCAGCAAACCATTCCCAAAAAGACTTGGCTGCGTCTTCGTTCATAATCTTTTTAGAAAACAAAGAAAACATATTTTTTCCTCCATTGATAAATTCTTGTTTATCGATAGTTTATTATATCACACAGCATAATATATTTCAATATATATTTCAAGTAAAATATTTTCCATAACTACAATTTCCATGTTTTGACCTTTTTCCAAAAATCAAAATTAAAAATTCCGTAAAAATTCCACAATTTATGGAAAAAGTGCAACAAAAAAGGGAACAAGTTAAATTCATTCCCTTTACATATAAAAAGAAAAGCAGCACCCCACGGGTTAAGCTCTCGCCACCCATTCAATGACACAATGTGTCGTGCTACTTTTTTATATAAGAAACGGCCCGCATACGCGTATCGTCAACACATCTCTATTTAGAGCAGGACCGCCGTTTCTGTAAGTATTATATACCATAAAATGAAATTTGTCAACCCCAAAATAAAAGGGCAGAGAAGTCTGCCCTTTTGTTTAATCGTTTGAGTCAATCTCGAAGGAATAAATTCCGTAGCCGAGGTCGTTTCTGACAATCTCGATATCAAGCTCAAGCGCCACGCCATCGACGATAATGTTTGCCTCGAGCTCGTAATCGCTTCCGTCAACCTCGCTATCGTAAACGGAGCTTGATTTGCTTGTGTATCTTGTGATTTCAATGCCCTTTTGGAAATCGACGCCTGTGCGCTCTTCCTTAGTAGTTATATATTTTTCAATGTCAAGGGGCTTTTCGGGGTGCAAATAGGTCTTTGCGCTCTCGTAGTCCCCCAATGCTATCGCACTCAAAAAGTCCTCGGTTGTTTGCTTTGCATCGTCCTTTGTAACTCTGTTGCCACAGCTAATGAAGCTAAGGCATAGCACAAAAACGAGCAAAAGAGAAGTCAAAATTCTTATCTTTTTCATAGTTGTTTCCTCTCGCTTTCTTTAAAGTTTTAGAAAAATGCGCCGATATGTGTGTGATTTTTCACAAAAAGCCCTCTTGCGAGGGCCTTTGCTGTTTTCAATTAGTTTTTGAAGTATCTTTCAAGAAGTCCCTCAAAAGCTCTACCGTGTCTTGCCTCGTCGCGAGCCATTTCGTGAACGGTGTCGTGGATGGCGTCGAGGTTTAGCTCCTTTGCCATCTTTGCAAGCTCGAATTTGCCAAGAGTTGCGCCATTTTCTGCCTCTACACGAAGCTCGAGGTTTCTCTTTGTTGAGTCGGTTACAACCTCGCCAAGAAGCTCTGCGAATTTAGCTGCGTGCTCAGCCTCCTCCCAAGCTGCCTTCTCCCAGTAAAGACCGATTTCGGGATAGCCCTCTCTGTGAGCTACTCTTGCCATTGCAAGATACATACCTACCTCTGTGCATTCGCCCATGAAGTTAGCGCGAAGGCCCTCGATAATTTCCTCGGGTGCGCCCTTAGCAACGCCGAGAACATGCTCAGCTGCCCAAGTAAAGCCCTCGTCCTTTACCTCTTTGAACTTTTCAGCCGGAACCTTGCATTGTGGGCACTTTTCAGGAGCGCTATCTCCCTCATGAACATAACCGCAAACAGAACATACAAATTTTTTCATTTTTTTAACCTTGCTAACCTTCGTCTGTCACCTGCGGTGCACCTTGTCTAACTCGGTTAGCATTTTCCTTTCATATTTTAATTATTATTTATTTATTGATTGATTTATTTATTGGGGGGTACGCACATCCGCACTCGACGCGGGTCGAGAGCCAAATTCCGCTTTCGTGTAGCCGAAATTGTATACTCTCACGAAGCAAATTCATTCCGCACTGCGACTCGTGCTCCGCACTCCCTTGCATAAGTTCCAATACCCAATCGCACATCGCTTTCGCTCGTGTTCTTGGACTGTCACTTATCCGCATTCCTCATTCCTCATTCCGCATTTATACGGGTGTGTCCCCGATGCATTTTTTGCACAGTCCGTAATAGACCGTTCTTTCGTTTTCGATTTTGAAGCCCTGTGATGTGATTGGCTCGGGCTGTGTGGTTTCGTATTCAAAATCAAAAATCATTTTACAAGCCTTGCACACAAAGTGCGTGTGTGGCTTTATATATCCGTCGTAGTAAACGAATTTGTCGTGTGTTTCGACTGTGATGATTTGCCCCGCCTCGACAAGCTGTCCTAGATTTCGGTAAACTGTGCCAAGACTTATGTTGGGAATTTTTTCTCTCACCGCATCGTAAATCTCCGTCGCGCTCCTGTGCGCTCTCATTGATTTAAGATATTCTAATATTGCATCTCGCTGGTGTGAGCTTCTCATTTTAGCCCTCCTTTCGTGTGATCATCACTAAGTAGTAATGATTACTGTTATCATTATATCAGCATAAAAACGATTTGTCAATAGGTTTTTAAAAATTTTTTTGAAAAAATTTTTAAAGTGCGGAATGAGGAGTGCGGAATGAGGAATGTGGATAAGTGACAGTCCAAGAACACGAGCGAAAGCGATGTGCGATTGGGTATTGGAACTTATGCAAGGGAGTGCGAAGCACGAGTCGCAATGAGGAGTGCGGAATGAGGAATTATTTTTTAATTTTAGTTAATACTTAATGTATAAATTAATAAAAGGAGAATATATGAATAATAGAAAAACAAAAAGAGAAATAAGAGAGGCGCTTGGCTTGCCAAACGATAACGGAAAAATTATTGGGCTTGTAAGCGAGGACCCATACGAGCTTTGCGAAAACACGATGACAAGCAATTATAAAATGTCGCTTGAGCGTGGAGAGCTTGAGAGAAAGAGGGCAAGCGAGCGAGGCTTTTCGTCGTCGGTGTGCCAAGACGGTACGCCCTTTGATTACGGCGCATCGGGCGGAGCGACATCTCCCAACACCGAGGTCAATGCCGACCATCAAGGCGTTATCAGCGAAGTGCCAAGATGCGAGAAAAAGCCCAAAAGCAAGGGCTAACACTTAAAGCTCACGCCCTTTTATAAGCTTTTTAAAAGCAATCTGTTTTGATATCATGATATCAAAAACGAAGGTTAGAGAGAAGGGACGGCGCAAAGCAAAAAGGACAGAAAAATTTTTCTGCCCTTTTTCGCTTTTTAAGCGTTAAATCCGTCTAAGATTGTGAGAATTTCCTCGGGGGAGTGTGCGATATTGAGAGCGCCCGCGTCTTTTAGCAGAGCCTCGTCACGATAGCCCCAGCTAACTCCGATAATGTGCATTTGTGCGTTGATTGCGGTCATGACATCGACATCGCTATCGCCGATAATGACGCATCTGTCCGGGCGAGTGCCAAGAGAGCGTGCGATTGCGATTGCCGAGGTAGGATTTGGCTTTGTGGGAAGGTCCTTTTGACCCATCGCAACATTGAAAAGTCCCTTACCGAATATTTTTCCGACCATGTCCTTTACAAATTCGTCCTGCTTATTCGAGAGAACTGCGAGCTTATATCCTTGCCCCTTCAGCTCCATGAGCAGAGCCTTAATGCCCTCAAACGCCTTTGTCTTTTGACAGTAGCATTTAGCATATTCGTTTGCATAAACCTCAAGCGCGCTATCAACAATGAACTCCACCTTTTGCACATCACGAGGCAGAGAACGACGAATTAGCTCTCTTGCGCCATTATTAATGGCCTTCAAAACCTCAGCCCTTGAGCGTGTCTTGTAGCCTAGCTTGGTGAGCATCGCATTTATTGCGGTGCGTATGTCCTCAATGGTGTCGCATAGCGTACCGTCAAGGTCGAAAATAATCGTTTTAATCATTTTTATTGCTTTGAGAGAGCCTGTTGGCTCAAGCCTCCTATTGAGTTTTGAAAATCCGCCTCGTCAACACATGAGTGTGCGAGCTACGCTATTATTGTAGCACAGTTTAGGCTAAAAATAAAGGGCTTTTGGAATTTTTCTCACTTTTCCTCGTTATTTGGGGAGCTTTGACCTAAATCGCTTGGGGGAGTGTCTGTTTTTTCGCTTGTCTTGCCCGATGCGTCAGATATTCCCTCGGCAAAAATATAGGCAATTAGTGTGCCGAGAGCGCCGATTAGAGCGCAAATTTGCTCGATTTTGATATCCTCGACGCCAAAAACGACACACATAGCACTCACAAAGCCAATGATTGCGAGCCAAAGCTTGCGACTGCTTAGCTTTTTCTTCATTATAGTATTAGGCAGACAAGACCGGCAACAATAGCCGATATCAGCGCATCTACAATTCTTGAAATCATGCTTGCGGGGCGACTTTCAAGGCTATCAAGCCTCGTTTCGTGGTCCTTTAAGCGCTCGTTATGAATTTCGACAAGCTCTGTGAGCTTGACTGAGCAAATCATGAGCGCATCAAGGGTGCTCTCGTGCTTGTCAAGACGACGCTGATTCTGCGTGCTCCTTTCGTTACATAATTCTGTTGAAATTTCGTTCATTTTCGTACCTCTAAAATTAGTGCTTCGGTGCGATGGGTGTCGATAAGGCTGACCTCGCGACGAGTTAAGAGCGCCCATTCGTGCTCCCCTAGCGCAGAGCTTTCCACATAGCACAAATCTCCAACCCTGTGAAGAGGCTCGCCAAGTAGGGTGACTCTGTAATATTGCTTTTTTCGCCTTTCCTTAAAGATTTGATTTGCCCTTGTGTTAAACATACTGTAAAGCTCGTTATCACCGGCAGGGAGCAGATGCGGATATTCAATATATCTGCGAGGGCTTTCGTCGCTGGGGCATCTGTTGAAGGTGTAGCTTACAAGCTCGTCAAGCGAGTTTATTTTATAAATCAGCTCAACAAAGCTCTTGTAATTTGATATGTCGCACACGCTCTCAATTTGAGCATAGCTCTCTCGACTATCGCTTATGGTGGTGTAGGTGGTGGCGCTGTTGGTTGCCCTGTCACGCACATCAAGGATATGGAAGCGAAGCTCACCGCCATTAAAATCATAGACCATTCTAAGCCCGAGATCGTAATCAAAGCATAGCTGAGTCATAATTCCATACAAATCTCTGCACCATTCGTAGATCTCGCAAACGCGCTCGTCGGGGACTGCAAGTCCATATACGCCATAGCTTATTCCCTCGAAGCTCGCTCTTGATGCCATGCTATACAAGATTTGGGCAGGCGAGGCGTTTTGCTCCTCGGGCATCGAGATATAGAATTGCTCAAATTCCTTGAAAATTCCCGAGCCATGCACTCGAATTTCGCTTTCGCTTGCGTGAATTTTATCGACATTGAAAATCAAGTCCTCAATCAAAAGCCTACACGGTGGCTTGAGAATTTGATATAGCTCCTTTTTGAAGGGGAGAGTCATAGAAAGCTCTCCCGCCTCTTGAAAGTCCTCGGTGTAGCTTAGCGCGCTTATCGTGTCAATGACTGCGCAAAGCTTAAAATCGTGTGTTAAGGCTTTAACTATCATAGGCTCACCTCAAATACGCGGGGGAGTATTCGATTGTTACATACGAAAGCCCCTGCGACACCACAAAATCAAATCTGTTTTCGCCCACATCAAGCCCGAAAAAAGAGGAGTCAGGGCTGACAAATTCGATTATGTTTACGGGGTTGCTTTGACCACTAGGGAGATAACAAACGCTCATTTTGCCATGCCTTGTGTCGATAAATAGCTTGTCCATTGTCTTGAAGGGGTGGTTTACAAATATTCGCTCTTCGCCCTTGATAAGCTTGATGAAGTTACATGAGCTCATCATTAAAAATTCAAAGAGAGCGCCCATTTCGACATCTCCCGTATTTGTTATGCGAATGGCGATATCGTCAGTTGACTCGCCACCACAGTTGTAGAACTGCTGGCGCACCGCCTCGCCAAGCCAATAGGGACTGGGGCTGATGGCTCTTATAGTGAATTTCAGGAGCTTTTCGGAGAAGCGCTTAAGAGATGAAAATTCGATTGTATGCTTTGGAAGAAGCTCCAAGCGATAATCGCCATCAACAATGTAAAAGGGTGGGGTCTGTGTGCAAATTTGGCACAAAAGCTTGCGATTTGCCTCTAAATCCTCGCACACATAGCCCTCAATTTTTACCTCTCTTGGCGAGATGGAAAAGCCCATCGGCACACCACCGAGCATACCGCCTCCTTGACATAGGAAATTGTTGATTGGCGCTCCGCCTACCTCAAGGGAAATCAGCTTAAGAGCGCCATCGAGGGATAGGGATAGCTCACCATTAGTTAAAACCATCGCCACTCACCTCCGTGTAGCATGAAAAAACGCCTAGAATTCGTATCATGCCCGACACTGTGTCGTATTTTATAGTTGTGCTCTCAAGCGAAATCTCAAGCACCTCGCCGTCCTCGTCGCAAAGACTGTCAAGTCCGTCACATATCGCATCAAAGCTTAAAAGAGCGCTCTCGTAGGTCTTTGCCACGCAGATTATATCCACCTTAGAGGTGCAAACGCCCTCGTCGTAGGCTTGAGGCTGAATTTTGACAATCGTGCTATCTCGGCTTATGTCGTTAAGACGGTCGCTAACCTCGCTCTTAACACATTCCTTAACCTTGTTAATAATTGCATCAAACATTACTGTCCTCCTCAAAATCGAACGACCCTGTGTCGAGAATTTTAACGCTTTCAAGGTGCAAAAGAAGCTCGCTATCGTCGCCTGTGACGCTGATTACGCGCACTCGCTCATCGTCCTCGAGCCTTACAATGTCCGCCTCTCTTATATCGCACCTATCACAGACTGCCCCATAGCTCTTTTTTAGATACACGCAAAGGTGGTCATTATCCTCGTCACGCCTGTCGCTTGTCATATAAATCGCCATTCTGACAAGCCCCACCATTCTTGCTATGCGATCCTTATTTATTCTGTAAAGTGGGTAATTTCTTTTTTCGCTCTCCAGCATTTTTATCCCTCACAATACCTTTATTTTTCTATTGGCTGACAAAAGAGCGAGGGTGGCACTTGAATAGCCATTTGGATATTCCTCGCTTGCCGAGCCACGAGATTTTTTGATAGCTCCGCTAGAGCCTCTTGAAAAGTCCTCGCACACCATTTTTGACAAAATGGCGCTTGGAATTGTTGATACGCCCGTGTATGCCACAGCGTAGGCATAGGCGTCCTCTAAGAGAGCAAGTAGCAGAGAGTCCTTCTCCTCACCTGTGATGAGGAGAAGGGCCTTTATGTGAGTGATAATTTCGCTAGGAGCTCTATCGCTCAATATCTGCATAATTATGCCTCAGCTGTGTTTGTGAAGGTGTATCTCATAGCGCGTCTAACCGCATAAGTTGTGCTGTCAACCTCGAGTATTTGAAGCACATCACCGTTAGCGGTCTGGGTTGCTCTGTTGGCGTTTTCGCTAAGGTCGCTCCAGCCATCGTTCATGTCGATTGTATCACCCATGAAAACTAATGGAGCGTTAACCTTGTAAACATAAAGGCAGTCATGAAGAAGAGTTTCGTTGAGCGCGTCAACTGTGCAAAGACCATTGATAGGAGAGTTCTCTTCAACCTCCCATTTAAGCTCAACAGGAGATTTACCGATAAGAACGGAGTGAGTGTCATCAACTAGCGCGATAAGACCGTGACGCTCGTAAACTACTGTGTTGTCCTTGGTTTCAATGTCGCGTGCTTGCTCAACGCTGGCGCTCTTCTTAACAAAGAAGCGAACGGCGCTTTTGTTTGTTATGATGATTTGGTTCTTTGGCATGAGCTTGGAGAAGAGAACAGGAATACCGCAGATTGTGCCGAATTGACCGCTGTAAATGATTTCGCCCTGCTTAGCGGACATGAAATCGGGGTCCTTTCTAATTTGCGCTCTTACATCAGCGCCCATGAGAATGAATAGCTCGGAGTCAACCTCGCAATCAATTACTGCAAGAGCATCAACGATATCCGCATAGGTGAGAGCTTCGCCTGTGTAAACATAGCGAGTGCCGACCTTGGAGATTTCCTTGAAATATTCCTCGTTTATCTCGTTTGTGATTTCTGTGATAGCGCCCTGCATAGCGACATCAACAATGTAAGGGTCAGCCATAGCGTCCATGTCGTTATACTCGAAGGTTTGCTGATATCTCTTGATATCATAATATTCAGGCACGAAGGAAACGCTACCCTTCTTTGAGTTTTTCTCGCCCTTAGCAAGATTTTCAACACAGCCCGAATAGGTGTAACGGTTGATAACCTTGCGAAGTCCTGCGCTCTCGGTAAGAGAGGTGTCAACTGTCATGAGCGCTCTTGCGTCAAGACGAGTGTTGAGAAGCTCTGTCATTTTGTTTTCGATGATTTCGTTTTCGTAAATTGTGTTCATTTTAATACCTCGTTAAATTTTTCTTGATAGCTCGTTATATAGCTCCTTATCCGTCTTATAGAGCCTTTGCATATCGGCTAAGGAGAGCGATTTGAATTCTGCTACTGTCATAGCGTGTCCACCCTCGCTGGGGGTTGGAATGGTTGCCAGTCTGGCGCAAACCTGCTCAAAAACTGCTTCCCTTACGATTTTGGAGACCTCTTCAACTCGCGCTTGAGTTTCTTCTACGCTATCGCATGTCAAAATATCGCAAAGGGAGAGAGGCAGGCTGTGCTCCTCTAAAAGTGAAATGCACGCAAGCTTCACCTCGCCTCGCACCCTCAAGGAGCGCTCTTTTTCAAGCTCGGCTCTGAGAGCCTCCAGCTCGCCTGAGGGGTTAGGACTATTGTGTGGTGGCTCGGTGTTATTCTGTGGTGGCTCTGTGACAGACAAGGCATCGCTTGCAAGGGGAGTGTCGAGCGTTATGTTATCTTGCACATCGTGTGCGCCCTCGACCTCTGTATCCGGCTCGCTTATCTCGTCTATTACAGTAATTGGCTCGTCATTTTGCGACACAGGGGCGCTTGAATTTATAATTTCTTCCATATCATACCCCCTGCTCGTCGTCAATTCGAGCGAGCTCATCCTCCACATCGGTTACAATCGGTAGCGCTTCAAGAAGCGTCTTTCTTGAAATAACGCCACTCATCTTTTGTGCGTATTCCGCACTGTCAACAGGATTTTCCGGAATGTTGCGAGAGAAGGTGATTTTTAGCTCTCGCCAATCATAAAGAGCGCCAAGCGTGTTCAAAAGATGACAAATCATTTCGTATCTGCGCATAAGCCCCTTCTTGAAAAATCTCTCGGTTACCGAAACCCTGTTTTCAAAATTGAGAAGTCGGTATTTGATGGCAATTCCCGAGGCGCTCTGACCCACGGTATCATCGGTCATATCGACGCTACCGGAGAAACGATAAATGTCCGAGGAAATTCTCGATTTTAGATTTTCGATATAGCCATCGTTTACACTCTTTGTCAGCCACTCGGCACGCCCACCGTCCTCTAAAAGCAGAACTCTGTTCTCACGAAGGCGAGCTATATCCTCGCTTGTTGTTGCACCCATTCCCGTGATTGCAAGATATGAGTCGGCAAAAAGCTCGAAGTCGTTTATGCTCTCGCTTTGAAGCTTGTTATACGCATCAACAAGAGAAATAACGCCCTCAAAGTCGCCTGTCGCATCGGAGTTGTTAAGATAGAAGTTGAGAGGCACTTGCCCGAAATAGTGGGGGAGTGTGTTTGTTTTTTGGAGTGTACCGCTAGCCCTGTTGAGCTTGTAATAGCTTATTGTGGTGTCATCATAGACCTCGATATCGCACTCGCTCTCGTTATCCGAGCCGACAAGGCGAATAGCTCCGATTAGCTCTCTGTCAATGGTGCTGGACCAAATTGGAATGACGCTACACACATCGCAAGGGCAGAAGCGAATCTGCCTATCTGTGTCGAAATAGAGCATCTCGCAGGCAATTCCGTAAACGGAGAGGTCCTTTGATAGACGGCTATTCACAAACTGCTCGTCATTATAATCGTTTATTCTCAAAATGTCATAGATTAGCCCCTTGTCATTTGAGCTATACGATACAGGCGTGCCCATAAAATAGCCAACGGTTGTGTCTGTAATGTTTTTGCAGAAGTTGTTTACAACTCTGTTTTGAGGCTTTCCCGCCTCCTTTACCTCGCTTAGAATAGCGTGACGCCCCGCATAGTAGCTCCTTAGATTGCGTAGCCTTGGCAGAGCATTCTCGGTAAAATCCTGAATTAGCTTTTTGATTTGTAAGGTTGTTTTCATTTAAATTCCTCTGTTTAAAAATGTTTTAAAGCCCTAAAAGGCGCTTGTCAAGGCACACGGCTGTGCCACCCTTGCGCTGAGCCTCTATTGCATAGCGAAGAGAGGCAATCGCGTCATCGTTTACGCACACAGGGTCGTCTGTTAGCTCTCCGCTTATGGCATCGCGTTGCCATTTCCAGAGGCTGAGCTCACGAATGAGATTTTCGCATGAGGGGTCGATTATAAGGCGGTGGGCCTTGAGGTAGTCGATTTGGGCGTGAACGCTCCCCTTTTCCTTTGATACAGGCATAGCACGGTAGCCCCCTCGTCGCCATGCCTTTATTCTGTCGGGCTCGGCGCTATCGCACCACATAGTGACATTTTTTGGAATCCCTATCTCGTTTGCTATGGCAATCAGCTCACTTGTGTCAAGATAACGCCTGTAAAGCTCGTCAAGCACATATACATCGCCATCACGAATGCCGACGGTCAAAATACAGCTTGCATGGTTGTAGCCGAAGTCCTGTCCCAGAAAAACTCTGTCATAGTGCTCGTGCGATTTTTCGAGGCGCTTGACTTGGTAGTGTGGCAAAATAAGCCCCTCGCTCTCGCCCCACTCGCCAAGCCCGTAAACGCGATATCCCTCGGGGTCCAGCTCACGACGACGCATCATTCTAAGGTGATATTCCTTGTCGATAAAGGCGTTTTGAAGGTAGCTTGAGCGGTGTGTGAAAACGCTCTCATCGTCCCTATCAAAAAAGCGCTTTTTTATCCAATGGCTTGCGCTGACGGGGTTGAAGGTCAGCGTGATTTGATAATATAGCTCGTCATTTTCCAGCTTGCCTCTTAGACGGTCATCAATTATATCAAGATCTGCGCCATCAAGCTCCGTCGCCTCCTCAATCCACACCCAAGTGATTTTTCCACTCACAGCCTGTATGGATTTGAGCTTCTCGCGTTGCTCCTCATCTCGTGTTCCACGGAACAAAACAGACGCCCCTGTGTGCTTACAGTGCATTTTCATGGGCGAGCGAGAAATCTCCCAATATTTGCCCCAAGCCTCGCCAAAGATATCCCTTATCGCCCGACAAAGCTCTGCGTATGTGCTGTCAAGGTGAGAGCTCTCGGTTTTTCTTACGCATAAAAGGTTTGCGCCCTTGTAGCGAGCATCGCTTAGCTTTGCTATATAGTCACGAGCGACATTGACGCTCTTACCGCTTCCTGCCGAGCCACACTCAACCCTATATCGTGCTTTTGTTTGGTTTGAGATGCGAAAGCCCTCATTCATAAGAAGCAGTCTTTTAGCCATCGTCCTCACCCTCGGGGCTAACATAAGAGTAGCTTATGCTAAGAGGAAGCTCGCCCGAGCCCCCCTCGCCCTCGTCGCATAGCTTGAAGTAAAGCTCAATTGCCTTAAGCTTGTCAAGGAGCTTTAGGTCAAGGTCGAGGGAGTCCCTTGTCGCCTTCATCTTTATTGATGCCACAGCGCGAGATAAATCCCTTGAAAGCTTGATTTTGTTGCCCTGTGCCAAAACCACATCTCGTCCCCAGCTTATTACCTCGTTTGCCTCAGCGCTCGCTATGCTGAGTAAAATTTGCTTTAGCTTGCTTTTTGTTTTTTCGTCTATTCCTATCGCTCCCTTGCTTTGAATTTGGGTGTCGTCACACCCCCTTGCATCGATGCAAGCTTATCATACCACACCAAAACGGACAAAACGGACAACTTTGCCCCCAAGAGCAAAAAAGTGAAAAAATCGCACACATTGTCGCACTTTTTGCACAAGAAAAAGGAAGCCACCCGTCAAGGAGTGACTTCCTTCATTTTTATTATATGCTATTTATAAATTTGCCTCTTCTTTTACTCGCACGCCTTGCTTTGTTGCGATGTAAGAGGTAACGCCAAGAATTGTTTCTCCATCAATTTGAAGAGCGCAGGGACGGTCAAACTCGACAGTTATCGTGTGTCCCTTCAAAATATCAATCATTTTGGTTTTTGAAATGTGCTCACCCTTGAAAAGCGAGGGGAATGCCATAAGCGTTTTTAGCTTGCCCGAGCTATGCCAAATCATAATTGATAGCTCGCCATCCTCGCTTAGCCTGTCCTGAGAGGGCGTCGGCATCATTCCGCCACCATAGTAGCGACCATTCATTGTTGGAGCAATCCATACCTTTTTATATTCGCGAGTTACGCCATCAACCGTGACCTTGGCGTTTGCCGGCTTGAAGTGGAACAAAAGCCCCTTTATCGCAATCGAGGAGTAGTTTATGTTGGTTTTGCCCTCTGCCTTCATTTTGTCGCCAACCTCACAGCAGTAGCCATCAATTCCAAAGCCTACATTGTTTAAAAATTTATAGGATTTTCCGTTTACTGTGACGCTGGGAAGATTTTCAAGATATTTATTGATTACAAACACGGGATTGCTTGACGCACCGTCAATATCCCTTAAAAAATCGTTACCTGTGCCGAGCGCAATATATAAAATCTCATTTTTAATATCAATATCGGCTGTATCGTTAACAAAGCGATTGAGCGTTCCGTCACCACCGCCGATAACGATGCTATCGTCTGCGCTAAGCGAGGCAAAAAAGCTCTCGTAGCTTTCGATTTTTGTCATATCGAGAAATTCGGCCTCGTCGGAAACTATTTCCTTGATAAGCGAAAGCTTTTCGTTTACTCCGTCATTGCCACAGAGTGGGTTGTAAAGAATATATTTCATACATCTATCTCCTGTTGACTTTTTTTCGTAGCTGTGCTAAAATAAATCCGGTTACGATGTTACAATTGTAACACGCGTGTCGAAAAATGTCAACAGCCATAAGAGCGCGCTTTACAAAATTCGAAAATATGTAACATCAAGGAGAAGCTATGAAAAATACAAATAACGCAAGTCAAAATGCGCTAAGAAGCGCAAACGAAAGAGCCAATGCGCTGACAAAGGAATGTCTTTTGGAGGCGCTTTTAAGGCTCATGAAAAAGAAAAAATTTGACCAAATCACAGTGACTGAGCTGGTTAAGTGCGCAGGTGTGTCCAGAATGGCGTTTTATCGCAATTATTCAAGCATCGACCAAATTTTAAAGGAGCACTTTGAGAGCATCGTCGAGGCGCTCAGCGCCTCGCTCGAGGAGGAAAAATATAGAAACGACATGAAGCTGTGGTATTACGATATGTTTTTGTTTTTAAAGGAGCACTCACAGGTGCTTGAGGCAATCTTGGAGGCGACCGAGGGACAGCTGGTTTCAATACATTCGATTAGCAAATCCCTAGGGCTTTTAAAGGACGACTCACAAAGAGTAAAATATCAATACGAGGCGTTTAGCGGAGCGGTGCGCGCAATCCTTTCCGAATGGATAAAAAATCGTTGCGAGGGTGACATCGACCTTCTTGCCGACATTTGCGTTAGCCTTCAAAATTTGTGCTCATAAAATGCGGTGCTTCGCAAGTGCAGTGCTACGCAAGTGCAGTGCTGCGCAAGTGCGAAATGTGGAGTGCGAAGTGAGGAATGATTTGCTCCTACGGAGCAATAATGCACACAAGTGTGCAATTCACGACACAGAGTGTCAATTAATGGCGTTAGCCAATTCATGTTGCACAGCAACTATTCACGCCGAAGGGAGTCGCAATGAGGAATGAGGATAAGTGACAGTCCAAGAACACGAGCGAAAGCGATGTGCGATTGGGTATTGGAACTTATGCAAGGGAGTGCGAAGCACGAGTCGCAGTGCGGTGCTACGCAAGTGCGGAATGAGGAATGAGGAGTGCGGAATGAATTGTGCCTTTGGCACATAAATTGCAACTGCGTTGCATGAATTGAACGCAAGCGTTCATGATTTGCTCCTACGGAGCATTAATGCACACAGGGACGCATATAGGTCGATATGTCCTAACGGACTCGATATGTTGCTAACGCAACTCGATATGTCAGCGTTGCTGACTCGATACGCTCCTGCGGAGCGTTCGGCTTGCCACCGGTGGCTCACCGGCTTCGTGAGAGTGTAGCAGTTTTGGCTATACAAAAGCGGAATTTGGCTCTCGACCCGCGTCGAGTGTCAATTAATGGCGTTAGCCAATTCGTGTTGCACAGAAGCTATTCAAGCTCAACCGTTTTGGCAAGAGGCACGCTATAAATTAGCGTTTTGCTCACGCTACGCCCAAGAATTTCGCTTAGCGCCTTGCGATAGTAGTGGAGCTGAGCCTCGTGGCGCTCCGTAAGCACCTCGACATAGTTATCAAGGGTGACAAAATCAGTCTTGTAATCGACTATTATAAGAGCCCCCTCTTGATTTTCAAAAACGCAGTCACAAACGCCCTGAGATAGCACCTGTAAGGAGCTGAGATTAGGGTCGCTTGAAAGCTCGCACGCGTCAATTAGGACATTAAATCGAAGCTCTCGCCACATTTGCTTTGCGTTAAGTAGCTCCTTAAATAAAGGACTCTTAATAAACATTTCAATGTGGTGAAGGTTGACAAGCGACGCCTGTCGCTCGCTCAAAAAGCGCTTTTCCAGAAGCCTGTCAAGCTCCGCCTTAGCGCCAAGCGAGGCAAGACGCGCATAGTCGCAAAATTGCATAAACAGGTGAGTTGCAGTTCCCCTTTCCGCAGAGGTGGCGTTGCCCTCGGCATGACACACAAATTCCGGTGTATCGTCAAGGGTGTATTTTAGGGTAATCTCGTCATTTTGCTCGCTATCAAGAATGGTCGAGTGTAGGCGTGACATTGATAGCTTGGACGGGATTTTTCTTAAATGCTCATAGGGATACACAAACTCAAAGCGCGAGCTAAGAGCTTCTTTGATCCTATCAAGCTCGGCACGCTCGGGCGTATTTTCCTCGATGGGTGCTGTGCTATCACCATCGTGAGCGCCCGTTTCGTCAGCGGGGATTACCGTTATTTTGGCAAGTGAGGGGTAATTTGAGAGCGCTCCTAGCACAAGGTCAATATACGATTTTGGGTTGAGTACGGAATATTCCTTGGCAAAGCGACTTTTCTTGTCACATTCGTTCCAAAACGCCTTCGGCTCGCTCACACCCGCGGTCAAAATCAGCTTGCTACGAGCCCTTGTCATAGCGACATAGAGCATACGCATCTCCTCTTCAATCGAGGAGCGCTTGATTGCAAGCGAGGCAACACGCCTTAAAATTGTATTAAATTTCGCAATACCTCTATCTCTTGAAACATAGGCGCAAACGCCAATATCACGGTGATAGAGAATAGGGTCACGAGAGTCCATGGAATTGATTTTAGAGCCACAGCCCGCAACAAAGCAAACCTCAAACTCAAGTCCCTTTGATGCGTGAATTGACATCAGCTTAACCGAGTCATCGCCCTGCGAGCCAAGCTCCTCCTTTGACGAGGAGTCGCTTACGCCCTCGACATAGCGAAGGAAGCTATAAAGCCCCTTGTATTTACCCGATTCATAGGAGCGAGCAATATCGTAGAGCTTGTAAAGGCTACGCTTTTCGCTCTCGCTTGCCATGCTCAAAATTCCCGTGTCGGCAAAGATGGTTGAGATGGCCTCGTAGGCAGGCTTTTTTAGACACAGGGTACGATATTTGTTCAAGCGTTCAAGAAATTCCTTGATTTTTTCGCCCAGCGCATCGCCCTTGTCATATGCAAGAAGCGCACCATAGAAGGATAGCTCCTTTGAGCTTGCCTTCCTTATTCTAATCATATCCTCAAGCGAAAAGCCGAAGATGGCAGAGCGCATAGCGCCCGCTAAATATACATCACGCAAGGGGTTGTCAATTGCGTTTAACACACACAGGGCAAGCAAAATCTCGCTTTTTTCAAAGAAATGCTCATCGCCTCGATATTCGGCGCTAATGCCCTGTCCCTTAAGGGCGTCTATGTATAGCTCGACGGGCTTTTTGAAGCCACGAAGCAAAATTGCAATATCGCCCGCCTTGATTTTCTTACCATTGGCAAGCACCTCGCCATCAAGCATTTTTCTTATTCTGCGTGCGACAAATTCAGCCTCACGGCGAAGAAGCTCCTCATCGTCCTCGTCACCCTCGTCGCTTGTACCCTTGGTCTTGTCAACAAGATAAATCTCGGGAATGTCGGGGGAGTAGTCACAATCCGTTTTTGAGAAGCGAAGCATATCGTTCGCCTGGTAAGGAATACCTCTTGAATTTCCAAACATGAAGTTGGAAACGCAGTTTGAAAAATCAATTACGCTCTTGTCGCAACGGAAGTTTTCCGACATGAAAAGCGACGCACCACCCTTGTATTCCTCGCCACAGGGTAGCACTAAATTGCCCTCGTCATCGTATTCCAGTGCCTCGACATCAATTGGCGCAAAGCTTTCTCTGTATGACGAGAAAATCTCAGGCTCAGCGCTTCTAAAACGATAAATGCTTTGCTTTATATCGCCTACAAGGAAGCGATTTGAGGAGGAAACTGCACGAAAAATGCTATCCTGCACAAAGTTGGTGTCCTGATACTCGTCAACATAGACCTCGTCATACTCAGATGCGATATCATAGCTAAGAGGCGTTAGCTCTCCGTTATCGTCATATAAAAGCGCGAGAGCATAGCGCGAAATATCGTTAAAATCGCACACACCTGCGAGCCTTTTCTTTTTTGAATATACACAGTCAAAGTCATATAGGATTTCATAGAGCGCCTCGCAAACGCTCTTGTTTTTTTCGTAGGACGATATAAGAACATCGCCCTCGCTTGAAAAGAAGCTCTTTTTTATATCCTTTAGCTTGTCCTTAAAATCGGAGCGAAGCTTTTTAAATAGCTCTGTATCGGGGTGCGACGCTTTCTTGGTGTTGCCTAGCTTTACAGCGCTGTATTCGTTCAGCTTAGCACACGCATCGGCATAGGCCGGCGCATCTAGAATTAGCGCCTTAAGCTCACGAATAAAGAGTAGGTCAGCCGAGAAGGGCTTGAAAAATGCGCCCATATCACCCTCGTCGCCTGAAATTTCGTTTATCACATACTCGCACACGCCCTCGTAGTAATCGAGGAACGAAAGCAGGTGAGTGCAAATGATTTTGCCATACTCGCTTTTGAGAAAATCACCCTCAATGCCAGGCAGATTTATTAGCGTTTTAAGACCGTTTTTGGTCGTTATCAGCTTTTTGTAAAGAGAGAGAAGGTCGCTCTTTAGCTTGTCCTCACCGGAAAACGATGAAAAGCAATCACATACCCTTAAAAACGACACATCATCGCCCTTTTTCTCGTAAAGCTCGTCAAGCACCTCGCTTATCGCCTCGGAGCAAAGCACCTCTGTTTCACTCTCGTCAGCTATGCGAAAGCCACCATCTAGCCCCAACTGCTCAAAGTGCGCCTTCACAAGCTTTAAGCAAAAGGAGTCAATTGTGCAAATATCGGCTGAGCCAAGCTTTACAATTTGGCTTGCGATATGCTTTGAGCTTGGACGCTCGCGCAATGCCTCGGCAAGAGCCTTGTTAATTCTAACTCGTAGCTCGTTTGCGGCGTCCTTTGTAAAGGTCACAATCAGCTTTCTTGAAATATCCTCGGGGGAGCGCTCCCTTGTCACTCTTTCGACAATTCTGCGAGTCAGAGTTGCTGTCTTTCCACTACCTGCACCGGCGCTGATTAGTAGGTCACTGCCCTCATAGCCGATAGCGCAAAGCTGTGCCTTGGTCGGCGTTATCTTATCGCTCATGCTCTCCTCCTTCTGCAAAGCGCCCTATGCTCACAATACTCACAGGGGTCGCCATGCGATTTTAGTCTTAATGGCCTTGCGCTGGCGCTACCCGACAGAAGCTCACCGCCAATTCTGTGAAGCGTCGCCTCAAGGCGCTTGTATAGATTGTCAAAGCCCTCTTCATCGAGGAAAAGCTCCTCGTTACGCTTAGTTTTCTTTGGCACATAGTGACCGCTATTTTCACCGTCCTGCGCCAAAATTACCTCCTCGTCATCAAGGAAAACGCCATTGCGCTTGATAAGAGAGGCAATTTCCTTTTTCTCAAGCTCACCTGCAAGCTCTGAGCTAAGATCAACCTCCTCGTCAACTCGGCTCTTGCCAAGTCGCATAGGGAAATACACAACTCCCGCAGGCTTTAGCCTTGTGCATGAGCCTAAAATCGAGCGCATAAGAGGGGATTTATCCATTTTACATAGCGTGAAAAGGTAGATAAGAAGCTGAAGCTCAAGCCCGTGCTCAAAATCATTCATGCTGAATTTCTTGTCGCCCGTCTTGTAGTCAACAACTCTTAAATATGCGGTGTCGCCCGAGCGATAAACATCAACACGGTCAACCACACCCGACAGCGTAATGGTCGCACCCTCGCCGGCGTCAAAGCTGAGCGGAGCGACGCCCTCGCCATCGTTTGTAAACGGAAGCTCAAACAGCTCGGGGACAAACTTGCCCTGTGACAGCTCGTTTGAAAGCTCGCGAATATAGATAATAATGTTGGATTTTAGCCGAGAGAACAGATGGCGTAGCCTTGCGTCGGGACGCCTGCCTTGACAGAGCATTCTAATATAATCCTCTGTGATTTGGTCGATTTCCTGTTCAATTTCCGCATCGCTTATGATGTCGAGCGATAGCTTGCCATCACGCGCTCTTTTGAGAAAGCTCTCAAATACTGCGTGAGCGAGTACACCGACCTCGCGCGCTCCAAAGGCGATTTTTTGGCTCTCCTTGATACCGAGCAGATAGGTGCAGTAATATTGGAAATGGCACGACACAAATTTTTCGATTTTGGACTGAGAAAGATAAATTTTCTTGCCGAAAAGCTCTCTTGCAATCTTAGGCGAGATTTTCTCGTCCTCGTTTGAAAAATCAAGCTCCGACACCTCAATGTCAAGTAGCTCTCGAATAGCATAAGCTAAAGGCGTGTTGCCCGAGGCAAACTCTCTTGCGATGCGAGGACTGTAAATTTTATCGAAAGGGCAAGCCATGTCGCCATCAAGCGTGTCCTTCAAGGTGGGGAAAAGCTCCAAAATTCGCAAAAATGCGACACTTGGTGAGCGCTTTGTTCCCTTAATGTCAGCCCTGGGAGAGCTTACAAAAAGCTCGTGCGAGGGCATGGAAATACTGTTTTTGAAGTTGAGAAGCTCGCTATCCGAGCGCACATCGCTCGTTTCGGATAGTGAAATTCCTTGGATTTTAAGCTCTGTTTTGTCGCTGTCGGAGAAGAACGGAGCGTCATTTATCGTGGCAGGGAACTCGCCCTCGCACACGCCAAGCACAAAGGCGTATTTTATGCTCTCGGTGCGAAGCGCACCCGCCTCGCCAACCGTAACATTGTCCTCGCCCGTTGGGATTGTGCCAATCGAGGTTTCGCCCAGCACATAGCCTAGAGCGCTCAAAAAAGACTCACGGTCAAGCACTCGCTCACCTAAAATTTCAACTATGATATCAAGAGCGCAAAGAAGCTCGCTATAAAGCTGAGATAGCTCCATTGCCTCTGCCTTGTCGGCGCTTGCAATCTCGGCGCGCAGAGCGTCTTTTATGTTAAGAGAGGTAAATAGCTCGTAAATTGCAAGGCAGATTTCTCTTGCGCTCGCCCCACGGTCAAAGGCGCTCTTTATAATGGAAATTTTGCTAATTAGATGCGCCCTTGCCTCGTTAATTCTTTTAAGGCGCTCTATTTGTAGCTCTGTCGGCTTTGTTACATAGCCATCGGGGTTAGATGCCCAATAATCGTCGTCCTCGAACTTTCTGCCATAGATGCTCCAACGATACATATAGCTTTCAAGCTCGTCGGCATCGGAGCGCTCAACACCGGAATAGCCACTGCGCATAAATGACGCAATATCTCTTGCGCTAAACGAGCCCGAGGCGTTTATAACAGAATAGAGCATCTTTATAAGTGGCTTTGAGGCGATATCGACCCTTGCCGACATAAAGAACGGAATATCATATTTTTTGAGCGTATAGTCAATTACACCGCGATATGTGTCTGCGTTTCGCATAATTATGGCAATAGACGAGTAGCGCTCACCACCCATGATAAGCTCCTTTATCTTAGAGGCAACCCTCTCACATTCGTCAAACTCGTTTTCGGGGCGCATAAGCGTAATTCCCGTGTGATTTTCCATAGGCGGAGCGTCAAAGCGCCAAATGCTTTTGGCAAGATAGGATAGCGCCTCGCTCTTGTGTAAAAGGTCATCACTAAAATCTCTTTCGCATGGGATAAGACTCAGAGAATGACAAATTTTCTTGATTTTTCGCACCGTGTCGCTTAGCTTTGCGTATTGTATTTTGTCCATATCGCCAAGAGGCAAATCAAAAGAGATGGTCACGCTCTTAGCCTGAGCGAAAATCCTTTTAAGCACCTCGATTTGCGCACCCGTAAAGCCAAAAAATGAGTTGATAAACACATTCACACCCTCGAAAAACCTGTGGGCGTCAAGCTTTTCACTAAGCATAATTATATCGTCATAGGGGTCGTCATAGCTTGCCTGTAAAATTCGCTCGTAAGCCTCAAAAACGCACACAAGGTCGTGTATTCTGCGCTTTAAGTGCTCGTTTTCAAGCCCCTCGCTCGCACTAAGGAGAGCAGACGGAGATATGGCATAGGATTTTAGCTCGCCAATAACATCAAGGAACATATCAACACAGCCACGCTCCTTGCCCCTTTCGAGCTTGTATTCAGTTAGATTTTCACGCACCTCGCAAAGCGCGGAATACATAATAAGGCTTTTTCCGCTCCTCGCTATGTAGTTGTGACGAAGTCCACCATACTCTCGCGCCACCTTGTTGGCAAGACGAGAGAAGCTGAGTGCCTCGCAAAGAAGCTGAGCGCTAGGTGGCAGAGCCTGTGCAAGCGTGCGCTCACAAAGCACAGTCTTTTGCTCGGGAACAAGCCAAATGCACCTCTCGTTTTTAGACACAGAGGTGCGTATTTTGTCAACTATGTAAGAGGTTTTGCCTGACCCGTAGTCACCATATAAAAATTCAATCATAGATTATCCTCTCGCACTATTCTTGGGGCGTCTTGCCCTCGTATAGATAAATGTTTCTAAGGAGCGTTTTCCTTCCACGCCAGCCAAACGCACGCCTTGAAAGCTCCTCGTCGCTCATATTTTCGATTAGCTCACTTGTAAGAGCAGTTATCACATTATTTTTGAAAAAGTCGATTGGCGTTAGCTTAGCACCCTTAGTGTAAGGGCAGACGCTCTGACAAATATCGCACCCCCAAATGCTACCATTGTCTAGCATAAGCGCAATCTCCTCGGGGGTCAGCTCGCCCTTCTTTTGCGTTATCGCGCTAAGACATTCGCTCTTTGGTCGAGGGTCGCTCTTGTCCATGCACCTTGACGGACACGCACGCATACACGCGCCACAGCCAATACAGCGCTTAATCGACACATCACGCACCATTTCAAGCCCGAGCGCCTCGGGACGAATACTGGTTATAAGCTCGCAAAGGAACACAAATGACGAGTATTCCTCGTTAATTAAAAGCCCGTTATCGCCAATAAAGCCTAGCCCTGCAAGGCAAGCTCCGTTTACCTCGTCGATTGGCGAATGGTCGCCGAAAAGCTCGAATTTTTCGCCCTCGAAGCGCTCACCAAGATACGCTTTTATATCCTCTCGTAGCTCGCTAACAAAGGCGTGATAGTCGGGGGCAGAGGCGTAAACGGAGAGGTTCTTTGGCGTGTGCTCGCTCCTGTATGGCAACAGCATCATTACAACAGTTGAGTCCATGCCAAGCCCCGCACGCTCCAAAAGATATCCTCTTGTTATCTTACAGGAGCTAAGAGGGATTGCCCCAAAAAGCTCAATGCCCCTACTCCTTAGAAATTCCTTCATTTTCCTCACCCTGCTTCTTTTTTCTGAAAATAATGAATTTTGAGAACACATAGTTCAGTATAATCACCACGATATTGGACACTATCTTTATTACCAAATCGTTTAGGTGTAAATAGTCCACAAACACCAGCATAATAAGCATATCAAGCACGCCCGTTACCACTCTTGCAAGCACAAACGAGCCAAGCTCCACCCAAAAGCCCTTTTTCTGCTTTGCCTCGAATACGATAAATTTGTTTGTAAAGAACGCAAAAATAACGCCCGCCACCCAAGCGATAATAGTTGATGGCAGAGTGCTAAGCCCTATTGGATGGGCAAAAAGCCAATAGGTGACAACATTTAATGCGGTTGTCAGTGCTCCGAAAATCAAATATAAAATAATTTGCTTATTTTTTTTGATAAGCTCGATAATTTTTTTCATGTAATCAAAATCCCCCAAATTTAAAGACTGATACATAGTATCAAGCATAGCTTGTCTTATTCTATTTTACCACTATATGCGTGCTTTGTCAAGCACACAGGTGTCGCTATATTTGTACTATTTGCAATATCTTTCAAAAATATTTACTTGAAAATTATAAAAATGTATGTTAAAATGAAATTTAATGAGGGCTTGTACCAATTTTTTACAGGGTAAAAAAGCCGACTTTTTAGCTTTTGGAGGAAAAAATGGCGCAGTATAATGATCAAACAATTTCGTCACTTAAAGGAGCAGACAGGGTAAGAAAGCGCCCTGCGGTTATCTTTGGCTCAGAGGGTCTTGAGGGCTGTGAGCACTCCTTTTTTGAAATACTCTCAAACTCTATTGACGAGGCTCGTGAGGGCTATGGCAAGGAGATTGTCGTTACTGTGTATCAGGATAGGACAATAGAGGTTGACGACCATGGCCGTGGCGTTCCGCTGGACTTTAACAAAAAGGAAAATCGCTTTAACTGGGAGCTCGTTTATTGCGAGCTTTATGCAGGTGGAAAATATAACAACAACCAAGGTGGTGGAGCGTATAAATACTCGCTCGGTCTTAACGGACTTGGTGCTTGCGCAACTCAATATTCATCGGAATTCATGGATGTTTATTCGTTCAAGGGCGACACGCTATACGAAATTCACTTCGAAAAGGGAAATCCGTCCTCGGAGCTTATCGTTTCGCCTCTCGAAAGAAAGCAAAAGCGCACAGGAACGCTCACAAGATGGCGTCCCGACCTCGATGTTTTCACCGACACGAAAATTCCAAAGGAATATTTTTTGTCAACCCTTCATAAGCAGGCAGTTGTAAATAAGGGGCTTCACCTCGTGCTCGTTTACGAGGAGGAGGACGGCTCTCTTTCAACAACTGAATTTTATTACGAAAACGGTATCTCCGATTATATCGGCGAGATAACGGGCGAGAATGCGCTGACAGCTCCGTTCTATTGGGAGATGAGCGCAACGGGTCGTGACAGAGAGGACAAGGAGGATTATGAGCTAAAGGCAGAGGTTTGCTTCTGCGTTTCCAATGTTGTAACAAGGCTCGAATACTACCATAACTCAAGCTATCTGGAGCACGGTGGCTCACCCGACAAGGCGGTTAAGCGTGCGTTCTTCTATGCGCTCGACAAATACATGAGCGAAAAGGGAATGTACCAAAAGCGCGAGGCGAAAATCACCTTTGCCGATATTCAGGACTGTCTTGTTTTGGTTATCAACAGCTTCTCAACGCAGACCTCGTATGAGAACCAAACAAAGAAATCAATAACTAACAAGTTTATAGAAAATGCGCTATACGAGTCAATAAAGCAACAGCTTGAAATCTTCTTTGCGGAAAATCCCGCACAGGCAGAGCTTTTTGCAAAGCAGGTGCTCATTAACAAGCGCTCACGCGAAAGGGCAGAAAGCACTCGTGTTGACATCAAAAAGAAGCTCGCTGTATCAAGCGATATAACGCAAAGAGTTGAAAAGTTCGTTTCGTGCAGATCTAAAGATCCGAGCAAGAGAGAGCTATACATAGTTGAGGGTGACTCAGCTCTTACCTCGTGTAAGCTCGCTCGTGATGCCGAGTTCCAAGCGATTATCCCCGTTAGAGGAAAGACGCTCAACTGCTTAAAGAGCTCCTACGATAAGATTTTCAAGAGCGACATTATCGTCGATTTGCTCAAGGTTATCGGCTGTGGCGTCGAGGTCAAGGCTAAGGGCGATGTTAGCGCCTTCAACCTCGAAAATCTCAAATGGAGCAAGATTATCATTTGTACCGATGCCGATGAGGACGGCTTCCAAATTAGAACACTTCTTTTGACAATGTTCTACCGTCTGCTCCCAACTCTTATAAGAGAGGGCAAGGTGTTTATTGCCGAGTCACCTCTTTACGAGATAACAACAAATAAGGACGAAATCTATTTTGCCTATAACGAGGGCGAAAAGACAGAAATTCTCGCCATGCTTGATGCCAAGGGCAAGAAATACACAATTCAGCGTTCAAAGGGACTTGGTGAAAACGAGCCGGAAATGATGTCGAAAACGACCATGCGTCCCGACACCAGACGCCTAATCCAAGTAAACCCAACCGACGAGGAAGCAACAAGAATAATGTTTGAAACCCTCTTGGGCGACGATATTATTGCTCGTAAGGCGTTTATTGCGGAGAATGGATACAAATACATGGACATTGCAGATTTTTAGTCGTTGATAGCTTCGCAATACGGCGTTGGGCTTCAACCACGACCTTGACTATCGAAAGATAGCCTGCGCCCGTGGTTTCCAGTCCGCCTTGTCTTGCTTGCTCTGAACGCCTAAAACGCACCGTTGAATTTATCAAACTAAGGGGAGACCATGACAACAGATGAACAATTTATGAGCCTTGCAATAGGCGAGGCGCAAAGAGCCGAGGAGATAGACGAGGTTCCGGTGGGAGCTGTGATTGTGCGAGGTGGCGAGGTTATCGCCAGAGCCTACAACTCGCGAGAGCGTGACAAGAATGCGCTTTGTCACGCGGAGATAAAGGCGATAAACGAGGCGTGCGAGCTCCTTGGTGGCTGGCGTCTTGTTGGCTGTACGCTATATGTCACCTTAGAGCCATGTCCTATGTGTGCGGGGGCTATTGTAAATGCCCGTGTTGAGAGGGTGGTTTATGGCGCTCCCGATATGAAGGCGGGTGCGTTTGGCACAATGATAAATTTAAACGATTATCCACTTTTCAAGCCTGAAATAGCAGGTGGAATATTAAAGGACGAGTGCGCTCAGCTTTTGAGCGACTTTTTCAAGAAAAAAAGAAACAAATAAGCGACCCTGTGTGTCAAAAGGAGAAAAAATGACACTTGACGAATTAATTGAAAAAATACATAACACCGACCTTTACAACTGCATGAACGAGGAGCTTCTCGCAAAGCAAGCGTCATGCCTTGAATTACAATATGATTACAATCACACACGCCCAAGCGAGATGGCGAAAAGAAAAGAGCTTTTAAAGCAAATGCTCGCTGAGTGTGGAGAGGGCTGTTATGTTGAGCCACCGCTACACGCAAATTGGGGTGGGCATAATATCCATTTTGGCGACCATGTGTATGCGAATTTCGGTCTTACCGTGGTTGACGATACCCATGTTTATGTTGGAAGCAATGTTCTTTTTGGACCTAATGTTGTTCTATCAACTGCAGGACACCCAATTGACCCGACCCTTCGCTCACAGGACTATCAATTCAATGCACCTATTCATATCGGTAATAATGTTTGGCTCGGTGCAGGCGTTTTAGTTATGCCGGGCGTAACAATCGGCGATAACAGCGTTATCGGTGCAGGTAGCGTTGTAACAAAGGATATTCCCCCAAATGTCGTTGCCTATGGCACACCGTGTAGAGTCGTGCGTGAAATAGGCGAGCACGATAAGGAATACTACTTCAAAAACAGAAAAATTGACTACTCAAAAATAGATAAGTGAGGAAAGTAAAATGAAGAAAATACTTTTGATTTTAATGGCGCTTTTGATAGCTTTTTCTTTTATTCTCGTATCGTGTGAGAAGGAGAGCGTGCCTTATGTCGTCGGTGCAGGCTACGACACAGATAACAACCTGATACTTGAATACAGCGACGGCTCAACGCTAAACCTTGGTAAGATAAACCAAAAGGGCGAACAAGGTGAAAAGGGCGAACAAGGAATCCAAGGTGAAAAGGGTGATAAGGGCGAGCAAGGAATCCAAGGCGAAAAGGGTGACCAAGGAGTTCAAGGCGAAAAGGGTGTTGGAATAAGCAAGACAGAGCTTGTAAATGGTGAGCTAATCATCACCTATACCGATGGTACAACCGATAATCTCGGCAAAATTGTATCGCAAGAGGAAGAAGGCACTGATGGTCTTGAATATTATCCCTTGCCCGATGGCACTTATGCAGTTAGTGCAGGAAACACTAAATATCTTGAAGAAATCGTAATTCCGTCAACGCATAAAGGAAAGAGCGTTAGTAAAATTCTTGATGGTGCGTTCGAGGGTTGCATCGCGCTTAAAAGCGTGACAATTTCCAATGGCGTAACAAGCATAGGTAAGAATGCGTTCTCTGGTTGCACATCGCTTGCAAGCGTGACAATTCCCGATGGCGTAACATCAATAGATGGCAGTGCGTTCGAGGGTTGCACCGCGCTTAAAAGCGTGACAATTCCCGATGGCGTAACAAGCATAGGCAAGAATGCGTTCTCTGGTTGCACCGCACTTAAAAGCGTGACAATTCCCGATGGCGTAACATCAATAGGTAGCGGTGCGTTCAGGTATTGCACATCGCTTACAAGCGTGACAATTCCCGACAGCGTAACCTCGATAGGTGGCACTGCGTTCGATGGTTGCACATCGCTTACAAGCATAGAGGTTGACGAAAATAATACGGCATATAAATCGATAGACGGAAATCTTTATTCTAAAGATGGAAAAACTCTTATTCAATATGCAATCGGAAAAACAGATGCTTCATTTGTAATTCCAAATAGCGTAACCTCGATAGGTAACTATGCGTTCTATGGTTGCACCTCTCTTACAAGCGTAACAATTGGGGATAGCGTAACCTCGATAGACTCCTATGCGTTCTATGGTTGCAAATCGCTTGAAAGCATAACAATTCCCGATGGCGTAACCTCAATAGGTCGCGAGGCGTTCAGGTATTGCACCGCGCTTGAAAGCGTGACAATTCCCGATGGCGTAACATCAATAGGTAGCGGTGCGTTCAGGTATTGCACCGCGCTTGAAAGCGTGACAATTCCCGACAGCGTAACATCAATAGAAGCCGAGGCGTTCTTTAATTGCACCGCGCTTAAAAGCGTGACAATTCCCGATAGCGTAACCTCGATAGGAAGCTATGCGTTCTTTGGTTGCACCCAGCTCACAATAATCAACTGCGAGGTGGCATCTATGCCGAGCGGTTGGCATAGCGCGTGGAAAGGCGATTGCTCCGCAACAATAAATTGGGGATATACAGGCGAGTAAATGGCAAATTACGCATACATTGTCGAGTGTAGCGACGGAACACTATACACGGGCTACACAAACGACCTTGAAAAAAGAATGAAGGCTCACAATAGTGGCAAGGGCGCAAAATACACACGCTCTCGCCTGCCGGTCAGGCTTGTTTACTTTGAGGAATATGAAACTAAGGAATTAGCGCAAAGCCGAGAATGGCAAATTAAGCAAATGACTCGACAGCAAAAATTACAGTTAATAGAAAAATCCGTCAAATGACGGATTTTTTTGCTTGTTGCGTAAAAAATCATTGCAAAATCAATAAAATAATGATAAAATGAAATCAAGGACAGGGCAAGGCCCTGCCGACTATATTTCCGAGCGAAAGGAGAACACTATGAAAAGATTTATAGCTTTTATGCTTTTGCTTGCTCTTCTTGTGTCAATGCTTGTGTCCTGCAAGCCGACAAAGGATGGCGAGAGTGGTCAAACCGAGATTCCCGAGGGAATGGACGGAAAAACCGCATCACAGCTGATTTTGGCAAACGAAAGACTAAATTCACAGCTACTAAAAAACGAGGATAACATTTTTGAAAAGGGAAGCGAGGACTTGAAAAATCTCGCTAAAATCGTTCAAGAGAGCATTCCCAAATACGCAAGCGCAATGAGCAATTTGAGCGTAAGAGAGCTTGAAGCGGTAACCAACAAGGAGGCTATGACCGACGGAAGCTGGGTAAGCGTAAACGGAACCAACTTCAAATGGGGTGGATTTGCTGAATACAGCAACTCATATGACACATTCGTTTCTTACGCAAAATCAATCTCTGATAGCGCGCTAAGAGGTGCAGAGCTAATTGATGATGTAAAGAAGAATGTAAGAGTAGTTGATATGTGGGTTGACAGAGGCTCTCACCTCTATCTCCATGTTGACGAAAACTCCGAAACACTCTATTCAAGAGCGCAAGATGTATTCCAAATTGAGATTTGTCGTCGCTATAAGGACGAAAACGGCAACAATGTTTACGAGGTTTATTATTACGGCGTAGAGGAAGACTATGAGACCTATAACAGAATGCTATACATTCCGGGACTAAGGTATGAGTTTTCTATAAAGATGATTTCAGATACCACTCCTATGGACAACTGCATAATTGCAGATAATTCCAAGGGCTATTGGGAAATCTTGAACACCAACTCCGGCTTTGACGAGAATGGCACAGTTTCCTGCATGGTAATAAAGGACGATATTTGCTATGATGCGTTCTATAATCCACAGAGAAACGAAATCGGTCCATTCAAGATTATCAGCGCTGATAAGAAAACTGATATCATGACAATATCTGATATCGAGAACGAAACGCTCACAGTAGAGCTAGCGCTCCAAGGGCTTAATGGCTACGAATATGTTGAAATCACCACAACAGAGGACAAAATCGCGAGTGGCTTCCCCTATGAGGGCGAAAAGGAAATAATCAGAGGCGAAAACGGAATATATGGCACATACTATCAAACAACGGGCTTTGCGCCACCAACACAAATCAAATTAAATAACGGTAACCTTCTTAAAACGGGCGATACGCTCTTAAATGGTAAGGTTTCGGTGCATCAAATTCATGTAAGATATCAAAGCAAGGATGCAAACGAGGGCTATGTGGGAGATATTATGCTTCTCATTAAAGGAGATAGCTTTGAGGACAGAATGCAAACCCTTTATGAGTTCTTTGAGCAAACAGGCCTTGACTTCCGTCGTGACAAAAATGTCATAGAGGCGGGCATTTTAAGAGCGCACGAGGAAATGGACGCGCTCTCAAAATACTACGAGTGGGACGGAGCGAAAATTAACGATATCGACGCTATGGTAAAGGCTCACGAAAGAGAAATCGCAAGAACGATGTCCTCTAAGGATATGTACGAGAAAATCAAGGACGCAAGGGTGATTGAGCTTGACAACAGCGAGGAAATGGCGCTGAATATGTACTTTGGCAAGGTTAGCGCCTCGACACAGGGTGCAAACGAGGAAAACGGCACAATCACAATTGATAAGCTTACACTCACCACAACAGATACACTATTGTTTGTCGAGGGCGAGCCATATGTGATTAAGCTTGCGCTTGTCGGTCAAAACGGAGAGCTATATCACCTTGAATACGAGGGCGCAACCGAAAAGGCGTATGTAAAGGGCGATTCCTTCTCGCTTGAGCAGTCAGGCATAAGCATTAAAACACCGCTTGTCGAGCTGGTTGGCAATTATGACCTTGTAGCGTATATTTCAACCGCCGACGGTATTCGCTCAAGTGGCTTTGATAAGGTAAAGGCTGACCCGATGGTTATGAATAGCCCAAGCTATCGCTATGGCATAACACAGCTCACAGTTCATATTAACGAAAGCGCAATCACGCTAGAATATCAGCTCAATGGCGATATTGAAATTGACATCACTCTTGACGCTCCAATCTCATATGACGAGCTTTATGAGATTATGGCAGAAGAGGTCTATAAGTATGGAATTATTGATAGCACACAAAACATCAAGAAATTCATTTCAAGTGGCGATTGGCGTGAAATAGCAAAAGGCGATACGAGCGTCGGAGAGGGCACATTCCTTATCGGCTTCACAAGACAAATCGGCACAGAGCTTGTCGGCGCAGACATTATCGTAAATCTTTCGATTAAAAAGTGATTTTAAATTAATTGAGCGCTTTTTATCGAGGATAGTGCTCGAAAAAATTGTGCCTTGTGGCACATTGGCCTCAGTTTAATTTTTCTGCAATAATAAATAGAGCAAGAGCGAAAGGGCAGATCCTTTTACTCTTGCTCTTTTTGTTTCTAAAGCATTGGTATTTATTTAGTATTGACTTTTTTAGAATAAAAGTGTAAAATATATATAGCTTACAAAAAAGAGGGGATAAAAATGAAAATCACAGGCGCAATATTTGATATGGACGGTACACTGCTAAACTCAATGGACTATTGGGGAACGGTGGCAGGCGAGGTTCTTGAGCAGATGGGAATTTTCCCCGAGGATGACACCAACCGACGCTTCCTCGAAACAGGAATGAGGGCGTGGTACGACCATATAAGCAGCACCTATGACATTTCAATTTCCTTTGAGGAAATGAAGAGGAAAATCTACTCTGCAATGGAGGAAAAGTACGAAAGCGTTGTAATGGCAAAGCAGGGCGCAATCGAAATGCTCGAGGAGCTATCGAGAAGAGGCGTCAAAATGTGTCTTGCCACCGCAACAGACCGACCTACCGTTGAGAAAATTTTAAAAAGACTTGATATGGAAAAATACTTTTCGAGAATTTTCACCTCGGGCGAGGTTGGAGTTGGTAAGGGAGAGCCATTGATTTACGAGCTGTCGCTATCGTATCTTGGCACGCCCAAGGAAACAACCTATGTCTTTGAGGACGCCTATTATGCCTTGAAAACTGCGCATAATGCGGGCTTTAACACGATTGGCATATATGACAAAAATGTTTTCGTTCCTCTTGACAAGCTTTTACCGCTTTGTACGCATTTTCTTGACGAGGGAGCAAAATATCGTCTTGACAAGCTGGGGCTCTTTGATTAATTCACAAAATAAACACAAAAAATTTAGTGAAAATTTTGTCGAACGATTTATTATAAAAATATTCAAAAAACTATTGCAAAACAAAAAAGAGTGTGCTATAATCACTAATGCAAGGTAACTCATCAACAAATTTCCTTTAGGATCAATTTGTGCTAGCGGGTGGGTCATCTTGTGGGCACGCTTTGGCGTGCTCTTTTTTTCTTTTTTCGGGAGAGAGCTTATGAAAAAAATAATTTCACTACTACTTTTAATAGCTATGCTAAGCGTATGCCTTACCTCGTGTATCGTCGTAAAGGGCACACCGGGGCTTAGCGCATACGATATCGCAGTTCAAAACGGATTTACGGGAAGCCAACAGGAGTGGCTTGACAGCCTAAAATCCCCCGGCGTTGTCGAGGGTGAAACGACGATTAACCAAACGATAAATCAAGACATCACCAAAAACGAAATAACAATAGATGGCGAGGCAATCGACCTCTCCTTTGCGACCAACGCGGGACTTCGCTCTGTTGTCAGCGTCGTTTGTAGCTTCACCTCTAAGAGCTACTCAAAGCCCTACACATCGGCAGGCTCCGGCGTAATCTACAAGATAAACGACGATTCAAGCGCGCTTGTAATCACCAACTACCATGTTGTATATGATAACCAATGTAGCACCGAGAATAAGATAAGCGACCAAATCAAGCTTTACCTATTTGGCGGCGAAACCGAGAATGGCGCAATTGATGCTAAGTTTGTCGGTGGCTCAATGAATTACGATATTGCCATTCTTGAAATTGAGAATAGCGACATATTCAAGGAAGCGGTTGCAGGTGGTAGCGTATGCCAAGCAAAAATCGCAACCAAAAAGCTATATGCAGGAGATACAGTTATCGCAATCGGCAACCCCGAGGCGCACGGAATTTCAGCCACAACAGGCGTTGTCAGCGTTGATTCCGAATACATAACCATGACAGGCGCAGACGAGCTAACCTCCGTTGAATTCCGTGTAATTCGTACCGACACCGCAATAAACTCCGGTAACTCGGGTGGCGGACTCTTCAACACAAGGGGCGAGCTTGTTGGAATAGTAAACGCAAAGATAATGAGCACCGATGTTGAAAACATTGGATACGCAATCCCCGTTGGAGTTGCCAGCACCGTTAGCGATAACATTATTCACTATTGTCTTGACACCGAAATAGAAACCGTCATGAGAGTCACAATTGGCGTTAGCGTTCAGGTTGTTTCCGCGTGGAGTAGCTACAATGCCGAAACGGGTATGCTTGACAAATTTGAGAGGAGCGAGGTTGTTCTTATAAACGAGGGCTCGCTGGCTGATGGCGTGTTCGAACTTGGCGACAAGATTTTGAGCATCACCATAGGCGAAAAAACAGTAAATATCACTCGTCAATACGAGATTATTGATACAATTCTTAGCGCACGCGCAGGCGACACCATCAAAACTAAGGTTCTCACAAGCGCAGGCGAGGAGAAGGTGAGAGAAATCACCATCAGCGACGCTGACCTAAAGGCGTACAAATAATTGCATATTAAATAGCGTGATTTTTATCACGCTATTTTTATAGTTGACATATGCATTGCTTTGTGGTAAAATTTTAATATACAAACAAATTTAAGGAGAGATTTATGAAAAAATTAATCAGCGTGCTTTTAGCGCTTATCCTTGTGCTTAGCGCTCTCGCTATGTTCTCGTGCGATAATGACGAGTCCTCAAGCTCCGAGAGTAAAAGCGAGTCAAGTAGCGAAAGCACAACAGAAGGCCAAAAGGAAAGCGAAAGCACAACAGAAAGCCAAAAGGAAAGTGAAAGCACAACAGAAAGCCAAAAGGAAAGCGAAAGTGAGTCCGAGAGCGAACAAGTGCCAAGCGACCCTGCCGATATAGTTGACCCGGATGCTCCCGAGGACAAGGTGCTAACCCTATTTTCAGGCAAAACAAGCGACTATGTGTTTTATTTTGACACCAAGGACGAGGAAATTTCGACATACGCAAATGCGTTTCTTGACCTAATCGCCACAGAATATGGCGTAACGCTTGAAACAGAAGGCGTTTTAAACTCAAAGAGTGAGCACAGAATATTTTTTGGCACAAATCAAGATAATGCAAAATATGTTGCAAGCAAGCTCTACGAGGTAAACGATTTTGCAATAAGCGTTTGTGGTGATGACCTTGTAATTTACGCAACCGACAATCGTCTATACCCCTATGTCTTGGAGCTTGCAAAGACAATTTTTGATGGCGAAAAAACTACATTTGAGCCACAGGATAGCATAATTTACCACAAATCGCAGTACAAGGACATGACATACGCAGAATACATAAAGGGCGATAACGCCTTCACCGCTGACACAATTGTAAATATCTTTGAGGCACGCTCCTTTACTGCAAAGGACGGAACGACCCTACCATACAGAATTTACATTCCGTCAAGCTATAACGAAAACGAAAAGCTCCCTGTTGTTACAATCCTACATGGCGCAGGCGAGCGTGGAAACGATAACAAAAAACAGCTTATCAATATGGTTCCGGGGCTATTTTCACAAAAGAATTCACCATTTTTTGACGCAATCGTAATCGCACCTCAATGCCCGTCTTGGCCGGAACAATGGATTGATACCCCTTGGGCGCAGGGCAATTACAGCACCGAGAGCGTCGCTGAGTCAAACGAGCTAAAGGCAGTTGTTGAGCTACTCGAGAGCGTAAAGGGCGAGCTTTCAACCGACGAGGATCGCTACTATGTAATGGGAATTTCGATGGGTGGCTTTGGCACATGGGATTTAATTTCACGCCATACCGAAATGTTTGCCGCGGCAGTTCCTCTTTGTGGTGGCGCAGATCCTTCAATGGCTAAGCATCTGGTAGATTTCCCAATTTGGACAGTTCACTCAACAAACGATGGCACAGTTCCGTTTGCAGGCACAAACGAAATGGTAGAGGCAATTAAGGCAGAGTGTGACGAGCTGGGGCTTGACCCAAAAATCACCTTTGAAAAGAAGTCAATGGACCACAATGTTTGGACCTATGCAGGAACTAACGCAAGAATTTCAGCGTGGCTCTTCTCTCAAAGACTAAGTGACAGAGCCCTAGATGGCGCAGAATAATCAAAAAACACAAAAACAGCCACATATGTGGCTGTTTTTTGATATTTTAATCTCTTTTATCTAGAGGAATGTAGCTCGTTATAGGCTTTACAGCAATATAAGCAGGGCGAATAATCTTGCCTGCGCATTGAAGCTCCTCAATTCTGTGTGCGCTCCAGCCGGCAATCCTTGCAACTGCAAAGATAGGCGTATAAAGCTCCTCGGGCAAGCCGAGCATTCTATAAACAAGACCGGAGAAGAAGTCAACATTTGGGCTAACACCCTTATACATTTTTCTCTTGCTTGCGATAATTTCGGGAGCAAGCCTTGCAACCGTCTTGTAAAGCTGATATTCGCTTTCCATACCCTTCTCAACGGAGAGCTGATATGCGTATTTTTCGAGAATTTGCGCGCGAGGGTCGGAGATTGAGTAAACTGCGTGACCCATTCCGTAAATTAGCCCTGCCTTATCAAAGGCCTGCTTGTCGAGAAGTCGAACGAGGTAATTGCGAATTTCCTCCTCGCTTGTTGTGTCGATTTCACGCTTCATATCGTCGAACATTTGAACAACCTTGATGTTCGCACCACCATGGCGAGGGCCTTTGAGTGAGCCGAGCGCCGCCGCGACAGCTGAATAGGTATCCGTTCCCGACGAGGAAACTACATGTGTTGTAAAGGTTGAGTTGTTTCCGCCACCGTGCTCCATATGCAAAACGAGCGCAAGGTCGAGAAGGTCTGCCTCAAGCTTTGTGAATTTTCCGTCCTCTCTTAGAATGTGGAGAAGGTTTTCGGCGGTATCATATTCCGGCTTTGGATAGTGGATAAACAGGCTTTGACCATTGTGATAGTGCTGATATGACTGATAGCCATATACTGCCAAAATAGGAAACTGAGCAATCAGCGCAATGCATTGGCGTAGCACATTTGGAATTGAAATATCGTCGGGATTTTCGTCGTAGGCATAAAGCGCAAGCACGCTACGAGAGAGAATATTCATCATATTCTTGCCGGGTGCCTTTAGAATAATATCTCTTACAAACGACGAGGGAAGATTTCTGTACGCACCAAGCGTCGAGGTGAACTCGCGAAGCTCCTCGCTATTTGGCAAGCGAGAGGTTAAAAGCAGATACGCACACTCCTCGAAGGCGTGACGCTTTTCCTCTGTTGCACCTGCAACAAGCTCTCGCACATTTATTCCGCGATAGTAAAGCTCACCGGCACAGGGCAAAAGCTCACCGTCAGCGCCAACAATTTTGTTTTGAATTTGCGAAATTTCAGTAAGACCGGCAACAACGCCGTTTCCGTTAAGGTCACGAAGCCCTCTCTTGACATCGTGCTCGTAGTACATTTCAGTAGTTATGCTATGCGCCTCGTTACTAAGCGAAGCAAGCGCCTCAATGTAAGGCGTAATCTCAGAAGAATTTCTGGGCATAATGTCCCCCCTTCTTGCTTTTGAAGCAAAATAAAGAATTTTTTCTATTGTATCACAAAAAAACAAAAATTGCAACAACATTTTTAACTCGAGCACTACCCCTGCGCTAAAATTATATAAGTGTCTCTTAGGATCTTGTATTTTAAGGTAAAAGGTGGTAGAATAATTATAAATACAAATTTTATAGTCACATAACAGGTGACATTATGCACATATAATAGAGACATAGACTTTAAGGAGACAAAAAATGGCATCAAAGAGAGTTAGAATTGAGTTTGAAGAGGACGGCAGACGCGTAATCTATAATGGTGGCGTTAACAAGGCTAACCTTCCTCACGGATATGGAGAAAAAGACATCGGACTTTATATTGTAGAGAGTGGCTTGTTCAAAAACGGAGCACTTGTTAAGGGAAAAAGAATTTATTATAAAACGACATATGAGGGCGATTTTGAAAACGGAAGGCTCGTTAAGGGTAAGCTAACCTATTCGGATGGAGAAATTCACGAGGGATGCTTTGAGGAAGATGTGCTTTATAAAGGGATAAAGCGACGCACAAACGGAATTGTTTGCGAGGGATTTTTTTATGAAAAAAGACTTTGTAGGCGCGGTAAAATCACTCTTCCTAACGGAGTTGTTTACAAGGGAGATTGGGCAAGCGGAGAGCTTTGGATCAAAAATAAGGCAGGAAAGCTTGTTTCAAGGATAATTGATGATGGTACTGCTTTGAAAATTGAGCGCACAGATGATGGTGCGGTTGAATTGACGACGGTGACATACCCAAATGGTACAAGCTACAAGGGAACATGGGTGCGAAAGCTTGATTATCTACGAATAGAAGGAAATTGCGAAAATGGATATGGCAAAAAGCTGGATATTATACAAAGACAGTTTTGCGAGGGAGAATTTGTTGACGAAAAGCTTTGCGGATATGGAAAAATAGTTAACTATGACGGAGAAATCCGAGAGGGCCACTTTGAGAACGGGGAACTAGTAAAGGGAAAAATAATTTATTCCGATGGAACAATTCATGAGGGAAGCTTTAAGGCGGGCGCACTCAATGGTCAAGGAAAAATCATCTATCCGGACGGCGAAGTTAGAGAAGGCAAATTTGAAATTGGTTATCTAGTAACAGGAACAGTTACTTATCCGGATGGAACGGTCAAGAAGGGTGATTTCAGTAGAAGTTATACAAAACCGATTTTAATAACAGGAAAAATTATCTATCCCAACGGAATAATTCACGAGGGTGAGTTTGATTGTGACTATGACAACATAAAAAAAGGAAAAATAACACTTCCTAACGGAGCTTCCTATGAGGGCGAATGGACAAGCGTTTTAATATTAGAGGGAGATTGCCAGAACGGACACGGAAAAAAGATTGATAGAGATGGTACAATTTTTGAGGGCGAATTTGAAGATGGTGGTCTAGTAAATGGAAGCATAACGCATCTTGATGGAACTGTTTTTGAGGGCAAATTTAGCAATTACAAGCTATTAAACGGAAGGATAATATGCCCTGACGGAATAGTAAAAGAAGGACTTTTTGAACTTGGCAAGCTAAGAAAAGGAAAAATAATTTATCCAGATGGCAAGATTGAAGAGGGTGTCTTTAATAGCGATGAGCGACTTTGCGGTAAGGGGAAAATCACTCGCCCCGACGGAGCTGTGTATAGCGGTTCGTTTAACGAGGGTGAATTAAAGGGGCGTGGAAGAATTACCTACCCTAACAAAACGGCCTTTGAAGGAAGCTTTATTGATGGTAAGCTTATTGCGTTTGGAAAAATTATTCTGCCCGATGGCAGATCCTACGAGGGCAGATGGAACGATGGGGCTTTGCTTTTAGAGGGAGATTGCCAAAACGGAGAGGGCAGACGAGTTTCCGAGGATGGAGTATTTTATGAGGGTATATTTGAAAATGCCAAGCTAATCAAAGGAAGGACAATTGACCCTAGTGGAGTTGTGCGTGAGGGAGAATTTCTTGACAACGATTTATTTAAGGGAAAGGTAACCCTACCAAGCGGAGATTTCTATGAGGGTGACTTTAAGTATAGCTCTCTTTGTGGACACGGAAATGCTGTATATACTGATGGAACAATTTGTGAGGGCGAGTTTGAAAATGGGGAACTCGTCTGCGGAAAAATAACTCGCGATGGAAAAATCGAGGAGGGAAACTTTAAGGCGGGCGCACTCAATGGTCAAGGAAGGCTCACAATACAGGACGGGACTATTTGCGAGGGTGTGTTTATTAATGGTGCGCTTGATGGTATTGGAAGAATGACTCTCTCTTGTGGAACTATCCTTGAAGGCGAATTTGAGAATGGTATGTTTTTACGAGGCATTAAGCTTTTACCTGACGGTTCAAAATATGAGGGCGAGTTTGAAAACGGAGAACTTTTAAGGGATAAGCCACACAAGGTAATGGTAATAGAGTCTTACGAGGGCGAAACAAATGAAAATGGAGTTCCTCACGGCTTTGGCAAAATGCGATATGCTGACGAAACTATTTACGAGGGTGAATGGGGGCATGGCTCTTGGCTCGGAGAGGGTACATTCACAGATGGCGACAAGGTTTATAAGGGCTATTGGCTTGGCGTAAAAAACAGTCGCAGGGTGACACTGTTCGATGGAGAGAGGAAAGCAGAAGGAATTTTTGAAAAGGGAAAATTCACAGAAATTTAATTTTAACAAAAAAGCCTCGAGGTTTCTCGAGGCTTTTAAATTTGATAATATAAGAGAGTTTTTATCAAGTCCATCTTGACAAGGGATAACGGGTATGATAGAATTGATTTACAAAATAACTGCCACCGGGTAGCATTCGTCGTATCGTTAGGTCTTAGAAGATACGAGGGATGCCCTTTTTTTAGGGCATCAGTGGAGATTTTATGAAAAAACTATTTAAAAGCCTAACAAAATTTGAAAAAATCCTTTGGGGTGTGTCGCTAATTGTTGTTTTGGCATCGTTTTTGAGTGTACCCGAGAGGGACTACCTGACGCTTGTCGCCTCACTTGTTGGCGTTAGCGCACTTATATTCATATCAAAGGGTAATGTTGTAGGACAATTTTTAGTCGTTATCTTTGCGCTCCTTTATAGTGTGGTTTCCGTTCTTTCTCAATATTACGGAGAAATGATTACATATCTTTTCATGAGCACGCCAATGGCAATCTGCGCTATCGTATCGTGGATTAAGCACCCTTATAGCGATGGCGAGGTTGAGGTAAGCGACATAACAAAAAAGCAGATAGCGACAATTGCGGTATCGAGCGCTCTTGTCACCGTAGCCTTTTACTTTATACTAGGCGCACTTGGCACAGCCAATTTGATTGTCAGCACAATTTCCGTGCTAACTAGCTTTGTTGCCTCGTATTTGACATTTTTGCGCTCACCCTATTATGCGCTCGGCTATGCGCTAAATGATGTGGTTCTTATCGTGCTTTGGATACTTGCCACAATCGAGGATGTGTCGAGCTTCCCAATGATTTTGTGCTTTGTAATGTTCCTCGTAAATGACCTTTATGGCTTTATAAATTGGCGCAGAATTAAAAACCGCCAACAAAATAACAACTAAATAGAAAAACCTCGACCTGTGTCGAGGTTTTTTGATATTACACGCAACTAACGCTCTTGTCTAAGAAGGTATAGACAAGCACAATCAGCGCAACTTGAACGATAATGCCGAAAATGCCGACCACCCAAAAGTACCAATGCTTTGTCTTGTGACGGAAGAGGTTCATTCCCAAAATTGCGCCAAGACCGCCACCGAGAACGGCAAAGCCGAGCAGAACCTTTTCCGGAATTCTCCAAGCGCCGAGCTTTGCCTTTAGCTTGTCAATTCCATATAGAAGAAATGTGAAAATAGAGAGCGCGCCTAAAACGATAAGTAGATATTTCATTTTTTACCTCATTTCAATTGTGATAACATTCTCGCCCACCTTAAGCTCGTATGGAGCGCCATTGATTTTTACGCTCTTTTCTGCATCAGCTGTGATAACGAGCGTCAATGGGTGGTTAAAGATTGATGCGTCAAGGTCGCATTTAATGGTAATTTCGTCACCCTGTGTCGTGATTTTGGCATTATTTCGCTCATAAAAATACTTAACCGCATCATTAAGAGATGCAATCCAAAGCTTGCCCTCGGACGCCAATTTTCCCGCATAAAGACATTCGTCCTCGAAAACATGAGTCCTTTGCGCGTGGTGAACATCCTGCTCCTTGTCGGTGAGCCAATGGTTGATTTGTATTCCGTAGCCCTCGCAAGCGATAATTTCGTCTATAAACTTAACACAGGGCTCGACATTTTCATAGCTCAGCCTACCTATAAACGATGTCAAGCGCATGAAATTTAGGTTGTCGGGGTCATTAATTGGGCCTTCGCCAACTCGATTTGCGTAGTAGTGACGGCTAAGTAGCTGACACGCCCCCTCGCTCTCGCCACCACCGGGGATTGCAAAGCAAATAGGAGTCACACCATAAATCTCGGAGAGCTTATCTCTTGATGCCTCGGCATCATAAAGGCGCTTTTCCTCGGGCGTTTCGTCATTGTAGCCTATACAATGGTCAACCGAGTGGGAGCAAATATCGTAATACCCCTCCTCAATCGCAATCTTCCACATATCAATTAAGCCCTCGTGAAGAAATCCAACCGTTTGAGCGCTCGTCGCCTTGATTTTGACACCCGTTTTTGCCTCGACCATCTTGAAAATCTCAATGGTTTTTAGCGTGCTTTCCTTGTAACAGCCATCGTCAAAGGTAAACGAAAGAGCACCCCTTGCGTTACCGAAAAATTTTGCAATTTTAATTTCCATATTCCACCTCGCTCGGCAAACCCGTATGCCGTTTTGTTTTGTCGCCCTTGCGTGAAAAATCACTCCCAAAAGCACTTATATAACCATTTTACCACATCTTCTGTTAAATGTCAATTTACATACACAAATAAAAAAATTAAAAAAATTTTTAAAAACCCCTTTACAACGCATTATAATGTGTGCTAAAATGTATGCGCTTGTCGCATGTTGATAAAAACAAGCAAATTAAAATGTAACTAGATTGAAAAGAGAGGATATAAAAATGATACGAGAGGATTTAAGAAATGTAGCCATTATCGCCCATGTTGACCACGGAAAAACCACGCTTGTTGACGGAATGCTTCAGCAGGGTGGAGCTTATCACGAAAACCAAGCAACAACAGAGCGTGTAATGGACTCAAACGACCTCGAAAGAGAAAGAGGAATTACCATTCTTGCAAAGAACACAGCAATTCACTATGCGGGCAAGAAGATAAATGTTATCGACACCCCCGGTCACGCAGATTTCGGTGGTGAGGTTGAGAGAATTCTCAAAATGGTAAATGGTGTTATTTTGCTAGTTGACGCAGCAGAAGGCCCAATGCCACAAACCAGATTCGTGCTTCAAAGAGCCATGGAGATGGGACACAGAATTATCGTTGTCGTAAACAAGATTGACCGCCCCGACGCTCGTATTCAAGAGGTTATCGACGAGGTGCTCGAGCTTCTTATCGACCTTAACGCAACAGACGATCAGCTTGACTCACCTATGCTTTTCTGCTCAGGCAGAAGTGGAACAGCCTCACTCTCTCCCGATGTTGAGGGCGAAAACCTAATTCCATTGCTTGACACAATAATTGACTATATCCCCGCTCCCGAGGGCGAGGAGGATGAGCCTCTTCAATTGCTCGTTTCAAGCATTGACTATAATGACTATGTTGGAAAAATCGGTATCGGTAGAATTGAGCGCGGTACTATCAAGGTAGGTCAAGAGGTTAGCGTTTGCAACTATCACTCCGACGAAAAGCCAAGACGCGCCAAGATTATCTCAATCTATCAATTTGACGGACTTTCAAAATCGTCAGCTCAAAGCGCAACCGTTGGAGATATCGTATGCTTTAGTGGCGTCGAGGAAATCTCAATCGGTGATACCGTTTGCGCGCTTGACACTCCCGAGCCACTTGAATTTGTTAAGGTTAGCGAGCCTACAATGGAGATGACCTTCTCCGTAAACGATAGCCCATTTGCAGGTCAAGAGGGCAAGTTCGTTACCTCTCGCCAAATCCGTGACCGTCTTTACAAGGAAACCCTTCGTGATGTTTCACTTCGCGTAAGCGACGGAGAAACAACCGACTCCTTCAAGGTTGCGGGCAGAGGCGAAATGCACCTTGCAATCCTTATCGAAAATATGCGCCGTGAGGGCTATGAGCTCTGCTGTTCAACACCTCGCGTGCTTTATAAGGAAATTGACGGAATTCTTCACGAGCCAATGGAGCGTGTATCAATCGATGTTCCCGAGGAGAGCGAGGGAATCGTAATGCAAAAGCTCGGCGCTCGTAAGGGCGAATTTGTCGATATGGCAAAGGTCGGCTCAAGAACAAGAATTGAATATCTCATTCCATCAAGATGCCTGCTCGGCTATCGTAGCGAGTTCATGACAGATACAAAGGGAGAGGGCGTGCTTAATACCCTATTTGATGGCTATCAGCCATTCAAGGGCGATGTAATCACAAGATTTACAGGCTCTCTTATCGCATCAGAAACAGGCGAGGCTACCTCGTATGGACTGTTCAATACACAGGATAGAGGCGCTATGTTTATCGGCGTTCAAACCCCCGTTTACGAGGGCATGATTGTCGGCGAGTGTCCAAAGATGGAGGATATCGTTGTAAATGTTTGTAAGAAAAAGCACCTTACTGCGATTCGCTCCAAGGGCGCAGACGAGGCTCTAATCCTCGTTCCCCCAAGAGTTCTGTCCCTCGAGCAAGCAATCGAGTATATAGCCGATGACGAGCTAATCGAGGTAACTCCAAAGTCAATTAGACTTAGAAAGAGAATACTTAACACTCAACTCAGATTGAAGGCACAAGCCAAAATCAACCGTTGATAGCGTCGCAATACTGCGTTGCGCCCGAATGCCGACCTTGATGTACAACAAAGTACACCATCGCCCGTCATTCTTGCGGTGCGCCTTGTCTTGCTTGCTCTGAACGATTGATTACATCGACCGTTGATAGCGTCGTTCTGCGTTGTTACTAGCTTTTTTCTTGACCTCGACTATCACAAGATAGCCATCGCCCAAGGAAAAAGCAGAGCCTAGCACAACTTGCTCTGAACGATTGATTACATCGACCGTTGATAGCGTCGAAAAACCACACAACAAAGAATCAGGCGAAGACAACTCTTCGCCTGTTTTGCAAAAAGCTTTTTTGCTTACTTTTTACACACTAGCGAAATTAAAATTTCGAGTGTGAAAGCATTTTGTCCAAAGACTTGCAGAGAGAAGAAGGACTAACCATAAAAAGCTCTTATTTATTTGATTTCTTTTTGCTTACTTTTTCTTTTGTCCAAAGAAAAAGTAAGGGAGGTATTATGTTTTCTGAAAAGATATTAAAAATCGCGAGTGAGGCAGAGGTTGCTCTTGCTCCCATATTTAAAAAAATCGAGGAAATTTCCTTTAAAAACACAGAAAGAGTGCTTGACGCATACAAGGAATTTCGTGTAAGCGAGGCTATGCTGACGGGGACTACGGGCTACGGCTACGACGACCTCGGACGCGACACGCTCGACCAAATTTATGCACGAGTTTTTGGCGCTGAAAGCGCATTTGTGCGCCACAGCATAGTAAACGGAACGCAAGCGCTCACAATAGGACTTTTTGGACTTTTGCGTCCGGGCGACATTATGCTCTCAGTCACAAATCGCCCCTATGATACGCTCTGCGAGGTTGTTGGAATTGATGGCGCAAACGGTGATGGCTCGCTTGCCGATTTTGGCGTTGGATACGAGCAAGTTGACTTCACCCCCGACAGAAAAATCGACTTTGACGGAATTGCGAAAAAGCTAAGCGAGCTGGGTAGTAAGGTCAAGGTTGTGTTCATTCAGCGCTCAAAGGGCTATCTTGACCGTCCAACACTCACAGTTGACGAAATCGGCGAGATTTGTTCGTTTGTCCACGCAAGAAGCGATGCCTATGTTGTTGTCGATAACTGCTATGGCGAATTCACCGAGGATAAAGAGCCAACTGCAGTAGGAGCAGACATGATTATCGGCTCACTCATTAAAAATCCGGGTGGAGGAATTGCTGAAAGTGGTGGATATATTGCCGGCACAAAAAGAGCAGTCGAGCTTGCCTCATATCGCTTAACAAGCGTAGGAACGGGCTGTGAGGTTGGTGCGACGCTCGGGCAAAACAGGTCACTCTTTAAGGGCTTTTTCCTAGCTCCACACATTGTATCCCAAGCGCTTAAAACTGCACATTTTTCAGCATATATGCTTGAAAAGCTGGGCTTTGATGCGTACCCAAAATATAACGAAATGCGCTCCGACATAATCCAAACAATCAAGTTTGGCTACCCAGAGGGGCTAATCAAATTCTGCCAAGGAATACAAAGCGCATCACCTGTTGACTCATATGTAACGCCAATGCCATGGGCTATGCCCGGCTATCAGGATGAGGTAATTATGGCAGCAGGAGCGTTCACACAGGGCTCATCAATTGAAATCTCGTGCGACGGACCAATAAGAGAGCCATATATCGCATTTATGCAGGGTGGACTCACCTACGAGAGTGGAAAATTGGCGGTAATGAGCGCAGTTTCCAAAATCACAGAGGAAAATTAAATGCTAAACATAAAAATCATTGCCACAGGCGACTCCAGCCTTCACCTAGAGGGGAAGGGGGACCAAGCTTGCTTGGTGGATGAGGTGTAATATAATGCTAAACATAAAAATCATTGCCACAGGCGACATAAAGGAAGCATACCTGCGTGACGCCATAAAGGAATATCAAAAGCGCCTTAGCGCATGGTGCACGCTTGAAGAAATCATCTTAAAGGAAGAGCGCATAAGCGATAATCCAAGCGAGGCAGAGATAAAAAAAGCGCTTGAAATTGAGGAAAAGCGAATTTTAGAAAGGCTCAGCCCCAAGTCCTATGTAATCGCAATGTGCATAGAGGGGAAACAGCTTTCAAGCGAGGAGTTAAGCGCCAAAATAAGCGAAATAACAAACACAGGTAAAAGCGAAATCGTCTTTATAATAGGCTCGTCATACGGGCTTTCACGCGGTGTCAAGGAAAGAGCCGACTATAAGCTCTCTATCTCCAAGCTCACCTTCCCCCATCAGCTCCTAAGAGTTATTTTGCACGAAACGATATATAGATCGCTGTCGATTATCAATAATACAAAATACCATAAATAGAAGGAAAACTTGGAGGGAAAAATGCGAAACAAGACACGCATAGCAGTTGTTGGTGCAGGCCACGCCGGAATAGAGGCAGCTCTTGCGAGCGCAAGAATGGGACTTGACACCATACTCTTTACAATGTCGCTTGATGCGATAGCAAATTTGCCCTGTAATCCATCAATCGGTGGAACTGCAAAGGGCCATCTTGTGTACGAAATAGACGCTCTTGGCGGACAAATGGGAAAAAGCGCCGACCTTGTCACCCTTCAAGCTCGCACCTTGAATTTGGGAAAGGGCGCAGCAGTCCATTCAAAGAGAATACAGGCGGATAGACTAAAATATCGCTCAATAATGAAGGGCGTGCTCGAAAGCACCCCCAACCTTCGCATAATTCAAGCCGAAATTGTCGATTTAGAGACACGCCTCGAGGGAGATTTGCGAAAAATCGTCGCTCTTATCACACGCCTAGGCGAAAGATACGAGGTCGATTGCGCCATTCTTTGCACAGGCACATATCTAAACGGAACTGTTCACACAGGCAATATCTGCTACGCATCAGGACCGGACTCACTTATGAGCGCCACCTTCCTAACCGACGCGCTAAGGCGTGAGGGCGTTAGCATGATGCGCTTTAAGACGGGCACGCCTGCAAGAATTCATGCCGACTCAATCGACTATTCCAAGCTTGAAATTCAGTTGGGCGACGAGGGCGCGCTTCCGTTCTCATGGCAAACCGACGAGGACGAATATGCCAAAATCCCTCAAATCCCTTGCTATATCGCATACACCAACGCAAGAACACACCAAATCATAACGGAAAACATAAAACGCTCGGCACTGTATTCGGGAAACATACACGGTACAGGGCCAAGATACTGCCCATCAATCGAGGATAAAATCGTTCGATTTGCCGACAAGCCAAGGCATCAGCTCTTTGTTGAGCCTATGGGAAGCGATACAAAGGAAATCTACCTACAAGGCTTTTCAACCTCAATGCCAATAGATGTGCAAACGGAAATGGTACACTCGCTCGAGGGCTTTGAAAACGCTCAAATCATGAGATACGCCTACGCAATCGAATACGATTGCACCGACCCACAGGAGCTTTTGCCAACACTTGAATATAAGAAAATATCGGGTCTTTATGGCGCAGGGCAATTTAACGGAACATCGGGCTACGAGGAGGCGGGCGCACAGGGACTTGTGGCAGGAATTAACGCCTCGCTCAAGCTTTTAGGCAGAGAACCACTAATACTTCCACGCTCCTCGTCATACATAGGCACGCTAATTGATGACCTAGTCACAAAGGGAACAAACGAGCCTTATAGAATGATGACCTCTCGCTCGGAATATCGTCTTTTGCTAAGACAGGATAACGCTGATTATCGTCTAACACCGATAGGCAGAGAGGTGGGACTTGTTGGTGACGCACAATGGGAGCACTACCTCTTAAAAAGAGAAATGGTCGAAAGAGAAATTGAGCGCACTCGACACACGGTAATCCGTCCAAGCGAGGAGCTAAACGAAATGCTAAGGGCGCTCGAAACATCGGAAATCACCGTTCCCACCCCACTATATGACCTGCTGAAAAGGCCACAGCTCGATTATGAAAATCTTGCGAAATTCGACACATCTCGCCCCGAAATCAAGAAAAGCCTCTTGTTTGTAGCTCAAACAGAGATAAAATACGAGGGCTATGTCAAAAAGCAAATGCTCGAGGTTGCTCGTAACGAGAGATTAGAGCAAAAGCCTCTACCCCAAGACCTCGATTACACCCAAATTCAAGGCCTAAGAATAGAGGCTCAGCAAAAGCTAAACAAGGTAAAGCCCCTAACCCTCGGACAAGCATCACGCATAAGTGGGGTTAGTCCGGCGGACATATCGGTGCTACTAATATATCTCGAGCATTGATAGCGTCGTTCTGCGTCGCTCGCAAGCAAGAGCATTGATAGCTTCACAATACTGCGTTGGGCTCAGTCATTTGCAATAATTAACGCATAAAGGACAAAAAGCATTTACCGAGAGGTAAATGCTTTTTATGCTTGACATAAGCCATAATTAATGTTACAATACTTTATAGATAAATATTTAAGGAGATGCTTATGAAAAAATTACTTTTAGCATTACTTGCTATTCTTTTAGGCATATCGTTTGTTTTCGCATCCTGCGATAACACAACCCAATCATCAAACGATTATGACGACGAGGAAGAGGAAGAAGAGGACGAGGACGACGAGGAGCTCGACGAGGAAGAGCTTTGGTCCTTCGTTCGCAATAACAAAACAGGCTCATACACAATCACCTGTAACAACAAAAACATTACAACAATTGAGCCAAGCATGATTCCGGTAACATATGATGGCGAAAGCGTTACAGGATTGTCAGCGGGAGCGTTTGATGGTTGCTCTCAGCTTAAAAGCGTTAGCCTGCCATCAACCATTACAACAATCGGCGCAAGATCTTTCCATAACTGTGTTGCTCTCGAAGAGGTAACAATTAAGGGAAAGGTTACAAGCATTGGCTCAAAGGCGTTTGAAAACTGTGTTTCGCTTTCTGCTATAACAATTCCAAACACCGTTACAACAATAGGTAATGATGCGTTCAATAACTGTAAAAAGCTACAAGAAATCACAATCCCCGATAGCGTTAGAAAGATAGGCGAGTTTGCATTTATGAAGTGTACCTCGCTTCAAAAGGTAACAATCGGTCACGGACTTAACGAAATCGGTGCAAGCGCATTTTATGGTTGCACAAAGCTTGATTTTATCGAGCTTCCGTCCTCGCTTAGCATCATAGGCGACACCGCCTTCGCATTCTGCGAGAACCTATTCTCAATCACAATCCCCGATAGCGTAGTAATAATGGGCACTCGTATATTCAGAGGCTCTCCCAACACCTGCGTAATGTGCGAGGTTGCGTCAAAGCCGGATGGCTGGGATGCTCACTGGAATGATAGTACCGACGCTGTTGTGCTTTGGAAGGGTGAATACTAATTTCAGCTATTAATAGCGTCGCAATACTGCGTTGGGCTTCGGTCATGACCTTGCCGTACACCATGTACGCCATCGCCCATGACCTCCAGTCCGCCTTGTCTTGCTTGCTCTAAATAGCTGAAATCTCGGCACTTTATGCGTGCTACTCCTCAATGGTGCCCTTGACTATCATTAAGATAGCCTGCGCCACCCCTGATTCGTGAGAGTGTAGCAATTTTGACTATACAAAAGCGGAATATGGCTCTCAGTCCGCACCGAGCTTTTTGGTACTTTTTCTTCTCTTAAAGAAAAAGTGCAAATACAATTTTTTGGAGATTAAAATGGCAACTTTAAATGTTAAGGAGCTCGGCCTTTTGGGCGACGGAGCGACTCTTGAAACAGAGGCAATTCAAAAAATCATAAACGAGGCGGGCAAGGGTGACACTCTTGTTTTCCCGAAGGGCTACTATGTTACAGGCACGCTCTCGCTTAAAAGCGATTTGACAATCGTGCTTGAAAAGGGCGCGGAGCTTGTTGGCTCTCGCAACATAGAGCATTATCGTGATTGTGGCTTTTACCACAACGAGATGAAAAAGACAATTTCGCTAATTTACGCGCTTGACTGTGAAAACATTCGCATCACAGGAGAGGGCAAAATTCAAATGAGTGGCGATGCGTTCTTTGACTTTGACGCATATCTTCCACCATTTTTGAGTGAAGAGGGAATGACAAAGGAATATGCCGAGCAAATGGTAATCGGCCTTGTCGCACGCCCAACTCAGCCAATATTCTTTAACAACTGTAAGAACATAACCATTGACGGAATAAAAATTTTCAACTCTCCATGCTGGACTCTCGTTTTCTCCAACTGTGAGAATATCTTGATTGAAAACATCTATGTTGACAACCATAACAGAATAGGAAACAATGATGGCGTTCATTGTAGCGCGTCAAGAAACATTATCGTAAGAAATTCAACCTTCCTTTGTGGTGACGATTGCTTTGCAGGCACTTGCATTACAAACACAGAGGGAATTTGCGAAAATATCGAGATTTACGATTGTCTTATGTCCTCTCGTAGCGCAGCAATTCGCTTTGGTCACCTTTATAGCAAGGTAAGAAATATAAGCGTTCACGATATCAAAATAATTCGCTCAAATCGTGCAATCGCAATCTTCACAGGTGACGATGGCTATGTAGAGAACGCACACTTTGAAAATATCGAGTCCGACACCAAGATTTACGGTGGCTGGTGGTGGGGCAAGGGCGAGCCAATCGTCGTTTGCGCAAAGAACACCACAGGCACACTCACAGGCATTTCCTTTAAGAATTGTAAATTCACTCACGAGAACCCTGCAATTATCGTCGGAGAGGGCGATAATGTCAAGGGCGTATCGCTTGACGGCTGTATTTTCAAGGCAGAGGAAGGCTCAGCTCACCCATATTTCAAGGGCAAAATGGACCTTCAGCCAAACATTCCCGACCTTATTCCCGACGCTCCATTTGAGTTTGGCGACAGCATCTATGTTGACGGGGCAGAGGTTACCGTGGACGGAGAAACAGTTTAAGGGCTACTGCAATACGCACGCACCAAAAGCAGTCAAGGAAAGCAAAGACTGGACAAGCCAAAAACTCGTTAATTTTCAAAAAAATTATAATGTTGGGATTTGCTTTTGGCAAATCCCTTCTTTTCATGACCGCTTTTTAAAGGCGACCACTCGCACTACCGTACAAAGTACGCCTACGACTTCGTGTTCGCCATTTGCGCACGCATTTCGCTACGCCCTTGGGCTACTGCAACTGAACATAACAAAAAATCTCGACTATGGTCGGGATTTTTTATATTATATTGAAATTTTATTTTTTGTATGTTAAAATAGTTAAAGACATTGGCATTTTTGCACATAGGATTTTATAGTGTGATTTTTTGGTAGCTTTTTTCTTTTTCTAAATGCTTTCACGCTCGAAATTTTAATTTCGTTAGTGTGTTGTATGCATGGAGCAAAGCGATTCGCAGAAAAAAGTACATATGAGGTGAAAATATGTTTAACGATACGATATCGGCAATTTCAACTGCCAAGGGCAAGGGCGGAGTTGCCATGATACGAATAAGTGGCGCTGACGCTCTTTCGATTTTGAAGAGAGTGTTTTTGCCGTTTGGCAAGGGCGAATGTCCCTTTGAGCCAAGAAAATGCTACTATGGCAGAATAATAAGAGATGGTGTATCAATCGACGATGTAACGGCGACCTATTTCAAAGCCCCTGCATCATATACAGGCGAGGATGTGTGCGAGATTTGCTGTCATGGTGGCCTTTATGTAACGCAAGCGGTTTTAGAGGTTGTGCTCTCAAACGGAGCGAGAATGGCAAACGCAGGCGAGTTTACAAGGCGTGCCTATATCAATGGCAAGCTCACCCTTACTCGTGCCGAGGCAGTCGGGCTTGTAATTGACGCCACAAACGACGCTCAGCTAAGGCTCAGCGCCTCACTTCAACGAGGAACACTCACCAAAAAGCTAGATGCCTTAAAGGGCGAATACCTTGACCTTATCGCAAGAGCATATGTGGTTGTTGACTATCCCGACGAGGAGCTACCACGGCTTGAAAGGGACGAAATGAGAGAAAGGCTTGAAAAAATCCTCTTCGAGCTTGAAAAATTAAAGACTTCACACAGGGCGTCAAGGGCAGTTTGCGAGGGAATAACAACTGCGATAGTTGGCAGGCCAAACGCAGGCAAAAGCTCGCTTTATAATGCGCTTAGTGGCGAGGATCTGGCAATAGTTACAGACATTGCCGGCACAACAAGAGATGTAATTGAGCACTCGGTCAGCGTAGGAGATGTTACCTTGCGTCTGTTCGATACTGCGGGAATACGAGAAACCCTTGACACAGTTGAAAAAATCGGTGTTGATAGAGCTAAGCAAAAGCTTGACGAGGCAGAGCTTGTCTTGTGTGTGTTTGATGCAAGCGAGGCTGAAAACGACGAGGACGCGCTGATTTTGTCGCTTGCACAGGATAAGAGCGCAATCGCAATAATTAATAAAACTGATGCCGAAAGAGGCATGAGCGAGGCGTTTGAAAAGCAAATTAAAGAGAAAATTTCAAGAGTTATATACATGAGCGTAAGGGACGGACAAGGGCTTGACGAGCTAGCGCGCACTCTTGCACAAATGTACGCCCTCGACGAGATAAGCCTATCAAATGATGCGGTAATTCTTGGCGCAAGACAGGCGTCAAGCGTGAGCTTGGCGCTCGAAAAAACAAGCGAGGCGATGGCACTTTTAAGGATAGGCGAAAGCCCCGACATCGTTTGCTTTGCGCTTGAAGAGGCACTAGCCTCAATAGAGCAAATCGACGCAAGAGGCATTAGCGAGCAGATTGTTGATCAAATATTTTCGCGCTTCTGCGTAGGTAAATAACCCTTGACGATTGATAAGCGTCGTTCTTCTGCGTAGGGCTTCACCCACGACCTTGGCGTATAAAAATACGCCTTCGCCCGTGGCTTCCAGTCCGCCTTGAACAACTCGCTTCTAAATCGTCAAAGGCGACGAACAAATCAAACGAGGAACATGCGTCGTTCTTCTGCGTTCGTGAACCCCAAGGCTCACGAATTCGCCTTGAGGACCCCGAGGAGCTCACCCACGACCTTGGCGTATAAAAATACGCCTTCGCCCGTGGCTTCCAGTCCGCCTTGAACACCTCGCTTCTAAATCGTCAAAGGCGATGAACAAATCAAACGAGGAACAATGCGTCGTTCTTCTGCGTAGCATTTAAACTAAACGAAAACGGAATTTGGCTCTCGGCTCGTGCCGAGCGAGGAATAAAAATGGAAACTAAACGATTTGCGAAAAACGATAATGGCTTTGTATGCGAAAATTGTGGCTTTGAGGTTGAGCCTCTTGGCTATTCGTCAAGAAATCACTGCCCAAAATGCCTATGCTCAAAGCATGTTGATATAATGCCGGGAGATAGGGCGAGCGATTGTGGTGGAATTATGCGACCAATTCGTGTTGAGATCAGCTCAAAAAAGGGCTATATGATAGTTCACAAGTGCGAAAAGTGCGGATATGTGTCTAAAAATCGCACCGCGCACGAGGCAGAAATTCAGCCCGACGACATAAGAAAAATAATCAAGCTAAGCGCAGGAGATATCAAATGAAATGCACCCTGTGCCCACGAGAGTGTGGGGTTGATAGGCACAGCAAGAGGGGCTATTGTGGGGCAAGCGACAAAATTGTAGTATCAAGGACAATGCTACATATGTGGGAAGAGCCTTGCATTAGTGGCACACGGGGAAGTGGCGCAATATTTTTCTCCGGATGCAATTTAAGATGCGTCTATTGCCAAAACATAGACATTAGCCACAAAATAAATGGCGAGGAGCTTGATGCGCGAGCGCTCGCGGATAAAATGCTCAAGCTACAATCACAGGGCGCACACAATATCAATCTTGTTACACCAACGCCATATGTTATGCAAATTAAAGAGGCGATAGATATGCTAAGGGGAGCGCTTAAAATCCCAATCGTTTATAACACGAGTGGCTACGAGAGTGTGGAAACGATAAGGGCGCTTGATGGCTATGTTGATATATTTTTGTGCGATATAAAGTATTATGATAGTGCGCTCTCGCTTGAATATTCAGGTGCAGAGGACTACTACGAAAGGGCAATCTCGGCTCTTGACGAAATGCTGAAAATCGCACCGAATTGCACCCTTGATGGCGATGGAATTATGACAAAAGGTGTGATTTTAAGGCATCTTGTGTTGCCCTCGCACCGTGACGATAGCATAAAAATCCTCGAGGATGTGTGCGAAAAATTCGATATAAGTCGCCTAAGGCTCTCTCTTATGAGCCAATATACACCCGATTTTTATGTGGGTGAAATCAAGGCGCTAAAAAGAAAGATAACCACCTTTGAATATCAATGTGTAACCGACAGAGCAATAGCTCTCGGCTATGATGGATATATACAAGATAGAGAATCTGCAACTAAAAGCTATACACCAAGCTTTAAAAAAGGAGATAAAAATGAAGCTTAGATTGCCAAATGTAACAAGCGTTTATTTCGAGGGCGAAAGTGTCGATTTTTATGGAGAAAAAACGCAAAACGACGAGGTATGTGTGAGATTTTGCCTCGAAAATGATGCACTTGTGGCTAGCGTTAGCACGCAAAGGCCAATAAGATATGTGCGCCTTCGTTGGAACAACAAGTCAAGAAAGGGCATCAAGGTGCTGGGCGATGCGTGGGAGCGTGGCTATGGCGACCTTGAATGGCGTGGAGTTTGCCCCGAGAGGTGTATGCCTTGGTATATCGCTGTATCAAACGGAAGCGATATGAGTGAGAATTACGAAGGAAGGCTCACCGAATGCTATGGAGTTGGCGTTCAGCCGAATGCGCTTTGCTTTTGGCAATACGATAACGCAGGCGTAACTCTGTGGTTGGATGTCGGCAACGGAGCAAAGGGCACACACCTTGGCGAGCGTGAGCTTGAAATGGCGACAATTTTCTTTAAGGAATACAAGGACATGAGCGCATTCTCGGCAGTAAAGGAGTTTTGCTCTGTAATGAGCCCAAGCCCTTATACCACCGACCATGTTGTTTATGGCTCAAATAACTGGTACTATGCGTACGGAAAAAGCTCACACGAACAGATAATTTCTGATACAAAATTTGTTAAAAGAATGACACAGGGTCTAGCCAACATACCATACATGGTAATCGATGATGGCTGGCAACCAAACTCCTGTGACGCCCCTTGGGATATAGGTAACGAGCGCTTTCCGGACATGAAGCGCCTAGCCGATGAAATGAAGGCGCTTGGCGTTCGCCCCGGAATTTGGGTAAGATATCTAATCAATGGTCGTGACGATGAGCCAAGAAAGGTAGATACCTTCCCTGAGGAATGGTACACCATGCGCAACTCAAAGGTGCTTGACCCATCGCGCCCCGAGGTGCTTGAATATGTAAAAAAGACCACAGAGCGCCTAGTTGGTTGGGGCTACGAGCTTATCAAGCACGATTTTTCAACCTTCGATATTTTCGGCAAATGGGGCTTCGAGCTAAAAGAGGCGCTCACGGTTGGAAATTGGCATTTCTATGACAGAACAAAAACTAGTGCTGAGATTGTAAAGGCGTTCTATAAGGCGATAAAGGATAGCTCAAATGGCGCAGTAATTATCGGCTGTAATGCGATAGGCCATCTTTGCGCAGGGCTTCATCAGCTCAATCGTACAGGTGACGATACAAGTGGCTTTGAATGGTCGAGAACTCAAAAAATGGGTATAAATACCCTCGCGTTTAGACTTCCCCAAAATAATAAATTCTTTGGCGCGGACGCGGACTGTGTTGGAATTATGGGCAAAATTGATTGGAGGCTCAATTCAAAATGGCTCTATTTGTTATCAAGAAGCGCATCGTCGCTCTTCGTTTCCTGTAAGCCCGGAATTTTGAGCGAGGACGAGGAGAAAGAGCTAAAGGAAGCCTTCAAGGTAGCGTCGCTTCAAGAGGACGAGCTTATTCCACTTGACTGGATGGAAACAACCTGCCCACAGGTCTATAAAATCAATGGCGAAATCGTAGAGCTAGAGCTTTACGAGGACAAGGGCACAACCTCGTTCAATCCTTAACCTACTTTTTCTTTGGAAAAAGAAAAAGGTAGGCAAAAAGAAATCAAGAAATGGTTCGGCTAAATTTGATCGACTGCTTGCTTACAGGTTGCGTGCCGAGGCTCTCGGTTTGGAAAAAGAAAAAGGTAGGCAAAAAGAAATCAAGAAATGGTTCAGCTAAATTTGATTGCTTGCTTACAGGTTGCGTGCCGAGGCTCTCGGCTTGGAAAAAGAAAAGGGTAGGGAAAAAGAAATCAAGAAATGGACATAGCCAAGCTTGATTGCTTACCCCAAGGTCTTTGTCTCATAGTTAGTTTCTTTTTTGGTAGCTTTTTTCTTTTCTTAAAGAAAAAAGTACAAAAAGCACAAATCACAAAAGAAAGGCAGAAAAATGTTAGTATATAAAGGCAGACCGCAAGACACAAACGGAAGGCAGGAAAGGGAAATTCGTGTTTACGATTTTCTTGATAGCCTAGGAATAGAGTATTACAGAGTTGACCATGCGGTTGCAATGACAATGGACGATTGCGAGGCAATAGATGTGGCGCTTGAAACGGTAATGTGTAAGAATTTGGTGCTTTGCAACCGTCAGCACACGCAATTTTATCTTTTAATGATGCCGGCAAATAAGCAGTTCAAGACTAAGGATGTGTCGCATATGATAAATTCAGCACGCCTTAGCTTTGCTGAGCCGGAATATCTTGAAAGGTTTCTTGATGTGCTACCCGGTTCGGTTAGTATAATGGGGCTTATGAACGATAAGGAGCATAACATTCAGCTCCTCGTCGATAGAGAGGTAATGGGCCCCGACTTTGTCGGCTGTCACCCTTGCGCAAACACATCAAGCCTTAAAATCCCGACCAAAAGCGTTTTTGAAACATTTCTTAACGCCACGGGCCATGTGCCAATCGTTCTTGACATTCCAAGAGAATAGAATAAAGAAAGCCCTCGAACATCGAGGGCTTTTTTTGTGTAAGAAGCCTTTGCCAAAATGATAAACAGACCAAAAGCTCTCGCGCTTTTGGCGAATTGCACAAAAATCGGGGGGGGGGATCGTTTTTTGTGCAAAACGCCTTGACAAAAATGCTATATAATGGTATTATTAAGATAGATAAATACCCCTAAAAATTTTAAAAAGGAGATAAAAAACATGAAAAAAAGATTATTTTTAACCGTTGTTATGGTAATCGCTTTGGCTCTTACACTTGCTTTTGTGGTGTCAGCTGAGTCTGTTCACGCCGGCAAGGTTGACCTAAGTGCAACAGTTACTCTTAGTGGCTCATATATCGACGCAGAGGGTAACGCAATAACAACAGTAAACCTATTCGATGCAGAGGGCAATGCACTTATCTGGTATAAGAATGGCTCAATTCTCGAGTCAATTCGTGCCGATGACGCAAGAGTGATTTATAAGTGTACTTATGCATTCGGTGTTGGTAACTCAACAGTAGGTAGCGTGACCGCATACGAGGTTTCCGATATGTGGATTGAGCTTGACAGTGGAAACATTGCTAAGGGCAATATCGTAGTTCTTAACCTAATGGACGATGATGTTTTGATTAACAACAACAGAGATATTGGACAGCCCGTTAACTGCTTAAAGACTATCGCATGGAGCAACACGGTGCTTGAATATGCATTCTGCCGTCTTGATACAGTTGCTCTTCAACAGCAGGCTTTTTGTGGCTGTACAAGTCTAAAGTATATTAACCTCGAGGATTTGACAGAGCTAAGACAAATCGGTGGTAGTCAAACATTTGGTCAATCGTCACTCTTGTTCAAGGGTGAGACTCTTGACCTTACAGGCACAAAGCTTTGTGCTATCAGCGGAAATGGCGCATTCAATGGCGTTCCGATTGTTGGACTTAAGCTTCCAAGCACAGTTACAAGTCTTAATGACTGGAATATCCAAGGCACAGCAATCACAAGCTTTGTTTTCCCAACAGGTGTTACATCAATCGCAGGCTCACAGTTCAATGACTGTAAGTCGTTAACGACAATCTATATCAATAACACAACAACAAAAATTTATGCAAGAGCATTTAATAATACAGCGCTTGAAAAGGTGTTCTTTGTAGGTACAGAGGCAGAGGCTATCGCTCTTATTGACGCCTCTGATATGACTAATAACTCTCCGTTAGTTGATGTTATTGGTGAAAGCAACGCAAACCTTATCTCATACGCAAATTATCAAAAGCTCCAAGACAAGAGCGGAAAATATTTCGTTTACGATTACAGCTATTGTGAGGCGTATAACGAGGGCGTTCACACTCAAAATCCCGAGGATAAAAAGGACTGCACAGGCTACACCTGTACTGTATGTCTTGTTAAGCTTGTAACCGAATTTTCATCACACAATCCTGTAACAAAGGTTGTTTTTGCACAAGGCTTTACAAATGATGGTGCAAAGGTAACATCTTGCGCAAACTGGAGCGAGTGCGAGGTATGCAACGCATCTGAAAAGGTAGATCCACTCTTTACTGCAAGTGGATATTCACTTAGCCCGGATAAGATGGCAATCAATGGTGGTTATACAATCAACCATGAAGTTCTCGGCACTTATGAGAGTGTAAATGGAACAAACCTAAAATATGGTATCGTAATTGCAAACGCAGAAAGGTTTGATGGTAAGAGCTTCTTTGACGAAAGCAATAAGGTAAATACCACTAAGGCTCTTCAGGTTGAAATTGATAATGAGTATAGCAAATTCGATTGCTCAATCAACTTTGGCGCAACTGCAAATAGCGAGCTTAAGCTAATTATTTGTGCATATGTAATTGATGGCGACAATGTAACCTTCATTCAAGCAGATAGCGGAGAGGCAGTTGATTCTTCACTCGTTACAGGTGGCTCATTCAAGAGCGTAACTCTTGACTATGTAGCAGCACTACCTACCTCAAAGGAAGAGGAAATAGCTTAATCTAAAAATAAAAAATGCAACATAGATGAGAGTCTGTGTTGCATTTTTTCTGCTTTTGCTCCTGAAATTTTGTGTCACAATAAATAAAAACACAGCAAAACGATTGAATTGTTCACATAAATATGATATATTGTTCACACGAATATGATATAATGAAATCATCAAAAATCCATAAATCAATGAGGATATATTATGAGCGATATTTTAATAAAAATACTTGTGTGCTTTCTTGCGGGAGCCGGTGCAGGCATTGGAACGGGCTTTGCCGGTATGAGTGCCGCTGCCATTATAGGCCCTATGTTAATTACCTTTTTGGGAGTCCCTGCCTACGATGCGGTTGGAATAGGACTTATCAGCGATGTTTTGGCAAGCCTCGTCAGCGCATATACCTATAAAAAAAGCGGAAATTTGGATGTTAAAAACAGCTTGCCATTGCTTGCGAGTGTTCTTGTCGTAACGACGGTTGGAAGCTTTGTGGCAAGCCTTCTGCCCGAGCAAGCTATGAGTGGTACGATGCAGATAGCGTTGATTATAATAGGATTACGCTTTCTTTTAAAGCCTGTCAACAAAACAAGAGAGCAATTAGAAGCCGGTTCTCAAAAAAGCAGACTGGTCAAGGCGATCATCGGTGGCGTATTCGTTGGCTTTATCTGTGGCTTTGTAGGCGCAGGCGGTGGAATGATGCTGCTGCTTGTTCTGACGACCTTTCTTGGCTATCCTATGCATTTGGCGGTTGGTACAAGCGTGTTTATTATGGCGTTTACGGCTCTGACCGGTGGCATCAGCCATTTTATTATCGGGGGACTTCCCGACATTCTTTGCCTTGTGCTGTGCGTTGTGTTTACACTGATTTGGGCAAGAATTGCAGCGAAAATTGCTAATAAATCAAACGCAAAAACCTTAAATCGCGTGGTTGGCATTGTAATGATAGCTACAAGCATTGTGATTTTGGCGGTGAATTATCTTTAATACTCTACAAACAATATTTTTGAGGTTAATCACGAAAGATGAGGGCTTGATGCGCGAAGCATCGCCTGTACGCAGTTAATATTCTTATGAAAAAATGCGACCACAGGGTCGCATTTTTGTTTTTATTTTAGTGTTTTTACAAACGCCTCAATGCGCTTGAGTGCCTCGGCGATGTGCTTAACTGAGTATGCATAGGAAATTCTTGCGAAGCCCTCGCCACCCTCGCCAAAGGCTGTGCCGGGGACGATAGCGCACTTGTGCTCAAAGAGCAATCTCTCGCAAAATTCCTCGCTTGAAAGGCCGAAATTTCCAACATTGGGATAAATGTAGAATGCGCCCTCCGGCTCGAAGCATTCAAGCCCTATTTTGCGAAGCCCCTCGAGAATGAAGGTTCTTCTGCGATTGTACTCGTCGCGCATATATTCAATATCCTCGTCGCCGTTTTTCATGGCCTCAATTGCCGCAAACTGTGATGCGGTAGGAGCACACATGATAGCGAATTGATGGAGCTTCAAAATCTGCTTAGCAATTGGCTCCGGCGCGCAAATGTAGCCAAGACGCCAGCCTGTCATAGCGTACGCCTTTGAAAATCCGCTTGCGATAATTGTACGCTCGTACATACCATCAATGCTAGCGATTGATACATGAGTCTTGCCATATGTAAGCTCAGCATAAATCTCGTCGGATAGCACCGCAATATCTGTGCCTCTGAGCACCTCGGCAAGCCCCTCAAGGTCGTCCTTATCCAAAATAGCGCCGGTTGGATTGTTGGGAAATGGCAAAATAAGTAGCTTTGTTTTCTCGCTTATAGCGTCCCTTAGCTCCTTTGGCGTGAGCTTGAAATTGTTTTCAATCTTAGTTTCAATTGTGACAACCTTAGCGCCACACATTTTAGCAATAGGCTCATAGCAAACGAATGACGGCATAGGAATGATAACCTCGTCGCCCGGGTTTACAAGCGCGCGAATTGCCATATCGATAGCCTCGCTACCACCAACTGTTACAACAACCTCGTCACTTTGATAATCGAGGTTAAATTTACGCTTCATATACCTTGAAATCTCCGTGCGAAGCTCAGGCATACCTGCGTTTGAGGTATAATAGGTCTTGCCCTTTTCAAGAGAGTCAATTGCTGCCTCTCGAATGTGCCACGGAGTGACAAAATCGGGCTGACCAACGGTGAGAGCAACAACATCGTCGCCCATATCCGCAAGCATATCGAAGAACTTACGAATACCCGACGGCTTTAGCTCTTGAACCGTTTGTGAGAGCATTCTTGAATAGTCTATCATAGGGGCATATTTCCTCTCTCGTCAATAACAGGAGCAGAGTAAATTACGCCCTTGTCCTTGTATTTTCTCAAAACGAAGTGAGTAGCAGTAGAGGTTACAAACTCGATAGGAGCGAGCTTTTGCGCAACAAAATAAGCAACCTCCTTCATTGTCTTACCCTCGATAAGAACGGTGAAATCAAAGCCACCCGACATAAGATAAAGTGACTTAACCTCTGGGTGAAGAGTGATTTTTTCAGCGATTTTATCAAAGCCTCTATCTCTTTGAGGTGTTACCTTAACCTCGATAAGAGCGCTGACATACTCTCTGTCTGTTTTGTCCCAGTCAACAACCGTTTGATAGCCTAAAATCACGCCATCACGCTCGTATTTTTGAATGATATCCTTAATTTCGCCAACCTCCTTTTTGAGCATAAGAGCAAGCTCCTCAGCTGTTAGAGTAGCGTCGTTTTCAAGTAAAGTTAAAAGCTTATCCATTTTTAAATTCTCCTTGTGGGAACGCTCCCACGGGCATATATTTTTGTTTGTAATAGTTTTAAATTCAAGTTGCAACCTGGTAAAAGCGATACCCTGTGTGCGATTTTTAAAAATCCTTGTTTGCTTCAAGCTCGTCAAGCCATGCCCAATAGGTAGCATCGCTTGGCATCTTCAAATCTCCTCTTGGAGAAAGAGCAACAGAGCCAACCTTAACGCCATCGGGTGAGCAGGAGCGCTTGAATTGCTGTGTGAAGAAGCGCTTGATAAACATTTGAAGCCATTTATAGATTGTGTCATCATCATATTCACCGTCAAAGGCGTATTTTGCAAGACGATAAATCTTTGACGGAGCAAACGCATATCTTATAAAATAATAGAGGAAGAAATCGTGTAGCTCGTATGGGCCGACAAGGTCCTCTGTTTTTTGTGCGATTTTTCCACTCTTGTCGGGTGGGAGGAGCTCGGGCGACACGGGTGTGCCTAAAATATCGCTTAGCACCTCGGATAGCTCCTTGCCCAAGCGAGCAGCCTCATAGCCTACAAGCGCACGCACAAGCGTTTTTGAAATATCGCAATTTGGATTATACATTGACATATGGTCGGCATTATAGGTTGACCAGCCCAGCGCAATTTCGCTTAGGTCACCCGTTCCAACAACAAGCGCGCCAACCTTGTTAGAGAAGTCCATAAGGATTTGAGTGCGCTCCCTTGCCTGTGCATTTTCAAAGGCGACGCTGTGATCGTTCTCGTCATGACCGATATCGGCAAAGTGGACTCTTACCGCATTTGAAATATCAATTTCCTTAAAGGTTACACCGCAAAGCTCGCAAAGGCGTTGGGCGTTCGATTTCGTTCTTGCGCTAGTGCCAAAGCAGGGCATTGAGATACAATAAAATTCGCTCCTGTCCCAGCCGAGATAGTCGAAAGCACGCAAAACCACAAGCATGCCAAGCGTCGAGTCAAGACCGCCCGAAATTCCCATAACAGCGCTTTTTGAGTGCGAGGACACGAGCCTTTTTGCAAGCGCTCGTGCTTGAATTGTGAGAATTTTCTCGTATCTTGCCCTCGCCTTATCTCCGCCCTCGTCAATAACGAAGGGGAGCTTATCAATGGCTCGTGTAAGGGCTGTTTTTTCTTGCTTTAAAATGAAAAATTTACTGTTTTCGTGCTCGTATCTGTCAAGCGTGAAGGTGTTATCCCTTTGACGCTCCGAGGCAATTAGCTCAAGGTCAAGCTCGCTTGATGCGACGCACTCTGTGTCTGAAAATGGCACACTCTCTGATAAAACCTTGCCATTTTCGCAAATGATATTATGGGGGGCAAACAGAGTATCGGTTGTGCTCTCACCCTCGCCTGCGCTTGCGACAAGATATGCGCATTTATGCGTTAGGCTCTTTGCCTTGGCGACAAGGAGAGCTCTTTCCTCGCTACCGACAGCTATCGGGCTTGCCATAGGACACGCAATAATGCTTGCGCCAAGCGATACAAGTCTTGTAGAAGCAGAGTCACAGCAGAATAGGTCAGAGCCGATTTCAACGCCGAGCTTAAGAGATGGCATTGTGACACATTCAAATATCAGCTCGGGCGAGAAGGGGTAGTACATTTCGCCTATTCTTATGTTGCTATCTGCGCCACAGGGTGCGCTAAAATGACGAAGCTCGTAGCTTGCACCACAGTTTAACGGCTTTGATTTTGGCACGACGCCAAGAATTTGACCGTTAAATATAACAACTGCGCAGTTATAAAGCTTTTCGTGATTTAAAAGTGGCGCGCCGACAACAACTAAAAGCTCATGCTCATAGCTTGCCTCGGCAATATCTAAAATGGCGCTCTCGCACGCGCTGATAAGCGAGCGCTGAAGGAACAAATCTGCACAGCTGGCGCCACTGACGCAAAGCTCGGGCAGAACAAGGAGCTTAACCCCCTCGCTGTCGCTATCCCAAATAGCTTGAATTATCCTTGCGGTATTGAATTTTACATCTGCCACATGTAGCTCGGGCGAATAGCATTTTACCTTTAAAAATCCGTTTTTCATAGGGGCACTCCTTCCGTGAATGATGGTATATACGCCATTTATGCTTGACTTTTATACTATTTTGGGGTATTATATATTTAGATTATACATTTCTTTGCGCATTATTTCAAGAGATTTTTTTAAATTGTGAGGTTTTTTGATATGAATATAGGAAAAAGAGAGCTAACCTTGCTTTGCGATTTTTATGAGCTTACAATGGCAAGAGGCTATTTTCACTCCGGAATTGGAGACCAAGTCTCGTATTTTGATGTGTTTTTTAGACGCGTTCCCGATGGTGGTGGCTACGCAATTTTCGCAGGGCTTGAGCAGATTATCGAATACATTAAGGCAATAAAATTCGACGATAGCGACATTGAATATCTTCGCTCAAAGGGCATCTTTGACGAGGAGTTTCTCAAATATCTAAGGGGCTTTCGCTTTACAGGCGATATTTGGAGCGTCGAGGAGGGCTCTGTAATCTTTCCACACGAGCCTATCATGACCATTCGCGCTCCCGCAATCGAGGCTCAATTTATTGAAACCTTTGTGCTTTTGACGCTGAACCATCAATGCCTTGTCGCAACTAAGGCATCAAGAATAGTTCGCGCCTCACAGGGCAGAGCCGTGTCTGAGTTCGGCTCTCGCAGGGCTCATGGCGCTGATGGTGCAATCTATGGCGCTCGTGCAGCGTATATCGGTGGCTGTACCTCTAGTGCGTGTGCGATTGCCGATAAAATGTTTGGCGTGCCCGCTAGTGGAACGATGGCGCATTCATGGGTGCAAATGTTCGACAGCGAATACGAGGCGTTCGAGGCGTACCTTAAGCTTTATCCTGTCGCCCCCACGCTTTTGGTTGACACCTACGATGTTATAAAGAGTGGCGTGCCAAATGCGATAAAGGCGTTTAAGGCCATCTTAACCCCCGAGCAACAAAAGAATTGTGCAATAAGAATTGACTCGGGCGATATTACCTATCTTTCAAAAAAGGTTCGTAAAATGCTTGATAATGCAGGACTCTGTGGCTGTAAAATCGTAATTTCCAACTCCTTGGACGAGTACATTATAAGAGATATTTTGCTCCAAGGCGCGCGTGTCGATGCCTTCGGTGTCGGCGAGAGGCTGATTACCGCCAAGAGTGAGCCCGTGTTTGGCTGTGTGTATAAGCTTTGCGCCATTGAGCGTGATGGAAAAATCATTCCAAAAATCAAAATAAGTGAAAATGCAGGAAAAATCACCAACCCCGATTTCAAGGAGCTGTATCGCTTCTATTCAAAGGAAACGGGCAAGGCGGAGGCAGACCTTATCACCCTACATGACGAGGTAATAGACGAGAGCTTGCCATACGAGCTATTTGATAGCGAATATGTATGGAAGCGCAAGCGAATGGAAAATTACACCTTGAAGGCGCTAAGAGTTCAAATTTTCAAGGGTGGCGAATGTATTTATACCTCACCCTGTGTCGAAAAAATACGCGCAAGGTGCAAGGAAGAGCTTGACTCCATGTGGGACGAGGTGCTTCGCTTTGAGAACCCTCACAACTACTATGTTGACCTCTCACAAGCCCTCTGGGACGAAAAGCACGCGCTTCTAAATTTAAAAAGAGGCAACAAGGCAGACTAAATAAAAATGAGCAAGAACAAAGCGTTCTTGCTCATTTGTTTATTATGATAATTACGCACACAGGGTGCGCTTTTGATGGCTATTCAAGCCCTATGCTGTTTAGGTGCTTGACAAGCGTCAATACCTTAGAATCGTCAGCGGTGATTTCAAGCTGGGCCTTTACTCGATCGCGCTTGAAGAGCAGTCGATTGAAAATCCTGTGTATCCAACAGAACGGAAGCAAAATAGGCGCTTTTTTGAGCACAGGGTAGCCAACGGTCATTGGGCGATATGGCAAAAATATCTTTTTGAAGAAATAGCCAAACCTTTTTATTTTGCCATTCTTGGTGTGCAATCTCGCAACGGTTGTGAGTTGCTTATCCTCGGCAAGTCCAAAGCTACCGCCATGAAGAACATATTCCTCAATAGCGTCGCTTACCTCGTCGCCCTCGCCATTATCAAGCCATTTTAGAGCCAGCGCTCTTATGTGAGCCTCAAAGTCGAAAAGCCTTATCCTTTTTAGGATTTCGTAAATATAGTCCCATTTAATAGTATCGCCATGCGCCCTCAAGAACACATAAATATCGCAAAACGGACGCACTCCACACCCACCATAGCGATAGTGCTTTGCTAGGTGCTCAATATGGTGAATGTAAAAGTCTTCCTTTGAAAAGATGTGCTCGTGCGCGCCCTCGCTCTTAGGAATAGCAAGCTCCCATGCGTCCTTATAGTATTCGTACGCCTCGCGATTTCCTAGTCTATCCGTTATTGCGTGATGGAGCTCAATATTTATAAACGGGGGCTTTCCAAAGCCTAGATCGTGCTCGCCCTCGACAATGTTTTCTGCCTTATAGCCTAGCTGAGTGAGCATAATTTCCTTCGCCATAGCCATCTTATCGGGGCGAATTAAAATGTCAAGGTCGCACATGCTACGCATATCGGGTGAGGGGTAAAGGTCCTTGATAACGCCACCCTTCAAGAGCACAAAATCTATTCCGTTTTTCTCAAAGCCGGCTTTTATTGTGTCAAGCTCGACATCCTGATGGATTTGCTGAGCTATTCCCGCATGCTTGATTTTTCTTAACGCCTCAAGGAGCTCGGGTGCAGGCGTAGGCTTAGCCTTGGGCAGAGAATATGAAATTAGCTCACACAAATTGTGCATTTTCGCAAGCGAAAACACGCTCGTAAGATTTACATCGCTTGGTATCTCGCCTGGCTCTTCGTCACGCAATGCGCATCTAACAAGCGACAAAAAGCATTTTGCATCAGCTGAAGAATACATTCTCACACCCCCTTGACTTAACATTATTTTCATTTTAGCACATAATATCGTATTTGTCAAGGGCGGTGAGCCCCTGTGGGCATGAATAGTTGCTGTGCAACATGAATTGGCTAACGCCATTAATTGACACTCCGTGTCACGAATTGCACACCTTGTGTGCATTAATGCTCCGCAGGAGCATATCACTCCTAATTCCTCATTCCTCGTTCCGCACTTGCGAAGCACCTTGTTCCTCATTTTCGTAGCATTTCACCGCTAAGACGCCGACGCACATATCGTCACGCATCTGCGAATTTTTTGCTCTCGCAAGAGCGATAATTGCATCGGGCAAATCGCTAATACAGATACGCCTCGGGGGATTTTTGACCTCGGGCTCTACATTTAAAAGTGACCAAAGTGGATCGCTCTCGCTTGTAGGAGTGCTAGGCGTCGAGGTGGCGCTTGGAACGCTCTCGGTGCTAGCTCTTGAAATGCTCTCGCCCTCGCCATCGGGGACGATTTCGACGCTTGCAAGAAAATCGACAATATATTTGCTATCCTTTTCGTCGCTTGCAATTCCGTCGCTTATCATAATCACAAAATCACCGTCTCGCAAGCTAAAATCAATTCTTTCAGCATCAAGGGAGCGCATAATTCCAATAGGCGCAGTCTTAGAATGTAGCCTAAAAACATTCTCGCCTCGCTTAACAAAGGTAGGCGCTGCGCCACTTTTGACGAGCACGCTCTGTGCGCTCAGCAAATCTATTTCCAAAAGATCCACGCTTGACGAGCATTCGAGGCTTTTCGCTCGAAGAAAGCTATTTAACATACACAGGCAAAGCTCCTTATCACTTATCGCACTCAAAAGGCGTTTTAAAAGCTCAACGCACAGCGACGATGCCTCAAAGGCGTCCTTGCCACTTCCCATTCCGTCGCAAAGTAGCATATATTGCTTGTCCTGTATGCCCTCAAAGATGGTGATTGCGTCGCCTGCCTCTTGTCCGTCTAGCATTGATACACGCTTGCTTGCGCAAAGAACGCTATATTGACGCTTAGAGCGACAAATCATGACACTCGCTCCGTATTGAGCCTCAATTACAGGCGTACAAAGTGGAGAGGCAAGCGCCTCTTCAAGCGCTAATCTCACCTCTTCAAGTGAGCATTTAGACGCCCCTGTGTCGATATTTGCGATAATTATTTCTAAACGCTCCTCGCCGAACACCTGTAAGCTATCAAAGGCAAGTCCAATCCTCTTGCAAGCCCGTGTAGCCTTGTCGCTAAGGACGGGGTTGCCCTTTGGGGACAGGTCGATGCTCTTGCAAATTCCCTCGAGCAATCTTGATGACATCTCGTAATCGTCAGCGCTAATTTCGAGCTTGTCATATTTCAGCCTTGACGCCTCAAAATCACGCTTTAAGGTATTTAGCTCGTCAATGATTTTGTCAATGTTGGGACACCTGTGCAAGAACCTCTCATCAACGCTTTCCGTGGTGAGCGTTTTTTCGCCAAACGCCCCGTCGCCAAGCCTTGCGAGGTTGTCCCTTGTTGTTATAACATCACGCTCCCAGCAAATCGACCTTTTGGGGCATTGATAGCAGTGCGTTTCGCAAATTTCAAGACAAGTGTCACGCCAAAATTCTCTGTCGGGGTTCTTTGAGCGAGCGCTTAGCTCTAAAAGCGTTTTGGAAATTTCCTTAAGCGAGAGAGTTGCGTCTTTTAACGCCTCTTGTAGCTTGGTTGCCCTTGCACTCAAAACAAACTCCTCGCCACCGCCTGTGCGTTCTTCCTTTAATGCCACAGGAGTTGGCAAAATTTCAAATCGAGTCAGTGGATACATGACAAGCGATGAGAGCAAAAGCTCGGGCAACAGATACACGATAGCCTCGTAGCCACTGGCAAAAACGCCATAGCCTATGCTCATTACAAGAGCGCTGATTATAGATAAATAGTAGGAAAAGCTCCACAAAAGAGAGCTGATAAGGGCGCAAATTGCAAACACAGGCGCAAAGGCGACGCCGTGGCAAAGCCCGAGCAGAGCGCCAAGCGCAACGCTACGAGCGCCGGATAGGTATTTTGAGGCATAGAGGGTAGCGCCATACGAGATTATAATGGATAAATCAAGCCCGAATATCTCCCAGCCTCGAATAGCCCAAACAAGCACAAAAAGAACAGCGCAAGCTCCGAGGGCGTGCGACCCTGTGTCGCTTTTTTCAAACAAATTGCAAAACGAATAGGTCAAAATAGAGCTTAGCACAACGCTGAATATGAGCACGAAAATGTCAAAATACGAATATCCGCCATCGACAACTCTGTAAATTGACAAGCCGAGTGCGCAAAGTGCTCCGATGCCGACTCTGACAGAGGCTCTCTCGCAAAACAGCCTTGACATGAAGCTCGGGTGTGGGCGCTTCCCAAGCTCTAAAACGCGCTCACCGTCATCGCCGAGCCACACGCTACCCAAAAGCCTAAGCGCCAAAAGCGCAAGAAGGGTGATAAGATAGGGAATTGGCGCATCAAGCATCAAAACCGCACCGAGCGCAGAGCCGGCAAGAGCAAACGGAGCGTGTCGTCTGCTGGATGCGCAAAGGGCGAGTGCGAAGGGGTATGTATCGAAAAAGAACTTGACCCCACTCATAAAAAATGCGACAATGAGCACGCCTATCTCCAAAAGCAAGTCCCTTGCCTGCTCCGATATTCGTAGCCCCTTGAATTTAGAGGAAAAGGTCTTATTCATAAATACCCCCTAAATCAAAAAATCTTCTTAACAATTTCATAAAATCCTCCTTTGAATTTATAAAAATTAAATGTAGTTAAGCTAGAAAATGAATTATTATCAAATAAAGCCGGTCTAAAAGGAATATTCTCGCCCCCAATCGCATATTTTTTAGGGGGCTTTTTGACTATTATACAACCGATTGAGGCTTAAAATTGTCACCTTGCGCTGTCGATTTTGAGCTTTTTTGTGCGCCCTGTGTGAGATTTTAGCCCTTGATGCTCTCTTTGATTGGGAAATATCGGAAAATTTCATACGATTTTGTTGATTTTTTCACATCATTATGATAAAATTGATTTACAGCACAATGTGCGAGTAAAGGGCGCTAAATAACCTGAGCTTTTCGAGGGAAAATGAACGAGGGAATTGAAAAAAGAGTCTGCTTTACAGGTCACCGCACCATAGGCAGAGATTTCAGCAAAAGGAAGGCATATCAGCTCATGCAACAGCTATACGAAAAGGGTGTTGACACCTTCATTTGCGGTGGCGCTATTGGCTTTGATATGGAAATCGCATATCTTGTGCTTGAGCTTCAAATAGAGCACCCGGAGGTTCAGCTGTGGCTGTTTTTGCCATGCAACAACTATGACGCAAAGTGGGATATGCGTGACAAAAACAGAATGAAAACGCTTCTAAAATATGCAAGCTACATAGATTGCCCCGATACCCCCTACCACGATGGCGTTATGAAGGCGCGCAACTATAAAATGGTTGATAATAGCCTGTATTGCGTTTCATATTTCAACGGAAAGCGAGTTTCGGGAACTGCCCAAACGATAAGATACGCAAAGAGAAGCGGACGCCAAATTTTTAACCTATGCGACAAGGGAATGGCGGTAGTGGAAACACTATAAAATGCGGATGAGCGGACACCCCGAGAGTTCAAGCGAAGCGACGAACGATTGGCTGGTGGTAGCCATGCACGCGACCGAAGGGAGTCGCAGTGCGGAATGCGGTGCTTTGCAAGTGCGGAGTGCGGAATGAGGAATGTGGAGTGAATAAAATTGCTTCGTGAGTTTTATTAAATCAAAGCAAAATTAACGCGGAATTTGGCTCTCGACCCGCGTCGAGTGCGGATAAGTGACAGTCCAAGAACACGAGCGAAAGCGATGTGCGATTGGGTATTGGAACTTATGCAAGCGACCGAAGGGAGTCGCAGTGCGGAATGAATTGTGCCTTTGGCACATGAATTGCAACTGTGTTGCATAAATAAAAAATCGACAAAAAGCAAGGCAATTGCCTTGCTTTTACTTTTATAACCTGTAAGCAATTTTGCATATTAAATGCATAGCTGAATAAATATTCGCCAAATTTTGAATATATTCATTAAAAGCGTGGCGAAATCGTGCGAATAATATAAGAAATATAAAAAAGAATAAAAAAATTGAAAATATGTCTTGACAATTGAATATTTACTGTGATATACTACATTCATTAAATGCTTAAACCCATTTGATAACAAAACAAAAAGTTCATTTCAAAGGAGAAAAGAAAATGAAAAAGACAATCACCAAAATCATCTGTCTTGCTCTTGCTTGCGTGATGGCTGTTGGATGCCTTGTTTCTTGTGGCGGTAGCGACGAAGAGTATGTAATCGGCGTTTCCGGTCCTGTTACAGGTGTTGCAGCAGTTTACGGCGAGGCTGTAAGAAACGCAGCTCAAATGGCAGTAGATGAAATCAACGCAAACGGCGGACTCAACGGAGTAAACTTCAAGCTTGTATTCCTTGATGACAAGCACGACGCCGGAAACATCTCAACAAACTATGCTTCTCTTGTAGAGCAAGGTATGCAGGTTTCACTTGGAACTGTTACAACAGCTCCCGGTCGTGAGTTTACAAAGTATTCTGCACAAGACAATGTATTCTTCCTCACACCATCTGCAACAGGTGACGATATCCCCGGTACAGCTGGTAACGGCTACCAAATGTGCTTCGCTGATGGCGACCAAGGTAAGGTTGCAGCAGAGTATGTAAACGGACTCTTCACATCAAACAAGACAATCGGTATCCTTTACAACAGTGCAGACCCATATTCAAGTGGTATCTACACTCAGTTCAAGGCATCACTCAATTCTAACATCACAACAATCGACGCAGCATTCACAGATGATAAGCTCGCTGACTTCAGTGGTCAAATCAGCCAGCTCGCTTCATGCGACTTCATCTTCATGCCTATCTACTACACACCTGCATCAACATTTATGAAGCAGGCTAAGGACACAATCGCTCCTAACGCTACTTACTACGGATGCGACGGTCTTGATGGCATTGACGGAAGCATTGACGGCTTCAACATCAACGAGATTCCACAAGAAATCTCAATGCTCTCACACTTCAACTCAAAGGCAACCGAGGGCGCTGCTAAGACATTTATAGACAACTATGTTGCAAAGTATGGCAAGGACACTCTTAGCCAGTTCGGCGCAGCTGCTTATGACTGCGTATATGCAATCTATGGCGCAATGAAGAGTGCTATTGATGGCGGTAAGGAAATTCCTTCCGATATCACAGCAAGCGCACTTTGCGATATACTCAAGGCTGAATTTAACGGTGGCTACACTTACTCAGGCGTTACCGGCTCTAACATTACATGGGGCACAAACGGTAAGGTTCAAAAGAACGCTGTTAAGTACATTGTAAAGGCGGCAAACGCTCAATAATTGACTGTAATTTGCCGATGTGGTTTTCCCACATCGGCAAATTTAAGGTATAGGAGAAACTAAAAATGAATTTTATAACAAACCTTATAGGCGGACTTAGTCTTGGCGGTATTTACGCTATGATAGCTCTCGGCTATACAATGGTTTACGGTATTGCAAAGATGCTTAACTTTGCGCACGGTGATATCATAATGGTCGGTGGCTATACAATTCTCGTATTTACTGCGCAAAGCGTTCACCCGCTTATTGCCATTGCTCTTGCTATTATATTCTGCGTGGGACTTGGCGTTGTTGTTGAAAGAGTAGCATATAAGCCACTTCGTGGCGCATCACCTCTTGCGGTTCTTATCACCGCTATCGGTGTCAGCTATCTTTTGCAGAGCCTTGCGCAAATGTTCTTCGGCTCGGGTACAAAAATGGTAACAGGACTTGACCTTGGCAGCTTCAATATCGGCTCACTCAAAATAAGCGTTTCCACTATCGTAACGCTTGTTTCCTGTATAGCTGTAATGGTTGCGCTCAACCTCTTTGTAAAATACACAAAGACAGGTCGTGCAATGATTGCTGTTTCCGAGGACAAGGGCGCAGCTCAGCTCATGGGCATCAATGTAAACCTCATAATTATGATTACCTTCGCAATAGGCTCAGCTCTTGCGGCTCTTGCAGGAACATTCTACCTAATGCGTTCACCGAGTATTTACAGCACCTTCGGCTCTCTTCCCGGCATCAAGGCGTTCTCCGCTGCGGTTATCGGTGGTATCGGCTCAATTCCCGGCGCTATGCTCGGTGGTATTTTGCTCGGCGTTGTCGAGGTTTTTGCAAACTCTGTATCAGCTATTGCACCATACACAGACGCTATCGAGTTTGCAATACTCATTATAATATTGCTAGTTAAGCCTACCGGCTTCCTCGGTAAGAAAAGGAGGGAGAAGGTATGATGAAATTTATGAAGAGATATCTAAGCTTCATCATAATCGGCTTAGTAATGCTCATTTGTGGTGTACAGGGAAGTGGACTTTCTGCTTCAACTGCATACCTTCTTGAAAAAATCGCAATAAGCATCATTCTTGCAGTATCACTTGGACTTGTTGTAGGCTTCCTTGGTGAGCTATCACTCGGCCACGCAGCATTTATGTGCGTTGGTGCATACCTCGGTGGTAAGGTTTCACAGCTTATCGTTGAGGCACTCGGTGGCTCACAGCACGATAGCAATTTCCTTGTTCTTATACTTTCGCTCATTATAGGCGCTGCAAGCGCAGGACTTTGCGGATTTATCATCGGCTTGCCTGCACTTCGCTTGAAGGGTGACTATCTTGCAATCGTAACACTCGCATTTGGCGAAATTGTAAGAGTTATCTTCACAAACGCTCAGGCATTTGGTGGCGCACAGGGAATGGCAACACCAAGATTTGATAGAAAATACCTATTCATTATCGGTCTTGCGCTCGTTTTGGCAACTATTGCGATAGTTCAAAACCTATTAAGAAGTAAGCACGGACGCGCTATTACTGCAATCCGTGATAACGAAATTGCCGCAAAGGCAACAGGTATAAATGTAACAAAGTATAAGCTCACCGTATTTACAATTTCATCTGCTCTTGCAGGTATAGCAGGTGTGCTTTATAGCTATGCTAACTTTAATCTTCAGCCATCAAAGTTTGGCTACAACTACTCAATCGAAATTCTCGTTATGGTAGTTCTTGGCGGTATGGGAAGCATTAATGGCTCAATTATTGCCGCTACCCTTATCACATATCTTAACACAAAGCTCCCACTTGTCCTCACAGGAGAGCTTGCGGTGCTTCAAAATCTATTCTACGCACTTATTCTTATTCTCCTTGTTATTTATAATAACGCACCTGCTCTTAAGAGCTTCCGTGAAAAGTATAACCTTAGAAATCTTATGCAAAAGATTATCAAGCCCAAGCACGACCCGTCAAGAGTTCGTGACGATACAGCAAGATGGGATGTTGTTCCAACTAAGATTTCAATGGACGAGGTACTCTCAACTGATGTTGTGATTGACAACACAGGCGATAATAGCGCAGATATCGGCGAGAGAGGAGGAAATAAGTAATGGCAAAATTTATAGACTCAATAAAGAGCTTTGTTAATACTAAAATCCTTAAAAAATCTCTTGTAAGAGAAAAAATTGAGAGCGAATATGTTCTTGAAACAAGAAATCTCGGCATTTCGTTTGGTGGTCTTAAGGCTGCACAAAATGTAAACCTAAAAATTAAAAAGAACGAAATATATGGTCTTATCGGTCCTAACGGTGCAGGTAAAACCACAATATTCAACCTTCTCACAGGCGTTTATACACCAACTGAGGGAACATTTTATCTAAATGGTGAGGAGCTAAAGGGACTCACACAGGATAAAATCAACCACAAGGGAATTGCGAGAACCTTCCAAAACATTCGTCTTTTCAACAACATGACAGTTGTAAGAAATGTAATGGTAGGACTTGCAAATCAGCCGGAATATAAATGCTCACTCTTTGAGAGCCTTTTCCGTTTGCCAAGGCACAAGAGGGTAGAAAAGGCTATGAGAGCAAGGGCGAAGGAGCTCCTTGAAATCTTTGGACTTCTCGAGGAGAGAAACAACCTTGCCTGCAACCTTCCATATGGTAAGCAAAGAAAGCTTGAAATAGCTCGCGCGCTCGCTACAAATCCAAGGCTTTTGCTCCTTGACGAGCCTGCTGCGGGAATGAATCCACACGAAACCGCGGATCTAATGGACACAATTCGTTTGATTCGTGACAAATTCGATATGACCGTGCTTTTAATTGAGCATGACCTTAAATTCGTATCGGGACTTTGCGACAGAGTAACCGTTCTTAACTTCGGTACAGCTCTTACTGAGGGTACAGCCCAAGAGGCGCTCAACCATCCCGATGTAATTAAGGCATATATAGGAAACTAAGGAGGAAACATGGCACTTTTAGAGGTAAAAAATCTTGAAGTTTACTATGGCGTAATTCAAGCCATAAAGGGCATTTCCTTCGAGGTAAACAAGGGTGAAATCGTTACACTTATTGGCGCAAACGGCGCAGGAAAGACAACCACAATGCAAAGCATTATGGGACTTATCCATGCTCGTGCAGGAGAGGTTATTTATGACGGTCAGCCAATAACAAATATGCCTGCACACAAAATCGTAAGGCTCGGCATGACTCAAGTTCCCGAGGGAAGAAGAATTTTCTCCGAGTTGACAGTATATGAAAATCTTTTGATGGGCGCTTATACTAAGAAAGATAAAGCGCAAATATCAGAGGACCTTGACGAGATTTACAAAATTTTCCCTCGTCTTTTGGAAAGAAAAAATCAAGTAGCAGGAACGCTCTCGGGTGGTGAACAGCAAATGCTCGCCATGGGCAGAGCCATGATGTCAAAGCCTGACCTCTTGATGCTTGACGAGCCATCAATGGGTCTATCCCCGCTTCTCGTTGACCAAGTGTTTGAAATAATCAAGCACTTTCACGAAAAGGGTACAACAATTCTGCTCGTAGAGCAAAACGCAAACAAATCCCTCGCCATAAGCGACAGAGCCTATGTATTAGAGAACGGAAAAATCGTTCTTTCGGGCACGGGGGAGGAGTTGCTGGCGTCCGAGGACATTAAAAAGGCATATTTGGGAGGCTAATGAGCATCGTTCTTCCTCGTTGCTCCTCGCCGACAACCTCGACTATCAAGTGATAGCCTTCGCCTGTCGGCTGTGGTGCGCCTTGAACAACTTGCTCCTATCCACCCAAACGAGTCTCGGTGGCTAATTTTCGAGCATTGATGCTGTCGAAATCCTGCGTTACTACCTTTTCCTGCGACCTCGACTATCGCAAGATAGCCATCGTCCGCAGAAAAAGCAGAGCCTTGTCTTTCACCGCCTGAATGCCCGAAAACCGCAAGAATGTTGTGCGAAATACAGCTTCTTGACTATCAAGCGTGAGCAAAATCACGAAAAACAAATAATTTCACAGTTTAGTTTCTTTTTGCGCACTTTTTCTTCTCTTAAAGAAAAAGTGCGAGAAAGGCATATATTATGAAAGCAGTAATTACAGTAATTGGAAAAGACAGTGTAGGCATTATTGCCACGGTAAGCGCTGAATGCGCAAAGTTTGGCGTTAATATCGTAGATATTACACAAAGCGTTATTCAAGATTATTTTGCGATGATCATGCTCGTTGAGATTGACAATATGTCATCAACCTTTATGAGCTTCCAAAAGGAGCTTGAGGCTGTTGGAGTGCAGAAAAACCTCGACATAAGAGTAATGCATGAGGACATTTTTAACACAATGCACCGCATATGAGGTGAAAAATGCTTAACACAAACGATATTCTTGAAACTATAAACATGATAAAGCAGGAGAATCTTGATATTCGTACGATAACTATGGGTATCTCGCTTCTCGACTGCATAAGCGACGACAGAGCTCGTCTTGAAACAAAAATTTATGACAAAATCACAAAAAGCGCACGCGACCTTGTTAAGACTGCGCTTGACCTTGAGCACACATATGGTATTCCAATCATCAACAAGCGAGTAAGCGTAACACCGATTTCGCTTGTTGGCGCTGACTTTGGCCCGGATGAATATGTGCGTCTGGCGGGCGTGCTTGAAAGGGCTGCAAACGAGCTTGGAATTAACTTTATCGGTGGCTTTGGAGCGCTCGTTCAAAAGGGAATGACAAGAGGCGCTAGCGCTCTTATCGAGGCAATTCCCGAGGCGCTTGCGACCACAACAAAGGTATGCTCAAGCGTGAATGTAGCCTCAACAAAGGCAGGCATTAACATGGACGCAGTAAAGCGCATGGGCGAGATTATGCGTCAAACTGCAATCTTGACACAGGACCAAGACTCAATTGGCTGTGCAAAGCTTGTAGTATTTGCCAACATTCCCGAGGATAATCCATTCATGGCAGGCGCTATGCACGGAATGGGCGAGAGTGACACAGTAATCAATGTAGGCGTCAGTGGACCGGGTGTTGTAGCATCAGCCATCAAGCGTGAGGGCTATTGCGACTTCTCACGCCTAGCCGATGTAATCAAGAAGACAGCCTTCAAGATTACAAGAGTAGGTCAGCTTATTGCATACGAGGCATCAAGACGCCTAAACACACCATATGGAATTATAGATTTGTCACTTGCTCCAACTCCTGCAGTTGGTGATAGCGTGGCTCACATTCTTGAAAATATGGGTCTTGAAAAATGTGGCACACATGGCACAACCGCAGCCCTTGCAATGCTAAACGATGCAGTTAAAAAGGGTGGCGTTATGGCATCAAGCCATGTAGGTGGACTTAGTGGTGCATTCATTCCCGTATCTGAGGACGCAGGCATGATAAGCGCAGCTGAGTGTGGTGCGCTCACAATAGAAAAGCTGGAGGCAATGACCGCGGTTTGCTCCGTAGGACTTGACATGATTGCAGTCCCGGGAGATACAAGCGCATCAACTCTTAGCGGAATTATTGCCGACGAAATTGCCATAGGCGTAATTAATAATAAGACCACCGCTGTTCGTCTAATCCCCGTAATCGGTAAGGATGTAGGCGAAAGCGTTGAATTTGGCGGACTTCTCGGTCACGCACCGATTATGCCACTAAATAAATACTCAAGCGAGGAGTTTATTAACAGGGGTGGACGAATTCCCGCGCCAATTCACTCGTTGAGGAATTGATAAACTGCATTATGCATCGTTGCTCCTGCATTGCGACCTTGATGTACGAAAAGTACATCTTCGCCCGCAATGTGCGGTGCGCCTTGCCTAATTTGTTTCTAAATTCCTGAACATAGTGGATTTTAAAACTTTATTTTAGAAGGTGAAAATTATGTCAAAACTAGACACTTTATGCGTGCAAGCAGGCTACGAGCCAAAGAATGGCGAGCCAAGAGTTGTGCCGATTGTTCAAAGCACAACCTATGCATACGACACTGCATCGGGTCTTGCTGACCTATTCGATTTAAAGGCTGACGGATATTTCTATACTCGTCTTGCCAACCCAACCGTTTCCGCATTTGAGAACAAGCTTTGCGCCCTTGATGGTGGCTCTTGTGCTATCGCCTGTGCGTCAGGCATGAGCGCAACCTTGCTTGCAGTTCTCAATGTTTGCAACGCAGGCGACAATATCGTTTCTGCGCGCGCAATCTATGGTGGAACATACAATCTATTTTCAATAACTCTTAAAAAATATGGAATTGAGTGCAGATTTTTCGATCCCGACGACACCCAAGAGAACATCGAGGCGCTCGTTGACGAAAAAACAAAGGTAATCTTTGCAGAAACTCTTGCAAACCCTACCATCGTAGTGCTCGATTTCGACAAAATCGCTCAAATCGCTAAAAAGCACAAGGTGCTCTTCATGGTTGACAACACTCTTGTCACACCTGTTCTTTGTCGCCCCTTGGAGTTTGGTGCTAATGTTGTTCTTTACTCATCATCAAAATATCTTGATGGCCATGCAGTAGCCCTCGGTGGCTGTATCGTCGATGGCGGAAACTTCGACTTCACCGCAACAAACAGATACGAGGAATTCCTCGTTCCCGACGAGAGCTATCACGGACTCGTTTACTCGACCCTTGGCAAAACAGCCTTTGGCGTTAAGTGCAGAGTTCAAATGATGAGAGATATGGGCGCAATCATGAGCCCACAAAACGCATTCTTGACCAATCTCGGCATGGAAACGCTTGCTCTCCGTATGGAAAGACACAGCCAAAACGCACAAAAGGTTGCAAAATTCCTCTCCGAGAACGATATGGTTGAGTGGGTCAAGCACCCAAGCCTTGAGAGTGACCCCTACTACGCACTCGCTAAAAAGTATCTCCCCGACGGAATGGGCGGTATGATGAGCTTTGGCGTTAAGGGAGGAAGCGAAAAGGCAGCGCTCTTTATGGAAAAGCTAAAAATGATAAAGATAGTAACACATGTAGCTGACGCACGCTCATGCGTTCTTCACCCTGCATCAACAACCCACCGTCAGCTCTCAAAGGCAGACCTTGAGGCAATTGGAATAGCAGACAATCTAATTCGTCTAAGCGTCGGTATTGAGAATGTGGACGACATTATTGCAGATATAAAAAATGCTCTGGAAAGCATTTAAATAACAAATTTCGGCAAAGGAGGTTAGAATTTATGCCAATTATAATTCCGCAGGACATTCCTGCGTATTCAACCTTGTCGCAGGAAAACATTTTCGTTATGAATCACGAAAGGGCTGCCTCACAGGACATTCGTCCAATCGAGATTGCAATTTTGAATTTGATGCCCACAAAAATTGAAACGGAAACACAGCTGATAAGGCTTCTTTCTAACTCTCCGCTTCAAATCAAGGTAACTCTTATAGGAACAGAAACCTATATTGGAAAAAATACGCCACTACAACACCTTCAACGCTTTTACAAGACCTTCAACGAGGTTAAAAACGAGCGCTTTGACGGTATGATAATCACGGGCGCACCGGTTGAACAAATGGAATTTGAGGATGTAAAATATTGGCAGGAGCTAACTGAGATTCTCGATTACGCCAAAACCAATGTTCAAAGCACGATTTTCATTTGTTGGGGCGCACAGGCGGCGCTTCATTACTATTATGGAATGAACAAGGCGTCTCTTGACAGAAAGCTTTTTGGCGTTTTCCCACACAGAAAATATGTTCTTTTCGACCCAATTTTAAAGGGTACAGACGAGGAATTCTTTATGCCCCACTCTCGCCACACAACAATCCCTGTTGACGAGTTTGAAAAGGCGAAGGATGACCTTATTATTCTTGCGGGAAGCGACGAGGTTGGCGTGTCGATTGCGCGCTCAATTGATGGAAGACAGTTCTATTTCATGGGCCACATGGAATATGACCGTGACACCTTGAGGGGTGAATACGAAAGAGATCTTTTGAAGGGACTTCAAATCGACCCACCAAAGAACTATTTTAGAAATGTAGCGAACACGCTTGTAATTCCAAATTGGTTCTCGACGGCAAACATGATTTACTCAAACTGGCTTAACTACTATGTATATCAGGTAACCCCATACGATAGAAGTAAAATTCAAATCAAGCCAAACGAGGAAGAATAAGCTAAAAGCGAGCGAAATTTCGCTCGCTTTTCTTTTATATTATAACCCTATAACATATGTGTGAATTCCTATACAAAGCAAAAAGAGCCATTTTGGCTCTTTTCATCTTTTGCTCTTATAGCAATCAATAATTTCCACAATAGAGGCAACCTCTCTGTCGCTTAGTCCCTCGACGCTGATGGACTTTGTTTGTGGCATATCAAGTAAAAAGTCTGTCGAAACCTTAAAAAGAGTGGCGAGCTTCGAAACATATTTGGTAGATGGCTCGGAAATTCCCATTTCCCACGCATTCATTCCGGAGCGTGTAACGCCAAGTCGTCTTGCGAGCTCTGCTTGAGTGATGCCAGCCTTTTCTCTTAAAAGCTTGATTTTGTCGGCAATCATAAAACTCTCCTGTTTTTTGAAATAATGTTTTCTCTCTATGATATTTTCTCACTTATAATTATATTTTACAACAAACTTTCGCTTGTTGCATTATCAAAACGATAAATTCGCTTGACAAAATGCATATTTTTTAAAAAAATTTGCGAAAAATTGCGATTTTTTTGCAAAGTTACATTTATATTATTGAATGAACAATCGTTCATGCGTGGGGGAATGATAGTGAAAAAAGGCATTTTGGTGGCGATTTTCGGGGGACAAGCTCCATAATTATGGCAAAAAATCGTCATAATAACACCCCGCAATCCTGTGGGAGTGAAAACGCCAAAACAAATATATGAACATTTGAAAATATATTGAAATGAATAAAAAGCAGACGCACAGCGAAAAATATATTGATTATTTGCGCGTACTATGGTAAAATATATAAGATAAGACCGGAAAGCAATTTTGCGCACTATCATGGCGATAGCAAAGGGGTGCAAATTTGCTGTTGCTAGGCAAAAAGCAAGAAGGGAGAGTGCAAAATGAAGCTATCAGCGAAGTTCATGAGATCACAGCTTGCCATGATAAACTCTGTAGCTAACGGATTTTCTCTTGAAAGAATGAGAAAATGGCAGGAGCGTATCGGCAAAATTATTGCCTCGAAGGGCTCAAAGCGCGTAAAAGCAACCGAGATTCGTCTAGGTGAGCTTAATATGGCGCAAATTACGCCAAACGATATTTTGAGCGACACTATAATTATCTACCTTCATGGTGGTGGCTACACCTGTGGCGAAATTTCATATGCCAAGGGCTTTGCGACAACGCTTGCGTCAAGGCTTGGCTGTGTGGTGTATGCTCCTGCATATCGTCTAGCGCCCGAGCATACCTTCCCGTGTGCAATTGACGACTCATATAGCGCATACGAGTATGTTATATCACTAGGACACACTCCCGATAAAATAGTTTTGTGCGGAGAGAGCGCAGGTGGTGGCCTTTGCTACTCGCTTTGCCTAAAAATAAAGGAGAATGGTGAGAGCTTGCCTGCGGGAATTATTGCGATATCCCCATGGACTGACCTTACTCTATCGGGCGAGAGCTATAAGGTAAACAAGAAAAACGATCCTTCAATCACCTATGAGAGATTAAAGCTCTTTGCCGATTGCTATATGCATGGCGCGCTTGACGGAGATGGAAAAATTGTGCCAAGATGCATAGGTGACGCCATAGAGGATATAAGAATAAAGTCAAATCCACTTGCATCACCAATATTTGCTGACCTTGAGGGAATGCCACCGTCACTTATTTTGGTGGGTGGTGACGAGGTAATGCTTGACGACTCGGTTAGACTAAACGAGGCGCTTTTGTCACACGGAGCGAGAAGCAGATTGCTTGTTGCCCCAAAAATGTGGCACGCGTATCCTCTTTATAACTTGAAGGAGTCAGATAGCGCCTTTAAGGAAATTATTGCGTTTTTAAGGGTTACAACACCATATCGCAAGAAGCTTCGCTGGCTGGCGCTCGATAACTCTGCAAAGATTTATCCTGCTGCAAGGCGCAGAAATTGGAGCAATGTATTCCGCCTTAGCGCAACGCTTGACGAGGATGTTGATAGGGCGTGCCTATCGGTTGCGCTCGACATTGTCGCAAGACGATTTCCGTCAATTGCAGTTAGACTTAAAACGGGTATGTTCTGGTATTATATTGAGGAAGTGCCAAAGGCTCCACCGATAATGGAGGAAAGGGCATATCCCTTGTCGAGAATGGCGTTTGACGATATACGAAAATGCGCATTCCGTGTAATCGTTTATAAAAAGAGAATAGCCGTTGAGTTCTTCCACGCACTAACAGATGGTAATGGTGGACTGATATTCCTTAAAACGCTGGTGGCTGAATATTTAAAGCTAAAGCACGGAATTGGAATTCCAACAGGCGACGGAATACTTGACTCTCTTGAAGAGCCAAGCCCCGAGGAGCTAGAGGATTCTTTTATGAGGATAAGTAGCCCCGTGCACGCATCTCGTAGCGATTCGGCTGCCTTTAAGCTTACGGGAACGCCCGAGGAAAACGGTTTCCGTACAAACACAACCTTTATATTTGATAGTGATGAGCTTTACGCTAAGGCGAAGAGCCATGGCGTTACCGTAACCATCTATTTATCGGCCATTTTGGCGAAGGCGTGTTTGAATTTGCAACAAATAAAGGTGAAAAACCCCAAAAGGCGAAAGCCTGTAAAAATACTAATCCCTGTAAACCTAAGAAAAATATACAACTCAAAAACCTTGCGTAATTTCGTGTTCTATGTGTCCCCCGGAGTTGACCCGAGGCTCGGTGAGTATTCGCTTGATGAGCTATGCAGGATTTTCTCATCTCAAATGACGCTTTTGAATACCGAAAAGCAGTTAAGCTCACGCATTTCGACAAATGTTGAGAGCGAAAAAATGATGATTTTGAAGCTTGCGCCTCTGTTCTTAAAGAATATCGTAATGAAGCTGATATTCAATGCGGTAGGCGAGAAGGCGTCCTGCTTTACGCTGTCAAATCTAGGAGTAGTTAAGCTCCCCGAGGAGATGGCGAGCCATGTTAAGAGAATGGACTTTGTTCTGGGCGTGCAGGCATCTGCACCTTATAACACGGGACTTATAACCTATGATGGCAAGGCATATCTAAACATCATAAGAAACATTAAAGAGCCCTTGCTCGAAAGAGCGCTATACGAGGTATTAAAGGGCGAAAATATACGACCCTGTGTCGAATCTAACAGCAGAAAGGAGTAGGCTATGTATTGTGTAAAATGTGGAGTAGAGCTATCAAACGGACAAACGGAATGCCCCTTGTGTCAAACAAAGGTGTATCACCCCGACCTTATCTCTGATGGCGAGCAAACTTACCCAAGGGACAACACGCCACACGACAAATTTGAGCTAAAGGGGCTTATGTTCATTATAACAATGATATTTGCAATACCACTGGTTTTGAGCCTTGTGTGTGATTTGTCAATTAACGGAAGGGTTCTTTGGTCGGGCTATGCTATGGGCGCAATTGCGCTCGCATATATAATCGTAGCACTTCCATTCTGGTTTAGACACCCCAACCCCGTAATCTTTGTTCCGTGTGACTTTGTCGGAGCGCTTGTATATCTGTTATATATCGATTTAGAAACACAGGGTGGCTGGTTTATGCCGTTTGCATTCCCCGCAGTTGGAGTTGTAGCAATAATCACAACTGCAATTGTAGCGCTTAGAAGATACACCAAGCGAGGAGTGCTTTATATATATGGTGGAGCATTTATTGCAGTTGGCGCATTTGCAGTGCTTCTTGAAATGCTAATTAGCAAAACCTTTGACGGAGCAATAAAATTTGTTTGGAGCATTTACCCACTTATTTCAATGTTTATTATCGGTATGATGCTCATAATAATTGCGATTTGCAAGCCACTTCGTCAATCACTTAAAAAGAAATTCTTCCTATGAGGTGTAAAATGAGCATAGAGAGCTTAATTAAAAATTTTGAACGCGCACAAATCGAGGCGTTCTTCGTTCAAAACAGGGACATGGCAAGAGAGCTAGCCCTTGAAATAATCGAAAAAAGACGCACCCTGTGTGCAAAAAAGCCTGAGGAGCTTAGAATTTCATGGGGTGGCTCTAAAACGCTTGACGAGTGTGGAATACGAGAGGCGCTAAGCGAGCGCTATAACACCCTAGACCCATATGCTCTGCCAAAGGAGGAGCAAAACGAGGCGAAAAGACAGGCGCTTCTTAGTGATGTGTTCCTTATGAGCGCAAATGCGATCTGCGAGAGTGGAGAAATAGTCAACATAGATGGCAACGGAAATCGCCTTGGAGCATTAATATATGGTCCTGATATGGTAATTATCGTGGCGGGCAAAAACAAGATAGTGCCAACCCTTAAGGACGCGTATGCGAGAATAAAGAAGGTTGCGTGTCCCAAAAACGCACAAAGGCTAAACAGAGCCACACCATGCGCCCAAGAGGGTGTGTGTGGCAACTGCTACATAGAGGGTCAAACGATTTGCGCACACACGGTTGTGACAAGATTTTCAACAATAAAGGACAGAATAAAGGTGATTATTGTTGACGAGGAGCTCGGCTTTTGATAAAGCCTTGACATAACACAGCCTTGATTTTTAGCAAAAATAGCCTAAAAATTACTTATTTTATATAATATTTAAAATATTTTTAAAAAATATATTATAAAATTGTAAAATATTATTGCAATTGTGAAAAAAGTATGCTAGAATGAACTTACTTAAGGAAAATTTGCCAAAAATGGTGGGTTTTTCGATATTCTAACAGGAGGTTTGTTTGTAATGGCTGAATTCAAGTTTGACATAGTTAAGAATTTCGGTACAGTTTCCGATAGCAACAATGGTTGGGTAAAGGAAGTCAACCTTATTAGTTGGAACGATCGTGAGCCTGTATATGACATTCGTGTTTGGCAAGAAGGTCACGAGAAGCTCGGTAAGGGTATCACTCTTACAGAAGAGGAAATCAAGAACCTTAAGGCTCTACTTAATGAAATGGATATCTAATAAAAAAGATCCTCGACTGTTTGGTCGAGGATTTTTTCTTTTATTCTTTTTCACCTTGCTTTTTGCGCCTTTGGAAAATATCGCTTGGCAGTTGCGAAAGAATGATGCCTATAAACATTAAGACACAGCCAACTATCATAGTGCCCGAGGGAACACGGCCCTCGATTATGCTCTCGAAGATTACCGAGAAAAGTCCCTCGGTGGAGAACAAAAGCGCAGCGATTGCCGGTGGAGTGAATTTTTGACCGATAATTTGACAGGTGTATGCAACGCCTGTTGACATAAAGCCACAGTAGAGAATGGGGAATAAAACAAGCAAGAAGCCCTCGTAGCTTATGTGGCCAAAGAAAAGCCCAACAATGAGGTTTAAAACGCCGACGGTGATAAACTGAATTGACGAGTAGCGCAGGGCGCTGACTCTGCCGATAAATCTATCAATAACTATTATGTGCGCAGTAAAGAAGAATGCGCAAAGGAATACTAAAATATCGCCTAGCTGAAGGGTGAATTTTCCACCATTGAGGCAAAGGAAGTAAAGCCCCACAAACGATAGAGCAACTGCACCCCAAACAAGAGGAGAAACCCTTTGCTTGAAGAGAAAATATGAGGCGATAGGCACGAAAATCAGATACATTCCCGTGATAAAGCCCGCCTTGCCACTTTCTCCTGTCATCTGTATTCCAAACTGTTGAAGGGCAGAGGCAACAAATAATACTGCGCCCGTTATAATGCCATAAATTAATGAGCACTTGTGCTTTTTGCGCCTTAGCTCAAGAGTTAAATCCCTTTCTCTTTCAAAAACAAACCAAAGAGGGATAAGAACAATACCGCCAAGCAAAAAGCGAAGTCCCCCAAAGAAGAACGCATCAATCTTGTCTGCGTTTGTTGAGGCAATCTCCTGTACCTTGAAGGCAGAGCCCCAAACGATAGCGGCAAGCAGACACAGCCCCGCTGATAATAGCTTCTTTTTCATAATGCTTAGTTTTTATCGCTTTCCTTTAAAAAATCAATCACTCTGTTTATATCGTCAAGAGTTGTGACGGTGTTTATCATAGAACGAGCGCCGGATGAGAATTTCATGCCCTTAGTGTACCACGCAAGGTGCTTTCTTGCCTCGCACACGCCAATTCTTTCACCCTTTTCCTCTACCATCATGGTCAGCTGGCGACGGGCAAATTCAAGGCGTCTTTCAACGCTGGGAGCATCATAGGCTCTGCCATCAAGCAAGGCACGAGCTTGCTCGAAAATAAACGGATTTCCCATAGCGCCACGCCCAATCATAACAGAGTCGCAGCCTGTTTCGGTGAGCATACGAAGGGCGTCCTCTGCGCAAAAGATATCACCATTGCCGATAACGGGAATGGAAACAGAGGCCTTAACTGCCTTTATTATTGACCAATCTGCATATGGTTCATACATTTGCGAGCGTGTACGGGCGTGTATGGTAATCGCGCACGCACCTGCGTCCTCGGCAATTTTGGCGATCTCAACGCAGTTTATAGAGCTCTTGTCCCAGCCGGCACGAATTTTTACAGTAACGCCTACATTCGAGCCACTAACGCACGCACGAATAATATCACCACATAGCATAGGATCTCTCATAAGAGCGCTACCATCACCGGAGCTTACAACCTTTTTTACAGGACAGCCCATATTTATATCAATAAATGCAGGCACGCGATCGTTTTTTCTGTGCTTATATATGCCATTTGAGAGCAGATAAGCGCTTTCTTTCATAATCTCGGGGTCGTGTCCAAATATTTGAAGAGAGAGAGGCGTGTCGTCCTCGCAAATTTCGGAGAGCGTGGCGGTCTTTTTGTCCTCGTAGTGCATAGCAACAGAGCTAATCATCTCACTCACGCATAAATCTGCCCCTAGCTCACGACAAATCACCCTAAATGGATGGTCACTTACCCCTGCCATAGGAGCACATATTATTTTGTTTTTGAAATCGAACATAATATACCCCCAAAGTGAATGCGAAATGTGGAATGAGGAATGAGGAATGCGGATGTGCGTACACCCCAAGAGTTCAAGCGAAGTGAAGAACGATTGGCTGGTGGTAGCCATGCAAGCGACCGAAGGGAGTCGCAGTGCGGAATGCGGTGCTTCGCAAGTGCGGAATGCGGAGTGCGAAGTGCGGAGTGAATAAAATTGCTTCGTGAGTTTTATTAAATTAAAGCAAAATTAACGCGGAAGTTGCCTCGGGCGCTCGCCCGCCCCGTCAGTTTTGCTTTTGAACGGATTTGTATTCGTCGTAAAATTTGTAATACGGACAGGTGTTGTTTTTCTTGGTCAAATAATCAAGATATTCGTCCTCGTCGAGATCGACTACGCACACATAGTCGCCTATTTCCTCGTCATAATCGTAATGCTCACAGCTTTCGCAATTAACTGACATGGCACGCTCCTTTGATTGAATGTGTTAAGATAAATGGTCTATTCATAAGATTGGTCGGCAAAGCGCCGACCAATAATTTATTAATTGTCGATTGTGTAGGTAGTGCCCTCACGAGTATCAACAAGGGTAATTCCACGAGCCTTAAGCTCATCTCTTATCTGGTCAGCACGGGCAAAATTTCTCGATTTCTTCGCCTCAGCTCTTTCAGCGATAAGAGCCTCAATTTCCAACTCAAGTGCAGTCTTTTCAGCCACACCCTCAGCCTTTTCCTCTGTATCTCTTACAAGATTTAGGCTAAGAACGCTGTCAATATCAGCAAGACAAGCAAGCTTTGTTGCATCGTTTGTGTTAGCCTTCAAAATATCATAAATGTTAGTTATCGCAAGAGCAGTGTTAAGGTCGTTTCCAATAGCACCGAGGAAACGCTCTCTGTTAGCCTTAACAAAATCGCAATCAACCTCTCCGTCGCGACTAAGCCTTGCAATTCTGCCAAGAAGCTTGTTAAAGGTCGCACTTGCTTGGTCTAGCGCTTCATATGAGAAAACGAGAGGCTTTCTGTAATGAGATTGTAGGCAGAAGAAACGGTAAACGAGAGGGTCATAGCCCTTGCTTTCAAGCAGGGAAACGGTCAAGAACTCACCCTTGGACTTCGACATTTTTCCTGTTTCGTCGTTTAGATGGTGAATGTGGAACCAGTAATTGCACCACTTGTGACCGAGATATGCCTCGCTTTGAGCAATCTCGTTTGTATGGTGAGGGAAGATGTTGTCAACGCCACCACAGTGAATATCGAGATACTCGCCACAATGCTTCATGCTAATGCATGAGCATTCAATGTGCCAGCCGGGGTAGCCAACGCCCCAAGGGCTGTCCCACTTAAGCTCTTGGTCGTCAAACTTAGACTTAGTAAACCAAAGAACGAAATCACTCTTGTTTTTCTTGCTTTGGTCCTCTGTTACGTCGTCACGAACGCCAACCATCAGCTCCTCGCTTGAATGACCTGTGAGAGCGTAATAGTCCTGAACCTTAGAGGTGTCAAAGTAAACATTACCATCAGCAACATACGCAAAGCCCTTTTCGAGAAGACCCTCAATGGTCTTTATGAATTCGGGAATACATTGAGTTGCACCCTCAACGATATCGGGAGTCTTAATGTTTAGCTTCTCGCAATCGCTAAAAAATGCGTTCTTGTAAAATTCTGCAATCTCCAAAACGGTCTTTTTCTCACGCTTAGCACCGAGTAGCATCTTGTCCTCACCTGTGTCACCATCGCTTGAAAGGTGACCAACATCGGTGATGTTCATAACTCTTAAAACCTCATAGCCGGCATAGCGGAGAGCCTTTTCGAGAACATCCTCCATCATATATGTGCGAAGATTTCCAATGTGCGCAAAGTGGTAAACGGTAGGGCCACAGGTGTACATTTTAACCTTGCCTGCCTCTCTTGGAATAAACTCTTCAACGGTTTTTGTAAGTGTGTTATAAAGCTTCATTGTATTTCTCCTTAATAATAATCGCGATTTTTAATGCTGTAATAAATCAAAAAGCCAAGGCACACGCCGAACACCACAAACGATGCGATAAAGAAAAAGAGTGGAGTGTCCTCTGATAAGAACAGAGAAAGCGTGTTAAAGCCGAAGTGGAATAGCATTGACGGAACAATTGACTTGAATGCGTGATATAGCCAGCCCATAAGAATACCTAGCGTGGTCGCATAAATAAATGAAATAGGTGTTCCGTGCATAAGACCAAAAATAACAGATGTGATAAGAATTGATGCCCAGGCGGGAAGTCCACGCTCAAGCGTGCCTTGAATACAGGCTCTAAATATAATCTCCTCGGCAAGAGGCGCCATAATGGCAACACCGATTATTTGAATGAAAAGCGGACTGCTTATAATAATATCTGCGCTTTGATTTTGCATTTCAATCCAGCTCGCAGGGAAGGGAATGATATTTAAAATAAGCGAGATTGCAAGCTGACCGAACACGCCAAGCGCGAGCGAAAAGCCGATAACCTTCCACATATTGTCAAATTCAAGGCGAAAATCAAGCTTTTCAGCAAGACCATCGTCCTCGGTTCTAAACCAAATCAGTAAAACGATACAGCCTATAACTGCGATGACATTTGAGATAATTGTAAGCTCCATTGTCTTTTCAAGCAAAACGCTTGCAATCGCATTTATGTCCGTTACACCCTTAAACGCCTCAATAAAGGCAAAAATAAAAACGAAAGCGATAATGGCAACCACCTGCGACAAGAAATAAATACCAAAAAACGCCGCAGCCTTTAAAATAGATGTAAGAGCGCCATTAATTCTATCCTTGCTCATAAATCCTCCTAGCTTTTTAGAAGTTGTCAACCTATTTTAGCACAAATATTTTGTTTTGTAAACTATATATATTATATTTTTTCAAAAAAAATAAAAAAACTATTGCAATTTTGAATTTGGTGTGCTATAATAGCCACAATAATAGTATTGTTACTATCTGCGAAGCCCCCTTCGCAGATTTTATTTTGCTAGGATTAAGATTTTTCGGAGGTGAAAAATGAAATCATCGAAAAGCATTGTCAGCGAGGTTACAGCGCTTGCAACGCCCATCGCCGAGGAGCTCGGATATATCATTTGGGATGTTGAATACGAAAAAATCGGCGCAGAGTATCACCTGACAATAACAATTGACAGTGAAAACGGAATCGGCATTGAGGACTGCGAGAAAATGTCACGCGCAATCGACCCCGTGCTTGACGAGGCAGATCCAATCAAGGACGAATATCACCTTGACATTTCCTCACCGGGAATAGAAAGAGTGATAAAAACAGATTTCCATCTGGAGTGCTGTATTGGCGAGGTGGTAATTGCAAGGCTTTATGCACCAATAAATGGTCAAAAGGCGATAGTTGGCACGCTCGTGTCATACGATAGCGAGAAAATCGTCGTAAATTGTGACGAGGATATCGAAATCCCACGAAAAGCAATCGCAAAAATGAATATATATTTTGAATTTTAAATAAAAGGAGAATAAAAATGAACAACGAATTTTTTGAGGCTCTTGAAATCCTCGAAAGAGAAAGACACATTCCAAGAGAGTATATGATTGAAAAGGTACAGGCAGCGCTTGCGGCAGCTTGTAAGAAGGAGTACGGTGCAGCTGAAATCACCGTAGTTATTGATCCTGATAAAAGAGATATCAAGGTTTACCGCAAGTACAAGATTGTAGCCTTTGTTGAAGACCCTAACACAGAAATCACAAAGGAGCAAATCGAGGCGCTTGAGGCTGAGAGAAAGGCTGCGGGAATTAAGCATAAGACCCGTTCAAGAAAGCGTAGCATAGGCGCAGATTACGAGTACGAGCTACAAACCAAGGCGTTCCGTCGTCTAAGCGCTCAAAACGCAAAGCAGGTAATTATTCAAGCTATAAGAGAGTTTGAAAAGCTAAGACAGGTAAGAGAGTACGAGGAAAAGAAGGGCGAGATAATGTCCGCTATCGTCGTAAGAGTTGAGGACTCAACAGGAAATGTTGTTGTAGATACAGGCATTTCACAGGCAGTTCTTTTGAAGAGTGAGCAAATTCCGGGCGAGGTTCTTCGTGTTGACGACAGAATTAAGGTTTACGCTCTCCAAGTAAATTCAGGCGATAAGGGCCCTGTTGTATCACTTACAAGACTTCACCCCGACCTAGTTAAGCGTCTGTTTGAGGCAGAAGTTCCTGAAATTCAAGAGGGAACAGTTGTTATTAAAAATGTATGCCGTGAGGCAGGCTCAAGAACAAAGATTGCTGTATATTCAAGAGATCCAAGCGTTGACGCAGTTGGCGCTTGCATTGGAAATCGTGGTTCAAGAATAAACGCAGTTGTAAACGAGCTAAATGGCGAAAAGATTGATGTTATCCCATATAACGATGATCCATATGAGTACATCAAGAGCGCGCTTCTTCCCGCAACCGTTATCAGCGTTGATATTGAGAATGAGCGTAGCGCAAGAGTAATCGTTAGCGCAGATCAGCTATCCTTGGCAATCGGTAAGCAAGGACAAAATGCCCGTCTTGCCGCAAGACTTACAGGATATAAAATAGACATAAAGAGCGAGTAACCTATTACATGCTCATAGCATAAATTCAAAAAATAGCAAGGAGGATGCTCATGGAAAAGAAGATACCGCAAAGAAGATGCCTTGGCTGTATGCAGTCATTTCCCAAGAAGGAGCTTATACGAGTTGTACGCACTCCCGAGGGCGAGATATGTATAGACTTGACAGGCAAAAAATCAGGCAGAGGCGCATATATTTGCAGAAACGAGGCGTGTCTTAAAAAGGCAGTAAAGGCTAAAAGACTTCAAACAAATCTTGAGGCGCAAATTAGCGAGGAGCTTCTTCTCGAGCTATCAAAGGAGCTATGCAAGTGAACAAATTTTTATCAATGCTTGGCTTGTGTCGCAAGGCAGGCGCGTTAATAATCGGAACTCCTATGGTGACAGAGGCACTCCCAAAGGGCAAGGTTAAGATTGTTTTTTACGCAAATGACGCATCGGGCAACACCGAGAAGAAAATTACAGACAAATGCAAATTTTACAATGTAGAATGTATCAAGGTAGGCTTTTCGTCAAGCGAGCTTTCGAGCGCGATTGGCAAAAGCGGTGCACTTTGCGCGCTTGGCATAGTCGATAAAAATTTTGCAGGTGAGCTTTTGAGGCTACACCGAACAACAAACGAGGAAACGAGGTAACTGATATGGCAAATGTAATAAAGGTTAAGGATTTCGCAAAGAACTTTGGAATAGATATAAAGGACATTCCCGAGCTTTTTGAGGCTTGTGGAATTGAAAAGGGCGCAAGCGCTGACACTCTCGAGCTTGCAACAGCAAACGCTATCGCAAACTATCTCACAACCCTATGTGATAATGTAAGCATTGAGGCGTATCTTGCAAAGAAAACAAGCGTTCCACAGGGCAAGCCAAGAAAAGACCCCGAGGCAGAGGCAAGAGCAAAGGCAGAGGCTGAAGCTAAGGCAAAGGCTGAGGCAGAGGCAAGAGCTAGAGCCGAGGCTGAGGAGAGGGCAAGAATTGAGGCTGAGGAAAGAGCTAAGGCTGAGGCTGAAGCAAGGGCAAGAGCTGAGGCAGAGGCAAGGGCAAGAGCAGAGGCTGAAGCGAGAGCTAGAGCAGAGGCTGAAAGACGCCAGCCACAATCACAGCCACAAAGACAAGGAAACAATCAGCCAAGAGGCGAGCAAAGAAACGATAATCGTGGCGAGCGTCAAGGCAATAATCAAAGAAATAACAATGGCGCACCTCAAAGAAGCGATGGTCAAAGAAATAACCAAAGAAATGACCAAAGACAGCCACAGGGTGCTCCAAAAAGAGAGAATGGTGCTCCAAATAACAACGGCCGTCCTCAAAATAACGGTCCCGTTGTTGTCGAGGTTAAGAAAAAGACCGGTACAACTCGTGTAGTTGATACAAGAGGCAGTGGAAGCTTTGACCATTCAAGATATGATGACACAACCGATTATGGCACATACGATAACTACACCCCCGGCAAGCAAAAGCTTAAAAAGCAGAACAATCGTTCACAGGAGGGTGGTACAAACGGACGCCCAAGCAAGAGAGAAAGAGAGCGCCTAGCTCTTGAAAGAACTAAGCGCGAGGCGTTTGAGAAGGCTAAAAAGACACAGCTCTCAATCACAGTTCCCGACGAAATCACAGTTGGTGAGCTTGCTACAAGATTAAAGGTTACATCAAGCGAGGTTATCAAGCGCCTTATGCTTATGGGCGTTATGGCAAGCGTAAACCAAGTGGTTGACTATGATACAGCATATCTTATCGCTGACGAGCTTGGCGTTAAGGTAACAAAAGAGGTTGTTGTCACAATCGAGGAGCGTCTGTTTGACGAAACAGAGGACGATGCAAGCTCGCTCGAGGAGAGAGCTCCCGTTGTCTGCGTAATGGGACATGTTGACCATGGTAAAACCTCTGTTCTTGACGCAATAAGAGATGCAAATGTTACCGCCGGCGAGGCTGGTGGAATTACACAGCATATCGGTGCATATAGCGTTGTTATCAATGAAAAGCCAATCACCTTCCTTGATACCCCCGGTCACGAGGCGTTCACAGCTATGCGTCTGCGTGGAGCTATGGCAACCGATATCGCAATCATCGTAGTCGCAGCCGATGACGGAATTATGCCACAAACAATCGAGGCAATCAATCACGCAAAGGCAGCAGGCGTCGATATTATCGTAGCAATTAATAAAATGGATAAGCCAACCGCAAATCCGGAGGCAATTAAGCAGGAGCTCACACAATATGACCTCGTTCCTGAGGAATGGGGTGGTGATGTAATCTGCGTTCCTGTATCTGCAAAAACCAGAATGGGTCTTGATGACCTACTTGAAACAATCCTTCTCGTAGCTGAGGTTAAGGAGCTAAAGGCAAATCCTAACAGACGCGCTAAGGGTATCGTTATCGAGGCTAAGCTTGATAGAGGCCGTGGACCTGTTGCAACAGTTCTCGTTCAAAATGGTACGCTTAATAGTGGAGATGTTGTTATCGCAGGCACAGCGGTAGGCCATGTAAGAGCTATGACCGACCATACAGGAAAGATAGTTAAGAGCGCAGGACCAAGTAAGGCAGTAGAAATTATAGGTCTAGCCGAAGTTCCAATGGCAGGTGACGAGTTTAATGCCGTTGAGGACGAAAGAATGGCAAGAGAGCTGGCGGAGCAAAGAAAGACCAAGGCAAGAGAAGAGGTATTCAAGGCAAATGCTAAGGTTAACCTTGATGACCTCTTTGCACAAATCAACGAGGGCGCACAAGAAATCAATGTTATCGTTAAGGCTGATGTTGGTGGTAGTGCCGAGGCAGTTAAGGCATCACTTGTTAAGCTATCAAACGAAGAGGTTAAGGTAAATGTAATTCATATGGGTGTTGGTGGAATTACAGAGAGCGATGTTATGCTCGCTGCAGCATCTAATGCGATTATTGTAGGCTTTAATGTTCGTCCCGACAAGAGTGCAATCGACTCTGCCGCAAGACAAAATGTTGATATAAGAACACACAGAATTATCTACGAAATTATAGAGGAAATGGAAGCTGCCATGAAGGGTATGCTTGCACCAACCTATAAGGAAGTAATCAACGGTCACGCCGAGGTAAGACAAACAATCCGCGTTCCAAATGTTGGAACAATCGCCGGCTGTTATGTTCAAGACGGTAAGGTAACCCGTCAATCACAAATTCGTGTTATCCGTGACGGTATAGTTATATTTGAGGACAAAATATCATCTCTTCGTCGTTTCAAGGACGATGTCAAGGAAGTGGCCGCCGGCTACGAATGTGGCGTAGGACTTGATAAGTTTAACGACATAAAGGAAGGGGATATACTTGAGGCCTTTGTTCTAGAAGAGGTTTCACGCTAATTTCAAGCGTTGATAGCGTCGTTCTGCGTCGTTACTAGCTCGTCCTACGACCTCGATGTATAAAATACACCTTCGCCCGTAGGACTCACAGAGCCTAGCACAACTTGCTCTAAACGCTTGAAACGGTTGTTGATAGCGTCGTTCTGCGTCGTTACTAACTACTACCTCGACTTCAGCGTACGCCTTAGTACGCTATCGCCCGTGGCAGTAGTAGAGCCTAGCACAACTTTCTCTAAACGCTCGAAACGGTTGTTGATAGCTTCGTTCTGCGTTGCGACTGAATTTATTCATTCCGCACTCCGCATTCCGCACTGCGACTCCCTTCGGTCGCTTGCATGGCTACCACCAGCCAATCGTTCGTCGCTTCGCTTGAACTCTCGGGGTGTCCGCTCATCCGCACTTGCGAAGCACCGCATTCCGCATTTTGTATTTAACAAGCCTCGCTTTTGCGGGGCTTGTTTGTCTTAGAAATTGTGACCTAAGCACATTTTGGCATGATAAAATATATAATAGAAAAGAGAGGTGAGAGAATGAGATATTATGTAGTAGCAGACCCACACGGGTTTTATGACGAGCTGATTTCAGCCTTGACGGAAAAGGGCTTTTTTAGCGACACAGGGCCTCGCAAATTAATAATTTGTGGTGATTTATTTGACCGAGGCGAGAAGGCTATGGAGCTACAAGAGCTTATTATATCGCTCATGGAGCGTGACGAGGTGATTTTAATTCGAGGAAATCACGAGGATTTATTTGTTGAAATGATAGAAAACCTCGAGGTGTATCTAAATTACATCAAATACACTCACCATTATCAAAACGGAACATATGGCACAGCGCTAGCTCTCTCGGGTATGAGCGAGGAGGATGTTGAGCGCTACACCGAGCGCTTTAAAAACACCATATATCGCACTCCATATTATTCAAAAATCATTCCGTCGATGGTAAATTATTTTGAAACGGAGCATTACATTTTCGTTCACGGTTGGATTCCCTGTCGCATTGTAAGGGTGGGGCTTGACGAGAGGAAGCGCTTTTTTGCTATGTCAAATTGGCGTAACGCAACCCCAAAGGAATGGCGCGACGCAAGATGGTACAATGGAATGGACGCGTGGAAAAGTGGAGCGCTCGAAAACAAAAAGACAATCGTTTGTGGACATTTCCACACCTCGTGGGGACACAGCACCATTGACGGAAATTGTAGTGAGTGGGGCGAGGACGCCGATTTTTCACCATTTATCCACGATGGAATTATAGCTCTTGACGCCTGCACCGCAAGGACAGGAAAAATCAATGTCTTGGTTATAGATGATTAAAGGGCGCTTGGGTTTGAATAAAAAGTAAAGCGAGCAGAATTTCTGCTCGCTTTTGCATTTGAAATATTGACACAAAAATTTATTTATGATATTATTTAATATGTAATAAAGCAATAATTTTTGAGAACACTATCAAAAAGACGAGGTAAATAAAATGAACGAATATATAAATCCAAGGAAGGTAGCCATGATTGGCTGTGGCTTTGTTGGCTCAGCAAGCGTTTTTGCTCTAATGCAGGGTGGGCTGTTTTCAGAGATAGTTTTAATTGATGCCGATATGGAAAAGGCAAGAGGCGAGGCTATGGACATAAGCCACGGAATACCCTTTACAAGACATATGAAAATCTATGCCGGCACATACGACGATATAGTTGATGCGCACATTATAATCATCTCCGCCGGTGCAGGACAAAAGCCGGGTGAAACAAGGCTTGACCTTGTAAACAAAAATGTTGCCATCTTCAAGCAAATCATTCCCGAGATAGCGAAAAGGCGTTGCGAGGGAGTGCTCCTTATCGTGTCAAATCCTGTCGATATTCTCACACAGGTTGCGCTCAAGCTCTCAGGCTTCCCCGAGCACAGAGTTATTGGCTCCGGCACTGTGCTTGACACCGCAAGACTCAAATATCAGCTAGGCGAGCATCTTATGGTTGATAGCCGAAGCGTGCACGCGTTTATTATCGGTGAGCATGGTGATAGCGAGGTGGTTGCGTGGAGCTCCGCCAATGTATCCGGAATTGAGCTTGATAGCTTCTGCGAAATGCGTGGTCATTTCTGTCACGAGATGGCAACAGCTGAGATTGCCGAGAAGGTAAAAAATAGCGCCTATGAGATAATCGAGCGCAAGAGGGCAACCTATTACGGAATAGCGATAGCAGTTAAGCGCATTTGCGAGGCAATCGCAAGAGATGAAAAATCAATCTTGCCCGTATCCCACATGATGCACGGACAGGGTGGAGTTGATGGCGTAGTGCTCAGTATGCCTGCAATCGTCGGTAGCGACGGAATTGAGGCTGATGTGCCAATTGCTCTTGACGAGGCAGAAAGAGAAAAGCTACAAGCGAGCGCCGAGCAATTAAAGAAAATCTTTGAGGGACTAGACTTAAATTAAGCCCGAGGGGCGTACATAAAGGAGAAAATCATGAGAGTTAATCTAGGTGAAAAGCCATACATATTTCCAATGCCCGTGTTAATTATCGGCACATATGACGAGAACGGAGTGCCAAACGCCATGAACGCCGCGTGGGGTATGGCGTGCGATATGAACAAGGTGGCAATCACCCTTAGCGCAGACCATAAAACAGTAAAAAACATTCTAAAAACAGGCGACTTTACAGTAGCTATGGCTGATATAGACAATGTGGTTGCGTGCGACTATGTTGGAATTGTATCCGGCAATAGCACCCGGGATAAAATGGAAAAAGCAGGCTTTACAATAACGAAAAGCGAGCTTGTAAACGCACCCATTATAAACGAGCTTCCACTCACCCTTGAATGTGAGCTTGAAAGCTATGACACAGAGAGCGAGATTTTGATAGGCGTTATTAAAAATGTCAGCGCAGACGAGCGCATTTTGACCGATGGCAAAATCGACCTAACAAAATTTAGACCCATCACCTATGATGGCGCAAACCATAACTATATCGCTCTTGGCGAGATTGTGGGACACGCATTTAGCGACGGAAAAAAGCTCAAATAACGACACACCTTGAAAATACATATTTCGCCAAAAGACCGCTTTACAACGCTTGGCAAAAGCAAAAGGACGAATAAAAGATGTTAAAACGATTTATTTCATACTATAAACCACACAAGACGCTGTTTTTCTTTGATATGCTAGCGTCGCTTATGGTGGCAGTTATTGCGATTTTTTATCCAATAATCACACGCCATATGCTAAATGACTTTATACCAAACGAGAAGTTCCGCCTTATCGTGATTTTTGGCTCGGTGCTTCTTGGCTTATACCTTATAAGGTCGCTACTTAATTATTTCATTCAATATCAAGGACACACAATAGGCGTTAGAATGCAGGCGCAAATGCGTAGTGATATGTTCAACCATTTGCAAAAGCTCCCCTATAAGTTCTACGACGATAACGAAACAGGAAAAATAATGACAAGAATGACAAATGACCTGTGGGAGATAAGCGAGCTGGCGCACCACGGTCCTGAAAATCTTCTTATCTCCTCAATTTCGATTATCATGTCGTTTGTGTATCTTTCGACAATCAATATTTACCTTACGCTAATCATTTTTGCGTGCGTGCCCTTCCTTATTATCATTTCTCGTGCGCTTCGCAAGAAAATGAAGGAGGCGTTTACCGAAACTCGAAAGGCAACAGCTGAAATAAACGGAGCAATCGAAAGCTCCATTACGGGAATTAGAGTTACTAAGGCATATACCAACGCCGAGGAGGAGGAAAGAAAGTTTGAGGTGGGCAACCAAAGATTTGTAAAATGTCGCAAGAGCGCATACAAGTCAATGGGTCTTTTCCATTCCTCAACCACCTTTGTCACCGATGTGTTCAATGTTATTGTGCTAATTGCGGGTGGTATCTTCCTTTACAATGACCAAATTTTGCTCGGTGACTACACCGCCTTTATCGTATCAGTCAACCTCTTTATAGGCCCTGTAAATACCCTTATCGGCTTTATGGAGCAATACCAAAACGGAACAACGGGCTTTAAGCGCTTTTTGGAAATCATGGACACAGAGCCCGAGCATGACGACCCCGACGCACAGCCAATAGAGAGAGCCGAGGGACATATCGTTTTCGAGGATGTTTCATATGGCTACGAGGGCGATGTCGATGTTCTACACAACCTATCCCTTGACATTAAGAAGGGCGAAATTCTTGCCCTGGTTGGACCTAGTGGTGGCGGAAAAACGACAATTTGTCACCTTATCCCACGCTTTTATGATGTTGAGCGAGGCAAGCTTTTGCTCGATGGAATAGAGCTTGAAAAAATCACAAGAGAGAGCCTTCGTCGCAATATCGGTATAGTTCAACAGGATGTGTATCTGTTTAACGCAAGCATAAGAGATAACATTCTCTATGGCCGTCCCGACGCTAGCGACGAGGAGGTAATTGAGGCAGCAAAGAGAGCCAGCATTCATGACTATGTAATGACTCTCGAGCATGGCTATGATACAATAATCGGCGAGAGGGGAGTTAAGCTCTCCGGTGGACAAAAGCAAAGGCTATCAATTGCCAGAGTTTTCCTTAAAAATCCACCAATTCTCATTCTTGACGAGGCAACGAGCGCTCTTGATAACACAACCGAAATTCTAATTCAAGGCGCACTTGACGAGCTTTGCCGTGGCAGAACCACCATAGTTGTAGCGCACAGGCTCTCAACTATTAAAAATGCGCATCAAATCGCAGTTGTAAGTGGTGGCGAAATTGTCGAAAAGGGCACACATGAGGAGCTTTTGGCGCTTGATGGCGAGTATGCAAGGCTTTATAAATTGCAGTTCAAGCCACAGCAATAAAATACTCAAAAGCGCACAGCTGCACCTGTTTTGCTCACAGGGGGAGCTCCTACTTGACAAATATGTAAATATGTGCTACAATAATATTTAACTTATAAAATTTTTGGAGAACGAAATGGGAAACGAAAATCAAAAACAGCCTAAGGAAAAAAAGGAAAAGGTCGTTATAAGGAAGTGTCACCATTGTCACAAGCCTCTTGACGAGGGCAAGGACTTCTGCTTGCATTGTGGTCACACCTACACCGAGGAGGACCCCTTTGCCGCAGAAAAGAAGGCAAAGAAAATGAAGCGCCTAAGAAAGCTTCTTGTTATCTTGGGAATTATAGCGGCAATCGCGCTTGTTATCTTTATTGCGGTAACTCTTATCTTAAAGGAAGTAAACAAAAGCGATTTCCTTCGCATAACCGAGTTTATAAAGAGCGAGGGAGAGCTTGTTACGGGTACTCCGCCCGAGGAGCTTGAATATGCGTCTGAGCTTGAAGAAGCAAGTCGCCTAGAGGAGCAAAGAAGGGAAGAGGAAAAGAACAAGGAAACCGAGAGCGATACTGAATCGGAGAGCGAAAGCACCGAGGAGGTAGGCGCGCTTAGCGCAAAAGGTGATAAGGAAACGGAAGAGGAAACCGAGCTTGAGCCAAGTGAGGACGAAACCGAAGCCGAGACCGAGAGCGAGATCCTTGAGGACGAGGGTAAGATGGTAAACATCGAAACTCTTGACAGATACGAATACAAGATAAACAAAAATACAGTGATTTGCTGTACCGAGGAAAACGAAACAACCTTCTACATTATCTACAAAAGCACCATTGATAGCTTCTATATCAAAATCATTTTGGAGATAAGCGAGGAGAATATGGATAGCGAATATTTGTGGAGCGCGCTCGTTTCATACGATGATCCAAGCCCCGCTATGTCGCAATTCGATTTTGTTCGTCAATACTATGGAACATTTGACCCCGCTCGCGTTGATTATAGCGCTAACTTTACATGGATAGATATTGCTAATAAAGCAAATGATGGCGAGGACGACGCAGAAGGCGAGGAGAGCGAAACAGAGAGCGACTCCGAGCAGGAAGCTGATGAGGAAACCGAGAGCGAGAGCAAAAACGGCAAGGCAAGCGCTATGGCTAAGGTGGAGTCGGAGAGCGAAACCGAAACCGAGAGTAGCACCGAGGACGGCGAGGAAAATATCGACGGAGAAGAGGGCGACGAGGAATATGTTGACCCATCGCTCACAATCGACGAGGATATCGAAAACGCTGCGCTCGACATGGTTGCAGACGAAATCCGTAACCTAATCAAAGCTCTTTATGACTTTATAATAGACACTCAAATTCCGGCATCACTTGATGAGCTCGGCTTTGATAAGCTCTTCGCTTACTACGAGAGCCTAGACCCACTCAAGAACGGACAATTCTTTAAATAAAAGACAATGGCGTAGCTAGGGCTACGCCATTTTTTGCTTTATGCCTTGCTAATTCAATTTTATATTCTTGAAAACAAGCGCAATATCTTTTTTAAAGGTATTGACAAAGCTCAAAGGGTGGGCTAAAATGGATATGTAATATTTTAACACAAGGAAGCAATATGGAAAAATTATATAAAAGAGGCCGTGCTTTATACATAATCGAGGCAGGGCTTGAATACCTAATTTCAATTCTTGTAGCCGATATGTATCTTGCCTCGCTTACAAAGGAGCTGGGAATTAGCGATAGCGTGACGGGAATTTTATCGTCGATTATCTCGCTTGGCTGTCTGTTTCAGCTTTTGGCGATCCTTTTAAACAGGGGCAGAGCTAAGACTAAGGTAATCGCGCTTAGCATAATTAATCAGCTTTTGTTTATGTCACTTTACATAATTCCACTAACAAGCCTGTCTAGCACCACAAAGCAAGTAACCTTTGTTGTCGCAATAATTCTTGCGTACCTTTTCTATAATGTGGCTCACCCCAAAAAGATAAATTGGTTTATGTCACTGGTTGACGATGAGCAAAGAGGTCGCTTTACCGCCAAAAAGGAAGCGGTGTCGCTTATCTGTGGCGTTGCGTTCAACTTCGCTATGGGCGCTATCATTAGCTACTATAAGGAGAGGGACATAAGAGTCGCTTTCATAATTTGTGGCGTGTCAATCTTTGTTATAATGCTTTTGCACACGCTCTCAATGATATTTACTGTCGAAAAGCAGGACACTCCATCACAAGAGCCCAAAAGAGAAAAGCTGGGTCTTATTAGCGCCTTGAAGGATAAAAGCATTTTTAGCGTGACCATAGTTTTCGTTTTGTGGCAGGTTTCAACCTCTGTTGCAACCCCATTCTATGGCGCATATAAGAACAACACGCTTGCCCTTGACCCGATTTACGGAATTTCAATTCTCAGCGCAATTTATGCCGTCGCTCGTGCAAGCTTTTCGTTTGTCTGGGGACGCTATGCAGATAAGTTTTCCTTTGCGAAAATGCTGAAAATTTGCTTTGCAATCGCAGGGGCGGGCTTCCTTGTAAACGCCTTTTGTCGCCCCGAAAACGGATATGTAGTATATACGATTTACTATGTGCTTTATGCTATTGCTATGGGTGGAATAAACAGCGCGCTCATAAACCTTTGCTATGACTATGTAGAGCCACAAAAGCGCACCGACGCTCTTGCGGTATCGCTTGCAATCTCGGGCGTTTGCGGATTTTTGGCAACGCTTGCGGTTTCGCCCTTGGTGTCATACATTCAAAACAACAACGACACCCTCTTCGGTATTCAAATCTATGCACAGCAGGTATTATCCATAATCGCATTCCTAATGACCATGCTAACAATGCTTTATGTCAGCATATCGCTTGCTAAAATTAAAAAGCAACAAGAAAAATAAAAAGACCGAGAAAAATCTCGGTCTTTTATTCTTTTACTTAAAATCTGTCAGCGTCATAAAGCATAACCGATGCAAAAATGTCCCATGTTGAAGGGTCGAAGTAGCTATCGTACTCTGCACCCTTAGAAAGACACTCAGCAATAAGTGACTCAATAATGCCTTGAAGCTCGAACTTAGAGCTACGAAGCTCGTCTTGGTCATAGGTGTTCATATACATATCTGCATTGAAGAATACCTCTTTTTTATCTACATCAAACTCAAATGGCATCGGCGCATCAATGCGAAGAACATACTCATCGTGCTTTATGTGATCGTCCGGGTATTTTGAAAGGTGCTCAAGTCCCTCAAGCACAGCCTCTGTAACCCTTTGACGATTACTCTTGCCGGAGGTGCTTGGTGTTGGAGTGGGCTTGTGAGATGGGAATCCGGACGGATAAACACGGTCTGTGACATCGTCAATTCCAAACTTGAATAGGCAAATAACAACTACAATTGTTCCAACTCCCATTATAATGAGCAATAGCCATGTGTAGAAGAATGGATGAATATAGTAACCGAGAAGTGCGAAAATAAGGTTTACAACAAAGCTGATAACGAGGCTAAGTGGTGGAATTAAGAACGATTTTCTTTGCATATCGAGCATTTCCGAGCCGATATAGAGATAAAGAGCAACAAAGCCGGCAAAAGCTCCACATGGAACGAGCGCAGCCTGAAATACGCTTGGAAGTGTTCCGTCAAAATCCATTGCAGCTACTAACTGCGTGAAAATAGAGCCAAGTGCAATACCAATACAGCCAATAAATGCGAGCGCTCCGCGAAGGAAGCTCAAAACTACATTTTCCCACTCACTCATAACATCAAAAACAAGGTGAAGAATGATAAAGAAGGGGAACACGAGAAGCGCAGCAATCGACAATCCGTTTGCGTAGACAGAGCCCTCGCCCGAAGCCTTGGCAAGCTCTATTTGGCTACCGAACACACCACAGATTATAAACATTGCAATTACAATGACGGTGTGAGTCAAAAATCTTAAAAACTTGTTTTCCATAAAATCTCCTAAAATTTAATAAAAAATTAATATATTCAACATTATATACTAAATATTAACAAATGTCAAGGCTTGAAATGCACTTTTATTTATGATATTATTTATATGTAGGAAATAATGTTAAAAGGAGATTGCTATGAATAAAATTACACCGGAGAGGGCGGGAATCAGCTCTACACTTGTTAGAAATTACATAGAAAAGCTAAACAAAAGAGGGCTTCATATGCACAGTGTGCTTATGATGCGAGGAAACGATATTTTTTGCGAGGCATATTATGCGCCCTACAAGGCAGACGACCTTCAAAGAATGTATTCCGTTACAAAGAGCTTTGTGTCAGTTGCGATTGGGCTTTGCGTCGAGGACTCTCTTATCTCGCTTGACGATAAAATCGCTGACTATTTTCCCGATAAAATAGACACACCCCTTTGCGAAAATCTAAAAAATCAAACAATAAGGGAAATGCTTAAAATGACTACAACAGGATTTGGCGTGCCGTGGTTTAGCGAAAGCGATCCCGATAGAACGCACCTGTATTTTACAGATATAGGGCTAAGACACGCCTCGGGCACGGTATGGGCATATGATAGCGCAGGCTCACAGGTGCTATCAAGCCTTGTCGAAAGGGTGACAAAAAAATCGCTCTTTGATTTTCTAAACGAAAGAATTTTCACACATCTTGGCGCATTTGGTAGCGCGAGAGTTTTAAAGACCAGAAATGGCGATTCATGGGGCGATAGCGCTATGCTTTGCACCACTCGTGACCTTGCTACCTTTGCACGATTTGTTATGAATTATGGTACATGGCAGGGTAAGCGCCTAATGAACGAGGAATATTTGCGCCTTGCCACCTCAAAGCAGGTGTGTAATATCACAAGCCCACACTATCAAGCAACCCATCATGGCTATGGCTATCAATTTTGGATAACCGAGCAAGGGGCGTTCGCTATGGTTGGAATGGGTGACCAGCTGGCAATTTGCTTGCCCGAAAAGGATTTTATCTTCGTTTGCACAGCCGACAATCAAGGCAGCGAGAACGCAAGAGAGTACATAATTGACAACCTTTTTGATATGGTGGTCGATAATTTAAGCGATACACCCCTTGACGAAAACGAGGGTGAGTGCAAGGCGCTTTGCGAGCTTTGCTCCTCGCTTCGCCTCTGGGCAATCAAGGGACAAGAGGACTCACCAATGAGGCAACAGCTTGATGGCGTAACCTATGAGTGCGACGAGAACCAAGCAGAGCTGAAAAGCTTTACCTTTAAGTTTGATAGCGCTAAACAAGGCAAGCTGATTTACGAAAGAGCAGGTAATGTTTTGGAGCTTGAATTTTCCGTCAACGAAAATCGCCTAGGCTATTTTCCGGAGCTGGGCTATTCAGACGAAAACGGAGGCGTAAGAAGCACCAATGGCTTAAAATATAAGGACGCAGTTTCCTTTGCCTGGACCGAAAACAATAAAATAGTAATAGTAGCTCAAATAATAGACAAATATCTGGGCAATATGTTTATGTCCTTTTGCTTTAAGGACGATAAATGCACCGTAACGCTGGATCATACAGCGGAGGATTTTTTGTGGGAGTATAAGGGCTACATTTCTGCTCACAGATGCTGAGGGTAATGTTATGCGATACCTCCTCTCAACGCGGATAAATAATTTAAAAATGCAGTTCCTTTGAACTGCATTTTTGCTTTGATTATGGTTTAATGATAACAAAATCGAAAAGTATATGTGTCATTTTGTTAAAGCCTCCAAGATCATACGGAATGGTCTTTGTAGAGGTATAGATAAATTTGAAAAATATGCCAAGAAACGAAAAGGCAAGGGCAATCAATTGGCAGGGCAGGGCGATAAATGAGGTTATCGCTGCGATTTTGCCCCACTGGGTTGATGCCCACTCGGTTCTCGTATAGTTGTTTCTTCCCATTTCATGAGATGTTACATCTATTTGGTCTGTCCAGTTGTTATATTCGGCTCGTATTTCGTACCTTATTTCCTCGTACTCTCTTTCAAAAGAGTAGTCCGTTTGCTTGCCCTTTCTATTGTAACGCCATTTGTTTAGTCGAAAACCGACAACCATAAAGAAAAAGCTAAATATGAACACTATAATTCCCGATGTATCCGTGTGCGAGGAAACTCCCGTGCCCTCAACAAAATAGGCATAGCCCATAGCAATAGGAGATATGGCGAAAAAATTTATAATCGCCGATATCGGAACTCTGATTATAAGCTGATGAAGAAATTTAAAAAATCTACTAGTTCTGTTCATAAACACCTCTTAATCTTTGTACTTTTTTATGTTGTGATCTGCCAGGGAGCTTCCCTTGAAAAGCTCTGCGTTTTCCTCCGGCGTGCCAAGCTCAAAGAGAATCCCTGTTTTGCTTTCTCCATACATATAGTGCCACTTGCCCGAGGTGCTCTTGAAGGTTACACTCTCAAGAGCCTCGCAACTGCTAAATGCGCCATGGCCTATGTAAGTTACATTTGCGCCTATAATAACACTTTCAAGCGCGTTGCAGTTATAGAATGAGTTGTATCCGATTTCGGTTACCTTGTCGCCTATAATTACATTTGTAATTGAATAACAGCTCTCAAAGGCGTGCCAGCTTATTTTTTCAACTCCGCTAAGGTCAAGAGTAGTTACAACAGAGCCATTTAAGTACAAATCATAGAAACATGGGTTGCCCTCAAACTCAAAGGAAATGCCACACCAATTTTCTATGCTTGAAATGTGTACCTGTAAATTTTTGCCTGTCTGCTCGTATGCGCCCTCGCCGGCATAATAAAAAGCGTTCGCTCCAATCCTTTCAAGGCTTTGTGGAATGGTTATTTTTTTAAGCATTGAGCATTTCTCAAATGCGCCACTACCTATAATTTCAAGCCCGTTTGGAAGGATAACCTCTTCAAGAGCAGAGCAACCATAGAACGAGTGATAGCCAATTTCCTTAACGCCCTCCTCAATCACAACACCTTTAAGAGAGGTAAATAGCGAGAACATTTTGTCGGGTATCTTGCTCAAATCACTCTTAATAACGACATCGGTTATTTGGCTGTTTCCAAAAAGTGATTTAGAGGAGCTATCTATTTCAAGAGAGGTAATCAGCTCTCCGTTTGAGTAAAATTTACCCTTTGGAACGGAGGCGTGCTCACCCTTGATATAGCTTTCGGGGTCGGCAAGGTGAATTTCCGGACTTGACGAAGGATTTTTGCCATAATATTCAAAATAAAATGCTATTTCTCCTGTTGATGTAAGAGTGCTTGGAATAACTATTTTTTCAAGATTTGAGCAACCCTTGAATGCGCCCTTGCCAATTGAGGTAACTCCCTCGGGAATGATTAGCTCCTTAAGAGAACTGTGTGCGTACTCGCCGGCATTCTCTCCTATTGCGGTAACGGGCTTGCCCTCGTATTCTGCGGGAATATCCGCAACCTTTACACCGCTTCGTATGTTGGAAACATAATATGATTCTCCGTCCTCGTTTAATTCAAATTGAATTTCGTCGGGGATAAGAAAGCACGACGAAAAAGCAAAAACGGATAAAGCAAGTATTATTGTTAATGCTAAAATTGTAATTTTTCTTTTCATTTTTCTTCTCCTTGTTAAAAAAATATATAAAATTCTTATCTTTAACACAATTATAGCACTCTTTTGTGATAATGTCAAGAAAAATTCTTATTTTTAACACAAAAAGGAGAGAGTATGAAAATTTACGATTTTAACGGAAAAAAGAACATTTGCGGAAAGCGAATTAAGGAGGCAAGAAAAAGACAGGGACTAACCCAAATCGACCTTGCCGCACAGCTTCAGGTGATGGGCGTTATAATTGAAAGGGATAGCCTTAGCAGAATAGAGATAGGAACGCGCTTTGTCACCGACTATGAAATAGTAGCGCTTGCTAAATGTCTTAAGGTTAGCATTAATTGGCTTTTGGGCGAGGAATAAATTGTCACGCTTTTAGCACATCTTGCTATTGCAAAATAGCTTCAAATATGATAAAATATAATACGCGAGGGAATAAGCTAAAATTTTGTCCTTGGCGTATTATTTTTGCTTTATAGTATGATTTCTTTTTGCTATCTTTTCCTTTTTCCCAAAAGCAGAGAGAGTACAAGGCTTGATGGAAAAGGATAAAATTTATACATTTATAGTATTATAGTATGATTTCTTTTTGCTATCTTTTTCTTTTTCCCGATAGCAGAGAGAACGCAATGCTTGATGGGAAAGGATAAATTTGTAGATTTGGAATTTTATAGTATGATTTCTTTTTGCTACCTTTTTCTTTTTCCAAAGAAAAAGTAGAAGAAAAGGAGAGAGAAAATGAAAATTGGCGGACTTCAAAAAATGACAATGCTTGACTATCCCGGAAAGGTAGCATGCACAATATTCACCTATGGCTGTAATCTCAGGTGCCCGTTTTGCCATAACGCATCACTTGTAATTGACGAGGCAGAGCTTTTCGACATAGAGGAGATAATGGCATATATAAATAAAAGGAAGGGAATTCTTGATGGCGTGTGCATCACGGGAGGAGAGCCACTGCTTCAAGGAGGCACGCTAGACCTTATAAAAAGGATAAAGGAGCTTGGCTTGCTTGTCAAGCTTGACACAAACGGAGCATTTCCCGACAGATTAAAGGAGCTCCTTGACCTAGGACTTGTTGACTATATCGCGATGGATATAAAGAATAGTAAGGAAAAGTACGCGCTCACAACGGGACTTGCGAAAATCGACATGACTCCATACGAAAAAAGCGTAGAAATTATAAAAAATAGTGGTATTGATTACGAATTTAGAACCACAATAGTAAGGGAGCTTCACACCCTTGAGGACATAGAGAAAATTGGCGAATGGATAGATGGCGCAAAAAAATATTTTTTGCAGAGCTTTACCGACTCCGGAAACCTCATATCAGAGGGTTTTAGCGCACACGATAAAAAAACGCTCGAAGCCTTTAAGGATGCGATTTCTCGCCATGTTTCGAGTGTCGAAATAAGGGGAATTTAAGATGTTTGTTGATTTGTCAACCACAATATCTTGTGTAAAATTTTTTAAAAAAACACAAGATATTGTGTTTTTTCTATTGACAAACCGAAATAGTTGTGATAGAATGTAATCACGAAAAAGCGGTAGCGCAAAAAAACTGTTGAAAGATACTTCGAGCCCGAGGGTAAGGAGCATCTATTTTTACGCAAAAATTCGCGAAAAACCACTCATTTTTGCTCGAATTTTGGCGAAGGCGACGCGCAAATATTGCCCTACCTTGCCCAAAATAAATGAAAAATAAAAAGAAAAAATAATAAAAAGGAGAAGGATTATGTACGAAGTAATCAAAAGAGATGGCAAAATTGCCAACTTTAACATTGCCAAGATTGCAAACGCAATCAAGATGGCATTCGACGCTTGTAACAAGCAGTATAACCAAGACATTATTGACTTTTTAGCGCTCAAGGTAACAGCAGATTTTGAGAGCAAAATTCAAAACGATAGAATTTCAGTTGAAAAAATCCAAGACAGCGTTGAGAGCGTGCTTATCAAGGCAGGCTACGACGATGTTGCAAAGGCATACATTCTTTACAGAAGACAAAGAGAGAAGATTCGTAACATCGGCTCAACCGTTCTTGACTATCAGGAGCTTGTTGATAACTATCTTCAAATCAACGACTGGAGAGTTAAGGAAAACTCAACGGTTACCTACTCTGTTGGAGGTCTTATCCTTTCAAACTCAGGCGCAATCACCGCTAACTATTGGCTAAGCGAGGTTTACGATGACGAGATTGCAGAGGCTCACCGTAACGCCGACATTCACATTCACGACCTTTCAATGCTCACAGGCTACTGTGCCGGCTGGTCACTTAAGCAACTAATTCAAGAGGGACTTGGCGGAGTTGTAGGAAAAATCACATCTGCTCCCGCCAGCCACCTTTCAACCCTATGTAACCAAATGGTAAACTTCCTCGGCATCATGCAAAATGAGTGGGCAGGTGCGCAGGCATTTTCATCATTTGACACATATCTTGCACCATTTGTAAAGATTGACAACCTTTCATATAAAGAGGTTAAGCAGTGCATTCAATCCTTCGTTTATGGCGTAAACACACCATCTCGTTGGGGAACACAAGCACCATTTAGTAACATCACACTTGACTGGGTAGTTCCCTCTGACCTAGCTGAGCTCAACTGTATTATCGGTGGTAAAGAGGTTGACTTCAAGTACAAGGATTGTCAAAGAGAAATGGACATGGTAAACAAGGCATTCATCGAGATCATGATCGAGGGTGACGCAAACGGCCGTGGCTTCCAATACCCAATCCCAACCTACTCAATTACAAGAAACTTCGACTGGAGCGAAACAGAAAATAATAAGCTCCTCTTTGAAATGACCGCAAAATACGGTACACCATACTTCTCCAACTATATCAATAGTGACATGGAGCCAAGCGATGTTCGCTCAATGTGCTGTCGTCTTCGTCTTGACCTAAGAGAGCTTCGCAAGAAGTCAGGAGGCTTCTTCGGTAGTGGTGAGAGCACCGGCTCTGTTGGCGTTGTAACAATCAATATGCCAAGAATTGCATATCTTGCAGAGAACGAGGAGGACTTCTACGCTCGTCTTGACAAGATAATGGACATCTCAGCTCGTTCACTTAAAGTCAAGAGAACAGTTATCACAAAGCTTCTTGATAACGGACTTTATCCATACACAAAGAGATACCTCGGTACATTTAATAACCACTTTAGCACAATCGGTCTTGTTGGTATGAACGAGGCTTGCCTAAACGCTAAATGGCTAAAGATGGACCTCACACACGAGGAGGCTCAAAAGTTCACACAGGATGTTCTCAATCACATGAGAGAGCGTCTTAGCGACTACCAAGAAAAATATGGTGACCTCTACAACCTCGAGGCAACTCCTGCAGAGAGCACATCATATCGTCTTGCAAAGCATGATAAGAAGCACTATCCCGACATTATCACAGCTCCTTGCGTAAACGGTGATACACCATACTACACCAACTCATCACACTTGCCGGTTGGCTTTACACATGATATCTTCGAGGCCCTTGACATTCAAGACGAGCTTCAAACTCTCTACACATCAGGTACAGTATTCCACGCATTCTTGGGCGAAAAGCTCCCTGACTGGAAGGCAGCGGCAACTCTCGTTCGCAAGATTGCAGAGAACTACAAGCTCCCATACTACACAATGTCACCAACATACTCTGTATGTAAGAACCATGGCTATATCGCAGGTGAGGTTTATACTTGTCCTGACTGTGGCGAGGCAACAGAGGTTTATAGCCGTATCACAGGCTACTATCGTCCTGTTCAAAACTGGAACGATGGTAAGAGCCAGGAGTACAGAGATAGAGCAGTTTATGACATTGCAACCTCTAAGCCCACAAAAAATGGCGTAGCAGAGGAGGCTCCCGAGAGCGTAGCGTGTGACGCGTGCGAAGCACAGGACGCAATCTACCTCTTCAAGACACCAACCTGTCCAAAGTGTAAGGTAGCAATCTCCTTCCTTGAAAAGGCAGGCGTTAAATACGAGGAGGTTCTCGCAATTGCTGAAAATGCCGACATGGTAAACAAGTTTGGCGTAAAGCAAGCTCCAACACTCGTTGTAATCAAGGGCGGAGTAGTTGAGAAATATGTTGATGTATCCGAAATCAAGAAATTTCTCGGACTCTAAGCGCTCAGCCAACTAACAACAAATAAATATTTCGGCGACCCAAAAAGTCGCCGAAATGACTTTATAAAGGAGAAAAATATGTACGATATAGTAGTAATTGGCGCAGGACCTGCGGGCCTTACCTCAGCGCTTTACGCACGCAGAGCATCAAAGAGCGTAATCGTGCTTGAAAAGGGCGCATTTGGCGGACAAATCACCTTCTCACCAAAGGTCGAAAACATTCCCGGCTTTAACTCTCTTACAGGTAACGAATTTGCTGAAAAAATGATTGACCAGATGCTCGCACAGGGAGCAGAAATCGATGTTTGCGAGGTTACCGAAATAAAGGATATGGGCACACATAAGGTAGTAATTACCGATAGTGGCGAATACGAGGCTAAGGCTGTAATTATAGCCACAGGAGCAACCCATCGCCTACCCGGCCTTGCAAGAGAGCACGAATTTATCGGCGAGGGAATTTCGTTCTGTGCAGTTTGCGATGGCGCTTTTTATGCCGGCAAAACAGTTGCAGTTCTCGGTGGCGGAAATAGCGCGCTCCAAGAGGCAGTTTTGCTCAGCGACCTTTGCAAAAAGGTGTATGTAATTCAAAATCTTGACTATCTAACAGGCGAAAAGAAGCTCCAAGAGCAGCTCTTCAAAAAGGAGAATGTAGAAATCATTACGGGCGCAAAAATCGCTGAGCTCCTAGGCGATAGCTCTCTTAGCGCAATAAAGGTCGTAAGAGCAAATGGCGAAATCAACCTTGAAATTGACGGACTATTTGTTGCAATAGGACTAATCCCACAAAATAAGCCCTTTGAAAATGTTCTCACTCTCGATACATATGGCTATGCAGATAGCGACGAGAGCTGTGTTACAAAAACACAAGGCATATTCGTGGCCGGCGACTGTCGCAAAAAGAGAATAAGACAGGTTGCCACAGCGTGTGCTGATGGTGCGATTGCAGCACTTGCCGCCTGCGATTATATAGACTCACTTGAGCATTAATTTAAGATGAAAAGAGCAATAATTAAGGGTGCACCTTAATTATTGCTCTTGATTTTTATTGAAATCTTGCGCAATATGTGCTATACTGAATTTAACAAATAAATTTTGGAGAATAAGAATGATTAGATTTAAGAAAATTCTATTTTTAATACTTGCTCTTGCACTTATGCTTGCTCTTGTCGCGTGCAGTGATGACGAGCAAAGCGAGTCAAGCTCGTTGCCTGAAGGAGAGTCACAGAGCGAGGCTGTAACGGAAGGCGAAAAGGAAAGCGAGTCCGTAACAGGAACGGAAGGTGAAAAGGAAAGCGAGTCTGTAACGGAAACGGAAGGTGAAAAGGAAAGTGAGTCCGTAACAGAAACGGAAAGTGAAACCGAAACGGAAACAGAAAGTGAAACGGAAGCTCCCAAAAACACCGTTACCATCAAATTTGATACACAGGGTGGGGGCAAAATCGAAGATGTCGTGCTTGAAAAGGGTGGAAAGATATCAAAGCCACTTGACCCCGAAAGGCTCGGCTACACCCTTGAGGGCTGGTATGCCGACGATGAAAAATGGTCATTTGTCAGTCACATAGTAACAGAGGATATGACACTTGTTGCAAAATGGGTGCCTGTCGAATATACTATTACATTTGCAGGTGATGTCACAAACGCTTCTGTTAAGTACACCATAGAGGATTCTGTCACCTTGCCAGAGGGAACGGCAAAGACGGGCTATGTGTTTGAGGGCTGGTTTGAGGACGAGTCACTTACAAAGCCGATTTCAAAAATTGAAAAGGGCGCTTACGGCGACAAAACGATATATGGCGCTTCGATTTGCGACGGCCTTACATTCACTCTTGAAGGCGATAGCTATTCCGTAAACAGATATGACGGAGCTTTAACAGAGGTGGTAATTCCCGCAACCTACAAGGGCAAAAGCGTAAAGGCGATAGGAACGAATGCATTCTTTTCTAACTCCTCACTTGCAAGTGTAACTATACCAAGTAGCATAACTGCGATAGGCGGAAGCGCATTCAAGGGCTGTATCGCTCTTACAAGCGTAATAATACCCGATAGCGTAACCAAAATAGGCGACTCTGCATTTTCAAACTGTACCTCGCTTGAAACTATAACTATACCAAATAGCGTAACCGAGGTGGGAAGCTATGTATTCTCTAATTGCACCTCGTTCAAATATAACGAATACGATAATGCGCTTTATCTTGGAAATGACCAAAATCCATATTTAATCCTTGTAATAGCAAAGGGAACAGAAATCACCTCCTGCGAAATAAACGAGAGAACAAGGTTCATTCATTCTTCTGCGTTCTATGGTTGCTCCTCTCTTACAGATATAGAAATACCAAGTAGCGTGAGCTCGATTGGAACACATACATTCTATAATTGTACCTCTCTTGAGGATCTGGTAATCGGCAATGGCGTAACCAAGATAGGTGGTTGGGCGTTCTATGGCTGTACCATATTTAAAAGCATAGAAATACCAAACAGCGTAACCGAGATAGGCGAGAGTGCGTTTGAAAAATGCACCTCGCTTGCAAGCATAACAATGCCGAACAACATAAGCGTGATAGCTAATGCTGTATTCGAAAGCTGTAATGCTCTTAAAAGCATAGAAATACCAAATAGCGTAACCGAGATAGGCGAGAGAGCGTTCTATGGCTGTACCTTGCTTGAAGGTGTAACAATACCTGATAGCGTAAAGACAATAGGCGACTCTGCATTTTCGAGCTGTACCTTGCTTGAAGATGTAACAATGCCTGATAGCGTAAAGACGATAGGCGACTCTGCATTTTCGAGCTGTACCTCGCTTGAAAGTGTTACAATACCCAATAGTGTAACCACAATTGGAGACACTGTGTTCCAAAAGTGCACCTCGCTTAAGAATATAACAATACCCGATAGTGTAAAGACGATAGGAGCTCGTGTGTTCGATGGTTGCGCCTTGCTTGAGAGTGTGACAATCCCCGATAGCATAACCGAGATACCGAGATATGCGTTCTCCGGTTGCACCTCACTTACAAGCATAACAATACCCGATAGCGTGACCGAAATAGGTAGCTCTGCGTTCTATGGCTGTACCTCTCTTAAAAGCATAGAAATGCCAAGTAGCGTGGGGGCAGGCTATTCTATGCTCGGGGGTTGCCCGATAGAAAATGCTACCGTTCCTACCAATGTAATCTCGTATCTTTCTAAAGCAAGCCTTAAAACAGTAGTAATAAACGGCGGTGACTCGATACCAAGCTCTGCGTTCAAAAATTGCACCTCGCTTACAAGCGTAATTATACCCGATAGCGTAACTAAAATAGGTGATAGTGCGTTCTATGGTTGCACTAACCTTACAATTTACTGCGAGGCAACAAGTGCGCCGAGCACTTGGTCTTCTGATTGGAACAATAGTCGCCCTGTATATTGGTACAGCGAAGGCGAGCCAACAGATAGTGGCAACTATTGGCACTATGGCACAAATGGCGAAATCGTCATTTGGGAATAATTAAATTAAAAATCCCGACACCTGTCGGGATTTTTTGTCCGTTTTCTTGAAAGAGGTATTTTGCTCATTTTCTTTTTAGCTATGAAAAACAAGAAAAGCCTTGACATTAAATTTTTTATATGTTAGTATTGTCAAGGACTATTTTTAGGAGGTGAGCATATGGCGATAAAGCTTTACGAGCATTTTACATACAAAAAGCTTTTTAGATTTACAATTCCGTCAATTATAATGATGATTTTCACCTCGATTTATGGAGTTGTTGACGGGCTTTTTGTGTCAAATATAGTAGGCGACACGCCCTTTGCGGCGCTCAATTTTATAATGCCGTATCTTATGATACTTGGCGCGCCCGGCTTTATGCTCGGCACAGGTGGCTGTGCGCTTATCTCCAAAACTCTTGGCGAGGGCGACAAGGAAAAGGCAAACAAAATCTTTTCAATGGTAATATATGTCGGTATCGCTCTTGGGATTGCGCTTGGCGTGATTGGAATTTTCACAATGCGCCCCGTGGCATCGCTTATGGGAGCAACGGGACAAATGCTTGACGATTGCACCCTTTATGGCACAATTATCTCGCTTTCCTTACCCGCATATATGCTTCAGCTATCCTTTCAAAGCATATTTATTTGTGCCGAAAGACCAACTCTTGGCCTTTATATGAGTATTCTTACAGGAGTCTCAAACATGGTGCTTGATGCGCTGTTTATGGCAGGCTTTGGTTGGGGTCTTGCCGGCGCTGCGATGGCAACCGCAACAAGCCAATTTATCGGCGGAATAATTCCTGTAATCTACTTTTCACGAAAAAATACAAGCCTTCTAAGGCTTGGACACGCAAGCCACGATATGCGCTCGCTTGCTAAAATTTGCACAAACGGCTCAAGTGAGCTAATGTCAAACATTTCAATGTCCCTTGTCGGTATGCTTTACAACATTCAGCTAATGGCATACGCAGGCGAAAACGGAGTTAGCGCATATGGCGTTATGATGTATGTAAACTTCGTCTTTATCTCAATCTTTATCGGTTATAGTGTCGGTATCGCACCCGTTGTCGGCTACCATTTTGGAGCGCAAAGCCATGACGAGCTAAAAAGCCTACGAAAAAAGAGCACTGTCGTGATAATGAGCTTTTCTGTATGTATGCTGGCGCTGGGCTTGCTTCTTGCCCCGCTCTGCTCAAAAATCTTTGTAGGCTACAATCCCGAGCTATACGCACTCACCCTGCACGGATTTAGAATTTTCTGCTTCTCGTTCATTTTTGCAGGAATGGCAATATTTGGCTCGTCGTTCTTTACAGCATTAAATGACGGACTCACCTCGGCTATAATTTCATTTCTGCGCACGCTCGTGTTCCAAATCTTAGCGGTGCTTCTTTTGCCACTCGTTTGGGGTATCGACGGAATATGGCTGTCAATCGTCGTAGCAGAGCTGATGGCGTTTGCAGTCACCGTTTTCTTCCTTGCTTTAAAAAGAAAAAAGTATCAATATTAAGCACAGAGCGCCCTCTTTTTTATAAAGAGAGCGCTTTTTTGCGTTGCGAAAATATTTTTATTGACAAATCAATCTCGTTATGCTAAAATTAATATAATCTATATATCCAATAGAATATGAAAAAGGAGAAACATATGGCTTTTTTAGATGAGCTAAAAACTATCGAGGCCACCACCAAAAGCAAGGAAGAGGCGCTTGCTCTTCTGTCGCTTCTCCTAAAGGACAATGAGAGAAAGCTATTATATAAGCATTTACAGACGGTATATCAAGGAGTAAAGGACGAGATAAGACGCTTTGTAACCTCGGGCGAGTACGAGGGCGAGGTAGGAAAAAGAGAATTAACAGCCACATATCGCTTTGAATCGTTCGTTTATACGAGCTTTGATTTTGAAGCTCCATACCCGGAGGGAATAACAGAGGAGCAATTAAAGCAGGCGCTGGCCTTCAAGGATGAGCTAAGGGTAAGCTCGAAAATTAGAATAGAGCCATCCTTTGTTTTGAAAAAGGAAAAAAGAAGCTTTTTCAAAAAGAGAACTAAGCGCGAGGGAGTGGTTCGCTTCGAGGAAAATTCGCTATGGTTCTTTGAGGAGCTAAATCGTATGCTCTTGTCAGACAGAATTACCTTGAAGAGCATAACAACGCCGATTTTCAAAATCAACAGAATAGTCACGCTCCCCGCCTATGATGCTGAGCTTGAATGCTCATACACGGTTAGTGACGAGCATGATTATGTCCTAGGCTACGAGGAAGCAAGCTTTATCACCATAAAATATAGGCTTGTTTTCTAGGCACAAATAAAAACAAAAGTAGGAATTTTTAAAATTCCTACTTTTTATTTTGCTAAAAATTATCAGCTATTTTTTCTTTTTGGAATAATCGGGCATTTCGTATTTGTCGCATAGAGCTACAGCCTTCCCCTCGAGGAGAAGGGGGACCGCCAAGGCGGTGGATGAGGTGTAGGTTCTAAACAAATTATTTTTTCTTTTTGGAGTAATCGGGCATTTCGTATTTGTCACATAGCGCTACAGCCTTCCCCTCGAGGAGAAGGGGGACCGCCAAGGCGGTGGATGAGGTGTAGGTTCTAGACAATTATTTTTTCTTTTTGGAATAATCGGGCATTTCGTATTTGTCGCATAGTGCTACAGCCTTCCCCTCGAGGAGAAGGGGGACCGCAAAGGCGGTGGATGAGGTGTAGGTTCTAGACAATTATTTTTTCTTTTTGGAATAATCGGGCATTTCGTATTTGTCGCATAGTGCCTCGATTTGACTTGTGAAGCGCGCAAGATCCTTGTTTGCCCCACCTCGATTTTGCTCAATTACGCTCAAAAGACGCTTGCCGGCACTCATAAGACGCTCGAAAATCGCACTTGAACGCTTTTTCGCATTCACAATCTTAGGAGTTACACGCGTAATAACGCCCTTTTCGACGCACTCCCCACTGTAAAGGTCAAATGCGTCACCACTAAAGGGAGCTATCGCCTTATATCCAAGCGAGTCTTGAATTAGAGTCGCAAAGGTGTCGCATACTGCATCGTTTCCGTGATTTACAAATACACATCTGGGTGGCACCTCAAGCGCGCCTAGCCAATCAAGGAGCATACCCCTGTCAGCGTGACCGCTAATTCCGTCAATTGTGGCAATCTCAGCCCTTACTGCAATATCCTCGCCAAAGAGCGAAACAAATTTTTCTCCGTCAATAATAGCCCTTCCAAGCGTTCCCTCTGACTGATAGCCCACGAATAAAATCGTGCTCTCGCTACGCCAAAGATTGTGCTTTAGATGGTGACGAATTCTGCCTGCCTCGCACATTCCCGATGCTGAAATTATCACACAGGGCGAGTTGCTTTCGTTAATCGCTCGGCTCTCCTCACTGGTTATCGCAGTTTTAAGTCCCTTGAATTTTATAGGGTCAATGCCATTTTCCAGCAGGGCAAGAGTTTCCTCGTCGTAATAGCCATATAAGCCCGACGAGTAAATTTCAGTTGCCTCAATGGCAAGCGGACTGTCAACATAAACAGGAAAGTCACCATGATTTTTAACTAGTCCATCGTCCTTTAATTTTCTTATAAGATATAAAATCTCCTGTGTTCGACCAATCGCAAATGACGGAATGACAACATTTCCACCACGGTCGAGCGTTTTTTGGATAATCTCAGTAAATTGCGACACATAGTCAGGTCTTTCACCATGAGAACGGTCACCATAGGTGGACTCAATTACAACATAATCAGCTCTGGTCGGCTTCTCGGGATTTCTAATTAGAGGCCTGTCAACATTTCCCAAATCTCCGGAGAATAAAAGCGTAGTTTCCTTGCCATGCTCGTTTATCTTAATGTAAATGCTCGACGAGCCAAGCAAATGCCCTGCGTCAAGAAACGAAATCGAAATTCCGCCAAAAATCTCTATGTCCTCGTTATATGGATAGGACTCAAAGAGCGAAAGCGATTTTTCGGCATCAGCCATAGTGTATATAGGAGAATATGACTCCTCGCCTGAGCGCCTTGCCTTGCGATTACGCCACTTTGCCTCGAATTCTTGAATGTGTGCGCTGTCCTTTAGCATAATCTTGCACAGACTATGAGTTGCCTCTGTTGAGTAAATAGGACCGGTATAGCCACTTGCCACCATAGCAGGAATTTTTCCCGAGTGGTCAATGTGCGCGTGAGTTAAAAGAATAGCATCAATGTCCATTGGCAAAATCGGCAAATCGGCGTTCTCGTAGATGTCCGCCCCCTGCTCCATGCCACAGTCAATTAAAATATTCTTTCCACAGGCATTAAGTAGCGTGCAAGAGCCCGTAACCTCATGCGACGCCCCAATAAAAGTAAGCTTCATAAAATTACCCCCTCTCAATTTCCTTCTATTTATATTTTACCACCAAATCGCTCCTTTGTAAACAAAATTCAAAAAATATCCGTTTCTTGCCTTTGCCATAATCTATAAAATTCTTGCCAAAATCATGTCATCGGAGGAGAAAATCAATGTAAAAATCGAAAAATTTTCAAAAAAATTTGAATTTTTTTGAAAAATCCTACCTTATATATTAAGTATATATATATTATAGAAATTCAGCAACTATGCACAAAAGCAAAGGCAATTTTTGAGGCGTTTTTAGAAAAAATTCACAAAACCCCTTTACAAAACGAAAAAAGTGTGCTACAATAAAAGTACAAAGAGGAGCACAGATTAGTAGTAGATACAAGATTTAGAAAAATCAAAGTAGCGCTACAAATCCCAGAATAGCCCTCTTGAAAAATCTCGGTTTTTCCCACGGTGTATATAGATGACAAGGGAAAGGGATTACCAAGCACGCAAGTGGTAAGATACCACCCAAGTTGATTTTGGCTGACGAGAAAGGTCAAAATGCAAATCGGGATTTGACTAGTCTAAGAATAGGAGGTACGATCCAATGGCAACAGAACCAGCACAATTTAATAGCGTAACCGCAAGCACCATTAAGGAGCGTGCCTTAATGAGATAAAAGAGCCAAGTAGCGAAGAGATTTGTAAAAGATATTAAAGAAAAGAGCGCAAACGGTAATTTTAGTGGCTCGGTTATGCAGGTGAGGATGAGCTAGTTAGTGAAGCCTGGCAATACCACACCGAAAACAAATAAGAATAAAATAAAAATTGAATATCATACGAATAGGACTTTCAAAAATAAAGCGAGGATTTAATTTTCAAGTAACGAAAATCATAACTAAGAAATTCTAAGAAAGGCAAGGGTTTAATCTTCAAATAGTAACCAGATAAACCAAAACCAAATAAGATATTAGCATATTTCGAAAGTCAAAGGAATAAAACAAGGACAGACCAATGTACTAAGTTAGCTATTCAAAAAACAAAATCTAGAAAAAAGAGGACAGACCAATGTACTAAATAATCGTACTAAATAGTCTAAGACAAAATCTAGAAAAAGAGGATAGACCAATGTACTAGTTAAATAGCGTCTTAAATAACTCCTGAATAAAAAATAGTGAGCATAGCGAAAAACGCTATGCTCATTTTTTACGCTTTTCTTGACAAAAACAGTAAAAATGTGACCTTTTTCTACAAAAAGCTATTTACAAGGGGACAAAAATTTGATATAATGAATATAGGATATACCCTTGACTAGCCCCAGCATATTAAAATTATTATATATATCGTCACATGACGGAAAACGGAGGAGAATTATGGGCACATTCATCATCAAGAAAACACCAACCGGCAAGTTTAACTTTTGCCTTCTTGCTGCAAACAAGGAAAAAATCGCAGTTTCCTCGCAGATTTATGCAAGCAAGGCATCATGCAAGCAGGGCATGGACAGCATCGCAAGAAACGCAAAGAGATGCGTAGAGGAGGGAAGGATTGAGGACCAAACACTCAAAAATCCAACCGAGCTAAAATGTCCAAAGTTCGAGGTTTACTTTGACAAGGCAGGCCTTTATCGTTACAGACTTATCGCAACCAATGGCGAGAGCATCGCAATGAGCGAGGAGGGCTACAAGTCAAAGAGTGGCTGTATGAACGGTATTAGAAGCGTATCAATTAACGCACCCGACGCCGAGATAATCGACGAAACAATTGAGGCAAAATAAAGCTAATTAGCCATCACCGAAGGGTGATGGCTAAATTTTTCCTTTTGGCAAGAAAAACATGAGTGTTGACATTTTATTATATAAATGTTAAAATAAATTCAGCATTAAGAGAGGTGATTTTATGAAAATCATGTTTGTTTGCCATGGGAACATTTGTCGAAGTCCAATGGCGGAGATTATATTTAAGGATTTATTAAAAAAATCAGGGCTTGATGGCGTGCATTTTTGCGCCTCTAGCGCCACAAGCGACGAGGAAATCGGCTTTGATGGCATCGGCAACCCTGTTTATCCCAAGGCAAGAAAAACGCTTTTAAGCCACGGTCTTGACCCCGAGGGAAAGCGTGCTGTTCAGCTCAAACGAAGCGATTACGAGCGTTACGACCTCTTTGTAGGCATGGACGCTCAAAACATAAGAAATATGCTGCGAATTTTTGGCTCTGACCCCGATGGCAAGGTGATAAAGCTCAACGAAAGCGATGTTTTTGACCCTTGGTATAGCGGAGATTTTGAAACAGCCTATAACGAAATTTACGAGGGTGTGTCAAGGCTTTTTGAGCGCCTTACCTCGAGGGGAGAAAATGATGAAAAATAATCGCGCACTCAGCTTTTTTATTGTCACACTAGTCTATATCTTAGCCACAGTGGCGGGCATTTTTACATATTTGGCACTTCCGCTTGATATGTGGCTATCTCTTCTTATAGCCGACATTGTCGCCACCGTGGTCACCTTTGTTTTTAGCGTAATATTTAAAAATGCGTCAGTCTATGACCCCTATTGGAGCGTTGCTCCTATGGTGATTTGCTGTGCGTTTGCCATTGACGGAGTGTCCTTGTCGGGACTTGTTGTTCTTGTTGTGATTTTGCTTTGGTCAATTCGCCTAAGCGCCAATTGGGCATACACCTTCCACGGACTTGCATATCAGGATTGGCGATACACCATGCTATGCGAGAAGACTGGCAAGCTTTATCCGCTTATAAATTTTGTGGGCATTCACCTCGTTCCAACATTGATAGTTTATGCTTGTATTTTGCCAAGCATAATCGTTATTGAAAACGCACCGAGCCTTAACCCTGTGTCGCTTATTTTCACTGCGCTATCGCTTTTGGGCGTCACCCTTCAGCTTGTGTCCGACAGGCAAATGCACGCCTATCGCAAAAACAGAGAAACGCCATTTATAAGAAACGGATTTTGGAAGCACTCGCGCCATCCAAACTACCTTGGCGAGATTTTAATGTGGTATGGCGTAGGACTTTATTGCGTTATCAATATGCCATCAATTTGGTATCTTGTAATAGGCGCAATCTTAAATAACGCTCTGTTCTTATTTGTAAGCATACCAATGGCAGATAACAGACAATCAAGAAAAGAGGGCTTCGCTTTGTACAAGAGCGAAACCCACGCGCTTTTCCCAATAAAGAAAAGGAGATAAAATGGAGCAAGGTAAGAAAAAATTCTACACAGCCCTCGTTATTTTTAGCCTAATCGGTCAAATTGCGTGGGTTGTAGAGAATATGTATTTTAATGTATTCATATACGAAATGTTTAACGCCACAGCGGGCGATATTGCCACAATGGTAATGGCAAGCGCCATCTCGGCAACTCTAACAACAATTTTAATTGGCGCGCTAAGCGATAAGCTGGGCAAGCGCAAGCTGTTCATTTCCGGTGGCTATGTGCTATGGGGCGTGTCGATTTTATCCTTTGCGCTCATTCGTGTTGATTTTATAGGAGCGCTATTCCCAATGGCCAGCGCAAGTGCAATTTGTATAACCCTCGTTATCGTTATGGACTGCGTTATGACCTTCTTTGGCTCAAGCGCAAATGATGCGTGCTTTAATGCATGGCTAACTGATGTCACAACAGAGCAGAATAGAGGTAAGGCTGAGGGCATTAACTCAATGATGCCACTTGTCGCAATCCTTTGCGTGTTTGGTGGCTTTATGTCCTTTGACCTCTCGAAATCGCAGAGCTGGACCTTGATTTTCGTAATCATCGGCGTAGCGGTAACGATAATCGGCGTTTTGGGCTTTTTCCTAATTAATGATCCTAAGATTGAAACCGATAAAAACAAGGGATATTTTAAGAACATAATATATGGCTTCCGTCCAAGCGTAATAAAGGAAAACCCCACCCTGTATGTGCTTTTGATAGCCTTTGCTATATTTGGTATATCAATTCAAATATTTATGCCCTATCTAATTCTTTACTATACAGAGGGGCTGAAAATGGAAAACTATGTTTTGGTTCTTGCTCCCGCAATCGTGCTTGCCTCGGCCTTTACCGTCCTTTTTGGCAGAGCCTACGACAAGCTCCATTTCAAAAAATCAATTGTTTTGTCATTAATTCCGCTGGCGCTGGGCTATGTGCTCTTGTTCTTCTTCAAGACAACCGCGCTCGTGTTTATCGGCTCACTTCTTATGATGTGTGGCTACCTTGCATCAATGGCGGTGTTTGGCGCATCAATTCGTGATAATACACCTAAAAACAAATCGGGAATGTTCCAAGGACTTCGCATTGTCGCACAGGTTTTAATCCCCGGAGTTATCGGCCCTGCAATCGGCGAGGCAATCCTTAGCGACGCTGAAATTATTATAAATAATGATGGTACAGAGGCGTTCGTTCCAAACGAGAAAATATTCCTTGGCGCTTTGATAGTTGCTCTTCTTGTGGCACTTGCGCTGATACCTGTGTTTATTTTGATAAATAAGACGAAAAAGCCCACCCTGTGTAAGCTTTCTACCCCCGAATGTGATAGCTCAAGTGGTAACGAGTGGAACGAGGAATACCCTCGCCCACAGCTAAGGAGAGATAGCTTTATCTCCCTTAATGGCGAATGGGATTTCTGCTTTGAGGGTAAGGAAATGACTAAAATTATCGTTCCCTTCCCACCCGAGAGCGAGGCGTCAGGAATTGGCGAGCGCGCAGGGAATGTGCTACACTATAAAAGAGTCTTTGTCGCTCCCGCCCTTGACGAAAATCAACGCCTTATATTGAACCTCGGCGCGATTGACCAATCCTACAAGGTAGAGATAAACGGAGCAAATAAATGCTTTAACAAGTGTGGAATTCTCCCTTATAGCATTGATATTACAGATGCCATTTGTGAGGGCGAAAACGAAATACATATAACCGTCTATGATGACCCATCAGACACCACTCGCCCGTATGGCAAGCAAAGAGTAAATCGAGGCGGAATGTGGTACACAACCGTCAGTGGAATTTGGCAGAGCGTATGGCTTGAGGTAGTGCCCGAAAAGCACATAAGAAAAATAAAAATCACACCAAACGAAAATGGCGCAAGAGTTGAGATTGAGGGCGTCGGAGTGCGTGACGGAAGGGTTATTGTCAAAGCTCCCGAGGGCGCTCTTGAATTTGAAATGAAGGACTCTGTGTGCGAAATTGTGCTTGAAAGCCCACAAAAATGGTCTCCCGAGTCGCCATATCTGTATTATTTCGACATAGCTACCGAGCACGATAGAGCAAGCTCCTATTTTGCGGTGCGCACGCTTGAAATCAAAAAGGTTGATGGCATAGCAAGAATTTGTCTAAATGGAGAGCCATATTTCTTCCACGGTCTGCTCGACCAAGGCTACTATCCCGAGGGAATTTATACACCAATTTCCCCCAAATGTCTTGAAAATGACATTTTGTCAGCTAAGGCGCTCGGCTTTAATACGCTAAGAAAGCACATAAAAATAGAGCATGAGCTTTTCTATTACTATTGTGACCTGCACGGAATGATAGTTTTTCAAGACATGGTAAACAACGGAAAATATTCCTTCCTTCGTGACACAGCTCTGCCGACAATCGGCTTAAAGCGCCGTCGTGACACAAAAATAACAAAGAAAAATCGCCTTCAAAGAGATGCGTTTGAGAAAAATATGATTTTGACCGTCAACGCTCTGTTCAACCACCCCTGTGTCGCTTATTGGACAATTTTCAACGAGGGCTGGGGACAGTTTGACAGTCAGCATATGTACGAGCTACTTGATAAAATTGATAAAACGAGAATAATCGACACCACATCCGGCTGGTTCAAGGGTGCAGACAGCGATGTTGAAAGCGAGCATGTGTACTTTAAAAGGGTAAAAATCACCCCGAGCGATAAGCCGATAATTTTGAGTGAGTTTGGTGGCTATTCCTATAAGGTCGAGGGACATTCCTTCAATCTTGAAAAAACCTATGGCTATCGCTTCTTTAAGGAGCAAGCACCATTCGAGGACGCGCTTGTCGCTCTTTACGAGGGCGAAATAGTCCCACTTGTAAAAACAGGACTCTGTGGCGCAATTTACACACAAATCAGCGATGTAGAGGACGAAACAAACGGACTTTTAACCTATGACCGTAGAGTCTTAAAGGTTACCCCCGAAAGAATGCTCCAAATCGCTAAAATGCTAAAAATCTAACAAAAATCACCACTCGTTGAGTGGTGATTTTATATTTTAGCTATTCAAATTATTCCTCGTCGTTAGAGGGAGGAACGAGAGCGACAACCTTGTCAAGAGTTACGCTCTTGAAGCTACCGCCACTGACATCAGATGACTCAACTATATCACCTGCATCAGCTTGAATAAATGTAACGCCATTTGCGTCAATTACATATGCGCAAATTATAAGATTAAGCGAGTTATTCGAGGTTGCGCCAAAGTTGATAGAGCAGTCAAAGTTTGTATATTGGCTGTCTATTTCAACCTGAAGAGCCTTTGTGCTATTTACCTTTCCCTCGTCGGTGAAGAAGCTTCCACCACCAAAGCTCTTTGAGTTTGCAATTACGATACCATAGGTGATGTTTCCATTGATATCCTCATAAAGCTCGAGGTTTTCAATGTTTATAGTATAACCACCGCTAATCGCCATCTTGTTAGGGCTAAGAGAATAACCCTTTGCTGTGAATAGAGGAGCTTTTTCTGTCAAGGTCTTTACCTCACAGCCTGCATTTTGACACGCAATAGAATGTAGTCCCTTTTCGGTAAGACCATTGTCATACTTATATGTGGTTAGGTTGTTGTGTGTAAGTGCAGGAGCGCCCTTAACGCCACAAAGCCTTGTACAGATTTCCTGTGTTTCACAGTTCTTGTCATCTACGATGGCGTGCTCATTGTAATAGAACGCCTCGCATCTGTTGTAGTTGTAGAAGATAGAAAGCTCGTTAGTGCTTGCTCTATCGGTTGTTAGCTGATAATCGTAATAGCCAACATTTTTGTAGCCACTGTCTGATGCCTGAATTTTGGCAAATAGCGCCTCTGCCTCTGCCTTTGTACCATCAAAGTAAACCACAGCCTTTTGGTTAGCGACAAGCTTTGGAATGTTGGCAGTAATATAGGTGTCCTTTAAAAGATTCTTTGAAAGAGTGATATAATCAGCGCCACCTGTCCAAAGGAATGGATTATCTCCGTGAAGAATTACACCCTCACCAATTACAAGTGATGTCAAATCAGAGCCACGGAAGCATTCATTGTTGATGAAAAGAACGCTGTTTGGAATTCTAAGGCTCTTGATTCTTTTGTTATCTCTGATGATTTGGCAAGCGATAATTTCAATTCCGTCGCCTAGGTCAATTTCATAGCATGAGCTAAGTCCACCGCCTACCCAATATTTTACGGTATCGGGAAGCCAAATGCATTGAAGATTGTCGGCTCTTGAAAATGTGTTTGCTGTACCATAGTTGCCTTCCTCGTCACGCTCGAAGGTGCAGTCACGGAAGTTTGCAACAACTATCTTGTTTCCGGTTGCCTCAAATTGCGCATCATAGCCAAAGTAGCCGTAGTTATCAGTATCACGGCCTATGCCCTGAGCATGCTGGAGTCTTATATCGTCGGACTCGTCATTAGGGTCACCCGCCGGCAAATAAATGCCCTTAAGAGATGAAAGGCTATATGTGATTTTGTTGCCCTCAGCGTCCGTCCACGCATCGTGTGTGGTATTGTATTGATTAAGAACAAATCTAAGGTCAACTGCTCTTACGGGTGAGAGTGTGTAAAGAGCACTTGTGTACTTTGGATATGTCTGGTCGCCTACATTTTCGTCTGTGTAGATTTGATCCTCCCAGGTAAGCTTGTAGTCGGAAATATACCAAACAAGAGAGTAGTATTTGCCCTCCTCCTCGTCATATTCCCACATGGGAACGGTGGTCAAGGGATTTCCGTCCTCGTCGATAAAGCTAAGAGTAACCGCATCTGTGTATGCCTTTTTTACAGCGCTTTTTCCGTCATTGTAAAGCCACTTTTCATAGTGAACGATATTTGCGCTGTCTCGTAGAGTGAAGGTTGCGTCATAGTTTTCTGTTCTTGCGCTTACTGTAATGGCAAAAAGGCAAGCCATAAGCATAGCTACAATTGTGAAAATAAATAATCTTTTTTTCATCGTTTCCTCCTTGCGAGAAAGCTCTCGCGAGCGTATAAAATATTTTTGTAAAGATATATTACCATATATTAAATCGAATGTCAATACAATTTGCACAAATTTAGGGGGGGGGGCATTCATTTTTGTGCAATTTGCACAAAAAATAGGGGCTGTTGCAATGCGCACAGAACAAAAACAAACACATCATTAAGGCAACGACCACAAAAACAAAGATTTTATAGCAGAATAAAGGTTGATATTTTGCACCTTGTGCAAAATCTCTTCTTTTCATTGTGTTTGTTTTTTAGGCGTGACCGCTACTCTACCGTACAAAGTACGCCGACGACTACGCGTTCAAGCCTTCTGCACTCATTTCACTATCCCCTTCTATCACTCCTCGCCTGCGAGATTGTATCTCATCACGGCAAGAAGTGAAAACATTTTTAGATAACTCTGCAATAAAACTTGACTTGTTGTGTTACTTGTGATAAACTGATAATAGCAAAAAACAGTAGCACAAAGGAGTTATTATGCTATACGAAAAAGACGGGGCGCTATGGCGCTTTTTTAACAACGAAATTATAAAAATCGAGCCTTGGGGCAAAAACGGTATAAGAGTTAGATGCTCGCCTGAGGGTAGAATTTCAAATAAAATGGGTGCGTTACTTGAAGCAAAAGCACCTGTTGCGCAAATCAAAATAGACGGAGATAGCGCCGAGCTTGTAAACGGAAGGGCCAAGTGCTGTATCGATAAAAACGGAAAAATCTCCTTCTACAATCAAAAGGGAGAGCTTCTTTTGGACGAGGCGCTTCGCCTTCAGCCCTTAAAGCGCCCTGCGAGAGCGTTTACCCCTCGCCTCATGGGCAAATATGAGCTGACGCTTAGCTTTGAGAGTAACCCCGAGGAAAAAATCTTCGGTATGGGACAATATCAACAGGAATTTCTCAATTTAAAGGGCTGTACGCTTGAAATGGCGCACCGTAATTCACAGGCAAGCGTTCCTTTCTATGTGTCAAGCCTTGGATATGGCTTCCTATGGAACATTCCCACAATAGGTGAGGTTAGCTTTAGCCGAAATATCACACAATTTAAGGCTATCTCATGCGACGAGCTTGACTATCTTGTGATAGCGGGCGATACCCCTGCCGAGATTGTCGAGGAATATATGGACGCAACAGGCAAGCCCCCACATATGCCCGAGCTTGCGATGGGCTTTTGGCAGTCTAAGCTCCGTTATAGAAATCAAGAGGAGCTACTTAGCATAGCAAGACGCTATAAGGAAATTGGCGTGCCACTCAGCGTTATCGTTTGTGACTTCTTCCATTGGCCATGTCAGGGTGATTTTCGCTTTGATTATGACTATTGGCCGGAGCCGGAGAAGATGACCAAGGAATTAAAGGAAATGGGCACAGAGCTTATGGTTTCCGTGTGGCCGACTATTGAATTTGGAAGCGAAAATTACAAGGAAATGCTTGAAAAGGGCTACCTAATTCGTAATGACAGAGGTCCGTCAAATCATACTGAGTTTGTCCATAGCGCAGTATTCTATGATACAACAAATCCCGACGCACGCAAATTCGTTTGGGAGAAGGCAAAGCAAAATTACTACGATAAGGGAATTCGCCTTTTCTGGCTTGATGAGGCAGAGCCCGAGTTTATGCTGTACGATTATGACAATCACCGCTACTATGAGGGCAACTGTGCCGAGATTGGCAACATTTACCCACTAAGATACGCGCAAGGCTTTTACGAGGGCTTAAAGGAAATAGGCGAGAAGGAAATTATCACGCTTGTGCGCTGTGCGTGGGCAGGTAGCCAAAGATATGGTGCTCTTGTTTGGAGTGGCGACATTATGCCAACCTATGAGGCACTTCGCTGTCAAATCAGAGCAGGACTCAATATGGCGATGGCGGGAATTCCTTGGTGGACCACCGATATTGGTGGCTTCGACTCCGGAGATCCAACCGACCCTGTGTGCCGTGAGCTTACTGTTCGTTGGTTTGAGTACGCAACCTTCTGTCCCGTTTTGAGATTGCATGGCTATCAAATGCCATATATTCCCGCCGAGGAGGGCGCAAAGGGTGGCGGACAATGCTACACCGGTGGCGATAACGAGATTTGGAGCTATGGCGACGAGGCGTACGAAATCTTCAAGCGACTTATTTTCCTAAGAGAAAGAATAAAGCCCTACATAAAGGAGGCCATGGATAGAGCGCACAAGGTAGGCACTCCACCAATGCGCCCACTATTTTACGATTTTTCAGCCGATAAGCGTGCGTGGGAAATCGAGGACGAGTACATTTTTGGCTCATCGCTTTTGGTTGCCCCTATCTCATATCAAGGAGCGACACAGAGAGAGGTTTATTTGCCCGAGGGCTGTGATTGGATTTGCGTTCGTGATGGCGAAAAGCACAAGGGCGGAAGCACCTTGACAGTTGATGCAGGGCTTGACGAAATACCATTATTCGTGCGTGCCGATAGCGACATTGACTTTAAAATGTTCCAATACTAAAAACAAAAAAGGAGCACCCTGTGTGCTCCTTTTGCTATTTTGCCATGACTAAAACCCATTCGCTGTTGTCATATCTTGTTCCGTCACCTACCGCTTGAATGTAAAACGCATCGCTTGCATTTATAAGAAATGAATTTTCAGCAATTGGCGTTGGCGCGCCTGTGTTTAGCCTGTATTGATAAGAGCTAGCACGCTCGTCAAGCTCCCAGCTGACAAGAATTTGAGAGCCAAACACCTTTTGAGTGACAACAGGCTCGCTTAATTGAATAATTTTAGACACATTGTCGCTCCAATCACTTGAAAGGTAAGCCCTTTCATCGCCTATCGCACGCACACAAATGCTCTCACCGCCAAGAAGCTTGATTTGAGTTACATCAGCCCCAACCGAAACGCTGTCCTTGCTCGAAATCTTGTATTCATAGCCGATAGCGCCCTCTTGCGCCTCCCAGCTTGCGACGCCCTCGTCATTTATCGTCACAACGGGCACACGAAGAGTAATTGGTTCGCCCTCACTCTCTGATGACGAGCTCTCGGTATCATTACAGGCGCAAAGCCCAAGACAAATAACGCATAAAAATAATGCAAAAAGCCTTTTCATATTATTCCTCAATTTCAAAAATTGTTCCAAATTTGTTTTTGTATTCCTCGATGCTTATTTTTCCGCTTTCAAGCACGAAAAAGTAGGGGGATGTGGGCGAATTTATGATTTTTACCTTCATTACGCTTATCGCATGACGGTCAATTTTATTGAAAATTTCCTCGAGAGCAACCCCCTCGGCATCACCCTCGGCATGACCGGGATAAATTGCCACGAGCAAAATTGAGCGCGCATCAAGCAAATCAATTGCGCCCATCACTGCGGGAATGGTGGTTTCTCGCATAGTAGTCAAGCCCTTGTTGCCACTACCGGGCAGATAGCCAAGATTAAACATACCCGCCTTGATTTTTTTGTTAATGTACTTTTTGAGATTGCTGTGACTATCTAAAATCAGCGTGTAATTTTGAGGCGCACCCTCGCTCTCTAATCTAGCCCTTGTGTTTTCAAGAGCACTAGGCTGAATATCAAAGGCGAAAACCTCGCCACCCTCGCCAACCGTTTGCGATAAAAACAAGGTGTCGTGACCATTTCCCATAGTGAAATCCGCACACACATCGCCACCTTTTAGGTGCGAGAGAATAAAGCTTTTTTGTAAAGTGAGTAAATCAGTCAAGGCTTACCCCCCTGCTCTTTAAGGCATACCGGTACGCAAGAGAGCCACTATATCCATTTTCTTCCATAGATTTTTTCATTCTTTTTGCAAGCTCACTTGCCACCTCAAGCGTAAAGCGAATAATAAACATAAATATCTCCTTAATATAAGTAGGAATATCATAAAATAATGATAGCATTTTGAAAATGATATGTCAATATAAAAGGAAAAAATCAAAAAATATTTAAGAAAATTAAAAAAACATATTGACAAGCAAAAAAATATATGTTAAAATGTCAATCGTCGCAAGAACATATGCTGGCGTGGCTCAATGGCAGAGCAGCTGATTTGTAATCAGCAGGTTGATGGTTCGACTCCGTTCGCCAGCTCCAAATCTTGCGACAAAATGGGGGAATTCCCGAGCGGCCAAAGGGGGCAGACTGTAAATCTGTTGTCAACGACTTCGCTGGTCCGAATCCAGCTTCCCCCACCACGAAAAGCACTCACGAATGTGGGTGCTTTTTTTCGTGGTGGGGGAAGCGTCTTCGAACTTGGCTTTGCGTAATTGTGCAAACAAATTGCTGAATTGTCATCGCAAAGCTCTGGTTCGATTTAAGCGAAGCGTCAATCGCCGACGAAGGTCGGCTATCCAGCTTTATCTAACAATTAAATTTTGACGAAAAGCACTCACAAATGTGGGTGCTTTTTTCGTGGTGGGGGAAGCGTCTTCGAAACAGGCTTTGCGCGTTTGTTCAATCAAATTGCTGAATTGTTATCGCAAAGCTCTGGTTCGTTCATTTGCCGACAAGCCGAAGTCTGCTTGCAAGAGAAGGCGAAGGCAAATGCCTCGCAAGGCGAGAATCCGGCATAAACATTTAACTTTCGCACTCACGAATGTGGGTGCTTTTTGGCTTTTATTTTACATAACTCTTGATTTTGTTACAGGAATTTTATATAATTAAGATATAATAAGCTTGCGAGGTGTAATATGAGCGAAATTTATACAGTATGCGCCGAGGAAAAGGTGCTAATAGATAAAAAGCCTAAAATGCTTGAGAGTGAAAACACAATGGCTCGTGACGAGGTATTGTCATTTCAGGTCGTTTACATGACTGAATGGTTTCAAAGGGATATCGAGGTCAAAATCAAAAGCCCGATAAAAAAATACATAAGCTATCGTCAGGTGGAATATGTCCCCTGCACAACGCCGATTTTGGGTGATGGCGACGATTATTATTTTACGAAAAAGCCATTTTTCTGCCCTGATGTTTTGCGTCCCTGTAAAAAGCGTATGCCAACTGCGAGAATGGGACTCTATAATAGCCTTTGGTTTACAATAAAGGGAGAGCTTACCCCGGGCGAATATCCAATCGAGATTTCCCTTGAGCAAAACGGATTTGTTATAGGTAAAGCGAGCTACAAGGTGAGGGTTCTTGACTTTTACCTTGGCGAGAGCGAGCTTATATATACAAACTGGTTTCACTATGATGCCATAGCTCAATACTACAACACAAGGGTGTTCTCACCGAAATACAATAAAATAATGGACGATTTTATTCGCTGTGCTGTAAGACACGGAATGAATATGCTCCTCGTTCCAATGTTCACGCCCCCACTTGATACAAGAGTAGGCTCGGAAAGGCTCACCGTACAGCTTGTTGATGTGACTAAGACTGAGAACGGCTACAAAATAGACCTTGACCGCCTTATCGCATTCATGAAAAGAGTTAAGGCGCTTGGCATAAAATACTTTGAAATGAGCCACCTGTTCTCACAATGGGGCGCAAAATTCGCACCAAAAATCGTCGCTAAGGTAAATGGCAGGACAAAGCGCATATTTGGCTGGGATACAAGCGCAACGGGCGAGGAATATTCAGCCTTCCTTGGCGTATTCTTGCCAAGGCTGATAGAAAGATTAAAGGCAGAGGGACTCTTTGAGGCGTGTCGCTTCCATATCTCTGATGAGCCAAACGAAAGCTGTCTTGAGGAATATAAGAGCGCAAAGGAAATATTCAAAAAATACGCCCCCGACGCTATCGTAATGGACGCATTAAGCCACTACGAATTTTATAAGCAGGGGCTAGTTGATAGAGCAATTTCGTCAACTGCTCACATTCAAAGCTTCATTGATAATGACACCCCGAATTTATGGGCGTACTATTGCTGTGCCGAGACACATTCATATCTGTCAAACAGATATATGTCAATGCCGGGCGAGAGAATAAGAGTGATTGGAATGCAAATGTATCTAAATAATATCAAGGGCTTCTTGCATTGGGGCTATAATTTCTATAACACGGTTCTCTCTGACGAGCCGATTGACCCATATCTTATCACGGATGCGGGTGGCGGACTCCAAAGTGGAGATTGCTATGTCGTTTACCCGGGCGAAAGCGGAGCGCTTGACTCTGTTCGCTACGAAATCTTCTATGATGGCTTACAGGACTATAAGCTCCTTTGTCGCTTAGAGGAAAAAATAGGACGCGCCGAGGTTGAAAGGCTTCTTTTGGAAAACGGCTTTAAAAAGACCTTTACCGATTATCCGCACAGCGCCCAAGCACTCAAAAAAATAAGACGACTTGCTCAAATGGCAATTGTGGGCGACAAACGCTGGTAAAGATTAATAATTTTAATGATACCCCCTTGAAAAAAGCGTTGTTTTAATGTAAAATAAAACAAGAAAATAAAAATGGAGATATAAAAATGGAAAAAATCAAAATGACAACGCCTCTTGTTGAAATGGATGGCGACGAAATGACAAGAATTATTTGGAAGATGATAAAGGATGAGCTTCTTCTTCCGTTTGTTGACCTTAAAACAGAGTATTACGACCTTGGCTTGCCTGAGCGTGAGAGAACTAAGGATAAGGTCACCTTTGATAGCGCATACGCAACTCAAAAATATGGAGTTGCAGTTAAGTGCGCAACAATCACACCAAACAAGCAAAGAGTAGAGGAATACAACCTAAGCGAAATGTGGAAGAGCCCTAACGGAACAATTCGTGCAATCCTTGATGGTACAGTTTTCCGTGCTCCTATTCTTATCGACTCAATTAAGCCCGCTGTTCGCAACTGGAAAAAGCCAATCACAATTGCCCGTCACGCCTATGGCGATGTTTATAAGGCAACTGAATATAGAGCACCCGAGCAGGGCAAGGCAGAGCTAGTGTTTACAACCGCAAATGGCGAGGAAACCTTCCGCTCAACAATCTACGATTTTGAATGTCCGGGCGTGCTCCAAGGACAGTATAACAAGGATAGCTCAATTAGATCCTTTGCACATTCCTGCTTCAATTATGCTATAAATACAAAGCAAGATCTCTGGTTTGCTACAAAGGACACCATTTCAAAGCAGTATGACCAAACCTTCAAGCTCATTTTCCAAGAGATTTACGAAACAACCTATAAGGCGAAATTCGAGGAGCTTGGAATAGAATACTTCTACACCCTAATTGATGATGCAGTAGCAAGAGTTATTCGCTCCGAGGGTGGCTATATTTGGGCTTGTAAGAACTATGATGGCGATGTTATGTCAGATATGGTATCAACTGCATTTGGCTCACTCGCTATGATGACCTCTGTGCTCGTATCTCCTGACGGAAAATACGAATATGAGGCAGCTCACGGAACTGTTACAAGACACTATTACAGATATCTTGCGGGCGAGGACACCTCGACTAACCCAATGGCTACAATTTACGCATGGAGTGGAGCGCTTCGCAAGCGTGGAGAGCTTGACGGACTTAGCGACCTTGTGGATTTCGCAAACAAGCTCGAGCAGGCTTGCATTGACACTCTAAACGATGGCATTATGACAAAGGACCTAGTAGGACTTGTAGAGGCGGGCTTTAAGGCAACCGCTGTAAATACAAGAGGCTTCATTATGGCGATAAGAGAACGCCTTGAGGCAAAGTTAAGCTAAAAAAACAAATTAAAAATTTAAATTATAAGGAGAAAAGCTATGGCAAACAAGTATGCAGGAACAAGAACAGAAAGAAATCTCGAGGCAGCATTCGCCGGAGAATCACAGGCAAGAAACAAATATACATACTTTGCATCTGTTGCGAAGAAGGAGGGCTATGAGCAAATCGCCGCACTCTTCCTAAAGACAGCAGAGAACGAAAAAGAGCATGCAAAGATGTGGTTTAAGGAGCTAGGCGGAATTGGAGATACACCTGCCAACCTCTTAGCTGCAGCAGAGGGCGAAAACTACGAATGGACAGACATGTATGAGGAATTCGCAAGAGTAGCCGATGAGGAGGGCTTCAAGGAGCTTGCAATCAAGTTCCGTATGGTAGCGCAAATCGAAAAGACACACGAGGAAAGATATCGTGCTCTGTTGACCAATGTTGAAACTCAACAGGTATTTGAAAAGAGCGAGGTAAAGGTTTGGGAATGTCGCAACTGCGGTCATATCGTAGTTGGCACAAAAGCACCACAGATTTGCCCCGTTTGCGTACATCCTCAGGCTTATTTTGAGGTTCACGCTGAAAACTATTGATCGGGCATTTATGCTTCATTCTTCTGCGTTGCTCCTCGTTGACAACCTCGACTATCCTAAGATAGCCATCGCCTGTCAACTGTGGTGCGCCTTGAACAATTTTGCCTAAATGTCCGAAAGAGGAGCATAGCGTCTTATCTTGCTTGCTCTGAACGGCTGAAACACAACAAAGGCTGAAATATAATTCCAAACTTCAAAAAGGGCGAAATTTTTTCGCCCTTTTCTAGACCAAAGGAGAGGAGATGTGTGCGAAAATGACACTTGAAGAGGCTCTTGAAAGGCTTGCAAAATCCAAATTTCGCTCAAAATTTCATTTAAAAAGCACCGACAGAGAATATATCGCAAAAAAGGGGCTTGATACCATAAGGGAGCACGCAAGAGATTTCGTGCGAGAGCGACTTGCTCCGTCGTATATTGCAAATGATGGCGCACAAACTCCTTGGCGAGGACACCCCGTGTTTGTCGCTCAACACGCCACTGCTACATGTTGTCGTGGCTGTATTGAAAAATGGTACAAAATTCCCAAAAACACGACACTCTCCCCCACGCAACAGGAAAAAATCGTAAATCTCATTATGTTTTGGATATCAAAGGAGCTATAAAGAAACGCACGAACAAGGTGCGTTTTTTGGTTTTTAGAAAAACAACTTGACAGGAAAGTGATGTTTATGGTAATATTTAAGGCGAATAAATGTATAAAAATAAATTTTAAGAAAGGAAACTTATGAAAAAGAATTTATTTGTCTTTATTTCTGTTGTTGTAATGCTCGTTTGCGTTTTCGCTATATCTGCAAGCGCAGTAACGCCAAATAACGATGGTGAAGCATATACAACATCAAACGGAACAACTCTTGCTCTTTATGACACAGACGGTAAGGCTCTTGCTTGGTTCTATGACTCCACAACAAGCGAGTATGTCGCTTACAGAGTAGAGATTGACTTTACCTTCGCTCTTAATGGTGGCAGAGAGCTACTTCCAACAAGCACGATTTTAGACACCGACGGAGATGACAGCACGACATTCCCATACACTGTATCTAACATGATACTCTTAAATGGCCGTGATTACGAGGCGTTTACCTACATTAGCGGAACTTGGTCAAGTATGCCACTTGAGGCTATCTATGTTAACAACACATTCCGTTGGATCAACAAAGGCTCCTTTAATTCAGATGCCAACCTTAGAGTGTTTGACATTCCAAAGGACACCTTATCAACACTTCATTTTGGAGGATCGGCATTTTGGGGTGCGTCAAATTTACAATCAATCTTTATCCCAAAGAGCTCTTACTTTGAGGGTAGCTCAACATTTGAAGGATCCGGTATTCAAACCGTAGAATTTGCTGGCGATTATGAGGGAACAAAAATTCCCAACCATACATTCTATAACTGCTATAAGCTTAGTGGGCATCTTGTTTTGCCAAGCTCAATTACTGAAATTCAACAATACGCCTTCGCATTCAAGAGCAATGTGGCAGACAATACAGTTAGCTTTACTATCACACTTCCGGCAAAACTTACAACCGTTGGTGAAAAGTTTTTCCAAAACAACAACTCTCTTATTGCTATAAACTTCACGGGAACAAGCCTTAAGGCGATTGACAGCCCAGCGTTTGAAAACTGTAAAAGACTTACCTCGGTTGTTCTTCCTGAGGGCCTTACAACTCTTGGAAACTGCATATTCCTAAATTGCTCGAGCCTTACAAGCGTAACTCTTCCAACCACGCTTACTACAGTTAATGGAAATAACAATTTTGCTTACACAGGCTTAACCGAGGTTATTGGTCTTGAAAACACAAAGTTAACTTCAATTTCATACGCTATGTTTAGAGGATTGAAGAGCTGGACGCCTGATGTGATTAAGCTTCCTAACACCGTAACCACAATTGCAACCTATGGATTTGCAGATGTTGGTGTGAAGAAGGTTGTTTTGGGCGCTAGCCTTGTTACTATTAGTAATGAGGCATTTACAGGCTGTAAGTCAATGACAGAGTTCGTTCTTCCGGGCGGACTTACATCAATCTACTTTAACAATAGCACCGCAAGACTATTCTTTGTTACAAGCACAGATACAACATATCTTGAAACAATCAAGTCAACATCAGGCGCAAAGGAGATTGTACCTTACGCTACATATATCGCAAACACATCAAATTATGCAAGTGGAAAGTATGTTATCTCGGGCTACAACCTATGCGACGCATTCTATGACGGTGTTGACTATGTTGAGGGCGTGACCGACTGCACACAAGATGGAATATGCACAAGATGTGGCAGAGTCTTTGAGGGACAAGAAACGCACGCAATAGTAGAAACACTTGTATTCCCTGAAGGACTTGTCGCAAGTGGAATTTACACCTGTGATTGCACAAATGAGGGCTGTACAGTAATTGATGTTTTGGTAGGCGATGAGCAGGGCAGAGATGTAGTTAAACCACTCTTTACTGCAAAGGGATATTCGCTTAGCCCCGACAAGAATGCAATCAATGGTGGTTATACAATCAACCGTGATACACTAACCCTTTACAACGATGTAAAGAAAACAAATCTTGTATATGGTATCGTAATTGCAAACGCAGAAAAGTTTGATGGTAAGAGCTTCTTTAACGAAAGCAATAAGGTAAATACCAATAAGGCTCTTCAGGTTGAAATTGATAATGAGTATAGCAATTTCGATTGCTCAATTAATTTCGGCACAACTGCAAACAACTCTATCAAACTAATCATTTGCGCATATGTAATCGAGGGCGACAATGTAACCTTCATTCAAGCAGAAAGCGGAGAGCCAGTTGATTCTTCACTCGTTACAGGTGGCTCATTCAAGAGCGTAACTCTTGACTATGTAGCAGCACTACCTACCTCAAAGGAAGAGGAAATAGCTTAATCTAAAAAAACAATCCAAAAGAGAGAGCATTTTGTTCTCTCTTTTTTATTTGCGAAAAACCACTCGAAATTTTTGTGCAAAACGCCTTGACAAAAATGCTATATAATGATATTATTAAGATAGATAAATATCCAATAAATTTTAAGAAAGGAAAAGCTTATGAAAAAGAAATTATTTATCTTTCTTTCTGTTGCTGTAATGCTCGTTTGCGCTCTCGCTATAAGTGTTAGTGCTGACACAATCGTGCCATCTGACAGTAACGAATATGGCACTCCTAGTGTTGTTGATGGCGTACCGGAGCCAACAGTAATCAGCAAGGATGCAAAAACAGTAGTTGTAGTAAACGGAAAATACTACACAATCCCAACCTACTACTTGCTCGCAGACAATTCGGAATTTACATGGAGCGTTCACGCAAATGTAAGAAGCGCCTTGGGTCTTGGAACCGATGTAAGAGGCAATCTTGTTAGACTTGAAATTCCCGAAGGAATTGAAACCTCATATGTTTCCGGTTCAGGTGGAAAAAAGGTTGAGAGCTCAACAAATTTGATTGAGGCATCAATCCCTACCACAATGAGAATTATGGGCGAGCATTTCTTTGGTAAATGCACCGCACTCGCAACAGTAAAGGGACTTGAAAACAGTAAGGTAGAGGGAATTCTTAAGGAAGCCTTCTACAACACAAAAATAACCTCAATTTCATTGCCTTCAACAGTTACGACTATTGGAGCGAACGCACTTAGAGGCACACTTATCACAAGCATTGTAATTCCTGATGCGGTTGAAAGCATTGGCGACCACGCATTTGCAGACTGTACCTTACTCGCTACCATAACAATTAGCGAAAATTCAAGGCTTAGGGAGCTTGTAGGCGAATATCAGTTTGAGAAAACAATAATTTCAAGTTTCTATTTCCCATCATCTCTTGAGTCGCTTGGTTCGGGCGGAGCATTCTATCAGTGTAAGTCCTTGGAAACTCTTATCAATTTTGAAAACACAAAGGTAACCGATATTCCGTATAGAGCATTTGCAAGCGGACCAAAGTTTGCAACCATTTCCTTCCCAAAGGATCTTGTATCTATCGGAAGCAATGCGTTTAACGGACATAAAATTTCGGGTGATATTATTCTTCCTAACACTGTGACAACGCTTGGCGACCACGCATTTGCAGGTGCATATGTCACAATGGGAAAGCTCGTGCTTGGCGGAGGACTCACGACAGTTACGGGTACATATACGTTTGAAAAGACTAAATTTAGTGAAATTTACCTTCCTGCAACAGCTCCCGGATTCCCACAGGGTGCATTTAAGGAAACCAACGGAAGCGGAGTTGTTTATTACTACACAGGCTCGCTTGAACAGCTAAACACCCTTCTTAGCAACACCAACTCAAGCGATAACGGCAACTTCAAAAATGCAACAATCGTTACTCTTGAAGAGTTTGAGGCAATTGATGACACCTCTAAAAAGAACTATATCATTTATGGCTTGAATGTGTGTGATACCTTCTATGACGGTATTGACTATGTTGAGGGCGTGACCGACTGCACACAAGACGGAACATGCACAAGATGTGGCAGAGCCTTTGAGGGACAGGAAAATCACGCAAAGGTAGAAACACTTGTATTCCCTAACGGACTCACCGCAAGTGGAATTTACACCTGTGATTGCACAAACGATGGCTGTACAGTAATTGATGTTTTGGTAGGCGATGAGCAGGGCAGAGATGTAGTTAAACCACTCTTTACTGCAAAGGGATATTCGCTTAGCCCCGATAAGAAGGCAATCAATGGTGGCTATACAATCAACCATGATACACTAACCCTTTACAACGATGTAAAGAAAACAAATCTTGTATATGGTATCGTAATTGCAAACGCAGAAAAGTTTGAGGGCAAGAGCTTCTTTGACGCAGATAAGAAGGTAAATACCACTAAGGCTCTTCAGGTTGAAATCAATAATGAGTATAGCAATTTCGATTGCTCAATCAATTTTGGCGCAACATCGAATAGCGACCTTAAGCTAATTATTTGTGCATATGTAATTGATGGTGATAATGTAACCTTCATTCAAGCAGAAAGCGGAGAGGCAGTTGATTCTTCACTCGTTACAGGTGGCTCATTCAAGAGCGTAACTCTTGACTATGTAGCAGCACTACCTACCTCAAAGGAAGAGGAAATAGCTTAATTTAATCGCCTTGCATCTCAACTCTTGTTAGTGCATAGCATAATTCAAAAATATAAAAATGCGACCACAAGGTCGCATTTTTTGTTGTGTTACGGGACTTTTTTGCTCCTTGCCCACAAAATTCAGCTGATGGCGCAAAAAAATGACATTTAGGTATTTACAAGGGGCGCAAAATGTGCTAAAATTTAGACATCAAGAATACATTTTAAAGGAGAATTAAAATGAAGGGCGAAAAAACAAACAAAATCAAGCTTTTGAAGCTATGGGAGCTTCTCTCTCAGCAGACCGACTCTGAGCATCCAATGGGAACACCCGAAATTCTCGAAAAGCTAAAGGAAATGGGAATTGAGTGTGACAGACGCACGCTTTATGACGATATAAAAACGCTCAACGCCTATGGCTACGAGGTTGAATGTACGCGTGGCGCATCAAACGAATATAGTGTCGATAATGGCGCATTCGATGTGACAGAGCTTCGCATTTTGATGGACGCAGTACAGGCATCTACCTTTATCACCGAGAAAAAGACCGAGGAGTTTGTCGATAAAATCGCACGCCTTGCGGGTAGCCGTCGCGCCGAGGTTTTAAAGCAAAACATTGTTGCCTTCAATACCACAAAGAACACAAACGAGCACATTTATTATGCGGTAAACGAGATTGCAACCGCGATAAATGAGCAAAGAAAAATCGAGTTTACCTATTTTAAATACAACGCAAAGCACGAGCGCGTTTATAAATGCGACGAAACGGGCGCAACAAAAATTTACAAGGTAAACCCCTACGCAACCGTTTTCTCCGACGATAAATATTACCTTGTTTGCTACGACGATAAGCACAAAACAATGTCGCACTATCGTGTTGACCGCATGGAAAGGGTAAGAGTTCTCGACGAGGAAATCACCCCCTGCGACGCGGTTAGAAAATTCGACATTCAAAGCCATAAAAAGCAGGTTTTCTCTATGTTTACAGGCGAAAAGCGCAAGGTCACAATCGAGGCAGATTTGTCAATGATAGATGTCATTTTTGACAAATTCGGCTCTGTCAAGCTAAACGAAAGGGACGATAAGGTAAGCTTTGACGCCGAGGTTCAGGTTAGCCCTACCTTTATTGCGTGGTGCTGTTCCTTTGGTAACAGACTAAGAGTAGTATCCCCACCAACAGTTGTGCACGAGGTCAAGGAATACGCTCTCGAGCTATACTATCTATATTCCAAAAATAATCAAGGACAAGACTAAGTAATGTTTGATTTCATATTCTTTTTTAACAGCGTGCTTTTGGGCGTTGGACTTGCCATGGACGCGTTTTCCGTATCAATCGCTAACGGACTAAACGACCCTCATATGAGCCTAAAAAAAGCGCTCAGCATATCGGGAATGTTCGCATTCTTCCAAGCCCTAATGCCCATGATAGGCTGGCTTTTGGTTCACACGCTTTTAGGCTTTTTTGATGCCTTTGGCAAGCTGATTCCGTTTATCGCTCTGGCTCTGCTTGGCTTTATCGGTGGAAAAATGCTCTATGAGGGCGTAACCCAAAGAGAAGAAAAGCGAGAGGAAAAGCCACTTAGCCTTTTGCTACTTATCGCACAGGGAATTGCAACCTCAATTGACGCGCTCTCCGTAGGCTTTACGATTGCCGACTATACATTTTTGCCGGCGCTCGTTTCCTCACTCATAATAGCGCTTGTCACCTTTGGCATATGCTTTGTAGGCGTAAAGATAGGCGAGAGGGTAGGCCAGCACTTTTCAAGCAAGGCGACCATTATCGGCGGAGCAATTCTAATTTTTATAGGAATAGAAATCTTTGTTACAAGTGTTTTTTAAAAATCAAGCCCGAGAAATCGGGCTTATTTTATTGACTTTTTTTGCAAATAATGTTATTATATAAGTAAGGTGGTTAGTTGTTGCTAACTGAAATTGCGAAAAAGGGGGACAAAATGAAAAAATACGAAATCACGGGAATGACATGCTCGGCGTGCGTGCATAGAGTAGAGAGCGCAACGCTTGGCGTTAGCGGTGTTGAGAGCTGTGCGGTGAATTTGCTTACAGGCACAATGCTTGTGTATGGTGAGCCAAGCGAGAGCGAGGTCATACAGGCGGTAAGCGACGCAGGCTATGGCATAATTCAAGCCCAAGACGATACGAATTTCGACACAGAGTCCCGCTTTTTAGACAAGGAAAGCCCCGTTCTTCTTAAAAGATTGTATCTTTCCGTCGGCTTTTTAATAGCGCTAATGTATGTGTCAATGGGCTATGTTATGTGGGGCTGGTATTTGCCACCCGTAATCGCAAATAGCCCCGTTATTATAGCACTAATTCAAATGGCGCTATCCCTTGTCATTATAGTGATTAACTCTAAATTCTTTATAAACGGAATTAATGCGGTGCTTCATCGCTCACCAAATATGGATACCCTTGTTGCGCTCGGCTCGGGCGTGTCGTTCCTTTATAGCTTGGGCGTGCTGATTTTAATGTGCTTAGACGAGGATAGGACGCATTATTTGCATGACCTCTATTTTGAAAGCTCCGCTATGATAGTTACGCTTATAACCGTAGGCAAGCTACTAGAAGCAAAGGCAAAGGGCAGAACCACCTCGGCGCTCAAGGCGCTAATGGATCTTAGTCCCAAGCTGGCAACCGTCATTCGTGATGGCAAGGAAATCTCCATTCGTGCGGGCGAGGTGCTTGTAGGCGATATATTTGTAGTTAGAACAGGACAGGGCGTGCCCTGTGACGGAATAATAATTGATGGCGAGGCAAGCCTTGACGAGAGCGCCCTCACAGGTGAGAGTGTTCCTGTTGATAAGACGATAGGCGATAGCGTCAGCGCCTCGACAATAAATAAAAACGGATTTATTAAGTGCAGAGCCGAAAGAGTGGGCGCTGACACCACAATTTCACAGATTATAAAAACAGTCGGCGATGCAACCGCAACAAAAGCTCCCATAGCTAAAATAGCCGACCGTGTGTCCGGAATTTTCGTTCCAACCATAATTGCAATATCACTCGCTGTGCTTGCGATTTGGCTCATTTTAGACGCTCAAATAGGCTATGCTGTCGGCAGAGCGATTTCCGTGCTCGTTATCAGCTGTCCGTGTGCGCTCGGGCTTGCAACGCCTGTTGCTATCATGGTGGGTAGCGGAGTGGGCGCTAAGGGCGGAGTTTTGTTCAAGACAGCTCAGGCTCTCGAGGTTGCCGGCAGAGTGAATATTGTCGCCCTTGATAAAACAGGAACTCTTACAACGGGCAAAATGTCAGTTAAGGATATAATTACCCCCGAGGGTGTGGCTGTAAACGAGCTTTTAAGGCTTGCAACCTCTCTTGAAATAAAGAGCGAGCACCCGTTGGCAAGGGCAATCGTGGAGTATGGCACACAAAATGGCACAGAGCCATATCAAACAACCGATTTCAGCACCCACGCAGGAAGTGGCGCTAGCGCAATGCTAAACGGAGCGCTCCTTTGTGGTGGAAAGCTTGATTTTATATCGAAATTCGCACACATTCCCGAGGATTTTATAAATCATGCCCTCACGCTAGCTGATAGTGGCAAAACGCCCCTGTTCTTTGCTCATGGCGAGCAATTTATAGGAATAATTGCTATCGCCGACACCTTAAAGGACGATAGCGCACAGGCGATCTCGTGGCTAAAGGCGAACAAGGTTCGAGTGGTTATGATAACGGGAGATAACGAGCGCACAGCTAAGGCAATCGCACACGAGGCGGGAATTGATAGCGTGATTGCGGGAGTGCTCCCAAGCGAAAAGGAAAGCGCGATACGCACCCTTAAGGCAGATGGCAGAGTTATGATGGTCGGCGACGGAATAAATGACGCTCCCGCTCTTGCAAGCGCAGATATCGGCGTGGCAATCGGCGCAGGCACAGATGTCGCAATCGATACAGCCGAGGTGGTTATAATAAAAAGCTCGCTCCTTGATGTGTGCAACGCCATAAGGCTGGGACGCGCAACGCTAAGGAACATAAGACAAAATCTGTTTTGGGCGTTTTTCTATAATGTGATTGCAATTCCAATCGCATCGGGCGCTCTTGCCGGCATAGGCTTTACCCTTAGTCCAATGATAGGCGCTCTTGCTATGAGCCTGTCAAGCGTTTGCGTGGTGACAAATGCGCTAAGATTGAATTTCTTTAAAATGTTAAAATTAGATAAAAATGAAAATATCGAAAACGAAATCGACGAGGAGGACGACGAAATGTCAATTGTATTAAAGGTAAGTGGAATGATGTGCCCACATTGTGAGGCAAGAGTTAAAAGTGCGCTTGAGGCAATCGAGGGCGTAAAGGAAGCAAAGCCCAACCATAAAAAGAGCATTGTAAAAATCTCTGTTGATGGCGAGGTAGATATGCAAGCTCTAAAGAACGCAATAACTGCCTGTGGCTACACAGTGGAATGAGGAATGCGGAACGCTGAGTGCGGAGTGAATAAATTTGCTTCGTGAGAGTATGGCAATTTCGGCTACACGAAAGCGGAATTTGGCTCTCGACCCGCGTCGAGTGTGTAGCATTACAATTTAACTAAAACAAAGGGCGAGAGGGAATTTTCCTATCTCGCTTTTGTTTTTTATATTAATTTAATGATGAAAATCGAAAAAATCCAAGGTCGAATTTTGTCTGAAGTTTTATTCTCTCAATAGGCAAAATGCACAAAAAACGAATTTTTGCCCACCCCAAATTGTTTAAAATTTTGTGCAATCCTACAAAAAAGCTCGCCACGAGCTGACCACTATTGACTTTTTCTGTTTTTAGAGTTATAATAAAAAAGCAAAATAAACCACTATAGTGGAATTTATAAGGAGTTTTAAAAATGAAAAACACACTTAAAATTTTAATGTGTCTCGTTTTTGCATTTGTGCTTGTTTTTGCTGCAGTTTCTTGTGGCGAAAAAGAGCCTGAGAGCGTAGTTATCACATTTGACTACTCCGAGTTTGATGCAGACTGTGACGAGGACGAAAGAGATGTAGATGCCGGAGCGAAGATAGGAACTCTTCCAAAGCCTTCTCTTGATGGCTACACCTTCAAGGGCTGGTTCAGCGAGGACGATTTCGCATTGCTCCAAGAGGACCCAGATGCTTTGGCTGAACTTGACAAGATCAAGTCATCATGGAAGCCAACAGAGGACGCAACGCTTTATGCTTGGTTCGTTAAGGCTTCAACAGGCGACGATACACCATCTGAGCCAACACACAACTGTAACACCTCAGGACACAGATGGGTAACAGAAACAACCCCTGCAACCTGTGATGCAGACGGAACAAAGACAATGACCTGTGAGGTTTGCCGTTACTCAACAAGTGACGCAGTTTACAAGTCACAAAACCCGGCTCTTGGTCACCAATGGGTAGAAGAGGGCGCAGTTGACGATGGTGGTTGGACATACATCGCTCTTGCAAGACAGAGAAAGTGTCACAGAGAGGGCTGTGAGTACACCGAAACAAAACAGCTTCAAAATATTACATCATATGCAACAATGACATGCACACTTGAGGCAGGTGCATGGCCAGGTATGGCTGAGTGGCCTGCTAACCTAACAGACGGTAAGTGGGACACAGGTCCTAACAATAAGGGTTGCGCACCTAAGGGTGGTGGACCTCTTACAATTCAGCTTATCTTCAATACACCATCAGAGATTGACCAGCTCGCAATGAGTGTTTGTGGACTTGGTGACCGTGACGGTGGTAACTCAAGTAAGTTTGAGATTTATTTCTGGTACGCAGCAGAGGAAGACTTCAGAGCTGACCCTGCAGCAACAGGCTATCTCGAAAGCACCAACGGTACAAAGGAAACTGCATATTGTATCGACAGAACAATGGACGATCAACCTCTTATGGGTATTAAAATCGTTTTCCCAACCACAAGAAATGGTGAGGAGCTCTTTAGAGAGATTGCAATTGCAGTTGCTCCAGAAGAGGAATAATATAGCAGAAGAATTGACCCCCTTGTTATTCGAGGGGGTCAAGTTAACAAAATAAAAATAATAAACCGAGGCAAATTATGAAAAAGAAATTATTAGTGCTTTTAACTATTTTGCTTGCCTTTATGATGGTGCTCGTATCCTGTGGCGGTGACGAGGAAACCTCGTCGGGTGAGGAGGAGCTTGATACCTTTGTTGTCAGCTTTGACCTTGGCTACGAGGGCGCAACACCAATCGAGGATCGAGAGATCGAGGAGGGTGGCAGAATAGGAAAGCTTCCAACTCCTGCAAGAGATGGATTTACCTTTGACGGCTGGAAAACAGAGGACGGAAAGGATGTAAAATCCACTACTAAGGTAGATGAGGACATGGTGCTTTACGCACAATGGACTGAAATTCCACCGTGTCTTCACCCAATGCTAGAGTCTGCAGGACTTACCGAGGCAACCTGTACAGAGCCCGGTGTTCTTATTGAAAGATGCACCAACATTATGTGTGGCTACACAAAAACAACGACTCTGCAACAGCCTCTTGGCCACAAAATGAAGACAGAGGACCCTGTTGCTCCTACCTGTAAGTCGGAGGGCTATACTCTCACGCATTGTACAAGAAAGGGTTGTCCTTACGAGGAAAAGACAGACGTCGTTGCAAAGCTCGATTATCACAACTATTCACCAAAATGGATACTTGTAAAGGCTCAAACCGATTATGCTTATGGTCAAGAGAAGAGAGCCTGTGTTGTCTGCGGAAGCCTTGAATTTAGGGACCTTCTTCCAGACAAGATTGACGAATACGCAACACTTCCAATTAAGCAGGTTATCGTTGACGGCCAAATTTATGTAGGCGTAAATGAAACCGCAAGCGCATCTGCGACATCGCTTTATAGAATAACCACCGCCGCAAACGCAATTGACGGCAGACCAAACACATATTGGAGAGCTGATACTCTTACAAACAGAAGCGAATACTCGGGCGATGTATTCAATTTGAAGCTCGCTTCCACCTTTGACATTGCAGTTATCGAGTTTACAATTCCTAACTATTGGGCATGGAAGCTCGGCGAGGACGCAACCGTTAAATACGATGTTGAGGTTCTCGAAAACGGAGAATGGATTAAGGTTGGAACAGTTTCCGACAGCGATGTAAGAGATTCTCTATCAAAGAACGCTGTTGTAGCTCTTGAGCTTGACAGAATTTACAAGGCAGACCAAATCAGAGCAACAGTAACTCACGCAACCCGTTACACACCCGCTATGATTTATGAGCTTCAGGTGTATGGTAAGGTTGAAAAGTTTGGTAGAGTACCTACCTCTATTTCTGCTCTTGCCGGTGGTAAGATTACAGGCTCATACAACTCATGGGTTAACTCCAGCCATGCAAACCTCTTGGATAACAGCACTCAGACCTCTTGGTGTACTGATGCTCGTAGATGGGAGGATTATAAGGAGTACAATAGATCCTCACACACAACCTTCTGGAGCGAGGATTATACAGTTGATAATAAGCAAACCATCTCCAAGGTGGTTGTAAATGCAGATAAGCTCGTTGGCGAAACCATTGAGGTTCTCGTTTGCCGTGGCTATATGCAAGACAAGGTTGTAGATAAAAAAGACCCAACCACAGGCGAGGTAATGAAGGACTCTGAGGGCAATCCTATCAAGGAAACCATTCAGGAGCTTAAGAACGAATGGATAAGCCTTGGCGTTAAGGAAATTGATAGTAGCTTTGGCGGATCATTTGAATTTATTCCTGTCGTAAAGGATCCCGACGGCGTTGAAAGCGCAGGCTCGATTGAAGATGTTGTTATGCTTCGTGTCGAGGTTGACAACTATGGCGTAGATGAAAACAAGGATCACCACACAATCACCTCTGTTGTTGCTACAACAGGCGAGGGTGAGGTAAACTATGACGACCTTGAGTGGAACGAGAGAAAGAAGGTTTACGCTTCCTTCGAGTTCCCACAAGAGCAATATCTTGCGTACATTGACATCGTTTGTGCAAAGGACGCAGGAAGAGTTATGTCCCTTCAGTTCTGGGTAGAGGATTCCTCTTACGAAAAGGGCGGATATTGGGAAGAATACACCAGAATAGAGGTTCTTGAAACCTCGTCACAAACAGGTATTGCAACCTTCACAACAGATGTTGGCGATTATCATTCTAAGTTCCGTGTTGAAATCGTAAAGGAACCTGCAATCTTTGGTGCGTACATTTACGATATTACCCCATATACAGTAGCAGAGGTAGCAACAGAGCTTCCTAAGAGCACAGAGTGCTTGCACAAGTTTGCACAGCCAGATCCTGTAGAAACAGTTGCTCCAACATGTAGAACTCCCGGCTATTCTGTATTTAAGTGCGTAAGCTGTGATCTCACATGGAAGACAGACTCAACAGATGTTAAGGATCACACATGGGGCAACGCCATCAAGGAAACTGAGGGCAATGTAAACTACGAAAAGCACATGTGTATCGTATCGGGCTGTACCGCAAGCTACAGAGAGGCAGTTTCTGCAAGCGTTGGCTCGTCATCAGTTGGAAATATTGAAATCACAAGATACTACCATAACGCTCCTGCTGCATGGACAATGGTATTTGACGACGGTAACTATACCGCAACCTACGAATGGGCAACACCTGAGCTCGTAAAGAGACACATGAAGGCGACAGCCGGTCTTACAGACCAATTCTCAAGCTCGCTTATCGCAGAGTGGACAGAATGGATCTCAACCGGTGCGTGGGATGTTGCATCTCACTCACTCAACCACGGTGACGGATTTAGCGATGCAACAATCGACGAGGCAACCATGGCAAAAGAGGTTGACGAGGCTCACTACAAGTTTATGAGCTACTTCCCCGGTCAAAGAATTCTTGGCTTTGTAACACCTAACGGTGCGACAAGTGACGCTATGGCTGATTATGTAAACGACCTTATGGCAGCCGGCCGTAACGGTGGTCAAACAGGCTCATGGATTAAGAATGTTGACGAGCTCAAGACAAGAGAGCAATGGGGTAACCTATCCTCTTATGTATCCTATACAACCACAACAGGCGACGATTACAAGAAGGCAATCGACGAGCTTGTTAAAAACAACTATTGGACAGTTGAGTGTCACCATGACCTCAGCGTGTCAAAGGCTACTCCTCAATTCTCTACTGATATAAACGCATTCCTCGTTAAGCTTGACTACTTCATCACCAAGGGCGTATGGGTAGCATCCTTCACAGAGGGAACTCAGTATATAAGAGAGAGCCACAGAGCATATGTTAACCAAATGACAACCACGGATACAAGCATTTCACTCACAGTAACAGACGATCTCGACGATATTATGTTCCAGTTCCCACTAACCCTTAAGATGACACTTCCACAGGGCTGGACAAATGTAACCGTTACACAAAACGGCGTTAACATTCCTGTTGTTGATCCAAGCTTATATAAGCCTAATATGGCTGAGGATATGGCTTGCACAATCATCAACGGAACACTCTACTTTGACGCAGTTCCCGACGGTGGCGAGGTTGTTATCACAAAGGCTAACTAATCTAGGTAAGCTCTAAATCTTAATAAAGCTTCCAAAAGCAAGGCGCAAGCCTTGCTTTTGTTGTTTTATCATATATTACTAAAATATAAATATTACAAGAATATCAAGAGATAGATACTACAAAATAGCTATATCTAGTATAGAAATATAGTAGTTATGTGATGAAATATACATTAATGTGAAAGTTTTGTGAAGAGTTATCGAAAAGAGAATGAAGTCTATTGAAATTGGAAAAAGTTTCACATATAATGACAGTGCGGGGTGAAAAAACCCGCAATCCCTAATCTCTAAATTCGGCCCCCACCTTTAGGGGCTATGACAAAAAGGAGCGTGAAAACGACTAGAGCCTCAAAAAAGGTTTGGGAGCGTCCCCAAGCTTTTGGGCAGTTTCCACAAAAAATAGGCTTTAAATAAAAAGCAATTATTCGATTTTTTGTGAAAAGTGCCAAAAATCGAAATGGTAGCGGTTAAAAAGCCATTTCAGGTTGAAAAAAATCGAACCGCGTGCTATAATATTAATATATATAATTAGTTATTTTAACTAGGAAAAGGAGTAAAAAATGGATTTTAATGAGGCAATGAAGCCGTACAGATTAAGACTTATCATAGAAGCACTTATTAAGGCAATTATGACAGGCCTATTCTTCGGTCTTTCACTTTCGCTTCTAACAGGCTGTGGATTCGTGTTCATCGCTAAGATGAGAGACGGACTCGCAATCGGTGTAACAATCGCTGTTGGAGCAGTAACCGCAATCGCAGTTGGCGTTAGCACTTATCTAAAGCGCTTTAGATCAAATCAAAACAAGCTCGCAAAGAGAATTGATGCTCTGGGCCTTGATGAGCGTGTAGTCACAATGGTTGAGTACAAAAGAGATCGTTCTTATGTTGCAAAGGTTCAGCGTGAGGACACAATGGACAGAGTTTCAAGACTCAATGTAAAGCAATTCAAGATTAGACTTCCACTTATAAGAATCATTTCTTGTACAGCTTTACTTCTAGCAATCATTCTTCTGTTCTCAGTAGTTGCAAACGCAGTTGTTGGTAGCCCTGAGCTAGAGCAAATAGAGCTAGAAAACAGACTTGAGGAAATCAAGGAAGAGCTTTACGAGATAATCGACAACTCTGATACCGACGATGTGTTCAAGAACAAGTCAAAGGAGCAGGTTGACCAAAGAATTGAGGAAATTAAGAACGACGAAAATCTTACAAATCCTCAAAAGATTTTCTTGGCTAATTCGCTTAAGGCAAGACTTGAAACATCAATCGACATTCAAAAGCAAATTTACGAAATTCGTGAAATCATTGATGCTGCAGCTGAGGCCGGCCTTTCAGAGAACTTCACTCAAAAGCTTCACGCAATCGTTGATAAGCTCGTAGAAAGACTTGATGTAACAGAGAGCGATATTGAAAAATACGAGGATGTTCGTCAAACCAGAAAAGAAATCGAAGAGCTTATTAAGGAAGAGCTTCTAAAGATGGAAGAAACCCTCGACCAAATGGAACAGGACAACGAGGACATCAAGGAAGAGCTTGAAAAGACCGAAAACGAAACTCTCCAAGACATCGCTGACAAGATGGAGCAGGTTGAGGAGAAGCAGGATCAGGTTGACGAAAAGCAAGAGCAAGTAGATCAAGCTCAGGATAAGCTTGACCAAGCTCAAAATGAGCAACAAAAGCAAGAGGCTCAAGAGGAGCTTGACAATGCTCAACAAGAGCTCGAGGATGCAAAGCAAGAGCTTGAGGATGCAAAGCAAGAGCTAAACGATGCCATGGACCAAATCAAGGACATGGACAGAGAAGAGCTAGAAGAAACAGTTGAGGATCTTGAGCAGGTTGTAGAAAACACAAAGGATTCTACAATGCAAGATGTATTCGAGGACCTTAAGGATAACCTAAAGGAAGACCTTGAAAACTCTCAAACAGATGAGGAGCTCAAGGAAAATGTTGAAGAAACAGTAGATCAAGCGAAGGACGATCTCCAAGACACTCTTGAAACTCAAGATAAGATGGACGATCTAAAGGATGCACTTGAGGATTACAAGGATGCAACCACAGAGCAAGAAAAGCAAGAGGCTATGGAGGATATCCAACAGGCTGTTGATAATATGCAACAGGATATCGAAAACTCTTCAACAGAGCAAGAAAAGCAGGATAAGCTCGAGGATCTAAAGGACCAGCTCGATAAAATCACAGAAAACTCTCCTGACTCTGAGCTTTCAGAGGACATGAAGGACCTCTCCGATAAGCTTGACCAAATCACTCAAGACATGGAGCAGGGCGAAATCATGGACGAGGAAATCTCGGACGCCTTCGAGGACTTCAAGCAGGACATTCAAGACTCTATGGAGTCAATGGATAAGCTTGAGCAGGTAGGCCAAGAGGTTACAGATAAGCTTGAGCAAACCGAGCAAGAGCTCGCAGGTGACCAAAAGTTCACCGACGATATGCTCGATGATATGAAGGAAACCATCGAAAACTCTGACGCTAGCCAAGAGGCTAAGGACGAAATGAATGATGTTGTTGAGGATCTTGAAAACAAGCTTGACAGCTCATTTGAGAACGCAGAGCAAAAGAAGGAAGAGATCCAAAAGGATCCAAACATGACCGAGTCCGAAAAGCAAGAGGCTATGGATAAGGTTGACTCCGACTTGAAGGCAGAAATCAATCAAGAAATTTCTGACGCTAAGAATGAGATTGATAATATGATTCAAGAGGACAAGGAAAAGCAAGAAAGCGCATCCGACTCCATGCAGGATAAGGAAACCATGGAAGAGGTTGGAGACGCTATGGAAAAGGTTGAAAACGCAGAAACCGACCAAGAATACGACGATGCACAAGAGGATCTTGATAACGCCTTCGAGAACATGAAGGATCAGTACGAGAATCTTGAGGGCTCAGAGCTTGATGAAAAGCTTGAGGAAATCTCAAAGGATATGCAATCATCAGCCGAACAGCTCCCCGAGAATAACGACTTCAAGGCACCTCTCGAGAACGCTGCAGACCAAATGGACCAAATCGCGAAGGACGAAAACATGACCGATGAGGAAAAGAAGGAAGCTGCTGACGCGGTAATCGACGAGCTCAATAAGGAGTTCGATAGCGCAATCGACGAGCAACAAAAGCAGGAGCAAACAGGTGAGCAGCTTAAGAATGAGATGCAGCAGGCTCAAGACCAAATGAACCAGCAGCAAAATCAAAATCAGCAGCAAAACCAACAGCAAAACCAACAGCAAAACCAACAACAACAGCCATCATCCGGCGACAGTGACGAAGAAACTGAGAAGGAAGAGGAAGAAACTGAGAAGAGCGATCAAATCAGTGACGGATCGGGTGTTGGATCTGTAAATGGTTCTGTATATGACCCTGAGGACGGATTTGTTGACCTTGACATTTTCCTTGAAAATAACCAAGGACACATTAACAACGAGCTCGACAACTCTAAGAGCGACGATAGCTTGACAGCTGAAGAGCAAGAGATTATTAATAACTATTTTGAAAACCTTAACGGCTGGGGAACAGCTGCAAAGGGTAACTAATAGCTGACAGTATAAGTTAATATTAGTAGGGAGAATTTAGAGATATGGGAAGCACAGATAACGGAACTAATAGAGGAGCATCTGCTGGGGCAAAACCCCCAGCAGGTGCTTCTGCTGCTAATAAAAGGACTGGCGGTCTTTCCATCTCTACCGTAGGTAGGGACAGAACAAAGCCACAGCCCGAAATGACAGAAAGAGAAAAAGCCGAGGCAGAGCGTATTGCAAGAGAGGAAGCTGAGCGTTTAGCACGCGAGGAGGCAAGAGCGAGAGCCGAGGAAGAAAGAACCAATGCGAAGGCTGAAAAAAGAGCCAGAGCGGAGGCGGAAAAACGCGAAAAGGCTGAGCGCCGTGCCGCTGAGGAGGCAGAAAAGCTTGCTAAGGCAGAGGCGGAGCGTCAAGCCAGAGAAGAGGCAGAGCGCCTAGCTCGAGAGGAAGCTGAGCGTCAAGCAAGAGAGGAAGCCGAAAGGGCTGAGGCTCAAAGAAGGGAAGCTGAAGAGGCGGAGCGTATAGCTCGCGAGGAGGCAGAGCGTGCCGAGGCGGAAAGATTAGCCGCTGAGGAGGCAGAGCGTCAAGCGAGAGAGGAAGCAGAGCGCGCTGAGGCAGAACGATTAGCCGCTGAAGAGGCCGAGCGCCAAGCGAGAGAAGAGGCAGAGCGTCTGGAAGCAGAAAGATTAGCTGCTGAAGAGGCTGAACGCCAAGCTCGTGAGGAGGCGGAGCGCCAAGAGGCAGAAAGACTAAAGGCCGAGGAGGCCGAGCGCCAAGCTCGTGAGGAGGCAGAACGCCTAGCTCGTGAGGAGGCAGAAAGACAAGCGGCTGAGGAGGCTGCAGCAACAGAAGAAGAAAATTCTAGAGTGGAGGCAGAAGAAATGCTAAAGAAGGAAAAGAAAAGAGTAGCTGAAGAGGCAGCTACAACACCAGCTGAAGAGGCTGTAGTAACAGAGGAAACACCAGTAGAACAACCACAAGAGCAACCCGTAGCTGAGGAAGCACCCGTAGCCGAGGAAGCTCCTGCAGAAGCACCTGCAGAGGAAGCTCCCGCAGAAGCGCCTGTAGCAGAGGAAAAGCCTGAGGAAAAGCCCGAAGAAAAGCCGGCTCCTAACGCAGAGCCACCTCGTACAGCTGAAGAGCTTCAGCTTGATAAGCTAGCTGAGGAAGAGCTTAAAATGTTCGCTGAAAAATGTAAGAGAATTTTCGAAGAGGTTCGTAAGGATATTATCGGTCAAGAGGAGGTTGTTCAATCAACAATCGCTGCTATTATCGCCGGTGGTAATGTACTTCTCGAGGGTGCTCCCGGACTTGGTAAAACCCGTCTTGTAAGATCACTTGGTAAGGTATTCGACCTTCCATTCTCTCGTATTCAGTTTACTCCTGACTTGATGCCTGCCGATGTAACAGGTACTAATGTTATTACAAAGGACGAGGAAGGAAATTCCAGGTTTGAATTCCAGCCCGGTCCTATCTTCTCAAACATCGTTTTGGCGGACGAAATTAACCGTGCTACGCCTAAGACACAGGCGGCTCTCCTTGAGGCCATGCAGGAGCATAAGGTTACTGTAATGGGTGTAACAAGACGCATGAGCGAGCCATTCTTCGTATTGGCTACACAGAACCCAATTGAGCAAGATGGTACATACCCACTTCCTGAGGCGCAGATGGACCGTTTCATGTTCAAGATTCTCGTTCCTAACCCAAGCGCTGAGGAGCTCGGACAAATCGTTAATATGACACATAAGACAATGGACGAAACCGCGCAAGCAGCATGTAACGGTGAGGAGCTTCTCCGCATGAGAGCTGTTGCTAAGACAATTCCTGTATCAAGCGAGGTTCTCCACTATGCGATGGTTCTTATCGCATCAACTCACCCGGACAGTGAGGTTGCAACCGAAACAACAAAGAGATTTATCCGTGCAGGAGCATCACCTCGTGCGGCTCAGGCTATTATTACTGCCGCTCAGGTAAGAGCTCTTATTAACGGTAGATACAATGTATCCTATGATGATATCAACTCACTCGCAATTCCTGTACTTCGTCACAGACTTAAGCTCGGCTTTGAGGCTGTAACATCTAAGATGACACCGGACGATGTAGTAAGAAGCTTGATTGCAGACCTTAACAACACATCTACTGACGCAGTAGAAAGGCGTGAAGGCAAAAGAGAAGGCAAAAAGAAGAGAAGATAATAGGCGGTTGAGATGAAAAGAAGAATATTAGACGGTGCATTTCTTGACCGTCTTGATGCCGCTTCATTATTGCTAAAAAATCCAATGACAGGTTACTTCGGTGGTGGAAGAAAGGCTCGTTCATACGGAAATACGGTTGAATTTGCCGATTTCCGTGAGTATTTCCCCGGCGATGATATTAGGCGTATCGACTGGAATGTTTACGCCCGTTTTGAAAAGTACTTTATAAGACTTTTCACAGACGAAAGACAGATGCACAATCATATCTTGATTGACCTGTCAGGATCTATGGCGTGCGGTGAGCCCGAGAAGGCTCAGGCAGCGCTTCGTATAGCAGCGGCATTTGGATATCTTTCGGTTTCAGCAATGGACAGAGTTACCTTTAAATTGCTCAAGGGCAATAAGGCAGAGGACATTGGTATTACTGTATATAACAAGGACTCCTTCTATCGTGCAGCTCAATTTCTTGAGGATGTAGAATTTGAGGGAGAAACAGACCTTGAAGAAGCTATAGTAAATATTGAAAACCCTGGATATGATGACGGTTTAACAATTATAATTTCGGATTTCTTGACTGAGAGTAACTGGAAAAAGGCAGTTGACTTCTTGACCTTTAAGCGTAGAGAGGTATTGATGATTCAGGTATTATCTCCAGACGAGCTATATCCAAACTTTGATGGTCGTGTTCACATGATCGATGCGGAGTCAATCAGCTTTGATGACCCCAAAAACATGAGAATGCGTGTCACAAGAAAAATGGTTGAGGCCTACCAAAGGGCATTTGACGATTACGAGAAGGAGCTAATAGATTTCTGTGCCTCAAGAGAGGCAACCTTCTTCACCGTATCATCAGACGATCCAATTGAAAAGGTTATATTTGGAAAGGGAGCAGAGGTGGAATTAATTAAATAATGGGTTTTATTCAAGCACTAGGCTTCCTTGGCTTACTTGCTATACCGATTATTATTCTTATTTACATACTCAAGTCAAAGTATGTATCTAAGCCGGTATCAAGTACATTTATTTGGAAACGAAGCCTCAAATATGTAAAAAATCGTTTACCTATCAACTTCGTATTTTCACTTTTACTTGTATTGCAAATTCTTGCTGTTATTTTGGCAACTCTTGCACTTACAAGGCCGACAATTATACCATTTACGACTAAGGACACGATAATAATTCTTGACTCGTCAGCTAGTATGCTGACAAAGAACGAGGACGGAAAAACACGCTTTGAGCTTGCAATCGAGGAAATCGAAAAGGAGTCAAACTCCGCCGGCGATAACAATAAGTTTACGCTTATTACCGCGGGAGTAGAGCCAAATACACAAGTGTTTAGAACCTCGCAAAAGGTAGAAGTTGTATCTGCTGCAAAGGATCTCGTATGTGGTCTTGGAACAGCTGATATAGACGGAGCTCTTGAGCTTGCAAACAATGTTCAGAGCATCAACCCTGACGCTAAGATCTTGTTCTATACCGACAAGGAATACTACGATGCGGACGGAGTTGAGATTAGGAGCTTCTCGAAGGAAAGTGATTTCAATGTTGCAATCACTAATTTAACAGACACATACATGGGTGGAAAGTATAGCTTCAATGCTTCCATAAACATGTACTCGCTTGACGGTGAGGATCAAGAAACTCGTCCGGTAGATGCTTATATTAGCCTATATATTGATGGCTCACTCGTAAGCACTCAGCCTGTTACCTTAACATCAAGCAAAAACACAGTTACCTTTACACATAAGGAAAACCTTGTTGCTCCTAATGCAATCTATTATCAAATCAGCTCGCTTGCTGAATATCAGAGCATGAGGATCACAATTGATAAGATTACAGAGGCCGGCAACGCAGACGCTGTAATTAATGATGGTCTTTTAGAGGACAACCAACGCTATATCTTTGCAAAAGAGGGCGAAAGAGTTAAAATTCTTGTTGTCAGCTCATATGTAACCATGCTGGAAACAGAGGGACGCCAAGAGGCAGACCCTGCAAAGACAACATACCTAATTACGCTACTTCGTAATATAGGCTATTCAATTAGCAACAAGACAGACATCAAGAGCGAGATCAGCCAAGTAAACAACGGCGGAGCAATTGAGGGCTATAACCTCTACATCTTCGACGGTGTTATGCCTGATGTTCTCCCTGACGATGGTGCTGTGTGGTTTATCAATCCACAAAAGGACCCTGTCGGCACAAGCCTTCAAGTATCTGCAACACCTGTTAAAGCAGAGGATTTGGACCAAACGCTTTACATGATTCCTGCTGTTGATACAGGCTCTGAGGCTTATAAAACAATCACAAAAAATATAGGAAAGAGAAGAAATATTGCAATCGGTAGGTTCCGCCCCTTGGAATGTAGTGACTATTCCAAGTACGAGGAAATGTTCGTTTGTAATAATACGCCTATCATAATGGCTGGCCGTGAGGCTAATGTAAGAGTTATTTGTATGTCCTTTGACATTCATGACACTAACCTACATATGCTCATTGACTTCCCACTTCTTACAATGAATATGATCAACTTCTCCCTTCCCAGCGTAGTTTCAGACAGATCCTTCGATGTAGGAGAAACAGTTAAGTTCAACGCTCCTGTTGGCGCAACAGGTCTTGAATTTAAGTATTTCAACGAGGAAGAGGGCGAGTTTGATACAAAGGATAGCTTTGAGGCAACAGACGCAGAGCTTGATCTTGAGCTTCTTGGAAACTATGCAATAACAATCACATATGCAAACGGACACGAGCAAACAATCATGCTTCCAACAAGCATTCCATCTGACGAAAGCGATATCGAAATGAGAGGCGATACGGTTGTTGCAAAAGAGGTGCTCCCGGGCATTGAGGTTAAAAAAGAGCCAATGGAGATTTGGCCATATATTGTAATGGCGCTTCTCGTAATACTTGTAGTTGAATGGGGGGTATATTATCGTGATGAGTTCTAATTTTATGCACCTATTCCTAGCTACTGAGGTAGGCACAACCATTGATATAGGACGCCCATGGCTGTTTCTTGTAATGGTGCCGGCGTTCATACTTGCTATATTCCCATTCTTTAGACTTCATAAGAGCCGTAGATGGAATATAAAGCATGTAGTTCCGCTTATTCTTCACATACTAATTCTTGCGCTTTCAACTGCTCTTATCACAGATATTGCGGTTGTTGAAACAACAACTGCTCCTGAGGATACAAAAATAGTCGTAGTAGCCGACATGTCGCAGTCAAACTCTGCCATGAAGGATAAAATGAACGACTATATTAAGAGCTTAAAGGAAGGCGAGGATGAATTTACAGAAATTGGCGTTTTGGTTTTCGCTGAAAAATATACATATTTTAGCGATTTTGGCGAGAAGCTTGACGATTACCTAGATGTAACCGAGGCTACTATAAAGCCGGGAAACACCAATATTCAAAGCGCTCTTGAATACATTGTTACAGATATATTCAAGGTTGATACAGAAAAGGTAAATAAGCGCGTTATCTTGCTCTCCGACGGTCGTCAAACAATAGGAAACGCATGGAGCGCAGCTAAAAAGCTATCAAGCGAAAACATTCGTCTTGACGCAGCTTACTTTGATGTATTAAATGACGAGGCAACAGTTGAGGTTCAAATGCTCTCAATGAATGCAACAGTAATTGAGGAAAAGAACGCAAATGTTTCTATCGACCTTGCCCTAACAAGCACAAGCAAGGAAACCCTTAGCGGAAAAATCACCTTCTACGAGGTTCCACAAGGCTCAACCGAGGGGGACGAGCAAGATGATATCGAGGTATTTTCCAGCACCATCTCCATAAAGGAAGGAAACAATACATATTCCTTCAAGTATATGGCAGAGGGCGCAGGAATTCACTCTGTATATGCGGTAGTAGAGCCCGAGGAGGGTGGAGATACCATATCCCAAAATAATGTTCTTTACTCATGGTTCTCAATTGATGGAGTAGCAAATATTCTTCTGGTTGACGGAGATGGCAAGCAGGTAACAAGCACCATCAAATCAATGGTAGAAAAGAATGGTTGCACCTACGAGGAAATCTCAACAACAGACTTCCCCGATGTAATGGAGGAGCTCCTTCTATATGACGAGATTGTGTTCATGAACATTGATTTCGCAGATCTTCCAACAGGTGGAGTTGACCTAGTAAAGAGATATGTTGAGGAGATTGGTCGTGGAGTTGTATTCACCTGTGGAAGCAACACCTATAATTATAATGACAAAACCTACGCAAATAACCCACTCATTGACATTCTTCCTGTTGACCTTAAAATCGACGAAAGAAGAGAGGTAATTGCGACAATTCTCACAGTTGACCTTTCATCATCAATGGGTCAGCCTGTTGAGGGACAGACCAATAAATATGGTCAAAAGATGACGCGTTATGACATGGTCCTTGAAAGCGTTATTGCTCTTCTTGATACAGAGCAATTCACACCCGAGGATTATGTAGGACTTGTATTCTTTGACGCAGACGCATCAATAGCTATGCCACTTACTCAGCTTGAGGAAAAGGAGTGGATGATTGAGCAAATCAACTACTCGTTTGAGTCATTCTTCTATGCTCATAGTGATGAGACAAACCCATCATACTCAAACCGTGTTGGTGGTGGTGAGCCATTAAAGAATCACAACGATGCAAACGGATACTTGATGAAGCCTTATGGTACAAACTATAAGTTCGCAATCGACGCAGCTAATAAGATGCTCTCCGAATCTGACGCAGACCTAAAGCAAATGGTATTCCTCTCCGATGGTGAACCATCTGATAAGGGCTCAGGCTATGATAACACCGTTCGTAGAATGGCTGACGCAGGCGTTACCACATCTACAATCGCTATCGGTAGAGACCAAGCAACAATGCTTGATGAGCTTAGTAAGCTTGCCGCTATCGGTCACGGTAACTTCAGCTATGTATCAAAGAGCCTTGACCTTGAGCAATCACTTATCAAAATTGCTCAAATGATAAAGGGTGAGCCAATCAACGAAAGAGATACAAAGCTTGAAAAGAGAAACGATGGCGCTATTCTTGTTGGAATTCCAACAGGCGAGGGCACAGAGTTTGATACAATCGGCGGTTACTATGGTACAACCATCAAAAACGGAGCGAAGATGATACTCTCCGCTGATGACCTAAGACCAATTATCGCTGAATGGGATTACGGACTAGGACATACAACCGTTTATATGAGTGATCTCGGTGGCGCATGGTCAAGATCGCTATTCAATGATAACGATGGCTTTGCAAATAGTAAAATCGTAGAAAACCTTCTTATAAACTCAATAAACGATAAGATAGGCTCAAGCGGTCTTAAGGTTACAAGCCAGCGTGTTGACGATGTTACAAGACTAACCATCGAAACTCAAAAGAGACTCAGAGATGATGAGCATATTGTCGTTTACAAGGTTGATCCCGATGGCACTAGAACAGAAATCGTAATCACCTCTGACAACCGTGTTGCAGATACAAGATACAGAACAGAAATCACAACTGACGATGAATCAGGCACATATCATTTGGAAATTAAGCTTCAATCCAAGGAAGATGCTCAAACCATAGATAGAACTGAGTACGCGGTAGTTGGCTTCTATCCTGACGAATATAACCTAAACCTCGTTAATGGTGGTGCGGTAATTGAGGACCTTGCAACAGCGGGCGGTGGAAAAATCATGCCGGATAGCGAAAGCTTCTATGATATCCAAAAGGACGAATTTGTTGAGATTCCAAAGGACATTTCAACACCTACTGTAATCGCAATCCTACTATTGTTCCTTCTCGACATCGTATTCCGTCACTTCTCACCTAAGAAGAAGGATAAGGGCAATACAATGACCGAGGAAGAGCGTATTGCTTCCATGAGAGGTAGATAATCCAATCAATTAAATCACTCAAGGCTTTCCTTGAGTGATTTTTTGTGATATAGAGTGGTTTTTTGAGGATTTTGTGAAAACAGCCTGAAAGCTTTGTGTAATTTGTTGACATTGTCAAATGTGCGTGCTATCCTAAAAATGGGAGAACAAATAATATAGGAGGCACAGACTATGAAAAAAACAATAGCAATATTCCTTTTAGCGTGTATGCTTTTAGGCGTGCTTGCATCGTGCGCGACCGATAGCACAGAATCCTCAAGTGAGATGGCACAAAGCTCAGAGTCCGAAAAAGTGCAAGAGCAAAGCAGCACTCTTGATACCCAAGAGTCACCGGGAGAGCCATCAAGCGAAACGACATCAAATGAGTCATCATCAAGTGAGGAGTCGTCAAGTGCTTTAGACGAGCCTGTCGAAAAGGAGCTCGATGACAGTGTGGTAAATCTCACAGCGGATATGATGGAGGAAATAGATTTTATTAAAATCTTAGATCAGAGATTTATATCCTCTCAAATGAAGCTGTCACTCGACCTTTTTAAGGCGTTTGCAAAAAAGAGCGAAAATGAGAATGTCTTTATTTCTCCGCTATCCGTACAAATGGCGCTTGCGATGAATGCAAACGGCGCGTGCGGACAAACAAGAGCGGAAATGGAGGCGCTTCTTGCCGATAACATTACCCTCGAGGAGTTGAATAATTATCTTGCATCTTACAGACAGAGCCTGCCATCAAGCGAGGGCGCAACGCTTAAAATTGCGAACTCCATATGGTTTAAAAGCTCGGATTCCTTTGTGGTAAAGAGTGAATTTTTAGAGAAAAATCAAAGATATTTCCGCGCAGAGCTTTACAGGGCAAAATTTGACGATACAACAGTCAACAGCATCAACGCATGGGTCGATAAAAACACCGACTCAATGATAAAGGAAATCTTAAAGGAAATACCGCAAGAGGCGGTGATGTATCTGATAAACGCGATTATGTTTGATGCAAAATGGGAAAGACCGTTTAACGAAAATTGCAACTATGACGGTGAATTCACCAACATTTCAGGCAATAAAAAGCAGGTTGAGATGATGTATCGTGACGGCGAATATATGTATATCGAAACAGATAGCGCAACGGGCTTTAAAAAGAACTACGAGGGTGGCGCTTATAGCTTTGTGGCGTTGCTTCCGGGCGAGGCTGTGTCGATAAATGACTATATTGCGTCACTTGACGCACAGACCCTGCTTGATACCTTGGGCAGTGTAAAGCACGGCGGAGAGGGCATAATTCAAGTACCTAAATTCGAGCACGAATATTCGCTTGAAATGAATGAGCTTTTGAGCGAGCTCGGAATGCCAACCGCATTTTTGCAGGGCAGTGCCGATTTTGGAAATATCTCAAACGAGAGCCTGTACATAAGCCAAGTTGTCCACAAAACCTTTATCTCCCTTGACAACCTCGGTACAAGGGCAGGTGCGGTTACGATGGTTGAGGATAGCGCAGAAAGCGAAAGCAAGATTTATTGGAGCGTAACGCTTGACCGCCCCTTTGTTTATATGATTGTCGATAACGCAACCAATCTTCCTGTGTTTATCGGTGCGGTAATGGACATTTAGACAGTAAAATATTAAAAATCCAAGGAGAAATCCTTGGATTTTTTGCACGAGGTATTGAAAAAAGCATGAATATATATTAAAATATAAGTAATAATAATTTAAGGAGAGCTAATATGGAAATTTTCAAAAATATCCCACAAATTAAATACGAGGGCTCAAAGAGCAAAAACCCTCTTGCCTTCAAGTATTACGATGCCGACAGAGTAATTTTCGGCAAAAAAATGAGCGAGCACCTACCATTCGCTATGGCTTGGTGGCACAATCTTTGCGCTGAGGGAACAGATATGTTCGGTCGTGGAGTTGCCGACAAGTCCTTTGGACAAGAGTATGGCACAATGGAGCACGCTAAGGCTAAGGTTGATGCAGGATTTGAGTTTATGCAGAAGCTCGGCATCAAATATTTCTGCTTCCACGATGTTGATATCGTTCCTGAGGCACAGGACATCAACGAAACAAATCGCCGTCTTGACGAGATAACAGATTACATTCTCGAAAAGATGGAGGGCACAGACATTAAGTGCCTTTGGGGAACTGCTAATATGTTCTCAAATCCTCGCTTTGTAAATGGCGCAGGCTCGTCAAATAGCGCAGAGGTTTTCGCCTTTGCTTGCGCACAGGTTAAAAAGGCGCTCGAGCTAACAGTAAAGCTCGGTGGACGAGGATATGTGTTTTGGGGTGGACGAGAGGGCTACGAAACCCTTCTCAATACCGATATGGCGTTTGAGCAGGACAATATCGCACGCCTAATGAAAATGGCAGTTGAATACGGACGCAAGATTGGCTTTACAGGTGATTTCTACATTGAGCCTAAGCCGAAAGAGCCAATGAAGCATCAATACGATTTTGACGCTGCAACCGCAATCGGCTTTTTGAAGGCGCATGGTCTTGATAAGGACTTCAAAATGAACATTGAGGCAAACCACGCAACACTTGCAGGTCACACCTTCCAGCACGACCTAAGAGTTAGCGCAATTAACGGAATGCTCGGCTCAATCGACGCAAACCAAGGCGATATGCTTCTCGGCTGGGATACCGACGAGTTCCCATTCGATGTTTATACTGCAACTATGTGTATGTACGAGGTTCTCAAGGCGGGCGGACTCACAGGTGGCTTTAACTTTGACGCTAAGAACCGTCGCCCATCATACACCTACGAGGATATGTTTGAGGCGTTCATTCTCGGTATGGATACCTTTGCTCTTGGTCTTATCAAGGCAGCGGAGCTAATCGAGGACGGCAGGATTGATGGCTTTATCGAAAAAAGATATTCAAGCTATACAAGCACCGAAATCGGTCAAAAAATCATGAGCGAGGGTGCAACGCTCGAGGAAATTGCACAGTATGCGTGCGACAGAGGCACTTGTGAGCTTCCGGGTAGTGGAAAGCAGGAGAGCCTCGAGGCAATCGTAAATAGCATACTATTTGGTTAATATGAACAGTTATATTGGAATTGACCTCGGCACATCATCAGTCAAGCTTCTTTTGGTGAGTGCCGACGGAAAAATCATAAATAGCGTAAGTCGCGACTACCCAATCGCATACCCGAGAAACGGCTGGAGCGAGCAAAATCCGCAGGATTGGCTGGACGCCACCCTTCGTGCGCTCGACGCTCTGACACAGGGCTACGATAAATCACAAATCAAGGGAATTTCCTTTGGTGGACAGATGCACGGTCTTGTCGTTCTTGACGAAAACGATAATGTAATTCGCCCCGCAATTCTTTGGAACGATGGTAGAACACAGGAGCAAAGCGATTATCTAAACGAGGTAATTGGAAAGGAAACGCTCTCAAAATATACTGCAAACATTTCCTTTGCAGGCTTCACAGCACCAAAAATTCTTTGGCTGGAGCAAAACGAGAGCGATAACTTTGCAAAAATCGCAAAAATTATGCTTCCTAAGGACTATCTTGCATATAAGCTAAGCGGAGTACACGCAACCGACTATTCCGATGCCAGCGGAATGCTTTTGCTTGATGTGAAAAATCGCAAATGGAGCGATGAAATGATAGAAATTTGCCATGTCAAGCGTGAATGGCTACCAACGCTTTATGAGTCATACGAGCCAATCGGCACGCTCTTGCCTCAAATGGCAAGGGTGACAGGACTTAGCGAGAGCGTTGTAATATGCGCCGGCGCAGGAGATAATGCCGCTGCCGCAGTTGGTACAGGCACAGTCGAGGACGGCTCTTGTAATATCTCTCTTGGCACAAGCGGAACTGTGTTTATCTCGAAAAACGAGTTCTCAGTTGATAGCGCAAACGCGCTTCACTCCTTCTGTCACGCAAGTGGAGCATATCACCTGATGGGCTGTATTTTAAGCGCCGCATCATGTAATAAATGGTGGATGGAGAATGTGCTTGAAAGCGACGATTACGCAGGCGAGCAAAAGGGACTTTATAAGTATCTTGGCAAAAACGATGTGTATTTTCTACCTTATCTCATGGGTGAAAGAAGCCCTCATAATGATGTAGATGCAAGAGGTGCATTTATCGGTATGCGCCCCAATACCACAAGAGAGCAAATGACTCTGGCTGTAATGGAGGGAGTTACCTTCGCTCTTCGTGATTGTATCGAAATTGCAAAAAAGAGTGGGGTATGTATCGAGAAAAGCCTAATTTGTGGTGGTGGAGCAAAGAACGAGATTTGGCGTATCGTGTGCGCAAATGCCCTCGGCATTGAGATTTGTCGCCCCGAAATCGAGGAGGGCCCTGCCTATGGTGGAGCAATTCTTGCAATGGTCGGCTGTGGCGAATACGATAGCGTAGAGAGCGCCACAAGAGCACTTATAAAAATCAAGGATAGCATTCTCCCAAGCCCCGACCTTGTCGAAGCCTACGAGAAAAAATATCAAGCCTTCAAGGTGCTCTACCCAGCCCTAAAGGACGCATATAAGCTAATATAAATAACAAAAATCCTCTTGAGAGTGCAAGAGGATTTTCCTTTTTTCAGCCTAAAAACAAGAAAAAATAAAAAATCTAAAAAAATTTTAAAAATCTTGTCACACTTTTCATTTTCCATTGTTTTATTAAATAGAAGAAAAATTAAAAGCGGAAATTATCGTTATCTTGCACAAAAATAATAATTTCAAAGGACAATAAAAAAATCAAAATTTGTGCAAAACAGAAAAATCAGGAAGCCTTGTGTGAAAAAATTGTGAACACTAAGGAATTTTATGAATTTGTATGCTAAAATGAAATTAGAAAGGAACGAGATAAACAAAGGAGCTGATTTTATGAAAAAGCTAGTAGCAATACTTTTAACACTTATTTTCTGCCTTGGCATTTTCGTATCGTGTGATAATGAAACACCGACAGAAAGCTCAAGCGAGGATATTCTCTATAAAAGCGAAGAAATTCACTTGGATACATCGGGAGTTGTTTTGCCATTTGATAACGATATTTGCAATATAGGAGTGGTATTTTGCGAAAAGGATAATATGCTAGATAAACAGCTTCTCGTGTATGGAAAGTTATATGATGGGAGCTATATTTCTACAAATCAAATAAACCTAACGAATGCAAAAATAGATTACTACGAAAACAAAGAATCCGGAGTTAGCTTTGCATTTCTTGAAAATACCGACAATCTTAAATACTTCAAGCAGAAAATTTCAAATTATAGTGACGAAAAAAATAATGTACCAAACGAAGATCTTATGCTTATAGCACAAGAATTGGCAAATCGATATCTAACTGACACTTCTTTGTATGAGGTGCACTCCGAAAAACTTTATGAATATCCCGGCACTAATGAAATGCCCTATGCCGAAATGTTCATTTATGTAAAAAAGGTGCAAGGATATTACACAAATGATTATTTCTATACAGTTATAACGAATAGTGGAATTGTTGCAGAAATATCCATAGGTCAAATCGGAGTGTTTGACGACCTTTATAAGATAGACAATTCAAAGCTTCGTGAAAGCATTGAAAGTGAGTTAAAAAAGCAATATGAAACAAATGGAGCTAAAATTGTGGATAAAGCGTTTTATGAACAAAGCATTTTTAAAGATGAGGCGAGTGGGGAAATAACTATATTATCAGGAATGTGGATTAACCTAAAACTATCAGATGAAAGTGAAAAAACATTCTATCCAACATTTGCTACAACGAAACTGATAGGGAACTGACATGGACAACTCTGTGTCTTAGCAAAAGCAAATAAGGGTGCGACCCTCGCGCCACTTCAAAAGGAGTTGATTTTATGAAAAAACTACTATCAATACTTTTAACACTTGTTTTCTGCCTTGGCATTTTCGTATCGTGTGATAATGAAACACCGACAGAAAGTTCAAGTGAGAGTGCAAAAGCCATAGAATATGTGGACTACTATTACTTTGAAACAATATACAAGGAGCCACTGGTTGTTTCTCCTGTGGCGGATTGTCGTTTGATAAAGGACTATTCTGAATTGCAAGCTCTTTTCGAAGAATATGACTACACAAAATCATATATAACCGAAAAGGATTTTGAAGAAAATATAGTGCTTTTTTCAACAATAACTCCTTCAGGCGATTCATTTTTGGGATATTGTAATTTCTCCTCAAATGACGAGGGTAGCACTATTGAATCAAGATCAAGATACTTTAATGCATTTGATTACAAATACAAAACAGGCGAAAAGGTTTATGGTGCTATTTATCTTGACGCAGTTAATGTTACTACAAGATATTACGAGGTAATTCTCGTTCCAAAATCAGAGCTGACAAGGTCTGTTGACGAAGAGGAAAAAATACAAATAAAACGCACTTTTATCGAGGAACAGGTGGTGATAATTGAATGAGAAAGATTATGATTTTAATTTTAGCGGTTATTTTGAATTTGTCACCGATAGTAAAAGATAACCGTACAAGTCAGACCGATACCTTCGATGATTCCGAATATCTTTACTACAAAACGGTTCATACGGAAGCGGAAATACCGTTTGGTTTTTACGAGCCACAGCTAATAGAAAATCGCGAACAGCTTGAGAGCTTTTTGGAAACCGCTCAAGAAACAAGTTCGTATTATCGAGTAGCAGAGGATTTCTTTGATTACAACTACATAATCGTAATTTCATACGGTAAAGCGGGTCCCGGTACTATAGGATATCGTGGTGTTGAGGTTGCAGACGGCAAATGCACTGTAACTGTTGAAACCGTGGCTTCTCGCAAAGCATACTTGGAGAATGGCGAAATATGCTTTGACGCGAGTGATGGCGAAAAAGCTTACGCGAAATGTGACCTTGTGTATGTTTTCAAAACAGAAAGCAACACCCCTGAACAGTTTGACTCAATATCAATAAATCAAATTCATCACAGAGCGATAAAAAGGCATTACGAATAATAGAAACGGACAGTCGATAGTTCTGTGTCTTAGCAAAAGCAAACAAGGGTGCGACCCTCGCGCCATTTCAAAAGGAGTTGATTTTATGAAAAAAATCCTATCACTTATTCTATTTTTGATTCTATGTTTTGGGGCTTTCGTGTCGTGTGATAACGAAACGCAAACGGAAAGTTCGAGCGAGAGCACCCAAGAGAGCATAAGCAAGGAAGAAAGCGCAAAAGAAGAGTCCGCATTAAACATCGTAACTCGTGATACCTTTGCTGATGCGTATGAATCGTGGATAGGCTGGTATTATGAAACAGGTGTTTTGGAAAATAATTACCATATGTTTTCATATGTCAAAGCCATTTTTGACTACGAGGATTTTGAAAAGGGGATAATAGAGGGTCGAGAGGATTGTCTTACAGAAGTTACAGAACAAACCTTTGAGGAAAATTTTGTCCTCATAGTGAGAGGGTTTAGTGGACACATTCGGAATGCTGATATATACTATACTGATTTCAAAAAAGAAGATAACTATTACACTATAACTTATAACACAGTATGCAATATACTTACAGAGGCGCCAGATGCGCACGATCCTTTTTGCGATGTTTGTATAATACCTAAGGAGCTTTGTGATAATCCGAATCTTGAAATCAAAATAATTGAAAAACAATATATATTTAGAGGCGAAAAATATAGCAGTCCTTGCGAGGTATATACTAAAATTCATAATGTAATAGGTGATGAACAGACAGAACAGAACTGACAGTCGATGGTTCTGTGTCTTAGCAAAAGCAAACAAGGGTGCGATCCTCGCACCCTTCCCAAAAGGAGCTGATTTTATGAAAAAAATCCTATCACTTATTCTATTTTTGATTCTATGCTTTGGGGCTTTTGTGTCGTGTGATAACGAAACACAAACAGAAAGTTCGAGTGAGAGCACCCAAGAGAGCATAAGCGAGGAATCGAGTTTTATTGAGCCTGTTTCCTCCGAATTGTTTTTAGGAAGATGGAATTACGAAAATCCAACAAGGGAAACCTTGACGGGAGTAAATTCCGAAAGCTTTAATTCATATGTCGTCTATCTACATAGTAGCTATCATAGCTTGGTTGACGATGATAATTGGACATCAAGATATCATTATGTTACAAAGTTATTTTTAAGCTACGAAGAGTTTTTAGGTGGAGTGGCTGAGGATTGTGTTTTTGATGCTGTAACAGAGCAAACATTCGAGAACAATTATGTCTTAGTAGTAGAGGGTGAGTCCGGTCATATTCGCTCTGAGGATATATACTATTCTAATCTCGTAAAGGAAAACGAGTGTTATACACTGACATACAATTTGATTTCAAGACATGGACAGGGCTTTTCTGATGCCATACAGCATTACTCAGACATTGTGATAGTGCCAAAGACTATATTTAAAAATGAATCCTCAAGCGTTAAAATAGAGGTTGTAAAAAAGGAATATGTTTTTGACACATTGCTTTACAATTCAAGCTGTGAGGTTATAATCTATTTGCCTGAATAAACAAGAACAGACAAAGAATGGTTCTGTGTCTTAGCAAAAGCAAACAAGGGTGCGACCCTCGCACCGTTTCAAAAGGAGCTATAAAACGCATACGATTGGCGTGTAAAAACGAAAGCAGGCTGTTGATTTCAACAGCCTGCTTTGATGTGTTATGATAAATCCTTGATTTTTTGTTCAATCTCTTCCCTTGAAAAGAGAATATTGAGCGCGCTAAGCATAGCGTTTGGCGTCATATCGTGGGGGAGCTTGAGCGCTTTTAAAAGCGCCTCTCGCTTAGATTTGCTATCAGGGCGACCACTAAGCCCGAGAGCATATAAATCCGCTTTTGTGATTGGCGTTTTAGCCTCTGTTAGCGAGTCCTCGCAAAATGGCAAAAGAAGCTCCGTTAGCACTTGAGCATCAATTCCCTCAACTCCAAGATACCCCTCGCGAGAGGGCTCTCTTTTTCGTTTTTCCTTACCCTGTGTCTTGGGAGTGTATAAATTTATGATTTTTTCGGGCGAAATTGCGCTCTTAATATGAGAGCGAATGAGATGCCCACCCCCATCGGAATCGGTGAGTATAATTATTTTTCCCGCCTTATCGGCAAGGGAGCGCAGAAGCGCAAGACGCTCACCGTGTGAGAAAATCGCAAAGCCACCCGTCACAATGACATCGGCGTCAAAAAGCGAGCAAAGCTTGATTTTGTCGTACTTGCCCTCAACAATTATAGGATACTTAATTCTTTTTTTCATGTCCTTAAAGCGCACACAATGTGCTGATTAACCTTTCAAGAGCGCCATATTGACCGAGATTTTGCGCAGTCTTGGATTGAATATCCGCATCGCGACAAAGCTCGAGCGAGCGCTCAATTCTTGCGGGAGTTGTGCGTGCAAGCTTGTTTAAATATTTTCCAACCTTGAACTCGTGAATTTTGAGCGTCGAGGCAATCTGCCCCTTCGTCATACCCGTCATATTAAGACGACAAACCGCATAAAGCTCGGTGTACATTTTAACAACGGAGAAAAGAATGATATTCGGTGGCTCGTGCGCAAGGCGTTGGCGACGAAGCGTTTCAAACACCTGCTCCGGTCTGCCCTCAAGGAGCATATTTGTCAGCTGAAAATCGTCATATTCAATGGTCTTACAGCACACATCATCAATGATTTCCTGTGTAATCTCCACAATTTCGTTAGCCTTTGCGTAGGCGCAAAGCTTCTCAATCTCACACGAAAGAGTCCACATACTGTGACCGCAAATCTCAACAAGATAAGTCGCAAGCGAGGCATCAAATGAAATCTTGCCCTCGGCAAAGTGCCTCAAAATCCAAGAGGCGAGCCTGTTGGGCTGTGGGAATGAGAACTCAACGGGCGTAAGATATTTAGTCAATACCTTAAACGCCTCGCTTGGCGATTTTGGCCTGCCGGGGTCAAATAAATGCGAATCGGCACGCACGATAAGTATTGTATGGTCGCAATCCTCAAGCGTGGAAAGTGCCTCGGAAAGCGCCGATAAATCGTCCTTTTTGAGCGCCTTAAAATCAAGTGAGCGAAGCTCAACCAGCTTTTGCTCAGCCATCATGGGAAGGGACGCAATCGCCTGCGAAAGAGAGGCGGGAGAATAGTCCTCACCATAAATTACAATATGGTTAAATTCGTCAAACGAGCCATCAAGAACTCTTTTACAAACCTCCTTTGAATAGGAGAATTTAAGATAATCCTCGTCACCGTAAAAGAGATAGCCACCCTTAAGCTGTGATAGCTCTGCGCGAAATTCTGCTTCAGTCATATTTTTTAACTTCCAATTTTAATTCTGTTTTTTGTGCCAAAGCGCCCTTGATTTCAACAATGTAGAAAATTTCAAGCACTCCGTCGCTTAAAATTCTGTTGTCAACGCGCTTTGCATAAATGCCAAGCTCAAAGGGCATAAACGGCGTTTGATAAACGGAAATAGTCCTCTCGCCCTGTGAAAACAGCATGATGGTGTTGACCTCGCCGGAGCGAGTAATCGTGACCTCGTGTGGCTCGCTTATCTTAAACGCCACAACAGCGTCAACGCCCTCCATTCCACTACCGCTATCCTCGTGATAGGTGATGCGTACATCGTCACCCTCGACGGTGATTTCACCGTCAAGATAGGTGGTTATGGTGTCAATCTCGCTTGGGTCAATATCGTTATATTGATTGTCAAGCATAGGCTCCGAGGCAAAAAACGCATTGTCAAAAATCGAAATTCTATCGTCCTGCGCCTGTCTTGATGTTGTAATTATTTTGCATTTCATTTCTTAGTTTCCTTTATGATCAGCTCGGGGAGCTTAATGCTGACTCTTGCTCCATCAGCGACGCTCTCGCAAATAAACGAGTTACCGCCGATAACTGCGCCCTCGCCTATGATGGTGTCACCGCCTAAAATAGATGCTCCCGAATAAATTGTAACATTATCTCTTATGGTTGGGTGTCTTTTTACGCCCGATAGAATTTGACCCTTTCTTGGGGATAGCGCACCGAGAGTAACGCCCTGATATAGACGAACCCTGTTGCCGATAATCGTCGTTTCACCGATAACGATACCTGTTCCGTGGTCGATAAAGAAATATTCTCCAATCGTCGCACCTGGGTTTATATCAATTCCCGTGAGCGCGTGCGCGTGCTCCGTCATAACACGAGGCACAAAGGGAACGCCATCGCAATAGAGCAAATGTGCCACCCTGTACACGAAAATCGCATAAAATCCGGGGTAGGTGAACACAATTTCTTCCTTGCTTTGCGCTGCGGGGTCGCCCTCGTACGCAGCCTCAACATCAGTTAAAAGAACCCTGTGAACCTCGGGCAGAGCCTCAATAAAGCATGAGGCAATTTCCTCGGCGTGCTCCGCTAAATTTTTCTTTTCCTTAAATGAAAGTGAAAGCGAAATTTGCTTTTTAATTCTTCCGTAAATTGAGTATAAAAGCGTTTCCGCAAAGGACGCGGAATCCCCCTTGCTCTCGCCCGATGCAAAATAAGCGGGGAATAGAAGCTTTTTAATATCTCCCAAAATCTCGATAATTTCCTCTCTGTCGGGCAACGCAAGCTCACCACCGACCATTGTGATTTGAGAGGCGTCGTAGCTTTCTGCCATTTGAGTGGCAACTCTTGAAATATCAGCCATGTTATCTCCTTAATGTGCCGAGGCACGATAAATATTCTAATATTAATAATATCATAAGTGCTTGAAAATATCAAGAACATATGCTATAATTTTTTATAATGAGCGAAAAAACAAAAGAGGACAAAATGAAGCTTAATTTGCAAACAGTAAAAAACGCCCGTGACCTAGGCGGACTTACCACATATGATGGCAGACGAGTAAAGCTCGGACGCTTGCTTCGCACAGGCAATATGTCAATGCTAAGCGAGAGCGACGCCGAAATCTTAAGGGGCTATTCTCTTAAAAGAGTGCTTGATTTGCGCACCAAGGCGGTAATTGACGCATCTCCTAATGTCAAGCTTGAGGGCGTAGAATACATACACATTCCAATAGTAAAGGACCTCGTATCAAGAGTTACAAGCAAGGGCGATTACGAGAAGCGCTCAATTGGCGAAATTCTTCTTCGCTTTACCGCTGATTTTGAGGGCAAGGGACACGAGTGGATGATCAATTTCTATCGTGATATATATTCAAGCGATTATTCGCTCTCGCAGTATAAAATTTTCCTTGATTACCTAAAAGAATCGACACAGGGTGCGACCATTTTCCATTGTACCGCAGGCAAGGATCGCACAGGAGTCGGCGCAATTTTCCTTCTTACGCTCCTTGGCGTAAAAAGAGAGCAAATTCTCGAGGACTACCTAAGAACCAACGAAAGCGCAATGCTCGATGTTGCCGAGGCGCAGGCTCTCGCAAGGGAACGAGGCGTTGACGAAAAAATAATTGAGGATATCGCAAGCGTAAATGGCGTGCATAAGGAATACGCAGACGCAGTTTTCGCCTATATTGATACCTATCCCACCCCCGAGGAATTTTTCAAGGCTAAAATGGGAATTGACGAGGAATATATCGACCGAATTCGCAAAAACTACCTTGAATAAGCTATAATCTTAAAAACAAACGCCCCAATGCGTGTTCTCCGTCAAGGTGAACGCAGTCGGGGCGTTTTAAATTTGAGCTAATGCGACACAGGGTGCGCTATTCCTCGTCATCGGGTGGGCAAAGAATTGCATCGGCTAGGTCATCGTCAAGCGCTGTGATTTCACGGAGCTTGGCATTTATCATTCTCGTTCTTGTGCCGACAAGCCTTTCAAGCTCCACGCCTGCCTCCTCGAACTTTTTCTGCGCCTTCGCAAGCACCTCTCCAAATCTACCAAATTCCGTTTTTATTGCGCCCAGTAGCTCAAATACCTGTGAGGTGCGCTTTTGAATTATCATAGACCTAAAGCCCATTTGAAGTGCATTGAGTAGCGCTCCAAGGGTTGACGGCCCTGCTATGTTTATCTTGTACTCTCGCTGAAGCTCCTCGAAAAGTCCCATATTAAGCGCCTCGACATAAAGCCCCTCGATAGGCAAAAACATAATGGCAAAATCAGTTGTTGTAGGTGGGTCAATATACTTATCGTGAATTTTCTTGGCAAACTGCTTAAGAAGTGAGCGAAGAGATTTTTTCGCACTCTCGTATCTTTCCTTGTCAAGCTCGTCAGAGGCGTCTCGCATCTCGTGATATGCCTCTAACGGAAACTTCGCATCAATTGGCAAATACACAAACGAGTCACTCTTGCCGGGCATCTTAATTGCAAATTCAACAGGGTCGTGCGTGCCTGCCTTGGTGACAAAATTCGTTTCGTATTGGTCGGGGGTGAGTATCTCGCAAATAATGTTTTCGAGCGCAATCTCGCCCACAATACCCTTTGTTTTGACATTTGTCAGCACACGATTAAGGGAGCTTACATCACTTGCAAGCACCTTTATCTCGCCCACCGCAACATTGACATCGGCAATCTGCTTTATCACATTGTCAAACGATGCCTTAAGCCTTGCGCTAAGCGTAGCATCAAGCTTTTCATCAACTGCCCTTTGGATTTCGTCAAGGCGCTCCTTCGTCTGCTGACGGATTGCCTCAAGCCCCTCACTCACCTTGCTAAGAATTGCCTCGCTGTTTTTCCGGTTTGCCTCTAAAACGCCCTTGAAGCTCTCGTTTAAGGTGTTGATTATCGCAATATGATTTGACGAGCCACGCTCGCCAAGCACCCTTATCTCGCTCGTTAGATGCTCGATTTCGCTCTTTATCGAAAGCGTAAGAGCGCTATTCGATGACGCTACCTCTCTTGAAATTGCTCCACCAAAATCACCCAGCGCCTTGCCGATTGCAAGGCTGAGTGCGCTCTCGTTTATTTTTTCTTGACCTCTTAGCTTAAAAAGCAAGACGCCAACACCGATAAGAGCAACAAAGCTAAGAATAATACTAATAATTAAAAGTGCTTCCATAAATTCTCCTTGTGGGCTGTACCGCTGTATTTTCTAATCTTATTTTAGCATATATAATTCCATCGCGCAACAGAAAAAATTTTTATCCTGTCGCAAAATTTTAACATTAATATATTGAAAAGATAAGTGTAATGTGATAAAATTTATATAATGAACAAAAAAAGAAGGCGAAAACTATGAGAAAAACTAAAATCGTATGCACAATCGGTCCTGCGTGTAACAACGAGGCGACACTAACACAAATGGCTCTTGCCGGAATGAATGTTGCAAGGCTTAACTTTTCACACGGAACTCACGAGGATCATCAGCGTAATGTTGATATGCTAAAGCGTGTGCGTCGTGAGCTGAATATTCCTCTTGCTATTATGCTTGACACAAAGGGCCCCGAATATCGTATCGGCACATTTGAAAATGGCAAGGAAACGATAAAGGAGGGCGATACATTCACCTTTACAACTCGTGATATTGTAGGCAATAGCACTATCGTATCAGTAAGCTACAAAAATCTTAATGCTGAGCTTGATGTTGGCGATACAATTCTTGTAAATAACGGACTTTTGGTGTTTAAGGTTGAAAAAATCGAGGATACCGAAATTGTTTGTAAAATTGTTGCGGGCGGTGAGATTTCAAATCGTAAGAGCATGAGCTTCCCGGGACAGGTAATGAATCAGGTATATCTTAGCGAGCAGGATAAAAGAGACCTTCTTTTCGCTATCGAAAACGATTTTGAATACATAGCGTGCTCATTCGTTTCAAGAGTACAGGATGTGCTCGATGTCAAGGAGTTTTTAAAGGCGAATGGCGCAACCAATATCGGCATTATTGCAAAGATTGAAAATCAATCTGAGTTGATAATATCGAGTCTATTTGCTCCGAGTGCGACGGAATTATGATTGGCCGTGGAGATATGGGCGTTGAAATTCCATTCGAGGAAGTGCCTGCAATCCAAAAGAAGATTATCACCAAATGCCGTATGCTCGGTAAGCGAGTTATTACCGCAACCGAAATGCTCGAAAGCATGACAACAAATCCACGCCCGACAAGAGCGGAGATTTCCGATGTTGCTAACGCAGTTTTTGATGGCACAAGTGCAATTATGCTATCGGGCGAAACCGCTGCGGGCAAATACCCTGTTCTCACAGTACAAACAATGGCAAAGATTGCAGAGCAGGCTGAAAAGAATGTTGATTACAGAAGGATTTTCTACACAACAGATTTTAGAATTAAGAATTCAATGGACGCAATCTCGCACTCCGTGTGTGGAATGGCGATGGATATCGGTGCAAAGGCAATCGTTGTTTGCTCAATGTCGGGTATGACCGCAAGAATGGTATCACGCTTCCGTTCACCTGTTGATATTGTAGGACTTACAGTTAGCGAAAAGACATGGCATCAGCTTGCACTATCATGGGGCGTAATCCCTGTTATGTGTGAGGTTTACCCACAAATTGAGGTGCTGTTCTATACCGCAAAGAAGCTGGTTAAGGATAAGCTCGGCCTTGCGATTGGCGATAAAATCGTTATCACCGGTGGTTCTCAAACAGGTGCTAGCGGAAACACAAACACAATTAGAATGGAAACTATATAAAAGAAAAATCGGCTCTAAAAAGCCGATTTCTTTTAGCAAAAATTTAGGAAGATATGATAAAATAGCCATAAAAGAACGCAAAGGAGAGCACTATGAAAATAAAGGGCTTTGTGACTATTTTAATATTAATTTCACTTATGCTTGTGGCTTGCACGCCCACAGGCTTAGGCGCGATGGGAACGCAGAGCGAGAGCGGTGGATTTTTCCCGAGCTTTCCAAATGCTGATGGCGAGCAACTTGCCCCGAGTATGCCACCAAATGATACGGGAAATAAAGGGCAGGCAGGAGCGCCAAGCACCCCGAATACAGCCACACCTCCCACCCAAAGCGAGAGCGCCTATGGCACGGAGCTTGAATCGCTTGGTGCGTATGATGGCATAATCGAGGGCGAAACCACACCCGAGGATATAAAAATTGTATATGTATCGGGCACTCAAAACGCCTACACGCTTGAAAACAATATTCTCACCTTTGGCGAGCTTAACGAGGATAGCGTATATCAAATTAGCGGAAAGCTAAATGGTGCGATAGTAATTGATATTGTAAATGACTATAAGCTGGAGCTTGAGCTAAGCGATATGATAATATCAAGCGACACCACGAGCCCAATAACGATTTTGAGTGGTAACGAGGTCAAAATACAGGCGAAAAAAGACACATCAAGCTACATTTACGATAACAGAGCCAAAATTGATGAGAGCGACGAAACGCTTTATAGTGGCGCAATTCACTCTCTTATCGACCTTGAAATCGGCGGAAGGGGCACTCTTAAACTAGTGTCTGAGGAAAATAACGGAGTACACTCGAAGAAGGACCTTCAAATTAAAAACCTAACCCTTCTTGTCATCTGTCAGGATAATGCCTTAAAGGGTAATGACGGAATTGAAATTACAGACACATCCCTTACCCTAATTGCAAAATCGGGTGATGCAATAAAGACAACAAATAGCGACCTGTCATCTAAAGGAAATCAAAGGGGAGGTGTCGTTATAACGGGTTCTGCGTGCGAGCTTTATAGCGCGTGTGATGGAATTGACGCCTCTTATGATGTCGTAATAAACGAGGGCACAGTCTTAAATATCTACACGGATAAATATTCAAGCTATTCAGGCGAGGTAACCGAGGACGAGCTTGACGAGGAGCTATACTATATACGATTTAGCAGTAACGCATATAAATATTCTGTAAAATACTATAATAGCGATAGCGATATCGAATGGGTAAACGCCGAATATCATTCTAGCGCCTCGGGTGGCAGAAGCACCTACTATTACTATTCGTTTCCCAAAAGGTCAAGCTACGAAAAGCTTATGTTCTTTATCTATTCAAGCGACATGGCGCTATCCCAAGAGGACGATTATCTTGCTTGCTCCGACTATATGAGCCTAAATGACGCATATGATACAATCGCATTAAGCAATAGAGGCTCGTCCCTTGGCTACTCATGGACAAATTACACCACAAGCGTAGGTGGTGGCTTTGGTGGAATGGGTGGAATGCAGGAGGGCAATAGCGACAAGGGCGAATATTCCACAAAGGGAATTAAGGCGTCAAATCAGATTGTTGTAAACGCGGGCGAAATAAATATAAAATCATATGATGATGCGCTCCACGCAAAAAACACAGACACACTTGAAAATGGTGAAAGCCCACTCGGCAAAATCACAATAAACGGTGGCACGCTCACCTTGTACTCAAATGATGATGGAATTCACGCAGATGGCGAGCTTTTGATAAATGACGGAAGCATAAGAGTGGAAAACTCATACGAGGGTGTCGAGGGAAGCACGATAACGCTTGTGGGTGGAAGCGTTTCTGTTATCGCAAGGGACGACGGAATGAACGCCACATCGACGCAAGGCACAGCCATTACCATAAAGGGCGGTGAGCTGTATGTTTATTGTAGTGGTGATGGACTTGATACAAACTCAAGGGCATCGTACGCAGGAATTTGCTTTGAGGGAGGAAGGACAGTTGTTATTACAACCTCGGGTGGCAATTCGGCGATTGATACAGAGGCGGGCTACTCATACACGGGCGGACAGGTAATCGCTATTATGCCACAGGGCGGAATGTCGAGCGAGGCAACGCACGCGTCTAACTTTTCAAGCATTGGCACAAAGAAAACAATGTCTCTTAGCACAGGTCAATACCTAAGCGCAGAAATAGGCGATGCCATGGCGATAATAAAAATGCCGGTGTCAATTTCTGCATATGTTATCGTTTTAGGTGATAGCTCGGCAACACTTAGCGCATCAGCTGAGAATGGCGATATTCTTAATTTAGATGGGGTTTTGTGGAAATAATATGAGTTATCGCTCATATATAAAAACCAAAAAACAAGAAAAATCCGCTTAACAAGCGGATTTTTTATTTAATAAAATATATGAACATATTAACATATATTTAATTAAAGCAAATAAATTATTTAGAAAGGTCTATTTTTCTTATCCTGTCACGAAGCTTTAAAATATAGCTGGAGGGTACGGAAAGCTCGTCAATTCCAATTCTTAAAAATCGCTCAGTAAGCGAAAGGTCACCCCCCAGCTCCCCACAAATTCCTATCCACCCACCATTTTCGTGAATGCTCCTTGTCGCCATCTCAATCAGCTTAAATATCGCCTCGTGATGAGTGTCGCAAAAATCATCAAGAGAGGAGCTTTGCCTGTCACACGCAAGCGTATATTGCGTTAAGTCATTTGTGCCAACGCTGAAAAAGTCAACTAACGGGGCTAGCTCCTCGCTAATTAGCGCCGACGCCGGAGTTTCTATCATAATTCCCAGCTCGATATTATTGGACACGCTCACGCCACTCTCTAAAAGCTCCCTTTTTACATCATTGTATATATCTAGGCTCATTTCAAGCTCGTCCTTGCTCGTTATCATAGGAAACATAATGCCAAGTCGCCCGTGAACGCTTGCACGCAGAAGCGCGCGTAGCTGACACCTAAAAATCTCGGGATAGCGAAGGCAAATTCGTATTGCGCGAAGCCCAAGCGCAGGATTTTCCTCTTTGGGAAGGTCAAGATATGGCGCTCTTTTGTCAGCTCCGATATCGAGCGTGCGTATTATGGTAAGACGCCCGTTCGACGCCAAAAGCGCTCCCCTGTAAGCCTCGAATTGCTCGTCCTCACTAGGAAGAGAGTCGCGTCCAAGATACAAAAACTCGCTTCTGAAAAGCCCTATTCCCTCGGCATCGTTTTTAATCGCCTCCTCGACCTCACGCACGCTTCCAACATTGGCAAAAAGCTTGACCCTTGTGCCATCTAGGCTTACGCTGTCAAGCCCTCGTAGTTCCTCTAAAAGCGCTCGCACCGCCATGTCCTCACTCTGTCGCACCTTGAGAGCCTCAAGCGTTTTTGGGTCGGGATTTATAATGACCTCGCCCGTATAGCCATCAACGCAAAGCAAATCGCCATCGCTAACACAGGACAAAAATCTGTCACCTAGCGAAACAACTGCGGGAATTGCCATATTGCGCGCTAAAATGGCAGTATGAGAGCTCTCTGAACCGAGCGCAGTAGCGAAGCCGAGAATAGTGTCCTTGCCTAGCAAAATCGTTTCGCTAGGTGACAAATCGCTTGCGCAAATGATTGATTTCTCGCTTATTTTTTCACCACTCGCACCATTTTCAAGGCATTGAATTAACCGTCTTGAAATGTCCTCGATATCGCTTGCTCTCGCTCTCATATAGGGATCGTCCATCGACGAAAAAAGAGCAGAAAAGCGCTCCCTTGCCACACTCACCGCCCACTCGGCGTTTACCCCCTCTGTGCAAATGGTGTTGGCTATAAGCTCGCAAAAATCCTCGTCATCAAGCATCATTAGATGTATTTGGAAAATTTGCGCGCTCTCGTCGCCTACCTCGGCCCTTGCCCTGTTATAAATCTCATTTAACTGCTCGCGCGCTAGTGCCTTGGCATCATTAAGGCGTAATAGCTCGCCCTCAACGCTTGCTACCTTGATGCGCTTAACCCTCGTGCTGTATCCCTTCAGGATTTTTGCCCTACCGATTGCGATAGCGCCATACGCGCCCTTGCCCTTGAATTTTATCATAAGTACCTCGTTTTTGTTTAGGCTCTGACACAACCATAATTTATACCGTTAAATACGCCTAGCTGTGACATAGCTCTTTTGTTAAAGTATTGCCAAAAATGAGCAATAATACACATATATTAAAAGGAAAAACAAAAAATCAAGACAAGGCGTGATTTTTGCGTCTAAGGCTTGAAAAACGCCCAATGGAGTGATAAAATATAGCTATAAAAGACGAAAAGAGGGCTTGAAAAATGAATGTATTATGTATTGGAAACAGCTTTTCACAGGACGCAACAAGATACCTAAGACAAATCTCAAATGACGAAATCTATGTGCGTAATCTCTATATTGGTGGTTGCTCACTTGAAACGCACATGAACAATATCAAGGAAAACAATGCATATTATGAGTATCAGCTTGATGGCGAGGCGCTCGAAATGAAATCAATAAACGAGGCGCTAACTCTTGCGCAATGGGACTTTATCACAATCCAACAGGTAAGCCATTTTTCCGGAATTGAATGGACATATGAGCCTTTTATTAAATATGTAATAGACTACATCAAGAGCGCTTGCCCAAATGCTAAAATTGTGTTCCACAGAACATGGTCATACGACCCAAAATCAAACCATGGTGGCTTCCCATACTATAATAGAGATACAAATTTAATGTACGAAAAAATCGTCGAGGCGACAAGTAAAATCACATCAAAATATTCCTTGCCGATAATTGATAACGCAACCTCAATTCAAAGGGCGCGTGCGCTTGACGAATTTAACGAGGAGAAGGGTGGAGTGTCAATAAATCGTGATGGCTTCCATCTGTCACTTGATTATGGCAGATACCTTGCCGGACTTACAATGTACGAGTTCTTTACGGGCAAGAGCAAAAAAACAGTAGCCTTCGCACCCGAGGGCACAGACCCCGCTATTATCGAAAAGCTAAAGGCGCTTTGATTTTCTAATATAAATTATTATAGTCAAAAAATTAATAAAAATAAGTGAGTAAGTAATGCTCTTGTAAAAGAGCAGAGCTACTCACTTTTTTGATACCCTGTGTGCGATTTTTGATAAAAAATTTTCAAAAAACCTCTCAAAATCGCCCTTGGTGTCGCAAAAATATGACAAGATACCCTGTGGCGAAAAAAAGTCCCAAAATGTAGTAGACTTTTGACCCTATGCTGTGCTACAATCAAAAAACAGCTGAGGGAGATAAGCGATTTCTCCTTGAAAATCGTAATTACGAAAAAAATCGCGCCACCGTCATTTATGTGCCATTTTTAGCACATAAGAAATGGTACAATATTAGTACACCAAAACCAAAACGAACAGGAGAAAAGAAAATGAAAGCATTTGAAAAAATTATTGGCTATGAGAAAATTAAGGACGAATTAAAGCAAATCTGCGACATCGTGCAAAATCGTGACATTTACAAGAAAATGGGCGCAAATATGCCCAACGGAATTTTGATAAATGGCGCACCCGGACTTGGCAAATCACTTATGGCGCATACCTTGATTGAGGCGTGTGGCATAAATTCATATATTCTACGCAGAACAAAGGGCGACGGGGACTTTATAAGAGAGATAGAAAGAGTCTTTACCGAGGCACAGCAAAACGCCCCGTCAATCATACTTCTCGACGACCTTGACAAGTTCCCCTGTCAAGACGGAAGTCAAGAGGAGCTATCGGCAGTTCAAGCGTGGATTGATAAGGTTAAGTGCGATGATGTGTTTATAATTGCCACCGCAAATGATCTCGGAGATATCCCAAAATCACTTATAAGAAGTGGTCGCTTTGATAGACGAATTGTTGTTGAAGCGCCGAGCATAGACGATGCAACGAAGATAATAGAGCATTATCTTAAGGGCAAGCCGATTGTCGCAGATGTAAATATTGACGATGTTGCAAAAATGCTTGCAGGCGATTCCTGTGCAACACTTGAGGCGACAATTAACGATGCCGCAGTTTACGCAGCATATGAAAGATGCGACAAGGTCGAAATGCGTCATCTTGTAATGGCAACCCTACGCGAAAACTATCATATAAGAAGCCTTAACGAGCTAACTGAGGACGAACTAACCGAGGTAGCCTATCACGAGGCGGGACACGCAGTAATATCGGAGCTTATTTTGGAGGGAAGCGTCGGAATGGTTTCAATTTCTGCCCTTTGTGGCTCGGACAGAATAGGATTTGTCCGTAAATGCAAGGAGCACAGAAGACGAGCACACATAATCTTGACTATTCTCGGTGGCAAGGCAGGAGCGGAGCTTACCTTAGGCAGAGTCGCAAGTGGAGCGCAAAACGATTTGTATAGAGCGCAAGCTCATATAAAGGACGCAATAACGGATAGCGGAACTATGGGCAACCATGTTCTCGGATGTGGATATAGTGATACCTCGGAGCGCAGTCAGCACGAAAGTGAGCTACTTACAAGAGCAAAGCTTGACGAATATTTGTTCAAGGCAAAGGAAATGCTTTGCAAAAACAGGGGCTTCTACGAGGCAGTTGCAAGAGAGCTCCTTGAAAGGAAAACACTTCTTGCCTCGGATATTGCAAGAATTCGCTCAGAGCATAGCATAGTTAAGGTTGATATTGCCTAAGCTCAATTCATAAATAAAAGCCCAAAAAGCGAAAATCTCGACACATGTCGAGATTTTTTGCTTTATTTTGAGATGTCCTTAATTCTTATAACCTTGCCCCACGGTGGGTCAACCTCTTCATTGTTGATAACCCAAAGCACAGGAATGTCCATAGCATCCTGCTTTTGTGGAAACGGAGCGTAGCCATCAGTCAAAATTATAATACTAGAGGGGAGAGTGTCCATTTTTGAGCGCACATAATGGAAAACACAGTGGAAATTCGTGCCACCGCCACCAATAGGACGAATAATGTCAAGCTCGTCAATGCTCGAAAACGGAGTGACAGGTTCGACGACAGTAGCATCAAAGAAGCCAAGATGCGCTTCGAGGCGTCCGTTAAATTGGAGTATAGCTCCACGCACCTCGTTAAAGGCATCAGTTATCATTTGGTCAGTCATTGAGCCCGAGGTATCTATCATAAATAAAATATCCTTTACGCTCTCGTCCGTTTCGTTGTAATCGGGCAAGAAGAAATCGAATTCTCCAAAGCGCCTGTCGGGTGGAGAGAAGGAATAATCGTTTATCTCCTCTTGAACGAAGTTGCTTAGCACCTCGCGCCAATTCGTTTGTCCCTCGCTTCGCTCGCGTAGCATTCTTTGTGCAAAGGCGGGAATGTTGCCCCATGTGTTAGAGGGCTCTGTTATGGTGATAACCTTAATCGCATCCTCCAGATGCCCTGCCCAAAGGTCAACTATTTCGTTGTCAATTTCGCCCGTTCCCCATCTTGAATGGTCATCAAGTGGCTTTAGCTTGCCACTCGTCGAGGCAGAGCCACGACTCTGCGGATTGCCCGAGGAATTGTCCTGACTGTCCCCGTCACCCTCGCCTGAGCCACTCTTGGGACGCTGATTTTTAATTGAATCGGGGAGCATCTCATAAACCTCCTCGGCTGTGTATAGATGCCCCTCCTTGCCATCGGGAGCTAGATGCATCGACTCACCACCGGCGCACCTAACAGTAATACTGCTTAAATTGCCACCTAGGCTCTTTAAAATGTTTGAATTTACGACAATGTCACACGCGATATTAAACGCATCGGGGTTTCTATCCCCATCACGAAAGCAATGCTGAAGCACCACATGCATAATTTCGTGCATCATAATAAAATCAAGCTCCGAGTCGGAGAGCTTATCAAGAAAATCGGGCGAAAAGTAGATTTTTTTCGCATCAGTTGCCGCAGTATCCAGGCTCTCGTCAAGAGCGAAGGTAATATGCGACAAAAGAAGTCCGTAAAAGCCGTGATTTCCAAGAATGCGAAGCCTCGACATCAAAAGCCTGTTAGCGCAGGCACGAGCCCTTGTCATATCAATTGCCATTTAGGTATCTCCCCTTTGAGCTAAGCCATCTTGTGAAGCTTGGAATGGTCATAAGATATCGCTTGAAATCCTCGTTTATTGCCATGTAGTTTTTAAGCAGAACAACAGAGAAGTCGGCGGGAAGCCTCATAGCGTATTGAATAGAAAGCTCAATTCCTCTTATATCATTTTGATGCTCCCTTACATATGAGGTCATCGAGGAAATCAGCGCATAAAGCACATCTGTTTCTGAGGGGATTTCTGTGTAGCGTCCCGTGAATACATCCTCTATTTTTGGAAGCCTTGAAAAGACTCTGCACCAGGAGCAGAATTCAGTTGCAACGCCACCACCTACACAGCCCGATATAAGTGGATAAATTGCGCTTGGGTCATCACCCGAAACCTTTAATAGATTGCTTACCATCTCCCATGAACGAGGAGTTGGAAATGCTTGATTGTCGCTTGACGCATCATTTTCCAGAAGCATATCGTGCCTAAACGATAAAAAACCGACAATCTTTGGTGAAATTTCGTGTGATACAGCCCAACGAAGCCATGAATCAAAATTCGCCTCAATTTCAATGTGGCAAAGACGGTTGGCAAGCGCACGAGGCATCTTGTACGCAACGCTCTTGTCTGTTACTCTGTTTCCTGCCGCAATAACTATGCAGTTGTCGGGCAGAGAATGCTCACCTATAATTCTGTCAAGCGTGATTTGGTATGCCGCCGCTTGAACCGATTGAGGTGCAGCCGAAATCTCATCAAGGAACAGAATGTTTACAACCTCGTCGCTTTCGTCCATTTGGAATATCTTTGGCTTTAGCCAAACCGCAAGGGTCTTGTCGGCGCTTGCGGTTGGAATGCCACGAAGGTCAATCGGGTTGAACAAAAGCAAGCGCACATCGGTTACAACGCACCTTTTGCCCGTTCCGCCTTGAATTTCCTCGGCAAGAGCACGCACAAGCTGAGATTTACCGATACCGGGCGCACCCCAGAGCATGATTGATGGTAGGCTCTTAAAGGGGGTGTCCGATATTACAGCAGATATATATATGCTTGATAGAGCCTCAACGGTTTTGTCAACGCTCAAAATGGGAATGTTTATTTTTCCAAAATCCTTCATTGTGTAACTCCTAATTTCTTATCTAATTGTTGTAGCTCTGCTTTTAGCTCCTCTATTCTTTGTGAGTACTCGTCACGCTCGCTAAGTGCAATTTCAATATCTCGACGCCTGTTTATAAGCGCCTCGTAGCCCTCCTCAAGCCTTTCAAGATGCTTTTTGAAGCTGTCAAGGAAATTGTTGATACGAGGTAAATAGCCAAGGCTGGCCTCGCCTAGCTCAAGGTGGTATTTGCCCTCGCGCGTAAGCCAAATAAATGGCTCGTCAGCCTTCATTCCTGCCCCCAGCACAAGCATAAAGCCACGATGCTCAAATAGCTCTCTTTCCTCGCTTGCAAGAGTATTTGAGCGCAGAGCGATTTCAAGACGCTCTCTAAATGCGCGACGCTCGTCGGGCGAAAGCTCGGGCGGAGCTTCTTGCTCGCCAAGAAACGCCATGTCAAGCCTTGCACGCTCTAATATGACCTCTTGTGCCTCAATCTTAGATGGGAGAGCCTCAAGCTCTAGCTTTAAGCTCTCAAAGCGCAAAACTCGCTCACGCTTCAAAATTGATAGCCTGTCAAGCTCGTTTGCTATCTCAACCCTTTTCTTGATAAGCGGATTTCCGACAGCTAGCGCCTTTACCTCGGCATATGAAAGCACCGTATCACACACATCGCTTCCGCTTCTTTCTGTCATGTGTCCACACAAAATAGAGCTGATAAAGCGTTGCTTAGTTTCAAGCAATTGCCAAGAATACGCATCAAAGCTACCCTTGGTTATATATCTAAATATGAAAACCCTCTCGTTTTCATTTCCTTGACGAAGAATACGGCCCTCACGCTGTGTCATGTCGGCAGGACGCCACGGAACATCAAGGTGATGGATTGCAATTAGCTTGTCCTGAACATTTACGCCAAGCCCCAGCTTGAAGGTAGAGCCAATCAAAATTCGTATCTCTCCGCGCCTTACTGCCTCAAAGAGCTTATCGCGTGATGCGGGTGTTGTCGCCGAATGAACAAACGCAATCTCGTCATAGGGAACGCCCTTAGCAACAAGCAGTGTGCGTATCTCGTCATAGAGATTAAATGTTGCCTTTGGGGTAGAGTAGTCACAGAATATAAGCTGTGTGCTTTTCGTAAGCTCATATCGCTTGTAAATATCGAAGGCGTTATCTGCGCACGCCTGCGCCTTTGAGGAGTGACCACTTACCACGATTGTGTCGTCAATAAGACGCATATCAAGCGCCGCCTTACGACCATCTGTTGTGATAAGAAGCATATTGTCCTCCGTTCTTGGAACTCTGCGTGAGCGCACATCCTCAGCACGAGCGGATATTACCTTGAGATAGCCCTTAAACTCGCTTGAGCGAGAGCACACGCAATCCGTATATCCGTCAAGCAAGGGAACGCCATCGCTTTGGTCAACGACATGGAAGTCGGCAACGCTGGCAAGGAGCTTAGTTAGCTCGGGTAGGTTGTGAAATCTCGAAAAGCGAGTGGTCAAGCGATACGAGCTTGTATCGACATCTATTTCAAAGTCCGTGTGCTTTTCGGCAAACATACCAATCCAGCCATCAAAGCTGGAAAGTCCAAGTAGCTTTAGCTCGCCATCTTGAAGAAATTTCTGCATAATAAACGCATCAGTTATCGAGTTTGTAATGGGCGTTCCTGTCGCTAAAACACAGCCTCGTCCGCCATTTGTCCTTTGAACATAGCGAACCTTGTTTAATATATCCTGACACTTTGTGCTACCCGAGGAGCTAATTCCCAAAACCCTGCCCGTGTGAGTGTGAAGTGGCACATTTTTATAGTTGTGCGCCTCGTCAATGAAGATAGTGCTTATACCTAGCTCGTCAAAGAAAATTGAGCCAAGGGATAGCTCTGTTTTCTCGTATAGCTCTGCTATTTTCTTTTCAAGCGCCTTCTTTTGCCTTGCATAGCGGTCTGTGTAAAGATTGGTTGTTGCCTTGTTGTATTCTGCCAGCTCTGCCTCGAGCGCCTCGATTTGTGCTTTCTTTGAAAATGGAATAAGCTCAAAGGAGCTATACGCAATAATAATTCCGTCAAATTCCTCGTCGCGCATCTGCTTTAAGACACCAAGACGCTTTTTAGGAGTAAAGCTCTTTGGCTCAACGCAAAGGAGCTTAGCCTCGGGATACATCGATAAGAAAATATCCTTCCACTGACCAACCAGGTTATTTGGAACGACAAATATGTTCTTTTTGGAGATGCCTGTTCTTTTTAGCTCCATAGCGCTTGCAATCATAATGTAGGTTTTACCGCTTCCAACATCGTGAGCAAGCAGAGTGTTAGGGGTGAAGAGAATACGAGCAACCGCATTTCTTTGATAAGGATAAAGCTCTATGTCAGGACTAAGCCCCGGTAAAGTGAGAAACGAGCCGTCAAAATGACGCACTCTGTTAGAGGAATACCTCGTTTCATATATCCTTTCAAGCTCTGCTCGACGCTCAGGCGAGGTCCAAATCCAGCTCTTGAACGCCTTGATAATGACCTCTTGCTTTTCAAGCGCACGGAAGGTGCGTCCCTCGTTTAAGCGCTTTTCCAGCTTGCCCGGATTGGTCCTTGACGGAAATTCGTCATAGACCTCAATTGGCGCTTGATTTAGCGTTTTTTCAATGATAATCAGCGCATTCAAATCGCGCGTGCCATAGGTGTCAAAGCATCTGCCATTGTATCTTGTACCCGTATATCTGTTCTTGACAGGTATCTCCCATGTTCCGCTACCCTCGTCGTGATAGCATCTAAGAGCACCCTCCGGAAAACGATTGCTTACATCGCCAAGCAAATAAACTATAAAATCGTCAATTACAGTAGTGGGTAGCCACGGAGAGCCAAGAGTTACATATATATCATTTATGCTAAGTCCTGATGGGATAACCCTTTCAAGCGCTCTTACATTGTCGGAGAAGTAGCCCTTGTAGCGCTCGTTTGCCTCAATTGCAACCTGTAGCTTTTCACGAAGAGAGCCACTAAGATATTCCTCAGCCGTTTCCCAGCCTAAATAGAAGCACTCGTTCCACTTCTGCGGATTTTGATAAATCGCACCCTTGAGCGCTAAAATAACGCTCTTGTAATCAAGCCCCGTGATAGCTGAGATGTATTCGATATCAACCCTTGCGAGCTTGTTTAGTGAGCTGATAAGCGCATCACCGACATTATCGGTGTGCTCAAGCTCTGTATTTTCGTCTTGTGTGTAGAGGTTCTCAAAATCGGTTGGCAAATCCATACAGGTTATGCTCTCAACACGCTCGTCCTCGAGAATTCTTTGACGCTCTGCCTCGGCACGCTCCGCCTCCTCTCGCGCCAGCCTCTTTTCCTCGAGCCTAGCCTGCTCCTCTAACCATTTCTTGTCGCGCGCAAGCTTAGCACGCTTGCGTAGCTCCTTGAGCTCCATAAGAAGCTCGTCGTGATGGTGAGCGTAGTAGTTCATCTCTGCGACGGTGAGCCTTCTGTATAGCTTAAGCTCCGATAGAAACAGCTCTACATATTTTTGTGATAGCTTCATTCAAATCATCCTTTCCCTTACTAAGTGCCAATATTATCTCATATATAATGAGCCAAATTTGGCACACAAGTCTGAAGCCAATTACTACATATAGCATTGTAACATAGATAAGGATAGAAAATGTCCCAAAATTTGGGACACTTTTATCTATTTGGAGAGGGCTGTTTTTCGTATTTTTCGAGTGCCTCTCGTAGTGCATTTTTTACCCTTTCTCTTAGATCCTGTGGCTCTATTACCTCAACTGCGCCCGAATACTGCAAGCACCAATAGAGCATAGCGTTAGGGCTTGCCAAAACACTAACGCGAAGGTCCTCGCCCTCGGGAGTAATCGTAATATCACGCCCAAACCAATCGACGATTTGATCAATTGCCCACTCCTTTGCGACAAAGGTTATTCGCCTTGGCTCGTCGGTGAACATATAGGGAAGAGAGCACGCAATTTTTTTATAATCAATTCCACCCTCGTATCCCTTTACCGAGCGCAAGGGAGTTAGTGGTTTGGTGGTAAGAGCGATGTTCATAATTCTATCCATTCTATAAAAGGTAATGTTTCCCCATTTTTCGTTTAGCGCCATAAGATAATAGTGCTGATTGTGAAGGAGCATCTGGTAAGGGCTTACGATGTGAGATGCCGACTTATGTAGGCGCTTATCCGAGGAATACTTATTATAATCAAAGGAAAGCATAAGGCCACGCTCAATTGCCTCGTCAATTATTTCAATATTGAAAAACAAAAGAGGGCTGTCGCTTTTTCCCCAGTCATTTACTGAATAGATGTTTTTTACATGCCTTTTGAAATGCTTGCACGAAAGAGAGCATAGCTTTTCAATTATAGCCTTAGAGTGACTTGGGCTTATGTGTGCGCTGGCAAGCACGCTATCAATCAAAAGTCGTAGCTCGCTATCCTCAAAGACTCTCTGTACAAGATAAGAGCCACGCCTTGTGGACTCAATCTCAAATCCCGCATCCTTTAAGAGCGCAATATTGCGTCCAATTGTGCGTCTGTCAACTAAAACACCGTACTCTGTGTCGAGAATTCGTATAATATCCTCTTGCATAAGAGGGTGATTTTCGTCACTGTCACGCCATAAAATCTGTAAAATTCTAAGGAGCGCAAGCTTCTTTTTTTCAAGTGAATCCATTTTAACTCTCCTGACCTATTGTCGTTTTAGGACCATGTCCCGAGTAAACCTCTATGCTACCATCAAGCGAGAACAATAATTTGAGCGAGGCGCGAAGAAGCGTCATGCTCCCACCCTTAAAATCAGTTCTGCCATATCCGTTACGAAATAGAGTATCACCCACAAAAATAGCATTCTCCTTAGGACAAAAAATACATATTCCACCGACAGAATGTCCGGGGGTGTGTATGATTTCCACCTCTGTGTTGCCGATAAATAGCCTCTCGCCACCCTCTAGGGCGTGGGCGCTAAGCTCGTATGTGCGCCCAGCCGAGAAAAGAGCAGTAACATTAGCCACAGGGTCGCGTAAAACGGGAATTTCGTCCTTATGGCAAAGCACCATAGCATCAGGGAAAAGCTTTTCGTATTCCTCGGAATATTCCACATGGTCAAAATGCCCATGAGTTAGGATAATGTACTTTAATTTAAGGGAGCTTTCACGCAAAAATTCGCAAATTTTTTGAGGGGCAACTCCACAGTCAATTAGCATCGCCTCGCCACCATCATATAAAAGATAGGCGTTTGAGTCTAGAACGCCACCATAAAAGCATTTAATCATCTTAATCACCTCGTAATAATTGTACCATATATTAAGTGCCCTGTCAAATGATATATGTACCATTTTTTGCACATTCTAAATAATTTTAAAAATCGACAAGAATAAATTTGTTGAAAGTATCAAAATTTTGGAGTTTTTGTATAAAATGCACAAAAAATGGGGGGGGGGGCTTTGTTTATTGTGCATATTGACAATTATATATTTATTATAGTATAATATATATTGAGCTTTTTGTGAAAGCAAAGTGAATATAAACAAAACTTAAAGGATTACATAAAGGAAGATATATGAAAAACACAACAGGACAATACAGAGCCACCTCGCCACCTATTAGCTGTTTTGGCGAGTGCTTCAAAAATAGCGTATTAGATACTGTCGATAAGACATATTTTGATATGTACCTAGGCGATGCGCCCTCTCCTTATAAGAGAGAGCCGGATAGCATTTCCTCGACTAAGGAATATGTTAAGAGGCTACGCGCCTACAAGCGCAAGCAACAAGGGCTACGCAACACGCTTGCCACCATCGCAGAAGGAAATATGCGTTACGCCTATGAGATGAGCGAGGCGCTAAGACGACGCAAGGAAAGAGTGGTTAGATTACTGTTCTTTTTTGAGAGCGAGAGAAAAATCGCTTAGCTTAAAAATTTAACAAAAACAAAACATTGAAATAGGAGATTAATTATGATAGAAATTACCAAAATTATGGAAGTGATTAGAAAAATCAACTCCCATTGTATTGAAATTGATAATCTTGAAGCGAGATTGACAAATCAATACTCAAACGAAAAGAGATCAATCGAGAGAGCGTCAGCTGAAATGATAGCTGAAATGAAGCAAAAGTACGAGGAGTTTAAGGCGACGCACTTTATCAGCATTCAAGAAGATATAAACGACTTAGTCGAGCTTCTATGCAAAGACTATAAGGACGAGTGGAATCGCACAAGCGTTGACACAAAGGAATATTCTCGCAAGAGCTACGAGGAAAACGAAAGGATTCTTCACGAGCTTCTTGACAAGATAAACGATTGCATAGCAAAGCTAAATTCAGTTGACTTTGATGCGCTGGTTCCACCTATCAAGGTTGAGGTTGATGGAGAAACCTTTATCACCTACACAGGTAACCATCAAAATGTAACCAAATATGACACAGGCGCAAAACAAAGGAAGCAAATTAATGACCCACGCCCAATTGCCAACATCGTATCCGAAATTTTCCCTTGCTGTAAAAAGGCAATTGCTTGCATTGACGCATTGATTGCGCTTTACGATAAGAAATTCAATATCGCAGGCTTTAATTCCTTTGTTGGAGGAAGCGCAAACGCATGGCTTGCCGAGTTTGAATCAAAGCTTCGCGCAACATATTCCAAGCGCTTTGACGAGCTATTTGTTGATGAAAGCGTAGAGGCAATTCCAAAGAAGTTTTTTGTAGAGCTTGAAGAGGACGGAAAGAAATCTGATGTTGATATTGTAGCAGGAACGGATACCTATAATCAAAGCATCAATATCGGTGATATTAAGCTTCTTGTTGAGGATAACCTAAAGCATCTTGGCTATATTGCTGATAGCCCAATTCTTGACAGATATCTAGAGATGGGACACCTGAGCGCACCTCTTGTTCTCGACCTTAAAAAGTGTGGAAATATCATGCTTAATATCGACGAGGAAAACTACTCCGAGAAAACGATAAATTTCGTAAATCAGCTTATAATTCAATTCCTTTTGTCATTCCCTGCAAACAGAATTAATTTCTGTCTAGTGGATATTGATAATGTAATGGAATTTTCACATTTTGCAAAGCTAACTAAAATAAGTAACGGAATTTTGCTCAGCGGAATTATTCGTGATGACCGTCAGCTTGAGGACACCATCAAGGATATGGAGCAGAGAATGAACAAAATTAATGACGAGGTTCTAAGTTACAATAGCGTTTCGGATATTTACGAGTACAACTCAAAATTCCAGGCTAACCCTCAAAATGTTTATCTATTTGTTCTTGCTAACTATCCATCAGGCTTAAGAGATGAAACCTCAAAGAAGCTCCTTAGACTTATGCAAGCCGGAAACAAGACGGGCGTATTTAGCATTATTATAAACAACAAGGCTTGCTCCCTAGGCTCTATGTATAAGCCTGCTGAGCATCAGCGCTTTGTTGAATCCGCATCAAAGAGCGCTCTTGTGATTAATAAAATAGGCAATAGATTTGAGCTTTCTCTTGGAGTAAGCAACTACTTTGAGCCAAAGCGCGACATTAGCGTTTCACAGCTTGATTCAATTATCGAAATGATGAAGGATCACGCACAAGAAATCGCAAGTAAGCCAATTTATCTTGAAGAAATGTTCGACGACACCAACGCTCGACTTAAGAGCCCCAAGGGTATCGCTCCAACTGCAGAGGTTCTCGACATTCCTATTGGTAAAAGAGGTGCAGAGGTACAAAGCCTTGTCCTTAAAACCGCAGGCGACGGCTCTGCTCACGCAGTTGCAATCGGTGGTACCGGTTCAGGTAAATCTAACCTTCTCCATGCTATCATTATGAGTGCCTGCTATAAGTATAGCCCCGAGGAGCTCAACATTTACCTTCTCGACTTGAAGGAGGGCGTAGAATTTAAGTATTACGAAAATCATCGCCTACCTCACATCAAGCTTTTGGGTGTTGATCTTCGCGAGGACATCAACTCCGCTCTTGCTATCTTCAAGAACCTTATGATTGAGAAGGAGCGCAGAGGAAATCTGTTCAAGGAGTGTGGAGTTTCCGATATCGTTCAATATGTTGCTAAGGGCTATAAGATGCCAAGAATTCTTGTTATCATCGACGAAATTCAGGTTCTTTTCGCAGACGAGCAGGCGGGCGCAGAGGCAATCAAATCTCTTGGCTTCCTATTCAGAGAGGGCCGTGCATTTGGTATCAACATTCTCTGGGCATCACAAAATGTTCCAAAGTTCCCAAGACTTCGCGAGGAGGTCCTCAACCATATTGGAAACAGAATCAGCTTGCGTCTTAACGAGCCGGATGAGGCGTTGGAAATCAAAATCGATCCAAAAGCAGTTAAAAACCTTAACAGACCGGAAAAGGGTCTTGGTGTTATCAACGATATTCGTTATGGTAACAATAGCGTAGAGTTCCGTGTCGCTTATGCATATAGCGTAGAGGAGCGTGTAAGCTTCTCCACAGAAATTACTAAGAAATGGAAGAAGGTTACAGATAGCATACCTCAAGAGCCTATGTTTATTGTCGGTGGAAACGAAGATCCATCACCTGTTGAGGGAACAACTATTTATACTGTTGCTCCACAGCTCGAGCAAGAGAAGAAGAGCTACAGACTACAGCTAGGTCAAGACTATGTAACAGGAAAGCCATTTAATATCGATATGAGAAATGACGGCGAAAAGATGAATATGCTTTTGGCAGGTATCGATATTGAGGTTATCAGAGATATGATGGGTTTCTCACTTCTTTCACTTGTAGCGAATAGACTAACTGATGCCGATTGCGCTCAAAAGGGAGCTAAGATTTACTGTGCAAACGGAGAAATGATAAACTCCGAGAACAAGAGCGACCTCTTCAATGTAATACGCGACGACTTTCCTAATGTTGTTGAAACCGTATCCTCGACCGAGGCACTCAAGAACTGCATAAAGACTCTCTTTAAGCTTTATAAGGAAAGAGATAACGAGCGTGATGTTCTCGGTGGAGAAATCAGCGACAACTCACCAAGATATGTCGTTATTCACTCTATCCAAAGATACGCAGACCTCTTTAACGAAAACCCAACTCTTATTCTCAGCGAGGAAACAGAGGTACAAGAGGAACCGGCTACAACAAGTGGTGGAAGCTCTGCTGACGCTGCTCGTAGCAAGTTCAAAAACAGAAACTCTGCACCTTCATCTGTCGCTACACCAAGCTCTTCAAAAATGCCCGATAGAATTTCTTTCGCTACCGCATTTAAGGACTTGCTTGAAAAGGGTGGACAGTATGGAATTCACTTTATCATTTCTATCAACAATACCTCAACCATTTCTGCAATCAGAAATGAGCTTGGTAGCAGTATGACATATAAGATTTTGACAAAGGGTGTTGATTCAAGCTCTGTATCACACCTCATGAGCAATCTTAAGGTAACAAGTGGACTTAACAATCCAAAGGTTGCAATTGTTGCAAACGCTGACGAAACCACCAAGATTAGAATCTATCGTTATAATGCAGATGTGGATAGCGAGTGGTATAAGAAGCTATGTGAAACCTACAGAAAGCTTGGAGGCTAATAATGAGTGAAACCGTAATCATTGACGAGCAAGCCTTAGAGATTACATCGTTAAGCATTAGCACATATACTCAGGGAATAAAGGAAGCGCTCGATGAGACGCTAAAACGAATCCAATCAAACAACGGAGATTGGGATGACGAGGACTATGAAAATCTATTATCTGCCATAAGCTCTTTTATGGCAGATATAGATACCATTGAGCAGGGAGCATCTCAAATCCTACACAGAGTAAATGAAAAGCTAGATCAAATCAAACGCTTACGCGGTATAAAAATATAAATAAAGAATAGGAAAGAAAAGGTATGGATTTTACAAGTTCTGATGCATCTCATATCGTATGTGTTGAAACGCTTTTGTCACATATTGATACGCATACCGAAAGCATATCAGCGTCGGAGGGATTAAGAATTCCAATTGGTATGTCAAACGAGGGAGTACATTCCTTGGATCTGATAGAAAATCAAATGAACGCGATGGTGCTCGGTGGAGAAAAAAGTGGAAAAAGCAACTTTATTCACACTCTTATCATGAGTGCATGTTATAAATACAGCCCCAATGAATTAAATGTTTACCTTTTAGATCCTAAGGGAAGCGTGGAATTTGAGTGCTATGAAAATCTGCACTTGCCCCATATTAAACTTGTAGCTCGCGGTATGGACGCGACCAAGTCTGCTCTTTGCGAACTTGAAGAGGAGATTATGCGTCGAGGTCAGGAATGCAAAGAACAGGGACTAACCCTCTCTCAATATGTCGCAAAGTCAAGAATTCTTATTGTTATTGATGAGGTTGATCTTGTTCTTGAAAATGAAAATACAAGAAGCTGTATAATTGATCGCCTGCAGTTCTTACTTAAGTGTGGAAGACGATTTGGAATAAATGTGGTTATGTCGTTGAGCAGTAGTATCATTATAAAATATCCAATAACAAGAACCACCGTGCTTAGCCAATGTGGAAGCAAAATCTACCTTCCTCTCCCTGATTTAAGTGTGCTAACGAGTTTTTATGTTGATCTGCAAAGGGCAGAAGAGCTTAAAAATGCTCCAACAGGAATATCGCTATTTAATGATATTCGTTATGGCAGAAATGGCATTTACCTTCAAATAGGCTTTGCAGATTACAATGAACGCTTAGAGATTATTAAATCAATAATAAAAAGGTGGGAGCATCTCAAATCCTACACAGAGTAAATGAAAAGCTAGATCAAATCAAACGCTTACGCGGTATAAAAATATAAAACGCTCTTAGAGCACCAAGGAGAATTTTATGAAATTTAAGATTTCTGAAAGAGCAGCTAACGAGGCTATTAAGCTTTCAAACGAGGCAGCCGAGGATCTTTCAATGAACATGAGAGTTCTTGATTCCGATGTTAATGCTAAATTTGCCGGACTTCAAGATCCAACCATAAAAAAGTATCTCGAATTATCCGAGGAAATGCAAATCATGCTCAGAACAGTTAGCGACAAAATGGAGCAAATAGAAACCTATTGTCGAAGAATAATCCAATGGATAAACGATTATAGAAACACTTGATAGGAGGGGGATAATATGGACGATATATTAGAGCTGGACCCGAGAGTGCTATATGAAACTGCGGACGATATTGGATTTTATTGCGAAACTCAAACACAGGTAATGGCAGATTATCTTTCAAAAATGGGCGCTTTGCAAAGTGAGTGGGACGACGACCAGACAATAGGCCCTCTTCTTGAGGAGGTAAGGACTCTCAAAAGCAGAATTGAATCAATAATGAACGATATAAAGAGAGAATACCCAAGATTCTTTAGAGAAAAGGCAAGACTAATCGAGTCAAGACCAGAGGATATAGGATAAGTTAAAGAGATAAGATATGGATAATTACGGAGAGTTTACCCAGTCAATTTTCAACTTAAAGGATAGCGTAAGTGAGTTAAGAGCGATTTGGAAGGACCAAACCGCTCCCTCCTACGAGGCTATACACGAAAACTTCGAGCGTTTTTCGTTTAATACATGGCAACAAAATCTTGTTGCGGTTGAAATGCACGAGCTGGTAAAGGAAAATTATAGCGAAAGTGAGTTTGATCAAATGCTCGACAAGCTCAGCGCAAGATTGGCGGAGTTGTGATATGGCAAGTATAAAAACAGAGCTATCAGCGCTTGAAAGATTTGCTAGCCACACTGATGACACATACGATGTAATCATGAGCATCGCAGATCAGCTGATTTTCAAGGCTCAGCGCTTGTATTTTGATGTTGAGTCGGATCTGCAAAAGATAAGAATTCAAATCAATCGTGCCGAGATAATATATGACGAGGCGTCCTCAAAGGCGACAACATATGAATATCAAATGCAGGAATATTACGCAGAAATGCAAAGCATCGAAAGAGAAATAGACTATATTCTTAGCAGAACCAAAACGGTGACAGTTACCGATTCAGATGGAAACTCAACTACAAAAACAGTGCCTGATGTGGACGAATATGCGCTTAGCGCTGCTCGTCGAAGATTAGAAGAGGCGACTAATAACTACAATCATTATAGAAAAAAGTATGAGCTTGCGCGTAGCCTCGCAAACGACGCCTCAGCAACCGTCACCTATTTTAAGGAGATGGAGGACGCGGTAGCAAGCGCACTTGACACAATACAGGAATGTATGTATGAAATGAAAAAGTACTTAGGCCTTATGCAAGAGGAGGCTGAGTACAATGCGATGGAATTAAATGCATTAATCGCAAAAATAAATGAATATCTCGCAAGTAAGCCAATATTTTTCCCATCAAGACTTCAAAGCGAGGATTTCTCTGCAAAATTAAAGAAATAAACAAAGCATTACTCTAAGTAGTAAGAGAAGGGCGCTTGCCCACAATGCTATAAATCATTAGGAGAAACTATGGATGAGCTTATATTAGACCCCGATGTGCTAGGCGAGGTTGCAGATTCAATAGAAGCATACTGCGAAAGTCAAAATCAAATACTTGATGATTATTGTAGAGACATGGTGAATTTGCAAGGTGAGTGGGACGATGACCACACATTTGGCAATTTAATGAGAGAAATTGAGGTTCTAAGAACCAGAATTCACACCATTATCGAGGAAATCAGCGCTACATATCCACGATATTTTCGTGATAAGGCGCTTGAAATTGTCGATCGTACAACGGGTATCGGTATAGCATCATCTTCTCCTGTGGCATCGACCTATTCCGCATCGTCACCTGTGACTGCTAGCGCAAATAGCGGTGCAACATCAGCAAGCACACCGCCGAAAAGAACAAGTACAGCTCCAAGCACAAGCGCACCGAGCGCGACACAATCGGCAGATCGGCTTGAAAAGGGCGAATTTATCTCAGACGGAATACGCCCTACAAAGCTAAATAGAACAAGACAGACATGGCAAAGAGACGGATATGTAAAAACCTTCAATACCCCTAAGCAAACCGGTGAAAAGCTAAACTCAAACCAAGGCGTTCCTGTAAGCCGTGGTGGAGAGGGCGTCGAGGGCTTTGAGGGAACATGCGGACTTGTAAGCGTCGAAAACATACTCCGTATGGCAGGCGTTAACATCACCGAGGAAAAGGTGGTTAATTACGCAAGAACGCATAAAATCATTGGATTTAAGGGAATTCGTCCAATGTGCACAATTGATAGCTCACCTGAAAATAATGGTGGTACATACGCCAAGGATAGACAAGCGGTTTTAAGACATTTTGGAATTGAGTCGGACATAGAATATGGCTCAGTTGAGAAAATCGCAGAATATGTTGAGCAGGGACGAGGAGTAATCGCTACTGTTGACGCGAATATGCTATGGTATCAAAGCCATGGCTCTGTACCCGCATTTCACGCAATCACTATAACAAGCATTCAAAGAGATGCCCATACAAACGAAATAACAGGCGTTTATGTTTGCGACTCGGGTGACAGGGGAGAATCAAGCGCAAGGCTCGTTCCCGTCGAGGTAATGAGATTTGCACTTGCTCCAACAGGCGCAGAGATGAACATAACAAAAACGATAATAAGGTAGGTAAAAATGGAATATCGCGAAATTATAAGCAGGGCAATGAAATCGTTTTTTGAAAACGACAGAAGCTTTCCATCAAGCCTGCTTTATCCAATACTAGGATATGATAATAACGGAAGCATAGTTGATAAATTTCTCGTTTGCAAAATGACAAGAAACGAGGGAAACGGATCAATCGAAAAAATCGAGCCACCGACTGAAATTTATCAGCAGAAAATAGATACGCTCGACCTCGGCGAGTTTGTAGAGCCAATCTCGGCAACAGACGCAGACTCAAAGTGGGAGCTTAATTATGACAGAGAAACAAGCATCGGCGATTTTACAGAGCTTTATATGAAAGTAAGAGAATTTGTTTTCACCGACATAAAGGGTGAGGAGCAAAGGAGTATTCTAAAAAAGCTAGTGACAATCTATGATGTTTTGTTCGATAGAAAAATAAGAAAGCTATATCATAAATATAGCCACCATTTCTTCAAATGGGCATACAAGGAATTAAAGGAGCAGGATTAGGGTAATGGATAAAATAAGTGTTACAGATAACGCGCTTTTAAGCGCTCGATCGGCAATAGAACAGTTCAAAGCCAAGGTCGAGGCTCTCACCATTAAGTGCTCCTCGGAGCTAAATGCTAATATTGGTAACCTTGACCAAAGCATTCATGGCGCAATTCAAGCATTTGTATCGGTAATAGACCGATTTAACGCATCAGTTAAGGGCTGTGTTGACGAAAATCAAGCATCAATCGACGAAAGACTTTCAAGATTGCCCGAATACGAAGCGCAAATCTATAAAAAGAGAAATGTATATTAAGTAGGAGCGAGAAATGGATTTCAAAAAAACGACAAGGCAACACGCCGACAGAAAATACATACAAATGCTCGATGGCTCGACACCACCCCCATACGAGAGCGACACCGAAATCGACGCATCGCGCACTTATTCAAGCAAGCGCGACCGATACTATAATCGACTCTCTCAGGAGAGAAGCGAATTTAATAGCGCGCTGAGCAAGGTTCAAAGCGCCGAAGGTGCTCGTCTAAGAAGCGAGGAGGCAGACATTGAGGCAAAGGCAAGATCAAGATATAAGCTTTTCAAAATGCTCAAAACCATTGCGTTTTTGCTACCAATTGTGCTGGTGGTCTTTACAGGAATTAATATTTTTTCAAGAAACTATTATTATGTAAGCTCCATTGATTTTGAGTCAATATGGATTTTTGGTATGTTTGCTAGTGTGATTTTGGCAATCATACTTATCGTTAGCCTATATAAAAAAGAAATTTATTATAGTAGAACAAATGTTAAAAACGGAGTGAAATTTTCCGCACTTGCCATTATAGTTACTGCGGTTACTATATTGGTTGGAATTTTGTTCCTTTCAGCAAAGCCATCAGTTTCAAGCAAGGACGATTTTGTTTTTATTAAGGGCGACAGAGGTTGCGTTCTTATTGAATACAAGGGAGATGCCGAAATTGTAATTTTGCCCGAGAAATACGAAGGAGAAGCTTACCAAATAAGTTACGAGGCCTTCTCCGGCGATAATGTTAAAAGCATGACAAAGCTTGTTATTCCTGCCACAGCAACCGGCAGCTGCAATTTTAGAAATTGTACATCGCTTAAGGATGTTGAGGCTCCGGCTTCTAGTGTTGGTAATCTGCCAAAAACAATAGAAACACTTTTCATAAATGGTGGAAAAGGTCAGATGTATGCAGATTTCCGAGATTATACATCTCTTAAAAGCTTGATTATTGCTGACACCATTGAATCAATACAAAGCGACACATTTAGCGGCTGTACCGCGCTTGAAACGGTTGTGATTGGAAGCGGTATAACCTCTATATCAAGTGGAATGTTTGAAGGATGTACCTCGCTCACGAACTTGACAATTAAGGGAAATGCGTCAGTTGGATATTCGGCGTTTAATGGTTGTAATAACATAAAAAATCTTACTTGTTATGCAGGAGTGCTTGATAATTTTTCGTTTAATACAGTAGAAACTGTATCAATAATTGGTGGAGAGGAAATACCAAGCTATGCATTTGAAAATTGCACATTGCTTAAGAGCGTAACAATAAATAGCGTGACCTCAATAGGAGGAAGGGCATTTCATGGCTGTACTGCGCTTACAAGTGTAACCATGTCTGATAGCGTAACTGCAATTGGAAACTCCGCCTTCCAAGGCTGTTCTGCTCTTGAAAGCATAACGCTTCCTGAAAGCTTAACAAGAATAGAGAATGGTGCATTTCAAGGCTGTTCTGTTCTTAAAAGCATAACAATTCCAAGCAAAGTAACGCAGATAGGCAATGGCGCGTTTGTTAGGTGCTCCTCACTTGTAAGCTTAACTATACCAGATAGTGTAACCTCAGTGGGCAGAGAAGCCTTTAAATATTGCACATCACTAAAAGAACTCGTTATTGGAAACGGATTAACTACGATACCAGATGGGATATTAGAGGGGTGCTCAAGTCTCGAAAGCTTGACAATCCCATTTGTTGGCTCAAATAAAGATTTCTCTAGTTCCTATTATTCAAATAATTTTGGCCATATTTTTGGTTCAAACGAGTTTGACGGAGCAAAAAAAACGGAACAACATTATTCAAATCAATGGAGAGATTATCATAATTATTTCATTCCAAACACATTAAAGAGCGTTACTGTTAATGGTGGAACTCTTGCATATGGCGCGTTTGGCAATTGCTCGGAAATTGAAAGGATATCTCTTGGCGCTAATGTAAAAGAGATAGGAGAATGCGCATTTAGTGCGTGCCATTCGCTTAAAAGTGTAAATATCCCAAGCCAGATTACAATAATAGAAAAAGCTGTATTTAGTAGTTGTACCGCACTTGAAAGTATAAGCATTCCAGAAGGCGTAATTACAATAGGCGCTAATGCGTTTTCCAATTGTAGCTCTCTTACGCAGATAACAATTCCATCTAGTGTGACTACAATAGGAAATAGTGCATTTTCTAACTGTAATTCTCTTTTAAGCGTAACAATTCCGTCTAATGTTATTACAATAGAAGATTATGCGTTTAACAACTGTAATAAGTTAGTGGAGATTTACAATTTAACCTCACTTGACATTTCGTCAGCAAGTGATTCTGACTTGATAATACACACCTCATCAAGTGAACAAAGCGTATTAAAAACAATAAACGACTATGTATTTTGGACAAGAGATAATAAAATTTATCTCATGGCGTACAAGGGCAACATAACGGAAATAACCTTGCCCGATAGCTATAATGGTAAAGATTACGAAATATATAAATATGCATTTTATTATCAGGACGACATAACAAAGATAACAATTCCATCAGGTGTGACAGCAATAGGAACATATGCGATTGCAAATGCCACATCTCTTGAGAATGTAACAATCCCCAATAGCGTAACATCAATAGCTGATTATGCGTTCTCTAACTGTACCGCACTTAAATATAATGTGTATGATACAGCAAGTTATCTTGGAAACGCAGATAATCCGTTCCTTTGGCTCATGAACGCAAATGACAAGAAGATTGCCTCTTGTCAAATACATGAAGATACAAAGTATATTAACAATAGCGCATTTTATAATTGCACAGCACTTACAAGCATAACAATTCCTGATGGTGTTACGACAATTGGAAAATCGGCATTCCAAAACTGTACTGCACTTGCAAGCATAGTTGTTCCGGGTAATGTGAAAATAATAGGTGCATATGCGTTCTCAGATTGCACCTCGCTTATAAGCGCAACAATTTCCGACGGAGTGACCAAAATAGGAAACTATGCATTCTATGACTGCGATCTCCTTGAAACAATAACAATTCCAAGTAGCATTACCGAGATGGGAGAATACATATTACCAGATAGCGTTGCTATGAAATGCAATGCATATGATAATGCATTATATTTAGGAAACGATACCAATCCTTATTTGCTATTGCTAAATGTGACGGACGAAAATATTACCTCTTGTAAAATACATGAGAATACAAAATTTATCTATTCGTCAGCGTTCTACGACTGTGACTCTCTTACAAGCATAACAATTCCTGATAGTGTGACAACAATAGGCGATAGTGCTTTTCGTTCTTGTGAGTCTCTTGAAAGCGTGACAATTGGAAATGGTGTATCCCAAGTTGGAAACGATGCCTTTGATTACTGCTATAGCATTTCGACAGTCAATTATCTTGGAACGCTAGAGAAATGGTGTAATATTTCATTTAGTAATGAATATTCCACTCCAACATATTATGCTGAAACATTTAGTATAAAGGGCGTTCTTTTGACAGACCTTGTGATACCTAACTCCATTACTGAAATAAAAGACTATATTTTCAATAATTGCGATTCAATAACAAGCGTTGTTATTCCAAACGGCGTAACCAAAATAGGAGATTGCGTATTTAGTAATTGCGCAGGAATTACAAGCATAACAATTCCATCTAGTGTAACCGAAATAGGAGAACAACAATTTATAAATTGTAACCGCCTTGAAATCGTAAATTATCTTGGAACATTAGAGCAATGGTGTAATATATCTTTCTTTGACGAGTGGTCAAATCCTCAAAATTATTCACATAGCTTGAACATAAACGGTGCTACTATAACAGAGCTGGTAATACCGGATGCTATTACAGAAATAAAGCCATATGCATTCTATGGCAATAACGCAATTAAGAGCATAACGATTGGAAAGGGACTAACCAAGATAGGAGAGCAAGCATTTTTGGAGTGTACCGCAATTGAAAACATTGTGGTAAGTAAAGACAACGCAAATTACAAGTCAGTTGATGGCTCTCTTTATTCCAAGGACGGAAAGACACTTGTTTTATATGCTATTGGTAAACAGGATACAACTTTCGAAATACCAAACAGCGTGGCTATAATTGCAGACGAGGCGTTTGCATATTCTAAATATCTCAAAACAGTGAAAATTCCAAACAGTGTAACTGAACTGGGCAAAAGCGTGTTCCTTGAATGTAATTCGCTCGAAGAGGTTTTGATACCAGATAGCGTAATTTCAATGGGAAACGCTACATTTTGGTGCTGTTACAGATTAAAAACAGTTACTCTTCCAAGTGGTCTTACAAAAATAGGATATCAAACATTCTATCATTGCTCATCGCTTGAAAGCATAACAATTCCAAGTGGTGTAACCGAAATAGGAGGATACGCCTTCAGTGGTTGCAGCAAGCTTAAGAGTATAACGCTTCCAAGCGTCTTAGAAACAATAGAAGGTAATGCGTTCTCTAGCTGTTCTGCGCTAGAAAGCATAACTATTCCGGCTAGTGTAAAGACTATCGAAATATATGCGTTCTCATACTGTACAGCACTTAAAAGCGTAATATTTGAAGATGCATCCGGATGGGAATACTCAACCTGGTCTGGCTTCTCGCCAAGCTACTCGTTGAATTATTTGTCAGATGCATCAACTGCAGCGAAATATTTAACATCTAGTTACGACCAGTATTATTGGCGTAACAAATAAACAATAAACAAAACAGGAAAATAACAATGGACTTCAAAAAAACGACAAGGCAACACGCCGATAGAAAATACATACAAATGCTCGATGGCTCGACACCACCCCCATACGAGGGTGATGTCGAAATCGACGCGTCGCGCACTTATTCAAGCAAGCGTGACCGATACTATAATCGACTCTCTCAGGAGAGAAGCGAATTTAATAGCGCACTAAGCAAGGTTCAAAGCGCCGAAAGCGCTCGTCTAAGAAGCGAGGAGGCAGACCTTGAAAAAGGCGCAAAGGCAAGATATAAGCTTTTCAAAATGCTCAAAACCATCGCATTCTTGCTTCCAATAGTTCTTGCAATATTTACAGGAATTAATATTTTTTCAAACAAAACCCTGTATGACCAGCTAACCGGCGCGCCATATATCTTTTTCTGGGTGCTATTCGCATTAGCTACCCTCGTGATTGCAGTAGTGCTAATTCGTTCTCTTAACCAAAACGAAATTTACTACAATCGAAATCATGTTGAGGGCAAGGTGAAATATTCAGCGCTGGCAATATTCGTTATTGCAGTTGTGCTCGCAATAGCGATAGTGTTTATTTCACTTACAACAGGACTCATATCTCAAGAGGACGATTTTTCATTCGTGGAAAATGATGGACGCTACTATCTTACAAGCTATGACGGAAGCGCATCTGTTCTTGTTTTGCCCGATAGCTATAAGGGGCAAAGCTATGCAATCGCATCAAGAGCATTTAAGGATCGTACCGATATAAGCACTGTTGTAATTCCAATGGGCGTAACCTTTATTGGCGAGGAAGCGTTTGATGGCTGTGATATCAAGAGCTTAACCGTTTTAGTAAAGGACGATATAGACTATAATGTGTCGTACCCATCCTCGGATGCTATAACCATCAAAGAGCTTGTAGTATATAAAAATGCCTTTGGAGAAGATAGCAATTTAAATATAGAAGAAATAAATGTTCCCGCAGAGCTACTTAACTGCTTGAGCTTTGGTTCAAGCTTGAAAAAGGTAGTAATCAATGGCGGAGCAGAAATTCCCAGCTACGAGTTTTTCGATTGCACCTCTCTTGAAAGCGCGGTTATTCCAAATAGTGTAACAACCATAGGCTTCGGCGCATTTGGTGGCTGTCCTGCTCTTAAAGAATTGACAATACCATTTATAGGAAAAACCAGAAATCCCGACGAAACACGCTGGTCAACCTTCGGCTACATTTTTGGTGATGGAGACAAGGACGGAAACATGAACAGCTCGTCAAAAAGCTATTTGACAAGCAGTGAAGATAGCGAATACACCACTCAATTGGGATATATCTTTAAGATTCCCGACTCTCTTAAAAAGGTAACAATAACAGACCAAAGCTCTGTTTGCGCAAGAGCATTTGTCAACTGTGATTTGCTAGAGCAAATCGTGTACGAAAAGACTCTAACCGAAGTCGGAGAGTACGCATTTGAAAATTGCTCAAAAATGAAGTCAATGCCTAAGTTTGAGCTTAAGGCGCTCGGCAAGGGAGTGTTTAAAAACTGTACCTCTCTTGAAGCATTAGCGCTTCCAAGCACCTTGACCGAAATCGGTGAATACTCATTCTATGGCTGTACAGGACTTAAGAGCATCGTTATTCCAAAAACCATAACACAAATTCGCTATGGCGCATTTGGAAAGTGCGATTCTCTTGAGGAGATAACACTTCCGTTCATTGGTAAAAACAAGCAACCGGAGGAGGTTCGCTTTTCAACCCTTGGATATATTTTTGGTGATTCAAGCGACAACAATTCAATGTCATCTACATCATCTCAATATGTAACAAGTGATTCAAGCGAGCACACCACGCAAAACGGATATGCGTTCTTAATCCCAAAATCTCTTAAAATAGTAAAGGTAACAGATCAGCAAACAATTTGCGATTATGCGTTTGTCAACTGTGACCTACTTGAAAGAGTTACATACGAAAAGCCCGCAAATTCTATTGGCGCATACGCCTTCTCGGGTTGTTCAAGCCTTAAAAGAATGCCCGAAAACACCGCTAGCACAATTAGCGAGCGTGCATTCCTAGACTGTAAATCACTTGAGGTTATCGCATTAGATAATGTAACCTTGATTGGCGCATATGCCTTCTGGGGCTGTTCCTCACTTAAAAGCATAACCGTTCCTGACAAGGTAACCTCACTCTCCGAGGGTGTGTTTGGTGCGTGCACAGGACTTGAAAGCATAACTCTTCCTTTTGTTGGCGCAAGTAATAGTGAATCATCAGCATCACAAAAAACCTTGTTTGGCTATATTTTTGGCACATCAAATAAGAGTGGGGTAGCAACAAGACAGTATTACAAATCGGGCAGTAGCGCAACCTATTATATCCCCGAAAGCCTTAAATCTGTAACAATAACAGGTGGAAAGCTTTTCTATGGCGCGTTCTATAACTGCTCCAATCTTAAAAAGGTAACCCTCGGCGACAAAATCGACGAGATAGGCGAGAAGGTATTCTACGGCTGTTCAAGCCTTGAGGAGCTCACCACTCCATATATTGGAAAAACCCTTATGGCATCAGAAGGAGCTTCAAGCACAACCGTTTTGGGCTATTTCTTTGGAACATCTAGCTTTACCAACGCAACCGAGGTTGACCAAAACTTCGAAACCTATTATATTCCAAATAGCTTGAAAAAGGTAAACATAACCAAGGGAACATATGTTGAAAGCTGGAGCGATGGAGGCACAACATTAAGGATTTTATCATATACCTTCAGTGGCTGTACCTCAATTGAAAGCGTAACGCTCCCAGCTGGCTTGGAAATTATAAATAATTACGCATTTAATGGCTGTACCGGACTAACCGAAATAACCATTCCTGATAGTGTAACCTTAATAGGAACCAATGCTTTCTATGGTTGTCCAATAGAAAACGCTACTATGCCTGCTCATGTGGCTTCATATGTTCCTAAAAGCAATTTGAAAACAGTAGTTATAAATGGTGGAACCTTGATAGGAAATTCCGCGTTTTCGGGATGTGCCGCACTTGAAAGCGTGACAATTCCGGATAGCGTAACCTCGATAGCAAATGGCGCGTTCCGTGGTTGCACTGCGCTTACAAGCGTGACAATTCCAGACAGCGTAACTACGATGGGATCAGACGCGTTTTCAAATTGTACAGCGCTCGAAAGCATAACAATACCAAGCACAATAACCTCGATAGGAACGGGTGTGTTTAATGGTTGCTCTGCGCTTAAGTATAACGAATATGATAATGCATATTATCTTGGAAATGATACAAACCCATATGTAATTCTCGTAAAGGCAAAAAATACTAGCATAACCTCGTGCGAAATTCACGAAGATACAAGAGTTATTTGTAATGACGCATTTGATGGATGCGAGCATTTTGAGTATACCACATACAGTAATGCATATTATTTGGGAACCCAAGATAACCCATATAGAGCACTTGTAAAAGCAAAGAACGAAAGCATTACCTCTTGTGATATACACGCCGACACCGAATATATATATAATTTTGCATTCTCCAATTGTACTTTTCTTAACAGTATAACAATTCCTAATAAAGTAAAAGAAATAGGAACAGGTGCGTTTAATGGTTGCTCATCACTTAAAAGCGTGAGCTTGCCTTCTAGCCTAACCTTAATAGGAAGCTCGGCATTTTATGGCTGTACCTTGCTCGAAGGCATAGAAATTCCAAGTGGTGTAACTGTAATAGAGGATTCTACATTCTATGGATGTACTTCTCTTGCAAGCGTTACCCTTTCTGCCAACCTATCCTCAATAGGAGGTTCAGCATTCTATGGTTGCTCATCACTAAAAAGCGTGTCCTTGCCTTCTAGCCTAACCTCAATAGGAAGCTCGGCATTTTATGGCTGTACCTTGCTTGAAGGCATAGAAATTCCAAGTGGTGTAACTGCGATAGAGTATTCTACATTCTATGGTTGCTCATCACTTAAAAGCGTGAGCTTGCCTTCTAATCTAACCTCAATAGGAAGCTCAGCATTTTATGGTTGCACCAAGCTTGAAAGCATAGAGATTCCGGAGAAGGTAACCGTAATAAACAGCGAAACATTTTATAATTGCATTGCGCTTAAAAAAGTGACAGTACCTTCTAACCTAACCTCAATAGGAGGCTCGGCGTTTAATGGTTGCAAGGTGCTTGCAAGCATAACTCTTCCTGACAATCTAATTTCAATATCAAGCCTTGCGTTCTCTGGTTGCACCTCGCTTGTAAGCATAGAGATCCCGGAAAAAGTAACCACGATAGGCGACAATGTATTCTATGGCTGTACCTCGTTTGCGAGCATAGTAGTTGATGGAAACAATCAAACATTTAAATCGCTAGATGGAGTATTATATAGTAAAGACGGAAAAACGCTATTGCTTTATCCTAGGAACAAATCTAACACTAGTTTTACTATACCCAGTGGTGTAACGGTTATTGGTAATGGCGCATTTAATGGTTGTACCTTACTTACAAGTATAACTATATCAAACGGAGTTGCAGAAATACAAGAAGGCGCATTTAGAAACTGTAGAAATATTACAAGCATAACAATACCAAGCAGTGTTACAAAAATAGGCAATTACGCATTTGATATGTGTAGCAATCTTACAACACTAACCATTGGAAGTGGTGTGAAAAAGATAGGTAAGGGAATAATTAACAACTGTTATGGACTTACAGGCGTAAAATTCGTATCAACAAGTGGATGGTATTATTCGAATGTTGAGTATGATACAAGCGGTAATAGCATAAGTGGTCTTTCAAACACATCAACAGCTTTAACATATTTAAGATCAACATATGTAAATTACTATTGGTTCCGCAAGTGATGATATAAAGCCATCGGAGATTTAACCATGAACTTCAGACAAACAGTAAGACAAGAAACCAACAGAAAATATGTTCAAATGTTTGACGGCTCAACCCCCTCGCCATACGAGGGGGAGCTAGAGCTCGATGCAACGCGCGCTTATTCAAGCAAGCGTGACCGATACTATAATCGACTATCTCAGGAGAGAAGCGAATTTAATAACGCCTTAAACAAGGTTGTAGACACGGAAAATCTTCGCCTAATGGCTGAAAATAATGCTCTTGAGGGAAAAGCTCGTGCAAAATTCAAGAAAAGACAGGCCATAAGGACGATAATTTTTATCCTTCCTGTGCTTGTGGCTCTTTTGGTCGGTCTTGATGTGTTTAACGAATCGCACGGACTGATGGATAAGATACAATATGATATCGGCATGGAGCTTGGATTTGTTATCTTTTTGTATGTTGTTTTCTGTATTTTATGCCTTGCGGTATCGGCAATTTTCCTCAATGTAAAAATGTATCGTAACGAACGATATATAAATCGTACAAACACAGTTGGCGTTAAAAAATATAATATAATAGCTATTGTTGTTTTGGCGATTACTTTAATCATTGTGATGATAAATGTTTCCAACTTGATTGCCAATTTGGGCAAGGGAAAGCTTGTTCTGGTTGGTGCAGATCGCAGAGAAATAATTTATACCGAAAAAGGCTCTACATATACTCTTCCAACACTTAAAAAATCTGACGATATCAAGGAAGACCATTTCATTCGATACACCTTTGATTATTGGGAGATTGATGGAGAAAAATATCGTGCAGGCGAAAAGATAGAGCTTGATGGCTGGTACACCGCAAGGGCGATATTTAGAGATAAAAAATGGGCAACACTCAGCTTTTCCGCAAGTAATGCAAGCTATATAGTAAGCTATAATGGTACAAATGTAACGCCAAAATCGGGCGAAAAGCTTGAGGTGCAGTGTGGCACAAAGATAACTGTTAATGTTGAGCATTATTATTCAGACAAATCATTTAGCGTAAATGGTACAAGCTCAAGCTACCCATATACCTTTACGCTAGAAAAGAATATGAGCTTCTCAGCTCGTAGCTCTGACCCGGGCTGTATCGCTCCGGGCACAGAGATTGTGCTTTATGATGGAACGACAAAGCTCGTCGAGGAGCTAGAGGTGGGTGATGTTCTCCTAGTATTTAACCATGAAAGTGGAAAATATGAGCCTCAGGCGCTTCTTGCAAACATTCACGCAAACACTCCCGCTGATTATTTTGATGTAATAGCCTTAACATTCTCAAACGGAAAAGAGCTAAAAATAATTGACGAGCATGGGCTTTTTGATAAGGATCTAAATCGCTATGTTTACTTAAATGTAGAAAACGCAAGCGACTTTATCGGTCATCGATTTGCGTGTATTGAGCATCAAGGCGATAAAATCGTTAGCGCCGAGACAACTCTTGAGGGCGTTAGCATAACAAGGGAGCTAACAAAAATTTACAATCCCGCATCAATTTGGCACATTAATCTTGTCGCAAATGACATACTGACTCTATCTGCCGGAATGGCAAATCTGTTCGAGTATGACAGCAGTATGAAATACGACGAGGAAAAAATGCTTGCCGATATTGAAAGATACGGATTGTTTACCTATGATGACTTCAAGGAATATGTTCCATATGAGGTTTATCAAATTTTCCCATTCAAATATTATAAGGTAGCAATTGCAAGGGGAGAGTTTACATATACAAGGCTCTTGGGACTTATAAAGCTATATTATGACCCAAATTCTGTAAAATAGAGAGGACATTATGGATTTTAAAGACTCAATATTAAAGGAAACCTCGGTGAGTTATCGTGATATGCTGACAGGCAACACGATAAGACCGCTGATAGGTACATATTCAACCGATAACACGGATAGCTATTCAAGAAAAAGAAATGCGTATTATTCTCGCCTAGGGCAAGAAAAATCCAAATTCAATAACGCACTAAGCGAGATACAGCGCACCGAAAGAGCGCGTCTTGCAACAGAGCGAGATGTTGAGGCAAGAAAAAAGAGGGATCGCCAACGCGCAAGATGGGTAAACCTTCCTCTCATTTTTGCAACCGTTTTATCGCTCGTGGTAACGCTGTTCTTAATACCAATAGGCGCTCTTGAATGGGTTGCCGAGGAGCTTATTCCATCCTCGTCACTTAGATATTTCTTACCACAAGATATTGAGGGAGAGGGAGCTCTTTCAGCTTTTATTACCCTTGGTTTAGTTGCGGTGTGCTTAGTGGTGGCAATAATAATCTGTACGAAAAAATTTGGCTTCGTGGATACAATCCTTACTATTTTGGAGAAGGTCAATATATTCATATTACCGGTGGGAGCAATTGCGTTTTTAATTGCGTACTTCGTGCTTAGATTCTTACTGTTTTTCCTATCATACCTAGCCTTTGCCTTGGTTGGCTCGCTTTGCCCGATTTTGCTTTTTGTTGCCTCGATTGTCTTAATGATAATCTTTGGCAGAAAAATGGAGCTAAAGAGCAACAGAATTTCTACAATAGTGAAAATAATTGTTGCAATAGTGCTCGCATTTGTCCTTTTTGGAGTAGCCGATAGCATAGCTATGGTCGTTGGATATAGTATTTTATAAAAAATATAATATTTAAAGAGCAGAAATTAAAATTTCTGCTCTTTGTATTTTTAAATAAGCTCTCTTTTAATTTATCCCTTGCTACAAGGGCGATTTTGTGTTATACTAAAAATAACAAATCTCCACAACTATAAAACGGAGCAAAAATGATTATAAACAATTACGAAATTTTTGAAAAGGCGCAAAAAATATTAAAAACGCTACTGGGAGAGGGCGCAAGCTTTAGAGAGGGTCAATACGAGGCAATCGAGGCGACCATGACAAAAAAGCACACCCTCGTTGTTCAGCGCACAGGCTGGGGAAAAAGCCTTGTATATTTTACATGCACCAAGCTTTTAAGAGAAAATGGCGAGGGAGTGACAATAGTTGTCAGTCCCCTTCTCGCGCTTATGCAAAATCAGCTGGAGGCAGGACAAGGCTTAGGGCTTAGGTGCGAAATGCTCAATAAAACCACCATCGAGCGCCATGACGAAATTTTAAAGGACATAAAAAGCAACAAAATCGACCTTGTGCTCGTAACTCCCGAAACACTATTCAAGGAAGAGGTAAGAGAGAAGCTTGAGGGCGCTAAAATCGGGCTTTTTGTAATCGACGAGGCGCATTGTATCTCCGATTGGGGACACGATTTTAGAATTGAATATTCAAGGCTAAGAGAAATAATTTCGCGCCTTGACAAGAAAATCCCAATTCTTGCCACCACCGCCACTGCAAATAATAGAGTTATCGAGGATTTAAGGGCTCAGCTCGGGGCTGATGCGTATATTTCTAGAGGCCCTCTTACAAGAGAAACACTCTCAATACAGGTGCTAAATATGCCATCAAGGGTGGAGCGTTATGGTTGGATACTTGAAAACATAGGTAAGCTAGATGGAAGCGGAATTATATATTGCCTAACCAAGCGCGATTGCGACTACCTTGCCGATTTCTTGAATAAAAATGGCGTTAGCGCTATGCCCTATTATTCCGAAAAGGGTAGCGAGGAGCAAAACATAGAGGCGGAGCGCAAGTTCAAAAACAATGAAATCAAGGCGCTCGTCGCTACAATAAAGCTCGGAATGGGCTACGATAAGGGCGATATCGCCTTTGTAATTCACTATCAAATGCCCTCCAATATTGTATCATATTATCAGCAAATAGGCAGGGCGGGAAGAAGCATAGATAACGCAAGCGTTTTCCTGATGTATGGAAAAGAGGACATGACGATTGTCAACTATTTCATTGACACAATCTTCCCGTCAAGAGAGGACGCCGAGGCAATATTTGCTCTTATAAAAGGCGCACCTAAGGGCATCAAGGCAAGAGCCATTGAGGCATCACTTAATATAAGCAAAAGAAGAATAGAGCGCACGCTCGAATATCTTGAAAATGAGCTGGTAATCGAAAAGGTAAAATACGCCTATGTCGCAACAGGCAAGGAGCTTTTTTATGACGAGGAACGGTATAGCGCAATAATCAGCGCCCGTCGTCTTGAAGCAAGACAAATGTACGATTTAGCGACACAGGGTGAGTGCTTTAGCAAATATATAGTCAATTGCATAGACGACCATAGCGCAACGCCATGTGGCAGATGCGAAAGGTGTCTGGGACGCCCTCTTTTGTCACCCGAGGTATCCCTTGAATACAAGGAAATTGCGTCAAGCTATATAAACCACCTAAGCCTAATAATTCAGCCAAGGAAAATGTGGCCGGCGCTTGACGAGCTACCATCGTCAAGGATTGACCTTCCAAACGAGGAGGGAATTTGCCTTAGCCAATATGGCGAGGTGGGCTATGGCGAGCAGGTAAAAAGGTGTATCGAGCAGGGCGAGCGCATAACGGACGAGCTGGTAGGAAAGAGCGCAGAGCTGCTTTTGCCACTCGTAAGGGAAAAGGGCATTATGCATCTTGCCTATATTCCAACATCAAATAATGAGCAAATAAGGGATTTCGCCCTTCGACTTTCCAAGGCGCTCGGCGTTACTCTTTTAGAGCCATTTGATAAAAAAATCTGTCCAAAGCAAGCGGAAATGGAGAATGGCGCTCACAGATGCGCAAATGCGCTGAGAGCACATTCGTTAAAGCCTAATTTTAGCCTAATTACAGACACACCCACGCCTGTAATTTTGCTTGACGATACCCTCAGCTCTCGCTGGACGCTCACCGTGTGCGGACATATGCTAAGAGAAGCGGGCGCATCGGCGGTTTACCCGTTCGTGCTTGCAAGCACAAGCGATCAAGAATAAAAAGGAGAGAATATGAAGCTAATACATCTGTCGGATTTGCACATTGGCAAAAGAGTAAACGATTACTCCATGATAGACGACCAAGCATACATCCTAAAGGAAATTTTGACCATAATCGACAGCACCACTCCCGATGGCGTCATAATTGCAGGCGATGTTTACGATAAGAGTGTCCCAAGCGCCGAGGCAGTTTCCCTGCTTGACGATTTTTTGGTTAAGCTCTCAAAAAGAGGGCTACCTGTGTTTATAATTAGTGGAAATCATGACTCTTGTGAGCGACTTGCGTTTGCGTCAAGGCTCATAGAGGGAAGCGGAATACATATATCCCCCGTATATAACGGAAATGTTGAGCCAATCACCCTAAAGGACGAAAATGGCGAGGTATGTGTGTATATGCTACCCTTTGTTAAGCCGATACATGTGCATCGCGTCTTTGATGATGAGAGCATAAATTCATACACAGATGCGCTCCGTGTGGCAATAGAGCACATGGAAATTGACAAATCAAAGCGAAATGTCTTGATAACGCATCAATTCGTTACAGGAGCATCGCGCACCGAGAGCGAGGAGCTCTCAGTTGGTGGAACGGATAATGTCGATGCAAGCGTTTTTGACGATTTTGATTATGTGGCGCTAGGACACATACACAGACCTCAAAATTGCGTAGGCGAGCGCATAAGATACTCGGGAACGCCCCTAAAATATTCATTTAGCGAGGTAAATGATAAAAAGTCCGTAACTGTTGTCGAGCTTGGCAAAAAGGGTGAGCTCTGTGTCGATACAATCCCACTTACGCCAATGAGGGATATGGTCGAAATACGAGGAAAATACGAGGAAATCACCCTAAAAAGCTTTTATGATGGAACAAGCTATACACAGGACTATGTTCATATAACCTTAACAGACGAGGACGATATTGTTGATGCCATCGGCAAGCTCAGAGCCATCTATCATAATCTCATGAGGCTTGACTATGACAACGCAAGAACAAGGTCAAGCGCTAGCCTTGATGGCGTCGAGGATGTCGAAAGAAAATCACCCGAGGAGCTCTTTGCTCAGCTCTACGAGGAGCAAAACGGTAGTGGGCTAAGCGACAGTCAGCTCGAGCTACTAAGAAAGCTAATTGAAAAGGTATGGGAGGGCGAGAAATGAGACCGATAAGGCTTACAATGTCCGCCTTTGGGCCATACGCTAATAAGACCACTTTAGACCTTGATAGCTTAGGCGAGAGCGGACTTTATCTAATAACAGGCGACACAGGTGCGGGCAAAACCACCATTTTTGACGGAATTGCTTATGCACTCTATGGAGAGCCAAGCGGAGCTAACAGAAGGGGCGAAATGCTTCGCTCAAAATACGCAACGCCCGACACTCCCACCGAGGTGGAGTTAATTTTTGATTGCCACGGGAAGCGCTACACAGTAAGGCGTGTCCCCGAATATGAACGCCCAAAGGCAAGGGGCGAGGGCACAACGAAGCAAAGCGCTGAGGCAACCCTTATTTTGCCCGATGGCAAGGTTATTACCAAGGTAAACGAGGTCACAGGCGCAATCGAGGAAATAATCGGCGTTAATCGTGACCAATTTTTGCAAATTGCTATGATAGCGCAGGGCGAATTTTTAAAGCTACTTCTAGCGCCTACTAAGGATAGAATAGAAATCTTCCGTCACCTGTTCAAGACAGAGCCATATAAGCGCTTACAGGATCTTTTATCTAATGAGACAAGGGCGCTAAACGATAAAAGAGAGGACGCTAAAAAAAGCGTAAAGCAATACATAGACGGGCTTTTGGTAAACGAGGATAGCCCTCTTAGTGTCGAGCTGGCTCTTGCTAAAAGAGGCGAAATGTTAATTTGTGATACCATTTTGCTGATAAACAAAATTATATCTGAGGACAAAGGATTCCTTGAAGCGATAAATTGCGATATTAACGAGTGGGAAAAGGCGCTAAACGAAATCGAAAAGGCGCTTACGCTAATTGATAATCAACGAAAAAACAAAAAAGCTATCGAGGATAGCGAGGCAGAGCTTGCCAGTCAAAGAGAACGCCTAGCTGAGCTTAAAACAAAATTAGAAGAGGCGAAAAAGAGGCAGGGCGAGCTTGATGAGCTATTGAGGCAAATTGCGCTCATTGAGGCAGAGCTACCAAAATACAATGAATTTAAGAATAATACAAGTAATCTTGATAATCTAAAAGGGCAAATTGACGAAATAAGCGAAAGGCTTGGTAATCGAGCAGAGCAGGCTAAGGCATTAGAGAATGAAATCAAGCGTCTAAGAGAGGAGCTTTTGTCCCTTGAGGGAGCAGGCGAGAAAAAGCAAAAGCTACTCTTGGCTAAAAAGGAGCTGGAAGAAAAAATAGCACGCCTAAAAGAGCTTTTGGCGCTTATTGATAGCACAGATAAGGCAAGAGAGGCGCTGTTTGAAAATCAAGAAAAATATAAGGCAAGCGAGGAAAAATATAACGAGCTTCTAAATAGCTATAATAACAGCTATAACGCCTTCCTTCGTGAGCAGGCAGGAATTTTGGCAAAGGAGCTAAAGGCTGACGAGCCATGCCCTGTATGTGGCTCAATGGCTCACCCAAGCCCCGCTTGCACATCAGAGAGCGCACCGACAGAGTCATATCTTAAGGAGCTAAAGCGCCAATGCGATGACGCGCACGATAAGATGGTGAAGCTATCTGGGACTTGTGCTGAGGCTAAGGCAACGCTCGAGGAAAGAAGCAATAGACTTTTAGAGGAGCTACAAAGGCTTGAAATCGCAGACGCATTTGGTGCGCAAGACACTATCCTTAGTATGCTAAAGGAAATCGAGGCTCGGCTTGCTGACACAGAAATCGCTCTTAAAGAAAAGGAAGAGCAAATTTCGCGCCAGAAAGAGATATCAAGGATAATTCCGTCTCGTGAGGACGAGCTTGAAAAAATCAAGAGCGAAATTCTTGAGCTTGAAAAGAAGCTAAGCGCAAAAAGGGCAGCTGCCGAGGAGCTTTCAAGGATAATTGAGCAGACAAGGACAAGCCTTAAATTCAATAGCTTGGACGAGGCGATTGCCCACAAGACAACGCTTGAAAAGAGCCACAAGGAAATTAAGCTTTTGATTGAAAATGCAAAAAATAGCTTTGACGAATGTGATAAGAAAATTACAGAGCTTAAAGCTAAAATCGAGAGCCTAAGGCAGACGCTTAGCGAATCAAGCGAGGCAAACGAGGATGAGCTAAGGGCGAAAAAGGAAGAGCTTATAGCTAAAAAGAAGACGCTAACGGATAAGCGAGATGGCGTTAATGTAAGGCTTAGCACAAACCAAAGCGCACTTGAAAAAATCGAAGCATTATCTGCCTCTATTCAGGAGCTTGAAGAAAAATACACATGGGTTAAGGCACTCTCCGACACTGCCAATGGCTTACTCTCGGGCAAGGAAAAAATAATGCTTGAAACCTATATTCAAATGACCTACTTTGATAGAATAATTGCGAGAGCAAACACTCGTCTTATGATAATGTCAAGCGGTCAATACGAGCTAAAGCGTCGCAAGAGTGGTGGGCGTCAGCGTCAAATAGGACTTGACCTTGATGTAATTGACCACTATAATGGCACAGAGCGCGATGTTAGATCTCTTTCCGGTGGAGAATCCTTTAAGGCGTCCTTGTCGCTTGCGCTTGGACTATCCGACGAAATTCAGTCAAGCTCGGGTGGCGTGCGCCTTGATACAATGTTTGTTGACGAGGGCTTCGGCTCGCTCGACGAGGAATCCTTATCTCAGGCAATGAGAGCGCTATATAGCCTAGCAGACGGAAACCGTTTGGTTGGAATTATATCTCATGTTAGCGAGCTAAAGGAGAAAATCGAAAAGCAAATCGTCGTCAAAAAGAAAAAGAGTGGCGGTAGCACAGCAGAGATTATTTGCTAAAAAGCAACACAAATAGAAATGGCAGAGCCTGTGGCTCTGCCATTTCTTTGTTTTAAATATTATTGCTCGCTGAAGCTATCCTTGCCAACACCGCAAAGTGGGCATTCAAAATCCTCCGGGAGATCCTCGAACTTAGTGCCCGGCTCAATTCCGTATTCCGGTGCGCCTGCCTCCTCGTCGTATTCCCATCCGCATACATCGCATACATATTTCATAATTATATCCTCCTATAATAAAATAATTTGTTAATTAATATCGTTTCGTGAGTGCTTAAAATAAGGACTGCACGAGAACAAGGCTTGCTAGAAGATTATCATCAAACTATTTCCTCAAAATCAGCATAGCCATGCTTACAAAGTGGGCAAACAATATCCTCGGGAAGCTCATCACCCTCGTAAATCCAACCACAAATCTTGCAAACATAGCCCTTCTTGCCCTCTGTTTGTGGCTTTGGCTTGACATTCTCAAGATAATAGGTATATGTCATGCTAGGCTGATTTGAAATCACTCTTGACTCAGTTACCGAGCAAATGAACATTCCGTGAGTATCAAGATCAATATACTGCTCAACCTTGAGCGACATAAATGAGTTTATATATTTTGGCAAGAAGATAAGACCATTGTCAGAGCGAAGAGGCTCACAGCCCTCGAACTTGTCGGTATTTCTTCCACTTGTAAAGCCGAACCTCTCAAACACCGAGAACGGAGCATCAGTTGTTAGGAAGTTTACATTCATAACGCCTGTTTGCTTAATTACATGGTGAGAGTAATTTTCCTTATTTATTGTAACTGCAATTCTGTTTGGCATATTTGTAACCTGTGTTACAGTGTTTACAATAAGACCATTGTCCTTTTTGCCATCGTTTGAGGTAACAACATAAAGACCATAACCGATATTAAATAGAGCACTAAGGTCATTCTTGTTTGCTCTTGCACTATCAATTGCAAGATATTCCTTGCATAGCTCGTCGGATAGTGCCTCTAGCTGAGAGGAGCTATCTGCATTGAGCGAGGACAAAATTCTAACATTTGTTTCAGCATAGGTTAGGTTCTTGCTACCCTCTAGCATTTCCTTCATAACCTTTGTTGCAAGGGGTGACCAGCTACCATTTTCAATAAATGCAACGGTTCTGTTCTTGTAGCCACGCTCTGTTAGATGGTTGATAAACTCACGCATAAATGGGAAAATCTCCGCATTATAGGTGGTCGTCGCCAAAACAAGCTTGCTATATCTAAACGCGTCCTCGACAGCCTCAGCCATATCGCATCTTGCAAGGTCATTTACTACAACCTTAGGACAGCCCTTAGCCTTCAACATTTCAGCCAAAAGAAGAACTGCCTTCTTAGTATTACCATAAACAGAGGTATATGCAATAACAATTCCTTCTTCCTCGGGTACATAGCTTGACCATGTGTTGTAAAGTCCGATATAATATCCAAGATTTTCGCTTAGAACAGGACCGTGTAGAGGGCAGATTTTTTGAATGTCAAGCCCACTCGCCTTTTTGAGCAGAGCTTGAACCTGCGCGCCATACTTTCCAACAATTCCAATGTAGTAGCGTCTTGCCTCGCACGCCCAATCCTCTTCGATGTCAAGTGCGCCGAATTTTCCAAATCCGTCAGCTGAGAAGAGAACCTTATCATAAGAGTCATATGTTACAATAACCTCCGGCCAGTGCACCATAGGAGCACCAACAAAGGTAAGAGTGTGCTTTCCAAGGCAAAGAGTATCTCCCTCGCCAACAACGATTTGTCTGTCTGCAAAATCAGTTCCAAAGAAGTTCTTCATCATGACAAACGCCTTAGCTGATGAAACGATTTTTGCATTTGGATAAGCCTTTGCGAAGGTCGCAATATTGGCTGAATGGTCAGGCTCCATGTGCTGAACGATAAGATAATCCGGAGCTCTGTTACCTATTGCGCCTTGCAGATTGTCAAGCCATTCATGTGTGAAATTAGCGTCAACTGTGTCCATTATCGCAATCTTATCGTCTAAAATTACATATGAGTTGTACGATATACCATTAGGCACATCATATTGACCCTCGAACAAATCTACCTTGTGGTCGTTTACGCCAATATATTTTATAGTGTCGGTGATAAACATTTTTATTTCCTCCATTTTGATTTATACTAACATAATTATATCTCAAAATATGCTGAATTTTCAACAGTATTAGAGAAAAATTCAAAAAAATAAGAAAATTTTATGAAAAATCTATTTTTTGTCAATATATCCAAGATAGTCAAGCCATATAAGCACATGCGAGGCAAAGCCGTGATTACAGCTTGCATAATCGTCAACATATTCCCAAAGAGTGCCTGTTCTTATCGCCATATAGTCAAAATAAGAGCGGATGTCCTCCTCAAGACTCTCCCTTTCCCCATTTAGCATCAAAAGCTCGCATCTTAAATAGTTGCCAATGAAGGCGTTAGAAAAATAGATATCGCTCCATTTTCCGCTTTCCCTTCTCTTAGGACCAAAATCGCAAAGCATCGTATGCCAAAGCTCTGCATCCTCGTCAGGAGTTGCCACGCCCGTAAAGAAGGCATAATATTGACAGGTTTCTGTTATTTTGCCCGTCATTTTGTATTCGCCATCTGTTAAGAGCGCGTTATCACCAAAGAACAGTCCAAGCCTTGCACGAGCTCGTATCGCACGCCTAAGAGCGCTTGCCTCGTCTAATAAAGCACTATCATTATATAACTCGCCAACAACACGCTTTAGCTTGTAATAGAGCATATTTGTAGGATAACTTATATCACGGACAAGATTGTTGCATTCGCTCCATTCGACGAAAATCCATTTTTCGAGGCTGACAAGCACGCCGTCCTTGTCCTCAAAGGCGCGAAAATAATCGAGCAGAGAATAAACCCTGTCGCGTGCAAATTCAGCGAATGCGGAATTGCCACTGCGCTTTATATGCTCACTTAATTCAAGCACATACCACATAGCCCAGTTGGGAATAAAGTTTCCGTCCATATGGTCGGCAGGGTAGCACATAGGGAGCATACCCTTCGGTAATTTTGCATATTCCTTTTCCATCAAGAAGTTGGATAAAAATGATGCTTCTGTGACACATCTGCCACTCAAAAGATATTCAACCCTTGAAGTGAAGAAGCTGTCACATAGCCAGCCTGCACGCTCACGAGAGGGGCAGTCCATAAAAATATCGTATGCGTTTTGGCAGAAGGTTTCAATACCTGCATAGTAAATTCTTGCAATCTGCTCATCGGCTCTGTCGCTTAATTTTACTATAATATCATCTCTGTTAAAATCGGTGCGTACAATGCCAAGCTCCGATACCCTTACCTCGCCACCAAGCGAAATTAGACTAATGTGCTTGAAGGTGTAAGGCTCAGCGCTAATGAGCTTGTATTTTTTGCCTGCACCAAGCTTGTATATAATAACATTTGCGCAATCGGAGCGATCATATTTTATTTTGCCATCAAGCTCTAGCTCGTCAAAAATCACGCAAAGCGTTGTATTGGATACACATTCAAGCTCTATTTGAATAAAGCCACTTAAATTGCAACGCATTTGCGCAGTAAAATAAGTGTTTTTCTCTAAAATTGTCGAGGGAGTGTCGCATTTCGAGCTTAAAATTAACGCGTCTGCAATATCGGTTGAGCATACGCTAAGGTCTTCCTTTAAAAAGCCCGAATAGGAGCGCCCAACCTCACCATACCACCAAGGGTTAAAGCGCCCACTCTCACCATCTAGTGAGGCGCTTCCGTGGTCACTTAAGCGCTCGTAGCTCTCAAACGGAAGCTCGGGGTAGCTGACCTCTCGCTCAATAAATGTATCAATTTGTTGCTCCTTAGTTTTAACGAGGGAAAGAGCGTCAACGCATAAGGGAGCGCTTGATGAAAAATCATATACCTCACAGAAGGTGCGCTGATAGGCGTATCTTTGCACCCTTTGCAGCTTTTGCTCGTATATGTATGCGCTCCAAGCACTATCGTCGCCTGTCGCACACAGGGTGCGCCCATCTGCGATGATTTCAGCGCAGAAAAATGCACCTTGATTTATTAAATAAAAGTTATTACAATGATACGCAAAAACAAGCACGCAAATTCTGTTTTCGCCATCGTGCAGATATGCGTCAAGTGGTAAGTGGTCAACTCTAAAATAGCCTCTGCCTGCGCGTGCAGGGCCACTATGAATTAGTGTGTCGTTTACAAACACCTGATAGCTGTTTTGCGCACAAAGGTGAAGCATCATGCCACTCTTTCTTGTCACCTTAGCCTCGAAAAGCACGCTAAGGTTCATTTCATTTGAACGCTCACAGAGCCAAATTGGCTTAGCACTCTTGAAATTAGCCTTCTTGAAAATCATTTTCTGTTACCTCGCAATCATTTGAAGTATTATCCGGTGGAAGCCTTTTGAAGAAAATAAGCATAAGTGGAAGAGATACGATTGCCGATACAAGATACGCAAGCGGTTGGGAAATTTCAATTCCCAAAACGCCAATAAAATGTGGCAAAATCGCACACAGAGGTATGAAAATAAGTCCACTTTGTAGGCACGAAAGGATAAGCGCAGGCGCGCTTTTTCCAATGCTTTGAAATAGCATTGTTGCCACAACCGATATCGGTAAAAGTAGCAAAGCCACGCATTGAATACGAAGCGCCTCGCCACCAAGAGAAACTACCTCTGCCTCTTTTCTAAATAGTGAAATTATATTAGGCGCAAGCGCAAAGCAGATGCTTGCGATAACACCGATAAACGCTGTTCCAAAGGCAAGCGTGAAAAGTGAGCCACTCTTAACCCTTGAATATTTTTTCGCGCCATAGTTAAAGGCGCTCACGGGCTGAAAGCCCTGACCTATTCCAAGTCCAACGCTGAAAATCATGCTAGATGTTCTGCCTACATAGCCCATTGACGCAATTGCGACATCTCCAAAGGGCTTAGCCGAGGCGTTAAGCACCATCGTTGACACGCTATTAAGTCCTTGCCTTGCAAGCGAGGGAAGTCCTGTTAAAATAACGCTACCAATCGTGCGCCACCCTTTTGCTATATTCCTTATTGACAGCTTGCTTTGAGTTTTGCCACAAAGGAACATATAAAGCAAAATTCCAAACGATATAAGCTGTGAAATCGCGGTTGCAAGCCCTGCGCCCATAGCACCCATATTTAAGCCAAAAATGAACACAGGGTCTAAAATTATGTTAAGAATACCACCTGTCGTTAGTCCTATCATGGCAAAGGCCGCCTTACCCTCGTAGCGCAAAATGTTATTGAGCACACAGCTAAGCGCCATAAACGGAGAGGCAATCAAAATAAACATTCCGTAATCTATTGCGTGGGGCAAAATCGTATCCGTGCTCCCCAGCAGACGCATAAGAGGCTCAATAAATATAAGACCTAGCGTCATAATAAGAAGCCCACAGCCAAGCGCCCACGCAAGCGAGGTAGAGGCATATTCACTCGCCCTTTTTGTGTCCTTAGCACCAAGCAAGCGACTAACATGACTACCTGCCCCGTGACCGAACATAAAGCCAAAGGCCTGAATTATTGACATAAGACCGAAAACAACGCTCGTCGCACCACCTGCGCTAAGCGAGATTTGGCTGACAAAATAAGAGTCTGCCATGTTGTAAATATTGGTTATCAGCATGCTGATTGTCGTCGGTATTCCAAGGGAAATAATAAGGCGTGGAATAGGCGTTTGAGTCAGCTTGACATATTGAGAATCTCTTTTAGAAGAGCCGTTCATAAAATCACCTCGAAAAAATAAAAGACACGCTATAATAATTATAGCCCCACGGGGCGTAAAAGTCAATGGCAGAGGCTTAAAATAAATATAATTACTTTTGTAAAAAATATTGTATTTAATTAAAATAAACGATATAATATACTTAGAATAACAAAAAGGAGGGATTTTGCAATGGGAATGGTGCTTTTGACCGCACTCGGTGTCGGTGGCGCAACCGTAATCGGTGCAATTATCGGCTTTGCCTTTAAAAACATATCACATAAATTCTCAGACATAATTTTGTCCTTTGCCGCAGGCGTTATGCTTTCCGCCTCTGTTCTGGGCTTGATTTTGCCATCGGTTGAATATGGCGGAAAATTTGGAATTATAACTACGATTATAGGCATCTTTGTCGGTGCTGTCTGTCTTAATTTGGTTGATAAGCTCGTGCCTCACCTTCACAAAATTGCAGGCACAGATATCGAGGCGCATAAGGACACGGGGCTGTCCAAGGTGCTACTGTTCGTTACTGCAATAGCTATTCATAACTTGCCCGAGGGAATTGCCGCAGGCGTCGGCTTTGGTGGAGCAGACACAGCGCAGGCGCTCTTGATTGCCGGTGGAATTGCCCTTCAAAATATCCCCGAGGGAATGGTTATAATAGGACCGATGCTTGCATCGGGCGTAAAGCCAAAAAGAGTATTCCTAATCGCTATGGGAACGGGACTTGTCGAGGTTGTCGGCACACTTATTGGATATCTTGCGGTTAGCGTTTCACAGGTGATTTTGCCGTTTGCCCTCGCCTTTGCGGGTGGAACAATGTTATATGTAATAAGTGACGAAATGATACCCGAAACTCACGCCCACGGAAGTGAGCGAGGGGCAACCTATGCACTACTTGTTGGCTTTTCGGTTATGCTGATTTGCGATACATTACTAGGATAATTTAAAAGGAGAACAAAAAATGATACCTGAAAAAATCATTGATACCCACCTTCACATTGAGGCGTGGAAAAACGAGGAATACGATAGCTTTATTGATTGCTTTGAGGGACACAGAGAGCAATCGGGCTTGAGCTCCTTCAACCTATGCGCCCTACCCACGCCTATGAGGGCTGTGTGCCAAAATATGATGATGGCGTTTTATAAAATCGCACACGAAAATTCGTTTGCTCACGGCGCGCTCGACCACATAATTTGGCCTATTACCGAAAATATGCCCGAGGGCATGGACCTTGTAACGCAGTATAAGGAGCTAATGGAAATCGGCTTTGACGGAATTAAGCTAATAGAGGGCAAGCCAACCGCGCTCAAGCCCCTAGGTAATAACCTAAACCACATCGCCCTTGACCGCTTATATAGCGAAATGGAGAAGGACGGCACTCATATCGTGTTCCATATAAATGACCCCGAGGAGTTTTGGGACATAAGCAAGGTAGATCCGGAGTTTGTTAAAAGAGGCTGGTTCTATGGTGACGGAACATATCTCACCTATAAGGAAATTCAAGAGCAGGCGCTCACCCTACTTAAAAATCACCCCAATCTAAAGGCAACCCTTGCACATTTCTTTTTCTGCGGAGAAACACCCGAGCTACTTGAGGAGATTTTTGAAAAATGCCCCGAGGTGTGTGTGGATTTGACACCCGGCTGTGAAATGTATCACTCGTTCGAGGCGCATCACGATTATTATAAGGAATTCTTTAAAAGACACTCAAAAAGAGTAATGCTCGGCACAGATGGCTCATTCCCTTGGCAAACTAAGGGACATGTTTGGTGTATGGATGTGCTATATCGCTTTATTGCCACAAATGACAAGATAATGGCGTTTGATGACAGTATTTTAACGGGCATAGCGCTTGATGGAGAGGAAAAGAAGGATATCCTTTATAAAAACTTTGAGCGCAGAGTGTCACCCACTCCAAAGCAAATAAACAAAAGTGCATTAAAGGCATACATAGATAAATACAAATCACTATTAAGTGACGAGGAGTGGCTGAATATTGAGCCATTGTATAGTAAATACTTAAAATAAAAAAGGAGAAACAAAAATGTTACAGGTAGGACAAAAGGCACCGGATTTTACACTGATTAATAAGGACGGAGAGGCGATAACCCTTTCATCATTTATAGGCAAAAAAGTAGTTGTATATTTCTATTCAAAGGATAACACCCCGGGCTGTACTCGTCAGGCGTGCGCCTTTGCGGGAGCATATAACGGATTTTTGGAAAAGAACGCAGTGGTTATTGGAATTAGTCGTGATAGCGTAGCCTCGCACCAAAAGTTTGCCGAAAAATACAATCTTCCATTCATTCTGCTATCCGACCCGGAGCTTGTGGCAATCAACGCCTATGGCGTATGGCAGGAAAAGAAAAGATGCGGTAAGGTGTCAATGGGCGTCGTTCGTTCAAGCTTCATAATCGACGAAAATGGCAATATCGAAAAAATCATGTACGATGTCAAACCCGACACTAACCCCCAAGAAATTCTGGAAGCACTTTAAAAGTTAAAAAGCAAAAGCGTTTTTGCTTGAGTAATTTTGTCTCGGCATCGCTTTTGCTTTTTTATTTGAAAAATTTTCAAAATTTATAAGGAAATTAACAGCTCCTTTTCGTATAAGAGGTACAGAGGGTAAAATGGAGGACAAAAATGGATAACGGTGCAAGTAGCTACCGCCGTTTCCTTGACGGAGACAAAAGCGCCTTCGATGAAATTGTAAATGAATATTTTCACGCACTCGTGTTTTTTATTAATGGATATGTGCACGATGTCTATGCATCAGAGGACATAGCCATAGAAATTTTTTCTGATTTGTTTGCCTATCGTAAATATAATTTCAAGGCTTCTCTTAAAACCTATTTGTTTATGAGAGGAAAAAGCAAGGCGATTGATTATATAAGAAAAAATCGTTCAAGAGCAGAGCTTCCATTAAGCGAAGCCTCCGAAAATGTAAGCGAGGAGGAAGGCCTTGAAGAAAAAATTCTAGATAGCGAGCGCAAGAAAAAGATAAGCAAGGCAATAGAAGGGCTACCCGAGCAGATGCGACTTGTAATTCATCTTGCATATTTTGAGGATATGAGCTATAAGGAGATTGCTATGGTTATGAAGATCAAGCCAAAGCAGGTTGACAATCTTCTATATAGAGCCAAGAAGGAATTAAGAGAGCGTCTTTTAGAGGACGGTGAATTATTTTGAGAACAATAAATGAATGTAAGGCGGAAATTTTCCGCCGAGGTAATGAAAAGAAGGCTAAAAAGGCGAAGCAAAGAAAATTTCTTTTATCGCTTGTGCTTCCCACCTTTGTGAGCTTGACAATAATATGCTCGCTTCCGCTTCTTATATATCCGCCAAGTGACGAAAAGGGAGATCCCGGAGCAACCGGCACGCTTGACGGTGGTGCAAATGTAGGCTCGATAACGGACTTTCCATACACATCGGCTGAAATAGCGGGAGGGGAAAAATGTTTTCCTTATGGCAAAAAAATCTTGACCGATGATGATGTTAAAAATGCGTATTATGCAATTAACAGAGTCATGGATGAGAATGATTCTATCCATTTTATTCCGGAGCAAGCGCCAAGTGAGGAAGAAAAATATACAATCACCTTTATAGGATATAGTGTAGAAGAAAAATTTACTCTTAACGGAAGCTATTTAATTTATAATGAAGAGGCTTATATTTTGTCAAGCGAAGAGCTTGTCCTGTTAAAGCAAGCCCTTAAAATAGAATAGGAGGCTAATATGAAAAAAAGAATTATTTGCACCGCGTTTATCGTGATAGCTGTGCTTGTGGTTTTGTTCGTTCCGTTTTCGGTTAGAGCACTTGACGATGGCGGAACGGTAATTTTGAACTCATTAAGCTACACAATAGTAAAATGGGACACCTTCACAGAGCAAGGCAAGCCGTATAAAAGCACAAGCGTGTATTGGTTTAAGAATAAAAGCACAAGCGCAGACGAGCTTTGGGAGAGGGAACAGCTCTTGATGGAAAAGAGCTTTCGTGCAACAGTTATTGAGTTGAATGGCAATATAGCAATAGTAGAGCCAATAGCAGGCGAGGATGAGGCAAGTAGCGCAAATCGCATAAGCATCTCAACAGATAAGCTCAAGAGCGCCGAGGTGCTCGTAGGAGATGTTGTTGAGGTGGTTTACAAAGGATTGATAAGAGAGACATATCCTGCAACGCTCGATGTTGTGTCGTGGAGGCTTACAAAAAACCTTTCGCATCTTGAATATACAGACACATTTCTCGACAAAAGCAGTGCGGAGGTGTATCGAGAGGGCGAATTTTCGGTAGGCGATGTTATAATAACTGAAATATACTCAAATTGCTTTTTTGCCGAGCCTGTTATTCCAATGCCACATACGATAAAATTTAATGGCAAGCTTCCCGATGGCTTTTGCGTAGGAGATCAAATAGAGGTGACTCACGGCGTATCGTATTATAACGGATATGACAAAATGGAAACAGATATGATATCTGTAAAAAGTGGCACATTTGTGCCCGATCCCGATATGTGCTATAAGCCTGTAATATATTTATACCCCGAAAAGCAGACACAGCTGAGCGTAAGGCTAAGCTTAAATGGCTCTCTTAGCTGTACCTATCCTGCCTATAATAATGGCTGGAATGTTTTAGCAAATCCCGACTCAACCTTAATAGACGAAAAGGGGCAAAGCTACAATTATCTGTATTGGGAGGGAGATGTGTATGCCGAATACGATATGTCAAGGGGCTTTTGCGTGAGGGGTGAGGATACCGCGGAGTTTCTCGAAATAGCGCTTGATAAGCTAGGACTTACCAGAAGAGAGGCAAACGAGTTTATAGTGTATTGGTTACCGCTTATGCAGAACAACCCATATAATTTGATTTCATTTCAAGGAAAGGAATATACAGATAATGCCGTACTTGAAATATCTCAAACACCCGACACACTCATAAGAGTGTTTATGGTATGGAAGCCTCTTACCGAACATATTGAAATAGCACCACAGGAGCTTGACGCGCCAAAGCGAAATGGCTTTGTAGTAGTTGAGTGGGGTGGAGCAAAAATAGAAAATTAAACAAAAACGCATATGCTACGAGCATATGCGTTTTTCTTATTTATATATAATTTTCCCAAATTTGCCACACCCTGTGGACGGAATGTCGTCATAAAGGTGGTCAAACTCAATCTCTTTAAGATACGGCGTTATATCGCTCGGACGCTCACCGTTTATGGTGATGCCTTCAAGATAAAGCTCATCAACCCTTGACGAAAAATAAGGGTCAAACACCTCGACGCCATCGCTAAACCTTGCCGATTTTGGACCAATGCACACAAGATAGGAAAGAGGATATTTATCTCTGTGTAGCACAATGGAAATGTTCTTTAAATATATTCTTTTCGCATTCAGTCCAAGCTCAAAGCCTGCGAATGTGCCCTTGATGGGGTCACTGTTCATATATTCATCTAGCTTGTCAATCGGGGTGTCAAGGTCGATTTTTATGTCCTCGAATAAAATGTTATCGCCACTGCCAACGCCCGCTCTCTCAGGCTCTGCCTTGGGAGAATATGGTGGAGTTTGACAGTATAGCTTAAAGGTATTTATGCCCGAAACGCGACGGAAAATCGCATTGGCAAGAGAGCAATCAACCGACTCTCCGTTATCAAAGGTGTAAACCCCGGGCTCAATGCGGAGCGCCTTGTAATGACTTTGAGGCGATAGCTCAAGCCCCTCGCAAATAACATTCTTGCAAGGTCCAAAGTTTATTGATGAGTCCTGCCAATCAAACATATTAAACGCCACAAGGTCGTCGCCAACCTCTCCACTTACATCACTAATATAAATGCTTTCAACATTTCCGTTTATGTGTAGCCCGTCGGCAAAGCAATCGATAAAGCGAATTTTTTCAATAACAATATTGCTAGCCTCTCCAATTTGAACAGCAAAGCCACCACAATTTTTGAAGGTCATATTTCGTAGCGTAAGATGGTCGATGTTTTCAAGTAGCATATATGTCGAAACACCAAAAAACGAGCGCTCTGTGTCGTACATTCCACTATTACCATAGCCTAAGCGCCTAGTGCACCAGTCCTCCCAAACGCCACCCTCAATTGTGATATTTTCATTTCTTGGAGTGCTAATTGGCAGATGCGTGCCATCAGAGGTGTTAGAGTTGCGCATCATAAGCACTCGAACCCCGTCAAAAAGCCTAATCGTTGCGCCATCTAAGGCAATAATGTGTCGCCCCGACGGAATGATAATAGAGTTGTCAATTATGTAAGGCTCGCTCGATGGGGGAATAATAACTCTCTCGTGCTCGTCAAGCGCGCTTTGCAAGGCCTCGGTCCAAATGTTGCCCCTTGGATTATAATCAGTTAAATATACCTCGTCGCAAAGAGAAACGCAAAGACGCGCATTTTCGTTCTTTACCCTTGCAAGAAGCTCCTCAAGCTCATTTCTAAAATCTTCCATAATTAGTTTTGTCCCTTCTTGGATTTTGTAAGCTCGTAGCTGACACCCAAAATAAAGCATATATTTTCGTCGCTAGCACTTTCGTCAAGCGCAACACTCACCCACGAGCCCTTTGCCATATGATAAGCCGGGAAAACCCCACCCTCGTCAAGCATAGAGAATAAAATTTCCTCGCCACACTTTAAATTCACTACATCAATGCTTCCATCACCCGAAAGCCCTAGCTTGCACCTTGGGATTGTCATCGCAACCGCAAACCACTTTTTTGTGTCGGCGTGTCTAAAAACCTTGTATTCCGGATATTTTGCCCAAGGGCAATCTCCTACAACATTGTATTTCTCTAAAATTAATTTTTCAAGCTCTTGGCGATTCATAAAAGCTCCTTAAATTGCGCATAAAATGTGTAAATTTCGCACCTCGGCACAGCCAATATGATTGTTCACCGAGTATGCGTGCCCCTCAAGCTCGTCACCACAGTAATTTGTAAGACCCTGTGTGCGTAATTCGTCTATTATAAGAGAGCAGACTCTCTCAATGATTTCTTGCTTTTCTTTGGCAAGAGAGGGCGTATTTGCGCTTGATATTAGATATTCAAGAGGGTCATGAAGCGACGATAGCACATCAAGCTCCAAAAGCGCGCGAAAGCTCCACTTGTAGTAGGGAATGTATTTCTTATTTAACAAAAATATCACGCAAAGCGCACTTTTTACAAGCTCGAAAATCGCAAGCTGAGCGCCACCCGACTCTCCACGCTCAATACAACGCAAATAGTTGTATTGTCCCGATTGAGCCATGTTAAGTAAATGCCCCGCAAGCTTCTTTAACCTTATGTCCTCGGGTAAATATGAAAGAGCCTCTCTAATCCTTGTAAGCTCGCCTAGTCCATCATAGAAAATCTGTCCATTAGTAGCCTCTAAAAGCGCTTGCTCGGGAACTCGTAGCCACTCACGCAAGGAAAGCGCACCATCTGCTGTGCCGGTTTTGTCCATTAAAAAATCAGATATGCGAATAACACCATGACGATTTCCACCAACAGGGCTAAGAGGCGCGCGCTTAAAGCCCATAAACTCCTTTGGTAGCTTAGAATAAGCACGCTCCAGCTTGAATGCGGTTTTTCTGTCAACTATGTCCTCACCCGGCAAGAAAATGCAAAAGCCACCCTCAAAATCGTGATCCTGCGAAAGCTCATCGTCATAGCCCAGACACTCAGAGCCACCTCCAATAAGCCCAATCGCTATCTTGTCGAGAATGTCGCTAAACTCGTTTTTGAGCATTTTTTCTCCGTGCTCGTAATAAAATCTTTTGCAAAGCTCAAGCCCCTTCATAGATTTTCCTCGCCCTTTCCTTCAAGTCATTCTCATACATAAAAAAACCGTAATATCCAAACACAGGGGCGCACTTTTCGCACACAAATGCGTAATATCCGTTTCGCTCCGTTACGCCATCAATTAAAGAAAAGGCAAGCTCAACGCGCTCCTTAATTTTAGCCTCTGCCTCCTCAAGTCCCAATTCAAGCTCAAGGGCGCTTGCTATGTTAAGATTGGTAATCGCAATTTCAAGCGCAGAGCCTCCACTCTCGCTAAGAATGGAAATTGCTCTGTCATATAGCTCCATTGCATCAACAAAGCGCCCAAGGTCAACTAGCGTCAGCGCCATGTTGTTGTATAACCCCGCGAGTCTTGTGTCGCTTTCGTCAAGAGAGCCCTCGTATATTGCTCGAGCTATCTCGAACACTTCAATAGACCTTTGCGCCATTCCAAACGCCTTGAAAACCGTCGCACAGTTAAGATATGTCGTGCCTGCGCCCACCTGATTTTCAATGCCTAGCTCGGTAAGCCTTTGCATCGCAAGCGACGCGTGCTCCAAGGCTAAATCACGCTCTCCAAGCTTCCTAAAAAGCCCCATAAGCTCATTCAAAATAAGAATTTCAGCCTTGAAATCCTCGACACTGCGCGCCTCGTCAAGCCAATATAAAAGGTGCTTTCTGGCACTCTCATAATCGTTTCTGCCTAAATGCTCATCAAGCCGAGCAAGAACCCTCTCACTCGAAATTCGCCCACTAGCCATAGCCTGTCCCCCCTAATACTAAAGCCTAAGCCCCGCTTCTTTATCTATTCTACCACAAAATAAATAATAAGTCTATATTTTTCTTTCCTTTTTAGATTTTTATTGCAAAGGCGTGGGAATTGTGATACAATCAAAGCAAGGCAAGAGGACAGGAGGGTTTTTATGCTTATTAATGATTGGAAAATGAAGCTTGAGGGCTATGAGGAGCTGGAGTGCGTGTCGCCTTGCGATATGTATAGCGTTTTGTATGCGCACGGACTAATTCCAGACCCGTATTATGGTACAAACGAGGCGGGGCTTTTAGAGCTTTCAAGGCGCGATTGCACCTTTTTTAGCGAGCTTGACTTAAGAGAGGAAACGCTCAAGGACGAGCATATCGAGTTGATTTTCTATGGACTTGACACCATTTGCGATATATATTTTAATGGTCATTTGCTCGGTCATACAATGAATATGCATCGTATGTATGAATATGATATTAAAGCCCTTGCAAAAGAGAAAAATGAGATTAGGCTTGAATTTAAATCTCCCGTTCAATACTTTGAAAAAATGGAAAAAATCCACCATCTCTATATGGATGGTGCGTCTGTTCCGGGCGCGTCGCATCTGAGAAAGGCACTTTTCATGTCAGGCTGGGACTGGGCGCCAACCCTTCCCAACATGGGCATTTTCCGTGTTGTTGAGGTGCGCTCCTATAATGTCGATAAAATTGAGGACACTTTAATTTCTCAGCACCACGAAAATGGCAAGGTCACTCTTGATATAAGTGCCACAACAAAGCACAAAAGAGAAGGGCTAACCATTATTTGCACAATTGATGGCAAAGAGGTAGCCTTAGAAAACGGAAAATGTCAAATCACAATAGAAAACCCTACCCTGTGGTGGCCAAACGGATATGGAGAGCAGTTTCTGTACGAGATTTCATTTTCGCTCTATGATGGTGACACTCTAATTGATACACTCACAAAATCGATTGGACTACGCACCCTTCGCTTGTGCCAAGACCCCGACGAATACGGAAAGGAATTTTGCTTTGAGGTTAATGGCGTGAAAATATTTGCCATGGGCGCAAACCATGTTCCAATTGATAGCCTACCATCAAGAGAAACAAACGAACGCCTCGAAAAGCTCATACAGGGTTGCGTTTTTGCAAACTTTAACTGCGTAAGAGTCTGGGGCGGAGCATACTATCCTCGAGATTATTTTTACGAGCTTTGCGATAAATACGGTCTTGTTGTATGGCAGGATTTTATGGTCGCGTGCGCTAATGTTTGGCTAAGAGAGGATTTTGAAAGAGAATTTGTAAATGAGGCAATTTATAACATAAAAAGGATACGCCACCACGCGTGCCTAGGACTCCTTTGCGGAAACAACGAAATGGAGGAGGCAATCTGCTATTGGGACTGCGCCGATGGCGACGATCCGTTGGTGCGTAAGGATTATCTAAGATTGTACGAGCAAATTTTGCCCGAAATTTGCGCGGAATATGCCCCCTTTGTGTCATATATCCCATCAAGCCCAACATCAGGCGGAGGCTTTGACGATCCTACAAATAACACCCGCGGAGATGTTCATTTTTGGAATGTTTGGAACGGAGATTGCGATTTTGACGAGTACAGAAATCATAAATTTCGCTTCTGCTCCGAATATGGCTTTGAGAGCCTACCCTGTGTCAAAACAATAGACGAATTTTGTCCTCGCGACGAGCGAAATTTGCTCTCATACACAATGGAAGCTCACCAAAAGCATTGGCACGGAAATGTTAAAATTCTAAAATTCCTTGCCGAAAAATATCAGCTCCCAACAACCCTTGAGGCAACCGTCTATGCCTCACAGCTAAACCAAGCAACAGCCATCAAATATGGAGTTGACCATTTTAGACGCTGTCGTGGCTATACAATGGGCTCAATTTATTGGCAGTTAAACGATTCTTGGCCCGTCGCATCATGGTCGAGCATCGACTACTATGGCAGATACAAGGCGCTACACTATTTCGCAAGAAGGTTCTATCAGGGCGTGTCCCTTGGACTCTTTAACGAGGACAAGGAACTCACAATCAACCTTTCAAACGAAACAAGAGAAGCCTTTAAGGGCTACCTGAAATACGGAATTATGAAAAGCGATTTCACAAGCGTGCTTGAGCAGACAAAGGAAATCACCATCGAGCCATTGTCCTCGCTCGATGTAGAAAGCGTCGCAAATGATGCGTTTAACAACCACAGGGACGCATATTTCTTTGCTGATTTGTATGATGAGAGCGGAGCGCTGATTGCAAGAGGAGTCGAGCTTGGCACAAAGCCCAAGCACTTTAAATTCCTAAACCCTCAAATCAAAATTGAAGGAATTGAATATGTAGGCGATGGCGTGAGCATAACGCTAAGCGCCAAGGCACTAGCCAAGGGCGTGTATGTGTCATTTGAAAATTACGATATAGAGCTAAGCGATAACTATTTTGATATTTCAAGCGCCGACTTATATACAATCCATGCAAAAACGACACTCCCCCTCGCCACCTTGAAAAAAGAAATCTCAATTTTCAGCGTCTATGACATTTCAAAAGCACACTAAAAAACACAAAACAGCCTCATTTAAAGCGAGGCTGTTTTAAAATTTATGCAAAGATAAGCTCAAATAATGTAAACATTAAGGGGATTGTTAAGGCAGACGCAAGGTGCGAAACGATTGCCATGCCCGATGCCTCGCTCGTGTCCTGACCGTGAGCCTCGGGAATGACAACGCTATTTAGCCCAAGAGGCATTGATAATACCGCCAAAACGCAAAGCGAAACTCCATAGTCAAGCTTGTAAATTAGTAACACCACAAGAAAAATTGAGGGAATTAATAATAGCCTTAGTGCGCTTAGAATGTAAATGCTTTTGATTTTTAGCACGCCCTTAATATCAATTTTTGCCACACACATACCGGTCAGTAGCATGGTGCTGGGCGACATACATTTGCTAAGAGAATCAATCGTTACATCTAAAAATGACGGAACAGGCAAGCGAGTCATGCCGATTATGATACCAATTATCATGGCGATAAACAGAGGGTTTAAAAGATTTTTAAAGCTGAAGCCTCTAGGCTTGTCGCTGGGTATCAAAAGCGCAGGAACAGCCCAAGAATAGTTCACAATCCACATAGGAGTGCAAAGAATTAAATACGACATAAACAAATCGGGCATAAGCGTCGAAACAACTGCCGTTCCCATAAATCCAAAATTGGAAAACGCAAGACAATAGGTGTGAATTTTGCGACGATAATCGTCCTTTGCGCTAATATAAGAAAATAGCTTGGCAAAGGTAATTGATAAGCCCACCACAATCACGCCGGCTAGGGCAAAGGGCCACGCCGAGCTAAGACGCGCAACAGTGAAGTTTTCCATGAAATTAGTCAAAATCAAGGCAGGCATAAAAAGCGTGCTGACAAGCTTTGAAAGCACATTTGTCGCCATGTTCGGTAGCTTGCAAAGCTTCATAACAATAAAGCCTGCGCCAATCAATAAAAATAAATACGAAATTTGACTAAGCGTCGTCCAAAAAGTTGCCATAAAAAAATCCCCCTAAGCTGAGCCACAAGGAAGCTCCCTCACCGCGTGATTATAGCACAAAATCCCCCCTTTTTCAATAACTATGAGAAATTTTGTGCTTTAAATCCTTGTTACAATACGCAAAGCAAAGAAAATATTTTTGATTATTTGATTGAATTTCGCTCGATTATATGATAAAATAATTTTATAATAAAAATAGAATAAAAATAGATTGGAGAACAAATATGTTAAGCTTTGATAAATTTCATTTTAGTGCAAGAAACTCCTTGATTGCTGTTGCAAAGGTTAATGAAAGCTTGGTTTTGCATTCGCTTCATAATGGCGGAATGGTTCCACTTATGGAGCTTGGATTTTCTAGCCCCGTAACCGAAGATTTTTTGCCATGGGAGCTTCAGGTGAGAGCAGATGACAAGATACACAAAATGTGCTTGTTTGGCAAGGACGGAATTTGCTTCTATGGAAAAGGAAGCTCACCCTGCTTTAGCTATATTTATATGAAGGGCGTGTATAATGCAAACTATATTTATGAGGGAAAGAACATTCTAAAGCTTTGCGATTGCTTTACTAATACATTCCATACCTTCAAAATTCATAAAGGCACAATATCTCTTGATACAAGGGATAGTGAAAGAAGAATATACAAGGATTACATAAAAATAACTATTCTACCGGACGAAAACGGAGAATACGAGTTCACCCTTCGCCTTAGCACAAGCGAGCAGTCCGTTTATACCGATTTAACATACAATGAGTATTTGGAATGCAAAAAAAGTGAATATCTTGCTTGGGAAGCAAAAATGAAGTGCCAAAACGAATATGATAAGGCGTGTGCATACATTCTGTGGAGCAACATTATATCCGGTGAGGGCAATTACGACAGAGATGCAATTGTAATGAGTAAGTCCGGCATGTGCAAGCTTTGGTCTTGGGATAATACCTTTAATGCTCTTGATTTGGCTGACAAGGATTTTGAGCTTTCGTATAATCAGTTCATTTATCCTTATAGATTTATGGATAACCATGGCAGAACACCCGATACCGTTACTACGGTAAATATGGAAAGGGCATTTGTAAAGCCCCCAATCCAAGGCTGGATTTATAAACAGCTTGTAAAGCGAAACAAAAAATACGAGGATATTGAAATTTTAGACGAGCTTTATTACTTTATGAAAAAGAATACAGATTGGTGGCTCAACTATCGTGGAAATACCCCTTGCTATTATCATGGAAACGATTCGGGCAATGATAACGCAACCTGCTTCGATAATACAGAGATTATCCAATCTCCTGATTTGATTGCGTATTTGTCTGTTCAATGTGAGGTTTTGTCACAAATGGCAGAAAGGCTTAATTTGTGTAATGATACCAGAATATATAAAATGCTATCAAATGAGCTTTTAGAGAAGTGCGTAACTCATTTTTGGGACGGGGAAATTTTTATTCGTAACGGAATGACCGAGGAAATATATAGACCTCAAAGCCTAATGCCCCTTAGAATGATTGTTTTGGAGGATAAGCTTCCTAGCGATATAAGAGAATACATACTAAGCAAGCTCAAAAACGATTTCTTGTGCCCATACGGACTCGCAAGCGAATCTATACATAGTCCGTTCTATACGCAAAACGGTTATTGGAGAGGGCCTGCTTGGGGACCTGACCAAATTATCTTTACCTTAGCTCTTAGAAATATGGGCGAGCATGAAATAAGCGAGAAAATCGCAACGGGCTATAAAAAGGCAATAGAAAAATCAGGATTTTCAGAAAATCATGACCCGCTAACAGGCGATTCATTAAAATGTAAGGCGTATAGCTGGACCGCAAACGCTTATAGACTATTATAACGAGCAAAAAGCCCTATCGAAATTACCGATAGGGCTTTTTAATGCAAAGAAAAACCTCCAAGCGTCACAAAACCACGAGGACTGACGAAAATCAATCACCAGCCCTCAAAATTTCTGTCGCAGTAAACAAAGAATAGCCCAAAAATGAAAATTGTCAAAAAATCACTACAATCAAATAAAATGTTTACAAATGTGGATTTTTTATTGAAACTTATAAATTAGTATGTTATAATATATAAAATGCTATTAAAAAGAGGTTTGAAAGTATGGCTGTAAGTTATAACAAACTATGGAAATTGCTAATTGATAAGGGCATGACAAAAACCGAGCTCCGCATAGCTACGGATATGTCAACAACAACCCTTGCCAAACTCGGCAAAAACGAAACCGTCTCAATGGATATCCTGCTCCGGGTCTGCAAAACACTCGAATGCGACATCGGCGACATTATGGAAATAACGGAGGAAAACTAAAATGGCTATTATAACGAAAACCAATTTTAAAAATGTGTTGCGAGTATTGGGATTTGCAGAAAATGGTGATATTTTCGAAAAGAAGTTCACTGCTTTTAATTGTTCCTTGAGCGTTGATTTTGCGACCGAAAAACTTATATATCCTGTAGAAATAAAAGGTCGTGAGCGTAATGATGATTTCGAACAACCAGAAAATTTCGTTGTGTTTGAATGTGTAAATCGTTTGCTTGAAAAAGGTTATCGTCCTGAACACATAGAGCTTGAAAAAGAATGGCATTTGGGACACGACGCGAAAAGTGGTCGTGCAGATATATGTGTTTCTGCGCCTGACGGATCAATGCTATTTATTGTAGAATGTAAAACCATCGGAAGAGAATTTGATAAGGCATATAAAGATACTTTTATGGACGGTGGTCAGCTGTTCTCATACTGGCAACAAGAAAGAGCTACTAAATGGCTTGTTTTGTATGCGTCAGGCATTGATGGCGAAGTTATCACTTATAAAGCGCCTACAATTAATTGCACTGACGACCCTAATATTGTGATTGGTGCTAAAAAGGATAGCACAATTAAGCTCTACACCTCTGCGTTTACTGCAGAAGAAAAACACCTTGTTTGGCTAGATACTTATGCAAGTACATGGTATGACGATCTTGTTTTTTCGTCTGACAGTACTGCTTATAAAGTTGGCATAAAACCCTTGCTCAAAAAAGATTTGCGCGATTTCACACCCGACGACAAGATTGTAAATAAGTTTGAAGAAATTCTTCGCCACAATAATGTTAGTGACAAGGAAAATGCGTTCAACCGCCTTGTTGCACTCTTTATTTGCAAGTTGGTGGACGAAATTCAAAAATCCGATACCGATGAGGTGGAATTCCAATACAAGCAAGGCACAGATACATACGAAACCTTGCAAGACCGATTACAGCGTTTGCACAAGGAAGGCATGGAAACCTTCATGCATGAAGAAATTTTCTATGTGTCTGCCGACTATCCAGAATGGCTATTTAGCAATTATACAGGACATCAGCGTAAAAAAGCAATTGAAGATCTGAAAGACAAAATTCGAATTTTGAAATTCTTCTCCAACAACGATTTTTCCTTCAAAGACGTTCACAACGAAGAACTGTTCTACCAAAACGGCAAAATTTTGGTTGAGGTCGTTCAACTGTTTGAAAAGTATAGAATAGTTTATCCTTCCAAGCATCAATTCCTTGGTGATTTGTTTGAGCAATTGTTAAACAAGGGTTTCAAGCAAAATGAAGGTCAGTTCTTTACGCCCATGCCTATCACGAGATTTATTTGGGATTGTTTGCCCATTGAGCAGATTACCCACTCCGAAAAAGGCACCATCTATCCCAAGATTATTGACTATGCTTGCGGTGCAGGACATTTTTTGACCGAAGCGGTAGAAGCGATCAATGCGTTTGTAGAATCTGATGGGGATAATGCTTGGGTCAGAGATCATATTTTCGGCATTGAAAAGGACTATCGTCTTGCGCGTGTTGCAAAAATCTCGCTTTATATGAATGGTGCGGGAGAAGGCAATATCGTTTTCGGTGACGGCCTTGAAAATCTGCCCGAAAGACAAATCGAAAACGGAACTTTTGATATACTTGTTGCTAACCCTCCCTACGCTGTTAAGGATTTCAAGCAACATTTAAAAATAAAAAACAACTCTTTTGAGTTGCTTGAAAGAATCGGTGATAACGGAAGCGAAATTGAAACGCTGTTTGTTGAAAGAATTGCGCAGCTTTTGAAGCCAAAAGGTATTGCCGCCGTTGTTTTGCCATCAAGTATATTGAGCAATGATTCTGCGAGTTATACCGGGGCAAGAGAACATATATTGAAAAATTTCTTGATTCGCGCAATTGTGCAATTTGGTAGCTTAACATTTGGCGAAACGGGAACCAATACGGTGGTTTTATTCCTTGAAAAATACAATGAACCGCCCAAGCATAAAGACATGATTCACGATAGCGTTACAGCTATTCTTTCTGGTGCAGAATTAGAAGATTGGCAGGACAAAGAAATATTCGAAAACTATGTTTCAAAAATCGATGTCAGCGAAGAATTGTATACGGCATTTACAAAGCAATCATTGACTTTCGATGATATCGTCGAGATTGAATATTTCAAAATGTATTTGGAGGTCTTTGAATCTGACAGTAGCACCATAAAGTATAAGGGAACAAAAGCATTTAAAAATCTTACAGATGATGAAAAAGCAAAACAACTCGCAATAAGGTTTTATCAATATGCGAAGAATATTGAATTTGAAAAACTGTTCTTTTTCGCTTTAACTTATACTCAAAAAACAATCATTATATCTGCTCCAAATGAAGATAAACAACAAAAAGAATTTCTCGGTTATAAATGGAGCAGGCGGAATGGAAACGAAGGCATTAAAATTATCAAACGTGGCGGAAAAATGTATGTGGATGAAGATCGCCGCGCTACTGGCACTCTGGCATATGCTATTAGAAAATCTTTTGTAGATGAAGGATTAGTTTTGACAGAAGATAATCAGCGCTATGCTGGTATTGTAACTACTTCTGGAATGCTTGATTTTTCTCGAGTTGCTTTTAACAAATCTATAAGGACAAGTGTAAAGGCAAAAAAGTATTTGCAGAGTAAATATCCTCTGCACAAATTGGGAACAAAGTGCCAAGTACTTATTGGAGGCACTCCATCAAGAGAAAACTACGAGTATTTTATGGGTACGAATTTGTGGGTTTCTATAGCGGAAATGCAAGGACAAATTATAACTGACACAAAAGAAAAAATCACCGATGAAGCAGTTAAAAATTCCAATGTTAAACTCATCCCTGCGGGAACTACACTTCTTAGTTTCAAGTTAAGTATTGGAAAAACTGCTATTGCAGGAACTGATTTGTATACTAATGAAGCAATAGCTGGTCTTATTCCTCTGGACCGTGAGGAATTGCTGGATGCATATTTGTTTGTCCTCTTTAGTAGTAGATTGATTGATCTTGAGAATGTTGGTGACAAAGCATTTGGAAAAAGCTTAAATAGTACATATCTCAAGGAGGAAGTTTATATTCCTATCCCGCCCATTCCCGTTCAGGAAGAAATCATAGCAGCATGTGCTAAAATTGATGAAGAATATAACTCCACCCGTATGAGCATTGAAGAATATCGCAACAAAATCGAAACTCTCTTTGATGAATTGGAAATAATTACCAAAAAATCGGGGGGGGGGGTACCTATTAACCCTATCGGATAAGAAGAGCTTTTCTGTATCTATTGGTAAGCGTGTACTGAATTCTGAGTTGGTTGCAGATGGCACCATTCCTGTGTTCAGTGCTAATGTATTTGAACCTTTTGGATATGTGAACAAACTTCTCATAAAAGACTTTTCTACGGATTCTGTTTTGTGGGGAATTGATGGAGATTGGATGGTAAACTTCTATCCAAAGGAAAATCAATTTTATCCTACCGACCATTGCGGTGTGTTGAGAGTTTTGACAGACAAGGTACACCCTCGTTATATGGCGAGAATTCTTGAAACGGAAGGAAAGAAGATGAACTTTTCTCGTTCCTATCGTGCATCAATTGATAGAGTAGAAGGTATCTCGTTCAGTGTTCCAGATTATGATGTACAAAAGAAAGCTATGGAACAAGTGATTGAATTGGAAGCAAAAATATCCGAACTTGAAAAGTTGCTAATAGCCTTAAAAGGCGAAAAAACAAAAATAGTCGAATCTTTTCTTAACTAAAAGTGAGGCACTATAATGAGAATTATTAAAATAGCAATAAATAATTACAAGTCTATTGGGGAAGAAAAAAACATCCTATATCCTGAAAAAAGTGTGTCAGTGATTATTGGTAAGAACGAAAGCGGAAAAAGTAATCTTCTTGATTGCCTGAGCACATTGAATTTTCGATCTGTAAATAAGTTAAACGCACACAAAAATAAGATGAATAACGAAAATCCGTTGATTGAGGTAACAGTGGAATTTTCTGATGCTGAACTTAGTGGATTTCATCATGATTTTGACAAAAAATCAGTGTTCATTTTTGAAGAAGGGAAATTGCCTCAAATACAAGGTGGATTAGCAGATTTTATTGCAGAAAAAATCAAACCTATACAGGAATATTTTCGTGCATTTATTCAAGGATTAAGTAATATAAGCAATGATACAAAGAAGAACTTAACCGCATTCTTTGGTTCTGATTTTGATACTAATATAAGTAGACAAACGCAGAATATTAGTTCAACTCGTTCATTGCTATCAAGTGCACAAATTGATGCAACGATAAAAAATGAAGCATCGACTCAATTGGATATATATGAGCAATATGTGCTTCATTTAGATGCCATACTTCCTATTTTTTTCAAATTCGATGAAAAAGATTTCGCGGCGAGTTATACAATAGATGAAATCAATAAAAATGCCAACAATAAATCCATTATAAACTCTTTCTTTAAGAGTGCCGGCATTGACTTGAATTCAATTGTGAAGGCATGCTCATCTTCCGATGGGGGAGAAAAACAATTTTATCAAGAAGAAATAGAACAAAAATTAGAACTGCTTTCCGAATCATTTTCTCAATTCTATCAAAAAGAAAAAGTATACATTAAGATCAACTTTGAAACCAATCGGTTTCACTTGTTAATTGCAACAACAAGAAGGTCATTGTATATTACTGAACGCAGTAACGGACTGCGTTGGTATTTAAATCTATATATACAATTGAAAGAGCAGAATTTATTAGACAAAAATGTTGTTCTTTTGTTAGATGAGCCTGGTGTATACCTTCACATTGATGCACAAGCAAAGCTTGTAGAATTGCTCAATGACTTTGGTACAAAAAATCAGATATTATATACGACTCATTCTCCGTTTATGATTGACTCTACATATTTGAGCAACATTCGTCTGGTTTGCAATGAAAATGGTTTCACAAGTATTTTTAACAGTGTTTCAGATTTAAAAGTGCCTGAATCAAGCAAAGAAGAAGTATTGTCTCCCTTATGCAAAGCACTTGGATTTTCTGCAAAATATAATATTGGCCCTTCATACGATAAGCAAAATATTATAGTTGAAGGGATAACGGATTATTATTACTTAAAAGGCGTTATGCACTTGCTTGGAATTGATCCCCAAAAACAGCCCTACATAATCCCATCTATTGGTGTAAGTAATATTAACCAAATAGCTAGCATTTTGCTTGGTTGGGGATTTGATTTCAAAATCTTAACCGATTTCGACGAAGCTGCATATCGAGAATATGAAAGGCTAACTTGCATTGGTCTTGAAAGCGGTAAAGAAGTATTTAATGTCGCAACAAAAGAGTTTGATCTCACATCTATGATATCATCGCCTATGGTGATAGAAGATATATTCAGTTCTGATGATAAAGTAAAGTTCGATTGTGGACAAAAGACCTTGACCGCAAAGCACTTTTTGGAACTTTCAATGGATAAAGAAATCAAACTTGACGAGGAAAGTTTAGAAAAGATTAAAGCAATATTATTTGCCCTCAACATTATAAAATAATTTTCAAAAAACTCTGGACTTTCTCTCTCTTATGTGGTATGTTGTTGTGCTAACAGGAGGTGCAATCGGATACAACCGAATAACGAGTCAGGCATCGGTGAAAAATCCGATGCTTTTTTAATAAAAGACGCGCGTAAATTCGTCAAGAATTATTGACGAAACGGCGATTTTGTGATATAATATGACATATTAAGAATGAATATGGAGGAAAACGCATGACTCTGTCACAGAAGGTAAGATACATAAGAGCCGAGAGGCTACTAAACCAACAGGAATTTGCCGATGCGGTGGGCGTTTCCTATTCAACCGTCAGCCGTTGGGAGCGTGAAAATCGCAAGCCACAGGCGAGAGCCATCGGCAAGCTCATAATTTGGTGCAAGGAAAACGGTATAGATTTATCAGACGTGGAGGAAAACTATGGTGAGGATAAAACATAAGTTTATACATATTTTTTCGTTTTTACTGCTTTTGTGCTTGATTTTTGCGACGAGTGCGGTGGT
>JAFQUJ010000016.1 GCA_017408585.1 Clostridia bacterium | reverse complement strand
GAGGCTTTTAAATTGGCGACCTGAAAGGGACTCGAACCCTTGACCTCTAGCGTGACAGGCTAGCGTTCTAACCAACTGAACTACCAGGCCGTATATTAAAGCGGATACAATGTATCCGCTTTGTGGTGGAAACAATAGGGCTCGAACCTATGACCCTCTGCTTGTAAGGCAGATGCTCTCCCAACTGAGCTATGCTTCCATGGCTTCGCACTTGCGACGGATATGATTATAGCACAGTAAATTTAGTTTGTCAACACCTTTTTTAAAATTTTTTAAAATTTTTTTCAAACCCTCAAAAATAGCCCTTGCCAAAAGGGAAAATAGCCTCTTTTTGCCTCTGAATTACATTATATGCAACAAGTAAAATTTGGACAAATGCCCTCGTTTGTCCAAAAAGCCCACCATATTTGTTGACATATATCTTATAATATGATAAAATATTTATACGATACTAAATACAGGAAACCAAAATGAAGAAAAATATTTTTAAAATCATAATCTATGTGCTACTGGGACTTTATGCGCTTATGATGTTTGCAGGCGTTATTGGCTCGGGAGCTGTTGTAGCCATAATCTTTTTTGGAATTGTTGTAGGCTATATTTTAACTATGCTTGTGTCGATAAAAAGTGCAAGGCGTCTTGAGGCGTTAAAGGAGAAGGTAATGCTAAACCCCGATTATCCTATAACAAAAGGCGATAAGCCACTTTTGCACGCAATTTTGACAAATTTGCCATTCTATTTTATATATTTTGTCCTTTCGCTCATACCCATGGAATTTCCGGCGCTTTGGATAATCGCAGGACTTCCATGCTGTGTTATCGCAGGACTAAGACCGATAAATAAAAATTATCAGGTATATAATTTCATAACAAACAAAAGTAAGATCTATTGGCTTTTACAGCTGATTTTAGCAGTTGCTTTGTGGCTTGGCGGAAGAGCAATAATTACATTTTTGGTTTTGTAAGGAGATTAAAATGAAAAAGCTGATTTATATGATAATAGCATTAGCGCTAAATGTGGTGGCAATAATCGTTTTTAGGGAGCATATAAGAATAAGCGAGCTGTCGGGCACAAATGTTATATTTATGATAGTTATGGGCTTCTTTTCGTGGCAATTCAATATAGTCAAAAAAGGAGAAATGCCGGCTAACGCAGGTAATACAGGTAGCTTAAATGACGAGGAAATGTCAAGGCTCGGGGGAGTGCTGGAAGCAATCTCCTTTGGAGCAATACCGCTTTTTGTTCCATTTTTGTTCTTTTTTGACGACAAAATAAGAATAATAGTCCCCGCCTTAATACTGTGCACTTTTGTTATAGTGGGAGTTCTGTTCTTTAGAATTGCCTATGGCAAAAAAATCAAGGCTCGCCTCGATGCCGAAAATCAAGAACGCGACGAGCAGGAAAAAAGAGAACGAGGCGATATGTAATGCTGGGAAAAATCGTTACAGTCACAATTGACAGAAGGCTCGGTACAAAACACCCCGAGCACGATTATACATATCCTGTAAATTACGGATACATAGACGGACTTTTAGCCCCCGACGGAGAGTTCCAAGACGCTTATGTTTTGGGCGTTGAAGCGCCAATCGACACCTTTGAGGGCAAGGTGATCGCGATAATTCACCGCAAAAACGATATCGAGGACAAATTAGTTGTCGCAAACGAGCCGTTTACAAAGGAGCAAATCGAGCGTGCGGTGCATTTCCAAGAGCAATTTTTTGATTATGAAATAATAATGGAGAGATAATATGAAAATAAAAAACCTCATACTTGTGGCTTTAATTGCCATTTTAACCCTTTCAATGCTATCCTGTGCAGGCCCTGCCGATTATAGCGCTGTGAAGAGCGACACGGAAGCATTCATTGATGCGCTTATTGCTGACGATTTCGACAGCGCATATCAGCTCGTGTCAAATTACATTAGCGAGCAGGAGCTAAAGGACGCCTATGGAGCGATAAGAGGCTATATTAGCGGAGTTACCGAATACGAGCTGAAGCAGACGGGCTGGTACACAAACTCCAACCTCGGCGGAGCTACAACCTTAAAGGTGACATATAAAATGAGCGCAAACGATGGCGAATACGAGGTTGTCGTTGTTGCGCAAAAGGGACAAAGCGGAATAGGCGCATTTAACATCAAGCGTATTTTCGGCTCTGAGGAGCTAGGCTCGTCAAGCTCCGGTATAATTGAGGCATAGGACAAAATGCGAATATTGTCTAAATAACTTTTTATAATAAATTGTTGACATATAAACAAAATTATGCTAATATATTTTACAGCGCCAAACGGTGCTGTAATTTTTAGGAGGTTGAATATCGAAAATGAATTTTCACGCAAAATCCTGCGAGGATGTCATAGGCGAGTTAAACACCAACATCGAAACAGGTCTTAGTGCAAGCGAGGCAAGAGAAAGACTTGAAAAAAATGGAAAAAATGAGCTTGCAAGAAAAAAGCCAAAAAGTAATTTAACAAGATTTTTTGAGCAATTTAAGGATGTAATGATAATAATTCTTCTCGTTGCGGCTGTCATTTCCTTTGTTATGGCATGCATTGAGCCCGACGGAGAGTTTTTTGAGCCAATACTTATTTTGCTTATAGTTGTAATTAATGCCGTAATGGGCGTAATTCAGGAAAGCAAGGCGGAGAAGGCGCTCGAGGCGCTCCAAAATATGTCCGCGCCGAAATCCAGAGTTATCCGTGATGGCAAAGAGGAAATTATCGAGTCAAGCGAGCTTGTTGTGGGCGATATCATTCGTCTTGAGGCAGGAGATTTCGTTCCCGCCGACGCAAGACTCATTTATAGCGTAAATCTAAAAAGCGAGGAGAGCGCCCTTACAGGTGAGAGCGTGCCAAGCGAAAAGAACGCACTTGAAATTGTTGACGAAAAAGCGCCAATCGGCGATAGAACAAATATGGTTTATTCCGGCTGTTCAATTACCTATGGTACAGCAACTGCAGTTGTAACCGCTACGGGAATGGACACCGAAATGGGAAAAATCGCATCTCTTCTTCAAGGAGAGGGCGATGGTCAAACACCACTCCAAAGAAAGCTCGCACAGCTAGGCAAATACCTTGGCTTCCTCGCTATTGGCGTGTGTGCAATTATCTTTGTTGTCGGTCTTATAAACAAGCTTGAAATTATGGACTTGTTTATGACCGCAATCTCACTTGCAGTATCTGCAATTCCCGAGGGACTACCCGCTATTGTAACGATAGTTTTGTCAATCGGCGTGCAAAGACTCGCAAAGAGAAATGCAATCATTCGTCGCTTGCCGGCGGTTGAAACCCTTGGCGGAGCATCAATTATCTGCTCCGATAAAACAGGAACATTAACACAAAACCGTATGACGCTCGTTCGCGCTTATCTTGATAAGACGGGAGTAAGCGAGGAGATCAGCGACGCAAACAGCGACGATATAAGAGAGCTACTCACCTATGGTACGCTTTGCTGTGATGGCACAGTTACCTTTGAGGGTGACAAGGCAATCCATATCGGTGACCCAACCGAAACCTCGATTATTTTCGCAGCACATCGTAATGGCTTAGCCCAAGACGAGCTAAAGGCAAAATATGAAAGAGTAGCCTCGCTCCCATTCGATTCCGACAGAAAGCTTATGACAAGCGTAAATAAGATTGACGGTAAGCTCGTTGTAATCGTAAAGGGCGCATTCGATATGATGGCTAGTCGTTGCACCTCGGGCAATATCGACGAGGCTCGCAGAGTGAATGACGAAATGAGTAGCGGAGCAATCCGTGTGCTCGCAATTGGATATAAGATTATCGACACACTCCCCGACGAAATCACAAGCGAAACGCTCGAAAACGACCTGACGCTTATGGGACTTGTCGGCATGATTGACCCACCAAGACCAGAGGCAGCAGAGGCTGTAAAGGTTTGTATTTCAGCCGGTATTCGCCCGATTATGATCACAGGCGACCATGTTGTAACAGCATCTGCTATCGCTCGTCAAATAGGTATTCTTCAAGCAGGACATCGCGCAATTACAGGAACAGAGCTTGATGCAATGACCGACGAGGAGCTAGACGCGTGCGTTGAGGAAATCTCCGTTTACGCTCGTGTATCTCCCGAAAATAAAATCCGCATAGTTAAGGCTTGGCAAAAGAGAGGTCAAATCGTATCTATGACAGGAGATGGCGTAAATGACGCACCTGCGCTTAAAGCCGCAGATATCGGTTGCGCTATGGGTATTACAGGAACAGATGTAGCGAAGGGCGCAGCAGATATGACCCTCGCTGACGATAACTTTGCAACAATAGTTGAGGCAGTAAAAGAGGGTAGAGGAATTTACGCTAACATTAAAAAGGTTGTTGGCTTCCTACTTGGTACAAACATAGGCGAGGTAATCACGGTATTCCTTGCAATGATGCTTTGCCATGTATCCCCATTCCTTTCAATGCAGCTTTTGTGGATCAACCTTATCACCGACTCACTTCCCGCAATCGCGCTTGGAATGGAGCCTGTTGAAAAGGATATAATGACTCACCCGCCAAGACCAAAAACCGAGGGACTCTTCGCACACGGCTACGGACTCCGCATAGCCCTTCAAGGCGTTATGTTTGGTCTGTTGGCTCTCGGCGCATTCTTCATCGGCTATGGTAGCTTCTCAATCGACCCCACAAACGAGGCTCTTCTCACTCAGGGTAGAACACTTGCATTCATGGTTCTCGCTCTGTCACAGGTGCTCCAAGCATTCAATATGAGAAGCGAGCATTCAATGTTCAAAACCGGTCCGTTTGGCAACTCAACCCTAAATAAAGCAGCGCTTATCTCCATTGTCCTAATGGCAGTTGTGCTCTTTGTCCCCGGAATTCAAGGCGCATTTGGACTTGCATACCTTCCATGGCAAAAGTACCTTATCGGTATAGGACTGATTTTTGTCCCAACCGTTCTTATGGAAATCTCAAAGGCACTTGGCTTTATTAAGGCGCATAAGCACGAATAATTATCAAAAAGGCTTTGCAATTGCAAGGCCTTTTGCATTTCGGCTTGGTAAAAACATACAAAAATCAAGGCAGGATTTGTTTATTATGTATATTGACAAATATATATAGTATATGATAAAGCTTAATTAAAACAAAAAGGAAGTGAAATCTCACTTCCTTTTTCTGTTTGTCTATTTTTATGCAAAATGCACAAAAATCGGGGGGGGGGGATTTGTTTATTGTGCGAATTGACAAACTTGTTTAGATATGATATTATATAATATATAAATATTTTATGCCCGCGAGGGCTCTATTTCACAAGGAGAAGAATATGAAAAAAAGATTATTTGTTTTCACAATTCTTATAGTTGCTATCGTTGCACTTTTCGCAATAAGCGCAAGCGCAGCTGAATGGACCTATAAGGATGAGGCAGGCACAGTTTACCTGACTCTGACAATTGATGATTCAACAAAGATTGTAACAGAGTACGAGGGTAAATTCCCAATGTGGGATGAGGATAATAACCCACTTACATGGTATGTTATCGCAACCGATACAACCAACAATGTAAAGACGGTAAAAAGCTTCGTTTCCACCGACCCCGCATATACCAATCACGGTGGCGGATATTTTAGGTTTATTAAGGAAGCCGATTTCAAGGTGGAGGGCTATCCTGTTCCTACCAAGGAAAATGTAGTTAGTATGAATATGCCAAACGATATGGGTATTACCGCATTTTCAAACTATAGCGCTGTAAACTTCCAGGCTGGTGTTGACTACACTCCCGACAAGCTTGAGATTTTGTTCCTTCGTTGCCCAAATACATTGACCGACACAACTCGTCTTGTTCAAGCAACAAAGGCTTTGGAGGTTGAATTTGATAAAAATTCTACCTTTACTGAGCTTAGCCACCTATCATTCCACAACTGCAAATCGCTAAGAAAGGTAAATATCCCTGCATCAGTTGAGAAAATCCTTTCACAAAGTGATGGCAATGGTAGAGCGTTCTTTAAATGCGAATCTCTTGACCAGCTTACCTTTGATGAGGGCTCTAAGCTTAAGGAAATTCAAAATGGCGCATTTAAGGGAGCAAAGCTTAAGGAAATTCAGCTTCCCGCATCAATGGTAACCATTAACAACAACGCACTTAGTTACACGATCGGTCTTGAAATTGTCAGACTTCCCGAAACATTTACACACTTTGTAAATCTTAACTCAAACGGAAGCATAAGAAACGACCACCAGTCCTTTACATACAACTCTGCAACCATAAAGGAATATTATCTCCCCGTTACCTTCTATGCAACAAAGCCCGAAACCGCATATAGAGTTTCTTATGCCTTTAACGGTGGAGGGAATGTTAAGTTTTTCTACTGCGGAACGCTTGAACAGTTTAATATAGCAAGAGAAAACTTTAGAGGCGAGGGCACAACAGCATATACTGATGGTAATGATAACTTCCTAAAAGCAACCACCGTTTCCTATGAGGATTATCTAGAGGCTATCGCCCTTGATCCAAGCGCATATTCAGACGCTGACTATGTAATCTATAATTACAATTCCTGTGACGCATTCCACAAGGGAATTCACGACATTGATACAGATTGCACAACAGGCGACTCCTGCAAAAACGGTTGCGGACTTACACAAAGTGCAAGCGGTGGACATAACAACGCCACAACACTAACCTACGAAAACGGATTTACTCAAAACGGACTTCTTTGCGAGGGCTGTAAAAACGAGGGCTGCTCTGTAAAGACCGAAGAAATCGCATTGCCAATATTTATCGCAAACGGATATTCAATTAGCCCAAGTGGTACAGCTATCAATGGTGGTTATTCTGTAAATCTAGACGCTCTTAAGGATTACGAGGACATAAATGGAGATATCACTTATGGTATCGTAATTGCAAACGCAGAAAAGTTTGATGGTAAGAGCTTCTTTGACGCAGATAAGAAGGTAAATACCACTAAGGCTCTTCAGGTTGAAATCAATAATGAGTATAGCAATTTCAATTGCTCAATCGAATTTGGCGCAACCACAAATAACTCTCTCAAGCTAATCATTTGCGCATATGTAATCGAGGGCGACAATGTAACCTTCATTCAAGCAGAAAGCGGAGAGGCAGTTGACTCAACACTTGTTACAGGTGGCTCATTCAAGAGCGTAACTCTTAACTATGTAGCAGCACTACCTACCTCAAAGGAAGAGGAAATAGCTTAATTAAAACAAAAAGGAAGTGAAAATCACTTCCTTTTTTATTTAGTAATTTATATACACATTACAGTCGTCAAGGTCAGCGCCCGTTTTTCTTTCAATGTATCTGCGAAGCGTCGATGCATCAGAGCTATATACATTACCACCATGCGCATCGGTGAGAGTAATGCGAATAGAGCCACTTGACGAGGACGAAATGCTCGCCTTGAATACACCTGCACAATCACGATTAAACGCTTGAACTGCGTTATAAATCTCGTTATATCCAACACGCTTGCCACCTGATGACGATGAGCGCGAGCGCGAGCGTGAGCCACCAAGCCCCGATAGCTTTTGAATACACCACATAAGTGGGAAGCCAATAATTGCAAACGCAATAGCAACACCACCAACAGCTCTAACAGCGCTAGGCTCTAGCTTGAATAGTGGAATAATGATAAGCGAAATAACACAAACAATACCTGTTATTGTGAAAAATACGCCCGACGAGATAAACGAAAGTCCCAAATACATAAAGTAAAAGAAGATTGTAAACAAAAGCGCAACCATCATATAGGTGTACCACTCGTCAAGCACAAGGTTGTCATCAACGCCCGATAGCGCCGATAAAATTGCCATCGCAATAAGAACGATAAGTCGTATCACGCGACAGGGCATACCGGGGTCGCCGTCCCATTGATCCTCGTAAAACGCAACGCCCAAAAGCGCACCAAGAAGAACAAGCGAGGCAATAATGTAGAAAAGGAAGAAGCCACCATCGGCAAACTCACTTTTCGTAAAATAAACTATCAAAAACGGAGCAACGATTAAAAGACCACGAAGCACCTTTAAAAAGATTTTCATAAGTATCTCCAATAAAGCCAAGGTTAAATAATATTTTGTATGTCATCGACAATTTGAGAGGTGGTCAAGCGATTTTCCTCTAAAATGCCATCAAGGGTGTAGGTGTAAGGAAATTCCTTTTTAAAGCCATAATTTTTAACCTTAATATCCTTGTCACCAAGATATGAGGCGATTTTTTCGCCAAAGCCACCGGCGAGAATTCCGTCCTCGAGAGTTACAACAAGACGGTGCGAGCCTATAAGGCAATCAAGCGTGTCCTTGTCAAGCTCCGAGATAAATAGTGGATTTATAAGCGTAGGCTTAAGCCCCTTTGCCATGAGTGCCTCGCACACCTGCTTTCCAAGCTCGAAAAATGAGCCGAGTGCAATTATAGCCACACCCTCGCCCCTTTGAGCGATTTCATATTCGCAAACAGAATAGTCGCTTCGCACAGGCTTGCCACAAGGAAGAGCCCTTCCGTAAGGAACTCGGATTGCAACGCTTTCCTTGTCTTGATCAATTGACCAATCGAGCATGGAAATGTATTCGTCGTAGCATGTGGGCGCTAAATATTTAAGATTTGGAATGCCCGAGAGCATCGCAATATCGTAAATGCCAAGATGCGTAACATCGCTATGACCATAGATTGACGAGTTGAACACAAGTGTCGTAACAGGGGATCTGTTAAGACATACATCATGTGACATTTGGTCGTAGGTGCGCTGTAAAAATGTACTGTTGACAGCCCAAACAGGCTTGCCACCTGCCCTTGCAATTCCACTTGCCATAGCAAGCGCATTTTCCTCGGCAATTCCAACATCAATAAATTGCTCACCTGCCAAAATACGCCTTTCCTCGTCAAAGCCCGCAACGGTAGGTGTCGCAGCGGTAATAGAAACGATAGATGGGTCGTTCTTCATTCTTTCAAGCAAATGAAGCGCAGTTATGTTAGCATAGCTGTCAGCGCCATTTTTCGAGAAAAGACGCTCACCTGTGTCTATATTAAACGGGGTAGTCGCGTGCCAAGCCTCTTTTTTTAGCTCTGCAGGGGCATAGCCCTTACCCTTTTGTGTTCTTATGTGAAGAACGATAGGCGCTTTTGTGTCCTTGATGCCTTCAAGAGCATCAATTAATGCGAAAACATCGTTTCCGTTATCAACATACATATAATCAAGCCCAAACGCCTTAAATATGTTGCTTTGGCTCTCGCCCTTAGTATCTCTTAGCTCCTTAAGACCACGATACATTCCACCGTGATTTTCAGCAATTGACATATCATTGTCATTGACCAAAATGATAAGAGGACCTTTAAATTCTCCTGCGTAGTTTAACGCCTCGAGCGCCTCGCCACCGCTAAGAGAGCCATCACCAATAACAGCGATAACCTTGAAATCCTCGCCCTTTAAATCTCTTGCCTTAGCAAGACCGAGCGCTAAGCTAACCGAGGTAGAGGTGTGACCCATTGTGAACACATCATGCTCACTCTCATATGGCGCACTATAACCAGATATGGAATCATATTGCTCCTCATACAAAAAGGCATCGGCCCTTCCTGTGAGCATCTTATGACAATAGCTTTGATGAGAAACATCAAATATAATTTTATCACTTGGTGAGTTAAAAACATAGTGCAGAGCAATAGTAGCCTCTACAATGCCAAGGTTTGAGCCGAAATGTCCACCATGAACGCTGAGCCTTTTAATTAGAGCCTCGCGCATTTCGCGCGCAAGCTCAGGCAAGCGCTCAAGAGGCAACGCCTTCAAATCCTTCACCGATTTAATATTTTCTAAAATCATTTTATCTCTCGCTTTATGTTCCGGCATAGCCGTGTTTTAAGATATTAAAATCCATAGTTATCATTATTCTATCACAAATTTTCCCTCTTTGCAATACGCGTATATTAAAAAATTTATTTTTTAAAAATTTGTTGCTTGATTTTTCAAGCAATAATCATGACTCTAAAACAAAAATCCTCTTGCAATGCAAGAGGATTTTCTTTATTTTCTTAGCTTTTTAGGCTCATAGTCCTGTAACGGAGCAAGAAAACCATTTTCCTTTAAATTCGCCTCGATTATATCGAGAATTTCTGCGCTTTCGGCTTGAATTGTGTGATAGTGATAGCCCGAGGTCACATTTTTGAGCAGGCTTGATTTTCCCGACGCAATATCTGTAAGGAAATTCGCCACATCAAAGCGTGACTTTAAATTCATTGGCGCATGCACCTCGCCATAGCTTCTGTGATAAATAAATACATCAACGCAAACGCCACCGGCATCAACAAAAATATTTAGCTCCTTCTCGGTATCCTCGTCAGAGTGATACACCTTGAAAACTCTTTCAAAAAGAGAGCTTTTTTCAAGGACATAGCCTCTTGCAAGTGCCACAATATTGTGTCCCTGTGCCCTTAAAATAGCCACATCCCCGACTATAACCTGACGACTAACCGAAAACTCCCTTGCAAGAGCGCTAGCAGAGATTTGCCCCTGCGCCCCCTCAAGATATGAGAGAATTTTAGCTCTTCTTTGGTCACCTGTCATATGTCACCTCATATTGCGTGAAGATTTTTAAGCGAAAGGTCAAGAATAGGTGCAGAGTGAGTTAGCGCACCACTTGAAATAAAGTCAACGCCAAGGTCGCAAAGACGCGCAATGTTTTCTCTTGTAACATTTCCGGACACCTCAATCTCGGCTCTGCCATTGATAAACTCAATTGAGCGCTTCATCTCCTCGTGGCTCATATTGTCAAGCATGATAATGTCAGCGCCTGCCTCGATTGCCTCAACCACCATCTCGTAGCTTTCAACCTCAACCTCAATCTTGCGCACAAACGGAGCGTACTCCTTCGCCATAAGAATAGCCTTGGCAACCGAGCCCGCTGCGCCTATGTGATTATCCTTTAATAGAACACCGTCGCTTAGGTTGTAGCGGTGATTTGTGCCACCACCAACACGAACGGAATATTTTTCAAAAATACGATTGTTGGGACTGGTTTTTCTTGTGTCAAGAAGCTTTGTCTTAGTACCAACAAGAAGGTCGGCAACGGAGCGAGTATAGGTCGCAATTCCACTCATTCTTTGCATATAATTAAGCGCAGTTCTCTCACCGCTAAGTAGCACACGAATGTCGCCACGCACACGCGCAAGTAGCTGTCCCTTCGTGATTTTATCGCCATCGTTTGCAAAAACCTCGAACTCGGTTTTCTCGTCAAGCAGGGTGAAAACTCTCATAAATATCTGCATACCGCAAAGAATTCCGTCCTCCTTGCAAATCAAGTCCACCTCACCACGAGTCGCAACAGGCATAACGCTGTTAGTCGAAACATCGTCACTTGTAATATCCTCTCTTAGCGCACTCAAAATAAGTGGATCAACCTGTAATCTTAAAGTAACCTCATCAAACATATCAAAATCTCCTTATTTGTTAATATTATTTACACGCTCGATTTCGTCAAGCACGATTTTTTTGTATTCAGCCTCAATCGTCTCGTCCTCGTATAAGTCAAGACAAATAGAACCAAAATCAAACACACCCTCGCCCATTTTGCTTGTCCTAATGTCATTTGACGCAAGAGAAGCAAACACAAGGCTTTCAAGCAGAGAATTGCTCGCAAGACGGTTTTTTCCGTGAACACCGTTACAAGCGGTTTCGCCAATCGCCCATAAGCGCTCCATTGAGCTTTTACTGTTGTGGTCAACCCAAATTCCACCCATAAAATAGTGCTGAGCGGGAACAACGGGAATACACTCGTTCAACGGGTCATAGCCTGCGCGCCTGCACGCCTCAATAATGTTAGGAAAGTGCGACAGAAGCTCGTCCCTTGGAATAGTGCGTAAATCCTCCCAAACAAACTCCGTGCCATCAAGCGCCATTTGGTGAAAAATTGCCTCTGTCAGCTTGTCACGAGGAAGAAGCTCGTTTGTGAAGCGCTCCATATTTTTATTATATAAAAGCGCACCCTCGCCACGCACGCTCTCTGAAATCAAAAAGCTACGCCCACTTTGACCCTCAACATAAAGCGTGGTCGGGTGAATTTGTATGTAGTTTATATCCTTTAATCTAATTTTGTGCTTTAACGCAATCGCAAGAGCATCACCTGTTAGGTGTGGAAAGTTAGTTGAGTGTGCAAACAGACCGCCAATTCCACCTGTCGCAAGCACAGTAAAATCGCTCTCGATTATGTCAAGCGTGCCATTTTTACGCCTTATAACGCCACCAAAGCATTCGCCGTCACGCTCGATAATGTCAAGAAGCGTTACATACTCCAAAATGGTCACATTATCAAGCTTGCTGACAGCGCAAATAAGACCCTCGGTTATCGCCTTGCCGGTTATATCCTGATAATATAAAATTCTGTGATTTGAGTGCGCACCCTCTCTTGTATAGGCAAGTGAGCCATCTTCCTCACGGGCAAATTCAACCCCGTAAGAGATTAGGTCGTCAATTACCGCCCTCGAATTTTTTATCATTAGCTCAACGCTTGTCGTATCGTTCTCATAATGACCTGCACGCATCGTGTCCTCAAAGAACGCATCGTAGTCACCCTCGTCGCGAAGCACACAAATTCCACCCTGTGCAAGATATGAATCGCAATCGCGAAGAGCACCCTTTGTAATGATTGTGATTTTTTTGTCGCGTGGTAGCTTTAAGGCGCAATAAAGCCCTGCACAGCCACTACCGACAATTAAAACATCTGTTTTCATAAAAGCCTCTTTTAATCTAAAAAGAAAAATATTGTGAAGATTGTCAAGTCAAGAAATCCCTTGACCTGTAACATTTTAGCACATAAGAGTGAATGTGTCAAGACATATGTAAAAATAAATGACAACTTTTTTCCTTTTATGTATTGACACGAGAGGAAATATATAGTAAAATAGTGTAAATTTTTTGATTTGGAGGGCGAAAATGCTCACAACTAAGCAATTGCAGGAGGAAATTCTGCGCCTAAAAAGAGAAAATGATGTTTGCATACTTGCTCACGCATATCAAACTCACGATATAATTGAAATTGCCGATTTTGTTGGCGACTCCTTTGGACTTAGTCAAAGGGCACAAAGCGCGCCTCAGCAAAATATACTTATGTGTGGCGTGCGCTTTATGGCGGAAACTGCAAAAATCCTATCTCCTCAAAAAAGAGTGATTTTGTCGCACCCCGAGGCTACCTGCCCTATGGCAGAACAGCTTGAGCTTGATGAGCTAAGGGCTTTAAAGGCGAAATACCCCGATCACGCAGTTGTCGCATACATAAATACAACATCAAAATTAAAGGCACTATGCGATGTTTGTGTAACCTCGGCATCGGCCTATAAAATTGTTAAGGCGCTCCCTCAAAAGAATATAATTTTTATCCCCGACTGTAACCTCGGTGGCTGGATTGCCGAAAGAGTACCCGAAAAGAACTTTATATTTATTGATGGCGGTTGCCCAATTCATACAAGAATTACGGAGCGTGATGTGCTTCACGCAAGGGAACAGCACCCCGAGGCTATGCTCCTCGTTCACCCCGAATGTATTGCCGATGTTACAAAACACGCCGATTTTGCCGGTAGCACAACTGCAATTATGGACTTCGTTTCCAAAAGCGATAAAAAGGAATTTATAATAGGCACGGATAATAGCATCGTGTCCCACCTTCAATACGAATATCCCGACAAGCGATTTTTTGAGCTTTCAAAGATTTGCGTATGTCACGATATGCGCCTAACAACGCTTGTTAATGTGTATAACGCACTCACGGGCGAGGGCGGAGAGGAAATATCCCTGGATAGCGAAACCTACGAGGGCGCAAAGCGCTCAATTGACGCAATGCTATCCTATGGGCAATGAGCCCTGCGGGTATATCAATCAAAGATATATTTTAATCTCAAAACATAAAACGAGCCGATTTCGGCTCGTTTTGATTTAATAGCTTGGTTTCTTTTGACTATTTAACGCTTTTTAAAAAAGCCTCAACCTCAGTCTCACTTGGTATAGAGCTTGATGCACCCTTCCTTGATACCGTAAGAGTGCCTGTTGCGTTCGCAAATTCACAGGCTCTGTAAATGTCGCCACAGCGTAGATATTCAAGAGTTAGTCCTGCGGTAAAGGCATCACCCGCGGCGGTTGTATCGACAACCTCAATATCATAGGTTGGCATGAATTTACCGTTAGCACCATCAAAAACATAAGCGCCACGCCCACCTAGCTTTATGACAATGTACTTTGCACAAACAAGCTTGGAAAGCGCAAGAGCAACATCAAGACACCTCTTATCGCTATCCGGCATAATGCCTGTAATCTCGTATGCCTCGCTTTCGTTTGGAGAGAAAATTTCAAGCTCGGGCAGAGCCTCAAACGGAAAATCACGCTTGATAGCACCTGCATCAATGAAAATCGGCACACCCTTTTCGCTCGCTTTTTTGGCAGAATAGAGAATTGCGTCATAGTTAATTTCAAATTGCATATATAGTGCGTCAATATCGCTGTCCATGGCGCAATCAATCGACCCTGTGTCGATTTTTTGGTTAGCGCCGGCAAAAACAATTATGCGATTTTGACCGCTTTTTTCAACGAAAATTGTCGCGAGCCCCGTGGGCGCACTCTCGTCTTTCTTAATATAAGAGGTGTTGATGCCCTCGCGCTCATAAAGAGAAACGAGCGCCTCACCATTTGCGTCAGATCCAACCCTTGTTAAAAAGGTGCAATTGCCACCAAGACGGGCAAACGCAAGCGCTGAATTTGCACCCTTGCCACCGGGAACATAGGTGTAAGAGCCCATGTCAATTACAGTTTGACCTGCATTTGGTACTCTGTCAATGTCAAGCACCATATCCATATTAGCAGAGCTAACAACTAAAATCTTATTTTTCATAGAATAAACCTCACAAAAAATTATACAATACCATTTTACACCAAAAACGAAATAACTTCAAGTTAAAACTTGACTTTTTTCAAAATAAATGATAGCATATAAGAGTAAAGCAAAACGGCAAAATCAAAAAAGAGAGAAGAAAAATGGAAATAGAGAAAATCGCGATAGTGCGTACCGATTTTAAAACCAAATTTGGAATACCAAGACAGAGCCAAACCGTCGCGAGGCTAGAGGGCACTATAATTTTTGAGCCAAAATATCGAAATCCCGACACATTAAGGGGCTTAGAGCACTTTTCGCACCTTTGGATTGTGTGGGGCTTTTCGGAAAACGAGGGCGCAAAATATAACGCAACGGTTCGCCCTCCTAAGCTGGGCGGAAACACAAGAATGGGCGTTTTTGCCACACGCTCGCCATTTAGACCAAATGGACTAGGACTCTCTCTTGTCAAGCTCGATAAAATCGAAAAAAACGATAAATACGGACACATTCTCCATGTTTTAGGCGTCGATATGGTCGATAAAACTCCAATTTACGATATTAAGCCATACCTGCCCAATGCCGATTGCGCTCCCGACGCAACAGGTGGCTTCGCCGACGAAATTGGTGATTATAAATTAGAGGTCATAGCCGACGAAAACACCCTCGCGCTCTTGCCACAGAAAAAGCGAGAAATTCTAGTTGAAATATTGGCAGAGGACCCTCGCCCCGCCTATATCGACGATAGTGAACGCATCTATGGCTTCCCGTTTGCCGACTGCGAAATAAAATTTAAGGTCGAAAATAAAACCCTCACCGTTCTCTCAATAGAAAAAATATAATCACGCTCCCAAAATCAAATCACTTCAAAAAATCAAAAAGCTCGACAATGTGTCGAGCTTTTTTGTTAAATTCAATATTTTTGACATTGATCGCAAATAATTGTGATTTAATAGTTGGTTTCGTTTCTTTTTGCATACTTTTTCTTTTTAGCAAGAGAAATCTGCATTTTGTTAATGGCGATTTGGTTTGCAAAATTTCAATAAGTTAAGCCTTAGTGTCTTTTCTTTTTGCATACTTTTCTTTTTAGCAAGAAAAATCTGCATTTTGTTAATGGCGATTTAGTTTGCAAAATTTCAATAAGTTAGTCCTTAGCATCTTTTCTTTTTGCATACTTTTTCTTTTTAGCAAGAGAAATCTATATTTTGTTAATAGTGATTTGGTTTGCAAAATTTCAATAAGTTAGTCCTTAGCATCTTTTCTTTTTGCATACTTTTTCTTTTTAGTAAAGAAAAAGTATGTTAGTTAAATAGCTTTAACGCCTCGTCACGAGTGAAGGTGTATTTTTTGTCGCAAAAATGACATTCAAGCTCGACGATTTCCTTTTCGCCCTTTTCCCTTGCCTCGTCAAAGATTTCCATAACCTCAGCCTTGCCAAGGCTCATAAGAGCTCTGCCTGTGCGCTCACGAGAGCAGTCGCATTTGTAATCAACATCAATTTCGTCAAATAGGTCATATTCGATGCCATCAAGAGCGATTTTCAAAATATCCTCGTTTGAAAGTCCCTGTGCGAATTTGTGAGATAAGCCCGAGAGCTTTTTCGCATTTTCCTCAAGCTTAGGAATTATAGCCTCGTCGGGAAAGGGAAGTAGCTGAACGAAAACGCCACCAGCACCGGCACATGAAAAATCGGGATTTATAAGCACACCGAGGGCGCAAAGAGTAGGAGTTTGCTCGCTTGTTGCAAAGTATTGAGCAATATCCTCGGCAATCTCACCGCTAACAAGCTCAATATTGCCATTGTAAGGAACCTCGTCGCCAACATCCTTCATAACAGATAAAATTCCACCACCAACAATGCCCGAAACATCAAGCTTTCCATCAGCTCTTACAGGCAAGTCAGCCATTGGATTTGCAACATAGCCACGAACATTTCCATAGTAGTCAGCACAGCAAAGAGTAGTTCCCGCAATACCGTTTCCACGCACTGCAATAGTTATTACATCTCCATTTTCGGGAAGCATACAGCCCATAACGCTTGTTGCAGTTAGCGTTCTGCCAAGTAACGCCGAGGCTGTCGGTGCAGTCTTGTGATATTTGATTGCTGTGTTTACAATGTCTGTTGAATTTATAACATACGCTCTTGCGCTACCGTCTCTTGTCATAGCGCGAAGAATTTTTGATTGATTTTTAGCCATAATTTCTCCTTGTGGAGCTCCCACATTATTTTTATTTTTGTTCCTTTATGCACCTAACGGTGAAAAACCATTTCTCGTCATTGTCCTCGACACACTTGCCATCAAGCGAGCCATGAATGTCAAGAACCTCAAAGCCGGTACTCTTTAAAAGCTCTAAAATTTTCTTTTTTGAGTATGCGCGCTCGGTTTGTACCTCGTCGGAGCGCTCATATAATCCGTCCTCGTTTTCCTCAAAAAGACTAAGATAGAATTTGCAAAGACCGGAGCGCTCGTTATAATCGTTTTGCCAAGCGCAAAGAGCACCATCACACTCTAAAATGTAAGCATTTTGAGCATAAACACTTTTAAATCGATAAGGCGTATTCATATCAAAAACAAACACACCATCGGGGATAAGATAATTATGCACAAGCGCGAGGCATTTTTTAAGGTCATCTAGCTTAGTAAGATAATTTAGACTATCAAGACAGCATACGCACGCATCAACCGTGCCGTAAAGCTCAAAGCCTTGCATACTCTGACAAAGCCAGAGAATATCGTCTATTCCCATCTCATATGAAATATCTCTTGCGCAAGAGAGCATATCCTCGCTTATGTCAACACCGGTCATATCATACCCCATCTCTCGCAGAAGAAAGGTCATCTTGCCTGTGCCACAAGCAAGGTCAAGAACGAGCGAGGTGTCGCATTTTTGGTGCTTTTTAATTTGAGAATCAATATATTTAGCATAAGCAGAGTAGTCAAAATCAGCATTGAGAGCATCATAAGCCCCCGCAATCGAGCTGTATTGTGATCCCATAATAGCACCCCCTAAAAAATCGTATAAGGTATTTTACCACACTTTTTTCTTAAAGTAAAGAATAAAATTCAATTTATATAATTTTTTAGTAAAAGAATGTCACCTGCACCCATGATTACTACTAGATCAGAGCCACAATTATGAACCTTTTTGGCAATCTCCTCATAATCACTCATGAAAATCGCCCCTAAATCGCTAGCGAACCCCTCGTCACTTATAGGGAAGGTGTTTTCCTCTCTTGCTGAATATATGGGCGTGATAATAAGCTCCCACGCATTCTTGAATGCACTCAAAAATTCATCATATAAGGCATAGGTGCGTGAGTAGGTGTGTGCTTGAAAAATGCAAAGAATTTTCTTATATCCCATATCCTTAAACGCTGAAAGTGACGCCTTTATTTCGGTTGGATGGTGCGCATAATCAATAAAAAGTGGCGAGGTGTGTCCGTTTTTGGCATCTGTTATGACGCTTTTTATATATTCCTGACGCCTCTCGCTACCCTTGAAGCCACATAGAGCACCGGAAATCACCTCGTGAGAAATCCCATTCTCGCTTGCCACCGCAAACGCACATAAGGCATTATATACATTGTACCGTCCAAGCTCACATAGCGTAATGTGAGCTATATCCTTGCCACGATAAAGCACTGAAAAGCTATTTTTACCCATCCCTGTGTCGATTTTAGCCATATAATCCGCACTATTTTCAATGCCAAAGCTTATTTTAAAGGGGTGTAATAGAGCAGAGCTGTTTTTGTCGTCAGCATTAACGAAAACACGCCTAGCTCCTAAAATGTACTCCTGAAAGGAGCTCTTAATTTGAGAGAGCGATGTGAAAAAATCGGGGTGGTCGAGGTCTATGTTTGTCACAATCGCGTCAGTTGGTGCAAAATTCAAAAACGAATTCATGTATTCGCACGCCTCAAAAATAAAATCCTGTCCTGTGCCAAAAAGAAATTGCGAGCCATGCTCACGCATCTTAGCGCCACAAATCACAGTCGGCTCTCGCCCGGCACACTCAAAAATGCGAGATAGCATAGCGGTTGTGGTGCTCTTGCCATGCATACCACTCACACCAATTCTACATTTGAAATCTGCCATAATGTATCCAAGAAAATTAGCTCGAGATACGCACAAAATCCCAAGACGCCTAGCCTCGACAAGCTCAAAGCAATTCTCGTCAATCGCACACGAGAAAACAACAAGCCCCATGCCTCGCACGCTGTCAGTTGTTGAGCAATATCGAATATGCGCACGCCCCTCAAGGCGCTTACATTCCTCGCCCCTTGTCCTGTCATAGCCGAAAACGCCCTTGCCAAGAAAAAGACAATACTCAGCCAGCGCGCTCATGGAAATTCCACCAATTCCAATAAAAAACACGCTCTTAGCCTTCTTAAAGGCTCTGTCAAGCTCATAATACGAAATGTGCGTATTTTCGATAGCCATATACAAAAATCTCCTTAAAAATATCGAATTTGATTTAAATTTAGTTTGAGTTCACAAAAAAATCACACAAAAATAAGCAAAAAATCTCACGCAGTTTGCATTTTGTTCATAATTTTCTGCTATAATATGCTTGTAGAGCTGAAAAAGCGCTAAGAGAAAACAAAACTACGGAGGAGAAAACTATGACAATCACAGACATTAAGGTAAGAAAATGCTTTGACGAAGGACCAATGAAGGCAGTCGTTTCAGTAACACTTGAGGGCGCACTCGCTGTGCACGATATCAAGGTTATCAACGCAAGAGATAAGTACTTCATTGTGATGCCAAGCAGAAAGAACCCGGATGGAACATACAGAGATATTGTCCATCCAATCAACGCTGATTTTAGAGCTCAGCTTGAGGGTGCAGTAATTAAGGCATATTTCGATGCACTTGACGAGGAAGCAAGAGTAGCGCAGAGTCAAGATGATAATCTAGAGCCACAAGAGGTTTAACTTAGCGATTAAGGCGAGCGGAATTTTCCGCTCGCTTTATTTTTAAACTAATTAATTTTAAATAAAATATTGACATGCCGAGCAAAAGTTGCTATACTAGTAGTTATGATATTAATTATTAATAATATATGCTAAAAATAAAGGAAGCGTGAGACAAAAATGGCAACAGAAGTTCAAAATTTTGAAAAAAACGATAAGCGTACACACTATTGTGGTACACTCACAGCAAGCGATATTGGAAAGCGCGTATGCGTGCTTGGCTGGGCTCAAAAGCAAAGAGATTTAGGCTCGCTTATATTTATCGACCTTCGCGACAGAAGCGGTATAATTCAGCTCGCCTTCGACGAAACCACAGACAGAGAAACCTTCGATGCGGCATTCGTTGTAAGGGCAGAATTCGTTCTATGCGCAAAGGGCGTAGTAAGAGAGAGAGCCACAAAGAATAAAAACATTCCAACAGGCGACATTGAAATTTGTGTTGACGAGCTTAAAATTCTCGGCAAGGCTCAAACTCCACCCTTTGAAATCGTGGAGCATAGCGATGTTAAGGCAGACCTTCGCTTAAAGCACAGATACCTTGACCTTCGCCGTCCCGATATGCAAAGAAACATAATTGCAAGATCCCAAATTACTAACCTTGCAAGAACCTACTTTAACCAAAACGGATTTATCGACATAGAAACACCTAACCTTATAAGACCAACTCCCGAGGGCGCTCGTGACTACCTTGTGCCAAGCAGAGTTCATCCGGGTAAATTCTATGCTCTTCCACAATCCCCACAGCTATATAAACAGCTACTCATGTATTCAGGCTTTGACCGCTACATTCAAATTGCTCGTTGCTATCGTGACGAGGACCTTCGTGCAGACCGTCAGCCCGAATTTACACAAATCGACCTTGAAATCTCCTTCACCGATGAGGACGAGATTATCGCAATAAACGAGGGCTTTATTAAGTACCTCTTCGATAACTTTATGCACAAGCCCCTGAAGACACCATTTGAGCGTATTACATGGGCTGACGCTATGGAGCGCTTTGGCTCTGATAAGCCCGATATGCGCTTTGGCTTTGAGCTTAAAAATCTCACCGAGGCACTTCGTGGCACAGAATTTAAGGTGTTTGCCGGCGCTATTGAAAATGGCGGTAGCGTAAGAGCTATAAATGTAAAGGGCGGAGCAAAATTCTCCCGTAAGGAAATTGATAGCTTGACCGAGGTTGCAAGACAGTTCAAGGCAAAGGGACTTGCATGGCTCAAAATGGCAGATAGTGGCGAGATTTCCTCGTCATACGCAAAATTCTTAACCGATGACGAAAATGCAAAAATCGCTGAAATCATGGAGCTTGAGGCAGGGGATCTCTTGCTTGTAATGGCAGATAAAAATAGCGTCGTATTCGATGTTCTCGGTGCGCTCCGTTGTGAGTGCGCAAAGCGCCTGGGACTCACACGCCCCGACGACTTTAAGTTCCTTTGGGTAACAGAGTTCCCACTCTTTGAGTATGACGAGGAGGACGGACGCTACTACGCAAAGCATCACCCCTTCACCGCCCCTATGGACGAGGACTACCACCTAATTGATACAGAGCCGGGCAAGGTTCGCGCAAGAGCATACGATATCGTTCTTAACGGTACAGAGCTCGGTGGTGGCTCAATTCGTATCCACACAACCGAGATGCAGGAGCATATGTTCTCAATCCTTGGTATTGGCAAGGAGGAGGCGCAAGAAAAGTTTGGCTTCCTACTCGATGCATTTAAGTATGGCGTACCTCCACATGGTGGACTTGCATATGGACTTGACCGCCTTGTAACACTTCTTTTGGGACTTGAGGATATTCGTGAGGTTATTGCCTTCCCGAAGGTTCAAAACGCATCGGAGCTTATGTCTAAGTGTCCTTCATTTGCAAACCCCGACGACCTAAAGGAGCTCGGAATTGCAATCATTACAACCGACGAAGAATAATTAAAATAAAAAACAAAAAAGAAAGGAAAACACTATGTTCAAGGAATTCTTCAAAAGCAAGAAGAATATCGTAATGGTGTCCATTCTCGCAGTATTGCTTATCGCTCTTATCGTATGCAGTATCGTTGTAAGAGCAGATTGCACAATATGCGAGGGCACAGGTAAGCTCGCTATCGTTGACTGTCCACATTGTGATGGCACGGGCAAGGTAGATAGCTACTATGGTACATTTATGTCACTTGCAGCACCAATTATCGCTATCGTTCTTGCACTTATCACAAAGGAGGTTTATTCCTCACTCTTTATCGGTATCGTTATCGGAGGCCTTCTCAGCGCCAACTATAACCTACCAAGAGCACTCGACGCAATCACAAATGACGGTCTTATCGGCGCAGTTAGCGGAACAGCGGGTATTTTCATCTTCCTCGTAATTCTCGGCGCAATGGTAGTTCTCGTAAATAAGGCGGGAGGCTCACAGGCGTTCGGCCGTTGGGCGCAAAAGAATGTAAAGACCAAGGTTGGCGCAATAATTGCCACCTTCGTTCTCGGCGTTCTCATTTTCATTGATGACTATTTCAACTGCTTGACAGTTGGCTCAGTTATGAAGCCTGTAACCGATAGCCACGGAATTTCACGCTCAAAGCTTGCATTCGTCATTGACGCAACAGCAGCTCCCGTATGTATGATACTCCTATCTCATCTTGGGCAGCGGCAGTATCAGAGTATGCACCCGAGGGCACAAGCGGACTTGCGATGTTCGTTTCGGCAATTCCATTCAACTTCTACTCAATTCTCACTCTCATTTTCGTAGTAATGCTCGCAGTAATGGGCTTTGACTATGGTAAAATGGCAGGCTTTGAAATTAAGGCTCAACAAGAGGGTGACCTTAACGCGCTTGACGCTGAGAGCGAAAAGAGCGACGCAAGAGAGGACGGACGAGTAATCGACCTAATTCTCCCAATCGTTGTACTTATTATCGCTTGCGTAATCGCACTCATCTATGTAGGTGGCTTCTTTGATTCAACAAGCGACTACCACATGGACTTTATTGGTTCATTCGGTAACACCGACGCAACCGTAGGTCTTCCATGGGGCTCACTTATCGCACTCATCTTTACAATCATTTATCTAATTTGCCGTAAGGCAATTACATTTAAAGAGTCAATGGCGTCAATTCCTAAGGGCTTTGTTGCAATGGTGCCTGCAATTCTCATTCTCACCTTCGCAACTGCACTTAAGAACATGACAGGACTTCTCGGCTCTGATGTATTCGTAGATAACCTTCTCGGAAGCGCTGAAAATCTCCAAATCTTCCTACCTGCAATTATATTCATCGTTGCGTGCGTAATTGCATTCTCAACAGGAACATCATGGGGAACATTTGGAATTCTTATTCCAATCGTGCTCGCAGTATTCCCGGCAGGAACAGTGCTCGGTACAATCGGTATGTCCGCTTGCCTTGCAGGCGCTGTTTGTGGCGACCACTGCTCACCAATCTCTGATACAACAATCATGGCATCAGCAGGTGCGCAAACCAACCATGTTGACCATGTTCAAACACAGCTCCCATACGCAATCACGGTTGCGTGCGTATCCTTTGTATCATTCATTCTTGCAGGCGTGCTCACAAAGCTTGCTGACTGGGCAGCATATCTTTCAATCCCGGTTGCAATCGCACTTCTCGTTGGCACACTCTTTGTTATCAAGCATATCACAAAGAAAAAGGCAAGCGCTCCTGTAGTAGCGGAAGCAACAGAGGAATAATATAAAAACAAATTCGCCCGCAAGGGCGAATTTGAATATTAATAAGGGGGAATTTTATTATGAAATGCCCACATTGCGGACATGAGGAAAGCAAGGTAATTGACTCCCGTCCAATTGATGATAATTCAAGCATAAGAAGGCGCAGAGAGTGCCTAAAATGTCAATCTCGCTTTACAACCTACGAGGTAATCGAAAACATTCAGCCTATCGTAATCAAAAAGGACGGTAGTCGCGAATATTTCGACAAGAACAAGCTCCTTGTAGGACTTTTAAAGGCGTGTCAAAAGCGCCCTGTTGACTCCTCTGCAATAGCAGACGAAATCGAGCAGGAGCTTCAAAACTCACTTCGTCTTGAAATCACCTCGTATGAGCTGGGCGAAATGGTAATGGAAAAGCTAAAGGTAGTAGATGCGGTAGCATATGTCCGCTTTGCATCTGTTTATAGGGAGTTCAAGGATGTAGAAACCTTCCTCGCCGAGCTACAAAGCTTTTTGAAAAAGTAATCATCAAAAATAAATCCTCGACACACAGTCGAGGATTTTTTCTATTTCACTTGACATTTTAAGATAAATATAGTAAAATCTATTTAAATGAGCGTGTATTAGGGAAAGTGCGGTGAAAGTCCGTCGCAATAGCCATTACGGTTAAAGTCCGAATGCCGAATATGCGTTTTTGGGAAATCCCAAATGGTAAAATAGCCCTGGGCAAAATAAGCATAGCTTTGTGGGGGCGAAAGGACCAAAAGAGCAAGGACGGTTGATGCTCCGTGTGAGTGCCCTTTAGTTTGTTTTATCTCAAATTTTTCAAAAAAGAGGAAAAGAAAATGAAAAGAATTTTATCACTCACACTAGTAATTCTAATGCTTGCAATAGGCGCTTTTACACTTTCATGCGCCGACAAGGACGGTGGCGGACAGGGCGATATGCTCTATGTCGAGGACACCGAGCTTGGCACAGGCAATACCACCTTCACCCTTATAGTAGAGCATATAAATGACAAAAAGGTCACCTTTACTATAAAAACCGATAAGGAAATACTCTCTGATGCACTCGTCGAGGTTGGAATTCTTGAGGGCCATGACGATAAATACGGGCTCTACATCGACGCAGTAAATGGCGTCACCCACGACTTTGCAACCGATAAAACCTATTGGGCAATCTACGAGGGCGAAAATTACGCCATGACCGGTATAGATGGCATCAACATCACAAACGGAGCAACCTATAAGCTGGTTGCATCAAAATAACAAATTAGATACACCCTAGCCAAAAATCACAAAAAAAGCATCAAAAAACGGAGCAGAAATGCTCCGTTTAATTTTGTTATAAAACAAATAGCTTAATTGCCTTTATTGCGCTTCCGTCGGGATAGCTTTTTACCTCGCCGAGAGCAAAAAATCCGTTTTGGTCGCAAATTCTAACTCTTTCGCCTACTTTAAAGGCAGTGCCGATTTTCCTTTGATAAATTTCGCACCCACTTCGACAAAGTCTGGCGTAAAAATCACTTAATACAACGCCTTCGAGGTTGCAAAAAAGCTCCTCGGTTGGCATCAAAAGTGACAAGCGCTCCTCGTGCGTCATTTGTTCGATTTCCTCGATGGTGTGTGCGTTTTCGAGGGTGAAATTACCACTTTTTGTACGCCTTAACGCACTCATTGTCGCACCACAGCCAAGAAAAGCACCAATATCTGCACAAAGCGTGCGAATGTATGTGCCCTTCGAGCATTCAACGCTTATCTCGTAAACTCCCCTTGACTCGTCAATTACTCTTGGAGTTATTGAGAAAATGTGAATATCTCTTGCTTGCCTTTCGACCTCAATGCCCTCGCGCGCAAGGTCAACCAGCTTTTTGCCATTCACCTTCAGGGCGCTATACATTGGTGGAACCTGCTTTATGTCACCGACAAAGCTCTCGCAAGCCTTGAAAAATTCCGATTTTGTGGGGAGAGTGTCGCATTTTGTGAGGATTTTACCACTTATATCCTCGGTGTCAGTTGTAATTCCAAGCGTAATTTCAGCTATGTAGCCCTTGTCCTCAGCACTCAAATATTCGCTCGCCTTAGCGCTTCTGCCAATCAAAATTGGTAAAACTCCTGTTGCCAAGGGGTCAAGCGTGCCTGTGTGTCCCACCTTTTTTGTGCCAAAAAGCTTGCGCATCTTGAACACAATATCGTGAGAGGTCACGCCCTCGTGCTTATCTACAATTACAACGCCACAAATTTCCTCAATGCCTGTACTCATTTATACCTCTTTCAAATACAGTCCTTATCTTTTCAAAGGCACTCTCGGGATCGCCCTCCATAAGAGTAGCACCCGCAGCTCTTGGATGTCCGCCACCACCAATAGTGGCGCAAAGCGCAGATACATCAATTTCCGCATTCGCTCTTGATGAAATAGAGAACCTGTCCCCTTCCTGTGATTGCTTCATGGTTACTGCAATAAGCACACCCTGTATCTGTCTTACAGTATTTACAATATCACCAATATCGTCATCGGTTATGCCATAGGTTGCTTTAGTATCATTTGTCACCATCAAGATTGCAAGCGCACCGTCACAGAGCATAACAACATTTTCATAAGCCATTCGTATAGCTGAAATTTCACCTTGACTTTTTGAGTCAAAAATTCTGTAATTTATATCAGCAAAGTCAATTCCACTCACAACAAGCTCCGATGCCATAATAAGCGCACTAGGGTTAGTGTTTGAATATTTAAAGCACCCTGTGTCGCCCGAAAGCCCTGCATAAACGCACTCAAAGAAGTGTCTTGGAAGCCTTTTGAGTAGCTTTAATTTCTTTGCGATTTGATAAACAATCATAGCGCACGCAGGAGTGAAATCCTCGTAATAGTCGGAAAATCGAGAGCTGTTCTCGTGATGGTCAATTGTTAAATTGATCTTGTCAGCGAAAATCGAATACGCGCCCAGCTGTGAGGCTGAGCCTACATCTATGGCAATCAATCTCTCATAGCCATCAACACTCTCGAGTGGAGCAACAAGCCCCGATGGAGAGGATATAAAATCAAACTTTGGATTTGGCTTGTCGGCACAGCAAACGCAAGCCTTAGAGCCGAGTAGCTCCAAAACGCATTTTAGCGCAAATGCAGAGCCGAGTGTGTCGGGATCCGGATTTTTGTGACAAAATATAAGAGTATCCTTTTTTAGCCTTAGCTCCTTTAAAAGCTCCTTGAAATTAAGCCTCGTCATCGTCGCTCTCCTCGTCATCTATCGGTTGAATGTCAAGCGTGCCCAAAATTCTTGAAATGTTAGCACCGTATTCAGCTGAGCCGTCATATTCAAATGTTAGCTGAGGAGTTTGCCTTAAATTCAAGCGTCTTGCAAGCTCGGAGCGAAAGAAGCCCGATGCGCTTTTAAGCCCCTTCAAAACCTCGTTTTTGTCCCCTGCCATAACGGAGAAGAATATCTTCGCAAATTTAAGGTCACCACTAACCTCAGCACCTGTAATTGAAACAAACGCATCAGCAATTCTCGGGTCCTTTGTGTCACGAATAATTTGCGCGAGCTCCTCCTTTACTGCATCATTTATTCTGTTTCTTCTAAATTTAGCCATAATAATTCCTTTCTGCCCTTAAAGCTTGTTTTTTAAAAGACCGCAAGCGATAGCGCCCGTCAAAGCTGAAAATTTCGCTTGCAAATTGTGTTCACTTAACAGTATATCATATAATTACAAAAAATTCAAAGGTTTTTTATATATTTTCTAACTTGACAAAAACTTAATAATATAGTAAAATATATCTAAGCGCAAAAAATCATCTAGGAGATAAAAAATGAAGGTAGTTGGAAATGTAATTTGGTTCATACTTTTTGGAATGATTCCCTGTGGCATTCATTTCGTGCTTGGTGCAATTCTATGCTGTACCTTTGTTGGCTTTCCTGCAGGTATGGCAATGTTCAAAATCGCTAAGCTTGAGGCGTTCCCTTTTGGCAAAACGACGGAGCTCAAGGCAGAAGAGCCGAGCATACCAAACATTTTGTGGGTATCGCTTGTCGGTGGCATAATTTCGCTTTCATACCTTATCCTTGCGCTTGTTTTGTGCGCAACCATTATATTAATACCCTTTGCGCGCCAATGCGTAAAGATCGCAAAGCTCGCACATGTTCCGTTTGGTAGCGAGGTGTATCACGAGGATATGCTCCGTCAATCCAACCACAATTCAAACATTTAATCGTCATTCCTTGCAAAAGGGGCTATCGCTAATGCGATAGCCCTTTTATCTTTATTAAACAATCTCAATTTGACACATTTTCATGGCTTCAAGCGCATTTTGGTGGCTTTCGGGAGTGACTCCGGCACAGCACGAGGAGTCAACAACGATTTTTACCTCGGGCAAAAACGCCTTAATTCCAATCGCATTTGAAATCACACAAATATCTGTACAAAGACCGATAAGCGTAATTTCGTCAATGGGTTCTTTTTCGTGCTCGCTTGCCAAAAGCTCAAATAGCTCCTTTGAGCCAAAGGTGGGCTTGTCGATTGCGTTACCCTCTCGCAAAGCATCAAGCTCGGGACGAATTTCCCAACCCTGTGTGCCTTTAATACAATGCTCAACGGGTAATTTCTTGCCCTCGCTACTTTCAAGATAATTTTCATAATGAGTGTCCCTTGTGAAAATCACCTCGCCATCGAAGCCCTCAATCTTAGTTTTGACAGCTCCAACAATGCCAAGCGCCTCGGGCGTGCCAAGCGCACCATCAATAAAATCGTTTTGCATATCTACAACAATAAGAAATTTTCTCATAATAAACCTCGTCAATTTAAGTATATATCTATTTTATCATTTTTTCACGCTTAAATCAATACAAATTTTTCTTACCCTTGATTTTGACAGAAAAAGGTAGTAAAATATAAGCGAGGTGATATTATGTTAGATATTGTATCGTGCGAGAGCATGAGAAAAAGTGACCTTGCCACAATCGAGGGTGGAGTGCCGGGCGTGACGCTTATGTGGCGTGCAGGCATGGGAATTTACGAAAGCGTAAGATGGCATGGCAGAGTAGGAATTGTCTGTGGTAGCGGAAATAATGCAGGCGATGGCTATGCGCTTGCCCTAATCTTAAAGGAAAATAACATTGATGCAACGCTGATTTTGCTAAAAAACAAATTCAGCGCCGACGGAGAATATTATTATAAAAGGTGTCAGAATGTGTCGATAAAAACCATTTTTTATAATGAGGACACACCTCTTGACTTTGATATAATTGTCGATTGCATTCTCGGCACAGGCTTTTCGGGCGAGCTAAGTCCTGAAATTTGTGAGGTAATCGAAAAAATCAATAGCTCAGATGCCTATGTTGTAAGCGCAGATATTAATAGTGGACTAAATGGCGATAACGGACTTTGCAAAATCGCTGTAAAAAGCGATATTACTGTGTCAATTGGCACACGCAAGACAGGACACTATCTTGCTATGGCACAGGATTATATAAAAAAGCTCGTCAATGTCGATATCGGCATTGAAATTATCGAGCCACCATACCATCTAATAGAAGAAGCAGACATCAAAAAATGCTTCAAGGAAAGAAAGCATTTTTCAAACAAGGGCACTTATGGCTACACAGCATTAATAGGTGGCTGTATGGAGTATAGCGGAGCTGTAAAGCTTGCCTCTCTTGCACTCTCATCACTTAAGGCGGGCGCAGGCGTGTCTAAGCTTGCCACCTCTCGCTCAATTTGCCCAACAATTATGCCAAGCTTGCTTGAGGTCACGCTTTATCCGCTTGATGACCAAAACGGATATATCATGTATAATCCCACCCAAATTGACGGAGCGCTCAAGGGAGTCAAGGCAGTCGCAATCGGCATGGGAATGGGCGAGGGCGCGCAGGCGTACGAAATTATTTGTCACATTCTAAAAAAATACGAAATGCCGGTGATAATAGACGCTGATGGACTGAACGCCCTGTCGCGAGGCGATATAAATATATTGAAGGAAACTAAATGCACCATAATTCTTACCCCACATCCAAAGGAGCTAGAGCGCCTTTGTGGCGTGAGCGTCGAGGAAATCCTTAAAAATCCAATTGAAATCGCAAGGCGCTTTGCCAAAGAATATGGCGTAATTTTGCTTCTTAAGGGAGCATCAACCATTGTCACCGATGGAAGAGAGGTCTATATAATTAATAGAGGCTGTGCGGGCATGGCAACTGCAGGAAGCGGAGATGTGCTTTCGGGCGTGCTTTTGGGCATCTGCTCACAAAATAATGAGCCGAGCGAGCAACTGCTTAACACCTGCGCGGGAGCATTTGTAAACGGCATTGCAGGCGAAATGGCGCAGAGTGAGCTTTGCTCGGTGTCCATGACCGCATCTGATACGGTGGCAAAGCTCCCTATGACTATAAAATCCATACTGGAAAATGAATAAAAATAGCCAAAATGAATAATTATTCGTCAAATTTGCAAAAAAAGTCAAATTTCTTGAAAAAAGGTATTGACAAGCAATACTTTAGTGTGCTAAAATCGAGGTATCTTTTAAAATGACGCTTGAGCAAAAAGAGTAATATCCCTAAGGTGTTAGAGAGTTGTCGGGTGGTGCAAGACAATCATTGTTAAGGATACGAAGTACATTTTGCGAGTTGTGCATTGAAGCCGTATGGTGCGTAGGTGCAACGGAGTGACCGTTATCTCACAGCTTTTAGCACTAAGACCCTTATTGAAATAAGAGTAAAGCAGAGTGGTACCGCGTTATAAACGCCCCTGTATTCAGGGGCGTTTTTTGTTTTTTTCAAGGATTATTACGACTTATGTCGAGTAATAAAAATTATATACTTGAAGGAGAAGGAGAAATTTCTTGACACGCTTTTATATTTGTGATAAAATAATATATATTTTTATTATATAAGCGTAACTCACTTCAAGGCTATTAAAATATATGTTAAGAGGTTAAGCTATGGTTCTGGACTACATCATTTTAATTATTTATGCGCTATCAATGGTAGCGATTGCCATTTATACTAAAAATCGCTCCAAATCCGTTGATGATTTCTTGTTCGCAGGCAAGAAGGGACTCAATGGCTGGATGAGCGCCTTTGCATATGGCACTACATATTTTTCAGCGGTTATTTTTATCGGCTATGCCGGCAACTTCGGCGTTCAATATGGACTTGCGTCCGTTTGGATTGGAATTGCAAACGCTATAATAGGTGGACTCTTTGCATGGCTCGTGCTCGCAAAGCGCACAAAGAACATGACAACAAGGCTTGAGGCAAAAACAATGCCCGAGTTCTTTGAAAAGCGCTTCGGTGGCAAAAACCTAAAGCTCGTCTCCGCTATCGTAATCTTCGTGTTCCTAATCCCATATTCTGCATCGGTTTATAACGGACTTAGCAGTCTTTTTGGAATCGTATTTGGTATTCCGGGCTGGGTAATCATGATTGCTCTTGCCGGTCTTACTGCACTCTATTTGTTCTTCGGTGGCTACTTTGCAACCGCCCTCTCCGATTTCATTCAAGGTATTATAATGCTAATCGGCGTTGTGCTCATGGTCGTATGCTTTATGAACCATGAAAATGTTCAGTGGAATCTTTCGGAAATCGTAAAGGATCCCAACCTAAATTGGTTCACCTTCCAAAGCACCAATACAGGACTTTACGGAAACACAATATCGCTTCTATGCCTCATATTCCTAACCTCGTTTGGCGTATGGGCACTCCCACAAACCGTTCATAAATACCACTCGATAAGAGATAAAAGGGCAATAGGGCAAGGAACAATAATTACAACAGTCTTTGCTCTCATAATCGGCTTTGGCGCATACTTCACCGGCGCACTCTCCAATCTTTTCAAGGCAGAGCTGGGCGGAGTTAAGGGAGATCAAATTATCCCTAATATGCTGAATATCGCAATCCCCTCGGGACTTATCGGTATAATTGCAGTGCTTATTTTGTCAGCTAGTATGTCAACCTTGTCATCTGTATCCCTTGCCTCTGCATCGGTTGTCGCAGTAGATATCTATAAGGGCAGAATAAACAAGGACGCCGACGATAAAAAGGTAAACATTCTTATGAAATCCCTTTGCGTTGCCTTTATCCTAATCTCCGTCGTTTTGGCAATCTTAAACGAGAAATTCGGAATTACCGCAATTGCATATCTTATGGGAATTAGCTGGGGAACGCTTGCAGGATGCTTTATTGGACCATTCGTGCTCGGCACAATTTGGAAAAGAGTTACAAAAAGCGCGGCGTGGACATCGGTTGTATCAAGCCTTGTGCTCACCGTTTCGCTTATAATTTTCTTTGGATACCACAAAAACGGCTTTGAATGCTCATTCTCACAGGCGCTTGCAACAGGCGTTGGCTGTTCACCCATGATAGGTACAATTTGTATGATATTCTCCGTGATTATCACAGTAGTCGTAAGCTTGCTTACAAAAGCACCAAGCGACGAAATGCTTTTCGAGGCATTCGAAAAGCCAATAGAAAACGAAATAAAATAAAGGTGGAAATAAAATGATTTGGTCAAAAAATGAAACCCTGTCAAGGGCGGAAATGGAAGCCCTTCAGCTCGAAAGATTAAAGGAAACGGTCTTTAGAGTGTACGAAAAGGTTGAGCCGTATCGTCGCAAGATGGATGAGGCGGGAATTAAGCCCGAGGACATAACCTCGCTTAGCGACCTTTCAAGACTCCCATTTGTCACAAAGCAGGATTTAAGAGATAACTACCCATTTGGACTTTTCGCAGTTCCCAAAACCGATTTACTTAGAATACACGCATCATCAGGCACAACAGGAAAGCCCACGGTTGTAGGCTACACTAAGGGCGATATGGACACATGGACAGAGTGTGTGTCAAGAATTGCCTGTGCAGGAGGCGCTAGCGCCGAGGATGTTGCCCAAATATGCTTTGGCTACGGAATGTTCACAGGTGCGCTCGGACTTCACTATGGACTCGAAAACATAGGCGCAACCATCGTTCCCTCGTCAACAGGAAATAGCGAAAAGCAAATCATGTACATGAAGGACTTCGGCACAACTCTTCTCGTTGCCACCCCATCATATGCGCTCCGTCTTGCCGAGGTCGCAAGAGAAATAGGTGTTGACCCCAAAACAGACCTAAATGTAAAAATAGGACTTGTCGGAAGCGAGCTTCTAACAGACGCCATGAGAGAAGAAATGCACAGATGCTGGGGCGACGATATGCTCATCACCTCAAACTATGGAATGAGCGAGCTCATGGGCCCCGGAGTTTCAGGCGAATGTGAATATATGTGCGGAATGCACATAAACGAGGATTTCTTTATCCCCGAAATAATCAACCCCGAAACAGGCGAGGTCTTGCCCGAGGGCGAATGGGGAGAGCTTGTTATTACCTGTATTAAAAAGGAAGCGCTCCCACTCATAAGATATAGAACAAGAGATATCACAAGGCTTCACTACGAGAAATGCAAGTGTGGAAGAACCACCGTGCGTATGGAAAACCTCTCGGGTAGAAGCGACGATATGCTCAAAATTCGTGGCGTAAATGTATTCCCAAGTCAAATTGAGGAGGTTGTGCTCTCAGTTGACGGACTTGGTCCACACTACGAAATCGTAGTTGAAAGAGATGGATACGCCGATAAGCTCACCATTCGTGTAGAGCTTGCCACAGCAACCGACTCCTTCAAGGAGCTTGAAAGAATTGAAAAGGAAATCAAATCTAAGCTAAGAGTAGTGCTTGGACTTGATGCAAAAATACAGCTAGAATCACCAAACACTCTTGCTCGCTTTGAGGGAAAAGCAAAACGAGTTAGAGATTTAAGAAATGGAGTGTAATATGGAAAAGAGAATAATGCTCGGAAACGAGGCAATAGCAAGAGGTGCATACGAGGCAGGCGTTAAGGTGTCAAGCGCATATCCCGGCACACCAAGCACCGAAATCAGCGAATTTTTAGCAAAATTTGACGCAGTTTATACTGAATGGGCACCAAACGAAAAGGTAGCGCTCGAGGTTGCCGCAGGCGCGTCAATCGCAGGTGTGCGTAGCATGGCTTGTATGAAGCATGTTGGACTTAATGTCGCATCAGACCCACTTTATACGCTTGCATACACAGGCGTAAATGCAGGACTTGTAATAGTTGTCGCAGATGACCCCGGACTTGCAAGCTCACAAAATGAGCAGGACACAAGAATGATTGCAAGAAGCGCTCACCTTCCTGTTATCGAGCCATCTGATAGTGGCGAGGCGAAGGAATTCTTTAAATACGCCTTTGAAATCAGCGAAAAATATGACACTCCCGTAATTTTTAGAACCACAACCAAGCTCTCACACTCTCAAAGCATAGTTGAGCTTTGCGACAGAGCAGAGCCACAGGATAAGCCATACGAAAGAAATATGGCAAAGTATGTTATGATGCCCGCAAGCGCAATCGGCAGACATAAGGTGGTTGAGGCAAGAGAAATCAAGCTTGAGGCTGACGCGTCAAGCCTTCCTATCAATAGAGTTGAAATGGGTGACACCAAAATCGGCTTTATCACATCGGGAATTGCATATCAATATGTAAAGGAGGCTTGCCCCGACGCTAGCGTTTTGAAGCTCGGAATGGTAAACCCACTTCCTAAGGCTATGATTGCCGACTTTATTGCAAGCGTTGATACAGTTTATGTATTCGAGGAGCTAGAGCCTGTAATTGAGGAGCAAATAAGAGCATGGGGCTTTGAGGTTAAGGGTAAGGAATGCTTTACAAAGCAGGGAGAATATAGCGCAAATATGCTAAGAGGCGTAATCTATGGCGAGAGCGCGCTTGCATTTGAAAAGGCAGAAGCGCCTGCGCGTCCACCAATTCTTTGTCCGGGATGCCCACACAGAAGCGTGTTCTCTGTGCTTAATAAGCTCAAAATTCACGCAGCGGGCGACATTGGATGCTACACCCTTGGCGCAGTTGCACCACTTAATGTAATTGATACAACAATCTGTATGGGCTCGTCAATCTCACTCCTTCATGGCATGGAGAAGGCTAAGGGCAAGGAGTTTATTAAAAATTGGGTTGCGACAATAGGCGACTCAACCTTCCTACATACAGGCGTAAACTCACTTATAAATATGGTATATAACAAGTCAAGCGCAACTGTTATGATTCTTGACAACCGTACAACAGGTATGACAGGACATCAGGAGCACGCCGCAACAGGCAAAACCCTAAAGGGCGAGGATACATATGCAATTGACCTAGCAGAGCTTTGCCGTAGCATCGGCGTTCCAAGAGTTATCGAGATTGACGCATTCGATATAAAGGGACTTGAGGCTACAATTAAGGAAAGCGTAAATGGTGATACTCTCACCGTAATCATCGCAAAAGCACCATGCGCACTACTTAAGGGACAAAAGTTCCCAAATGTTTGCGTATGCGAGCCAAGCGAGTGCAAAAAGTGTGGAATGTGTCTAAAAATCGGCTGTCCTGCACTCACAAAGCAACCGGACGGAACAGTAAAAATTGATGAAACAATGTGCAATGGCTGTGGACTTTGCCAAAGCTATTGTAAATTCGGCGCAATCAAGAAAATTCCAAGAGCGTAAGGGGGAGCGATAATGAATATAATGGTAGTTGGCGTTGGTGGACAGGGAACTCTTCTCACCAGCAGAATTATAGGAAAAACCGCCCTTAACGCAGGGTGGGATGTAAAGCTTTCGGAGGTTCACGGTATGGCTCAGCGTGGCGGTAGCGTAGTTACCTTCGTAAGATTTGGCAAAAAGGTATATGAGCCCGTTTGCGAGGAGGGAAGCGTTGATGTTCTCATCTCGTTTGAGCGCCTTGAGGCTCTAAGATACGCACACTTCTTGAAGCCTGATGGTATCATGATTGTAAACGACACAAGAATAGATCCTATGACTGTCGTTATCGGTGCTAAGACCTATCCCGAGGGAATTTTGGAAAAGCTCGAGAGCGAGCATAAGCTCTATACAATCAATGCGGGCGAAATCGCTAAGGAGCTAGGTAACAGCAAGGTGGTAAACACAGTAGTTTTGGGACTTAGCGCAAAGCATATCGGCTTTACCGAGGACGAGTGGCTCGAAACTCTAAGAAACACAGTTCCACCAAAAACAGTAGAAATAAATACTCTTGCATTTAAAGCAGGATATGAAAAATAAGAGGTAGAAAAATGATTTGGAACAGAGAAATGGAATGTATGCCTCGCGACGAAATGACGAGACTGCAAAGCGAAAGACTTGTAAAGCTTGTTGAATATGTTTACAACAATGTAGAATTCTATCGCAACAGAATGGACGCACACGGAGTCAAGCCAAGCGACATTCATGGCATCGAGGATATCGTAAAGCTCCCCTATACCACAAAGGATGACCTTCGCGATACATACCCATTTGGACTTTTTGCAGCACCACATTCCGATATAGTAAGAATACACGCATCATCAGGTACAACCGGTAAGGCAACAGTTGTTGGCTACACCCAAAACGATATCGATGTTTGGAGCGAGTGCGTTGCTCGTTGTATGTCAATGGCAGATGTAACAAAGGACGACATAATCCAGATAGCCTATGGCTATGGACTTTTCACAGGTGGACTTGGTGCACACTATGGCGCAGAAAGACTTGGCGCTATGGTTGTTCCAATGAGCACAGGTAACTCAAAGAAGCTAACCACAATGATGGTTGACTTTGGCGCAACAGCAATCGCCTGCACGCCATCATATCTTCTCCATCTCTCTGAGGTTTTAAGAGATGAGGGACTCATCGACAAAATAAAGCTAAAGGCAGCAATCTGTGGCGCTGAGCCTTGGACAGATAAAATGCGTCACGAAATCGAAACAAGACTTAATATTACAGCGCACGATATTTATGGACTTAGTGAAATTATGGGTCCCGGAGTTGCGTGCGACTGTAAGCATCATACAGGACTTCATATTTGCGAGGATCACTTCTATCCCGAAATTATCGACCCTGTAACTCTTGAGCCGGTAGCTGACGGTGAGGTTGGAGAGCTTGTATTCACCACCATTACCAAGGAAGGAATTCCGCTTATCCGTTACAGAACAAAGGATTTGACCAGCATCACACACGAGGTGTGCGAGTGCGGAAGAACAAGCGCAAGAATTTCACGCTTCAAGGGCAGAAGCGACGATATGCTCATTATTCGCGGAGTAAATGTATTTCCATCACAGGTTGAGGCGGCTCTTGTTGAGGTTGAAGAGGTAACTCCTCACTATATGATGATAGTAGATAGAGAAAACAATCTTGACACTCTTGAAATTCAGGTTGAGATTGATGTAAGATACTACACCGACGAGGTTAAGGGTATCGAAAAGCTCACAAAGAAAATTGCAACTGTAATTCAACAGGCACTCGGAATTAGCGCGAAAATTCGCCTAATGGGACCAAACACCCTTAAGCGTAGCGAGGGCAAGGCGGTTCATGTAATTGATAACAGAAAATTATATTAAGGAGGAAACGAAAATGACAGCAAAGCAACTATCCGTATTTATCGAAAACAGAAGAGGCAGACTTGGCGAGGTTTTGAAGGTTTTAAAGGACAATAATGTAAACATTTTGTCAATGAGCCTAGCTGATACAACAGAGTATGGTCTTCTAAGACTTATTGTAAACGCTCCCGACCACGGACGCGATGTTCTCCTTAGTGCAGGCTTTTCTAGCATGATAACAGATATTCTTATCGTTAAAGTTCCTCATGTTGCAGGCTCACTTCAAGAAATTCTTACAATTGTCGCCGAAAATAACATTGATATCGAATATATGTATGGACTTTCAGTTGAGGCAAACGACGCAACAATCGTAGTTAAAACCAACGAGCTGAAGCGTGCGTGCGAGGTGTTGAAGAAGAACAAAATAGACACAATGACAGAAGAGGAAATCGAAGCTCTTTAATATCCCCATGATAATTGATTTTCATACCCATATTTTTCCGGACAAAATAGCGACGCAGACAATAGATGCGCTATCAAAAAACGCATCTATTGTGGCGCATAGCGATGGTACACTTGATACTCTTCTTTCCAAAATGGAGAGGGCAGGTGTCGATATTTCAGTAAATTTGCCCGTTTTGACAAGGGCAACTCAATTTGATAGCGTCACTAGATTTGCAAGCGAAACAAATCAAAAATGCTACACAGGCCCTCGTGTAATTTCCTTTGCGGGAATGCATCCGGATATTGAGAATTACAAAGAAAGGCTTGAAGCTATAAAGAGCCTCGGCTTTCTTGGAATAAAGCTCCATCCTGACTATCAGGGCACATTTTTTGATGACCAAAGGTATATTAATATTCTAAAATATGCAAAGAAGCTAGACCTTATCACCGTAACTCATGCAGGCTTTGATGGTGCATTTGTAGGTCAAGAGATAAAATGCACGCCAAAGCGCGCTTTAAGAGTGCTTGATGCGCTCGGTGGCTATGATAAGCTCGTTTTTGCACACATGGGCGCAAATGAGCTTTTTGATGAGGCTTATATGGAGCTTGCGGGCGAGGATGTCTATTTTGACACCTCATATGTTCTGTTATCAATTGGTGAAAAAATGTTCAAAAAAATCCTTGAAAAGCACGGAGAGGACAAGATTTTATTTGCAACGGACAATCCGTGGCAGGACGCTATGACACAGCTTGAAATTATAAAATCCTATGGACTGGGCGAGGTGGCAGAGAATAAAATTCTTTGCGAAAATGCCAAAAAACTTTTGAATTTATAGAGGTTAATTTATGTTTAACGAAAAAATGTATGCTCTTGGAAGCAAGCGCTCAATTATAAGAGAAATCTTCGAGTATTGCAAGACAAGGGCAACAGAAATAGGTGCAGAGAATGTGTTTGATTTCAGTATTGGAAACCCAAGCGTACCCGCACCAAAGGAAATAAATGATGCAATAGTGGAGCTTGTGCAAAACGAAAATCCTGTTCTCTTGCATGGCTACACATCAGCGCAGGGCGACTTGGGCGTGCGTACTGCAATCGCTAATGATACAAACGAGCGATTTGGAACAGCCCTTACACCAAACAATATTTATATGACCTGTGGCGCTGCCGCATCTCTTACAATCTCATTGCGCGCTTTAATCGAAAATGGCGAGGAGTGTGTCGTATTTGCGCCATTTTTCACTGAATATCGCGTGTTTATTGAGAATGCAGGGGGCAAGGTTGTTGTATCAAAGCCAATGCCCAAAACCTTCCAAATTGATATAGACGATTTCGAGGGCAAAATCACCGAAAAAACAAGAGCAGTTATTGTAAACTCTCCAAACAACCCAAGCGGAGTTGTGTATAACGAGCAAACAATAAAGGCACTATGCGAGGTGCTTTCAAGAAAGCAACAGGAGTATTCACACCCTATCTACCTTATCGCAGACGAGCCATATCGTGAGCTTGTTTTTGACGGAATTGATGTTCCATACCTTATGAATTACTATGATAACACCATAGTTTGCTACTCATACTCAAAGGCACTCTCGCTCCCCGGAGAGAGAATAGGCTATATTGCAGTCAGCCCTAAGGCACAGGACTCCGAAAGCGTATATTTGGCTATCTGTGGTGCAGGACGCTCACTTGGCTATGTGTGCGCGCCAAGCCTTTTCCAACAGGTAATTAAGAAAACAATCGGTGCTAAGGTCGATGTCAATATTTACAAGGAAAACAGAGATATTCTATATAGCGCTCTTACCGAATATGGCTATGAGTGTGTCGCTCCCGATGGCGCATTTTACCTCTTTGTAAAGGCACTCGAGGACGACGCATACAAGTTCTTCGAGAAGGCAAAATCAAAGGAAATTCTCGTCGTTCCCTGTGACGATTTTGGCGTTAGTGGCTATGTGAGAATTGCTTACTGTGTTGACAAGGCGAGAATTGTAAACGCTTTGCCGGCATTTAAGGCACTAGCCGAGGAATATAAAAATAGCTAAATCAATTAATACACCAACAAAAATCGCACCCTGTGTGCGATTTTTGCTTTTTTGTGGTGCTTTTTTGCTCTGTTGTCACTTTTTGTCTTGACATAAGGATCTATTTATGATAGAATAAAACATATTTATTTTTTTATAATGGGAGAAGAAAAATGGAATATAAGTACAAAATTCTTATAATCATGGTTCTTTATATGCTCGTAGTAATAGGAATAGGCGTCTATTTCTTCAAGCGCGCACAAAAGAACTCTGAAAACTACTTCCTAGGTGGTCGTACACTTGGTCCTTGGGTAACTGCGATGAGCGCCGAGGCATCAGACATGAGTGGATGGCTTCTTATGGGACTACCCGGTCTTGCATATTGGTGCGGACTTTCAAGCGTATTTTGGACAGCGCTCGGTCTTGCAATCGGTACATATGTAAACTGGCTAATCGTTGCGAAAAGACTTCGTAACTACTCACAAATCTCAGGAAATGCAATCACAATCCCCGACTTTTTCTCAAATCGCTTTAAGGAAAAGAAAAAGATTATCTTGGGAATTTCCGCTGTGTTCATCTTCGTATTCTTTGCAGTTTATGCATCATCATGCTTTGCAACAGTAGGAAAGCTTTTCTCGTCGCTATTCGGCTTCGACTATCACGCAATGCTCGTTGTAGGCGCAATCTTCGTAGTTGCATATACCCTTATCGGTGGCTTTTTGGCAGAGAGCGTATCTGACTTTATGCAAGCAATCGTAATGATAATTGCACTCGTTACCGTAATTTGTGTTGGCGTTGTAAAATCCGGTGGCTTTGGCGCAGTAATCGAGAACGCAAAGGCAATCGATGGCTTCTGGAGCTTCTTTAACACAGCAACCCCTGTAACAGACGCAAACGGAGCGCAAATCGCAGTTGGTGGCACGCCCGTATTCGGCGAGGCAGGCAAATTCGGCTTCTGGAGCATCATCTCTGAGCTTGCTTGGGGACTTGGCTACTTCGGAGTTCCACAGGTTCTCCTTCGCTTTATGGCTATTCGTAAGTCAAGCGAAATTAAGCGCTCAAGAATTATTGCAACCGTTTGGGTTGTAATCTCACTTGCAGCTGCAGTTCTTATCGGTGTAATGGGTAGAACACTCGTTCCAAACTCAGACCTTCTCAACACAAAGAGTGGCGCAGAAAACATTCTTATCGTGTTCTCTGAGAGCTTCTTGCCTGTAATTATAGCAGGTGTTATCATGGCGGGAATTCTCGCTGCAACAATCTCATCATCAGACTCATACCTTCTTATCGCATCAAGCGCCGTTTCCGCAAATATCTACAAGGGTATCATGAAAAAGGATAAGGCAGACGATAAGGTAGTTATGTGGGTTTCAAGAATTACCATTATGGTAATCGCTCTTGCAGGAATCGTAATCGCATGGGATAAGGATAGCATTATCTTTAAGCTCGTTTCATTTGCATGGGCAGGCTTTGGCGCAACCTTCGGCCCACTTATGCTGTTCTCACTCTTCTGGAAGAGAGTAACAAAGCAAGGCGCAATCGCAGGTATGCTAACCGGTGGTATAAGCGTATTCCTCTGGGAATTCGTATTCACCAAGTTCCTTTCCGAAAAGGTAGCCTTCTTCGGTATCTATGAGCTACTTCCCGCATTCGTGCTCTCCAGCATAGTAATAGTTGTTGTATCACTTCTCACAAAAGAGCCCGAGGCTGAAATTGTCGAGGAGTTTGAAAAAGCAAGAAAGGGCGAAATTGAGGAAGAGCCCGAGGCTGTACCTCAAGAGGCATAATTTAAAAAACAAAAAGGGTGGAATTTCCACCCTTTTATTTTGTCTTAAAAGCCCAAAAACAGACACACCCAAGCAAAAAAGCGCTCTTAGAGCGCTTTTTTACTTGTCAAATATTCTAAGTCCTGCTGTTGCACTAACAGGCAAGGAGAACACTATCGCATGCGCATCAGTTTCAGGCCCTGCCTTTTCAATAACTGCACGCATAATTTCCTTTTTTCTCTCCTTTGTGGAAACGATATAAATCATTTCCTTTTCGTCAGCTATGGTCACACCAAAGAACTTTCCGGCATATTGAGAGCCTGTGCCCTTAGCGTGAACAACAGTTCCACCACCAGCGCCTGCCTCTCTTGCGGCGTCCATTACTAAATCTGTGTTACCCTTAGCGCAAATTACAACAATAAGCTCAGTTTCACACTCTGCCATATTACTTACCTCGTTTTCTGTTTCGTCGTCTAAATGTCCGTTTGCAAACGCCTCAAGCGTGCGCCTTCCTGCAATACTGCTAAGTGGAATTGCAACGGAAATTCCTCTGTTTGGCAAATCAATTGCCATTTCCTTTGTAAGAGCCTTGATTAGCTCGTAGGTTTTATTTTCAGTAACAATACAATAGTGAACGGTTTTCTGCGACGCCTCAATACCAAAAAGGTCAAGCGTCTTTTGTCTTGCAGTTCCAAGGCAAGGCGTGCTATATATAATTGGAATTTCCTTGCTACTGAAGAACTTAGTAAATTCATCACTATCGCTACGATTTGTAATCGTAATCAAAAGATACATTTTTTGCATACAGCACCCCTCCTTTTAATCAAAATCAATAATGTCAGCGTCGCTATCGACAAGGTCCTTAAGGCTGTCAACATTAGGCGCAGAAATGATTTGAACCTCACCTGTAGCATCGTCAATCTCATAAATAGGAGATTCAAGCTGCATATCGATAATTTCCTCAAGCGATGGCGAGGTAACCTCTTTGATTTTGCGAATTCTAACCTTGTAAACAACACCGAGAATTTGAATTGCGATAAGTGGTGTCATCGCAACCATCGCAACCGTACCGAACGCATCGGTTGCTATATTGTTTCCCGATGCCTCGCAAACGCCAATCGCAAAGGGAAGTAGAAATGTAGTTGTCATAGCACCCGAGGCAACGCCACCGGAGTCAAATGCGATAGAAGTAAATATATCGGGCACGAAAAATGTAAGAACAAATGCAATTACATAGCCCGGAATCAAAAAGTACATAATTGGAATTCCTGTAAGTGAGCGAAGCATCGCAATTCCAACAGAAATTGCAACACCAATCTCAAGCGCGAAGGCAAGTGCCTTCTTAGGAATAGCACCCGAGGTAACCTCCTCAACCTGCGCTTGAAGCACCTGTACTGCAGGCTCTGCCGCAACGATAAAGAAGCCAATAATCATTCCAATAGGAATGACAATAAATGAAATACTGCTAACACCGAGTCCCGAGCCAATAAGATAACCGGCAGGCATAAAGCCGACATTCGCACCGGTCAAGAACAAAACAAGACCGACAAAGGTGTATAAAAGACCGATGAGAATTTTAAGTAGTCTTTTCTTTGAAAGAGGCTTTGTGAACGCTTGATAAACAAAGAAAAATGCAACAATAGGTAAAACCGCCTTCGAGACCTCGACAATATAATGTGGGAAGTTAATAAGGTAGTTCCAGCCAAGCTCTCGTGAGCTTTCAAGGCGCGAAATTTCAAAGCCAATTCCACTTGAGCTTTCGGGATTGTAAATCAGTCCTAAGATGAGAACCGCAATGATAGGACCAACCGAGCAAAGAGAAACAAGACCAAACGAGTCGTTAGTTTCCTGTGAGTCGGAGCGAATAGACGACACACCAACACCGAGCGCCATAATAAAAGGAACAGTCATAGGTCCGGTTGTAACTCCACCCGAGTCAAAGGCAACGCTCCAAAAGTCGCTGTCAACAAATAGCGCCATAGCGAACGCCACAATATAGAAGCCGAGGAGCAAATATTTTAGCTTGATTCCAAAAAGTATGCGTAGCATAGCGATTACAAGAAACGCGCCAACGCCAACCGATACAAACAGAATAAGCAAAAAGCTTGGATTTATAGAAGGAACATATGTGGCAAGCACCTGAAGGTCAGGCTCGGACATGGTAATCATCACTCCAACAAGGAAAGAAAGAATAACGATAAGCCAAATCTTTTTCGAGCGTGTCATTTGCGCACCAACATATTCACCCATAGGGGTCATTGAGGTTTCTGCTCCGAGCGTGAATAGGCTAATTCCAAAAATCAAGAGCGCAGAGCCGAAAATAAACGAAGTGAATGCCGATATATCAATCGGCGCAACGGTAAAGCAAAGAAGCAAAACTATTGCGGAAATTGGCAAAACGCTCTTCGCTGACTCGATTAGCTTTTCCTTTAAAATAGTTTTATTTTTAAACATTGTTAAGTCCCTATCTATCCTAAGATAACCAAAGTTATCTGTCATTTACATTAAAAAAGATGGATTTATCACTGAAAATGATATAAGCCATCCGTTCATTATAGGTAATTATATCAAAAAATCGAATTTAAGTCAATAGTAATTTATGTAAAAGCGAAAAAATGAGCACTTATGGCGTTTTTTCTTGACAAGCGCGCGTATTTTTGGTATAATATACACATTAAAATATTATGGGCGTATTATATTATATATTTATACGCATATCAAGGAGGTATAAAAATGCTGGAAATTTCAAATAAAACTAATTTGCTAGAGCAAAAATCATATAAATACCAGCTTCAGGATGTTACCGAGCCTAACCTTTACAGAGATATATATAGCTACGACGAGGTGCCAAAGACACCCTTCAACCACCGTAGAGTTCCAATCGGTATGCCTGAAAACATATGGATTACCGATACAACCCTTCGTGACGGACAACAGTCTGTTGAGCCATACAGCGTTGAGGAAATCGTGGAGATTTATAAGCTACTCTCGCGCCTAGGTGGTCCAAAGGGCATAATTCGCCAAACCGAATTTTTCGTGTATAGTAAAAAGGATAGACTGGCAATCGAAAAATGTCAGGAGCTAGGACTTGAATTCCCCGAAATCACCACATGGATAAGGGCGAATAAAGAGGACTTCAAGCTTGTTCGTGATCTTGGAATTAAGGAAACGGGTATTCTTGTAAGCTCAAGCGACTATCACATTTTCAAGAAGCTAAAGCTAACTCGCTCTGAGGCTATGAAGCTTTATCTTTCTGCAGTTTATGATGCCTTTGAGGCAGGCGTTCGCCCAAGATGTCACCTTGAGGATGTTACAAGGGCGGACTTTTATGGCTTTGTTGTGCCATTCGTAAATGAGCTACAAAAAATGTCACAGGACGCAGGCATTCCTGTAAAAATTCGCGCATGCGATACTATGGGCTATGGCGTTCCGTATCCCGAGGTTGCTCTCCCACGAAGCGTTCCGGGAATTATATATGGACTTCAGCACTATTCCGATGTTCCAAGCGAAATGCTTGAATGGCATGGACATAACGACTTCTATAAGGGCGTATGTAATGCTACAACAGCTTGGCTCTATGGCGCTAGCGCAGTAAACTGCTCACTTCTCGGTATTGGCGAGCGTACAGGAAACATTCCTCTTGAGGCGATGGTATTTGAATACGCATCACTTAAGGGCACGCTTGATGGCATGGACTCAACAGTTATTACTGAAATTGCCGAGTTCTTCCGTGATAAAATCGGATACAACATTCCACCAATGACTCCATTTGTTGGAGCAAACTTCAATGTAACAAGGGCAGGAATTCACGCCGACGGACTTTTAAAGGACGAGGAAATTTATAACATATTCAACACGACAAAGATACTTAATCGCCCTGCCGGAGTTGCAATTACAAAGACCTCCGGACTTGCCGGAATTGCATATTGGATAAACGAGCACTATCACCTAAAGGGTGAGGCTATGGTTGATAAGCGTAGCCCACTTGTCGTTTTCCTAAAAAATTGGGTTGATGGCGAATACGAGAACGGCCGTCAAACCGCAATCACCGACAAGGAGCTCGAGCATCAAATCGCCGAGTTTGAAAGAGAATAAGGAGAATTAAAATGGGACTTACAATTGCTCAAAAAATCATTAAGAGCCACCTCGTTTCAGGCGAGATGGTTGTAGGCGAGGAGATCGCTCTTCGCATAGACCAAACTCTAACACAGGACGCAACAGGAACAATGGCGTACCTCGAGTTCGAGTCAATCGGCATCGAAAGAGTTAGAACAAAGCTCTCCGTTGCATACATAGACCACAACACCCTTCAATCAGGCTTTGAAAATGCTGATGACCACAGATACATTCAATCCGTTGCGAAGAAGTATGGAATTCGCTTCTCTCGCCCCGGTAACGGAATTTGCCATCAGGTTCACCTAGAGCGCTTTGGCGTTCCCGGAATGACTCTTATCGGTAGTGATAGCCACACACCAACCGCAGGCGGTATCGGTATGCTCGCTATGGGTGCGGGCGGACTTGATGTTGCAGTTGCCATGGGTGGCGGTGAGTATTATATCACCATGCCAAAAATGTATAAGGTAAACCTTACAGGCAAGCTTCAGCCATGGGTAAGCGCAAAGGATGTCAGCCTTGAAATCCTTCGCATCTTGTCCGTTAAGGGCGGAGTTGGCGCTATTATCGAATGGGGTGGAGAGGGCATTAAGACCCTTAGCGTTCCCGAAAGAGCAACAATTACCAACATGGGAACAGAGCTTGGCGCAACAACCTCTATCTTCCCATCTGACGAAATTACAAAGGCGTTCCTTGAGGCACAGGGCAGAGGCGATGCGTACATTCCTCTCGAAAGTGATCCGGACGCAGTTTATGACAGAATTATCGACATTAACCTCTCAGAGCTAAAGCCTCTCTTGGCTTGCCCACATAGCCCTGATAATATAAGAACAGCTGAGGAGCTATCACATATCAAGGTTGATCAGGTATGTATCGGCTCTTGCACCAACTCATCGCTTCGTGATATGCTAAGAGTTGCGGCAATGCTTAAGGGCAAAAAGATTGACGATAGCGTAAGCTTGTCAGTTTCTCCCGGCTCAAAGCAGGTGCTTTCAATGCTCGCAGATTGTGGAGCACTCTCTGACATTCTCGCAGCGGGCGCGCGTGTGCTTGAATGTGCGTGTGGACCATGCATCGGTATGGGCTTCTCGCCAAACTCTGCCGGCGTATCGCTTCGTACCTTCAACCGAAATTTCGAGGGCAGAAGTGGCACAAAGGACGGACAGGTATATCTCGTATCTCCCGAGGTTGCTGTTGCATCAGCACTCACAGGCTATATCACCGATCCAAGAACACTTGGCGACTATGAGGAAATCGTTCTTCCCGAGGCGTTCAAAATCGACGATAGCGCTGTTTTGATGCCTGCATCACCCGAGGAGGCAAGAGATGTCGAGGTTCTTCGTGGACCAAACATAAAGCCATTCCCCGAAACACACAAGCTTGAAAACAGAATTGAGGCAAACCTAACTCTTAAGGTTGGCGACAATATCACAACTGACCATATCATGCCTGCAGGCGCTAAGATTTTGCCATATCGCTCAAATATTCCGTACCTTTCAAAGTTCTGCTTTGCAGTATGCGATGAGAGCTTCGCCGAAAGAGCACTCGAGGCTAAGAATAGCATAATTGTCGGTGGCACAAACTATGGTCAAGGCTCTTCAAGAGAGCACGCTGCCCTAGTTCCACTTTATCTAGGCGTTAAGGCAGTTGTTGCAAAGAGCTTTGCAAGAATTCACGCAGCAAACCTTATAAACGCAGGAATTTTGCCACTCACCTTTGAAAATCCGGACGATTACGATAAGCTCACACAAAACACTACCCTCTCACTTGAAAATCTCTTTGAGGGCATGGAGAATGGTAAAATCACTCTCAAATGTGGTGAGATGGAAATTCCTCTTGTATGTAGCTATACTAAGCGTCAAATTGATATTTTAAGAGCCGGTGGTCTCCTTGCTTACACAAAGGGAGAATAATTAGTAAAAAATTTAATATAATAAAAACGGATTGCTTTACGAAAAGGAGAAAAATTATGGCACTTTCGAAGAAAATACTTGATACCTATGAGCTTTGGCGCACAAACGAATTTTTCGATAGCGACACAAGAGCAGAGCTTGATGCCGACTTGTCCGAAAAGGAAATAGAGGATCGCTTCTGGCGCGACCTTGAATTTGGCACAGGTGGACTTCGTGGAGTTATGGGTGCAGGCACAAACAGAATGAATAAGTATATCATAAGAAAGGCAACTCGTGGATTTGCAAATTATCTAAATGATAAATATGACGATGTGTCAAGGGGCGTTGCAATTGGATACGATTCAAGAAACAACTCCGGTGCGTTCGCACTTGAAGCATCTCTTGTTCTGGTCGAGGCAGGAATTCCCGTTTACCTTTATGACACCCTACAACCAACCCCTGTACTCTCATTTACAGTAAGAGAGCTGGGCTGTATCGGTGGAATTGTAATCACTGCAAGCCATAACCCAAGAGAGTATAATGGCTACAAGGTTTACGATAGTGAGGGCTGTCAGGTTCTAATTGATGACGCAAACAGAATTATCTCTTATGTAAACGCAATTGAGGATATTACAGCAATCCCCGTTGCAATCGAGAGCGAGGCAAGACAAAGCGGAATGCTACGCTCAGTTGATGCGTGCGTGCTTGACAAATTCAACGCGTGCGTTAAGGCACAGGCTCACGATATCGGCGAAAAAAGCGCTAAAATCGTGTACACCCCCCTACATGGCACAGGAAAAGTTCCTGTTCGAAGAGTGCTTAGCGAGCTTGGATATGATGTAACAGTTGTTAGCGAGCAGGAAAAGCCAAATGGTGATTTCCCAACCGTTAACTCTCCTAATCCCGAAAATGCCGAGGCGCTCAGCCTTGGAATAAAGCTCTGCGAGGAAATGGGCGCAGACATTATTCTTGGAACAGACCCCGACTGTGACCGTGTTGGTATCGCAGTTAATACAAGTGAGGGAATGAAGCTCCTTACAGGAAATCAGGTAGGCGCACTCCTCGTTGACTATGTGATTAAAATGAACAAGGCGGACCTCGATGCCACATCAACCGTTGTTAAGACCATCGTTACAAGCGAGCTTGGCGCAACAATCGCTAAGGCTAATGGCTGTCGCGTTGTAGAAACCCTTACAGGCTTCAAGTTTATCGGCGAGCAAATGGGCATCTACGAGAAAACGGGCTATAAGTTCGTAATCGGCTACGAGGAGAGCTATGGCTACCTCGTTGGTATGCACGCAAGAGATAAGGACGCAGTTGTCGCATCAATGCTCATCTGCGAAATGGCTTGCTACTACAAGAACCAAGGCAAGACCCTAATCGATGTTATGAACGAGATTTATGCAACCTATGGCTACTACCTTGACGCGCTCGACAACTTTACCCTAAAGGGCATTGACGGAGTCGAGAAGATTCAAGCAATAATGGCTCAAATGCGCACACAGGGTAAGGCGTTAATGGACGGAATAGAGATTGTTTATGACTACGAAAAGGGTGTTGACGATCTGCCAAAATCCGATGTTCTCAAATTCATATTTAATGATGGCTCATGGATTGCAATTCGTCCATCAGGTACAGAGCCCAAAATTAAGGTTTACTACTCTGTAAGAGGCGAAAACAAGGACGAGGCAACAAAGGTGCTAACAGCAAGAAGAGCAATAATCAATAAGATTATAAATGCTTAATTTCAAGCCTAAAAGCTAGCTTTACAGACACATTCGGGCATTTTTAGCTAAAAATAAATAAAGCCGAGGATATTCCTCGGCTTTTTGCTATTCAAGAGCTGAATTAAAGATTATCGTGACATTATCTAAGGGCGTGTACCTCGTTTTATCAAAATCACACATAATTATTTTTTGTTAAAGTATTCCTTTAATTTTTCAAAGGTTTCGTCGCTTATAACATGCTCAATCTTGCAGGCGTCCTCGCTTGCTACTGTGTCACTTACACCGATAGCCTTTAAAATAGAGGTAAGAAGCACATGACGCTCGTAAATTTTTCTTGCCACCTCTGCGCCAAGCTCTGTTAGCTCAATGCCACCGACTCTTGAAATAGTGATATATCCACCATCTCTTAAAAGGCCCATAGCGCGACTTACGCTAGGCTTAGAAAAGCCCATATATTCGCACACATCAATGGCTCTGACAAAGCCCTTCGTCTCCTTTAAGAGAGCAATAGATTCAAGATACATCTCGCCCGATTCTTGAAGTGCCATACGATTTTACCCCCTTCTAAAATTCATTATATATATTCTATCATTAAATAATAAAATTGTCAAGAATTTTTATAAATAGCATATAAATAATAAGGAAGAAAACCGAAAAAATCACCCAAAAGGAAAAAACGGAAAAAAATTCAAAAAATATTAAAAAAGCTCTTGACAAAGGGGTTTTTATGTGCTATTATATTAGCGTAGTTAGCAAAGGCTAACTTATAAATATGCAATTGAGTTAGCCTATGCTAACTCGGAGGTGGAAAGAATGAAAACACTAAAAAAGCTTCCGGTTGGAAAAAGCGCTAAGGTTGTGAAGCTACATGGTGAGGGCGCAATAAGACGACGCATAATGGACATGGGAATAACTAAGGGCGTAGAAATCTATGTACGCAAGGTTGCACCGCTTGGCGACCCCATCGAAATCAATGTAAGAGGCTACGAGCTGACAATTCGTGGCGAGGACGCTCAAATTATAGAAATCGAGTAAGAGGTAATTATGGAAATCAAGATAGCCCTAGCGGGTAATCCCAACTCGGGAAAAACAACACTTTTTAACGCTCTAACAGGCTTAAATCAATTCGTTGGTAACTGGCCTGGTGTAACCGTTGAAAAGAAGGAAGGAAAGCTCAAAAAGCACGAAGATGTAATCGTAACCGACCTTCCGGGAATTTATTCTCTTTCACCATACACGCTTGAGGAAATAGTAGCAAGAAACTATCTCCTAAATGAAAATCCAAGTGCTATTTTAAACATAGTTGATGGCACAAATATCGAAAGAAACCTATATCTTACAACTCAGCTCCTAGAGCTTGGAATCCCTGTCGTAATAGCTATTAACATGATGGATGTTCTAAGAAAAAAGGGCGAGAAAATCGACATTGAAAAGCTTTCTGCGACTCTTGGCTGTAAGGTGATTGAAATCTCTGCGCTAAAGGGCAAGGGAATAAAGGAGGTTATCTCGGCATCTGTTGCCGAGGCACAGGCAGGAATACCTGCAACACCTCGCAAATTTTCAAGCATTGTAGAGGACGCTATCGAGCAAATTTCTCTTATAATTGATGGCGTTGACAAGAGAAGATGGTATGCGATAAAGCTCTTTGAAAGAGATTCCAAGGCAATAGAGCTACTAGGACTTAGCAACGAGCAAATTGATAAGATAAATCAAGTTGTTTCAAGCGTTGAGGAGCGCCTTGATGACGACGCTGAAAGCATCATCGCAAACGAGCGCTATAACTACATAACCGATGCTCTTGGCACATGCTACGAGAAAAAGCCCGCAGGCAAGCAAACAATCTCTGATAAAATCGACAAGATAGTAACAAACAGATGGGCAGCGCTCCCAATATTTGCGGTAATCATGTTCTTGGTTTACTTCATTTCCGTTACAACCGTTGGAACATGGGCAACAGACTGGGCAAACGACGGACTCTTTGGCGATGGCTGGCACCTATTTGGAATAGGTAGTGGCGAATTTGAGGAAGCGCTCAAGACAAACCCTGACGCAGATCCAAGCGAATATGGCGTATGGGTAAAGGGCATACCCGTTCTTATAGAGCAAGGCCTTGACGCCATTCATTGTAACGATTTTCTAAAGGGCTTAATTCTTGACGGAATTGTCGGCGGAGTCGGAGCGGTGCTCGGCTTTGTCCCTCAAATGATAGTTCTATTCTTGCTTTTGGCAATCCTTGAGGCTTGTGGATATATGGCAAGAATTGCATTCGTAATGGATAGAATTTGCAGAAAATTCGGACTTAGCGGAAAATCAATAATCCCTATGCTTATCGGCACAGGCTGTGGCGTTCCCGGAATCATGGCATCTCGTACTATCGAAAGTCAAAGAGATAGACGAATGACCATCATGACAACAACCTTTGTTCCATGTAGCGCAAAGCTCCCGATAATCGCACTTATCGCAGGCTCTCTCTTTAACGAGGCTTGGTGGGTAGCTCCAAGCGCCTACTTTATCGGCTTTGGCGCAATTGTAGTGTCAGGCATTATACTTAAAAAGACAAAAATGTTCGCAGGCGAGGAATCTCCATTCCTTATGGAGCTCCCTGCATATCACCTTCCAACAATTTCAAACATTCTTCACTCCGTTTGGGAGAGGGCTTGGTCCTTTATTAAAAAGGCAGGAACAGTAATCCTTCTTTCCTCTATCGCTCTTTGGTTCTTGATGACCTTCGGCGTTGAGGGTGGCTCGTTTGGAATGGTTGAAAATATGGATAACTCAGTCCTTGCGTTCATAGGCGGACTTATCGCTTGGATCTTTGCTCCTCTTGGTTGGGGACATTGGCAGGGCGCTGTTGCCACCATCACAGGACTTATCGCAAAGGAAAATGTTGTTGGTACATTTGGAGTTGTTTTGGCAGGACTTGGCGAGGTTGCCGAAAACGGCGAGGAATATTGGGCGCTTATGGCAAACTACTTCACACCTGCCGGCGCATACTCATTCCTAGTATTCAACCTTCTTTGCGCACCATGCTTTGCTGCAATCGGTGCAATTAGACGCGAAATGAACAACGCAAAATGGACTTGGTTCGCAATCGGCTATCAATGTGGCTTTGCATACCTTATCTCAATGATAGTATATTGGCTCGGCTCACTCTTTGCAGGCGATTTGTTTGGAGTAGTTTCCACAACAGCGAGCGTGCTGGGACTTATCGCAACAGCACTTGCAATTGCGTTCCTTGTATATATGCTCGTTCGTCCACAAGGCTTTTCACTAACCGAAAAAATCAAAGCAAAGGTATCAAAAAGTAAGTAAATAAAAAGAAAGAGAGGTATTTTCAATGCTGGAATTTTTGAAAAATAATATAGGCACAATCGCTGTTTCAATACTCCTTCTGTTGATTGTAAGCGCCATAATCGTAAGAATTGTAAAAAATAAAAAGCAAGGAAAATCCTCTTGTGGTTGTGGTTGCTCAAGCTGTTCAATGAAGGGAATTTGTCACGAACAGGACCGTGATAAGCCCCAAAAATAACACGCTCACCACAAAATAGAAAAGAAATCCCGATGCAACGCATCGGGATTTTTCTATTTATCGTACAATTAAACTGACAGTTGAGCGTAATTCAACAAACGGTATGTTGACATAAGCTACAAAATGTGGTTTAATATAAATAGCCCAAATTTTTCAAAAACAACAAACCTTTTTTGAAAATTATCAACTATATAAATGGAAAATTAAGGCTCGGGCAAAACCACCTGCACGCCAAACATACCAAACTCCTCAAAATAGTCAACCATTCCATTATAATCAGATGCGATTTTCGCAATAATCTTAGTTCCATATCCGTGCGAGTCGGCAAAGAGCTTTGTCGATTTAAGCTCTCCGTTACGATTTAGCACGGAATGATCTATTGTATTCTTGCAAATGATAATTCTGTTTGAGTTTTGTCGCATAAACAATAGTTCAAGACGCTTTTCGCCCGCCTTTTTGATATTGCCGAGTGCCTCGATTGCATTGTCAAGAATGTTTCCAATAAGACAAGCAAGGTCAATCTCCTTAATATCGGAAAGATCTCCTATCGAGCCGGAAATTACAATCTGCGTGTCGCTAAGGGGAGTAAGCTTTGAGTTTATAAGATAGTCAAGCACAGCGTTATTTGAGGTTATAAGATTGCCAAAGCTTGTAATAGTAGGCTCAAGCTCTTGAAGGTAGCTTTTGCATTCATCAACTCTCCCACTGTCAAGATATCCCGAGATTACCGCAAGGTGTTGCTTCATATCGTGCTGTGTGCGACGAATGCTCGACCAAATAGCGCTTGCATCACTGTGTCGCGATTCTTCAAAGGAAATCTTTTCTTGAAGAATTTCAAGCTCGTACCTGCTCCTTTGATACTTTTGTATTTGGAAAATAAGCAGATACAGAGCAAGGTTCGCAAATGCAAAAACTATCGTTATTATCATAGTCTGTATTCTTATTTTTTCGTCATCTGTCTTAGAAACGATAAACATAGCAGAGCCAAGGCCCAAAACAGTTGCAAGCGAGAAGAAAAGCGCAATCACCATACAGCTTTTGTCAATTGTGGCGCTAGCATTAAAGCCCCATAAAACGAGCTTCAAAACAACAAACAAAAGAATTTTATGGGATATGACATAGGCGAGCCTGAAAATCCCGTTTGCCCCTTGCATAATGGAGTCATAATCCTTGATTATGTGTGAAATTACAAAATATAAAATGGTGCTGAGAAGCACAAACGCAATCTCGAAAATGCAAGCAGAGAAGATGGCTCTTACATATTTTTTGTTTGAAACTAAGAGCGCATAACCAATATAAAGGGCAAGGAAAATAATCGTTCCAATAACATTGAAGCCCTCTAAAAACAGGTCGTTTATTACAGAAAAGCCAAAAATCACTAAAATCGCTCCAAGAGCGATTAGATTTTTCCTTGGCGAAAACGAAGCGCCATTAAAGCGACTTATAAAGTAAACACAAAGAACAGCATCAAAAAGAGATATTAGCATTTCAATAAAAATCATTTTGATACTCTCCTTCTGATAAACTGCATATAAGCACTTTTGAAGCTCGAAAAGCGCTTTTTGCTGATGTTTAATTGCCTTTGGCTTTTCATAATAAGATATCCGTTGCTTCTTACACTCTCAATGTGCTCCATATTTACAATGTAAGCGCTATGAATTCTAAAGAAATCATATCGCTCTAGCATTTTTTCAAGGCTTTTCATTGTGCCTCTGCACTTGTATTCCTTGCCACATTGAGTATATATGTAAAAATAGTTGCCCTGACCCTCGAAAAACAAAATATCCTTAACTCTTAAAACAACCTCTTGGTCTATTGTGTTAAAGAGAAGGGACTCGTTTTCCAAAACGCATCTTTCAATAACTCTTTTAAGAGTGGGAGAGAGCTCCTTGTCAAGATGCGACTTTCTCAAAAACGAAAACGGGCAATATTCAAATGAGCTATAAACAAATTCCTCGTATGAGGATACAAAAATTATAATCGTGTCGGGATATACATTACAAAGAGTTTTTGCAAGCTCAAAGCCATTCACGCTTGGCATATCAATATCCAAAAACAGAATATCTATTGTGTTTTCACTTAAATATGCCAAAACCTCGTCAGCGGAAAAGAACGGTGGAGCAAGCCTTAAATCAACTCTTTCGGGGACATCATAGGCGCAAAGCCTTTGAAGGTGTTGCTTCAAAAGACACGCAAATTGCACATTGTCATCACATATCGCAATAGTAATCATAAAATTCTCCTTTTGCTTTATACATATCTATTTTAACATATAATAGTCTAACAAAGCAATAGTAGATATAAAAAGTATTATTTTAGGGATAATGTTCCCGAAATCACAAAAAACACCCAATAAAAAGTCTTTTGTCCCTTGACGAAGACGAAATATCCCCAAATTCGTTTTGATAATTTTCATATGCTAAAATAGCCTTAGCCTATAAAAAAGGAGGGGTGCGTATGAAAATTAAAAAAACAATAAAGGAGCTACTTATTTTGCTGGCCTCAAGCCTTAGCGCGTTCGCAATTTATATTTTCGTGCTTGGCGCAGTAGCCGTCCTAAACGAATATTTAGAGGAAAGCCCATTTGCAAAAGCCATAGTAGATTTGCTTATGGGAGCACTTTATGCCTACGCCCTGTCAAAATGTCATGTGGGCTATAAATATTCAATAAAGGGAAAGGGCGACAACGCCATAATAAAGGAATATAAGGACAAGAAAATGGGTGGCATGGTAGCTCAAATAAAAGAGCTACTGGGGAAGGAGCTATGCTTTGTCATAGCTATGGCGACGCTGACGCTAATCGTAATAATAATCCCACAGCTGTCATTTTTACAGGTGGGAGTAAATGCGTTAGATAAGGTAATGAACCGAGTATTAGGAGGAGCGCTTTCATACATTTTAATATTGACATTTTATTTTTTAAATTTGTATTTATACAGAAGAAAAATCTACACCGAATATTGCCAAAAAGGTGATGGCCTACCCTTGTAGGCAACTCAAAAGGAGAGACAGAATTGAAAAGGACTAAAAAGGAAAAAAAGAATAAGGAGAACAAGCTCTCGTTTAAAATGGTAGTCAAGGACTGCGCTTATGCTATAAAAATGATAGTCGGCGCATCACCTTGGGCATTTATAATTAGAATCATTCAGCAAATAATGAGCACAGTTCTTAGCTTTATAGTTGGCACATACGCGCTTAAATACATAATCACCGCCTTTGAAAACGGAGAATCCTTTAAGAGCGTAGCATTAAGTGCCCTTGTAATGATAGGAATACCGTCTATTATCATGATGATAGTTTCGTCAATTGATGGCTTTGTTCAAAATATATCGTTTATAAAAATTGAAAAAAAGGTGCTGACTCGCCTATACGACAAATGCACCGATGTTGAGCTGGCGTGCTTTGAAAACCCCGAATTTTTCGACAAGTATGTCAAGGCATCAAGCGAGGTCGTATGGAGAATGTGGAATATCACATGGGCTGTATCAAACCTGTTTGCGACAATAATAGGAATGATACTCTATGGCTCACTACTATTTACAATGGACCCTGTGTTTATAGTTTTTGCGATTTTACCACTTTTTGGTACATTCCTCAAAAAGAAATGGAACGAGCTATGGCATAAGCATTCAACCGAGGATAAGGAGCACCATCGTAGAGCGCAATATGCTCAAAGAATTTTTTATTCAAGCGAATATGCAAAGGAAATGCGTCTGACAAACGCAAGAGCGCTTTTGCTGGAAAGATATGACAGAGCCTCTGACGGACGAGTCGAGGTTGTGCGTAAATATGGAGTGAAGGAAATGCTCCTTGAAATCGCTCAGCATGGATTTCAAAGCATTATCACAAATCCGCTTGCAATAGGCTATGCAATTTATCGCACATTGGTTACGGGCACTCTGGGAATTGGTGACTGCGCAGTAGTTATAAATTCCGTTTCAAGCCTAACAAGCACATTCAGCCAAATAACAGATCGGTATTATAGGTGTCACGAGCACGCATTATTCTATGAGGATTTTAGATCCTTTATGGAATATGAGCCAAGAATGCAGGACCTCGAGGGCGCTACCTCGCCAAGCCTAGGCACGCTAAGGCTTGAGGGTGTGTCGTTTAAATACGAGGGAAGCGATAGCTATGTACTTAAAAATGTAACACTTGAAATCGGCAAAAACGAAAAAATCGCTCTTGTTGGACATAACGGAGCAGGTAAAAGCACACTCATAAAGCTTCTTTTAAGGCTCTATGACCCAACCGAGGGAAGAATTACGCTTGACGGTGTCGATATTCGTGAGCTAAAAATAAATGAATATCGTGATTTGTTCAGCGTCGTATTCCAGGATTTTAAGATTATGGCGCTACCTGTGTCCGAAAATGTGCTTATGCGCCCAAGAGAAGAGGGCGATACAGAAAGAATAATTGACGCTCTTAAGCGCGCAGGCGTTTATGACAAGATAATGGAGCTTCCAAACGGAATAGAAACACTTTTAACCAAGGAATTTGACGAGGACGGAGCAGTTTTGTCAGTAGGACAAAGTCAAAAGGTAGCAATAGCTCACGCCTTCTTAAAGGACTCACCCTTCATTATTCTTGACGAGCCATCAAGCGCGCTTGACCCTGTGGCCGAAAGCGAAATGTATAACAACATGATGGAGGCAGGCGAGAATAAGGGAATGATATTTATCTCTCACCGTCTGTCAAGTGCAACGGGAGCAGATAAAATTTATATGCTCGAAAATGGTGAGGTTATAGAAAGTGGCTCACATACCGACCTTATGGCACTTGATGGAAAATATGCCGATATGTTTAAAAAGCAAGCGCAAAACTACATTGATATAGAGGAAAATGGAGGTGATGCGTAATGGCAACAGCTAAAAAAGAAAAGGTAAAATTTTCACAATCAGTAAAAAATAACGCCTTCATACTCAAAACAGCGTTCCAAATCGCTCCAAGCCTTTGCATTATGAGACTCTTTATGGGTGTTGTGACGGGCTTGAATCATGGCGTAACCCTGTATCTTATAAGCGAGATACTAAACGCCCTGGACCGTGGCGATCCATTTGATAAAATTCTTTGGATAATAGTCGCAATGGCGTCGTATATGCTGGCATATCAGCTCTTTTATTCGTGGCATTGGAAAATATATAACCCTAAGCGAAAGCTCAACTTTATAAGAGCGCTACATAAGCGCTTCTTCGTCAAGGCGTCAGAGCTGGATCTTGCCTGCTACGATACACCCGAGTTCTATAACGATTTTATTTACTCAATGCAAAATAGCGATAAGAGCATAACGGGAACAATCGACATGATATCGGATATTCTTCGTTGCCTTGTCGCGTCCGTGTCCGTGTTTGGAGTCATCGTTACAATCGACCCTGTGATCGCTTTCGTGATTTTGGGCTTCTCGATTGTCACCATGATACTAGATATTATCGAAAACTCAATTTACTACAAATATCAGCTTATTTGCAATGTGATTTGGCGCAAGGACTGGTATTTTCAAAGGTTCTTTTCTCTTGTTGAGTTTGCCAAGGAAATTCGTCTTACAAGAGTGGCTGACAACATGAAGGGCGAGTTTGCTAAAAACAAGGCAGAGGAAAGAAAAATCACCATAAAGCAACAAAAGGAGCTTCTGCTCATTCAAATTCTAAACGCAATCCTAAGCATTGGCGAGGACATATTTATAATTTTGTTTATGGCATATCATTTAATGGTCACAGGGTCAATCCTAATAGGTGGCTTTGCTGTGGCAATCACCGCCGCAAACAAAATCCGTCATATGTTCAGCGAAATTCAATGGCGACTCACCGAGGTCAACAAAAACTCTCTCTTTGCCGACAAGGTAAAGCGCTTCTTAGAAACTGAGGGCAAAATAAAGTCCGGAGAGCGAGAGCTTGACGAGTTTGAAAGTCTGGAGTTTAGAAATGTATGCTTTGCCTATGGCGATGAAAATGTGCTTGAGGGTGTCAGCTTCAAGGTTGAGCGTGGGGAAAGAATAGCCTTTGTAGGCTATAATGGCGCAGGAAAAACGACTGTTACAAAGCTTATCATGCGTCTGTACGATGTAACAGGTGGCGAGATTTTAATAAACGGAATAAATATCAAGGAATATCGTCTCGATATGCTCCGTCAAAAAATCGGTGCAGTATTTCAGGATTATAAGGTGTTCGCAACAACGATTGCTGAAAATGTTTTGGCGGATATATACACGCCGGATAAGGAGCAGATAGTTCTAAACGCCCTTGAGGATAGCACATTTGGCGAAAAGCTACACACTCTCCCGAACGGAATTCATACTGAGCTCACACGAGAATTCAGCAACGAGGGCACAGAGTTAAGTGGTGGCGAAAGCCAAAAAATCGCAATTGCCAGAGTGTTTGCTCATAATAATGAGCTGATAATAATGGATGAGCCGTCTAGCGCTCTTGACCCGATTGCTGAGTATAATCTCAATTTGGGAATTGATAAGAACGCAAAGGGCAAAACAGTAGTATTTATAACTCACCGACTTTCAACCACAAGACATGTTGATAGGATTTATATGTTTGAGAATGGAAAAATCATTGAAAGTGGTAGCCATGACGAGCTAATTAACCTTGGTGGAAAATATTCGTCAATGTTCGAGCTCCAAGCGAAAAAGTATCGCTTAAATTAACCAATTAGCGCTTCTGTGTGGCTGTAAAAGCGAAAATCACAGTCACATAGGAGTTACCTCAAAAACAAAATCCCGATGCAACGCATCGGGATTTTATATTAGTTAATTTTAGTTATTTTCGCTTGGAGCGTCGCCCTCACTTGCAGGCTCGTCAACAACTGTAACTGTTGGCTTGTTAAACTTGCTTGAATGACCACCTGTGCTTGTGTTTTCAATTACTGTGTGCATAGTGGAAAGAAGCGCAAACATTTTTGCAAGCGCATAAATTCCAAGCGCAATCGTGAGCAAAAGCTCAGGCTGTGAAAATGCACGATATGGTGAAATTTTACCAAAGATTTTCGCAATCGAAATTCCAAGAGGAAAGGCAAATGCAAGCGCTGTGCAAGCAAATGCGGAAATCATATAAGGCTTGTGAGCCGATTTTACAAATTCAAACTCTCCCTCAAATACAAAGAATATCGCGATTGCTACATAAACTAGCAAAAGAGTGATTTTTGTAATGTCATCATGCTGAAGGCCACTAAAATATGTGGTCAAAATTCCAAACACGCACCAAAGGATAGCGCATACAGAAAGCGTAACCTTAGCCCAGCGTGGAATTTGAATTTTAGTTCTCTTTATCTTCTTAGGTAGTGCTTGAACAATAAAGTAAGCACAGAATGGAATAGTCAAAAGCCATCTTGATGCTCTGAAGAAGAAGTAGAGCTGGAAGTTAGCCTTTGTAATGCTTATAACGCACTCGTAGATAAAGAAAATCATCATCATGATAGCGCAGAACACAGAAGCAAATTGGAAGAATTTGTATTGCTTTTTAATGTGTGTAACATTTATGCTCTTAGCCTTAACTGATGCGAAAATCGCAATTCCAATCGTAGCAATCACAAATAAATAGAGCATAATTGTTACAATGTGTGGAAATCTTAGCTTTACACTTTGCGTTACAGAATCGTCAATCGACATAAATGAAAATGATATAACGCTAAAAATAGCGACAATCAAAAGATTGATGAGCAAAATGTAAAAGAATTTTTTCAAAAAGCGATAGGTGTTTCTCATTTTTTAGCCTTTCTCTCTTATATATAATAATACTTTAATATTTTAGCATAGATATATAATAAAATCAAGACCAAAAGTGAAAAAAGTCAATAAGTTGGTCCTATAAGCTCGAAAAATGCTTTTTTACGAAGCGAGAATACGCCTTTCTTATGCTCTCGGCGGTGTTTCCTCCGCCGATATGCATAGCGATTTGCTCCCATTCAAGACCATTTACATGCTTGAGTGAAATGATAAGACGAATAAATGGGTCGTCAAGAGAGCTAATAAATTGATTAATTTCATTATATAGCGCCATGCACTCATCAAGATGCCTCTTGATAGCGTCCTCGAGCGCCTTTATTTGCAAGCTATATTCCTCTCGACTAACCATTCCAACGCCAATTAGCGACACATAGTCCCCCTTTTTCTTTAAAGCATGAAGCCTTTTTTTCTCGTACTCAATCTCGCGATTGAGTGAGCGCAGACGCTTTAAATCGTTTAAGGTCATCTTAGCCTCTCAATATCGCAAAGCTCGAATTTTTCAATAAGCTCAAAGACATTATCGACATCTAGATACATACAAAGGTCGCTAATGTCAAAATCGCCAAGACACTCCTTGCATAAAATACTTCCGTTGGGGAAGGTAATAATGGTGTCGCCCTCGCTTAGCTTGTTCTCACACCAAAGACAATAGGTGTGTCCCGAGCCGGAGCTTTCGGGGCATGAGCTTAAATGACCAAATAAAGAATTACAAATATCGCACATAATATACCTCCTTAAATTATCCCTCTTGCGAAAAGCCTTACCCTGTGTTCGTTAAATAATGGAATTACACAGAAAAAGGACAAGCGCAGGAGAACCTTGCAAAATCATTAAATCCTATTAAATAAATTGCTAAGTTAGCTCTGTCAAGAGCGCAAAATCTCACACACTACCCACTTTTTTGAAAAAGAGAGCAAAATTTTGTCACCTGACACACGCACGGGAGAATGGCTAAAGCACAAAGCCATCGTGCATGAGCGAAAGCTGAGCTCGCTCTTACGGGGCATTTCCAATATGGCGTGGATTGCCATATCGGTTAAGAGGCAAGCAAAAGCAAATTAAAATTGCTTACACCGCCATTTTAGCAAATAAAATTTGCATTGTCAAGTGCGATATGTGAAAAATGTACGACATCTTTTGCTAAAAACCTATTGACAAGGCAAAAATTTTTTGCTATAATTCAATTAAAGTAAGATAAAACAAACAAATTAACCTAATATCATTTTAGTCTAAGGAGTAAAATATGTTAAAACAAAGACTTATATCCGCTCGCAAGGGCGCATCAATGACACAGGCAGAGGTTGCTGATTTTCTTGGAATACGCAGACAAACCTATTCCGCCTACGAAAGAGGAGTCAGCACACCTGATGCAAATACAATCGCAAAGCTCGCATCGCTTTTTGGCGTTAGCGCAGGAGAGCTGGTTACAGGCGAAGCCCCTGCAAACGCAATAAGAGTTCCTGTGTGCGGAAATGTTGCAGCGGGAATTCCAATTGACGCAATTGAAAATGTAGAGGAATATGTTGAGGTTGATGCCTCACTTGCTCGTGGCGCTACTCTTATCGGCTTGAAGGTTAAGGGCAGAAGCATGGAGCCTCGCTTTGCAAATGGCGATACAGTTATTATTCGCTGTCAAAGCACCGTTGATAACGGCGATATTGCTGTTGTGCTTGTTGGCGACGAGGCGACAATGAAAAAGGTGGTTAGATACACAGAGGGAATAAGACTTATGCCAACAAATCCCGCATATGAGCCTACATATTTTTCAAACGAGGAAATAAGGACAATTCCTGTCACCATAATCGGCAAGGTTGTTGAGCTGAGGGCAAAAATTTAAATTAACTATTGATAATTAAGCTAAATTAATGTATAATTAATCTATCATTTAGAATTTAGGAGATATTAAAATGCTGGAACAACTTAAAAAAGAGGTTTACGAGGCAAATATGATGCTCGTAAAATATAATCTAATTACATTCACATGGGGAAATGTAAGTGGAATAGACAGAGAAAGCGGGCTTGTAGTAATCAAGCCATCAGGCGTTGAATACGATGACCTGACTCCCGATATGCTCCCTGTCGTTGACCTAAACGGAAATGTGGTTGAGGGCACATATAAGCCATCATCTGATACCGCTACCCACCTAGAGCTTTATAAGGCTTATCCCGAAATCGGTGGCGTAACTCACACACACTCACCATGGGCGGTAATTTATGCGCAAGCGGGTAGAGGCATCACGCCTTATGGTACAACACACGCGGATTATTTTGGCACAACCATTCCTTGTACTCGTAAAATGACCGATGCCGAAATAAAGGGCGAGTACGAAAAGGAAACGGGAACAGTAATTCTTGAAGCGTTAAAGGATATTGGCGCAACTCAAATGCACGCCGCCCTCGTTCATTCTCACGGACCGTTCACATGGGGTGATAATGCGGTGGCTTCTGTTGAGGCGGCGGTGGTTCTTGAGCAGGTTGCTATGATGGCGTATAACACCGAAATGCTAATGCTAAATGCCTATGGCGAAACGACAAGAATGCAGGAAACCCTGCTTCGCAAGCACTATGACCGCAAGCACGGACCAAACGCCTATTACGGACAGGGAAAGAACTAATAGGACGAGAAAAAGCCGAATTTTTTGAAAATCCCACGCTATAAAGCGATATGCTCTTGCATCGAGACGCAAACCACTTCTTATAATCACAAAACGGGACATTTTTGCATACCAAAGCAAAAATGTCCCGTTTCTTTCTTTAAAACAAATATATGAACATTTGCACAATACTTATAATAAAACAGATTCTCACAGCGTAAGTCTCTTGATTCCTTCACGGCGCCGTATTATTACGAAACCGCAATGTTTTGTGCAATTTTCACAAAAAAATGGGGGGGGGGTACGAGTTTTTGTACAAAATGCCTTGACAAAAATATTCATTATGTGATAGTATATATTCATAATATATTTTACGCTCGCGGGAGCGTTTTCCCGCAAAGGAGGAAAAATGAAAAAGCTTTTAGTTACACTTTTACTCGCTCTTTCGTTTGTGCTGGTCCTTACTGTAAGTGTAAGCGCGGAATCGCTTAGCAACTTCATAAATGTTGACCTGACACTAACTGACGGCACGCAAACGGTTGGTTATCTCAAAAGAGGAAGCATATGGAATAACGGACGCGGTGGCATATATCAAGGCTATGACCGTGTTACAATCTATGCTGATTACGCAGATGCAAGCAAAACAATTCCGTGGTCAAGCGTTAAGGTCTTCGACGGAAGAAACAGTGAAATTTGCACCTACGACGGAGCAACACTTACAAAAACAGGTACATACGCTCAAACCCTTCTCGGCTATCCGAGTGGTGTTTCCAATGTGACGCATGTTTATTACCCACAGGGCTCGCTAATTATAGCCGACAATTCCTTTAACAAGGATAAAGAGGGATGGAACATTGAATATCTTTATGTTCCGAAAAGTATAAAGGAGATAGGCTGCGGTATATGCAAGGGTGAAACCGAGCTAACAACCGTTGAATTTGAAAAGGGATCGGTTCTTGAGGAAATCTTAGGAAGCGCGTTTAATGGCTGTACAAGCCTTTCCTCTATCAATCTTATAGATACATCTGTAAAGAAAATTGGCGGCACAAGCAGCGCCGATGCATATAAGGACGCCTTTAGGGAGTGCACAAGTCTCACCGCTATTGAGCTTCCGGAAACGCTGGAGCTTATAGGCTATAACGCCTTTTATCTATCAGGTCTTAGCGGAACGGTGAAACTTCCGAATAGTCTGATAACATTAGCTCCGGGCGCGCTTCTTTCTACTAATATAGAAACGGTTGTTTTAGGTGCCGGCGCAATTGAAATTGGAAGCAATGTTCTTGGAACATATCAAAGCAGCAGTAATGCTTACCTTAAAAATGTATATATTCCAATAGAAGCTACATTTACAAACGCATCTGAAGCATGGTTTGCTTGCGCAAATACCGTAAATTTCTATGTAATCGCAAACGAGGGTGAGGATACAAGCACATTTATAGCCACTCTGAAATCAACTGGCAGATTTAAATTCGCAACCCAAGCCGAGATTGACGCAGGCACAGCTCAAAGTGGCTATAATGCAGTTATTATTGAGGGCTATAACAAGTGTGACGCCTTCTACGAGGGGCTTCATAACGAAAATGACGATCATGATTGCTCAACCGCTAATAAATGCACCGTTTGTCAAAAGGTAGTAACCGAAGCAACAGAGCACAAAAACAGCACTGTTGTCAAATTTGAAAATGGCTATGCTTGCGATGGCGTGAAAATCGTCGGATGCACAAATGAGGGCTGTGAGGTAAATGAAAAAACAACTCTTTCTGCTATTTTCGAGGCGAGGGGCTACTCAACTAATTCCGACAATACAGCGCTTAATGGCGGTTATGCGATAATCAAGGATGCGTATGATGAATATAAAAAGGTGACAGGCGATAGCCTTAAATTCGGAATTATCATAGCTAATGCAAACTCGTTTGTCGATGGCACGGAAATGTTGGATTCGAATTGCACTTTGACTACAAAGAACGGCTTGCAGGTTGAAATGAATGATGAGTACACGAATTTTGATTGCTCGATTTACAATTTCAATAGCGAAACTGCAGAGAAGTTAAATCTTGTTATCTGCTTGTATGTTATTGCTCCAAACGGAGAGATAAGCTATATTCAAGCTGATGTAAGCTATGCGAACGAAGTACAAATTGGTACAAGAAGCTTTGATGGTATAACGATGAATATGGTTATAAATAATAAGCCTGTTGAGGCAATTTTAAACGACGACGAATAGTTGTTTTTCTGAATAAAAATTAATAAAAGAGCGAGCTTTTGGGTAAAATTCCCCAAAAATATCGCTCTTTTTTTGCTTGTGAGGAGAAAAATTTTTTATAATTTTTAAAAAAATCTTGACAAGCGAGGGAAAATATATATAATTATTAATGCATATATATAATTAAAAGGAAGAAAAGTGTCAAAAAACGCTCAATCTGCTTTTGTGCAATCATACGAAATTTTAAGGTTTTTTGGGTTGTTTTCGCCTTGAAATCGGGCCGAAATCTTTGGAAAAGGCAAAATTTTTGTGCAAAATACACAAAAAATGGCGATTTTTTCTACATTTGACAAAAATGATTTTTGAAATTTTTTTCAAAAAAATATTGATTTTCTTATATATATATGATAAAATATGAAAGCTTAATGCGCAAAGAAGCGAGAGGTTGCCATAAAGGTCGCACTGCTAAGGCTTTTGTGGGGAATTTTCGTGGAGTGCATTGGATTCACACGGCAGAGAATGTAAAGCCGGGATCTTCCCCTTGGTATTAACCCGAGGCGACGCCTGCTTACATTTGTCCGAACCTATGATATGCTGACGGGTTCGGTTTTGTTAAGCGGGTGATTGAAACACACGGGGCGGTGTAAAGCAAGTAGCCCCCGTCCAACAATCTATTTAATAAGGAGGAAAGCAACATGGCAGTAAATGAGAAGATCAGAGTAAGAGTAAAGGGTTACGACCACACATTGGTTGACCTTGCATCTGAAAAGATTGTAGAGGCAGCTAAGAGAAACGGCGCAACGGTATCTGGCCCTATTCCACTACCAACAGAGAAGGAAATCGTAACAATTCTCCGTGCGGTACACAAGTATAAGGACAGCCGTGAGCAGTTCGAACAGCGCACTCACAAGAGACTCATTGAGATCATTAAGCCTTCAAAGAAGGTTACAGAAGCTCTTATGAGTCTAGAACTTCCTGCAGGTGTTGAAATCGAAATTAAGCTTTAATCGATTTAACACACGGAAGCGAAAAAGCCAAACCCAACTGTACAGTAACGCAAAATCCACTTAACGCGTTATGATGACGGAAGGTCAAGTTGGTGTGTCGGTTGGCCCCGACAAATTCAAACACCAACCAATAACCTTAAATTAGGAGGAAGCAAAAAATGAAAAAGGCAATCATCGGTAAGAAGCTCGGTATGACACAGATCTTCGCTGAGAACGGCGTAGTAGTTCCTGTGACAGTAATCGAGGCTGGTCCTTGCGTGGTAGTTCAAAAGAAGACTACCGAAACAGATGGTTACGATGCAGTTCAGCTCGGATTTGAAAAGGTAGCTGAGGCAAGAGTAAACAAACCACTTCTTGGTCACTTCAAGAAGGCACAGGTAGACCCACAAAGATATCTCAAGGAATTTAGACTTGAGAATGCAGCAGAGTTGAATGTAGGCGATGTAATAGCTGTCGATACCTTCGTAGTAGGCGAAAAGGTCGATGTTTCAGGCGTTACAAAGGGACATGGATACTCAGGCGCAGTTAAGAGATGGGGTCACCACATGCTCCAAGCAACACACGGTACAGGTCCAATCCACCGTCAAGTAGGCTCAATGGGAGCGAACTCCACACCATCAAGAGTTTTCAAGAACAAGAAGATGGCAGGTCAGTACGGTAACGAGAATCTTACAGTACTCAATCTAGAAGTAATCAAAGTTGATGCAGAACATAACCTTATCGCAATTAAGGGTGCTATCCCAGGCGCTCGTGGCGGTATCGTTTTCATTCGCAACAGCGTTAAAGCATAAGTAGGAGGAAGAAACAATGCCAGAAATTAAGGTTTTAAATATGAACGGCGCAGAAGTTGGCACTCTTGCACTAAGCGATAAAGTTTTCGGTGCAGAAATCAACGAAGCAGTTCTTCATGCGGCAGTAAGAGCTTACCTTCTCAACCAAAGACACGGCACACAATCCACACTCACAAGAAGTGAGGTTTCAGGTGGCGGAAGAAAGCCCTGGAGACAGAAGGGTACAGGTAGAGCAAGACAAGGCTCAACAAGATCACCACAATGGACACATGGTGGTATCGCTCTTGGTCCAAAGCCACGCTCATACACAACCAAGCTCAATAAGAAAGTTAAGCAAATCGCTTTGTTCAGCGCTCTTAGCGCAAAGGTAGCTGAAAACGAAATGATCGTTATCGACGCTATCACAGCAACAGAGTACAAGACAAAGACAATGGTAGCAATGCTTGGCGCAATCGGCGCAGGAAAGAAGAGCCTCGTGGTTCTCGAAGCTCCTGACGCAATGGTAGTAAAGAGCCTTGCAAACATTCCTGGTGTTAAGGTAGCATACACCAACACCTTGAATGTATATGACATTCTCAACTGCGACTCAATCGTGTTCGCAAAGAATGCAGTAGCTAAGCTAGAGGAGGTATATGCATAATGAAATTTGCTCAGGATATTATCCTCAAACCAATAATTACTGAAAAGTCAATGGATGGCATCTCTGCAAAGAGATATACATTCAAGGTTGCAATCGATGCAACAAAGCCGGAAATCGCAGCAGCTGTTGAAGAGCTCTTCAATGTACAGGTTGCAAGCGTTAATACAATTATAATGAAGAAGAAACCAAAGAGAATGGGTTATCACTACGGATACACCTCTGAGTGGAAGAAGGCAATCGTAACACTCAAGGCTGATTCAAAGGAAATCGAATTCTTTAACGGTTTGAACTAAGACGGGAGGCAGTAAACAATGGCAACAATGAAATATAAACCTACCACACCGTCGAGAAGACATATGTCGGTAGCGTCCTTCGAAGAAGTAACAAAGTTTACTCCCGAGAAGACCTTGATTGAAATCAAGAAAAAGCACTCCGGCCGTAACAGCTACGGTAAAATCACAGTTCGTCATCACGGTGGCGGAAACAAGCAAAAGTACAGAATTATCGACTTCAAGAGAACACAACCAAAGGCAACTGTAATCGGTATCGAGTACGACCCTAACAGAACCTCATACATCGCACTTCTTCAAGACGATGAGGGCAAGAAGAGCTACATTATCGCTCCTGTTGGCGTAACAGACGGAGATGTTCTTTACTCCGGTCCTGACGCAGACATTAAGCCCGGTAACACTCTCCCAATCGAGAATATCCCAGTTGGTACAATCATTCACAGCATCGAAATCTATCCTGGTAAGGGCGCTCAGCTCGTTCGTTCTGCAGGTGCTCAAGCTCAGCTTATGGCTAAGGAGAACGGAATGGCTCAAGTAAGACTTCCTTCCGGCGAGGTTCGTTACATTAGACTTGATTGTAAGGCAACCATCGGTCAAGTAGGTAACATCGAGCATGATACCATCAAGATCGGTAAGGCTGGTAAGACACGCCATATGGGTATCCGCCCAACAGTTCGTGGTTCTGTAATGAACCCATGCGATCACCCACACGGTGGTGGTGAGGGTAAGTCACCAATCGGTCGTTCTGGCCCTGTAACCCCATGGGGTAAGCCTGCTCTTGGTCTTAAGACAAGAAACAAGAAGGCAAGAACAAACAAATATATCGTTAAGCGTAGAAACGGCAGATAAGAAAGGAGAAGAATATGAGCAGAAGTTTGAAAAAAGCACCTTATGTAGAAGAGAAGCTCTACAACCGTATCGTTGCAATGAACGAGAAGGGCGAAAAGAAGGTTATAAAAACATGGTCACGTTCTTCGACCATCTTCCCAGAATTCGTAGGACATACAATCGCTGTTCACGATGGAAGAAAGCACGTTCCTGTATATATAGTTGAGGACATGGTAGGACACAAGCTCGGCGAGTTTGCATTCACCAGAACCTTCAAGGGTCATGCAGGATCAAAGACATCTAATAACGGTAAATAATAGGAGGCAACATCACAATGGAAGAAATGGTAACTCATTCTGCCAAGAGAAGCGTACGAGTTCGTGCTCGTAAGGCTGAAGCAAAGGCTGCGGCAGTAAAAGAAGTAAAAGCATACCTTTATGATGTTCGCATCGCTCCTCGCAAGGTAAAAATCGTTCTTGACCTCATTCGTGGTAAGAGCGTTGAGATGGCAGCAGCTATTCTTAAGAACACTCCTAAGAGCGCAGCTGAGTATCTTGGAAAATTGCTTGCAAGTGCAGTAGCAAATGCTGAGAACAATCATCAAATGGATATCTCAAAGCTTTATGTTTCACAATGCTTCGTAACCGCTGGAAGCCATATGCTCAAGAGAGTAATGCCCAGAGGAAAAGGCAGTGCAAATAGAATTTTAAAGAGAACCAGCCACATCACACTCGCAGTGGCTGAGAAAGAGTAAGGAGGACGCTGAAATGGGACAAAAGGTTAACCCACATGGATTGCGCGTTGGCGTAATCAAAAATTGGGATTCAAGATGGTACGCATCAGACGAAAATTTTGGCGACATCCTTGTATCTGACTATAACTTGAGAAAGTTCCTTAAGACAAAGCTTTTGTCAGCAGGAATTTCAAAAATCGAAATCGAAAGAGATGCAGCAAATGAAACCGTAAAGGTATTCATTCACTGCGCAAAGCCTGGAATTCTCATCGGTAAGGGCGGTGCTGGTATCGAAAGCATTCGCAAGGATGTTGAGAAGCTCACAGGTAAAAAGGCAATCGTAAATGTAGTTGAGGTTAAGTTTGTTGATACAGACGCTCAGCTCGTTGCTGAAAACATCTGCAGCCAGCTTGAAAGAAGAATTGGCTTCCGCCGTGCAATGAAGCAGGCAATCGGTAGAACAATGAAGTTCGCTAAGGGTATCAAGATCGCTTGTAGCGGTCGTCTTGGTGGAGCTGAAATCGCTCGTACAGAGCACTACCATGAGGGTACAATTCCACTTCAAACACTCAGAGCCGATATCGACTATGGTTTCTGGGAAGCTAACACCACCTATGGTAAGATCGGTGTTAAGGTATGGATCTACAAGGGCGAAATCCTTAACGATGTTGCTAAGACAACTGAGGAAAGAAATGACCGTCCAAGAAGAAGACATAACGGTAACAACAGAAACGACAGAAACGGTAAGGGCACAAGAAGAGCTGCTGCTCCTAAAAACACCACTGAAGGAGGCGCACACTAATGTTAATGCCTAAAAGAGTAAAATACAGACGTGTTCAAAGAGGCCGCCTTAAAGGAAAGGCTTCAAGAGGCAACACAGTAACAAACGGTCAATTCGGCCTTGTTGCTCTAGAGCCTGCTTGGATTCACGCAAACCAAATCGAAGCAGCCCGTATCGCTATGACAAGATATATCCGTCGTGGTGGTAAGGTATGGATTAAGATATTCCCTGATAAGCCAATTACTGAGAAGCCAGCTGAAACTCGTATGGGTTCAGGTAAGGGTTCACCAGAATACTGGGCAGCAGTAGTTAAGCCGGGCAGAGTAATGTTCGAAATGGATGGCGTATCTGAAGAAGTTGCAAGAGAGGCTATGCGTCTTGCAATGCACAAGCTTCCAATCAAATGTAAATTTGTGGTTAGGGAGCAAATCGAGGAAGTGGAGGAATAAGCTGTGAAAACTAACGAAATCAGAGAAATGTCTTCACAAGACTTGGAAAAGAAGCTAAAGGAGCTAAAGCAAGAGCTTTTCAATCTTCGTTTCCAACATGCTATTAACCAACTCGACAATCCTCACAGAATTGCAGATGTTAAAAGAGACATCGCAAGAGTAATGACCATTCTCAACGAGAAGAACGCATAATCGGAGGATAAAGAGTTATGACAGAACGCAACTTGAGAAAAACAAGAGTTGGTATTGTTGTTAGCAATAAAATGGACAAGACAATCGTTGTTGCAATCCAAGATAATGTAAAGCATGCTGTTTATGGCAAGATTATCAAGCGCACAACAAAAATCCATGCTCATGACGAAAAGAACGAGTGCAACATAGGCGACAAGGTAGAGGTAATGGAAACAAGACCTCTTTCCAAGACAAAGAGATGGCGTCTCGTTCAAATCATAGAAAAGGCAAAATAATTAATCCTTATGAGGGTACATTTGAAATGTGCCGAATATTAGGGAAACCTTATTAGGAGGATAAAAATGATTCAGCAAGAAAGCAGAATGAAGGTTGCCGACAATACAGGCGCTAAGGAGCTTCTTTGCATCAGAGTTCTCGGTGGTACAGGCAGAAGATATGCTAACATCGGTGATATCGTTGTATGCTCAGTAAAGAAGGCAGCTCCCGGCGGAATTGTTAAGAAGGGCGACGTTGTTAAGGCTGTTATCGTAAGAAGCGTTAAGGGTGTTCACCGTGCAGACGGTTCATACATCAGATTCGACGAGAATGCAGCAGTTATTATTAAGGAAGATAAGACTCCAAGAGGAACTCGTATCTTTGGCCCAGTAGCGAGAGAGCTTCGTGAAAAGGAATTTACAAAGATCCTTTCTCTTGCACCGGAAGTACTTTAATTAGGAGGTAAGCAATAATGAATAAGATGCATGTAAGAACAGGCGATACCGTTATTGTTATCTCTGGAGACGATAAGGGTACTAAGGGTGAGGTGCTCGCAGTAAGCCCAGACGAAAAGAAGGTAATTGTAAAGGGTGTTAACATCATTACAAAGCATACCAAGCCAAGAAGACAGGGCGAAAGCGGTGGCATTATCAAGGTTGAAGGCGCAATGTATGCGTCAAAGGTACAAATCTATTGCAAGGCTTGTGACAAACCAACAAGAGTTGCACATAAGATTGTAGATGGCAAGAAAATCCGCGTTTGCGCAAAATGCGGAAAGGAACTTTAATAGGGGGTAACTAAAAATGGCAAGATTTGCAGATCTTTATAAGAACGAAGTTGCTCCTGCTCTTATGAGCAAGTTCGGATACAAGAGCCCAATGCAGATTCCAAGATTTAACAAAATCGTAATCAATGTTGGCGCTGGCGATGCAAAGGATAACGCAAAGGTTATCGATAGCATCATTGAGGAAATTTCACTTATCGCAGGACAAAAGGCTGTACCTACCTACGCAAGAAAGAGCGTAGCTAACTTTAAGCTCCGTGAGGGCGTAAAGATTGGTGTTAAGGTTACACTTCGTGGCGAGAGAATGTACGAGTTTATGGATAGACTCTTCACATTCGCACTCCCAAGAGTTCGTGACTTTAAGGGTATCAATCCTAACGGCTTTGATGGCCATGGTAACTACTCCATGGGTCTTCGCGAGCAGTTGATTTTCCCTGAAATCGAGTACGACAAGGTTGACAAGATTCGTGGTATGGATATCACATTCGTAACAACCGCAAATACCGACGAAGAAGCAAAAGAGCTCCTCACACTTATGGGCGCTCCATTTGCTAAATAATTGGAGGATTTAAAATGGCTAAGAAAGCAATGGTACTCAAACAGCAGAAGAAGCAGAAATTCTCCACAAGAGAATACAACCGCTGCAAAATCTGTGGCAGACCTCACGGCTATCTTCGTAAATATGGCATCTGCCGTATCTGCTTCCGTGAGAGAGCATACGCAGGAGAAATCCCAGGCGTAAAGAAAGCAAGCTGGTAATTCAGCAGAATACAATGTATTCACTCCAATCTATCGGAAGGAAACACAAAGGTTTAACCACCGATATGCGGTCACAATTTAAGTGGCAGCAAGAATAAATAACTTGCATAAAAGGAGATTAAAACAATGCAAATTTCAGATGTAATCGCAGATATGCTCACAAGAATTAGAAATGCGAGCAATGCAAAGCACGAAACAGTAGATGTTCCCGCTTCAAACATGAAGAAGGCAATCGCTGACATTCTTCTTGAAGAGGGCTACATTAAGGCAGTTTCCGTTATTGAGGACGGAAAGCAGGGTGTAATTAGAATTACACTTAAGTACGACGGCAAGGCAAAGGTTATTCACGGTATCCGTAGAGTTTCAAAGCCGGGTCTTCGTATCTACTCAAATTGCGAGGATATGCCAAAGGTTATGAACGGCCTCGGTATCGCAATCGTATCCACATCAAAGGGCATCATGACAGACAAAAAGGCTAGACGCGAAAATGTCGGCGGCGAAGTTCTCGCATTTGTTTGGTAATTATAGGAGGAAAAGAACATGTCAAGAATCGGAAGAGCTCCAATTAATGTTCCCGCTGGCGTTGATGTAAATATCGACTCCGCTAACTCTGTAATTACAGTTAAAGGTCCAAAGGGTACATTAACACTCAACTATCATAACAGAATGACTGTAAAGCTTGAGGGTGGCGTAATCACCGTTACTCGTCCAACCGACGAAAAGGAAGACCGCGCACTTCATGGCCTTACAAGAACACTTATCTACAACCTAGTTGTAGGCGTTACTGAGGGCTACACAAAGAAGCTCGAGGTAAACGGCGTTGGTTACAGAGTAGCAATGCAAGGAAAGAACCTCAACCTCACACTTGGTTATTCACACCCGGTAGTAGTTGAAGCTCCGGAGGGCATTACCTTTGAAACACCTGACGCAAACACAATTCTCGTAAGAGGAATTGATAAGCAGCTCGTTGGCGAAACAGCAGCTTACATTCGCTCAAGAAGAGCTCCTGAGCCATATAAGGGCAAGGGCATTAAATACGAGGGCGAAAAGATTCGCCGTAAAGCCGGTAAGACTGGTAAATAATGAAAGGAGACGAAAAAAATGGTATCAAGAAGAGATAGCAATGCGCAACGCCTTAAGAGACACGCAAGAGTTCGTGGAAAGATTTCCGGAACTGCAGAGCGTCCTCGTCTTTGCGTATATCGTTCAAATAAAAACATTTCTTGCCAAATCATCGACGATGTAGCAGGAGTAACACTCGTTTCCGCTTCTACTCAGGAGGCTGGCTTCGAAGGAATCGGAAGCAACAAGGAGGCAGCAAGAAAGGTTGGCCTCATGATCGCTGAAAAGGCGCTCGCAAAAGGAATCACCACAGTAGTATTCGACCGTGGCGGATATGTTTATCACGGACGTGTATCGGAGCTTGCAGAGGGAGCAAGAGAAGGCGGACTTAAGTTCTAATTCTCACCCAACACAAGACTTCGGTTTGTACACTGTTTAATTCACTTAAATCAATTAAACACAGAGGAGAAAATTAAAATGGCAACAAGAATTGATCCATCAACTCTCGATCTTAAAGAGAAGATGGTTGCACTCAACCGTGTATCTAAGACGGTAAAGGGTGGTCGTATTGCTCGTTTCACCGCACTTATGGTAGTTGGTGACGGCAACGGTCATGTAGGCTATGGTCTTGGTAAGGCAGCTGAAGTTCCTGAAGCAATTAAGAAGGGAATTGAAGATGCAAAGAAGAACATGATCACCGTAGCAATGAGAGATACTACAATCCCACACGAAGTAATAGGAAAGTTCGGTGCAGGCACCGTGCTTCTTAAGCCCGCATCACTCGGTACTGGTATTATCGCAGGTCAAACTGTTCGTGCAGTGCTCGAGCTTGCAGGTATCAGAAACATCAGAGCTAAGAGCCTTCGCTCAAACAACAAGACAAATGTAATCAAGGCTACATTTGAGGCACTTAAGGCACTTAGAACAGCTGAAGAAGTTGCAAGAACACGTGGAATTGACGTGAACGAGATAGGTTAAGGAGGAACATAAGATGGAAAAGGTTAAAGTAACATTAACAAAGAGTCTTATTGCTTCTAAGCCTAATCAAAAGGCAACTGCAAAATCTCTTGGCCTTACCAAGATTGGTGACAGCATCGTTGTAGCAAACGATCAGGTTTTGGCAGGCAAACTAAGGGTTATCGGCCACCTCGTAACAGTAGAGCAGGCATAACCTTAAACTGCCAAAGGGCAGAAATTGGTTGAAAAATCAATTACACAAAATCAATTTCAACAAGGAGGATAAAAAATGAAGCTCCATGAACTTTCACCCGCTGCTAACTCAACAAAGGCAGCTTGGCGCAAGGGAAGAGGTCCTGGCTCAGGAAACGGCAAAACAGCTGGTAAGGGTCACAAGGGTCAAAATGCACGCTCAGGCGGTGGCGTAAGACCAGGCTTTGAAGGCGGACAGCTCCCACTTTACAGAAAACTTCCAAAAAGAGGTTTCAAGAACAGATTTGGTAAAGAATACGCTATCATAAATGTAAGCACTCTTAATAAGTTCGAAAACGGTGCAACCGTAACAATCGAAACACTCATCGAAAAGGGTATTCTCGACAAGGCACTTGACGGACTTAAGGTGCTTGGAAACGGTGAACTCAAGAAAGCTATCACTGTCGTAGCAGATGTTTTCTCTGAAACAGCAAGAGAAAAGATCGAGGCTGCAGGCGGAAAAGCCGAGGTGAAATAATTATGTTTCGTACATTGGCTAACGCCTGGAGAATTCCAGACCTAAAGAAAAAGCTATTGTTCACCCTATTTATAGTCCTAATTTACAGAGTAGGCGCATGCTTGCCTATCCCATATATCCACAGTGGATTTTTACAGGATGGTCTTGAGACAGGCTCAATCCTCGGATTTGTAAGCCTTATCTCAGGTAGCGCATTCGAATACTCAACATTGTTCGCTCTTGGTGTATCACCATACATCACAGCATCAATTGTAATTCAGCTTCTCACCATCGCAATTCCGGCACTTGAAAGACTTGCGAAGAGAGGCGAAGAGGGTAAGAACAAAATCGCTCAAATCACTCGTTACATTACAATCGGTATTTCCGTTGTAACCTCATGGGGATATTACATGCTTCTTAATAATGCAGGAGCAATTAGAAAAAATGGCGTATTCTACGCTATCGTAATTATCGCATGCTTGGTTGCCGGCTCATCACTTGTAATGTGGCTCGCAGAAAAGATTAATGACAAGGGAATCGGTAACGGTATCTCAATCATACTTTTCGCAAACATCGTATCTCGTATGCCTACAACAGGTATCCGCATGATAGATACAATAATCGATCACCCAATCGGAGGCTCGATATTCGCAGTATGCTACGCAGTTATCATGCTTGCACTCGTTTGGTTCATTATCTTTATTACAGATAGTGAAAGAAGAATTCCTGTGCAGTATGCTAAGAAGGTAGTTGGTAGAAAAATGTATGGCGGTCAAAGCTCTAATCTTCCAATTAAGCTAAACATGACCGGTGTAATGCCAATCATCTTTGCAAATGCGATTATCACACTTCCTGCAACAATTGCTATGTTTTTCCCAACACCGGATGAGGGTACATTCTGGCATGGCTTCTTGAAGCTATTCGCTAATACCTCATGGTTGTATGCAGTATTGCAATTCGTTCTTATCGTAGCGTTTGCATACTTCTATGTAGCAATTTCATTCAATCCAATTGAGGTTTCGGGTAACCTACAAAAGAACGGAGGATCAATTCCTGGTATCCGTCCCGGTAAGGCAACCTCAGACTTCATATCAAGGGTTCTTTCAAGAATCACACTCATAGGAGCATTATTCCTATCTGTTGTTTCAGTTCTCCCACTTATCATTTACATTATTATGAACTACATTCCAAAGCTTGATGACTTCACCATGATATTCTCGAATATCGCATTCGGTGGAACATCAATCATCATCGTTGTAGGCGTAATTCTTGAAACAGTAAGAGATCTCGAGGCACAGATGTCAATGCGTCACTACAAAGGTTTCCTCGAATAATAAAAGGAGAAAACTCATGAGTAAAAATCTCAAGCTTATATTCCTTGGCGCACCCGGTGCGGGCAAGGGAACACAATCTGACATAGTTGCTGAAAGATATGGTATTCCTACCATCTCAACAGGTAACATGATCAGAGAAGCAATTAAAAACAATACTGAAATGGGTATCGCTGCAAAGTCTTATACCGAAAAGGGAGCGCTCGTTCCTGATGAGGTAGTAATCGGCATCATCGCTGAAAGACTTGCTAAGGAAGACTGCCAAAACGGCTTCATTCTTGATGGCTTCCCCAGAACAGTTCCTCAGGCTCAGGCGCTCGACGACATGGGTATTGATATTAACTGTGTTGTCAGCATCGAAGTTCCTGACGATAAAATTGTTGAACGCATGGGTGGCAGAAGAGTTTGCCCGTGCGGAGCATCATATCACACCGTGTATAAGCCTTCGGCTAAGGGCGATATCTGCGAAAAATGCGGAGAAAAGCTCGTAATCCGTAAGGATGATGCTCCAGAGGTTGTACTGAGCAGATTGGAAATATATCACGCTCAAACAGAGCCTCTAAAGGAATTCTATGGTAAAAAGGGCGTACTCACATTGGTTGAGGGTCAAGAAAAGGTAGAGGATACTACCGCACTCACTCTCAAGGCAATCGAGGACGCAATCGCTTAAAGTATGATTCAGTTAAAGACACCAGAGCAAATCGAGATAATGAAGGTTGCCGGTAGGATTACCGGTGAGGCATTACTCGTTGCAAAGGAAATGATTCACGAGGGCGTAACAACCAAGGAGATCGACGACAAGATTCGCAAATATATCGAGAAATGTGGGGCTAAGCCAACATTTCTCGGCTATGGCGGATTTCCTGGAAGCGCTTGCATAAGCATAAACGAAGAGGTAATACATGGTATCCCTTCAAACAAGCGAATACTCAAAAATGGCGATATCGTCAAAATTGATGTAGGAGCTATGTGGCATGGCTTCACAGGAGATAGCGCGTGCACATTTGCAGTCGGTGAAATCTCAGCTCAGGCACAGGCGCTCATTGATGCTACAAGAGAAAGCTTTTTCGAGGCTGTAAGGGCAATCGAAAATGCCGATAACCCACGCATAGGTGATATAGGATGCGCTGTATCAAGCTATGTTGAGGCAAGAGGCTTCTCAGTGGTTAGAGAGTTTGTCGGACATGGAGTAGGCGCAAATCTCCACGAAGACCCTAATGTTCCAAACTATGGAACAGCAGGACGCGGACCGCGCATTTACCCGGGCATGACACTCGCAATTGAGCCAATGGTAAACCAAGGCACACACGAGGTAAAGGTTCTGGGAGATGGCTGGACAGTCATCACCAAGGACAAAAAGCTATCCGCTCACTATGAGCATAGCGTAGCAATTACCGACAATGGCGTAGTTATTCTCACAAAGGTGGACTAAGTGAAAAAATAAATGCTCTTCCAAGGCGGCTGATTAATTGGAGAGCAGAGCTATTCGTACAAGTCCGTTACTTAATGTACGAGAGAATCAAAAATAAGATTACCTAAAATTTTAAAAGGAGCAATTATTCATGGCAAAAGATGATGTTGTTGAATTTGAGGGCGTAGTTACAGAAGCACTTCCAAATGCGACCTTCAAGGTAAAGTTGCCTAATGGACATATAGTAACAGCCCATATTTCAGGCAAATTAAGATTAAATTATATAAGAATATTGCCCGGTGATAAGGTGACCGTTGAGGTATCAGTATATGATCTCTCAAAGGGACGCATCACATGGCGTGCAAAATAAAGAAAGGTGGTTTCATAATGAAAGTAAAGCCTTCCGTAAAGAAAATCTGTGATAAGTGCAAGATCATAAAGAGAAAGGGTACTGTAATGGTAATTTGCGAGAACCCTAAGCACAAACAGAGACAGGGCTAATTCAAACCAAACCAATATTTATTATATTTAATGAGGTGAAAAACTAATGGCTCGTATAGCTGGTGTTGATATTCCAAACGCAAAGCGTGTTGAAATTGCTTTAACATACATTTACGGTATTGGAAGAAAGAGCGCACAGGACATCCTAGCAAAGACTGGTATCAATCCTGACACACGCGCTAAAGATTTGACAGAAGATGAAATCGCGAGACTTCGTGAGGAAATCGAAACAAATTATCATGTAGAGGGTGATCTTCGTAGAGAAGTAGCTCTTAACATCAAGCGTCTAGTAGAAATTAACTGCTATCGTGGAACTAGACACAGAAAAGGTCTTCCTGTAAGAGGACAAAGAACAAAGACAAACGCAAGAACCAGAAAAGGTCCTGCAAAGACGATAGCTAACAAGAAGAAATAAGGAGTGTAGCAAATGGCAAAAGATAAGAAGGTTGTTAGAAGACGCCGTGAGCGCAAGAACATCGAAAAGGGTGCAGCTCATATCAGCTCTACATTTAATAACACAATTGTAACCATCACTGACCTTGCTGGAAACACAGTAGCATGGGCTTCCGCAGGCGAGCTCGGCTTTAAGGGCTCAAGAAAGTCAACTCCATTCGCTGCACAAATGGCAGCAGAGGCTGCAGCTAAGGCAGCAATGGAACACGGAATGAGAACCGTAGAGGTTTATGTAAAGGGACCTGGTCAAGGAAGAGAGAGCGCAATTCGTGCACTCGCAACAGCAGGGCTTGTTGTTACCATGATTAAGGATGTAACACCTATCCCTCACAACGGTTGCAGACCACCAAAACGCAGACGTGTTTAATCAATAAGGAGGTACAGAATAATGGCAAGATATACAGGACCTTCATGCAAGCTTTGCCGTAGAGAAGGCGTAAAGCTTTATCTTAAAGGCGATCGTTGCACATCAGGCAAATGTCCAATCCCTGCAACAAGAGAAGGCAGAAATGAAGTTGTACATGCTCCCGGACAACACGGTGCAGCAAGAAAGAAGCTCACTGAGTATGGAACTCAAATGAGAGAAAAGCAAAAGGCTAAGAGATACTATGGCGTTCTTGAAAGACAATTCTTGAACTACTATAAGAAGGCTGATAATCAAGATGGCATCACAGGTGAAAACCTCCTCCGCCTACTTGAAAGAAGACTTGACAATGTAGTATTTAGAATGGGCCTTGCAGCTAGCCACAAGGAGGCTCGTCAGCTCGTTCTTCATGGCCACTTCACACTTAATGGCCATAAGGCAAATATCCCATCAATTCTTGTAAAGGTTGGAGATGTTATCGCAGTTAAGGAAACAAATTCACCTAAGATCAAGGCTCTCGTTGAGGGACTCGCTGATGTAAGAGCACCAAAATGGCTTGAAATCGATAAGAATGGTAGCGCAAAGGTTATCGCAATGCCTGAGCGTGATGATATCGACTTCGAAATCAACGAACAGCTCATCATCGAACTTTACTCAAAATAATAATCGCTCTTTGTATGCTGTACTACTCCGTTTATTAGTAAACGGAGAGTGCACAAGAGTGCGTAGTACAGTTCATATGAATAAAACAGTAGCGTAAATTCCTCTCAAGAATGAGAAAAACAAAACATGTTAAATACAAGGAGGATTATTTATTATGATGATTGAAATTGAAAAGCCTAATATTACTATAATGGGCGAAAGCGATAACGGTAGTAAGGGTAGATTTATAATTGAACCTCTCGAAAGAGGCTTCGGTACAACACTTGGCAACTCACTTAGAAGAGTGCTTCTAAGCTCACTTCCAGGCTACGCTGTATCAAGCATCAAAATCAACGGAACTCTTCACGAGATTTCAACCGTTGAGGGTGTAACAGAGGATGTAACTGAAATAGTTCTTAATGTAAAGGGAATTATTCCAAAAATCTATGGAGATGTCACAAAGACCGCGTTCATTGATGTAACAGGTCCATGTGAGGTTACTGCCGGTGACATTAAACATGACGCCGATCTCGAAATCTTCAATCCGGAGCATCATATCGCAACCGTCGCAGAGGGCTCACACTTCTATATGGAACTAACCTTTGAGCGTGGACGCGGATATGTATCACAGGAAAAGAACAAACAGGATCATATCAAGAGCCAAGCAATCATTCCAATTGGAACAATCTTTGTTGACTCAATTTACACACCTGTTTACAATGTAAGCTACTCAGTTGAAAATACTCGTGTAGGAAGCATAGCTGACTACGATAAGCTTACAATGGATATCGAAACAAACGGCACACTTACCGCAACAGAGGCAATATCGCTTGCAGCCAAGGTTCTCAACGATCATTTCACCTTGCTCGTAGATCTATCAGATGAGGCAAGAGGAACTGAAACAATGGTTGACCGTCAGGAAACAATCAAGGAAAAGGTACTTGAGATGACCATTGAGGAGCTTGACCTGTCTGTAAGAAGCTTCAACTGCTTGAAGCGTGCAGGCATAGATACCGTAGAAGACCTTATCAATCGTACCGAAGAGGATATGATTAAGGTTAAGAACCTCGGAAAGAAATCCCTCGAGGAAGTAATAGCGAAGCTCGCATCTTTAGGACTTGAACTCAGAAAAGAAGAGGAATAATTAATTCCATCTTCATAACATAACTCTGCAAAGGAGGACAAATCAATGGCAGGAAATAGAAAACTCGGCAGACCTACCGCTCATAGAGTTGCAATGCTTCGTGGCATGGTAACCTTGCTTCTTGAAAATGGCAAGATCGAAACCACATACGCAAGAGCAAAGGAGCTCAGCGCAGTTGCCGATAAAATGATTACTCTTGGCAAGAAGAATACTCTTGCTGCACGCCGTGAGGCTCTCGGCTATATCACAAAGGAAGATGTAGTTAAGAAGCTCTTTACAGAAATTGCACCAAAGTATGCAAATCGTGACGGTGGCTATACACAGGTTTATAAGCTAGGCCCAAGACGCGGTGACGCGGCTGAAATGGCTCTCATTAAGCTTGTTGACTAATTAAAAACGAAAATCCTCGACTATGTGTCGAGGATTTTTTGTTTTGGAATATAAAAATCAAATGAAAGGCTAATCTTATTGGCAAATCAAACTAATTATATGCATTTTGTACAAAAAACGGGGATGGGGGCTTGATTTTTGTGCAAAGCGACTAATATCTCCTTGACATATAACATATTATATGATAAAATTAATGTGTAATAGAGCACTTTATTAAGGGGGATAAAATGAAAAAAAGAATTTTAGTGCTTGTGCTGGCAATTTTGATGCTTACATCACTATTTGGAGTTGTCGCATCTGCTGATGATACCACACCTAACGCGTGTACTGTTCAAATAGAAAATGTAATTGCGGGCGCAGATGTAGATGACGAGGACGCAACAACGGACGAGGAGGTAGTCGGCTCTGTTCTCGCTGACTTTTGGGCGCAAAGAGTATGGCCCGTTACAAACGGAAGATACGATGACGCCTCATATGGTAAGAAAAATGGCGATTTTTACTATACCTTCGAGTTTGATAACGAAAGAATATTCAGAGAGTTTAAGCTTTATTTTAATGGCGCAGGAATCGCATATGCCGAAGAACCTGGTCAAAACGGAAATTTTCCTGACACACCAAGTGGATATGCTGAAAACGAAATAAAACAAAGCGACCAAGTAAAGTATGTAAGAGTAGAGCTACTGGACGCCGAGGGAGAGGTTATTTATGACTCCGAAAAGAGCGAGGATGTTTCATCTAAAACCTCGCACATAATAACTCTCGATGAGCCAATTGAGGCTAAATCTGCAGTCATTTATTTCTACAAGAAGGATATTTGGGGTGGAGCGTTCATTAACGAAATTGAAATATACGCTGAAAAGGGTACACACGCCTATGAGCTAAATCAAACACTTGTAGAGCCAACCTGTACCACACCGGGATCTGATAAGTATTTGTGCGAATGTGGAGCAAAAAAGACCGTAGCAACAGAAGCTCTCGGCCATAATCCTTATGAGGCGGTTTGGAAAATTGATACAGTAAAAGGAACTCACTACAACACTTGCCTAAACAATTGTGGAATGAGAGTAAACGAGGAGGAGCATCAATACGATAACGCTTGCGATAGCTTCTGCGATTTCTGTGGACAAACAAGAGATGTTCCCGACCACACATATGTAAGCGATTGCGATGTAACCTGTGAGGCTTGTAATAAAATGCGTACACCTCTTGCAGAGCATTCATATAGAGCGGTATGTGTTTCAGAATGTAGCAATTGCGAATATGTAAGGGTAAACCAAAAGGCGCACGAATGGGATAACGATTGCGATAGTAAATGCAATGTTTGCGACCTTACAAGAACAGTTCCCGACCATGTATATGACGCAGTATGCGATAATAGCTGTAGCGTTTGTGAATTTGTAAGAAACGATGCTCAGGATCACACCTATAAGAGCAAATGCTCAACTAAGTGCTCGGTATGTAATCTTGAAAGAGAAAAATATGACCCACATACATTTTCAAATGCTTGCGATGCAACCTGTAACGAATGTGGCGTTGAGCGAGAGGTGCCCGACCATGTGTATGATAATAGATGCGACTTTTTCTGTAATGTTTGTCAGCTAAAGCGAAATACTGCTTTAAAGGACCATCTATATTCAAATGATTGCGATACCATTTGTAACGAGTGTGAGGCAACAAGATCTGTTGGAGAACACCCATGGGGCATCTGGAATACAAAGCTAGAGCCAACCACATCATATGCGGGAATTAAGTATAGAAATTGCACATCATGTGGTGAGGAGCAAACAGAGGAAATTCCAATTCTTCCCGAGCCGGAGGGCTTGTCCACAGGCGCGATAGTTGCCATTGTGGTTTCCTCTGTGGCAGTTGTAGGCTCGTGTGCCGGAGTTGGTGTGTATGTGCTTGTAAATAAGCTAAAGCTCGCTAAAAACAGCTCAAGCGCGTCCAAGACGCAAAATGGCACCGATGATGACGAAGAGTATGAGGATGATGACGAATACGAGGACGATGACGAATACGAGGATGATGAGGACGACGATACTCAAGGTTAATTCTAAATAATTTAAAAGAACAGAGCGACAAGCTCTGTTCTTTTTCTCTTTTTGTTGACAAGGACAGTATTTTGTGTTAAAATAATAGTGTTATAACTCATATAAAGGAGAACTATATGAAAAAGAGAGCTTTACTTATCCTATTGGTGCTTGTAATGGCACTCTCTGTTTTTAGCGTGATTGCTATGGCTAAGGACGCAGAAGCGGAGGCGCTAAATACCACTACAACGCACTGTACCGTAGAAACTAAAAATATCGCCTCTGAAGGAAGAATGTACACCCCTCAAACTTGTTGGGTAATTGCAGATCATGTTGGCAAGCTCGTTGATGGAGACCACTCAACAGGTGCCGGAGCTTCGCATAGTGAGCCTGGCACAAATAGATTTCTTGATTTTGGCACACCCAGAAACATCACGCTCGTTCGTATCTATGTAAACTATGACGGAAACACTAATGTTTCAAACGATTCTGCTTTAAGCAAAATCAAAAATCAAGATAAAACCTTCACCTTTGTTGCCCACCCAAGAGCTGAGTCGGGAAGCAACAGACTTTGTCAGATTAATTTTAATACTAAGGATAAAACATATGTTGACTTTACCTCAGAGGACTGGAAAAATCAGCCATTCCAGACAGTTGAGGTTTGGAACAGTGGCTATGACAATACACATATTATCTATGAAATAGAGGTTTACGAGCAAACAGGCTCTCATGCATGGAAGCTCGAAAGCACTACAACACCACCAACCTGTACAGAAAAGGGCGAGGGAATCTATAAATGCGAATGTGGCGAAACCAAGACAGATGAAATCGAGGCAATGGGCCACAATCCTAATGAGGCACAATGGCTAATCGACTCAACAAAGGGTACTCACTATAACACATGCCTTAACGGCTGTGGCATGAGAACGAACGAGGAAGAGCACGACTTTGATAATGCTTGTGATTCGAGCTGTGACATCTGTGGTGTAACAAGAGTTGTTGAGGGTCATAAATATGCAAGCGATTGCGATGTAACCTGTGAAAACTGTAATACGCAACGAACCGCCCCGCAACCTCATAGCTATTCCGCTGAATGTGTTGCGAAATGTAGTAATTGCGAATACGAAAGAAAAAATCAAAAGGCACACTCCTTTGATAACGATTGCGACGACAAATGTGATGTTTGTGGATTAACAAGAACTGTTTCAGGACACTCATATGATGCGGTGTGCGACAATAGCTGTAGCATTTGTGGATTTATAAGAAGTGATGCAGTGCCTCACGATTATAAAAAGCCATGCTCTACTGAATGCTCTGTATGTAGGCTAGCAAAGGAAGATCCCGCCCCTCATACATATTCAAACAATTGCGATGCAACCTGTAACGAATGTGGCTTTGAGCGCGAGCCGAGCGATCATGCATATGATAATAGATGCGATGCAATATGTAATTCATGCTCATATAAGAGAAAGGATGCGCTAGAAGACCACTTGTTCGCAAACAATTGCGATGCAACCTGTAACGAATGTGGCTTTGAAAGAACTCCATCAAAGCATATCTATGGAGGTTGGGAACAAAGACTTGCTCCAACCACTGAAAGACCCGGTCAGCAATTCCAAAAGTGTACATCCTGTGGAGTGGAAAACATCGAGGAAATTCCCAAGCTGGTTATCGAGGAGGGATTGTCTAATAGCGCGGTAATTGCCATTATCGCAAGCTCATCTGCTGTGGTTATAGTAGGATGCGTATCAATCGGTGTGTATTCAATGATAATCAAGCCTAAAATAGCAAAAAGAAAGCTAGAGGAGGCTCTAGAGGCTCAAAGAAAAGCCGACGCAGAGAACGATGACGAGGATTATGACGACGAGGACGAAGAGCACGAGGACGACGATAGTCAAGACTAATTCTGCTAGTTTTTAAAACAAAAGGACAGAAAGTGTAAAATTACCTTCTGTCCTTTTTCCTTTAAAATAATACAATAAAATTATTTAGTTGCATCAATTTGATTTAATCACTTCCTTGGGAGCTTTATAAGAATTGAACAAATTAATAGACCTTTGAAGAGTCCAAAAAAGTTAAAATTTGTGCAATGTTCACAAAGATTTAGTAAAACACAAATTTTTCCAAAAAGCATCACGAAATTATCACAATTATCTTGTAGAATGAAAATAGAGAGAAGAATTTTTGCAAGGAGGCGTTTAGCATGAAAAGGATTTTGACATTAGTCTTAGCTATGATATTTTGTCTTGGCTTTGTCATATCATGTGAGAATGAGCAGGCAAGCCCATCAAGCATCGAGTCGAATAAGGCAAGCCAAGAGTTGAGCTCGTCAAGCGAGCCTTCAAGCACCCTAAAAAACGAAGGTGAGCCAAGCATAAGTCACAGGCTTGAGCATTATAGCGTGTTAAGCACAGCCACGGAGGGCACGATAGAGGTTCTCACAAGCTACGAGGAGCTTGTCGCTTTTGCACAGAGCAAGGAGCTTTATATTGCTCACGAGAATGACGCCGAGGAACTCGTTGAGTTTGATACTGCAGTGATTATGGACAAATTCGATGAAGGTGTTGTGCTTGCAGTTCCTCAGGGCTTTGAAAGATACGAGGACATCTATTACAAGGGCTTAGACATGCTTGAAAATGGTGTATATGTGATTACCGCTGTTGTGACTACAAATTACGACCAACCGCTTGAGCCTGTGAGCTATAACTTCGATTTTGTAATTGTCCCAAGCGACCTATATAAAGAGGATATGAAGCAAAAAGAAATTATGCTTGAGGCAGAATTTAAGTGTGTTTTGCCAACCTATAATATCCCTGATGACACGCCATATAATAACAAGATTGAAAATTCTGCAAAGGAAAAGCTCCATACAATGAAGGAGGGCGAGTATATAAGTCTAAGCATATTCCTTGTGTCACCGCCCAAAACAGCGACACAGGGAAGTGGATATACCGACTCTCAAATTGCTTCAATAAAAAACAAATTTTACAGTAATTTTGCCTCGTATAATCAGGAGCATGGTGATATGGAGCTTACGGAGCTGCCGGTTGATGTGTTTAGAAAACTCAGTGGCCTTGTTGATTCGCAAATATTAAATGATACTGAGATTAGGGACTGCCTTGCGAGCGTAGGTGGCCTTGATTATACAATTAAGCTTTACGGAATATATGAGGACCAACGCGAGTACAGACAGTCAGTAAAGAATGCTAACATGTCAAGAAACGAGGAATTTTGCGCGCTTCTTGATATGACAAAATGCAGAAATGTTTATAAGGATTCACTTATTTGTATGATTACTGTTGAGTGCGAGAGGGATTATGTGCTTGTTCTTCAGGAAATGAAGCTTGTAGAAAGTATCTACTGGAACAATCTAGGAGAATTTCAACAAAACGCTTGTGAATAAAACTAAATAGAGAAAAATTCTGCACATTATATGCTGGGATTCTACAAAAAATATTAAAACGCATGAACATATTAGCATATAATAATATAAAAGTCCAACAAAAAAGCTCCAAAATTGGAGCTTTTTTACTTTGTATTAATAATTTAATTCAACAAGCCCGAATCTTGTTCGTGGAGGCTCTCCACTAGCCGATTGTGAGCATAATGTCATACATATCGTCAAAATAAGCACGACGCTCAGCGCAAAGTGCCTTCATGTCCTCAATCTCCTTCTCAGAGAAGTTATCAAGGTCACCGGGCTTTAGCTTGTTCTTGAACATTCTGTCAACGATAAGCGCCCACTTAATATCAGCATATGTGATTTGATTGTTTCTTGAGCAAATAACAAGATCGCTCTTGCCTTGTAGAAGAAGATCAACTGCCTTGTCACCCATAGTGCAAGCAAGAGAACGGTCACGAAGAGTAGGCGAGCCACCACGAACGATGTGGGCAGGACGAACAAATCTTGACTCAACGCCTGTGCGCTCCTCTATCTCCTTAGTTAGCGTCTCAGAGAAAGTGCCACCCATGCCTTCGGCAACTACAACGATGAAGCTCTGTTGACCCTCGGCACGAAGCTTAATAATCTTGTTAAATAGCGCTTCCTTGTCAAAGGGCTTTTCAATGAGAGCAACGCCAACTGCGCCAAGCGCAATTCCTGTTTCAATGGCGATATAGCCTGCATCTCTACCCATAACCTCGATAACAACGCAACGAGAATGAGATTCAAAGGTATCTCTTAGCTGATCACCAAGACGAAGAACGGTGTTCATCGCAGTGTCAAAGCCGATTGTGTAATCACTTGCGGTAACATCATTGTCGATAGTACCGGGGATACCAATGCAAGGAATACCACGAATGCTAAGGTCAGTCGCACCTCTAAATGTGCCATCACCACCGATAGCGATAATACCATCAATGTTGTGCTTTTTACAGGTTTGAATAGCCTTTTGCATACCTTCCTCGTATCTAAACTCATCACAACGAGCAGAATATATAGCAGTACCGCCAAGAGCAATAATACCACTAACATCAGCTACTGTAAGAGGCTTAAGGTTTTCGTTAATAAGACCGGCATAGCCACCGATAATGCCAACAACCTCAACACCACGAGCGATAGCAGAGCAGGTAACGCTCTTAACCGCTGCATTCATACCGGGGGCATCTCCACCGGAGGTTAGAATACCAATCCTTCTAAATTTCTTTTGTTCCATAAGTAATCTCTCCTTTAAGGATTTCAAAAATTATCAAGGGATATTTTACCATATTGAAAATATAAAATCAATAGTTTTCGTTAATTTTATCTATAATATAGGAAAGTAAATTATTAACGCTCTCGTGCCTTATTTCGTCACGCGTAAGGGAGGGGTCAATGCACAGCCTTTTTGAGTGGGCCTTGCCCTTGATGAAAATGCCGATATAAACAGTTCCCACAGGCTTTTCAGGAGTTCCACCACTAGGACCGGCAATGCCTGTTGTGCTAACGCCAATGTCAGTTTTGCAAAGCCTAGCAACACCTGTCGCCATTTGCTCTGCAACCTGGGAGGAAACTGCTCCAAATTGACATAGCGTGTCGCCATCAACGCCTAAAACATTCATTTTAACAGAATTGTCGTAGGAAACAACACCACCCCAAAAAACGCTTGATGCACCACTGATATCGGTTATATATTTAGCAACAAGTCCGCCTGTGCAGGACTCCGCTGTTGAAATTGTGATAGAATGCTTAGCTAAAAGCTTAACGACCAAACTAGATAAATCCATAAAATCACGCTCCTTTTAATAGTATTTTACCATAAAAATCGCACTTACGCAAGAAAAATAAAACAATCTATTGACAAAAAGAACAAAATGTAGTAGAATATATCTGTAAAATTGTATAAAATCGACTCAATAAAGGAGAATTTTAAAATGAAAAAGCTACTTGCTCTTATGCTAGCGCTTATCGCATGCTTTACAATGCTTGTATCTTGTGGACCTGACGAAGAATCAAGCTCATCGTCTGAGGAATCGTCATCGGTTGCCGGTGGAGAGGGTAATCTTCCCGAAGAGGATATCTCAAACGATTTTGAGGTTGAATTCAAATAAAAGCTAAAAAATGAATAAAGCCTTCGTATTTGGTAATACTTAACCTGATACGGAGGTTTTTATTTATGAAAAAAATAGCAAAAATATCACTTACATTTTTTATTTGCATTGTTGCGTTTCTGTTCATATGGAGCTTTATCCCAAGCGCTAAGGAGTGCGAAATTTATAATTCCACAATTCGCTTACATGTAATTGCAAGCTCAAATAGCGAAAGAGATCAAAGCGTAAAATTAAAGGTAAGAGACGCCGTTTTACAGAGAATTAAAGAATACGAGAGCGACAGCAAGGAGCAAACGCTTTCAATGATAAAGAGCGACAAGGAGCACATAGAAGAAATAGCACAGGAAACGCTCGAAAAAGAGGGAATTAGCGACACAGTGTCCCTCGAAATAGGAAAAGAAAGCTACCCTGTAAGATACTATGAGGGCTTTTCCTTGCCCGCAGGAGAATATACCTCTGTAAGAGTCGTTATCGGAGAGGGCGAGGGGGAAAATTGGTGGTGCGTGCTTTTCCCACCACTTTGCACAGCCCAAGCAATAGAATATGATGACGAGGCGTATATCGATGTAGGGCTTACAAAGGACCAATATTATATGATAACAGGAAAAAGCCCGGAGTACGAGGTAAAGTTCAAGCTATTGGAGATAGCATCAGAGGCGTTCGGCTTTGAATACTAACGATTTCTGCTCCCAATCTGCTCAGATTGCTCGTTATTATGAGATAATGAAAGCCACATTACTATGTAATATGGCTTTTTTTAATTTTTACTTGCAATAGTAGTAAAAAGGTGATATTATATAATATAATAGGCTTGAAAGGGGGAGAGGGAATGTTTGGATATATAAAGCCACAAATTCCGGAGCTTAAGGTCAAGGAATTTGAGTTATACAAGGCAACCTATTGCGGACTGTGTCGCACAATGGGAAAAACCACGGGATGTGTCTCTAAAATGACATTAAATTACGATTTTGTATTTCTCGTTTTGCTTCGCAAGGTGGCAGAAAAACGCACAGGCGAGATAAAAATGCGTCGCTGTATCGTTCACCCCTTCAAAAAACGCCCAATGCTTGAAATTGATAGCACGCTCGAATATTGCGCTAAGACAAGCGTAATGCTCACCAAATTAAAGCTTAAGGACAATGTAAATGACACACACGGCTTTAAAAGACTTCTTGCTAAAATAGTCGCCCTTGTGTCTGTTTTCTTCAAAAAAACCGATAAAAATTTAACCTCGCTTGAAGCACTCTTGAAGGAAAAAATAGACGCCCTTGGCGCTCTTGAGGCACAGGAGTGTGACTCGGTTGATAGCGTATCTTCAATCTTTGGAGAGCTACTCGGCGCTGTCGCATCATATGGATTAGATGGAGAAATTGCCACCCTGTGTACGAAAATCGGCTATCATTTGGGAAAATGGATATATGTAATTGACGCAATTGATGACCTCGAGGACGATGCAAAGAGCCATTCCTTTAACCCGATAATTAACGCCTTTGGAGCAACACTCACCGACGAGGATAAGGACATTCTTCGCCTATCGCTCATGCTGGAGCTGGACGAAATGAGCAAGTCCGTCGAGGCGCTTGATTTTTCCGCCCATCGCGATGTCGAGGGAATAATAAAAAATACAATTTATGTTGGAATGGTAAATCAAGTAAATCGTGTGCTAAAACTGAAAACTGTGTGAAAACTATTTACATAGCCAAAAAAATGTGTTAAAATACAATGTAGCACTTAGAACAACCGATAACGGAGGAATAAAATGACAGATCCATATAAGGTGCTGGGCATTTCACCCAACGCAACTAACGAAGAGGTAAAGAGAGCCTATAAGGAGCTCGCTCTAAAATATCACCCCGACAAAAATCCTAATATGGCAGAATATGCCGAGTCAAAAATGAAGGAAATCAACGAGGCGTACGACGAGATTTTAAGGCGTCGTGCAAATGGCGACTATAACGGTGGCGCCAGCTCAAGCTATAATTCGTATAATGACTCAGACGATAACGCGATCTTGAAGCGTGCTCGTCAAAGAATACTAGATGACCAAATCTTAGAGGCAGACGCCGACCTTGAAAGCGTTTCGCCAAACGGAAGAAATGCCGAATGGCACTACTTGAAGGCGTGCGTTTTAACTCGTAAGGGCGCATTTGTTGACGCTCTGCGACACGCAAATACTGCGTGCAAAATGGACCCTCAAAATATGGAATATAAGATGCTAAGAGATAATTTGCAAAGCCGTGGAAATGGCTATGGAAATCAAACCACCTCGCATCCCGGAAACGCAGGCTGTGATATGTGTGATATTTGCTCATTGCTCATCTGCCTTGACTGTATTTGCAGATAAGAGGAAAAAGCATGAAAAAGACAAAGCAGATGGCATTTTGTGCAATCATGTCCGCGCTGGGAGTCGTGATTTTACTGCTTGGCTCGCTTATCGAAATATTTGACCTTTGTACTGTTCTCATCTCGGCACTTTTGATATTCGTTGTGTGCGAGGAGCTGGGAAATGGCAAGGCGCTCGCAACCTATGCGTGTAGCGCTATAATAGCGTTTCTAATTCTCCCAACAAAGCAGGTGGCGCTCGAATATATAATTTTTGGCTTCTATCCCGTTTTGAGAAGAATTTTAGAGGCACGCCCTAAGGTGATTTGCCTCTCGCTTAAGGCTCTGTACATGATTGCGTCGGCGGTTGCCACAATGGCACTCACAAGATTTTTCTTCACCACAGGTGAAAATAGCCCTCTTTGGATGGAAATTGCAACTGCGGTTTTGGGAATAGTATGCTTGATTTTGTGCGATATAGTGTTCAAGCGCTTTTCAAGACACTATCATCAAAAAATAAGGAAAATGCTTCGCATAGACAAATTTTTTAGTTAAATTTGTATAAAAACCACGCCAAAATCGGCGTGGTTTTATATATCTATACAATATTTTAAGAAAAAAGTTGACAAAATCGTATGTAATATATTAAAATATAGTTACAACGCACCAAAAATTTAAATATATAAGGAAATAGAGCTATGTTTAAAAGCATGACAGCGTTCGCAAGAGCGCGTAAAACAGTAAACGGAAAGGATATCACAGCAGAGATAAAATCCGTAAATAACAGATATCTTGATTGCACCGTGAAAATTTCGAGAATGTATAGCTTTCTCGAGGACAAAATAAAGCAGTATGTTCAAGCAAACGGAATTTCAAGAGGAAAGCTTGAAATATACATAAATGTTGATACTCTAGAGCAGGACGGGGTTGAAATCGCACTTGATACCGCCTATGCTAAGTCCTATATAGAGGCACTTTATAAGCTACGCGATACCTTTGGCTTAACTGACGATATCACCGTTTGCAAGATTGCATCAAATCGTGATATCTTTAATGTCAAAAAGCCCGAGGACGATATTGAGGGCGATTGGCAGGACATTAAAGAGGTTCTTGATATCGCACTTGCTGAATTCCTTGAAAGACGAAGAATAGAGGGTGAAAACCTTCTTCGCAACATTCGTGAGAAAATCGAAAATATTAAGGGCTTTGTCGCTCAAATTGCCGAAAACTCCGAAAGAGATACAAAGGAATATGCAAGCAAGTTGGAGGAGCGCATCGTTAAGTTCCTTGACGATAAGTCAATCCAAATTGACGAGAGTCGAATTTTAACCGAGGTTGCTATCTTTGCCGATAAGATTGCAATTGACGAGGAGCTGGTTCGACTTGATAGCCACTTCGGCGCATTTGAGGATATTGTCGCATCACCTGAGCCTGCAGGACGCAAGCTTGATTTCTTAGTTCAAGAAATGAACAGAGAAACAAACACCATAGGCTCTAAGGCATCAAACGCATCAACTGCACACCTAGTAGTAAACATTAAGAATGAGCTCGAAAAGATAAGAGAGCAAATACAGAATATAGAGTAATATGAAGCTGATTAATATTGGATTTGGAAACATGATTCTCGATAAGAGAATAGTCGCTCTTATAAGCCCCGATTCAGCACCCGCAAAGAGAGCTGTTGCCGAGGCGAAGGAGAACGGCAGAATTATCGACTGCACAAGTGGCAGACGCACAAAGAGCATAATAATCACCGATACCGACCATGTCGTTCTGTCAGCACTTTCAAGTGATGCTGTTGCAAGCAGAATAAATGGTCAAGAAAATGACGATTTGGAGGGATAAAATGAGTAAGGGAATACTTTTTATCATTTCAGGTCCGGCAGGAAGCGGAAAGGGTACGGTTGTAAAAAGAGTAATCGATACTCATAGCGACATTGGACTTTCAATCTCCGCTACCACAAGAAGCCCACGCCCGGGCGAGCTTGACGGAGTTCATTACCACTTTATCACAAGAGAAGCCTTCGAGGGCTTAATCGCAAATGGCGAGGTTTTAGAATATACAACCTATTGTGACAACTATTATGGCACACCCGTCAAGGCAGTAAATGAAGCACTTGAGGCGGGCAAGGACATAATTTTGGAAATTGAGGTTGATGGCGCAATGCAGGTGAAGCGCAAATTCGCTGACGCAGTAACCATCATGCTAACCCCACCCGATATACAAACTCTTGAGCGCAGACTTCGTTCACGAGGCACAGAAACAGACGAAATAATCGTAAGACGCCTAGCTCGCGCAAGAGAGGAAGTTGCATTGATTGGCGATTACGACTATTCAGTTGTAAACGAGGACGGTAAGATTGACGAATGTGCCGAGCTCGTTTATAGCATAATAAAGGCAGAGCATGCCAAAACCACACGCACAAAACAGATTATTAAAAAATTTATATAACCCAAGGAGAAAAAAGAAATGCTTTATCCATCAATTCAAGAGCTTTTGAAGCTATCACCCGACGAAAACGGAAACGAAAGACTTAACAAGTACACTCTTGTTATGGCTACCGCAAAGTGCGCTCGCATCATCACAAATGAAAATCGCTTGCGCAGAGAGGGCGAGAAGAACACAAACGAAAGAAGAGATTATAAAAAAGAGCCCGTTAAGGACGAGAAGGCAGTAAGATGCGCTCTCAAAGCCTTGAAGGAGGGACAATACGAGGTTCTATTCGAGGGAGATGAGGGCTACGAGGACGCAGTAGTTGATGTTCGTGCTCTTGACGCAAGCCTTGAGGAGCACCTTCGTGAAATCGAGGAGCAGGAGAAAATCGAAAAGAGAAGAGCTCTTGATAGAGAAAAATATACAGTTGACCCTGACGATGCCCTTGACACAGCTGACCTAATGGACGCTGACGAGGTTTACACAGGCACAGAGGGCTTCGAGGAAAGATACGAGGACCCAACAATTCCAACAGAGGAATAATTTAAGACAAGAACATGAAGGGAGGCGGATATGGTGGAAAAATATGTAGGAGCTCATATATTAGATGTACCATATCATGCCGACATAGAATATTCATATCGTATAAGCGAGGGGCTTCTTGATAGTGTCAAAATCGGCTCAATTGTAATTGTTCCGTTTGGAGCATCAAATAAGCAGGTGACCGCAGTCGTCACGGGCATATATGAAAATATCTCACCCGAGGCACAGGTGAAGAGCGTAATTTCAGCTTTAAACGATTATGTCGCACTTAGCCCCGATATGCTAAAGCTATGCTTCTTTATGAAATCTCAATGCCTTTGTACGATAGGCGATGCGGTAAAATGCATCGTCCCATCTGCTTTTATGACAAAGGCAAGCGAAAAATATACGATAAGCGATAAAATTGTCAAGAAGCTCCCAAGCGAATACGAGGGCGTTTATTTTGAAATTCAGAAAAATCCACAAATCACCCTTGAAAGACTAAGGGCTAAATTTGATAGCGCTCACTCTAAGGCTATGTGGCTTGTTAAAAATAAATATGTCACAAGATGCGTCGAGATTGAGGAAAGGGATAACGGAAAATACGAAAATATCGTATTTCTTGCCATAGCCAAGGACGAGGCGCTTTTGCTGATAAGCGAAAACGCGCCTAAAAAGCTCCGCAGTAAAAAGCACGCCGAAATTTTAAGGCTACTTTGTGAATTTACAAGCCTCACCGATAAAAGCATATACGAGATGGCAGACGCTAGCCGTGCACAGCTTGTCGCACTTTTGGAGAGGGGCTATATCAAAATTGAAAAATCACCACTTATGCGCGACCCCTATGCAAGCGCAAGACATACCGCTACCGAGGATGTTATCTTAAATGACGAGCAACAAAACGCACTAGATACCCTAACCGAGCTATATAAATCGGGACAGGCGTGCGGTGCGCTCCTTTATGGAATTACAGGAAGCGGAAAGACAAGCGTTATCAAAAAAATGATAGACGAGGTTGTTTCAAGTGGAAGGGGCGTTATTGTCCTAGTTCCCGAAATCTCACTCACCCCTCAAACCGTATCCGTATTTTGTGGATATTATGGAGATAGAGTGGCGGTTATCCACTCGGGACTTAGCACAGGCGAAAGATTTGACGCCTACAAGAAAATCAGAGATGGCGAAATTGATGTTGTAATCGGTACTCGCTCAGCCATCTTTGCTCCAATTTCAAATCTTGGAATGATTGTTATTGACGAGGAACAGGAGCACACATATAAATCAGATTCCAACCCAAAATATTTTGCCCATGATATCGCACGCTTTCGCTGTGCATCGTCAGGCGCACTAATGCTTTTGGCATCAGCTACCCCATCTATAAATTCTTATTATAAGGCAAAGGGTGGCGCTTATACACTAATAAAGCTCTCAAAGCGTTATGGCAAGGCAACCTTGCCCGATGTAATTATAACAGATATGAAAAGAGAGAGAGCAAACGGAAATATGTCCGTATTTTCAAACAAGCTGGCAGCCTTAACCGCTAGCACCCTAGACGATAAAAAGCAAGCGATTTTATTCTTAAATCGTCGAGGCTATCATAGCGCTGTTTCGTGCTCAGAGTGTGGCAAGGTTATCGAATGCCCTAATTGCTCTGTGGCTATGACCTATCACTCGTATAGAAAAATTGACGAGCAAATTGATGCCGAGAACGCGTATAGAATACTTGACCAAAGTGGACTTGTAAGATGCCACTACTGTGGATATCAGTCAAGAATACCAAGGGAATGCCCGTCGTGCCATTCACCCTCGCTTGATTATGTGGGCTTTGGCACTCAAAAGCTTGAGGGCGACCTTTTAAGGCTTTTCCCCGAGGCAAAAACGCTTCGACTTGATGCCGATACCACAAGCGCAAAAAGCTCGTACGAGAGAATTCTCGGTGCTTTCTTAAACAGAGAAGCAGATGTTATGATAGGAACACAAATGGTAACAAAGGGACACAACTTCCCATCAGTTACCCTAGTTGGCGTAATGCTTGCCGATATGATGCTTTATACAAGCGATTATCGCGCATCGGAGCGCACCTTTTCAATGCTGACACAGGTAATAGGACGCGCAGGAAGAGCAGACGATAAGGGAATTGCCGTAATCCAAACCAACTCACCAAATGACCGTACAATTTTGTACGCCTCGGAGCAGGATTATGACGCCTTTTACGAAAACGAAATTCAAATAAGAAAGGCATACCAGTTCCCCCCGTATTGTGACCTTGCAGTAATTACAATCTCATCACAGAGCGAGATAACGCTAAGAGATGTGTCGCAAAGCGCACTTTCAAGCCTTCAAAAAATGCTGGAGGGCACTGATCTGCCCGTGGTTGCATATGGACCGTTCGACGCACCAATATATAAGGCACAGGGGCGTTATAGAAAGAGAATAATTTTAAAATGCAAGCTAAATAAGCAACAAAGAGAAATTCTCAGCTCGTTGCTTGTAGAATATACAAAAAACACAAAAAACAGGTATAGCATGTCAATCGATTTAAATCCATCAAGCCTGTAAGGAGATAAAAATGGCAATACTTAAAATTGTAAAAAAGGGTACAGACGAGGAATTTCTAAGAAAAAAGAGTCGCCCCGTTGAGCAAATCACCCCAAGAATAAAAACTCTACTTGACGATATGATACAAACAATGCGTCACGCAAACGGCTGTGGACTTGCCGCAGTACAGGTAGGCGTGCTTCGCAGAGTTGTCGTAATTGAAACTCCCGAGGGACTTTTCGAGCTTATAAACCCAAGAATTATCGCTACTGCCGGAACACAGGAAAGCGAGGAGGGCTGTCTATCAGTTCCTAACGAATGGGGAATTACTCGTCGTCCTATGTATGTTACCGCAAGGGCGCTAAATCGTGATGGCGAGGAATACGAAATCAAGGCGCAAGGACTTTTGGCAAAGGCGATTTGTCACGAGCTAGACCACCTTGACGGAATACTATACACAGACAAGGTAATTAAAAAAATCGAGGACTAAGCAAAAATGAGAATACTTTTTATGGGTACGCCCGATTTCGCTATGCTAAGCTTGAAGGCTATCTACGAGAGTGGCGAGGAAATTGTAGGAGTTATCACAACTCCCGATAAGGCAAAGGGCAGAGGAATGGTTCTCACTCCAAGCCCTGTGAAAAAATATGCGCTTGAAATGGGGCTTGATGTCTATCAGCCACAAACCTTAAGGGATGGCGCAATTTTGCCTCTGCTCGAAGAGCTAAAGCCGGAGCTTATAGTTGTTGTTGCCTATGGCAAAATTTTGCCGGAATATGTGCTCAGCTATGCAAAGCATGGTTGCATTAACGCTCATGCGTCAATTCTACCCAAATATAGAGGCGCAGCCCCAATTCAAAGGGCGATAATTGATGGCGAAACCGAAACCGGTGTTAGCGTAATGCGTATGGACGCAGGCCTTGATACAGGCGATGTTATTTTGACAGAAAAAATAGATATTTTGCCAAGCGATAATTTTGAAACGGTTCACGATAAGCTGGTTATAGCCTCGTGTGAAGGACTCTTAAAGACAATTGCGCTCTTTAAGGAGGGCAAGGCAACATATACAAGGCAGGGTGACGATTTTACCTACGCTGAAAAAATCACAAAGGACGATTGCTTTGTGGATTTTTCAAAATCACTTTTGTCAACTCATAACCAAATAAGAGGACTATCTCCAATCCCACTTGCCTTTACAAAAATGGCAGATGGCAAAATTTTAAAAATCGTGTCCGCACACACAACAGATAAAAGCGCACCCGGCGCGCAGACGGGCGAGGTTGTGTCGCTTGATGGCGCAATTTGCGTCAAATGTGCTGATGGCGTAATCGCACTTGACATAGTAGTGCCCGAGGGCAAGGGAAGAATGAGTGCGAGGGATTTTATAAACGGACGAAAAATTTCCCTAGGAGATATTCTCGGCAAAAGAAGCTAAGACAATTTAAGAAAAAAGGAGAAGAAATATGAATAACCCAAGAAAATTGGCTCTTGCCTCACTTGTAAAGGCAGAGCTCTCATCAACATATTCAAATATCGAGGTCAACACAGTAATTTCACGCTCTAAGCTATCAAAGGTTGATGTTGCTCTATACACCGCACTATATCTTGGTGTTACCGAAAAAATCATAACTCTTGACTATCTAATCTCAAAGTATTCAAGCTCTCATATCATGGAGCTCGACATAGAAACTAAAAACGCACTGCGCATAGGCTTCTATCAGCTACTATTCATGGATAAAATCCCTGATTATTCCGCAGTTTCCGAAACGGTAAATATTTGTCCTAGAAGGTCAAAGGGCTTTGTAAATGCGTGCCTTCGCTCCTTTATAAGAGATGATAAGGAGCTAGTGCTTCCAAGCGATAAGTGGCAGGCTGTGTCCGTTAAGGCATCTATTCCTTTGACTATAATCAATATTTTCAGAGAGTCCTATGGCGATGATGAGGCGGAAAAAATTGCTCTTGCCCTATCAAAGCAACGCAAGGGCGTTACAATAAGAATAAACTCAATGAAAATTGACCCAAGAGAACTAAGAAAATCTCTTAAAAACAGGGCAATTCCGTACACACCCGTGGGCTTTTCCGAGGAGCTACTCGTAATCAACGCCCCAATCTCCGACTTTGTCGATTTGATAGATAAGGGACTTTGCTTCGTTCAAGATACTGCATCCTTTGCTTGTACAAAGATAGTCGGCGCAAACGGTGGAGAGCTTATTCTTGACGCGTGCGCGTGTCCGGGTGGAAAAACCTTCTCATGTGCAATAGATATGAAAAATACAGGTAAAATAGTTGCCTGTGACCTACATAAAAACAAGCTCCCTCTTGTAACAAATGGCGCATCTAGATTAGGCATCACAATAGTAGAGGCGTACGAGCAGGACGCAAAGGTGCTAAGAGAGGACTTTGTTGAAAAATTTGATAAGGTGCTATGCGATGCACCATGCTCCGGACTTGGAATAATCTCAAAGAAGCCCGATATTAAGTATAAGCCATCTGAGCAAATATACAATCTCCCCGAGGTTCAATTGGCAATCCTTAAAAATTGCGCAAATTATGTAAGGCTCGGTGGAGAGCTAATATATTCAACCTGTACGCTAAACAAGGCCGAAAACGAAAGAGTTGTCAAGCGCTTCCTAGAAGCAAACGATTGCTTTGAAATGCTCGATTTTGACCTAGGCGACATAAAATCAAGCGACGGTATGTTTACCTTCATGCCACACAAGCTAGAGGCTGACGGCTTCTTTGTTGCAAAAATGAAAAGGATTAAATAATGAAGCACGATATTTTATCAATGACTCTGCCTGAGCTTGAAGCACTCGTTTTAGAGCTTGGAGAGAGTAAATTCCGCGCTAAGCAAATATATGGCTGGATATGTAAGGGCGCATGGGGCGACGAAATGAAAAACATTCCCACTAGGTTGCGCCAAGCGCTTGATGATGTGTGCGAGTTTCGACTTCCCAAGGTTCTAAAAAGGCTCGTTTCCCAAATCGACGGAACTATAAAATATTTGTTCGAGCTAATAGATGGCGAATGTATCGAAAGCGTGTTCATGAGATACGAGCATGGAAACACCCTATGCATCTCATCGCAGGTCGGCTGTCGCATGGGCTGTAAATTCTGCGCATCAACAATAGATGGCAGAGTGCGAGATTTGAGCGCGGGCGAAATGCTGGGACAAATCATTTCAGCTCAAAGGGATACAGGTGAGCGAATTTCCAATGTAGTCATGATGGGAATAGGAGAGCCACTTGATAACTACGATAACACAATAAAATTTCTAAAGCTCGTTTCTTCACCCGACGGACTTAATATTGGACTAAGACATATTTCAGTTTCAAGCTGTGGACTTGTTGATAAAATTGATAAGCTCTCGCACGAGGGCTTGCCAATCACGCTCTCAATCTCCCTTCACGCATATGATGACGAGATAAGATCGGCAATAATGCCAATAAACAACAAATACAACATTGAGGCACTTCTTAGCGCCTGTGAGCGTTACTTTGAGAAAACGGGCAGACGCATTTCCTTTGAATATACGCTTATCGCAGATAAAAACGATACAATAGAGGGCGCAACAAGGCTCGCACAGGTGCTAAAAGGATATATTCATTCAACCCCACATGTGAACCTAATTCCGTTAAACGAGGTTGAAAGCACAAGGCTCTCGACATCAAAAAATGTAAATGCTTTTAAAAATAAGCTGATATCACTTGGCATAAACGCAACAGTAAGACGACGCCTAGGCTCTGATATAAACGCATCATGCGGTCAGCTAAGAAGACAAAGCACCAAAAAATAACCAAAAAAGAGGAAAAATATGATTTGTTCGGCAAACACCGATGTAGGAATGAAAAGAAGCGCAAATCAAGACTCCTACATCTTAAAAAGCTATTCTGAAAAAACCTGTCTGTGCGTCGTATGCGATGGAATGGGCGGTGCAAGGGGCGGAAGCGAGGCGTCAAGAATTGCCTCGGAAAAGTTCGTGTCAATAATCGACGATTTTATTGCACCCTATATAGGAAATAAAAACAAAAAGCTTCAAGGCTCAGAAATTAAAAATGCGCTCCTTGGCGCAGTTGAGCAGGCAAACCACGCTGTATATGAGTATGCTCAAATACACCCAACCCTTAAGGGAATGGGAACAACGCTTGTTGCGGCTCTTATCATAAAGGATACCGTCTTTTGCGTAAATGTAGGAGATAGCCGTATGTACTTTATAAAGGGCGATAAAATAAAGCAAATCACTAAGGACCATTCCTATGTTCAATACCTTCTCGATATAGGTCAAATCACCGAGGAGGAGGCACAAACCTTCCCGAATAAGAATATAATCACTCGCGCCATAGGCACAGAGAGCTCTGTCAAGGCTGACTTTATAAGAGAGAGCGTAAGCGAGGGAACATATATTCTTCTGTGCTCCGACGGACTAACAAACTTCGTTAGCGAGGAGGGGCTTCACGATATCGTGATCGGCGACGATAGACGAGGACTTGACCAAATCAAGCTATCTATCACCGTGAGAAAGCTCATAGATTGTGCAAACCAAAATGGTGGCGCAGATAACATTACAGCCATACTTGTGAGAATGTAAGGAGGGCGTAATGGAAAGAGAAATCTACGAAAAATATGAAAAGCTTGAGGGCACTCTGCTCGACGATAGATACCTACTTGAAAAGCTTATAGGAATTGGCGGAATGGCAATCGTGTTCCGTGCCAAGGATACATACACCAACGATAATACAGTCGCAATCAAAATGCTCAAGGACGAGATCGCTTGCGATAAAACAATGCTAAAGCGCTTTAAAAACGAGTTCCGTGTTGAAAATGACATTCGTCACACCAACATAGTAAATATGTACGATTTCTGCACAAATGGCGAAAAGAAGTACATGGTTATGGAATATGTTAGCGGAATAACCTTGAAAAGATACCTAAAGGCAAAGGGTGGACCACTCTCCTTTGAGGAGATAATGAGCTACACAATCCAAACCCTAAAGGCACTTAAGGCAGCCCATGACGGTGGCGTTATTCACAGAGATGTAAAGCCACAAAACATAATGGTTTTGCGTAACGGTCTTATCAAGGTCATGGATTTTGGAATTGCTAAGCTCCCCAACGCTGAAACTGTAACAATGACCGATAAGGCAATAGGAACAGTTTATTACATGAGTCCCGAGCAGGCAAGCGCTAAGCCAATAGATTGCAGAAGCGACCTTTACTCTCTTGGCGCTATGATTTACGAGCTCGCAACAGGCAAGCTCCCCTTTGATGGCGAGAGCCCTGTGTCAATTGCAGTTATGCAAATAAATAACGAGCCAACACCCCCAAGAGAAATAAACCCCGATATTCCCGTGGGACTTGAGCAAATTATTCTTTGCGCCATGAGCAAAAAGCCAAGCGAAAGATTTCAAAGCGCTGACTCAATGCTTGACTATGTAAAAAGACTACAAAAAAATAAAAAGATTAAGTTTGATAAGCTTCCATGCAGAGGAAAAATGTCAAATTTCATGTCGTTTATAAGACGAATTTTTGGAGTTAAAAGGAAATGATAATTTCTGGAATAGTAACAAAAAGCGTCGGTGGACTTTTTACCGTTTCACTTGATAGCGAGTATAATGGTAAAAAAACAGTCGATGCTCACGCAAAGGGCGCATTCAAGCACGAAAAAATAACCTTGCTTGCAGGAGACAGAGTTGAAATATCCGTAAACGAGAATGGCGAGCTGTACATAAGCAAAATTCTCGAAAGAAAAAGCTCACTTATTCGCCCACCGCTTGCTAATCTTGACTATATTTTCGTCGTGATTTCATGCGTTAAGCCCGCCCCTGTGCTTGAAACAATAGACAAGCTAATCTGTATTGCTGAGTCAAAGGGAATAGAGTGTGCTATTGTCATAACCAAGTCGGATCTTGATATGGATTTTGCAAAAAGCACAGCGCAAATTTATAAAAAAAGTGGCTTTGAAACCTTTGTCACATCAAGCGAAAACGGAGAGGGCAAGGAAGAAATATACAATTATATAAGGGCAAAATGTCAGGAAAGGGAAAACCCAATCTTTGCATTTTCCGGTGCGTCAGGCGCAGGCAAAAGCACCTTTATAAATCTACTTTTCCCCGACCTAGCGCTTGAAATAGGTGACCTTAGTCGCAAAAATGAGCGTGGAAAAAACACCACAAGAAAAACGGAGCTTTTCTCGCTCGAAGCACTTATCGGTGATGGCATAAGGGGCTACCTTGCCGACACACCGGGCTTTACCCTTCTTGACTTTGAACGCTTTGATTTCTTTGAGTTGGAACAGCTCTTTGATACCTTCAGAGAGTTTAGAGAAAGCGAGGGCAAATGTAGATTTACAAAATGCTCTCACACCAAGGAGCAGGGCTGTGATGTATTAAGACGAGTTAGCGAGGGGGAAATTCCAAAAACACGCCACGCAAGCTATGTTGCGCTTTATAACATTCTAAAAAGCAAGCCCAAGTGGAAAAAATAAATATTGCTCGTAACAAAACGAAAAAGCTCTCATATTATGTAGTAGAACTGACAAAATATGAGGGCTTTGTTTATGAAAATAGTAATCGTAAAATCACCCAAAATATTGACTCCAATCTTAAAGAAAATATTCAAGGTGAAATAGAAATTTAAAAGGGGACAGAAAATGCCCCCTTTTCTTTATTCTCTTATAAGAGTGTAGCGCCCACTCCTTAGCACCTCGATTAGCTCGTCAAGCGAGGTGATCTCGTTTTCCGTCATGATTCCCGCGTTTGCAGGTGCATAATCGTAATGAAAATCCGTGCCCGAGGTTTTAATAAGACCAAACTTGTCAGCCCACATATTCGCAATATCATTTCTCGAATCGTGACCCTTGTGTCCGTTAAATACTTCAACACCATCAAGCGCGCGAGGGTCAACTACCGTCATGTCGGAGCGAAACGGGTGAGCTTGAATGAACAATAGCCCCTTTTCCTTTGCTACCTCATGGAATTTCCAAGGGTTAGACGCAAAAATTCCCTCTTGCGATCTTAAAAACTCCTCGTCAATACCAAAAACAAGATAATCATTGTTGTTCTCGTTAAAGCGAAGCTCCATGCCAAGCAAAATATTAAGCTTGCCTGAGGCACATTCCTTTAGCTTAGTGTAGCCCAAAAGGAACTTGTCAATCCAGTCATTCCAATCGGTGCTCTTTAAATGCTCGTATGTTGCCGAGTTAAAATGATTACACAAAACAAGCGTGCTATATCCTGCATCGACAAATTTATTAACAATTGTATTTACATCAACTCTTGCGCAAGCGCTAACATCACAAGAGTGACAATGAAGCTCTGTTTTAAACATATAAACCACCTTTAATTTTATTCTATTAAATTATATACCTAAAAAAGAGCATAGTCAAGCGAAAAAGTAAATTATTTTTTGAATTCCTCTAAAAGTCGGCACGCCACACTCATAATATCGCATGTGTCACCGCCGACAAGCAAGAAAACACCATCATCGCACACCTCGCCAATAATAGCACATCGAAAAAGCAAGCGCTCCATAAGCTCGCAAGGCGTAAGGGCGTCTAAGCTAAGTAGAATTTTATTCTCAAAGTATTCAATTTTCAGCGCACATTCTCCCAGCGACCCCTTTAAAATATCCAAGTTAAGACAAGTCCTTTCTTGAAAGCCCCCGTTCTTGTCAAGATAAATAATTTTCCTTTTTGGATATGAGTGCCTAAATTCTAATATCATTTGCTCAATGCTTTTCATAAAACCACCCCTTTATAAAATATATGCTAAGGGAAGGTAAAAAGCCCACGCAAAATAAAAAGCATCTGCTCGATTGCCGAGCAGATGACATTTTTAGAATACAATTTTCTTAATAAGCTCACTTTTTTGTGGAACGGCCGGCGATATTTCTATTACCTCGTCAAGCTTAGAAACAGCACCGTCAAAAAGCTCCTCGCTTGATGCGTATAAAATGGCAATAACATCATTTTCGCACACAGAGTCGCCTAAATTCGCTCTGAGCTCAATGCCGGCAAAATGGTCGATTTCGTCGTCCTTTTTCGCTCTGCCTGCACCGAGAAGCATAGATGCAATTCCAACGCCCTCGGCATCAATCTTACTAATATAGCCACTCTTGCTTGCTCTAAATTCATGCTTGAATTTTGCACCAAGCAATGCCGTAGGAGAGTCAATTAGCGACACATCTCCGCCTTGAGCGCAAATCCACTCACGCATCTTGTCAAGCGCCTTGCCACTTGAAATGGCGTCAAGCACGCGCTCTGTTGCCTCGTCAATGCTAAGCCCAAGTACCATCGAAATCATATTAGATGCAAGCGCCACGCAAAGCTCAGTAAGCCTTGCCTCACCCTTGCCCGATAGCACCTGTATTGCCTCATATACCTCAAGGGAATTGCCAACAAAATGACCAAGAGGCACACTCATATCCGTAATTAACGCACACACCCTGCGCCCAAATTGCTTGCCTATGTCAATCATAGCCTCGGCTAAAAGAGTGGCATCTGCCTCGTTCTTCATAAAAGCACCACTACCGCATTTTACATCGAGAACAATAGCGTGCGCCCCCGAGGCAAGCTTTTTTGACATGATGCTAGACGCAATAAGCGGAATTGAATCCACCGTAGCTGTAACATCACGCAAAGCATAAAGCTTTTTGTCGGCGGGAACTAAATTCCCACTTTGACCTGTAACTGCAATTCCAATTTTTTCCACCTGTGAAAGAAATTCCTCGCTCGAAAGCGATGAGCGATAAGAGCCGAGCGATTCTAGCTTGTCAACAGTGCCACCCGTAAAGCCAAGCCCACGCCCTGACATTTTTGCAACTCTTGCACCAAGACATGCAACAATAGGGGCGATAATAAGCGTCGTCTTGTCGCCAACACCTCCTGTGCTGTGCTTGTCAACGCAAAGCCCATCAAAACGGCTCAAATCAACCACATCTCCCGAGCGCATCATCGCATCGGTAAGATAAAAGGTTTCTCTTGAGCTCATGCCGTTAAAGCAAATTGCCATAGCAAGCGCCGACATTTGATAGTCGGGTACATCGCCCGACACAAAGCCACCTATTGCAAAATCAATTTCTTCTTTTGATAGCTCGTGACCTTGACGCTTTTTATAAATAATATCATACATTCTCATAGTCTAAATCCATTTGGCAATAGCTCGCCTAGCTTATATATCTTGTGTTCGTATAGACTGTTTATCAAAATAACCTCAAAGTCCTCGTCACAAAGCTCGCTCATAACCTGTAAACAAATGCCACAGGGTGGGGTGAAATCCAAATCTCTGCCATCTAGCGCACCAACAATTGCAATAGCACAAAAGTCACGCTCATTGTCAGCCATAGCGCTTCCAAAGGCAACTCTTTCGGCACAGATTGTCGCACCAAAGGACGAGTTTTCAACATTACAGCCACTATAAATTTTTCCCGAGCCCGTGAGCAGAGAAGCCCCCACCTTAAAGCCCGAGTATGGAGCATAGGCACTCTCACGCGCGAGAATTGCCCTTTCGCATAGCACCTCGTAATCAATCATAAAATCACCTCAAAATTTTATTTTTAAAGCTCTTGCCAAAGCCAAAATCAACACCGAGAAAATCACACACGCTAGCGCCGATGTCGGCATATGTGTCAAGCGTTCCTAAATTTGTGGGTGCAACCTTATTGCCATATACCAAAAGCGGAATGTACTCACGAGTGTGGTCCGTGCTGATATCCCCGGGGTCACAGCCGTGGTCAGCGGTGATAATAAGCACATCGTCATCGCCTAGCCCCTCTAAAATTTTTGGCAAAGCATTATCAAAATGCGAAATCGCCTTAGCATAGCCATCAACATCGTTTCTGTGACCATATACCATATCAAAATCAACTAAATTTATAAAGCAAAGACCATGAAAATCCTTTTCTAAAAGCGAAAGCGTCGTTTCGATTCCATGCTCGTTCGAGGTTGTTTTGTAGCTCTCAGTAATCGAGCGCCCTGCAAAAATATCGTAAATTTTTCCAACCGAAATTACATCAAGCGATGCACCCTGTATCGCATCAAGCATGGTTTTGCCTGTTGGCTCAAGCGAGAAATCATGACGATTTGCGGTTCTTGTAAAATTGGGGTACTCTCCCACAAACGGACGGGCGATAACTCTTCCAACCCCGTGCTCGCCAACAAGAAGCTCCCTTGCAATAGCACAATAGCGATAAAGCTCGCTAACGCTTACATAATCCTCGTGAGACGCAATTTGAAACACGCTATCCGCAGAGGTGTAAACTATAAGGGCACCCGTTTCAATGTGCTCTCTGCCATAGTCAAGAATAACCTTTGTGCCGGAATATGGCTTGTTGCAAATCACCTTGCGCCCCGTGAGCGCCTCGAATTTTTCAATTAAGTCAGACGGAAAGCCGTTTGGATAGGTGGGAAAGGGCTTTTTCGATATAATGCCCGAAATCTCCCAATGCCCAACAGTTGTGTCCTTGCCCATGGATTTTTCAGCGCAACGCCCGTAAGCGCCGATAGGTGAAGGCGTAGCCTCAACGCAAGAGCCATTAATCAAGCCAAGCCCGAGCTTTATAAGATTAGGCGCACTAAAAAATGGCGATTTTGCGACACTCCCTAGCGTATTTGCTCCGGAATCGCCAAACAAATGTGCATCAGGAAGCGCACCTATGCCGAAGCTGTCCAAAACAATTAAAAATACTCTTTTCATATACTATAATCTAATAGCAGTTTCAAGCGCAAGAGTCATCATTGAGGTAAAGCTCTCTTGACGCTCCTCGGCGCTTGTAGCCTCTCCTGTTAAAACATGGTCTGAAATCGTACAAATAGCAAGAGCTCTTTTGCCGAGCCTTGATGCATTCATGTAAAGCGCCGCTGCCTCCATCTCAACTGCCATAACGCCCATTTTGCCCCATTTTGCCGAGGATGTATCGCTGGGAGCAACATTTTCAAAATCTCCATAGAACACATCAGATGAAACCAAGTTGCCAACATGGAAGCAAAGCCCCATCTCTTGCGCAACATTAGCACAGCACGAAAGAAGATCATAGCTTGCAATCGGTGCAAATGTGCCACCAAGACGGAAGGTGCTAGCGTAATTTGAGTCTGTGCAAGCGCCCATGCCAAGCACAATATCTCTTACCTTAATATTAGGCTGAAGTGCGCCGGCTGAGCCAACACGAATTATATTTTCAACTCCAAAAGCAGTAAATAGCTCGTAAGAGTAAATTCCAATTGAGGGCATGCCCATTCCACTAGCCATAACGGAAACCTTAACACCCTTGTATGTGCCGGTGTAGCCCTGCACTCCACGAACATTATTCACAAGACGAGCATTCTCCAAAAAATTCTCAGCTATAAATTTCGCACGCAACGGATCTCCCGGCATAAGCACGGTTTTTGCGAAATCCTCAGGTGTCGCATTTATATGTGGTGTAGGATAATTTGCCATTAATAGCCACCCCCGTTTTCCTCGAGTAATATTTTAATAAGCCTTGATGTGCCAAGTCTTGACGCACCAAGCTCAATGAAATCTCTTGCATCATCAAAGGACGAAATTCCTCCCGCCGCCTTGATTTTGACATTTGGAGCAATATGCCTTGAAAACAGAGCAATATCCTCTCTTGTCGCGCCACCATGTGAAAAGCCTGTCGAGGTCTTAATAAAATCAGCTCCCGCCTCGCTTACAATCTCACACATACGCTTTTTCTCGTCGTCAGTCAAAAGACAGGTTTCGATTATAACCTTCAAAATCTTGTTGCGACAGGTGTATCTTTCGGCCTTCAAATCGTCTAAAATCTTTTTGAATTTTCTGTCCTTTAAGTCACCAATATTTATAACCGTGTCAATCTCGTCAGCGCCGTTTTCAATAGCATTTTTTATCTCAAAAAGCTTAACCTTCTCAGTGGAATATCCATTAGGGAAGCCGATAACAGTACAAATTTTAATTCTTTGGTTGCAATAATCACTTGTAGCCTCAACAAACGAAGGCGGAATACAAACTGATGCGGTTTCAAATCTGATAGCCTCGTCACAGGTCTTTTTTATTTGTTGCCAGGTGGCGTCCTGCTTTAAAAGAGTGTGATCCACCATTGATAAAATTTCTTTAATTTCCATAAGATCCCCCAAAGTAGATAAAAAATTGAAGATGATAAAAGCTCACCTAATATTATTTTATCATAAAGTAATGTAAAAATCAACTTTTATATATCAAATAATAGCGCTCTGTGGCGCAAAAATGAAAAAAATCGACAAAAATCCATTTTTTTATAAAAAAACTATTTCATTTTTATGAATTATATGTTACAATAATAACGGCTTACAAATTGACAACTCAACAAAAGAGTGACAAAAAGAAGAGGAACATTATGGAAAACACAGAGAAGCACACGCCGGAGCAGAGCGCCCCACCCTTGACCAAAAAGGAATTAAAGCGTCAAAGGAAGGCGGAAAGGGCGGAGGCAAAGCGCAAGAAAAAGGAAATAAAGGAATACGAAAGAGATAAATTTCGCAGAGTAAGGACAATCACCCCCATGGCAAGATTGACCCCCTACATAATGGAAACAAGAAATACCTCTCAAAACTTTATTTTTGATAGAATTAATATGCCCAAAATTGATGAGTATATTAAGAAAAAACAGGCACAGGGTCTTACCAATTTCAATATAATGCATGTTATCCTAGCAGCCTATACTCGTGCGTGCTCACAGCGTCCTGCAATCAATAGATTTATAAGAGGACAAAAGGTTTACACAAGAAAAAAGGTTGAAATATCCCTTGTTGTAAAAAAGGAAATGACGCTCGACTCCCCCGACACAGTTATCAAGGTAATCCTTGACCCTAGTGCAACCGCAGATGAGGTTTATGCTCGCTTCAATGAGAAAATCGAGAACTATCGTGACACACCGCACAGTAGCTTTGATAAGCTCGCAAAGGTTCTTAACTTTATCCCCGGACTTTTCCTTCGCTGGACAATAAGATTTCTTAGATTTCTTGACTATTTTGGACTTTTGCCAAGAGCGCTTACAAAGCTAAGCCCCTTCCACGCATCGCTCTTTATCACCTCTATGGGCTCGCTTGGCATTCCACCCGTCGTTCACCATTTGTACGATTTTGGAACACTTCCTACATTTATCGCCTTTGGCTCAAGACAAAGAGAGCTTAAGGTAAACGAGGACGGAAGCGTAACTAAGAATAGCTATGTTGAAATCACATATAATCTTGATGAGCGTATTTGTGACGGATTTTATTATGCGTCAGCCTTAAAGCTTATGCGTAGCTATTTCAAAAAGCCCGAAATCCTAGATGCTCCGCCGGAAACAGTATATGAGGACATAAAATAAATAAAAACGCCACCCTGTGTGGCGTTTTTGCTTTTCTTGGTGAAGAATAACAAAAAGCGACTCGCAAGCGCGAGTCGCTAATTTAATTAATCCTCTGAAACAATAAGACCATAACCGCCATGCTTGCGCTTATAAACAACACATACCTCGAGATTTTGCGCGTCCTTGAACACAAAGAAGGTGTGTCCTAATAGCTCCATCTGCAAAATGGCCTCTTCAACGCTCATTGGCTTAAACGCAAAGGCCTTTGTCCTCACATTAAAGGTGAATTCCTCTTCTGTGTCGGGAACATCCTCCTCGGCGATTTTAAATCCCTCGGCACGCACACGCCTCGATAGACGAGTCTTATTCTTTCTTATCTGTCTTTCAAGCGCCTCGGTTGCCCTGTCTATTGCAATTGCAAATGTGTCCGATGCCTCTTCTGCACGGAACACAAGTCCATCTGAATAAATTGTTATCTCAACCCTTTCGAGATTGTTCGCCATGGAAAAGGTAATGTCCATCTCTGCATCGTCAGAGAAGAATTTTTCAAACTTTGCAAGCTTTTTCTCGGCGTTCTCCTTAACCACATCAAATAGCTTCATCTGTCGAGCTGTAAAATTCATTTTCATAAAATCACCTCGTTAGGAATATTCAAAGGAATGCTCCCTTGTAAGCTTATTATACCATATATTTAAGTGAAAATAAATAGAAAACACGAAAAAAATCAAAATATTTTGTGAAAACTAACCAAAAACTCAAAATAACTTAAAAAACGCCACTAAAACATCGCTTAATTTGTCAAAAAATAACCATACTAATAAAAAATTATAAATATTTTGAAAAAATGTAATTATTCCTTTGACTTTTTTTATATCGTGTGTTATACTTAAATATAAGCGAGGTGCGCAGTATGAATTTTATCTGTGGAAATGCAATAGTAGGACAATCAGGAGGGCCAACCTCTGCAATAAATGCAACTCTATATGGCGTGATTTGTGCCTGTTACGAAAATAAAGAAAAAATAAAAACACTATACGGAATGAAAAATGGATTAGAAGGGCTTTTAAGGGAGGATTTAATCAACCTTTTTTGTTTTTGTGAGGATAAGGACAACCTAGAGGCACTAAAGGCAACCCCTGCTAGCGCTCTTGGCTCTTGTAGATTCAGAGTTCCTGATTTGAGCGACGATGCCTTCTATCAAGGTGTGCTTTCGATACTTGGAAAGTACGACATTCGATATTTTTTCTATATCGGTGGTAATGACTCAATGGATACCATTGATAAAATCGCGGAATACGCACGCACCCATTCGTACGATATAAAATTTATAGGCGTTCCTAAAACAATAGATAATGACCTCGTTTTGACGGACCATTGTCCGGGGTATGGCTCTTGCGCGAAATTTGTCGCAACTGTGTCTAAGGAGATTGTAAGGGATTGTGCAGTCTATACTGTTCCTGCGGTTACCATAATCGAGGTTATGGGACGAGATACAGGCTGGATCGGCATGGCAACTGCGCTTGCCTCACAGGGCGATAGTGGAGTGGATTTGATATATTTGCCGGAAACACCCTTCTGTCCTGAAAGATTTGTGAAGAGTGTAAGGGAAGCCCTTGAAAAGCATCCCAATGTCGTTGTCGTAGCCTGCGAGGGCATAAAATACGAAAATGGCGAGTATGTGTCTAAGCTAACCTATACCGATGCCTTTGGACATTCCTATTTGTCGGGCGCAGGACGAGAGCTTCTTGCACTAATCCAAGTGCATATTGGCTGTAAATCAAGAGTGGTAGAGCTAAGCACCCCTCAAAGATGCGCATCTCATATCGCATCGAAGGCTGATATCGACGAAAGCGTGAAAATTGGAAAATACGCTGTTGAAATGGCTCTGGACGGAAAAAGCGGAGAGATGGTTATTGTCAAGAGAAGGGGCGAGAGCTTTGAGCTTTCTAGCGCTCCGCTTAGCAAAATAGCAAACAAAATAAAATATGTGCCATCACATTTTATTTCGAGCGATAAGGCGCATATAACCCCCGAGGGAATTGAATATCTAAAACCGCTAATTAAGGGCGAGCACTATCCAACCTACAAGGACGGATTACCGGTCCACTTTATAATAGACTAAAAGAGGAAGAATTTATGTATAAAATCGGCTTTGACAATGAAAAATACCTAAAAATGCAATCAGAGAAAATCAAGGAAAGAATTGCACGCTTTGGCGGTAAGCTCTACCTTGAATTTGGAGGCAAGCTCTTTGATGACTACCACGCATCAAGAGTTCTCCCCGGATTTGAGCCCGATAGTAAAATAAGAATGCTCGCCGAGCTAAAGGACGAGGCTGAAATAATTATCGCCATCAACGCAACCGATATCGAAAAGAACAAGGTAAGAGGTGACCTCGGCATCACCTATGATCTCGATGTTCTAAGACTAATTGACGCCTTCCGTGGCTTTGGACTATATGTTGGAAGCGTTGTGCTAACTCGCTATGCGTCATCATCGGTTGTTGAGGCGTTTAAGGGCAAGCTCGAGGCACTCGGACTTAAAGTATATAAGCACTTTGAAATTGAAAATTACCCTTACGATATAGACTATGTTGTAAGTGACGAGGGCTATGGCAAAAACGAATACATAGAAACCACACGCTCCCTTGTAGTTGTAACAGCCCCCGGTCCGGGTAGCGGAAAGATGGCAACATGCCTATCTCAAATATATCATGACTATAAAAGAGGCATAAAGTCAGGATATGCTAAATTTGAAACCTTCCCAATTTGGAACATTCCGTTAGACCACCCTGTAAATGAGGCATACGAGGCAGCAACTGCTGACCTAAGCGACATAAATATGATTGACCCATACCATCTTCAAGCGTATGGCGAAACAACTGTAAACTATAATCGCGATGTCGAAATTTTCCCTGTTCTTCGTTCGATGTACGAGGGAATTTTAGGTGAATGCCCATATAAATCTCCAACCGATATGGGAGTAAATATGGCAGGCAACTGCATCTTTGATGATGAGGCTGTAAGAGGCGCAGCAAGACGCGAAATTATAAGAAGATATTATAATGCTCTTTGTAATCAAAGAAAAGGAAATAATTGCACTACCGAAATCAATAAAATCAAGCTCATTATGAAAAATAGTGGCATTGATATCGCACAAGAGCGCCCCTGTATCAAGGTTGCACTTGAAAGGGCAGAGGCAACAGGCGCTCCCGCCGCTGCGATTCAGCTTTGTGATGGTAGAATTGTTACAGGAAAAACATCAGCCCTTCTAGGAGCATCAAGTGCGGTGCTTATCAACGCAATAAAAACCATAGCAGGCATAGACCAAGAAACTGACATTATTTCTCCGGAGGTTCTAGGACCTGTTCAAAGATTGAAGGTCGAAAACCTCGGCAACCACAACCCAAGACTACATACAGACGAGGTTCTAATCGCTCTTGCCATCACTGCCGCAACAAGCCCTGAGGCAAAAAGAGCAATGGAGGCGTTAGCTCAGCTTAAAAATGCCGAGCTCCATTCAAGCGTAATTCTTTCACCCGTCGATGTAGCCACCTTCCGCAAGCTAGGTATTAACCTAACCTGTGAGCCACAGTATCAGACGAAGAAATTATTTCATGGATAAAACACAAAAACCGACACTCTGTGTCGGTTTTTTGCTATTTTGAATATTTATTGAATATGTTTTTTATTTCCTTTAAGAGAGCCAAATCCTTACTTGAAATGCCGTCGAATTCATTTAGGGATAAGAGATTGTCGGCGCTTATTTTCAAAATCTCGCAAATGCGCTTTAATTGATACAGGCTCGGCTCTTGAATACCTCTTTCAATCTTTGAATATCCAGATTGACTCATAGGAATTTGACCTGCTACATCCTCTTGTGATAAATCCATATCCTCACGAGTGTTTCTTATTTTCTCGCCGATGTTCATTTGCTTTCCTCCAATGCCAAATAGTGTTCTTGATTTCTATAAGACATTGTATCATTTTAAACTAAAACCATTGACAAGTATTATAAAAAGATATATAATTGAATCGAATAGTAGAAAAACTACTAAATTCCTACCAAATATTCATTTTTAGAAAGAGAGAAGATGTATGAAATATTGCCAAAGTTGTGGAACAAAGGTGGAGCTTAGATTTTGTCCAAATTGCGGATTCGATTGCGGAGCAGTAGAAGAAAAGCCGCAAGTAATTGCGACAACAAAAACTGATAACATAGATGAAATATTAAGCGATTTGTATGCGCTAAGAGCAGGACTTTCCGCGATTTCTTGCCTTTTTGACGATGCCGTTCAAATCATTCACGAAAATAATTTGGAAAGAATAGAATTTTACGAATCGGAATTTCGTGATGATCAAAAAAGCGCCCGAAGAGCAGAGCTGTTCGATAAATGGTTTATGAATTGGAAATCTTATAGACTAGAAGAACACGAACTCGTTTTCAATTTGTATCTAAAATTTAGTCATGGATATATTGGTTGTGAGAATGAAGGATATAGAGATTACTATATGAGTAAATTTTCCTACATGGAAGATATAGAAGATGTAGAGCGCAATAAAAAAATGCTTACTTATGATAACCATTGTGAAATATTCAACAACCTAATTGACAGGGATTTCAATAAAGAAAAGTCCAGGAAAATTAGAATGGAAGCGAAAATTTCAGATCTTAAAAGACAGTATGATGAATTGTCAGCGATTCATTTTTTAAAACGCAAAAAGATAAACGAGGCAATTGATTTGATAAACGGATCATTTGTTTTATATGATTTACTTTGCAATTTTAGGAACAAATGGGCAACCTCATTGGAGCGAGTAAGCAAAAAAACAACTCAAATAGCATTGCAGGCAAGGAAAATAAACAAATCGCTTGTAGAAAACTATTCTCAAGTGCTTGATGAAAGAGATTGGAAATACTTGGATCTCGTAATCTACTATTTCGAGAGTGGTCGAGCGAAGACGATGCAAGAGGCTCTCATTCAAGTGGACAAACAAGTAAGACACGAGGAACTCATTGAAACAATCGAAAGCGCTACGCGCCAAATATGTCGAACAATAGAGATTAGTGCAGATAGAATAATTTCTCAAATTAAAACCTCTACAGCACAACTTTTGGAGGCGGTGGTTTATCATAATGCGCTCATTAAAAAAGCTAACGAAACGAGCGCAGAGCTTGTGGAGGCGACAAGTCGATTGGCCGCACTTTTACGCAATTAAATCAAAAAACCGACACTCTGTGTCGGTTTTTGTATTTTTTTAATTGCTTTTATATTTATATGATTTCTTTTTGCTTACTTTTTCTTTTTCCAAAGAAAAAGTAAGTTAATTAATCGTTTTCTTACCGACCTCGCACACCTCTAAAACCTTAGCTAAAAGCAAGGAATGCTCGGGCAAGGATAGTGCTTTATCGACACAGAGTAGCTCTCTTGCGCTCTCAAAGGCAGAGTAGAGAAGCACCTCATCGGAGCAGGATTTTGCAATAGTGAAGCTCATCTCGCCGGATTGGCGAATGGAAGGAGAGCTGGAGAAGAAATCACCGGGGCCACGCATTTTAAGATCTCGCTCGGCAATTGTGTAGCCGTCATAGGTTGTACGCATGATCTCAAGACGCTCACGGCTTCGCTCGCTATTTGTGCTTGAAACAAGAATGCAATATGACTTGTCACTACCACGGCCTACGCGTCCGCGTAGCTGATGGAGCTGAGATAGACCAAAGCGCTCAGCGTTCTCGACTATCATAAGAGTGGCGTTTGGAACATTTACGCCAACCTCGATAACGGTAGTGGAAACCAAAACATCAATTTCACCATTGGCGAAAGCCATCATAACCTCGTCCTTTTCCCTTGACTTCATTTTTCCATGGAGAAAGGCAACTCTTAAATCGGGTAGCTCCTCGGCCAACACCTTGGAGTAGTCAACAGCTGATTTAAGGGGGGGAGTGTCGTTAAAATCAAGAATGAATGGGTTGAAATCAGCGCTGTCAAGAATATCGTCCTTCTTTTCCTCAACGCTGGGACAAACAACATAAGCCTGATGCCCCTCGTTAACCTGCTTTCTTATAAAAGCATTAAGACGGGCACGATAGCTCTCGTCAACAACGAAGGTGTCAACCCTCTGTCTGCCCTTGGGCATCTCGTCGATTAGAGAAATATCAAGGTCACCATAAATCATAAGCGAAAGAGTACGAGGAATAGGTGTCGCACTCATAACCAAAACATGCGCGCTTTGACTCTTTTCGGCAAGGCTTGCCCTCTGCCTTACGCCAAAGCGGTGTTGCTCGTCAGTTATAACAAGTCCGAGCCTGTTAAATTCAACGCCCGTTTGAATTAGCGCATGAGTTCCAATAATAAATTGAGTCTTTCCACTTTTAAGGCGCTCAAGTATCGCTTTTTTTGCCCTTGCAGGAGTTGAGCCTGTAAGAAGCTCACAGGAAATGCCAACCCTTTCAAATAGAGGACAAAGATCCTCGAAATGCTGAAACGCAAGAATTTCAGTCGGCACCATAAGCGCACATTGATAGCCACTCTTGCACGCAATATACGCACCTACCGCGGCGCAAATCGTCTTGCCACTTCCAACATCGCCAACAATAATTCTGTTCATTGGCTTAGTGGTCATTACCTCGGCTATATATCGCTCCTCGCTTGATGGGGCAGAAATAGCTTTTTTTAGACACATATCCGCCTCTAATTCCTCAACCGTTCGCCTTTGAGCACCGGTTAGCTCATATGGCATTTGGCTTAGCAGAGGCGTCAAATCTTGCTTTATCATAATAGGTGCGGTGCTCTCCCTTGTCGCTTGCTTCATTTGCGAAATGGATAAAGCAAATATAAATAGCTCGTCAAAGGTAAGGCGACGAATAGCACGCTCAAGAGCGTCGCTGTTTTCAGGAAAGTGTATGTTTTCAAGCGCATAGGCAAGAGTACAAAGCTTGTTTTTGAGCCTAATGCTCTCGGGTAAATAGTCAGTAACAAGTGTTGAAATGTCGCCCCTTAGCTGTGAAAGAAGCTTGGCTAAATACTTTTGATTTACACCACTAAAAAGTGGATAAACAGAAATGTATGGGGCAAGAGGCTTTGCCATCGTGCAAGGCTCATAGGATGGCGAATTCATACACAGAGTCCGCTTTTCTTGAACAATTTTGCCCCAAAAGCGAAAGGTAGCGCCAACCTTAAAGACATCCTTTAGATAGCTTTGATTAAAGAAGGTAATCGTCACTGTGCCGGTATCGTCAAAAGCCTTGAACTTAAGAATGTTAAGCCCTCTTCGTATATCCGCGCTTTTAGCATCGGAGGCAACGGTCAAAATGTACGCATGAGGCTCGCTGTCCAAAATAGGATCAGCAACGGAGCGAATATCACCACGATTTTGGTAAGCCCTAGGAAAATAGTAGAGCAAATCCTTTATGGTGTATATAGAATTTGAATTAAAGCATTTTTCGTATTTTGGTCCAACACCATATAGCTTGCCAATCGGTGTGTCAAGCGTCATAGTCCCACCTCCTTCATTAAATTATATCCAAAAATTGAAAACAAAAGCGTGGCAAGCCACGCTTTTTGAAATTAAAGGCCAAGAGATGCAGCGCCAACAATGCCTGCGTCGTTTCCAAGCTCAGCAATCTTGATTTCTGTTTGCTTTGATGGATCTCTTGAATAGGTTTCAGCAAAAACCTTTTCCTTCAAAGGAACAAGAAGATAATCTCTTTCGTTACATACGCCACCACCAATAGAGAGAACATTTGGTTGGAAAATGTTAATCATAGTAGCAACGCCACTTGCAAGATAGCTAATATATTCGTCAACGATCTGCGCTCCTAGCTCGTCGCCCTGCTTCATAGCAGCAAAGGCAACACGAGCGTTAACTCTGTCAAGGTCGCCATCAATCATATCGTCGATAAGTGAGTGAATACCCTTAGCTCTAGCCTCAATGAGTCTTTCCTTTGTCATATTAACAAGACCGGTAGCGGAGCTATATGTTTCCCAACAGCCCTTTCTGCCACAGGTGCATTGCTTTCCGTCCTTTTGAATAACAACATGTCCTAGCTCAGCACCTGCATGGTTAAAGCCCGAGTAAACCTTGCCATCAATAACGATACCACCACCAAGACCTGTGCCAAGAGTAATCATAACAGAGTATTTAGCACCTCTTGCAGCACCCGCAACAGCCTCAGCCTTTGCAGCCGCATTAGCGTCATTTTCTATGTAAACCTTCTTAACACCGAGGTATTCCTTTAATAAATCTGCAATAGGGAAATTAACAAATGGAAGATTGTTTGCGTATTCAACAACACCGGTCTCAGAGTTAGCTGTACCGGGAGTAGCAATACCTGCATACTCGATGTCGTCAATTGTCAAGCCCGCATCGCTTACAAGCTTCTTGCAAAGCTCAGCCATGTCCTTAATGATAAGCTTGCCATCTCTGTTAGCCATAGTGGGAACAGAGCCCTTAAAAAGAATTTTTGAATTTTCATCAACGATACCCGCAGCAATGTTAGTACCGCCAAGATCAATACCAAGATAGTACATTTTGAAATCTCCTGAGTTTTTTATTGTTTGTAGTTTAATTATAAAGGAAAATATCGTTAAAGTCAAGTGGTATAGGAAAAAATATCCGTATTTTTAGTTTGGAATTTTCAAGCGAAAATCGCTCCAAATATCGAAAATTTTAGCATCGGCGTAAAAAAGCTCCAAAAAAGTTTGGAGCTTTGTCTAATTTGTCAAAAACTGCCCCTTAATTTTGTGCATTTTTCACAAATGAAGGACGCACTTTTGCGTTCATAATTTATTCATAAAAGCTCTACGTAAGAGCAAGAAAATCCTCGCTTGCTTAAAGGGCTTATGGCTGATTTTTGGGAGCTTTTGGAAGCTGTAAAAAAATTTACAAATAATTAATAATAAGCAAAACGCAAAAAAATAAAGAAATCTAAAAAATTACTTGTTTTATTTTATATAAAAAGTATGTTCTTGACTTTGCACTTTTGTTGTGCTAAAATAAACTATGCATAAGACGCTCGCACACGCGTGTAAGAGCGCAGCCGCCTCGCTCGGCGGTAACAAATTTGCAAAAAATGGAGGTTTCTTATGAAAAGGAAAGCGAAAAGATTACTGGCATTTCTTGTTTGCATGATAATGGTTATCGGCGCAATCGCAATGCCTGTATCTGCCGCCACCACGAACAACTCGTCATCCGGCAACAAGGTTTCGATTTCTGATGTAAGTGAGATTTTGAACGCTCTCTCTTACAAGGAATATCAGGACAAGTATGCCGATTACGAGGACAAGGCTGATGGAATGAGCAATGTTGTAATAGATATTGTTGATAATGTTGACTCTAACACAGCCAAAATCGAAAAGGTGGATGGCTACTACGGAAAGGACGATGTGCTAAAAATCGCCGATTCCGGAAAGGTAACATGGAAATTCACAGTTCCACAAAGTGGCTTGTACCTAATTGACATTCCATATTGTCAGATTGTAGGTAAAACCACATCAATTGAGCGTGTACTCTCAATCAACGGAGAAATTCCGTTTGCTGAGGCGCGTTCTGTCATTCTTTCAAAGGTATGGAAGTATGACTACGAATACAAAACAGACGAGAATGGTAACAAGGTTCCCAGCTTCAAGCAGGATGGAAACGGCAACGATATTCGCCCATCGGTGTCAGAGGATCCAAAATGGGTTACCTATACCCTTCAGGACGCAGACGGACATTATACTGAGCCATTTGAGTTCTTCTTAAAGGCAGGAGAGAACACAATCACTCTCGAAAGCACAAGAGAGCCGGTTGTCCTCGGTGATATCGTTCTCCGTCCAAGCGCAAGCGTAAATATCCCAACCTATGAGGAGTATCTTAACAAGCATGGCGATATCGCATCAAACACTCCAACAAGCGCCGGAGCTATCGTTATCGAGGCTGAAAATGTAAAGAATACCTCAAGCGTTACAATTTATCCCTTGCAGGATAGAACATCACCTATTACAAGCGGTCTTACAGGCGCACAATCCGCAAAGGTTCAAAGGTATAACATCGCAGGCGGAACTCAATGGAGCTCTATCGGCGAATGGATTACATATGAGGTAAAGGTAAGCGAAAGTGGCTATTATGGCATTGCATTCCGTTACAAGCAGGACCTTCTCAGCGGTATGTATGTATCTCGTAAGGTTTATATTGATGATGAGCTCCCATTCGTAGAGGCTGCAAACTGTCGTTTTGATTATTCAACAGATTGGAATACAAAGTACATAGGCGACAAGGTAAACGAGCAGGAAAGAGATTTCTTCTTCTATCTGGAAGCAAGAGAAGAGCCTTATACAATCAAGTTTGAGGTTTCCCTTGCCGATATGGCAGTTCAAATCAGACAAATCTCTGATACCCTTGCAAACCTTAACGCAGCGTATCTTGAAATTATTAAGCTCACAGGTAGTGACCCTGACCCGAACCAATCATATAAGTTCTCAGAGGTAATGCCTGATGTGCTTGAAACAATGATGGTTGAGTCTATCAATCTTAAAAAGGTGTTTAAGGCACTATCTGAAACAAATAAGCTAAAGGGCGAAAACACTGCTACTCTTGAACAGCTCTACATTCTTTTAAATAAGATGGCGAGCGACGAAAGAGAAATCGCAGGAAATCTTGAAACCTTCAAGACACAGCTGGGATCACTTGGTACATGGATAACAAATGTATCATCACAGCCATTGAAGGTTGACTATCTACAAATACAACCGGCAAACGCAGAATTGCCCAAGAGCGAGGGCAACTTCTTCAAGAGATTGTGGTATGAGCTATCAATGTTCTTCTATAGCTTTATCACAGACTATAACTCGCTTGGTGCTGAAGCAGGTGACGACGACAGCGAAAAAGAGCCTGTTGAGGTATGGATCGCACTAGGTCGTGACCAAGCACAAGTAATGAGAAGCCTTATAGATAATGATTTCACACCAAAAACAGGTGTGTCAGCAAACCTTAAGCTCGTTTCCGCAGGAACACTTCTTCCATCAGTTTTGGCAGGAAAAGGACCTGATGTTTCACTATTTGAATCGAGCGCACAAATTATAGACTTCGCTCTCCGTAGCGCAGTTCTACCACTTAATAAGTTTATAGAAAAAGATCCTGAGGTTCTTACATGGTTCCCGGAGGTTGCAATGGTTCCTCTAACTCTTCATGATAATTCAGAGGATGCAGAGGTTGAATACACCTATTACGGACTACCTGATAAGCTCAGCTTCTCAATGCTTTTCTATCGTAAGGACATTCTAGCAGACCTTGAGCTTGATATTCCTGAAACATGGGATGATGTTTTGGCTATGGTTCCTGTTCTTCAATATAATAATATGGAAATAGGTATCCAAAACGACATCTACACATTCATATATCAAAGCAACAACGAGGTATATAAGAATGGCGGTATGCAGATCAACTTTGATAACACGGGCGTTCTTGGCGCGTTTACAAAGCTCTGTAATATGTACACTCAATACTCACTTCCAACCGTTTACGATTTTGCAAACCGTTTCAGAACAGGTGAAATGCCAATCGGTATTGCGGATTACTCAACCTGTAACCAATTGACTCTATTCGCATCAGAGCTCTCCGGTCTTTGGGGCTTTACAACCCTTCCCGGCTATGAGCACGAAAGAGCAGATGGAACAAAGTATATCAACAATAGCGCAATCGCAACCGTAACAGGCTGTGTTATGCTATCCGGATGTGAGGACGAGGATGATGCATGGAAATTCATGAAGTGGTATGTAGGTAAGGACTGTCAGGTTGCATATACCAATGAAATGGTATCAATTCAAGGTATTGCAGGCCGTCACCCAACACCTAACACCGAGGCGATTAAGGAAATTCCTTGGACAAACGAGGAAAGAGATGCAATTCTTTCACAATTTAACAATCTTGCAGCAGTTCCTAACTATCCGGGAAGCTACTATCTTGCAAGATATGTAAACTTCGCATTCCTCGCAGCATATAACGAGGCGAAGGACCCAGCAGATTCACTTCTTTCATATGTTCCTGCAATCAATAAGGAAATCACAAGAAGAAGAATTGAATTTGATATGGACTATATCGATGTCATAACCGGCGAAAAAATCATCGTTAGCAAGAAATAGCCGAAAATACTTGTAAAGGAGAAAAATAATGGAAAGACGAAATAATAATTCACCATTACGCTCGATCCCTGCGGAAGAGTTCAACCGAATCTACGCAGAATGTGGAGCGGATTCTACAAGTACCGGCAGAAGAAACGATGAGCCATTTGCTAAAAGAGCAGTAGCAAGAAAAGATATGACAATGGCACAATGGACAATAAAGGAGATGAAGCGCCATAAGGTTGCATACTTTATGGTTGCCCCCTTTATGCTCGTGTTCATTCTGTTCACTCTTTTCCCGGTGCTTCTATCATTCATACTCAGCTTTACCTCATTTAATATGCTTGAAATAAGCTGGGACATCTTCATTGGTCTGGATAACTATACAAGATTGTTCTTCGAGGACGATATATTCTTGCAGGCTTGTAAGAACACACTCGTATTCGCTATGGTAATCGGTCCTGTATCGTATATCCTTTCATTCCTTGTCGCGTGGTTCATTAACGAGCTAGCGCCCAAGGTAAGAGCACTTGTAACCCTTGTATTCTATGCACCATCAATCTCAGGCGGAGCTTACACCATTTGGTCGGCGCTCTTCTCAGATGACGCATATGGTTGGGTAAACGGTATTCTTCTCGACCTCGGAGTCATTGACACGCCTGTGCTTTGGTTCCATGACGAAAACTACGCAATGACGCTTTGTATAGTTGTTGCGCTTTGGATGTCACTAGGTACAGCCTTCCTATCATTTATAGGAGGACTTCAAACCCTTGATAAAAACCAATTTGAGGCTGCCGCCATCGACGGAGTTAAGAACAGATGGCAGGAGCTTTGGTACATAACACTACCACAAATGAAGAACCACCTTATGTTCGGTGCGGTAATGTCAATTACGGGCGCATTCAACTTCGGTGGCGTTGTAACACAGCTTTGCGGATTCCCATCAGTTAACTATTCATGTCATACAATCATGCACTGTATCGACGACTATGGAAATCAGCGCTGGGAGGTAGGATACGCCTCCTCAATAGCATTCGTTTTGTTCCTTATTATGATAGGCGCGAATATGCTAGTTAAAAAATTACTTTCGAAGGTGGGTAAATGATATGCAAAAAATGAGAGTCAGAAACCACCAGGTCGTTCTCAACCGTTCAGTTGGAGGCGACACAGGAATATTTGTATTCCTTGCAATCATGGGCGTATTTATGTTCTTGCCTATGTATTATGTAGTAATTCAATCCCTAAAGCCTCTTGATGAGCTTTGGGTATTCCCGCCAAGATTCTATGTTGCAAAGCCAACCTTTGGAAACTTTGGTGACCTATTCTACCTGCTAAGCGATTCTTGGGTTCCATTCTCAAGATATATCTTCAATACTGTGCTTATCACAGCAGCAGGTACATTTGGAAACATTTTCTTTGCATCTCTTGCATCATATGCACTTGCAAAGATTCCGTTCCCCGGCAGAAAGGGCACATTCAAGATTATTCAAAGCTCACTTATGTTTACATCAACTGTAACAGGTATTGCTAACTTCTTGACCCTATCTACCATAGGACTACTAGATAACCCCTTGTCAATCATTATTCATGCATGGGGTAGTGCGACAGGACTTTATCTTATGAAGCAGTTCATGGAATCCTCAATTCAGGATTCAACCCTCGAAAGCGCACGCCTTGACGGATGTAGTGAGCTAAAAACCTTCTGGACAATAGCCATGCCAATGGTTAAGCCTGGTTGGATTACGCTTATTATCTACTCATTCCAGGGCTTGTGGCAAACAGGTGCTTCAATTTATATTTATAGTGAACAATGGAAAACACTTAACTATGCAATCTCACAAATCACCGCAGGTGGTGTTGCTCGTATGGGAGCTTCCGCTGCCGCAACGGTAATTATGATGATTGTTCCTATCATCGTATTTGTTGTATCACAAAGTAATGTAATACAAACGATGGGAACTAGTGGAATGAAGGATTAAGGAGGAGCTATGAAGAAGTTAGTAAGAATAACAGTAGTTGTAATGATGCTTCTTATGCTACTCCCAATCGTAGCAACCGCAGCTCCCTACTCAACCTACACCTACTCAATTGACGGAGAGCTGCTCAGCTCGCCTGACGCATATGTGCCCGATATCGCAATCGACTCAGTTTCGTTAGGTCTTGATGTTGTAATGACAAATGTATCCGATGTTGAGGCAGATGCAGAGGGTAATGTTTATATTACCGACAAGGGAAACAACAGAATCATCGTAACAAACAAATATTATCAGCGCAAGCTAATAATTGATAAGTTTATAAACCAAAACGGAGTAGATGACTCATTAAACTCACCCGAAAGCACATTCGTAGTAGATGAGGGCGAGAGAAGAGGACTCTATGTTTGTGATAAGCTCAATCGTAGAATTGTTGTATTCAACCAAGACGACGGTAGCTTCATTCGCGAAATTAGCGAGCCTGTTACCAAGCATATCACAAGTGGATCATTTAACCCTATCAGCTGTGTAGTAGATAAGCACGGAAGAATTTTCGTTGTATCCCCCGATATCAACGAGGGTATCGTGGTTCTCACAACAGACGGACAGTTTATCAACTTTATCGGTGCTCCTGAGGTTACAGTAACCGCACTTGAAGCACTCATTCAAAAAATAGGTGGTACAGCGGCAGATACGCTCACCTTTATCCCAACCGCATATAAGAATATCGACCTTGACCAAAAGACTCAAGAGTTCGTATATGCTTCTATTATCTTTAAAGAGGAAGAGGATGTTTCAGCACAGCTGACTCAGCTAACCACAAAGGTTACAGACTATTCCCCTGTAAGACTTCTAAACGCAACAGGTGTTGATATTATGCACCGTAACGGCTTCTTCTCCCCATCAGGAGAGGTAAGCGTAGAGCTGGAAGTAAAGGAAACCTCATCAAACGCAGACGCTCCAAAGGGCGTTTCAGAGATTATCGATATTGCCAGCGGTCCAAATGGCGTATGGTCAATTGTTGATACAAAGCGTTCAAAGGTTTATACCTATGATAGCAACGGTAACCTTCTCTACATATTTGGAGATAAGGGCGCTCAGCTCGGAAATATCTTGTCTGCAAGAGCAATCACATATCAAGGCTCAAACATCATCGTTCTTGATATGTCGAGAAGCACATTTACAGTATATCGTAGAACAGAATACGCAGAAATCCTAGATGAAGCTATTCAGTATCAAAACCAAGGCGAGTATGATAAGGCTGTTGAAAAATGGGAGGAGGTCCTCGCAAGAAACAACAACTTTGATACCGCATATGTTGCAATCGGTAAATCACTTTATCGTGAAGGTAAATACGAGGAGGCAATCAAGTATTACCAAAATGCGTATGATGTAGAAAACTATGCAACCGCATTTAAGGATCTCCGTAAGGAGAGCATGGAAATGCTCCTTCTTCCAATGATCGCCCTAATCGTAGTGCTTTGCATTCTTCTCGGAAAGCTATTTGGTTGGGCAGCCAAGGTAAATACTGAGGCTCAGCTGGTTGTAGGCAGAAAGACCTTTAAGCAGGAGCTTTTGTATGGCTTCCACCTAATATTCCATCCATTTGATGGCTATTGGGACTTGAAGCATGAGAAGCGTGGCTCCGTGCGTGCGTCTATTGTAATAATTGTAGTAACTATTATCGCCTTCTACTATCAATCAATAGGAACAGGCTATTACTACAACCCACAAGGCTCATACCTTACAATCTTCATGCAGGCTATGTCAATACTTATCCCATTACTTCTTTTCGTAATCGCAAACTGGTGCTTTACCACCTTGTTCGATGGAGAGGGAAGCTTAAAGGATATCTTTATTGCAAGCTCCTATGCATTGTTCCCGGTTCCCGCGTTTGTAGTAATTTCAACAATTCTAACAAATGTTCTGGTAGGCGACGAGGGACAAATTACAACTCTACTTATTACACTCGCATTCATTTGGATGGGCTTCTTGCTCGTTCTTGGTATGCAGGTAACCCATGACTACTCAATGGGCAAGAACATTCTAACAGTTATCATGACAATTGTTGGTATGGTATTTATCATGTTCATTGCGTTGCTCTTCATCTCACTCATCTCAAAAATGATCGCTCTCGTTTCGACGATAATAAGCGAAATAAGCTACAGGTAGGAGGATTAATATGAAAAATAGAATAATATCATTGATCCTTGCGATTGTATTGCTTGTTCCAATGCTTGTAGTTGTTGCATCGGCAGCGGACACAACCACGACAACACTCACCGCATCAAATTATGTAACGGATGATTGTCAAAGCGAGGCTGAAAAGCTAGCTCAAATGAACAAATATGCCGAAAATGACGGCATGGCACTCTATGTTCACCCAATTTCAGGTGAGCTGGGAATTAAAAACAAGGTAACAGGAGAAATCATTCTCTCAAACCCCTATAATGTAACAAAGGCAGGTAACAACGACGCCGCAAAGCAACAATATGTTTCAACGCTTTTGCTAACCTTTAAAACAATTTCAGATGGTGGCGAAAAAACCTACTATTCCTTCAAGGACTCAGCAATCTATGACAACCAAATGCACATAGACCCATACCTTGACGAGAACGGTAATCAAATTGGCGCTATCGTAACATATGAATTTGGTAAGAAGGAAATGGTTTTCCCACTTGCAATTCATAATGATGACCTTGAAAGAATTTTCGACGATATGAGAGCTAAGGATGAAGCAATAGCCGAAAGCCACATCAAAAATATCAAGGGAAAATATGAGCTTTCAGAGGAAAACAATGTTTGGATTCTTAGAGGAAATACTAGTGTATATAACAGAAATAAGCTAGCAACTCAATTTGAATGGGCAGGCTACACTATTGAAAAAATGCACGAGGATTACGCTAAGATCAATTTCGACTTTACAACAGGTATTCTTAATTATGGAACATATAAGGATGCTAAAATCGGTAATCCTGCAGAGCCATACTTTAAAACAGCTCTTATCTATGAGCTAACAAACGATGGCTTCAATGTAAAGCTTGATGCTTCAAAGGTTGAGTATGATACAAAGAGCTACAGCCTTTCAAGCGTTGGAATTTTCCCATTCTTCAATGCAGCAAACCATGCAACAGATAGTGGTTATACCTTCTTGCCCGATGGTAGTGGTACTCTTGTAAGATACGAGGACCTTCGCGCAGCCGGCATAACAGATAATATCTTAATCGCCCTTTATGGTCCTGATTATGCATATTATAAGATTGAAATTAAAAACCAAGAGCAAGCGGCATTCCCTGTATTTGGAAGCGTTATCACAACCTCTGGTGCAAATTCAGGCTACTTTGCAATAATTGAAGAGTGCGACACTCTTGCGAGCATTATGTCACATAATGACGCATACTTCAACTCAGCTTACGCAACCTTCCAGCTTTCATCAAGTGATAAATACGACCTAGCAGATTCATTCTCAAGCGGAAATACATCAAGTAATGTAATTACCATCAATGGTACAACTCGCTATAACGGAATGGTTAATGTTAAGTATGTAGTGCTAACTCCAAGCTCCCTTAATGCTACAAATAGCCCAAGCGCAAAATATGATACATCATATATTGGAATGGCTAACTATTATAGAGATTATCTCCAAGCAAACGGAACACTCTCTAAGATAAAGGCAGAGGACCTTGACGAGTACACTAGAATTTTCCTTGAGGTATTTGGCTCACTTCAGGTAGAGGAAAAGATTGCTACCTTCCCCGTAACCGTAAGCAAGGAGCTCACAACCTTCGCTGACATTATGAAGATCCATAAGGAGCTCTCAAATATCGGTGTTGATAATATGAGCTTTATCCTAACAGGCTTTGCAAATGGTGGTCTTGAGGAAAAGTATCCTACATACCTAAAATGGCAAAAGGTTCTTGGTGGTGCAAAGGGCTTTGAGGCTCTTATGGAATACGCTATTCAAAACGGAGTTGAAATCGCTCCCAGCGTAAACTTCTCATATGCACAACAGCTTAAGAATTTCAGTGGCTTCAAATATAAAAAGACAGCTGCAAGAGCGCTTGATGGCAGATATACATCAAGACGCGAATATGACGCATCAGTTCAAATGTTTCAGCGCAAGGGCGGAGTAGTTATTTCAACAGACTCCTATGAGCTTGCATATACAAAGTTCATAAAGAGCGCATCTGAATATAACATCACCTCGCTTGCAACAAGAAAGCTCGGCTCAGATCTCAGCTCTGACTTCGATAGCGAAACAGGCTATATTCTAAGAGAGGATTCAAAGAAGAACACACAAAAGTTCTTAAATCTTCTATCGGGCAAAACTCCAATTGAGGGCGCAACACAATCGAATTATAAGCTAATCCTTGGCGTAGGAAATGTATATTCGCTACCATATGCATCAGGACTTACAAATGTATCTCTTGACAGTAGCCGTTTCCTTAGCACAAGCGAGGCAGTTCCTTTCACAGGAATAGTTCTCCATGGCTCAATCGAATTTGCCGGTGACCCAATCAACATGGAGGGTGACGATAAATATATGTTCCTTAAGGCTCTTGAAAATGGCGCAGGCTTGTATTTCACAATAGCAATGCAAAATACAGAGCTCCTAAAGGGAACAAATGACTATAACCAATATTACTCAGTACAATTTAGCATCTGGAGAGATGAAATCGCAAGGATGTATCAAAGGTACAATGAGCTAATGGCATCAAAGCAATCAAGCTACATTACAGAGCATGAGTTCTTAAATGCAGACGAGGGCTATGTTGTAATTCGTGAGATGGATATAATCGAAAATCCAAACATAGAGCCCGAGCATCTTAACAACTCAAGAGTTGTAAGGGTTGAATACTCAAACGGAGAGGGCTTCCTACTCAACTATAACTCATACGATGTAATCGTAGAATATGAGGGCGAGTCGGTAAAGATTTCCGCACTGGGATATGTCCCATACGGAATGAAAGGATAAGAAAGGAGGATAACAAATGGCATCTACTTCAATTAAAAAGAAGAGAAGAGGGCTATCTCTTACTAAAAAGAGAGCCTTGGCAGGATGGCTTTTCGTTCTTCCTTTCGTAATCGGTATTCTATTTATCTATGGACCGATACTTCTCGACTCACTTATGTACTCATTTAGTACAACTCAAACAATTAATGGAAGAGTAGTTCTCACCTTCGCAGGCTTCGATAACTATGTATCCATATTCAATCCATCAAATCCGGATAAGTCATTCCCTGTAACACTTCTTGACAGTACACAGGACCTTATCCTTCAAATTCCTGCAATCGTAATATTCGCGCTCTTTATGGCTATCATTCTTAATCAGAAGATGGCTGGAAGAACAGTATTCCGTGCGATATTCTTCTTGCCCGTTATTCTTTGCACAGGTATTATCGACTCAATCGATGCGCAAAGCGCAATGCTTGAGGCAGCGGGTAATGTAAGTGGAGTAATCGACACAGGTGCCGGCGAGGATACAGGAATTATGTCCGTCATGGATCTACAAAGCCTACTCGGCAACATAAAGGTCGGCGCAGGACTTGTAGAATATGTTGTAGGACTTGTAAACGATATTTTCGATATTGTAAGCCGTAGTGGTGTACAAATGCTTATCTTCCTATCGGGTCTTCAATCAATTTCACCATCAATTTACGAATCGTGTCAAATTGAGGGTGCATCTGCATGGGAAACCTTCTGGAAGATCACTCTACCAATGATTAGCCCGATGATTTTGGTTAACTTCATCTACACAGTTATCGATGCGTTCACATCAGCAGATAACAGAATGATGAGCTTCATTGGAGGAAACACCAGCTACTTTACAAGAAGCGAAATGGCAGCAATGTATTGGATCTATATGCTAGTTGTTCTAGCAATGATAGCTCTTGTTGCCGTACTCATGAAGGCGTTTGTCTTCTATCAAAGAAGAGATTAAGGAGGGGACGAAATGGATACAACACCAAAGGTAAAAAGAGAATCCAAGAACAAAATTCGCGTAGAATTTGATAGAGCTCCTCTTTGGGAAAGAATAAAGGCAAAATTCTTCTCAACCTTCTTTCTTAAAAAGGTTGTATATGTAATTTTCAGATTTGTACTCTTAATAGGCGTATCATATGTAATTCTTTTCCCATACATTACAAAAATATTCAATTCCTTCATGACCGCATCGGACTTTAAGGATGTAACAGTTGTGCTTTTGTCAAAAGCACCAACCTTCGACCAGTATAAGTATATAATTACCGAAAATGGTTATCTTGGAGCATTACTTAACTCGTTCTTGCTATCATTTACAACCGCACTTATTCAAACCTTTATCTGTGCGCTTGTCGCATATGGTCTTGCAAAGTTTAAGTTTAGAGGAAATAACATAGTATTTATACTCGTTATCGTAACTCTTATGGTTCCAATTGATGCAATTCAGTATCAAATGCAACAGTACTTCAACGATCTCGATAAAACAGCATTCACGGAGAATTTCCTTGAAAAGATTAACGAAAGCCTCGGCTTTATGAACTCGTATATACCAATGTATATGCTTTCAATAACAGGACTGGGCTTTAGAAATGGATTGTTTATATTCATGCTAAGACAGTTCTTCAAGGGCGTCCCTGACGAGCTTGAGGAGAGCGCATATGTAGATGGCTCATCAACCATGAGGACCTTCTTCAGCATCATTCTCCCAATCTCAATTCCAATGCTTGTAACTGTATTTATCTTCTCATTTGCATGGCAATGGACAGACGATTTCTATGTAACCACCTTCTTTGACGCAATTTACTTAACAAAGAATGGTTGGCCAAATATTGCGAGAATTGCGAAATCCGTTCCACCATCACTAGCTCTCGCAACTAGAAACCTTCCACAATATTCGTCAGCAATTACAGGAACAGCTACAATTCTTATTGCCTTGCCACTTATCATTGCATATATCTTCTTGCAGGATAAGATCGTTCAAGGTGTTGAGCGTAGCGGTATCGTTGGATAATCGAATATTAAAACAAAAATCACCACTTTTCAAAGTGGTGATTTTTTGTTGAAATAAGTGTAAATATGTGCTATAATAAAATAAAAAACCGAGGAGATATTATGAGAAGAACAGATTGGTTTAGCGAGGCAGGCTATGGAATGTTCGTGCATTGGACAACGCATACCATGCCCGAAAAAGGAGAACAAAAGGATTATTTTGATGCGGTAGATGATTTTGATATCGACACATTTGTGACACAGGTTGCGTCCTCCGGGGCAAAATTTCTGTTTTTTACCGCAACGCACGCAGATATGAAGGTTCCGTTCCCACTTCCCGAGCTTGATGAAATAGTTCCAAATCATACCGCAAGGCGTGACCTTATAGGAGAGCTTGCGGATAAGCTCGAGCCATACGGAATAAGGCTGATGCTATATTTTAATGGCGAAGGCTCTTCAACCGCCAATCCCGAATGGCAAATCGCCACCGGCTTTAAGGACAACCCAAAGCGCCACGCAGAATTTTGCTATCATATAGCAAGCGCAATCTCAAAAAAATATGGCAATAAAATTCACGGCTGGTGGATTGATTGCTGTTACGAGCCACCGATTTGTGCGGGCAGAGGCACACGCTATGACTATAAAAGATATGCCGAGGCGCTTCGCTCAGGTAACCCCGATGCAATCGTAGCCTTTAATTTTAGAGGGGTAGAGCCTTGGGGAAGCGAATGGGGAAGAGGAATCTCCGATTACCAAGCAGGCGAGGAAAATGAACTAAAATTCTTGCCCGAGCATCGCTTTAGCGGTGAGGGCGATACCCAATGGTTTGCGCTATGCTGGATGGATGATTATTGGGTACACGAAAAGGTAGGAACGCCGACCCCTGTGTACGAAAATCAAGTGGTTTTAGACTATGTAAAGGCGATAAAATCCAAGGGTGGAGTGTTCGCCTATAATGTTGCTCCCTACCAAGAGGGACACATATCAGAGCTAACCTACGCTCAGCTAAAATGGCTAAAGGAAAACGGAATTGATAAATAATATAAATTCAAAAGCGCTCTGCAAACACAGGGCGCTTTTGACATTTTTGTGCAAAATATACAAAAAACGGGGGGGGGGTATTTGTTTATTGTGCATATTGACAAATAAATGCGATATATGGTATAATAAAATTACTTTATACCAACAAGGCAAGCTTGTTGCAGTAATTTTATTGACGGCTAAAAGGTTTTTCTTCGCAATATGCTTGAAAAACGCATCCTTGATGCTAACAAACACTTGCGTGTTTGCTTTTATGGTATAATTTGATGTGAAAAATTTTATGCCCGCAGGGGCTACCTGCAAGGAGAAGAATTATGAAAAAAAGACTTTTAATGTTGACATTATTAGTAGTCGCTATTGCTTGTATGCTCGCAATTTCAGTATCAGCTGAGGCTGTATATGTAAATCACAACGGTGAGCAAGTAGAGGCAGATAGCGCCGACATCGCATACGAGCTTGAAATTCAAAATCCATGGGAAACAGGAGGAAACTGTAGGCTTAAGTATATCTACCTTCACGATACCTCCGTTACCAAAATTGTAATTCCCGCAATTGAGCTCACACACTCAAACGGCACCGTGTATAAGTTTGCGGAATATAGCTATGTTAGACTTTCAACAGGCTGGAATGGAACGCTATCCGTGTATGCTCTTTCCGACAAGGACACAAAGACAACAAGCCTGCATACACAAATAACCGAGCTTGAATTCCATATACCTGTTCTCGGAGATGGTGCAGGTAGCCAAGGAAACTTAGCAGGCTGGAGCGCGCTTGAAAAGCTAAGCTTCTTTGCAAGAGCATATGAGCCTCAATCTAAGGGTGGCTTCCTTAGTGGATGCACATCTCTTAAAGAGGTTCACTTCTACGGAAAAAACAACCTTCTTACAGGTAACTTCTTCTGCTCAAGCATGGAAAAGGTCGTATTCCACGAGGGTGCAACAGGAACGATTAGAAATACTGCTTTACAAAACTTGAATTCCAACTCAAATATAAAGAGTGTTGTGTATATACACGAGGGAATAACCCCAGAAGACGCAAGCGACCCACGCTTGACCTGGAACAAAAACACCTCGGCATTTAGCGTGGTTTGGCTAGTTCCTAAAACCGAAGGCGTTTACACTGAAGATCAAATTAATTCTTATACAACCATATGGCAGGGTGGAAACAACAAGAATGCAAATAATGCTTTGTGGGAGGCAACCATTATGACCTTCTGCGAATTTTACGGTAAACACGAAATCGCAGAGGATGACCATATGTGTACAACAGGAGCTACCTGTTCAAAATGCGGAGTATCAGAGGAAGGCAAGACACACTCTGTAACAGTAGAATGGACATTCCCTGATGGCTTTACCGCACAGGGCACAAAGAAGATAACCTGTAATAACGAGGCAGGATGCATACTTGGAACAGAGCTTATTGATAAAGAGGGCGAGTACAAAACCCCGGCGCTATTTGAAGCAATTGGATATTCCACAAGAGAGGATGGCACAGGCGGTCTTAGCGCAGGCTTTAAAATCAATAAAATCGAGCTTGGAAAATATCAAGAATTCGCTCCTGACGCAATTGTATCAATTGGACTTATAATTATTAATACTGACTCAATCGGCGAAACCATCTTTACAGAAGCAGGCGTAGTTGACGGAAAGGGAATTCAAATTGAGGTTGATACTCAATATGCAATCGTAAATATAGCAATTGAAAACTTCAGCTCTGAAAATGCTCAAAGCCTAAATCTTGCAATGGCGCTTTATGTAAAGAATGACGAGGGCTATACCTTCGTTCAAGCGGAAAAGGATTCAACCTACTATCAAGAAAAGTCGGTAGGCGGAGTTAACCTTGAGGTTGTTACGCTTTATAATGTAGCAAAGAAAAAAGGAATAACAACCCTTAAAACAATCAATGGTACGCTTGAAATAGTATAATTTAATAACAAAATGGGACGAGATTTCTTGTCCCATTTTAACTTATAGATGAAAATCACCGCTTTTTCAAGCGGTGATTTTAAATTAATTCAAATTACTTTGAAAGTCTAGCCTCGAGAGCAGAGAGCTCATCATACATAGTTTGAGGAACTCTGTCGCCAACCTGAGCGTAGAACGCCTTGATGTTTTCAACATCCTCAAGCCACGAAGCCTTGTCAACGCTGAGAAGACCCTCGATTGTAGCAACATCAATGTCAAGACCCTCAATGTTGATATCCTCAGCATAAGGAATATAACCGATAGCAGTCTCGCGAGCATCAACCTTATCCTCGCAACGAGCGAGAATCCAGTCAAGAACTCTCATATTATCACCAAATCCCGGCCAAATGAAGTGACCCTCGTCATCTGTTCTAAACCAGTTAACATGGAAAATCTTTGGAGCGTTAGGAATCTTGTGTCCCATATCAAGCCAATGCTGGAAGTAGTCACCCATGTTGTAGCCAACGAATGGACGCATAGCCATTGGGTCACGACGAACAACACCAACAGCGCCTGCAGCAGCTGCAGTAGTCTCAGATGCCATAATAGAGCCTACAAACGCACCGTGTTGCCAGTTGAATGATTGATATACAAGTGGAGCAGTCTTTGCGCGACGACCACCGAATACGATAGCAGAAATTGGAACGCCTGCCGGATTGTCAAACTCAGATGAAATGCAAGGGCAGTTCTTAGCCATAGCAGTAAATCTTGAGTTAGGATGAGCAGCGCTTGTGTTAACCTTGTCAGCCTTGTTGTACTTGGTTCTGTCCCAAACCTCGCCCTTCCAGTTGATGCAATGCTCAGGAGCGTTATCGTCAAGACCCTCCCACCAAACTGTCATTGTATCAGTGTTAAGACCAACATTTGTGAAGATTGTATCTCTCATAGTTGTGTGGAGAGCATTAGGATTGGACTTTTCGTTTGTACCGGGAGCAACACCGAAGAATCCGTTTTCGGGGTTGATAGCCCATAGTCTGCCGTCCTTGCCAACTCTTAGCCAAGCAATATCGTCACCTACGCACCAAACCTTGTAGCCCTTCTTTGAATAATATTCCGGTGGAATAAGCATAGCAAGGTTAGTCTTACCGCAAGCAGATGGGAACGCAGCGCTAATGTACTTTGTTTCACCATTAGGATATTGAACGCCGAGAATAAGCATATGCTCAGCCATCCAACCCTCTTTTCTACCAAGGTAAGAAGCAATACGAAGAGCGAAGCACTTCTTTCCAAGAAGAACATTTCCACCATAACCGGAGTTGATAGACCAAATGGTGTTATCCTCTGGGAAGTGGCAGATATAACGATTTTCCTCGTCAATGTCAGCACGAGCGTGAAGACCCTTAATAAAGCCCTCGCCATCGCCCATAGCCTCAGCAACATTTGCGCCGGCTCTTGTCATAATGAGCATATTAAGTACAACATAAATTGAGTCTGTAAGCTCAATACCATACTTTGCAAAATCAGAACCAACCTGACCCATAGCATAAGGGATAACATACATAGTGCGACCCTTCATTGAGCCCTTGTAAAGCTTGCCGAGCTTCTCATAGCACTCAACAGGATCCATCCAGTTGTTGATATTGCCGGCATCCTCCTTAGTTCTTGTACAAATAAATGTTCTACCCTCTACACGAGCAACATCGTTTACAGCTGTTCTGTGAAGATAGCAGTTAGGAAGAACCTCTTGATTGAGCTTAATAAGCTCGCCACTGGCAAGAGCCTCCTCACGAAGAGCTTGAGTTTGCTCCTCAGAGCCATCAATCCAAACAATTTTGTCAGGCTGTGTTAAATTAGCCATTTCCTCGATCCAGTCAAGTATTAGCTTGCTGTCGGTAAGAGCCTTGTTTTCAAATTTCATTTTGAAATACCTCTTTCTTAAAAAAATTTTTAATCGATTATAGTATAGCAAAAAAATCCCAATTTTGCAATACCTTTTTATACTTTTTAATATATTTTTTATAATTACTTAAAATTTCTTAACGCCTCGCAAATCCTGTCGCCTAGAATATCCTTTTCCTTGGGATGAATGTCAATGTTATCGCACACATCACGACAAATGACGCTTCTTACAAACGGAATTTCGTTTTGCGCCCTCAATTGCTCCTCTTGAATTTTCCACCACGCATAGCCTGCACGGTCAAGATGGTCAGCTAGCTGAATAACAATAAACCTTAGCTCCTCGTGCTCAAAACCCTCTCTCCAAGATGAAATCATAGCTTTTAGCATGTCAAGATAAATGTCAGCCTCGCTCTTGCTTGCGTTACTCTCACCCTGATACCATAAAACGCTCGATAGGGAAAATGGCAAAATCCTCTTAACCATATGCTCCCAAAGCACTGCATCATCGTTCCAAACGGGATACCATTCGTGGTCTGCAAAGCGATTTTCAATCTCAAACTCAGGCACGAGCGCAACCTCTCTTGGCATCCAGCTTTGGATAACCGAAGCACCCTGATAGCAGGCAATAAGACCGATTTTTCTGTCGTCAGTAGCCAAGCCCTGTGCCACATAATAGCCGATAGCACTAAAATGAGGCGCATTCTCGAGAGTAAGCTCAACCCAACCATCACGACTTGAAAAGTGCTCCTCGCTCATTTCCATTCTGTCAACAGTAAACAGACGCACATTCTTGTTGCCCCTGTAATTTTCCTTAGGCTCGCTTGACTGCCAAAGCTTAAACTGCATATTCGACTGACCACCAAGTAAAATTACATCGCCAAAATATACATTACGCAAAACGCTGAATACCCCGTCAAGCTCCACCGTAATATCGTAAGGCCCACCATACCCGAAGGCGTCGAACTCAATTAGCCATTTGTCGCGTGATGTGGCTGTTTTTCGCACTCCGTCAAGGGTAATTGCCACCTCTCCCTTGCCCTCGCCAAAAAATCTGACAGGGCGGTTTGCCTGCAAAATCATATTAGATGAAAAAATCGAATTTAAAGTAATCATAAATGCTCCTTTGTGCTTGATAATTAAATTTTACTACACATTTTTTTAAAAATCAACAAAAAAGCCTAAAAATATGATAATATATAAGAAAGCCAAAAAGGAGATGCAAAATGGAAATAGAAAGAAAGTTTTTAGTTGGCGAAATTCCAAGCCTTGAAGGGCTGGAATTTGACGAAATCACCCAAGCCTATATCAGCATAAATCCCGAGATACGCGTGCGTAAAAGAGGCAATCGCTACTATCGTACCGAAAAGGGCGAGGGCGCTATGATAAGAGAGGAAAACGAGTGGGAAATCACAAAAGAAGAATACCTTGATGGCGTAAATCGTAGCGAGGGCAGAATAATAGAAAAAACGAGATACTGTATTCCGTATAAAAGCCACATAATCGAGCTTGATATATATAAGGGCAAGCATGACGGGCTTGTCGTGTGCGAAATCGAATTCGAAAGCGAAGCGGACGCAATCTCACTTGAAATTCCCAAATGGTTTGGCAAGGAGATAACTCACGATATTGAATTTAGAAATAAAATGCTCGCCCTAAAATAAAACACTTGACAAAATAATATATATTTGTTAAAATATCATAGAACATAAAAAATCATTAAAAGAGGAATTGAAAATGCAAATTTATGAAGAGCTCGTTGCTCGTGGGCTTATCGCTCAGGTTACAAACGAGGAAGAAATCAGAGAAATGGTAAATAATGGCAAGGCTGTATTCTATATCGGCTTTGACCCAACTGCAGATAGCCTTCATGTTGGACACTTCATGGCGCTTTGCTTAATGAAAAGACTTCAAATGGCAGGCAATAAGCCAATCGCACTTATCGGTGGCGGAACTGCATATATAGGCGACCCATCAGGCAGAACGGATATGCGTTCAATGATGACTAAGGAAACAATCGACCATAACTGCGAGTGCTTTAAAAAGCAAATGTCACGCTTCATCGAGTTTGGAGAGGGCAAGGCAATGATGGTTAATAACGCCGATTGGCTACTTAACCTAAATTATGTAGAGCTTCTTCGCGAGGTTGGCGCTTGCTTTAGCGTAAATAGAATGCTCACAGCTGAGTGCTATAAGCAAAGAATGGAAAGAGGACTCTCCTTCCTTGAATTCAACTACATGATTATGCAAAGCTATGACTTCTTGGAGCTATTTAGAACCTATGGCTGTAATATGCAGTTTGGTGGCGATGACCAATGGAGTAATATGCTCGGTGGTACAGAGCTTATAAGACGAAAGCTCGGTAAGGACGCGCACGCAATGACAATCACATTGCTCCTCAACTCCGAGGGCAAGAAAATGGGTAAAACCCAATCGGGCGCAGTATGGCTTGACCCAAATAAAACATCACCCTTTGACTTCTATCAATATTGGAGAAATGTGGGAGATGCCGATGTTCTTAAATGTATAAGAATGCTCACCTTCCTACCACTTGAAGAAATCGACGCAATGGATAAGTGGGAGGGCTCACAGCTCAATCGTGCAAAGGAAATTCTCGCATATGAGCTAACAAAGCTCGTTCATGGCGAGGAGGAGGCTGAAAAGGCACAGGCAAGCGCAAGAGCAATCTTCTCAGCGGGCGATAGCGAAAATATGCCTAGCGTAGCACTTCTCGACGAGGATTTCAGAGACGGATGCGTTGACATTCTCGCAATGCTCGTAAGAGCAGAGCTCGTTCCTTCAAGAAGCGAGGCAAGACGCGCAGTTGAGCAAGGCGGAGTAACAGTAAACGGTGAAAAGGTAACAAGCGCAAAGGCAACCTACACCAAGGAGCAAATCGGCGACGGACTCGTTTTGCGCCGTGGCAAAAAGGCATATAAAAAGGTAACACTCTAAAATAAAAGACAAAAAGCAAGAATTGTCACAATTCTTGCTTTTTTATTGTACTTAAACGAAAATTTTCTAATTACTTGTAAATTGACATAATATGTGATAAAATAAATTAAAGAATACCAAAATTATCCATTGTATCGTTTGGATATTTTGTAATATGGGAAATTGTATGTAGAATTATGGGTGAAATTGCCATGAAAAAAACAAATATACTGTGTTTGATAATTATAGCAATAATATGCTTTTCGCTTTTTTCTTGTGTTAGTCCAGGACTGTCTGATTGGGAATACGAGTTGCCAAATGACTATTATATTGTTAGAGCAAACAGTAATTCCATTGGAATAGGAATCAAGAATGAAAAAGGTAATGCTTATTCCAAAGTAATAGATAATTATGTTGTTTGTTTTGCTTATAATGATAAATATGTGTGTGCAAGGCGTTTTGAGTTAGCCAGTGATGCAAGACAGGAAGAAATATTAAAAATGGACATCGAAAAGGCAAAATACTGTATAATCAATACGGAAACGAAAGATGTATATGATTCTTTAACAATAGAAGAGTATGAGGCTTTGTGTAATGAACTTGGTATAACTGATCTTTGTGGTTGGATAAACACATATCCAACTCCCGACGGCGCACGGTTTTAAGAACACACAGAGTAAACAGACAGAAGACGGTTCTGTGTCTGAACAGTAAAAAAAGAATAAGGGGTAGGAAACTACCCCTTATTTCTATGACGAATCAGGCGCTCCCATTGGAATGGCATATCGTGACGGAAGCAAAGAAAATCCAAATCTGCCAACGGAAGAACAATTTGAGTATTATTACTTTACAAAGAATCTTCAAGGTGATATAATTATAGTAATGAGCGATAATGGAGTTGCAGTTGCCGCTTACTCTGAGTGGAAAAGAACTAAATGGATTACATTATCATTTTGGTAAATCTAATTCCCTAAGGGCTCTACATAGATTCTTCACTCCTGGTATTGTTAATGGATTTATTTCGTCTGGTTTAGGTTATTTCTTCTAATTATGGAGGTGATGTTATGAGATGTGAATCGTTAAAACAACTTTATGAGGTAATTTCAAAAAAATTGCTGAGTTATAAGATTGTGTTAAATGAAAATGATTTGATTATTGATAATTCAATGAATCACTTTATTAAAATAGTTTTTAACTTTGGTTTTTTTGATGTTTATATTGATGATATTCATTATCATGATGTTGATAAGTTTGATATAGAAGAAACTATTGAGTCTATTATTACAAACTACATTTTATTTAAGAATAATTCAGCTCATATTATATCGCCAAAAGAGTACGAAAAAGTGATAAAAAAAGGTGAGAATGTACATATATTTAAATTTTGAGAAGACAGGACAGGTGACAAGGGACGGTTCTGTGTCTCCAAAGTAAGCTTGTCTTGACATGGAGAAGATTCGTTGTTTCACTTGAATTTAAAACGGACAAGCGTTAGAGTGGATAGAGGCGGGCTCTAATTCTATTTGGACTAAAGCAGTAAAATCTGTTGTTAAATACGGGGGGGATTAAATGTATATTTTAGGTGTGATTTCTCTTGTTATATTATCATTTGCGATAACGGATTGGCATGCAAGAGGCGTTTTTGTCGCAATTGCTTATCCAAGAAAATATGGACATGGAAAAAGTTGGAAAAGAGCGAAAAAGCATTACAAAACAAACTGGTCGGCTGTTGAACGCTTTTTTTGGATACCAATTTTCAAGGAATATTATGATAGAAAATACAGATGCATTGCTTATTTGTCATACATTCATATTTTGTTAGGGTGTCTAACGATTTGTATTTTATTAATAAATGAATTTGTATTCTTAAGGTTTACTTTTTGGCACTATGCTTTTATAGTATTTTCTGTGCTTACTCTTTTAAGATTGGTCTATGACGATGCCATAGGTAGAGGAAAATTTTAGACAGAACAGACAGGCGGGAATTGATGGGTTGTTTGCAGTTGCTTCAACAGCATTGCCTTATACGGGCATTGGTTTAGTTGGTTCTATTGCTGTGGGAGCAGGAATGGGCTTGGCACAATACGCAATTGACTCGGCTATATTTCACGATAAGTTTTATTCCTAACAAATTTTTTGAAAACGCATTTTAGAAGGGTAAACATAATGAGAAAAATAAAAATAAATTTGTTTGAAGGCATAGTTATGTGCACCATTTTACCAAGTTTGATTTTTTATATAAACACACTGCTTCTTATCATTTCTTTATTTCATAATCAAAATCCTTTAATATATAAGATAATTGTGATTTTGTATATTCTATGTATTTTGATAATGGGAATTTCAATGTTGCTTTGTTTTATTGCAAATTCAAATAATAAAAACATATTAATCTTAAAAGAAAAAACATTTGTAATTTTTCAAAAAGAATATGAATATTCTCAGGTGATTTTTGCAAGGTATTATGTATGCAAATGGTATAACATTCCTTTTATATATTTTTATAAACAACAATTAGGCGGATTGTTTGAAATCAAATTGGACAATTCGAAACAAATTAAATTTAAAATTTTATATAGAGATTATTTAAAATTAAAAGAAAAAATTGAGTGTATTGAAGAAAAGTGACATGGAGGAGACATGGGACGGTTCTGTGTCTGAACAGTAAAAAAGAATAAGGGGTAGGAAACTCCCCCCTATTCAAAACTAAATATATACACTGAACAAGAATCGTAGCGTTTATTTTAATGTAGCGAGGTTCCTCAAACACTCATACAATCACTTTTAGGAGAACATGCAACTGCAAATATAGGTCAAATATCGGTACAAATGATGGCGGTTTCTTCGATTGATGTAATAAGCAATTCTAACCAAAAAGAAACTATTCAGATTTTTCATAGAAAGGGGAATGCTTTTGAGAGATAACAAAAATATAGTCGTAAAGTTCTTAATAATTTCCACATGGACATTATTGTGCTCGTTGTTTGTATTTGCGCTTTTTGGGAAATATGTGTTTTCTAAACTGACTGATGAAATATATCAAACAATAACTATATGTTTGCTTTTAAGTGCTATAATATCCATAATGGTCATGTTTATTTCTATTTTCAAAATGGATTTAAAGCGCCCTAAAACACATGCTCAAAAAATAGAACATTTGTTTGATAGTTATGAGAATTTTTATGAAAAAATAAGAAGTAACTTGTTGTCTAACGGATATTTGTCTATTCAAGCAAATCATCGTATTGAATTTTACATCAAAAGTAAAAGATTTCCTTTTGAGGCTGAATGTGTAACAATAATGAAGTTTGGCGAGGAAGAGGAGTTTTCGAGTTATAAAATAAAACAAATGATTTTTGATGTTTTGAAAAATTATTATGAAAGCGAAAGAATTTATGCAGTAATTAAGACTATTAATATTATTATTGCTGATCAAGTTTCTTCCTCATTTGTGAATTATGTAAATGAAAATGTTGCACAAGGATACAAATATTACCATTTTCCAGTCGGTATAATAACTTCAAAAAAAGTTGCTTTTATGGGCACACAAAAAGATGGTTTGTATATTTTTCAATATAAAAAATTAAGAAATAAATTTTTAAAAATTTTAAAGGATATAGGATGTGGTTCTGTGTCTCCAAAGTAAGCTTGTCTTGACAGAGCTGCAAAAGCAGGATATAAACTTTATTAAGGAGTGAAAATGAAAAAATGTTATATTTTTTTGTATTTTTAGTGATAATTACAGTTTTGTCCTTGCTGGGCTTCATGGTGTTCCTTTAAGATTTGATGATCCGGGAAATATTCATTATGGATATGTGGGACGCGAATTATTTCCTGCACATACATTATTTTTAGCGGGTGGAGCAATACAAATACGATCTAGAACTAGCAAATGGAGCTATTGGACTACTTTCTTTGATGAGCCACGAGATTCTAGATGCATAGCTTTGGGAATTGTTTTGTATGAAATACGAAACGGAGGTATCAAATGATAAATAATAAGATATTAGATGCACTAAAAAATATAGCCTTTGCGATTGTTATTTCTTTTGCAGAGTCGGTAGCTTTTTTCATATGCTTAATGATTGCGGTAATAGGCGTTGAATTGAATGGAATGAAGTTGGGTGCTTTCTTTGTTATTTTAGCAATTATACTTGCATCTGGATTTATGCTTTTGATAATTTTTTGGTGCTTTTCTATGTCGAGAAAATTTAATTTGTTTTTAATCGCATGCGTTCAATTTGTATTGACTCCGATTATTACATTCGTTTTGGATTTTTATTTTTCAAATTTTGCCATAAGACTATATGGATTACAAACAATAAACTTCGGAAGTGCGTTGATATTTTTGTTTTTTGTGTCTGTGTTAGGAGTGATATTGATATTATCATCTGTAGCTTTATGTATTAAGCAAAGGAAGCAGACAGAAGACGGTTCTGTGTCTGAATAGTAAAAAAGAATAAGGAGCAGGAATTTCCTGCTCCTTACTTGTAAATTTGGGTAATGTGTGGTAAAATAAATTAAAGATGGATTTTTCATATAGTTTCTTTTTGGTAGCTTTTTCTTCTCTTAAAGAAAAAGTACAAAGAAAAAAAGAAGAATACCCACAAGGAGCAAAAAATGCTTGATTTTTTAAAAAACCATGTTACAGCGACAGTAATACTATCTTGCTTGACAGTGTTGCTACTAGCGCTTATTGTGTGGATAATTTGGTCGAATAAAGCCCCCGTGCTCACCAGAATTTCCATAAAATCGAACACATCAGGGCTTAAAATCGCACACATATCGGATTTTCATAACGCAAAATTCCAAAATGATAATGAGGAGCTAATCGCACTTGTAAGAGAAAGCGCCCCCGATATAATCGCCATCACAGGCGACCTTATTGACTCACGCCACACCAAGGTAAAGCGTTCGATTGACTTCGTTCGAGAGCTAGCCCGGATTGCCCCGTGCTACTATGTGCCGGGCAACCACGAAAGCAGAATAAAAGAAGAGTACGAGCAACTAAAAACCGCCCTTGCCGAGCTTGGAGTTACCATTCTTTGTGACCAAAAAACGACCCATGAGCAAAACGGTGAGATATTTACCATAATAGGAATAGAGGACCCAATGTTCGTTCTACAAAAGGATAGCACCGAAATGGCAAGCGCAGTTGTGTCGGGCAAGCTTTTACCACTTGTAGAGAATATCGAGGGCTATACAATCGTTCTTTGCCATCGCCCCGAAACATTTATGTCATATGTTGACGCAGAAATTGACCTCGCCTTGACAGGACACGCACATGGAGGACAGGCGCAAATCCCCTTTGTCGGTGGACTTATCGCACCAAATCAAGGCTTTTTCCCCAAATATAGCGAGGGCTTGCACACCGAGGGCAAAACAAACATGGTAATCAGCCGAGGAATAGGCAATAGCCTTTGCCCACTAAGAGTAAATAATCGCCCCGAGATAATTTTAATCACAATAGAATAAATAAAAAGCTCCGACATATGTCGGAGCTTTTTTAGGATAGTTTTATTAAGCCAAATTACTTAAGCTCAGCCTTAGCGCCAGCCTCTGTGAGTTGCTTAACATAGCCCTCAGCTGTTTCCTTAGAAACTGCTTCCTTAACAACCTTAGGACCGTTAGCAGCAAGACCGTCAACAAGCTCCTTAGCTTCCTTAAGACCAAGACCTGTGATCTCACGAACAACCTTGATAACATTGAGCTTGCTTGCGCCAGCGTCAACGAGAACAACATCGAACTCAGTCTTTTCTTCAACAGGAGCAGCAGCAACAGCAGCACCGGCAACTGCAACAGGAGCAGCAGATACGCCGAATTCCTCTTCAACTGCCTTTACAAGGTCAGCAAGCTCGAGGAGAGTAAGAGATTTGATTTCTTCAAGAATTTGAGTAACTTTTTCGTTAGCCATTTTAATAATCCTCCATAAATAGATAAATTTAATTAAATTTGTTTGTGATTTGTGCTAAGCACAGGTTACACAGACCTTATTCAGCAGCAGCCTCGCCCTTTTGGTCGATAACTGCTTGGATAGCACGAGCAAATCCTGAGATAGGACCTGTAATGCTTCCCAAAAATCTTGCGAGAAGAATTTCCTTTGAAGGAATTTCAGCAAGAGCCATAACAGCGTCAACATCAACAACGCCATTATCGATGAATCCACCCTTGATTTCAAAGGTTTCAACCTTGTCTGCGTATTCCTTAGCAATCTTGGCGGGAGCGATAGGGTCATCGTAGCTAATAGCAATAGCGGTCATACCGTTAAGCTTTTCCTTCATAGCACCATAACCAACCTCGTCACAAGCACGGCCGATAAGAGTATTCTTAATAACCATGTAGTCAACGCCAGCCTTACGGAAAGCAGCACGCATTTTGGTATCGTTTTCAACTGTGATACCTTGGTATTGAACTAGAACACCGGATGTAGCTCTTCTGATTTTGTCAACGAGCTCAGCAACAACGGCCTTCTTTTGTTCAAGAACTGAATTACTTGGCATAAAACAACCTCCTGTATTATTTCCTTTACAGCAAAAAGAAAAATCTTTTCCCGAAATCGCAAAAATGCACACCGAAAAAAGATTTTAAATTCATATTTAAATTCTTCCTCGGCAGGGAGCATAAATGCAATTACCGTGACCTGCTGTCTTTGGATTAACGACAAGATTATAACATAGCATTTAACCTTTGTCAATAGTTTTTCGAAATTTTATCTAATAATTTTTTGACGCCTTATATCTTGACCGGAAAATTGCTGAATTGTAAACTCGCCGAAGAGCCTGCTGGTTATTCTGTCATGATAAATTTTGCGAATTTCGTCAGAGCGTAGATTTGTGCTTGCAATAATAGGCAAGCCACGATTGAGCCTTGTATTAATAATATTGTACAGGCACGAAACAGAGAACTGCGTCACCATCTCCGTTCCCAAATCGTCAAGAATCAAAAGATCACAATCCAAATACTTGTCGCTTACAAGCTCAACCTCGTCATCAAAGCGATCTCTAAAGCGATCCCTTTCAAAATCAGCGAAAACATTTTGAGCGCTCTCATAAACAACATCATAGCCATTGTCAAGCAAATATCTTGCCACAGCCGATGATAAATGCGTTTTTCCAAGCCCTGTTGGACCATAAAGCAAGAACGAGCGCTTGTCAGTCTCGAAATTCTTCGCGAATGATAAAAGCTCCTCAAAATTTTGCTCAATTACTCTTCTGTCCTCACCCTTGTAATAATCGAACGAAAAGCTCTCAAAGCTCTGCTTTTCAAGTAGCTTAGCAAGTCCGGAATGAGCGTAGCCCTTAAGAGATAGCGCCTCCTTGTAGCATTTGCAAAGAAAACCGCTAACATAGCCCGTGTCCTTGCATAGCTCGCACTCATATTCAAGCTCTGTATAGCTCGCATCAAGGCCAAGCGACACAAGAAGCTCAGCACGCTTTTTTTGTAAAGCAAGATTTCTTTCCTTGATTTGCTCAATTTTCAAAGCGCATTCCTCTTTTCCAAGAGAAATAGCGCCAACAATCTCAAAGGAAACCTTGCGAAGCTCCTCATCAATCTCTCTTATCTTAGGGCAAAGAGCATAAACCTCTTCAAGACGCATAGCTCGCTTTGCCTCGCTAGCTCTGCGCTTAGCCTCAAAATCTCGTTGTACAGCCAGAACAACATGCTTATTATATGCCATTAGCTCTCTCCCTTCTTGTTATACGAGCGACGAAGCGCAGCCTCAAAAAAATCGTTTGTATCAAAGGAAGAGCCACTGGCGCGCCCTACCTTTTCAGCCTCAAATTTCTCGGCTTCTGATGCACTTCTTACACCACACGATAACCAATTTTCAATAATTTTTGCACAATATGCAAGCGATGGCTTGCCGGTCTTGTCAACCGTTATTCCGTAAGCGAGCCTAATAAGCTCAATTTCAAGCTCGAGAGAAAGCCATCTCTCGATTTTTTCCTTTTCATTCTTGGATAGCTCACGCTTTCCAATTCCAAAAAGCTCTCTTATCTTGTATTCAAGCGATTCCTTGTTGCGCCTGTTCTCAAAATGCGCCTCAAGCTCTGTGTATGTATCAATGCCCTCGTCATAAAGCGAGCCTGCAAGCTTTCTAATGTAAGCCCAATTCGTTTTGCCAATCTCGACACAGCAGGCAAGGAATAGCATTATATATTCATTTGTAAATCTATAATAGTCCTTTAAATAGATTATGTTGTTATGGTCATGGGCATTGAATTCCTTTCCCATAATCGCTTGACAAGCAAGGAAAAGAGAACGAATGTCCTCGTTTTTCTCGACAAATTTCGCAATTTGAGCGCCGGTATAAGTCGGTACAGTCTGCGAGGCACTGGAAATAGACACCTCGTCTATCATTCCATCAATTGAAATTACACCCTTTTCAGCCCAAAAGAGAAGCGCCTTCTTGATTCTCTCAACACCAATTCCAAGCTTTTCCGAAAACAGCTCAATGTATTTTTCAAAGGCATCGTGATATTCAACACACGAGAAAAGACCTATTATTACAACAAGCTCCTCACGAGAAGCGTCGGGAGCAAAATCAGCCACAGAGGCGGGCAAATTTAAGATTTTCCCCGAATATTTTATTTGGATTTTCATATTCCTTCCTCCGTCTAAAATCAAATTAATCAGCTGGGATAAGCATTTAAGGACTCGTCGGCACGCGCCCCTGCTAAAAATTCATAATAGCCCTGTGCGCCAATCATAACTGCATTGTCGCCACATAGCTTAAGGTCGGGCGCATAAAATTCAGCGCCAAATTTCTTACATTCCTCTAAAATTCTCTCTCTCAGATGAGAGTTGGCGCTAACGCCACCTGCAATAACAACCTTGTCATAGCCTGTTTTTGCAAGCGCAAGCCCAATCTTTGAGCTGATAGCCTCAACCACCGTTTTGGTAAAAGATGACGCAATATCAGCCTCGCAAAGCTCCTCGCCACGCTGTCTTGCGGTGTTTATGTAGTTGATAACTGCTGTTTTAAGACCGCTAAATGATAAATTCAAGGTGTCATTGATTGATGGAGAAGGGAACTTGATTGCATTCTTGTCACCCTTCCTTGCCAGCATATCCATAGCATAGCCACCGGGGTATGGAAGTCCCATAACTCTGCCAATCTTGTCAAAGCATTCACCTGCCGCATCGTCAAGCGTAGAACCGATTTCGTCAAGCTCTGTGTATGATTTTACATCAAAAAAAGATGTGTGGCCACCCGAAACAACAAGCGCAAGAAATGGTGGCTTGAGCTCTTGGTGAGTGATATAATTTCCTGCAATATGACCTTTAATATGGTCCACGGGAACAAGCGGAATGTTGTTTGCAAACGCAAGAGATTTCGCAAAATTAACAGCAACGAGTAAAGCGCCTATAAGCCCGGGGCCATTCGTTACCGCAATAGCGTCAATTTGGTCAAGCGTAACGCCCGCTGTGTCAAGCGCCTCGTAGGTGATTTTGGAAATAACCTCAATATGCGCTCTGCTGGCAATTTCAGGCACAACACCACCGTAAAGCGCGTGAGTATCAACCTGAGATGCGATAATATTCGATTTTACTATGCGTCCCTCGTCACTCATTTCGCACACGGCACACGCAGTTTCGTCACAGGACGATTCAAAAGCTAAAATATACATAATTTCCTCATAGCCTAAAGGCTCTTGTCCATTAAAATTGCACTCTCGCAGGGGCTTGAATAAAAGTTGGGTCGCTCACCAACCGCAACAAACCCACATTTTTCATAAAGTGAGCGCGCGATAGTGTTTGATTTTCTAAGCTCCAGGGTTATTTTTGCACAGCCCTCGTTTTTGCAGAGAGTGATTATTCTGTCTAAAATTTTAAAGCCGATTTGCTTCCCCCGAAACGCAGGAAGAACCGCAATATTTGAAATCTGCCCCTCGTCAAGAATCAAATATACACCACCATAGCCAACAACCCTTCCGTCACACTCTGCAACAAAAAAGTGCCATGGTGTGTGCGAAAATGACTCAAAAAGAGATTTCGCAGACCAAGGAGTAGAGAAGCACTCCTCTTCAATATAGGCGATATTTTCTATGTCGATAGAATTCGCCTCTCGTATAACTATATTCATTTGTTAAGTCAAGCACTCCCAGATGCGCTAAGAGCCCTGCCCCTCATAAATCATTTTTTCGCCCTTGTACCATTTGGCGCATCCTGTGGCTGTGATTGTGGTGTTGGATTTGGAAAATCAAATACCACCTTGCCATCTGCGTCAAGCCTTAAAACAGCATCAAATTTCTTGCCGTTTTTAGATACAAAGCCTTGGATTTTACTCGTTTTGCCCGTCGCTAAAAGCATTTTAACATTCGCTACCGAAATCGTGCGAGAGCAAATCGTTTTAGATATGGAGAATTTACAGCCATTCTCACGGAAGTTGGAACAGCCATAGCCGAATTTAGTGCGAACAACATTTCCGTCGCACAAAGGACAAAGTCCCACAACATCACCAAAAAAGCCAATGTTGGTGTCCTCTTCAATTGATATTGTAAGGTCGCGAGAGAGGTTAAATACCTTTGCAATCTCTGCCTCGGCAAGAGCTACGCTCTCCTCAATTGTCATCTCACCACGAAATACCTTTTTAAGCGCCTGTCCCAGCTCAGAGGTCTTGTATTTGTCCATTATAATTCCAAGCTGAGATAGTGATTCAATAAGATACTCACCATCTGGCAAAATATAATATGAGTCCTTTTTAAGAGAAATATAAGCACTCTTGCACGCATTTTCGATAATGCCCGTTCTTGTCGCCTCAGTTCCAAGCTCAAGACCCTCGAAAATAGCGAGATAATCCTCGTCGTCATTCTCGTCAGCGCTCGCCTTATCCTCTTTAAATGGATTTTTAAGATAGTTGTTGAGCGTTTCAATAGTGTAGTGCTTAGGCGGAGTGGTTTCCTTCTCGGTTGGCTTGAAGCTAATAACAACCTCGTCGCCCTTTTCAAGCCTTGGAAGAATTTTATCCTTTTGAGTGTAATCGTCAAATTTTGTCCAGCCCGGCTCGATTATAACAGTTCCCGAAAGAGTAAACTCCTCAAGTGAGCCAACCTTTATTTTTATCTCGCTCTTTTCAATAATACAATCCTGTGCGCAGAATACCGCCACAAATCTTCTCAAAATAGCAGTGTAAACGATTTTTTCACGATCGCTTAGCTTGCTGGGATCGGGAATTTTATATGTCGGAGTAAGCGCGGAGTGAGATTCGATTTTAGAGTCATCAAAAATGCTTTTTGAGAATTTAAACGACACAGGGTAGCCTAGCTTTGCTACATTTTGAAGAATAGTCTTAACCTTTCCCTGCTCAGCTGTCGCAAGATACTCAGAGTTTGTACGAGGATAAGTAACATATCCGTCCTCATATAGCTTTTGAACGGTTGTCAGCGTGTCGTCCATGGACAGCTTAAACTTCTTGCCAAGATAGCTTTGAAGCTTAGATAATGAGAATAGCTTGGGCGGATTTAAAGTAGAGCGCTTTTTCTTTACCGAGGTAACAATAGCCCTCTCAGCATTGTATTTTGCACACTCCGCTACAATCTGCTCATATTCTTCCTTTTTAAATTTTCTTTTAGCAGTCAAATCGACAAATTCATCATTTGTCTTTTCGTGTGAATGCATAACATAATATTTTTCAGGAACAAAATGCTTTATTTCGCTATCTCTGTCGTAAATCGCCTTAACAATAGGAACAATAACACGACCAACTCGTAAAAGCTTTCCTGTTTTAAGAGTTGCAAATCTGGTTAAATTAACTCCATAGAGCCAGTCAATATATGTTCTTGCCAAGCCCTCGCTCGCAAGAGAGTCATATTCACTCTCGTCCTTCATTTCAGAAAGCGCCTGAGATATGGTTTGAGGCGTTTGATCAGGTAGCCAAAGACGAACAAAGCTCTTTGATGTGTCCTTTAACGCATGAGAAACGCAAAGACGAACAATAATTTCACCCTCGCGATCAGCGTCACCTGCATTTACAATTGCGGTTACATCTTGACGGTTGCAAAGCCACTTGATAATGTCAAACTGCTTTTTGACACCTGCATCAACCTTCTTGTCAGCGCCACGCCTTAAGTTGAACTTGAATTCCTTAGGAAAGCAAGGAAGGTTGTCCATTGACCATTTTGTATTTTCGGAGGGAGAATAATCCTCAATATCCGCCAAGGAGAATAAATGACCAAAAACCCAGGTGACAATGTAATTTCCACCCTCGTAATATCCATTATGCTTTTTCATTTCATCATTTTGAACCCTTTCTATGCCCGCAAGAATATTTCTGGCAAGCGACGGCTTCTCAGCAATAATAAGATACATAAAAAATCCTCCCTTCAAATGGCGATACACATTTATTTTATCATATTGGGCAAGCTAATTCAAGCAAGATATAAAAATTTTTTGAAAACAGCGAAAAATTTTGCTTTTCCACAAAAACTAATAATTGTATAAAGGTAATTTATGGAAAAATGTTGAAATTAATCATTAAATATGCTAAAATTTATGTAATGCTAATAAAATGCGCATTATAAAGGAGGTGTTGTGTGTGACAAACGACGCTTTAAGAGAGATAAAGAAGGCAGAGGATAATGGCGCTCAGCTTATTATAAACGCCAAGACCGAGGCTAAATATCGCATCGAGCAAACTGTAAGAGAAATAGAAAAATCCAAGCTAGATGCCGAGGAGCGCTTCAAAAGAATTTATAACGATAGAATAGAGGTCGCAACAAGGCAAGCAAACGAGCTTGCGGAAAATCGACTCCGTGTCGCTCGTGGTGAGGCACAGGAGCTTATCACCCACGCTGAGCAGGGCATGGACGAGGCAGTTAATATAATCATTGAGGAGATAAAATCGCTATGGCAGTAACCGAAATGAAGAAATTCACGGTAATTTGTCAAGCGAGTAAGGCGGAGGCTCTTGTGCGAAGGCTTATGTGGCTTTCGTGCGTCGATATAAGACAGACCGAGAGTGATGGACTTGATGGCGTCACCCTTGAAAGACCGACAGAGCTAGATGCCCAAATCACAGAATACAATCGCACTCTTCAAAAAATAAAAGAGGCAATGAAGCTTCTTGCCTCTTATGATACGAAGGCGTACAGAGAGCACATAACCCTAAAGGTAAAGAAAAAGCCCTTCTCACCGCCAAGCGAGATTGATTTTGATGAGTTTGTCGATTCCGGTAGATACGAGGTAGCGCTCTCAAAGCTTGATAAAATACTTCGATTATCAAAAATGCTCTCCGATAAAAAAGCGGAGCAAATCGCAATAGGAGATGAATATCACGGACTTCTTGCGTGGAAGGGCTATGGCGTACCGCTTAATGTAAGAGGAACAGCCTATACCGACCTTACCCTTGGCACACTGGGCAAAAAGGCTAATATAGCTCAAATCAATCGTGAGCTTGAAAAAAGCGCTCTTGCTGAGGTGATAAGAGTAGGTGCGGATAAGCACGCCCAATATGTCAGCGTGATTTCTCATAAATCCGATACGGAAAACGCACTTAGAATTCTATTATCTAAGGGCTTTTCACCTAGCAATCTCCCGAGCATAGATGGCACAATAGATGATGCTATTTTGGCACTTGAGGAGAGGGCAAATGAAAATCTTGAAAATATAGAAAAAATAAAGGCACAAATCGCCTCGTTTGTAGGCTTTGAGGCTCAGCTCGAGATAACTCACGATATAATAATGACAAGAATTGTCGAGCTTGAGGCACGAAAAAAGCTAGCAATAGCAGGTAGCGTGTGCATAATCAACGGCTGGACTCCTGTCGCATCATGCGAAAGGGTACAGGGGCTTCTTAAAAAATTCGACTCAGCATACGAGCTTGAAGACCCATCGCCCGAGGACGATGTACCGGTGCTTATCAAAAATAACGCATTCGCATCAGCCTTTGAGCCTGTAATTTCACTATATTCACTACCAAAATACAAAACCTTTGACCCAACATTTATAATGAGTATATTCTACACGATTATATTTGGACTTATGTTCGCCGATGTAGGCTATGGAATTATACTCGCTCTCGGTTGCTTCTTGGCAATTAAGCTCCTCTACCCAAGAGGAACAATGAAGAAATTCTTCCAAATGTTCGCAATATGCGGAATTTCATGCGCCGTGTGGGGAGCAATCCTCGGCGGATATTTAGGAGATTTTCCGAGCACCGTGCTCGGCATCGACGCCAATGTCGCAATTTGGTTTGACCCAATTCAAGATCCAATGACCTTCCTCGTTCTATCCGTTGCGGTTGGCGCAATTCATATGATAACGGGAATGATTGTCAAAATGGTAATTTTGATAAAGCAAAGGCAAATTTTCTCAGCCATCTTCGATGTTGGAAGCTGGATTGTCGTATTTGTCGGAATTGCTTTGGCACTCCTTAATACCAAGGTGGGACTAATAACAGCTCTTACAGGAGTTCTCATGCTTATTCTCACACAGGGTAGGGCACAAAAGAATATTCTTATGAAAATCGTCAAGGGCGTGGGTAGCCTGTATAGCATAACAAGCTACGCCTCCGATCTTTTGTCCTACACTCGTATTCTTGCGCTGGGACTTGCCTCGGCAGTAATTGCAAAGGTTGTAAATATAATTGCAAGCCTCGGTGGAGAAAATATTGTTGGCTACCTACTTTTAATAATAGTTCTACTCATAGGACACACACTAAATATGGTAATCAACCTTCTTGGCACATTCGTTCACGCAAGTCGCTTGCAGTATATCGAATTTTTTGGTAAATTCTACGAGGAGGGTGGAACACCCTTTGAGCTGGTAGCACCAAAAAGCAAATATGTTCTATTTAAATCTAAAAAAGATATATGATAATTAAAAAGGAGATAATTTTATGTTACAGCAAATTTTTTCAGGAACAAACATCGCCCTAATCGGCGTTGCTCTTGCAGCAATCCTATCAGGCATAGGAAGCGCAAAGGGCGTTGGAATTGTTGGTAAGGCGGCAAGCGGAATGCTCGCAGAGGACCCATCTAAATTCGGTCAAGCAATGCTTTTACAGGCACTCCCCGGCACACAGGGCATTTACGGACTTGTAACCGCATTCCTAATTCTATGGAAGGCAGGCTTCCTCGGTGGCGCAGTTTCCCTTACCACAGGTCAAGGCGCATTCTATCTAATGGTATCACTTCCAATCGCAATCGTAGGTCTTGTTTCAGCTATAATTCAAGGCAAGGTAGCAGCAGCTGGCGTAAACCTAATCGCAAAGCGCCCAAATGAGTTAGTAAAGGCAATCATGTCAGCCGCTCTTGTTGAAACCTACGCAATCTTCGCACTTCTTATCTCACTTCTTCCCATCTTCTTGGTAGATGTATCAGCAATCGCATAATTAAGGAGTCTTTATGAACGGACTTGATAAAATAATTCAAAAAATCATATCCGATGCACAAGAAAAGGCAAAGCAATGTGAGGACGAAACCACAAGCGAAATCGAAAGATTAAAGGCAGAGGCAGTAGATGAAATTATGAGAATGGAGCTCGTGTATATTTCAAGAGCCGAAAGGGTCTCAGAGGAAATTCTTATGCGTGCCGAATCCTCTAGCTCGCTTGAGGCGAGAAATATCATTTTAGAGGCAAAAACCGCTCTTATAGATAAAGCGTTTAAAATGTCGCTTGAAAAGCTCCTCTCAATGCCGAAAAATCAATATATAGAGCTTGTTTCTAACGCCCTTGCATATGCAATAGGCGAAAGGAAATCCTCAAAGGAGCATATCCTTGAGCTGTATGGCGAGGAGGAGGCGGAGCTTGACATTGAGTACGAGGTGATTTTCAATTCTCGCGACACCGAAAATGGTAACGCAAGGAAAATCTTCACCACTGTCAAGGAGAAAATTGATAAATCAATAAAGCTCGTTTTGTCTAAGCAAACAGCCGATATTGACGGTGGCTTTATTCTTAAATGCAACGATATAGAAATAAATTGCTCGCTTACTGCGCTTGTAAATGAAGCAAGGGCAAGATGCGAGGGTAAAATAATTCAAGCACTATTCTAATACTTATGTGCAAGAAAGGAAAAAGGAATGGCACTCAAGGATACGGAATATATGTATATCTCCGCTAGAATAAAGGCGCGAGAGGGGCAAACCACATATTACGCAAGAGTGAAGAGCTATCTTGACGCGAAATCGCTTTTGGATTTGTGCGCTATATCGGGTGTCACCCTTGATGGCGAAAGCGAAAGAGAGGCGCTCGAAAATCATTTTGATAAAAGAGTAAGGGAAGCCTTTGAGCTAGTAAAAGAGGGCGCTCCCGAGCCGAAATATTTTGACTTTTTACTGTACGAATATGATGCCTGTAACTTAAAGGTGTTAATTAAAGGCTCTATTCGTAAAATGAGTGTTGATGGAATGCTATACGAAATTGGCACAGTAGATGCTAAGGCTCTAAAGGAGGCACTCGAGGCTCGACGCCTTGAAGGCGTTTTGCCAAGCAATATGGTAAGAGCAGTAGATGAGGCGTACGAGGCGTATTCAAGAACAGGGGACGCAAGAGTGATCGATTTGATAATCGATAAGGCGTGCTTTGCCGATATGCTTGAAAATTCAAGACTCTGTGGCTGTGATTTAGCACAAGCGCTCATAAAATTAAGAATAGATAGCATAAATATATCAACTCTACAAAGAATTTTAAAATCCGAAATCGCCGATAAAATAAGCACTTTTAATATGGCGTTTATTGATGGTGGCGAAATTGCCTACGAAAGACTTGAAAGAGTGCTAAGCGACGAGGAATATTCCCTTATTGACGCACTCGAGGGAAGCGAGCTGAGAGATACCATTCGCTCCCTTGGCAACGAATATAGCTTTTCAAGGCTTGAAAGAGCGCTAGATATGAAATATATGTCACTTATCGACGAGGTAAAATATGTTCCGTTTGGTGTCGAGGTTGTGTGCTCTTATCTTGTAAATACGCTCTACGAGGCAAAAAATGCAAGAATAATAATCGCAGGACTCGCAATGGGGCTTGACGAGGATAAAATAAGAGAGAGGGTGCGCATATGACATATAAAATCGGAGCAGTAGGACCTCGCAGTAGTGTGCTCGGCTTTATGGCGCTCGGCTTTGGCGTTTTCGAGGCAGATAATGCAGAGACGGCGTCGGAATGTATCGATAAAATGGCGCATAACGGCTATGCGGTAATATTTATCACCCAATCACTTTGTGCGCAAATCAAGGAAACAATAGAAAAATACTCATCCTCACCCGTTCCGTCAATAGTCCCCATTCCCGACGATAGTGGCACGGATTATGGAGAGGAAATATTAAAGGACGCGGTTGTGAGAGCAATTGGCGCAGATATATTGTATAAGGATTAAGAGGTATAACAAGGTATGACAGAAGGAAAAATCGTTAAGGTTTCAGGACCTCTAGTTATAGCTGATGGTATGCGTGAGGCAAATATGTTCGATGTTGTCCGTGTAGGAAACGATAAGCTAATTGGCGAAATCATCGAAATGCACGGCGATAGAGCATCAATTCAGGTATATGAGGAAACAGCAGGAATAGGAAGAGCCGACAAGGTAGTGTCAACTGACGCACCCTTGTCCGTTGAGCTAGGCCCTGGACTTATAACAAGCATATATGACGGAATACAGCGCCCCCTTATCAAAATGAAGGAGCTGTGGGGAGCTAATATTCTAAAGGGAGCAGACATTCCCGCCCTTGACAGAGAGAAAAAATGGGGCTTTACTTCAAGCGTCAAGGTAGGAGATATCGTCACAGGTGGCGATATTTTGGGCGTTGTCGATGAAAACGAGGTAATCAAGCATAAAATAATGCTCCCGCCTAAAATGAGCGGAAAAATCACCAAAATCGCAGATGGCGAATACACAGTTGATGAGCCAATCGGAGAGGTCGCTCTCGATAATGGAAAAACGCATAAAATAACCCTTATGCAAAAATGGCCCGTTCGTGTTGCAAGACCATATGCGACAAAGCTTCCACCACTTGAGCCAATGATAACAGGACAAAGAAACATAGACTCCCTTTTCCCAATCGCAAAGGGTGGAACTGCGTGCGTTCCCGGACCATTTGGTAGTGGTAAAACAGTAGTACAGCATCAGCTCGCAAAATGGAGCGATGTTGACATAGTTATTTATATCGGCTGTGGCGAGCGTGGAAACGAAATGACTGATGTTCTAAACGAATTCCCCGAGATTACAGACCCAAGAACAGGCGAGTCGCTTATGAAGCGTACCGTTCTTATCGCCAACACCTCGGATATGCCCGTTGCTGCGCGTGAGGCATCTATCTATACAGGAATTACAATAGCCGAATACTATCGTGACATGGGATATAGCGTAGCCGTAATTGCCGACTCAACATCTCGTTGGGCAGAGGCTCTTCGTGAAATGTCAGGACGCCTTGAGGAAATGCCCGGTGAGGAGGGCTATCCCGCCTACCTTACCTCTCGTCTTGCTCAATTCTATGAAAGAGCAGGAAAGGTTGTTTGCATAGGCTCTGATGGCCGTCTTGGTGCTCTTAGCGCAATCGGCGCAGTGTCCCCACAGGGTGGAGATATCTCTGAGCCCGTTTCACAGGCAACCCTTCGTATTGTAAAGGTGTTCTGGGGACTTGACTCGTCGCTTGCATACAGGCGTCACTTCCCGGCTATCAACTGGCTCAGCTCATATTCACTCTACAAGGATAGATTAGAGGATTGGTATATAAACAATGTCAGCCCAAGCTGGAAGGAGTATGTTGTTGAGGCGAGCAGAGTTTTACAAGCAGAAAATGAGCTCGACGAAATCGTAAAGCTCGTTGGTATGGACGCTCTCGGTGCTGAGGATAGATTAACCCTCGAGGTTGCTCGCTCCATAAGAGAGGATTATCTCCAACAGGATGCCTTCGACCCCGATGACGCATACACGCCACTAAAACAGCAAAACGCATTTCTTGCCTTGATTTTCAAGTTTAGAGAAGAGGCAAAAAAGGCTATTGAGGCAGGCGCAGATATCGAAAAAATATCCTCTCTTAGCGTAAGAGAAAAAATTGCAAGAGCAAAGAGCGCTCCTGCCGATAAGTATGAGGAAATATATGCCGAGATTACAAACGAAATAGTAGAGCAAATTGGCAAGCTGATAAATAAGGAGGGCGCACAATGGTAAAGGAATACAGAACTATTGAAGAGGTTGCAGGTCCACTTATGCTTGTAAAGAAGGTCGAGGGCGTAAAGTATGACGAGCTCGGCGAAATTGAGCTCCCCGACGGTAGCATTCGTCGTTGCAGAGTCCTCGAGGTTAATGGCTCGAATGTACTTGTTCAGCTCTTTGAAAGCTCCGCGGGAATTAACCTGGCAAACAGTAAGGTTCGCTTCCTAGGCCATGGAGTAGAGCTTGGCGTATCAAGAGATATGCTCGGCAGAGTATTTAACGGTATGGGCGAGGTAATCGATGGCGGAGCAAGGCTTCTTCCCGAAAAGAGCCTAAATATCAACGGCAACCCAATGAACCCCGCCGCAAGAATTTATCCCGACGAATTTATTCAAACAGGCGTTTCTACAATCGACGGACTTAACACCCTCGTTCGTGGACAAAAGCTCCCAATATTCTCAGGCTCAGGCTTGCCACACGCAAACCTTGGCGCGCAAATCGCAAGACAGGCAAGAGTAAAGGGTAGTGACGATAACTTTGCGGTGGTATTTGCCGCAATAGGTATTACCTACGAGGAGGCGGATTTCTTTATCTCCGACTTCAAAAAGACCGGTGCAATTGATAGAACCGTTCTGTTCGTAAATCTAGCATCAGACCCTGCAATTGAAAGAATTACAACGCCCCGTATGGCGCTCACCTGTGCAGAATATCTCGCATTTGAGTGCAATATGCATGTGCTTGTAATCATGACTGATATTACAAACTACGCCGAGGCACTTCGTGAGGTGTCCGCCGCAAGAAAGGAAGTGCCGGGCAGACGAGGCTATCCCGGATATCTCTATACCGACCTTGCAACAATGTACGAAAGAGCGGGAAGAAAGACAGGTAGTGAGGGTAGCGTTACAATGATTCCAATTCTAACCATGCCCGAGGACGATAAAACTCACCCGATCCCCGACCTTACAGGCTATATCACCGAGGGACAGATTATCCTCTCTCGCGAAATGTACAGAAAGGGCTATATGCCACCTGTTGATGTTTTGCCATCACTCTCTCGTCTAAAGGATAAGGGAATAGGAGAGGGCAAGACTCGTGAGGACCACTCAGGCGTTATGAATCAGTTGTTCTCATCATACGCAAGAGGCAAGGAGGCAAAGGAGCTAATGGTCGTTTTAGGCGAGGACGCTCTAACGCCACTCGATAGACTATACGCAAGATTTGCCGACGAATTTGAGGCAAAATATATAAATCAAGGCTTTTACGAAAACCGCACAATCGAGCAAACGCTTGACATCGGCTGGGAGCTTCTTAAAATATTGCCAAGAAGCGAAATGAAGAGAATAAAGCCCAAAATTCTTGATAAGTATTGGAGCGAAAGTTAACTACTAGAAAGGAGTAGCCTATGGCGGAGATTAAGGTAAACCCCACCAGAATGGAGCTAAAAAAGCTAAAATCACGCCTAAGCGTTGCACGCAGAGGGCATAAGCTTTTAAAGGATAAGCGTGATGAGCTGATGCGACAATTCCTCGAGGTAGTAAAACAGGCAAAGGAGCTAAGACGCAAGGTTGCCGAGGCATTTCGTGCCTATAATACAGGCTTTGAAAGTGCAAGCGCTCTAACTGATAAGAAAATGATGCAGGAGGCGCTAATGCTTCCAAGGACTGAGGGCGAGCTGAAAATCAGTTATAGAAATATAATGAGCGTCACCGTTCCCGAATTTCATTTTGATGCGTCAAGCGAAAACGGCGCAAACTATGGCTATGCCTTCACCACAGGAGAGCTCGACGACGCTTTATCCAAGCTAAGCTCAATGCTAGGCGACATGGTAAGGCTGGCAGAGCTTGAAAAAACCTCCCTTCTTCTATGCGACGAAATCGAAAAAACAAGGCGCAGAGTAAACGCTCTTGAATATATAATGATTCCTCAATACGAAAGGGCAATCAAGGTAATCGCCATGAAGCTGGAGGAAAATGAAAGAGGAAATCGTACCCGTCTTATGAAGGTCAAGGACATGATGATAAAGGCTCAGCTCGAGGCTCTAAAGGGTGTCCCCGAGGACGAATAAAGCAACAAAAAAGCTCCGAAAATCGGAGCTTTTTTTGCGCTAAAAATCAATTTTTAAGATAAAATTAAGGTTTTTTCTTTTCAACCTTCACCTTAGTTCCGTCAGGATTTTGAATGTATGTGTTGTCAAGCGTTCCACGAAGAGAAGCGCGAAATCCAGCCACATACTCCGCCCTTAACAGAGCTTGCTCAGCCTTTTCCTCGTCGGTAAGACCTTCCTCGCGTGCCTTCCTTGCCAAAAAATTAATTCTTTCAAGCTTTTGCTTTTCCATATTGAAATTCCTTTTGTTATGTGGTAAAATATAGTTAAATTTGTCGATTAAGGGGGATTTATGAGAAGAATTGTAGCACTTTTGCTCGCACTTGTATGCGTTTTCACCTTTGCTTCATGTGATAATAGCACAGAGCTTGAAAACAAAACCGAAATACCACTTGAAAGCTCAAGCGAGCCAGACGGATACGAGTTTGTCTTGAACACAAGCACTAAAAAATATCACACTCAATTTTGTACCTACGCCATAAACATGGACGAGAGCTCAAAAGAAACCACAACCGACATCGAATTTATAATTGAAAGAGGCTACACACCCTGTGGTAGCTGTATAGCAAGAGCATAATCAAAGCCGACACAGGTCGGCTTTTTTTGTTAGATTATCGAGCCACCACCAAGGACAACCTCACCATCATAAATAACGACAGCCTGTCCCTTGCAAATCGCCCTTTGAGGCTCGTCAAACACAATGTGTAAAAGTCCATTTTCAAGGGTTGCAGTAGCATTTTGCGCTATATGCTTGTACCTAACCTTAGCCTGCACTCTAATCGGTGCATCAATTGTGTCAATCGCACTAAGACAAACGCTATCAGCCCAAAGCTCACGCGAGAACAAATCCTCGTTATCGCCTATAACAACCTCGTTTGTGTCAAGGCGCTTTTCACACACATACATACGATGAGGCAGAGCTAAGCCGAGCCCCTTTCCTTGACCTATCGTGTATCTAATAATACCCCTGTGCTGACCTAGAATTTTACCGTCAAGCGTGACAAAATTGCCGGGGGTGTATCGTTTTTTAGTGTATTTTTCGATAAATGTGGCATAATCTCCGTCAGGAATAAAGCAAATGTCCTGACTTTCCTTTTTTGTGCTCGTATCAAGCGATGCAAGCCTCGCAATCTCCCTTACCTCGCTCTTTGAAAGCGAGCCAAGAGGGAAGAGCGTATGCTCAATTTGCTCTTTTGAAAGACGATATAAAACATAGCTCTGGTCCTTTGAGGCATCAAGCCCCACCTTTAACACCTTGCGCCCATATTTTTCGTCATACTCAATTCTCGCATAGTGTCCTGTGGCAATATAGTCATAGCCAAGGGAACGACCATGCTCAAAGAGCTTGTTAAATTTAAGGTGATAGTTACATTCAATGCAAGGATTTGGAGTTGCGCCAAGCTCGTATGCACGGACAAAGCTCTCAATCACAAGCCTCTCAAAATCGCCCGAAAAATCAACCACATGGTAGGGAATTTCGAGCGTTTCGCACACCCTTTTGGCGTCCTCTATATCCTGTGTTGTAACACAGCCATCATTTATTGAGTCGCTACTTGAATGTAGCTTCATCGTAACGCCAACGCACTCATATCCTGCGTTTTTCATTAAATACGCGCAAGCAGAGGAGTCAACGCCACCGCTTATCGCAATTAAAGCTCTTTTCATTAAAAAATATAGCTTCCTTTTTCTACATTATATTCTTTTCCATCAATGATAATTGTAGTCCTTGATGGAGTTGTTATTTCGTATCTTATCGTGCCACCCTCGTGGAACCACTTAGACGATACAAGACCACGCCTTGTTTGAATTTGCGCGCTCATAAAATCTAGCTTGTCAGTAGGAATAGGAGCAATAACAATTCTCTCAAAGCCGGGAAATTCGTCAACCGTCTTGATGCCACACGATACACCATAAACCCAGTCAGCCACAGCACCATAAGCGTAATGGTTGAACGAGTTCATATCCTTAGACCAAAACTCACCCTTTTCGTTTACTCCGTCCCAGTGTTCCCAAATTGTTGTCGCACCCTGCTTAACAGAGTAGAGCCACGATGGGAACGCCTCTTGAAGAAGAAGGTCATACGCAAGCTCACTATATCCGTTATCCGATAGAGCGTGTAGCAAATACGGAGTGCCTAGGAAGCCTGTTTGAAGCCTTGTGCCTTTTGCGATAATCATATCAGCGAGTTGCTTAGCGGTTTTTTCCTTATCGGGAGCAATCCCAAAGTGAAGCGCGATAACACACTCTGTCTGTGTTTTGTATTTTTTGAATTTTTTCCTTATTGCCTTAAGAATTCTCTCATAAAGCGCCTCATATTTTTGCACGCTTCTTCCAAGCACCTTGCCCGCCTTTATTACCAATGATGTAGAGTACAGATAATATGCCGATGCAAGAAAATCATCATTTGATGAGCCCTTGTAGCTACCCGCGGGCGCATCAAGACCCAGCCAGTCTGCAAAATGCTCACAGCCTGTCCAAAGGTATCTGTTCTTTGATTTTAATGCAATATATTTAAGCCACTTGCACATAGAGCTGTATTGCTTTCTGAGAATATCCTTGTTACCATAGGTTAAATATATTTGCCAAGGGCAAATCGTGCTTGCATCACCCCAGCCACAGCCACTCCAGCCGTCGCCCCAATATTGAGGAACGATGCTTGGTACACCGCCATCATCACCTTGGTCGATTTTAAGATCAGTCAGCCACTTCTCAAAGAATTTTTCAACATCATAGTTGTATGATGCGGTTCTGCAAAATACCTGCGCATCACCGGTCCACCCCTCTCGCTCATCTCTTTGAGGACAGTCGGTTGGAATGTCAAGGAAGTTGCCCTTTTGACCCCAAATAATATTTTTGAACAGCTTGTTAAGAAGCGGACTTGACGATTCAAGATATCCCGTTCTCTTAATATCGGAATGAACAACGATTGCTACAACGCTATCAAGCGTTACCTCGCAAGGAAACTCGTTTACTCTTATGTAGCGATAGCCCCAAAACGCAAGTTTTGGCTTGTACGATTGCTCACCATCGCAACAGGTGTAAAGGAATTCCGCCTTTGCCGAGCGATAGTTTTCTGTGTAGAAATTGCCCTCGACATCAAGTACCTCCGCAAAGGAGAAGGAAACACGCTCACCACTCTTGGCGTTGACAAAAATCTCAAAATATCCCGTAAGATTTTGACCAAAGTCAATAACAAGCTCGCCCTTAGGTGTCTTGAAAATGTTAATGGGACGAATTCTTTCGTGCTCAACAACAAATTCACCCTGTTGAGGAACTAAAATACCATTGTCATAATTTTGCACCTTGACGCCAACTATGCTTTCGTCAATAAATGTAGCATCATAATGCTCACCATCATAAAAATCGCTAAAACGAACAGCGCTTCGTCTAGCACTCCAGCTCTCGTCAGTTACAATAGACTCGCAAGAGCCGTCCTTATATGTAACAGAAAGCTCCGCAATAACCGCCTCGTAATCGTTTGGATAGTCATTAGAGCCTCTCCAGTCAATTCTACCCTGAAACCAACCCTTTGAAAGAGTTACCTCGATTGTATTGTCAAAACCAAGCATATTGGTCACATCGTAGCTTTGCACCTGAACTCGTTTAAGAGATGTAGCACCCGGCGCAAAAATAAAATTGCCGATTCTTTCCCCGTTAAGAGTAGCATAATAGCAACCACGCGCGCTTATTGTAAGAGTGGCCCTCTTGATTTCCTTTTCAGTCTTGAAGCTTTTGAAAATAACAGGACATTCAAAGCCCATATTAACAGGATACGAAATCCATTTTGATCTTTTAAGCATATTAAAATCTCCTAAAATATATTATTTAGTACATTAAATTAATTTTATCATAATAGTAAAAAAATCTCAATACTTTTTTAAAAATCTATTGACAAATAAAAAAATCAAGTATATAATGAATATATGAACAATTATTCATATAAAGGAGCATAAAAATGCAAAACGAAAATGTAATCAAAATCAAGGACGCCATTTTGAGAAATAATGAGCTCTTCGATGCTCTCGCCGATCTCTATAAGGTGTTCGGTGACGGCACAAGAGTAAGAATTCTTTGCGCACTCACTCAAAGCGAAATGAATGTAGGCGAAATTTCAGCATTTCTCGACATAACTCAATCAGCTGTATCTCATCAGCTAAGAGTTCTTAAAACAAGCGGACTTGTAAAGTCAAAAAGACAAGGCAAAACAATGATATACTCACTCGCAGATGAGCATGTTAGAACAATCATCGACTGCGGAATGGAGCACATAGTAGAGTAAAATGAAAAAAATTTTTGCAGAGCATAAAATAGGACTAATCAAAATCCTTCTGTCAATTTTATTGCTCATAGAGGCAACCGTGCTAGCTCATTTTGATGAGTCGCTCATGTCACTCATTTGTAATATAGTAGCATACGGAATAATTTCGCATTCAATCATTTTCCACGCACTGAAAGCACTTTTCAAGAAGGGCAAAATTGACGAAAAGCTTTTAATGACCGTCGCCTCGCTCGGCGCTATGATAATAGGCGAGTTCTTCGAGGCGGTGCTGGTATTGGCATTATACACAACAGGCGAAATTTTCGAGGATGTCGCAACCGATAGCTCTCGTCGCTCACTTGAAACACTCGCGAGCATTCGTCCCGATAAGGCAAGGCTTGTCGAGGGTACAATAGTAAACGCATCAAGCGTCGAGGTCGGCACTATAATCGAGGTCTTCTCGGGAGAGCGTATTCCACTTGATGGTGATGTGGTAAATAGCGTGGGAAGCGTAGATACCTCTGTTATCACAGGAGAAAGCCTTCCAATCGAGGTAAGAGAGGGTAGCGAGGTGCTCGCAGGATACCTAAACTGCAACACACCCCTCAAGATAAGGGTAAAAAGACCCCTTGGCGCAAGCGCTGCACAAAGAATTGTAGATATTGCCGAAAACGCACTTGAAAGAAAGACAAAAAGCGAAAAGTTCATAAGCGTTTTTTCAAAATTCTATACCCCAATCGTAATAATTTTGGCACTTTTAGTAGCTATAATTCCACCCTTGTTTGATAATTATAGCTTTATGTCATGGGCATATAAGGCGTTCTCAATGCTCGCTGTTTCTTGCCCCTGTGCAATAGTAATTTCTGTGCCACTCTCATATTTTTGTGGAATTGCATATGCATCAAAAAAGGGAGCTTTGGTCAAGGGCTCATCAGTTATTGATAAGCTGTGTAAAATCAAATCAATCGCTTTTGATAAAACAGGCACGCTGACAAAAAGCACCCTTCATGTAACTAAAATCGAACCGATTTCCGGAGTTGATAAAACAGAGCTTCTAAAATATGTCTGTATTGCAGAGCAAAAGTCAACTCATCCAATTGCGCTAGCTATACTTTCCGAAGCATCAAAGCTCAATATCGTAATAGATGATGAGGGCAAAAACCATAGCGAAAGCGTCGGCTTTGGAATAGAATGTGACTCGAAATTCGGACACATCAAGGCGGGAAATCGTGCATTTGTAGGAGCACCCGAGGACGCCCATGGAAATATTTTAGTATCACTAAATGGCAGATATATAGGCTCAATTAGCTTGGGTGATGAGGTTAAAGCAAACGCCAAAATCGCGTTTGAAAAGCTAACAAAGCTCGGAATATTAAATAAAATAATAATCAGCGGAGATAAGGAATCCAAGGTTAAGGCAATTGCACGCTCAACAGGCGCACAGGAATATTATCATTCACTTGACCCGGAGCAAAAGCTGGAAGTATTAGAGCTTCTTATTTCAAATTCAAAGGGAATGGTCGCATACTGTGGCGATGGAATAAACGACACACCCTCGCTCGCAAGAGCTGATGTCGGTATCGCTATGGGAGCGCTTGGCTCTGATAGCGCGATTGAATGTAGCGATGTGGTAATTATGGATGACGATATAGAAAAGGTCGCTCGCGTAATTAAAATTGCTAAGCGTACTAAGCGAATAGCAGTCTTGAATATAATAATTTCACTTGCTATTAAGGCGTCAATGCTGGCTCTTACCGCGCTTGGACTTGTTCCAATGCTCGGCGCTGTAATTGCCGATGTCGGAGTGCTGATTTTGGCAATCACCCTATCACTTTTGGCAGGCAAATAACAGGAGAAAAAATGGATATAAAGCAGTATAAGAAAAGAATAGACAATGAAATAGTAGATCCACTAATCGAGGCAAGAAATGCCGACGATGATTGCGGATTTTGCTCTCGTCATGTAATGATGTTAAGAAAGCTCGTTATCAAATATATGAAGGCGGTAAATAAAATCAAAAATGGTAACGAGGAGAAGATTTTAAAGCAAATGAAAAAGCTCATTTTCGCTATCAATAAAATCAATAGAAATGCCGATTATTGTATGCTTGAAAGCGAGCTGGGCGAGGAGCTTTGCTATATAATCGAGGATATCGCAATGGACGCCGGATATCCGGAAATTAAAGAGGATATCACAAAGCCTTGGCGTGAGGAATGGTAATTGTAGCTTAATAACAAAAGCACCTTGATTTTTCAAGGTGCTTTTTGTTTAATTTTGTGCATTTTGTACAAAAATCGGGGGGGGGGCTTTATTTTTTGTGCAAAATGACTTGACATATAATGCTTGGTAATATATAATATAACTACAGTAATATTTTATAATGGGCGTCGAGCCACTCGACCCCACAAGGAGAAAAATATGAAAAAGAAATTACTTTTAACTCTTGTAATGGTAATTGTACTTTGCTCGATTTTCGCTCTTTGCGTAAGTGCAAAAACGATTACAACGGTTGATGGCGAGGCTTTAGAGGTTACAACCTACCCCGACGCGCCCGCAAAATCAACCTTTGTCAACTCAACTGACGACTATGTTGTGTTTGATGACGGATTTGTTTGCCCAAGCCATTATATTTTCAAGGACCAAGCAACCGTTGATAAGGGCTCCTACGGAAATGCTGGACTTAAGAAAGTGCTTGACTTTTCATTCCTTACGGAAAAGGGAAAGAATTACACAATTGACAACATTGTTGAGCTTGATATTCCGGAGGGAATTACTACCCTTGGAGATCAATTTGCCCACTCCTTGAGCTCGGTTAAGAAAATCACATTCCCCCACACCGTTACATCCATTGGTAGTACCGGTTTTCAAAACTCAGCAGTTCTTGAAGAGGTTGTTTTTGAGCATACGGAAGCCGATACCGAATTTACAACCCTTTCCGGTTGGATGTTCGCTGGTTGCTCAAAATTAAAGGCGCTTAGCATTCCCGACTGCATTACCACGATAACAGGTGAGGGTAACTTCTTTAAAGATTGCTCGAGCTTGGGTCCCGTTTATCTATCGAAAAACATTCAAATACTTGAAAAGACAGGCTCGAACAGATACGCAGTCTTTCAAAACCTCAGCAAGGTATATTTTGTAAGCGAACCATTTACTACAAGTGATACAGCCCCTGCAAAACCCGATATTTACTACTTCCCCGAAAGTCTTCACACCATTCACACAAACACCTTTGAAAGTGCCACTTCCTTGAACAGCGTTTTGGTGTTCGGAACACAGATCACCTCCGCAAGCGGTAGCTATCTTTTCAAGAATGTTACAAGCACGGTTGTATTCCTTGGAGATATGACCGAGATAAATACAACCAACTGGAAAACTTCAAAAATAATTTTTGCAAACGCTAACGACAAATCAAGTGCGGATTTTGCAAGTTACACCAATTCAAGAACAGCCGTATTCTGCGCTTCCGAAAGCGACCTTTCAAAGCACATGGCAAGCCCTAAACATTCAACTATTGAGCCTGCTACATGCTACTCAAACGAAAAGGGCGTAACCCGTTGCTTCTGCAATACTGTGATTAGCGAGGGCGAAACACCAAACACAATGCTTGATCACGAGTATGAGGAAAATTTTGATTGCACCAAGGGAAATGAGTGCAAGAATTACGCACATTGTGGAGCTTCACTCGAGGCCGAGGCACTTAGTCATATCGAAAAGAATACAGTGACCTATGTGAGTGGCTTTACAAGCATGGGCTTGCATAAGATATTCTGCCAAAACGAAAACTGCACACAGCTTGACGCATCAATAGACCTTGATCCAATCTTTAGCACCACAGGTGGCTACTCAATTGATGGCTCAGGCTCAATTGCAGGCGGTTGGACAGTAAATAAGGATAACTTTGACCTATATAATCTCCATAACGAAAAGGATATTACCTTCGGTATTTTGATGGTAAACCCAACCCACCTAGCAAGCAATCGCTTCTTGAAGGCAGACGGAAGCGTTAATTTGGCAGAAGGCAAGAAGGGCGCTATTATGATAGAGCAAGAGAGCGTAGAGTATAATAACTTCAAGTTCTCAATTAGTGGCTTTACTACAACAGAGCTTACACAGCTGGAGCTTGTAATTACAGCGTATGCGTATGTTGAAGGACAAGAGGTTCAGTTCATTCAAGACACAACAACCTCATGCAAGGTATCAACTCTTGACTACGAGGACGCAAGCCTCTACACAGTATCCTACGAGCAAGCAGAAAAGGTTCTTGCTCCAACAACTCTTGACGCACTCGTTCCTACAAATGACGAGGAATAATTAAAAACACAAAAAACACCTTGATTACAAGGTGTTTTTTTGTTTAATTTTGTGCATTTTGCACAAAAATCGGGGGGGGGGGCTTTATTTTTGTGCAAAATGACTTGACATATTAATGCTTGATGATATATAATATAGCTACAATAATATTTATATAATGGGTGTCGAGCCACTCGACCCCACAAGGAGAAAAATATGAAAAAGAAATTGCTTTTAACTCTTGTAATGGTAATTGCACTTTGCGCTGTGCTTGCAATCTCTGTTAGTGCAGAGGTTACAACCTACACCGACGCACCTGTAAGAACCAAATATCAATGTATTGATAGCGAAATTGTTGAATTCTATGACGGCTTTAAGTGTCCTGTAAGCTATGTGTTTAAGGATACCTCGACCGTAGGCTCAGGAAACTATAATACTACTTTTGAGTCTTATATGGATTTTGACTATATCAACAGCAAGCTTGGCAAAACCGAGGAGGCTGGCAATCTTTATACTTATGCAGACATAAAGGGCTTCGATATCCCTACCGGAATCACTCATGTTGCAAAGTATGCAGGAAGCAACGGTACAACATTGAAGTGGATAACCTTCCCAGATACTATATCAAGTCTTTCAAATGCCATTTTCCAAAATGCAACAGGACTTGAGGAGTGTACACTTAAGTTTAGTGAAAACAATACGATGAGAGTCTTCCCGTCATATATGTTCTATGGCTGTAAAAATCTTAAAGCATTCTCAATGCCCGACTGCTTTACCTCGCTATACGATGTTGCTCACTTTTCAGGATGTACGAACTTAGGTGCGGTACACCTTTCGGAGTCGCTTGAAACATGGTCAAGTGGTGGCGGCGGATCAAGAAATGCAAGCTTTGATGATTGCGTTAATATGTATTTTGTAAACGAAACCTTTACATATGAGAATGTTCCGGAAAAACCGGAAATTTACTATTTCCCTGCAAACCTTACGAGCATTTCAAACAATAGCGTATGTAGAGAATGTAAGAATCTAAACGATGTATTAGTATTTGGCGATAAACTCACAGCTATGCCAAATCAGTATTTCTTCCAGAACGGACCTAAAAATACAATCGTATTTTTGGGCGACATGACTACAATTTCCACAGGATATTGGGGAAGCACACAAAAAATTATTTTTGCAAACGCAAACGATAAGTCAAGCTCGGATTTTGAAAGCTATTCAAACACAAGAACAGCCGTATTCTGTGCGTCTGAAGCTGATCTTGCAAAGCACCTCGAAGATCCAAGACTCGCAGATCTTGTCCCAGCAACCTGTTACTCACTTGAAAAGGTAACAACAAACTGCTTCTGCGGTAAGGAGCTAAGCGCCATTGAAACACCAAACTCAATGCTCGAGCACGAGTTTGAAAACTACGATTGCACAAAGGATAACTACTGCAAGAACTACAACGAGGCAGAGGGCGTTCAGTGTAAGGGCTTTATCGCAAAGGTAGCAGACGATCATAATGTAAAGCATATAATAACCTACACAGAGGGCTTTACAAGCGCAGGCTTGCACGAAATCTTCTGTCAAGTAGAAAACTGTAACCAAGCAAACGAAAAAATAGACCTTGATCCAATCTTCAGCACCACAGGTGGATACTCAATTGATGGCTCAGGCTCAATTGCAGGCGGTTGGACAGTAAATAAGGACAACTTTGACCTATATAATCTCCATAACGAAAAGGATATCACCTTCGGTATCTTGATGCTAAACCCAACCCACCTAGCAAGCAATCGCTTCTTGAAAGCAGACGGAAGCGTTAATTTGGCAGAAGGCAAGAAGGGCGCTATCATGATAGAGCAAGAGAGCGTAGAGTATAATAACTTCAAGTTCTCAATTAGTGGCTTTACCACAACAGAGCTTACACAGCTGGAGCTTGTAATCACAGCGTATGCTTATGTTGAAGGCGAAGAGGTTCAGTTCATTCAGGACACAACAACCTCATGCAAGGTATCAACTCTTGACTACGAGGACGCAAGCCTCTATACAGTAACCTATGAGCAGGCTGAAAAGGTTCTTGCTCCAACAACTCTTGATGCACTCGTTCCTACAAATGACGAGGAATAATTAAAAACACAAAAAACACCTTGATTTTTCAAGGTGTTTTTCTTTTGTCTTTGACACACATTAAAGTCTCCTCTTTGAACGGAGGGGAAGGACCACCATAGATGGTGGATGGGTGTAGATGTTGTATAATTATTTTATTTCAATTTTATACTTATTAGCATAAGAATATCCAACAGGAAGACGAATCATCTCTGGCTTGCTAGTAAGATCTCCAATCTCTCCCTCGAAGTCAGGACAACCACACCAAGGCTCAATGCAAATGTATGGCGCATCGCTCTTTGGCTTGTGCCATAGACCAAGATATTTAAATTGGTCAAATGTAAGTGTTACACTTTTCTTTGATTTGTTGGAGGCAAGAGTAGCCTTCTTTGCGGTATTATAAAGGAAAATCGCATCAATGTTAAACAGAGAATGGTCAAGTGGAATGCGTTTAGTGCCACCCTGTGAGTATAATTTGTCATTTCCATCACAGAAGCAACGCTCCGACATTGAAAGCACAGTTGCATCACAGCTCCTGTCAAACTCTACATAATAGTCCTCAAAGCTCTCACCGCTAGAAAGTGGAACATTGAATGCGGGGTGCGCGCCAATTGTGAAAATTAGCTCCTTGTTATCTGTATTTACAACCTTGTATTTTACATTTAGAGCCTTGCCAACAAGAGAAAAGGTAATGCTAAGCACAAAGTCAAAAGGATACACCCTTTTAGTTTCCTCGCTTGATTTAAGGCTCAATGTAATCTCATCAGCCTTTGCCCCCGTGAGCGCAAAAGCGCTATGCCTTGCAAAGCCATGACAGCCAAGCTCATAGGTGTTGCCCCTGTATGTATATTTACCATCAATTAATCTTCCACAAATAGGAAACATAATAGGCGAATGACCGGTCCAATACCTTTCATCACCCTGCCAAATATATTCACATCCGTCTTCCTTTAGCTTAAGCGAAACAAGCTCCGCACCAAGCTCGGAGATTTCAGCCCTTAAAAATTCATTTTCAATTGCGTATTTCATAGCGCACCTCCATAAAGTATATAAATATTTTAACATATTTTCCTTGAAAAATCAATAGTCACTTGAAACCGATTTTTATATATGCTAAAATATACTTATCATTTAAAGGAGAAAACAAATGGCAAATATAGTTCTTTTAGGTAAATGTAATCTTAGATGCCCATATTGCTTCGCCCACGATTTCACCGAATCGCAAAGCGCTGATTTTAGCATGGACGACCTAAACCGAGTCCTTGATTTTATCGCCCCGGATGGCGAGGTGGGATTAATTGGTGGAGAGCCACTAATTTATAAAAATATCGACACAGTCCTTGACATTTTGTCGCAAGACCCACGATTTTTCCGTATAAATCTTTTCACAAATGGCGCTCTGATTGATAAGCACATAGATAGCCTTACAAGCCGTAAGCTCTCAATCCTTATCAACCTAAATTCAAGCGAGGATATAGGAAAGCCAACGCTTGAAAAAATCGACCAAAATATCGCTCTTTTAATCGAAAGGCAAATGAAAAACCAAATCACCCTCGGTATAAACATTTATAAGGAAAATCAAAGCTTTGACGAGTTTGTCGAAATTGCAAAAAAATATAACTTTAAAAGGGCTCGATTTAGCGTTTCAATCCCCCAAGATAAAAGCGAGGGCGCAATAGCCTACTTCAATAGAATGAAGCCCACCCTTCTGAATTTTTACAAAATTTTAAAGGAAAACGGAATTGCCCCATGTCCCGATTGTAATATTATTCCCGAGTGCGTTTACACCGAGGCAGAGCTATCATTTATCGACACTCTCCCAGCCCTATCGCCAACAGAGAAGGCGCTACTTATGGGCAGAGCCTCGGTTTGCTCACCGATTATTGACATCTATTCCGACCTTAGCGCAACTCGTTGCTTTGGTTGCTACGACGATTTAAAGGTAAGCATAACAGACTTTGAAAGCATAGCGGACTTGAAGAACTATTTCTTTATGTGGCTCGACTCTGTGCGAGTCCATACCCCCGTCAGCCCCACATGCAAGGACTGCTATAAATTTAACACCTTCGCCTGTTATGGCGCGTGCCTTTGCTACAAAAAATAAAGCCCAATTAAAACAAAAAATCCCGACATGTGTCGGGATTTTGTGCTTTAATTGTTACTATCAGCGCTAGTATCAGAGCTAGCCTCGGGTGCTGACTCTGTTGTCGTGGGAACGGGAAGAGCAGGAGTAGAATTTTCTTCTTCCTCAATGCGCTTAACCCTGGCCTCCGCCTTCAAGGTTCTTTTTTCCTGTCTTGCTGTTATCTTTTCTTGCTTTTTAAGCCTTCTTTGCTCGCGCTTATATTGCTTCATAGCCTTGTCAATCTTTGGCTTGCTTATAATTCCAAGGAAGAAGAACATAATTGCAATGAAAATCAAAATAACAGACACAGCCCAAACAATATGACCAACAGAGAATATCTCCTGAGTCATCATAATAGAGCCGAGCGTTACAAGTCCAACCGAAACAACAAGCATCCAAAGGGGATATTTGTCGCTCTCATCATGCTTGCAAAGATAAGCCTTAACAATGTAAACAAAGCCTCTTGACCAAAGCGCCGCACCTGCAATAGTGCATGGACCAACAACGCTTACAAGGTCGAATTGCTCCATAATACAGCCAATCGCAATAGCGAAGAAGAAGCCTGCCTCGAATACTGTAAGAATTTTAACTGCAACCTTTTTTTCCTTTATGATTTGCTTTATCAAAAATCCTAAAATATAAACGAGAATGATGCAGAACAAAATCATGCTAAAGAAATCGTTTCCAAGGCTCTCCCAAATTACGCCCGTGCCGGCCCAAAGTGGAAGCAGAGCTATACCTAGGACAAGAGTGATAATTGAAAGAATGTAGAACATCCAAAAAAGCTTTTTATTTCTCGGCAAGTGAGCCTTTTTTGGCTGATCATGTGTTTGAGTATTAGTATCCATAGTTACCTCGAGCAGTTATATAGTTTTTATGTATGACATCATATTTTTCTTGATTTTTGTAAGAAGCTCAACAAGAATTTTAACCTCGTCCTCGTCAAGCCCATCAAGCATAGAGGTGATAAATTTCGCTCTTGCGTTATTTCCATCGTCAATAACCTCACTTGCACGATCGGTTAAGTGCAAATAAATTGTACGATGGTTAGTGCCAAGAAATTCTCCCTCTACATATCCAAGCTCCTCTAGGCGTCTGAGCGAAATTGAAACAAGAGATTTCGATAAATCCATCTTTTTTACAATATCGGTAGCAGTAGCCTTGTCAGGAAATTGGCTTAAATATATAAGAATGTCAAACTCTGTGTGCTTAAGCTTGTATTTTTTGCAAACAGTCTCAGTTGCCTTGTTGTAAGCTACTTGAACAACTCTTAGATGCTCATATGGCGTCATCATGTTATAGTTTCTCCTTGAACAGTTTAAATTTGAACTGTATGATATTGTATCACTATAAGAATGACTTGTCAATAGCTTTTACAAAACTTTAACTAAATTTTAACCATTTGCGCGTATAGCTTATTTTTTAAATTTAAGAGTAACGATTTCAAAGCCCTTAATGTCAAGGCTAACCTTGCCATCTACAACCTCAAGCTCGTAAAGCTCGTTTTCAAGAAGGTCACAGGCATAGCATTTTGATGCCTCGAAGCCAATCTCTACTTGAACCCTTGAGCGAATGTTGCGACACTCGTAAAGACGAATTACGGTATCTAGGGTATCCTCTGCCTCTTTTATGGTTTCACAAATTACATTATCAGCGCTAAGCTTGATAAGAGAGTAGGAGCTAGGCACGCTTCCATTACCGGTTGCTTTAAGCGCAACCATAGGATAGTTAATGTAATACGATTTCTTAATTGTGTCACAGCCGGCAAACGCATTTGCGTGAGGACAAAGAGAATATGTAAAGATGTGTCTGCCATGGTCGCTTCTCTTAGATGGGTGAATACCACACTTGATAAGAGATAGAATAATTACGCTATCGTGAATGTCGTGACCATATTTGCAATCGTTAATAAGGCTGACACCATAGCCACCCTCGGAGATATCTGCCCACTTGTGTGCGCAAACCTCGAATTTCGCTGCATCCCAGCTTGTGTTCATGTGAGTAGGACGCTCAATGCTTCCAAACTGAATGTCATAGGTTGCCTTGTCTGTGTGAATATCAACATCAAACGCAGTTTTTAGCATAATGCTATTTTGATGCCAATCAATATCGTTATCAAAATCGATTTGTAGAAGGTCATCATAGAACCAAATCGTTTGAGTGATGGTAGATTTCATAAACGGACGCACAATCTTAATTCCAAGCCTTGCACCATCGTCAATAATGTCAACGGAGCTAACCTCGCTTATAACCTTGTATTTGTCTGTTTCGTACGCCTGCCACTCCCAACAATCATAGCTGTCAGGGTAGTCCTCATAAGCTCGTAGCGCATTTCCAAGCCCGCCTGCCTTGAGTAGCTCGCGCTCGTTTAGCTTGTCGTAAATTGAGATAATATTCCAGCTTTGGTCAAATTTAACCTTCAATACATTGGTTTCAACGCAACCAAATGTAACGATAATGGAATTTGTAGCCTTGTAGCTCTTAACGCACGAATAGCCCTTAGGAGCAATGCCCGAAACAAGAGCGCTCTTGCCATCAATTTTAACCACACCATCGCCCTCGAATGAGTGAGGATTGAATACAACATAGCCCTCGCGAGCGTCAACCTTAGATGCAATTTCCTCTCGTACAGAGTTGATTTGCTCATCGGCAATAGCTTGAAGCCATGCGTAATCCTTGTCGCTTTGGTCGTAAACCTCGTCAATTGACGAGCCGGGAATAATATCGTGGAATTGATTTGACAAAATCATTTCCCAACCACGATGAAGCTCGCTCTTGCCAAATTCCTTGCCAAGAAGCTCCTTTCCAAGCGTTCCAAGCATCTCAGCATCGAGATACATAAACTCGCTCTTACGATTGTTTCTCTTGTTCTTTGCAACAGAGGTGTATGTGCCACGGTGGAATTCAAGATAAAGCTCACCCTTCCACTTAGGAAGATTTTTATTTCCCTCAATTGCACCCTCAAGACGCCTTAAGAAGTCGCCTGCAAACTCCATTTTTGCGTTAGGAATACCGGGAATACCCTTTTCCTGACGCCTGTAATATTCAAGATACTCAATAGTAGGTCCGCCACCACCATCACCAAAGCCAAAGGTGTCAATTGCCTCGCTTGTAAGAAGCTTTTGCTGATATCTGTATCTTGCGCCCTTTATCATGTTGGGATAGGTGCAACCATTATAGTCACAGCCTCTTTGCCAACCACCCTTGTAGTTTTGGGCAGTCAAGAAATGTGTATTTATCGCTGTGCCGTCAATGCCATGCCAAGCAAATGTGTCATAGGGCATAGTATTAGTGTCGTTCCAGCTGATTTTAGAGGTAACAAACCAATCAACGCCACTCTTTTTAAGAATTTGAGGGAGCGCAGCAGAGTAGCCAAATACATCGGGTAACCAAAGCACGCGACTCTCAACGCCAAACTCATTCTTAAAGAAGCGCTTACCATAAAGCACCTGCCTTACAAGGCTCTCACCGGAGGAGAGGTTACAGTCAGCCTCAACCCACATAGCGCCCTCGCACTCCCAACGGCCCTCGGCGATTCTTTTCTTAATCTCCTCGAACTTCTCGGGCGCTTCCTCCTTCAAATCTCTGTAAAGATGCGCCTGTGAGGACATAAACTTGTATTCGGGATACTTTTTCATAAGGTCAAGCACAGTGCAGAAGGATCTTTGAACCTTTTCACGAGTCTGCTTAAGAGTCCAAACCCATGCGCAGTCAATGTGCGTGTGACCGATACAAATTACAGTTTCAGGCTGAGTCTTGCAGTAGCTACCGTAAAACTCGTTGGCCATATATTGACGCGCACGCTTGACCGATTCCATAAACTCAGCCGAGCCGATATCATACATATCAAGCATAGATACAGCCTCGTAAAGATAATGGAGAATTGATGCGTATTCATGTGTTTTGTCGTCGAGAAGCTCAAGCACCTCGAAGGGCACACGAAGGTCATACCAAAGCGCTTCAACCTCGCGTCTAACATTTCTTAGAGTAAGAAATAGTCTGGACCTTTCAACCCTTGCACCTGTGTAGGCGTAAAGATAAATATCGTTTGGAGCGTCCTTGTCAAGCTCAATATATTGATGGTTGATATCCATTCCTTGACGGAGAACACCATCAATGTAGATTAAAAATTGAGGATTGTTTGGGTCCCAGCCATCGCAATAATCAGTCTTAATAAGTAGCTGAAGAGCAAGGTCATCAGCCTTCATGTGCTCCGGCACATTTATCTTAAAATGGAACCAAGCGTGAGTGTCCCAGCCCTCGCCCCAAAATTCATCCTTTCCAAATGGCTTAAACAGCTCAAGAGAGGGAAGCTGTTGACCCGATTTGTAATCACAGCTGTAAATTTCAACATTATCAATTGAGCATTGGTTTAAATACCTTGCGCTCTCGTCGAGCGCTAAAATATATTTACTTACCTTTCTAAACTTGTTTTGCATAAAAGATCTCCTAATATTTTTATATAAAAATAGTTTAACATAATTGTTAAAATAAAGCAATACCTTTAACAAAAAAAGCTCCCGGAAGGGAGCTTTTAAGACTATTTTTTCGATAATGACTTGTACTCTAAATGGCTTATCTCTGCAACAGAAACCAAAAGGGCGGAAATCAACGCACCGATAAAGGTATAGGAGTCAACAAATATTGGAAAAAGAGAGAATATTGCGCATAGCCAGCACAAAATCTCAATAGCAAAAATGTACCCCTTGCTTGCGTGCTTGAAGAAGAACGAGCCTATGCTCATGCCAAAAACGGCGATTGATAAAATTGCGCAATAAAATGGGCCAATCACTCCACTCTCCCAAGCTGAGAGATCAAAATAAGAATGGTAGCTTGCGACATTGGCAACGCTTATGACAATTCCGTAGGGAATTATCTGTAAAATAATGCAAGGCGACAAAAGTGCCAGCTTCAAAATTCTTAAAATTTTCATAGCCCGCCTCGCATCAAATTAGATATAAGCAACGCTATTCCAAGAATAACAAACGGAATACATAAAATCATAGCTGTTATTGCAACACGCTTTGACTCCTTGCGCATAAGCGCAATAATAGAGAGAACAATTCCAACAGCCCCGGCTATGATGCCACCGGCTATAACCAAAACTCCTAAAATAATGTAGCCCCAATTGCCATCGACAGAGAAAACAGTCATCAAAAGAAAGCCAATAATAATGCCCAAAATCGCTAGCCCCGAAGCAACTATCGAGCTAGTGGCAAAAATCGGTCTGCGACCTGTAATAACCTTCATAAAATCACCTCGCTAAGCCTTGTAAACACAGGTGTTTAGCTTTTGTAAAACGCTTCTGTAATGCGCATCTAAAAGGAACAGAGAATATTGCTCCTCGCATGCATCTAAATGAATGAATATCTTGTTCATAATTCGATTTACCGCCTCGTAATCAGTATTCGGCAGAAAATCTACTAGGAATATACTTGTCGAATCTCCCTTGCTAGTCACCTTTTTTACAAGATGTATTTCTTTTATACGATTTTCACCGACGCCAAGAATGTAGCTTATATGGCTGTCAATAAGCTCTTGTGGCATATCGTCATGAATTAAATTGTCCTTGTAGCTAAGCGTCGAAAACTCTTGCTCGTCAACCGTTCGCTGAATAATTTCAACCGCTCTTGTGCGATATTCGTCAAGACGCTCCTGCAAGCCCTTTGCACAGCAGTATTCACCAATTAGGTTAAGAGCTTCCTCTGCATAGTTTTGATTTGTGTCACAAAGTCCATAAAGAATGTCGATTCCGGAGTTGTCGCCTCTCGATAAAAGCCTGTACGCCTTGTAAAATGTAGCGTGAGCGCAAGCGTTTGGATTTGGCGCTTCAGCAATTATTCTGTCACAAAGCTCCTCTGCATCGCTTTTTCTGTTAAGCATTCTTAGTGCGTGAATTATCTCGACGCTTTCTTCAATTGTGCAAGCTCGCTCGTTTGCCTCCCAAGCGTTTACAATGTTGAGAGGGTCAAGATAATGTATTTTGTGTATCTGCTCGTAGTCATTCTTGAAGTGCTCAAGGGTTAAGCTGTCAGCCCACCTTAAAAGCCTGTCAGCCTCGAGAGCAAGAGCATAGGAGATATCGGGCAAGCTCGGATTTACCTCGTCAGCACTAACGCCAAGAGCATCTCGTCTAAGCCTGTAAATTGGGTGAGAGGCATTCCTTGGCTGAAGCTCCACCTCAAGCTCGACAAGCCACTTGTCCTTGACCTTTACAAAGGTGTCGGCATATTGGTTATAAAATAGCGTCGCGATATCCTCACGAATAGTATCACCCTCGTTTAAAATGCCGGAGGAGAACTCGGAGAAAACTCTGTCAAACCTATTGTGTATTGATGCCTTTGCTAAGGCGTTAGCATATGCTATCGCATCACCCTTGCTTAAAACAATAGAGTCAGCCATGGCTTCAATTTGAACAGAGGCAAGAGCTCTATAAAAATTATGCTCGAAATAGAATAGCTTCATAAAGCCGACAAAGAAGATGCTCCAAATCACATTGAAAAATCCAAAGCCCTCGTTTTCACCCTCGATAAGATTAATAAAGTGATAGCCAACAGATTTTGGAGTAGATTGCGACATGTGTGCGAATTCGTGCAAAAATATGCTATAAAGCTCGTCCTCGTAGGAGGCTCTTGCAAGGCTTGTGCCAAGGTTAATTATGTACCCACCGTTAATTTGTGCAATTGATGCGTCAAAATCATTTGTTGGAAAGATGTAAAGGCGTCCCTTGAGTCCAAGCTCCTTCATAGCCTTGTTAGCAAGCCCATATATAAGAGGAAATTCGTCGTCAGTTACATATGTGTCGGGAAGCTCAAAGCTAAAATATGAAACCGCAATTTTTGCATATATGCTCAAATTCACAGGAATTATAAACGCCATAAGAATGCTAGGCTCCGGACCCATAGCGCCAATAAATAAGGCAAGAGCATGACACAAAAGCGTCAAAACGAAAATAAATACCTTGCATAGCGTCGCTATGGCGTGGATTTTTCTTGTTGATTTTTCAAGATCCTCGTTTATGCGCTCCTGTCGCTCACGAATAAGCTGATGTATTGTCCCAACGCTTTTGTTCGCATATTTTCTATCTATTATGCTACCAATAATTAAATCAACAATCATTAAAAAGAGAACAGCAAAGAACAAAATCGCAAATATAACACCGCCCAACTGATCGCCAATTATGTCGCCAAGAACAAATAGACCAAACGCCCATAGCCCCAGAGTCACAATAAGAGAAATAATCATTGCGACAATTCCAACTTTTAAGCTTTTTTTCATAAAATCACCTCGCTAAGTCTTCTTATATATATTTTATCATAAAAGCTTGTCAAAATCAATACTATAATAACCAAGAAAGTCGTGAATACAATTCACTCTCATAACCAAAGTAAAAAGGACACCGAATGGTGTCCTTTGCGTTTGGTTGAGCATATTGTTTGTAATTTGAACCTAATTATATTACACAACAAAGTTTAAGTAAATAGCTAAATTATCACTCCGTGATAGCGAAATTAATGCTACGATAAATCTTCGCATTAGCGAAATTGTTACACAGCTAAATTAAATTTGCTCACCATGGCTGGCAAAGCCAATCTAGCTCCGTTAGGAATTTAGCTGAGATATACTCAATTTATCTTGCACTCGTGCAAATTTAGCTGATAAACAAAAAACGAACCAAAGCGGTTCGTTTTTTGTTTATCTTGTGTTGTACCGCCTTAATAGATGCCACCCTCAAAAAGTCAATAAAATCAAGGGCTTTTGAATTTTGGTGTCCGTTTCATGTGCATCCTTAATAGATGCAAACCACCGTTGCTTTAAATCGATTATTTTAAATTTAATCAAAGTTGATATCTTCATTATGAACCGTTATAATACGTTCTATATCGAGCTTCTCATATCCATTATAATTAAGCACTGGGCAACTATCATATATGCTGCATTCAAAACAATATAAATCTTCGTATACATAAACATGATCTGCATAAGGATTGTCTTCATAACCTTGCGAAGGATACTGTATTACCACTCCGTAAAGAATACCATAACCACCCATAGAATTTGCCGCCGCACATTCTAATCTAACGGCAGGAAATCCTTTTCCCAAATCATTTATATAATATGCTCTTTCAATGCGAACACTTGACGGGAATTTTGCAGAATCTATTACAGCTTGGTAAAGATGTGCCGCCATTAAATATTTGTCATAATCTGCTAAATAATCTTCGGATTGATCCCCGCAAATCTGACATTCGCCATTTACAAACGTATGTCCTAATGCTTCAGATTTTTCATCAACAGTCCAACAAACCAAACAAGATCTTGGTGTCGTACAAGTTGGATTTCCCCAATCATGTTCAAGAGGCTCCCCCTCTATTGTGCCACACAATTGACACTTCTTTGGTGAAGAACATGTTGCTTGAGCCCATATATGTGTATCGGTCTTGGAAATGGTAGACTCCTCTGTTTTGTAGCATTTACTACAAGTACGAATAAGCGAGCCTTCTTCTTTGCAGGTGGCTTGTTTTACGGTATTCCAATTCCCAAAAGTATGTTGGCATTCTGTAGAATTATTGTTATCATTATTTCCATCATTGTTAGGCGGTGTATCCCCCTGATCACAAGCAAAAAAAGAGAATATGCAAACAAGCATCAGTATTAACGCTATCCATATAGATTTTTTCACAGTCATACCCCCAAAATCAAAAAGTGCGCTGACCAGAGCCAACGCACAAAAAACGCAAACCCCAAGTCGCTAAACCAACTTGAATACGACAGAGCTAATCTGCTTTCTACAAGCGGGATTTGCATTTTTATCAAATCCATATGTAGAAAGCCGAAAAAAGGGTATAGTACCCCCCTTGGAAACAAAAAAGCTCTTTTTAGCATATTAAGTTGGTTTAGCATTATTATTATATCACTTTTTTATGAATAAATCAAGGCATTTTGTAATTATCCCGAATTATTATTTGAACACAAATAGTTTACAAATAAAACAATGAAAAAAGAATTTTTGCGAACAAAAGAATCGCAAAAGCTCCCCTGAAAAGTCGTTTATTTAAGTTCAGATCCCATCCACACGGCGTTTTTGGCGTTTGGCATCTACCAAAATTGCACTGTAAAAAATGGGTATAAAAAAGCCCAGAAGCCTTACGACATCTGGGTTTTTTGGGTTGGCATCCAAATTGGATGCATAACATGGTTGCGGGGGCGGGATTTGAACCACACGACCTTCGGGTTATGAGCCCGACGAGCTACCAGGCTGCTCCACCCCGCGATATTAATGGTGCCGATAACCGGACTCGAACCGGTACGGGAATTTCTTCCCAACGGATTTTAAGTCCGTGGCGTCTACCAATTCCGCCACATCGGCTTATCAAGCGTTATGATTATATCACACAAAATTTGACCTGTCAAGCCCTTTTTTGAAAAAAATAAAATTTCGTGCAGATAAAACGACATTATTTGTTGCTAAGCCCTAAAATATAATCGGCTGAAACATTATAATACTTGCATAGCGCGATAAGATGGCGAATAGGCAACTCATTAGCGCCTCTTTCGTATCTTGCGTACATAGTTTGAGATGTTCCCAAAATGTCAGCAATTTCCTCTTGAGTTTTGTCATGATCCTCTCTTAGATCTCGAATTCGCTTTACATACGAATACATAATGAACACCTCCCAATCCTTTATATATTGATTATAACAAGTAAATTTATTTACTTAAAATTATAGTAAACATTTTTACTGAAACCTCTTGACATTAGTAAATATTTGTACTATAATTATTTCACCTAAAAATAATTAGAAAGGCGAAAATATGAATAATTTATTAAACATCGATCTTATCGACAGTATGAGAAAGCTAATGAGAGAGGCATTCAAGCTTAAAAAGTATAAGGCAATGAATAAGGCGCTGTCAATTTTAACAGCAATAGCTATGCTTCCCATGATTGCTTGCAGTCTTGTTTGTGCAGGTGTGTATTTCTGCATGGCGTATTTCCACAAAATTATAACAGATCCGTTAAAGGCTCTTCATGGACTTGTTAATAGTGAGGGAAAGGATGTAAGACACGCTCCTCAAACAGTAATCTACATAATTTCTTGGCCGATAATTTTCTATTTATATGTGGTAGAAGCATTTATGATTCCTATGCTTTCTATTATGTACGCAATCACCTCTGCATTTACATATGTTTGGACACTTGGTGGCTATAAATTCCACATTTCTCCAGAAAAGGCAGACGATATTGAGATTACCGTAAACGGAGAGTATAGTGTAATTCTTCCACTAATTTATGTAATTATTTCTGCATTAATTCTTGCTGTAATTCCACTAGTGCACCTTTTGGTTGACTACATGAACTTTATAAGCGTGTATGGCTCTAAGAAAGCATCATATTACTATTTTGAATATTATCCAATATATGTTGTAATTAGTATGGTGTGCTCGGCATTTTACTCGATTTTTGGTTTTTCAAAGCGCCCAAAGCTTGATAAAAAAGAGAGCATCGATAATAAAGAAGAGCAAAAATAATTAAAAAACGCACCATGTGGTGCGTTTTTCGTTTTCAAGCCCTTGAAAAGCATTGAAAATTGTAATATAATAATTATATTAGTAATAAAGAGGTGCTTTTATGAGCGATATTTCTCAAATCGACAAGAATTTCAAAATAGAAACCAAAATTTCTAAAAGCGATATAAAATTCTATAATGTAAGGCAAGAGCCATTTAAAATTTACGGAATATTCCACGAAAACGGAAAATTCAGAAGAATGCCCGAGAGTGTCGCAAAAAGCGTAAGCGATGGCGTGTATTGGCTACACTCAAACACAGCAGGTGGAAGAGTATGCTTTAAAACCAATAGCCCGTATATCGCAATTCACGCTCAAATGGCAAATATTGGAAAAATGTCACACTTCGCCCTTGCAGGCTCGTGTGGCTTTGACCTCTATGTAAGGGACGAGAAAGAACAATATGTCAACACCCTTGTGCCTCCATTCGACATAATAGACGGCTATGAGGGCGTAATCGAGCTAGGCACGAAAAAAGAGCGCGAAATAGTAATTAATTTTCCTCTATATAGCGATGTAATCGAGCTTTATGTGGGTATTAGCGACGCATCGACGCTTAGCGCTTCAACGCCATATAAAATCGAAAAGCCAATCGTCTTTTATGGCTCGTCTATAACACAGGGTGGCTGTGCCTCGCGCCCGGGCTCGTCTTATCAAGCAATCCTTTCACGAGAGTTGAGCGTCAATTACATAAATCTAGGCTTTTCGGGCAACGCAATGGCAGAGGACGAAATGGCAAGCTATATAAGCTCGCTTGATATGTCAGCCTTCGTCTATGACTATGACCATAACTCTCCAAGCGTCGAGCACCTGATGGCAACGCACGAGAAAATGTTCAACGCTATTCGTGAGCGCCATAAGGAGCTTCCTATAATTATAATGTCAAGGCCCAAATACACCTTGACGCCCGACGAGAAAAAGCGATTGAAAATCATAAGGACAACCTATAAAAACGCCCTTGCAAAAGGTGATAAGAATGTCTATTTTATCAATGGAAAATCACTTATGAGGATCTGTAAAGATAACGGAACGGTCGATAACTGTCACCCCACCGATCTCGGCTTTTTCTCAATGGCAAAGGCACTTTTACCAATACTAAAGGCGGTGTTAAAATGAAAATTACAGTAATACAGCCTCCTTATAATATAGGAGAGCGCCCCGACGAAAAAATAGCGCAATTCCTTCTTGATGAGTTAGAGAAAGCAGAGGGGGATTTAATTGTCCTTCCCGAATACTCGAACGCAGGCGGGATTTCCGATGTTGAGAGCGAGCTTTTGGCTCTCCCTCGCGCGCAGATTATGCTTCAAGAGGCTTCGAGGCAAGCAAAAGAAAAGGGCGCATATGTATGCGTAAATGTAATAGAAAGAAGAAATGGCGACATCAAAAACAGCACATATCTTTTCGATAAAAATGGCGAGGTAGCCTTCATCTATGACAAAATACATTTGCCCCCATCAGAGCTCAAGCTAGGCGTCAAGCACGGAAATGGCGATTGCATATGCACACTTGATGGTATAAAATTTGCATTTATGACCTGCTATGATGTTTATTTTAATGAGCAAATTGAATATATCGCAAATCAAAAGCCCGATATCATAGTGATACCGGGATATCAAAGAGGAGAGCGCACAGATATAATAGAGGCGCAAAATAAGCTTCTCGCATTTCGTACAAATGCCTATATCGCAAGAGCGTCGTTCTCAATGGGAACAACCGAGCGTGGTGGCAACACCATGATAGTATCTCCCGACGGACAAATACTAAAAAACCTAAGAGCAGATATAGGACAAATAAGCGCCGATATTGATGCTTCGTGGAAATATATGCGTCCTGCCGGATTTGGACAAGGACTTGTTCGCAACGATGAATTTATATCAAACGGAATTAGAAAAGATATCTATTAAAGAGGCCCAAAATGAAATTATATAATTTTAAGGAAACTCCCATAACCATTCACGGAGCATTTATAAACAAAAATAATCGCCTTGTTAGAATGGATGACGATGTCGCAAAAACCGTAAATGAATACACAGGGGTGCGTATTTTCTCAGGCGCAGGTGTCAGAGTGCGCTTTAAAACCGATAGTAAAGAGATCAAAATCAAGGTAAAGGTGGAAAGCAACAATCCCGACTGGGCAATCCCTCTTAGTGGCTCTTGCGGAATTGATGTTTTCGAGGAAAAAACACGCATTGCTATTATAAATGCTAGCAATTATGGGATACTTGAATTTGAGGGCATTGTAAAAAAGAGCGATAAAATGTCAAATATAACACTAATGCTCCCAAGAAATGAGCCCGTGCTTGATATTGATATCGAAATTGAGGACGATGCGACAATAGAGAGCGCAGATCCATACACCTATACGAAGCCAATCGTCTTTTATGGCTCGTCAATTACTGAGGGCGGATGCGCTTCAACTGTTGGAAAATGCTACACAGCCCTCGTTACACGGTGGCTTGACAGCGATTATATCAACCTCGGTGTGTCGGGTAACGCAAGAGGCGAGGAAGCCATGGCAAACTATATAAAAAAGCTTGATATGAGCATTTTTGTAATGGATTACGACCATAACGCCCCCACGCCCGAGTATCTTGAGGCAACTCACGAGCCGTTTTTCAAAATCATACGCGAGGCAAATCCGACATTGCCAATCGTTATGATGACAAAGCCCGATTTTGATGGCGATGTCGAGGAAAATACAATCCGTCGAGAAATCGTAAAGCGCACCTACGAAAACGCCCTTGCAAAAGGTGATAAAAATGTGTATTTTATAGATGGAGAAACCTATTTTGGCGACACAGATCGCTCAATTTGCACAGTAGAGGGCTGTCACCCGACCGACCTCGGATTTATGAGAATGGCGGAAAAAATTTATCCTGTTTTAAAATCAATTTTGGAGAAGAATAATGAAAATCTATAATTCGATAACAGACCTTATAGGTAACACACCGCTTGTCGAGCTTTCAAGCTTTGTTAAGGCAAACAGCATAAACGCTCGCTTGCTTGTCAAATTAGAGATGTTTAATCCCGCAGGCTCGGCAAAGGATAGAGTAGCTCTATCAATGATAAATGAGGCGGAAAAAAGCGGAAAATTAACCACAGGTGGCACTATAATTGAGCCAACCTCGGGTAATACAGGTATAGCCCTTGCTATGATTGCAAAAGCAAGGGGATATAGGTGCATTATTGTAATGCCCGACTCAATGTCACTTGAAAGACGAAATCTTATGAGAGCCTATGGCGCAGAGCTTGTCTTGACCGAGGGCGCACTAGGAATGAAGGGCGCAATAGATAAGGCAATCGCTCTCTTAGGGGAAATTCCAAACTCCTTTATCCCCTCGCAATTTGATAATCCCGCCAACCCCGAGGCTCATAAAACAACCACAGGCCCTGAAATTTGGATTGATACCGACGGAAAAATAGACGCATTTGTTGCTTGCGTGGGAACAGGTGGAACACTTAGTGGAGTGGGCGAATTTTTGAAAAGCAAAAACCCAAGCGTACAGATAATCGCAGTAGAGCCGAGCGCATCTCCGCTTTTGTCAAAGGGCTACACAGGGTCGCACAAAATCCAAGGAATAGGCGCTAATTTCGTGCCCCAAAACCTAAATCGAGAAATTTATGACGAAATCATCACAGTAGATGATGGCGAGGCGTATAAATACGCTAAGGAGCTGGTTGCCACCGAGGGAATTTTAGTCGGCATCTCAGCAGGCGCAGCTCTTTGCGCTATGGTTAAATTCGCCTCTCGCCCCGAAAACGAGGGAAAAACGATTGTCGCACTCCTAACCGATAGCGGAGAGAGATATCTTAGCACTCCGGATTTTATTTAAAATAAGGCTAAAAACCGAGAATTTCTCGGTTTTTTTCTTTTTTATCTTGAATTAAAGATTGCTTTGTGCTAATATATCTAACGAAAACGAAAAAGGGGGGGATAATATGAGAGAGCAAAATAGCTTTATGGCAGGCATAAAGGACGGATTTCCAATCTGCCTAGGATACTTGTCAGTTGCCTTTGCGTTTGGAATTACCGCTGTAAATTCAGGACTTGATATTTGGCAAGCGGTGCTTATCTCAATGCTCAATGTCACCTCGGCAGGACAGCTTGCGGGAGTGCCCATTATAGTTGGTGGTGGTACACTCTTGGAGCTTGGCGCAACTCAGCTAATAATCAATCTTCGCTATGCGCTCATGTCCGTGTCCCTGTCCCAAAAATTTGGCAAAAGCATGCGCCTTGTCGATAAGTTTCTCGTTTCCTTTGTCAACACAGACGAGGTATTCGCAGTTTCCTCATCAAAGGGAATGGATGTCGGCAGAAATTATATGTATGGAATTACCCTAACCCCGTTTGTTGGCTGGACACTCGGCACTCTCCTTGGCGCAGTCGCAGGAAATATTTTGCCGGCAATTGTAATCTCGGCTCTGGGAATTGCAATTTACGCAATGTTCGTCGCAATCGTTACCCCTGTCGCAAGAAAGGAACGCCCCGTGCTCCTTTGCTCGCTTTTTGCGATTGCCCTTAGCTGTATCTTTTCATATGTTCCATTTTTGAAGGAGAATATTTCAAGTGGATTTGTAATAATCATATGTACAATAGTGGCGAGCGTGCTCTTCGCACTCATTTTCCCACTCCCACCGGAACAGGAAGAGGAGGTAGAGCTAGATGGTTGAGCCCGTTAAGTTTTTACTATACCTACTCGTTATGGCGGGCGTGACCTACCTTGTAAGAATGCTTCCAATGGTGCTCGTAAGAAAGAAAATAAAGAACACCTTCATTCGCTCGTTCCTTTACTATGTGCCATACGCAGTTTTGTCCGTTATGACAATTCCCGGAATTTTTTCTTCAACCTCATATCTTGCCTCGGCAATCTGTGGATTTGCAGTAGCCCTTGTGCTATCGTATTTCAATCGTAGCCTGCTCACCGTTGCTGCCAGTGCTTGTGGCACAGTCCTAGTCGTCGAGCTGATAATTACATACCTACTATAACCAAAAGCCGACATTGTCGGCTTTTTCTCTTACTTGACAATAAATAATAAATATGGTAAAATAATATTTTAGAGTGAAAAGGAACAGTAGCCTCTCAAATTTTTATTGTTTACTTTTCTTAAAAAACATCAAGGAGGATTATATGCAACATAAATATCTAATTTCCGTAATAATGCCCGTATATAATTCCGCCTTGTATATTGGCGAGGCGATAGAGAGCGTTATTGCTCAAACCATCGGCAAGGAGAGCATTCAGCTAATCATAGTAAACGATGGCTCAAGTGATAATAGCGCCGAGATAATAAGAGAGTATCAAGGCAAATACCCCGAGTGCATCACCTATATCGAAAAGGAAAATGGTGGAGTTTCAAGCGCAAGAAACGAGGCTCTAACTCATGTTGAGGGCAAATATACTGCATTTCTCGACCCCGACGATACTATAAGCCCAAACACCTACACCGATATAATCGCATTCTTTGAGAAAAATTACGAGAAAACAAGCGTAGTGTCCTATCCTATATTTTTCTTTGGCGCAAGAGAGGGCGCACACCCTCTAAACGATAAGTTTAATGGCGAAAATAGAGTGATAGATTTAGAAAAAGAGCCCGTGTTCCAAATTCATATCACAGCAAGCGTGATAAAGAGCGAAATCGCAAGACAAATCACCTTTAAGAGCCTCGCAACCTCAGAGGACGCCGAGGCACTTTTGCGAGTTTTAATCGACACACCACGCCTCGGAATTGTAAATGAGGCGCGTTATAACTACCGTAAGCGCGAGGCGTCGCTTATCGCCACCGCCCCACAAAAAAGCTCGTGGTATCTAGACCATCTTAATGGCTATTTTAAATCAATAATAGAGTACGCACTTGAAGGGCATAAAAAAATACCACAATTCATTCAAAATGCGATAATGTATGACCTTGCGTGGAAGATAAGGGCGCAAAAAAAGCCCGAATGCTTAACCGACGAGGGAGTGGCAGCCTTTGAGAGCGAGCTTTATAAAATAATTTCGCTCCTAGATGATAATACAATTCTTGACTCGGCAAGTCTGAGCGAGAGCGTAAAATATTATCTAATCGCAAAAAAGCATAACGAGGCGTTCGATTTTCAAGATGACGATATATTTCTCCCAAGAACCTCGCTTGCCATCTCAAGCCTACCATATGTGCTTGAAATAATCGAGCAGGAAAACGATAAAATTAAAATTTACGCACGCATCCTTGCTCCTGTAAATGTGCCAAAAATTACACAGGGTGCGCTTTATGTGGGTGGAACACGCATACAGGCACTCCAAACCACATATGAAGCCAAAACAAGCCTTTTAGGCAAGGAAATAGTGTCAAGCGTCTGCCTTGAATACGAAATCCCAAGCGACCATTTCACGCATAAGGTGACCGCCTATTTCGCGCTTTGCACAAGAGATATAGAAATAATTTCAAATAATGTTCAATTTGGCAAGCATTTCCCGCTTGAAAAGGGATATGTAAGCTCCTTTGCCGAGCTTAAAAACGCAATTCTTACTCATGACGAAAGCGCCTTGATTTTTGAGCCGAAAACAAAAAAAGCGCTCAAAAAGCACCGATATGTGTTTGAAAAGGAGCTTTGGAAATCAAACGGCTTTGCCGAGCGCAAGGCGGTAATCGCAAGAAAGCTCGCCCGTTTTTATAAGGCGTTTTGTAAAAAGCCGATTTGGCTGATAAGTGATCGCCTGAGCTCAGCTGACGATAACGGAGAGGCGCTCTTTGACTACCTAAATAAAATCAAATTCAAGGGCGCAAAATATTATTTCGCAATAAGAGGGGGCAAGGATTTTTCACGCCTTAAAAGGCAAGGCAGAGTGGTAAATCGCGCATCTCTAAAATACAAGCTTCTTCACCTTGCATCAAGCGTGATAATCTCATCGCAGGCAGAGGACTTTGTGACAAACCCATTTGATTATTATGGAGCACCCTATAAGGATATCTTGACGCAAAAGCCCTTCGTGTTCCTTCAACACGGAGTTATTAAGGACGACCTTAGCGCATGGCTAAATAAATACAACAAAAATATACGAGGCTTTGTGACCTCGGCTGTGCCCGAATATGACTCGATTTTAAACACTCCCCCCTACCATTATACCGAAAGAGAGCTTTGGCTCACGGGGCTTCCACGCTTTGACCGTCTTGATAGCCAAGGCGAGAAAATCATTACAATAATGCCCACATGGCGCAGATATCTTGTCGATAATATTGATATAGCAACAGGCAAGTGGAAAAGTAGTGATAAGCTCCAAGACAGCGAGTATATAAGGTTTTGGAACGCAATAATAAACGATAGCCGAATTGCCGATGCGTTACAAAAATATGGCTATAAAATGGTCCTTGTACCACACCCCAATATGCAAGGAATGTGCGATTTTATCGACACACCCCCATATGTGCGCCTTGACTGCGAGACAAGCTATAATGACCATTACAAGAGAAGTAGCCTGATTATCACCGACTATTCCTCGGCGGTGTTCGATTTCGCTTATCTTGAAAAGCCAATCATCTATGCTCAATTTGACAGAGAGCACTTTTTCTCGGGAGCTCACACATATAACGAGGGCTACTTTGATTACGAGAAAAATGGCTTTGGCAATGTCGCATACACTCTTGATGACACAATCAATGCCATAATAAAGTGCATCGAGAACGATTGCCAAATTGACACACTCTATCTTGACAGGATAAGAGAATTTTTTAAATATCACGACAAGCGAAATTGTGAGCGAGTTGTCGAAAAAATATTAACCCTAGGAGAATAAAATGATAACAGTAAATAACATGACCTTTAACTTTGGCGGTCAAATTCTATTTAAGGATGTAAACCTCAAATTCACTCCCGGCAACTGCTATGGAGTAATCGGAGCAAATGGCGCAGGCAAAAGTACATTTTTGCGCATCCTGTGTGGCGAATTAGAGCCAACAAAGGGTGATGTAAGCATTCCAAGTGATGTTAGAATGTCCGTTTTAAAGCAAAACCACTTTGCCTACGATAGCTTCACAGTGCTTGATACGGTAATTCAAGGAAATGAGCGCCTTTATACCATAATGAAGGAAAAGGAGGAGCTCTATTCAAAGGCTGACTTCACCGACGAGGATGGAATAAAAGCATCGGAGCTTGAGGCGGAATTTGCCGAAATGAACGGCTGGGAGGCTGAAAGTGAGGTTTCAAAGCTCATTCAAGGACTTGGACTTAGCGAGGAAATCTTGTACGAGCAAATGTCAAGCCTAAAGGAAAGCGAAAAGGTTAAGGTTCTTTTGGCACAGGCGCTTTTTGGCAACCCCGATATAATTCTGCTCGACGAGCCTACAAACGGTCTTGATATAGACGCGGTTATGTGGCTTGAGGACTTTTTAAGCGACTATTTTGGAACGGTTTTGGTCGTATCCCATGACCGTCACTTTTTAAACGATGTCTGCACAAGCATTGTTGATATCGACTATACCGCAATCAAGATGTATGTCGGCAACTACGAGTTTTGGTACGAGTCCAGTCAGCTAATTCAAAGAATGATAAAGCAACAAAACAGGAAAAACGAGGAAAAGATTAAGGAGCTTCAAGCCTTTATCGCTCGTTTTAGCGCAAATAAATCAAAATCAAGACAGGCAACCTCGAGAAGAAAGCTACTTGATAAGCTCACAATTGAGGAGCTTCCCGCATCAAGCAGAAGATATCCGTTTATCGGCTTCGATATGGACAGAGAGGCGGGCAAGGATATTCTAACAGTCAAGGATTTGAGCAAAACGCTCGAGGGTGTGTCGCTATTTAGGAATGTTTCCTTCACAGTTGCAAAGGGCGATAAGATAGCACTTCTTGGCAATGAAATGGCTGTAACAGAGCTATTCAAGGTGCTAATGGAGGAGTCTGAGGCAGATGGTGGCTCTTTTAAATGGGGCATTAGCATTTCAAGATCCTATTTCCCTCGTGACAACTCACCATATTTCGATAATTGCCATGATAGCATACTTGATTGGATGCGTAGATACTCTAAGGACCAAACAGAAACATATCTTCGTGGCTTCCTCGGCAGAATGCTATTCTCGGGTGATAGCATCTTCAAGGAGGTAAATGTCCTCTCGGGTGGTGAAAAGCAAAGGTGTATGTTCTCAAGAATGATGCTCTTTGGCTCAAACTTCCTGCTTCTTGACCAACCGACAAACCATCTCGACCTCGAAAGCATCACCGCTGTAAATAATGGTCTAAGAGATTTTAAGGGCAATATAATCTTGGCATCTCATGACTATGAAACTGTAAATACAGTAGCAAACAGAATAATTGAGCTCCGTGAGGACGGAATAATCGATTATAGCGGAACATATGAGCAATTTATCGAATACAAAAGAGAAAAGGGATTGCTTTAATTAAATCAAGGGTCACTACTAAGCTCGGTAGTGACCTTTTAATAATATACTCTTGACATTATAATAAATTTATGATAAAATATAAAGGATGCGGAAAGGAGAAGCATATGGACGGATATGAACAGAGAAAAATCGGCATAATCGGTGCAGGACCGGCGGGCATGATGTCTGCAATATATGCTTCCTATAATGGCGCTAGCGTAATCGTGTTTGAAAGGAATCAAAGCGTTGGACGCAAGCTTGCAATAACAGGCAAGGGCAGATGCAATGTCACAAATAATTGTGATAATGCAGAGCTTTTAAAAAACATTATCGCAAATCCAAAATTCCTATACGCATCGTTTAGTGCATTCAATACACAGGATACAATCGCGTTTTTCGAGGGGCTCGGCGTTCCACTAAAAACGGAGCGTGGCAGACGAGTTTTCCCTGTCAGTGATAAGGCGCAGGATATTGTCAATGCCTTAAAGGGCGAAATGCTACGGTTAGGATGCACAATTAAAAACGAAAGGGTAACCGAGATACTTGTCAAGGATGGCAAGGTGTACGGAGTTAAAACCTCGCTCGCAGAATATCAGCTAGATGCTGTGATTTGCGCCACAGGTGGCATCTCATACCCAACCACGGGAAGCGACGGAGATGGATTTAAATTCGCAAGGGCGCTTGGACTTAAGGTGACGGAGCTCACCCCCTCGCTTGTCCCACTTGAAACCACCGAAAATGTAAGCGAGCTGATGGGACTCTCGCTTAAAAATGTGACTCTTTCCGCTATCGATAATGACAACGGAAAATGCGTCTTTTCGGAGCTTGGAGAAATGCTCTTTACACACTTTGGATTATCCGGACCTCTCGTTTTGTCAGCGTCCTCACATATGAGAAATATGAGGACAGGTAAATATACCATAAAAATAGATTTCAAGCCGGCGCTCGATATACAAGAGCTCGATAAGAGAATTCTTGGCGATTTTTCAAAGCAGAAGAACAAGGATTTTCAAAATTCCCTTGGCGCTCTGCTCCCGTCGAAAATCATTCCGTATATCGTAAGGCGTAGTGGTATCCCACCCAACACAAAGGTAAACGAAATCACAAAGGAGCAACGAAAGGTGCTCGTAGCACTCTTAAAGGAGCTTACCTTTGAAATCAAAGGCTTTAGACCTATAAGAGAGGCTATTATTACCTCGGGTGGAATAGATGTTGGCGAAATCAATCCATCAACCATGCAGGCAAAGCGCATAAGCGGTCTTTACTTTGCCGGTGAAATGATCGATACTCACGCCTACACGGGCGGATATAATTTACAAATTGCATTTTCCACAGGCGTACTTGCAGGCACGCATAGCGCATGGGGAGATTAGGAGTTAATTATGAGAATAGCACTTGATGGCCCAAGCGGTGCAGGAAAAAGCACCGTCGCAAAGGCAGTCGCAAAAAGACTTGGAATAGTTTATGTCGATACAGGGGCGCTTTATCGCTCAATAGGACTTTATGTTTGTAGAGCGGGCGTCGCTAAAAACGATAGCGAAAAAATCATACCAATGCTAAACGATATAAAGCTTGACCTCGTGTTCAAGGATGGCACACAATGCGTTATCCTGAATGGCGAGGATGTAAGCTCGTTAATTCGTACGGGCGAAATCTCAATGTACGCATCAGCTGTTTCAGCTATCCCCGAGGTTAGAGCCTTCCTTTTGGAAACTCAAAGAAAAATCGCAAGGGAAAATAGCGTAATAATGGATGGTCGTGACATTGGCACAGTAATCATTCCCGATGCCGAGGTTAAAATCTTTATGGTCGCATCTGCCGAGGCAAGAGCAGAGCGCAGATATAAGGAGCTAATCGCTAAGGGTGAGGAATGCACATACGAAGGCGTGCTTGCCGATATCATTAAAAGAGATACCGATGACTCAACAAGAGCTGTCGCTCCCGCAATTCCTGCCGAGGACGCAATATTCCTTGACAACTCAGATTTAAACGAGGAGCAAACAGTAGAAAGAGTTCTTGAAATCATCGAGGAAAAGACTCAAAAAAAAACTAAAAAAAAGCCCAATCGATTTTATAGAGCCATAAAATTCCTTTTTGGAAAGCTTTTTTCCCTGCTTTATCGCGTGAAGGTCGTAAATCGAGATAAGGAGATCTTTGATAAGCCCTTTATCGTTTACGCAAATCACACAAGCCTAATGGATGTTGTTGTAATGGTTATCGCAATGAAAAACCAAATTCGCTACATGGCAAAAAAGGAAATATTTAAAGTCCCCGTAGTAAATTGGTTTGTAAAGGCGATGGGCGCATTTCCCGTCGATAGAAAAAATGGCGATGTTTCCGCAATAAAAACAACACTCTCGCTTCTTAAAAACGGAGAGTGTGTTGGAATTTTCCCACAGGGAACAAGACGCCCCTACCAAAACCCAAGAGAAACAGAGGTTAAGGACGGTATAGGTATGCTTGCATCTCGTGCAGGCGTTGGAATTGTTCCAATCTACATCAAAAACAAAAAGAACAAGCTAAAGCTTTTCCATCGCAACACCATCATTATCGGTGACTACATTCCACCCGAGGAATTTGCCTTCCCCGAGCTTAGCGGAAAGGAAAAATACAAGAAAATCTCCGAGTATGCCTTCGATAAGCTCTGCACCCTAGGTGAAGAGTGGGAGGAGAGTAAATGATAATAGTTAGCGAGCATGCAGGCTTTTGCTTTGGAGTTAGACGAGCAACTGATGCCCTTGAGGAATTAATCTCAAAAAAAGCTCCTAGCGATATCGTTTGCACACTGGGAAAGCTGATACATAACGAGCAATATATAGAATACCTTGAGGAGCGAGGAGTTCGCGTTATCTCAAAGGACGAGCTGGAGGCTCTTTTTGAAAGCGCAAAGAGAGGAACACATGTAACTCTTGTTACAAGGACACACGGAATTGAAAAGGAAACAGAAAAGACGCTCGAGGCGTATGCCGACGAGTGTAGTAATTTTAAGATTGTCGATAGTGCTTGCCCGTATGTTAAGAAAATACATAAAATCGTGCAAGAAAACTCAAGGCAAGACACAACAATCTTCCTAATTGGACAAAAGGATCACCCCGAGGTTCTCTCAATTAAGAGCTATATTGAGGGTAATGGCTATATTTTCGCATCTGCTACCGAGCTTGAGGAGCACCTAAAAGCAGAAAATTACCTTGAAAAAGAGGTAATAATGGTCGCTCAAACTACTCAAAAGCTATCAGAATGGAAAAAATGTCAAGAAATTCTCAAAAAATACTGTACAAACGCAAAAATTTTTGATACAATATGTAGTGTTACCGAAAAAAGGCAGACGGAAGCACAGCACCTAAGCCAAAAAACAGATATAATGCTTGTCATCGGTGGAACGGATAGCTCTAATACCGCAAAGCTATATCAAATTTGTTGTGCTCACGCTAAAAGGGCGTTTTGGATACAAACGCATCTTGATATTCCGTTTGATGAAATCAAGGGTGCACACACAATAGGGATAACTGCCGGAGCTTCAACTCCGGATAATATAATACAGGAGGTTAAAAAAACTATGAGCAACATCATGGAAGAAAATTTCGCCGAGCTTTTTGAAGCAAGCGAAAGAGAAACACCAAAAATATATAAAGGAGCAATTGTCAAGGGTATTGTAATGTCTATCTCAGAAAATGAGATATGTCTTGATCTAGGTGTAAAGCAAACCGGTAGCATAAAGCGCGACCAAATTACATCTGATAACGACATAAGACTCTGCGACCTATTCAAGATCGGTGACGAAATTGAAGCTAAGGTTATTAGCAAGAGCGACAGAGATGGCGAGATAGTCTTGTCCAAGAAAGCGGTTGATGACGTTAAGAATTGGGAAAAGATTGTTGAGCTTGCAAGCACAGGCGAGATAGTTGAGGCTACAATTACCAGAGCAACCAAGGGCGGACTTATCGCAGTGGTTGATGGCGTTGATGTATTCGTTCCCGCATCTATGACAGGTGTTGGCAGAGATAAGGATTTCTCAGTTCTTGTTGGAACAAATCAAAAAATCAAGATTGTTGAGATTAAGGCGGACAAGCGTTCAGCTATCGGCTCAATCAAGGCAGTTCTAAAAGAGGAAAGAAAGGCAGCCGAGGAGGCATTCTGGGCAGGCATCGAGGAGGGCGTAGAGCTTGAAGGACCTGTTAAGAGCATCACTACATATGGCGCATTTGTTGACCTCGGAGTTCTTGATGGACTCGTTCACATTACCGAGCTATCATGGAAGAGAATTAAGCATCCAAGCGAGGTTGTAAGTGTAGGCGATGTTATCAAGGTATTCGTTAAATCCTTTGATAAGGACGCAAGAAAGATTTCTCTTGGCTATAAGACAGAGGATCAAAATCCTTGGAACATCTTCACAGAGAAGTACACTCTTGACGATGTAGCAGAGGTTAAGATTGTAAGTATCACAAGCTTCGGCGTATTCGCAGAAATCGTTCCCGGTGTAGATGGACTTATCCACATCAGCCAAATCGCAAACCAAAAGATTGAAAATGTTAATGACATTATCAAGGTTGGCGATGTAGTTGAGGCTAAGATTGTAGCTATCGACGACGAAAAGCAAAAGGTAAGCCTTTCAATTCGTGCTCTTCTTCCTGAGGAAGAGGTAGCTGAACAAACAGCTGACGCTCCTGCTGAGGAATCAGTAGAAGAGGTTGTCGAAGAGGTTGCTGAGGAAGTAGCAGAGGTAGTAGAAGAGGTAGCTGAGGTAGCAACTGACGCTCCTGCTGATGACGAAAACGCAGACGCATAATAGCAATAAAAAACACCCACAAGTTAGCTTGTGGGTGTTTTAAAAGTATTATTTATCTTCCGCCACAGCAGCATTGAAGTAGAATGACTGCAATTATGATAAGCCAAATTACTTCGTTGTCAAAAAGACCACATAAACAGTTGTTCATAGTAATACCTGACCTTGTTGGATTTGAGGGTAAAAAGAAGCATCTTCAACCCTCTGTTATATACTATGTCGAATGCTGTCGGTTGTTACATTTTATTTTAAAATAAGCTTATCACATTCCAAAAATTCATGCGCCTTTATTGTGCTGTTGGTTGGAATATCCTGCTTTGCTCCACATTTTACGCATCTAACAGTAACATAATCGTCATAAATATCACAGTTATATTCACCGTGACCCTCGGGGCAATTGCAGTAAATTGCATTTTCCTCGTTTAATTCATTTATGACATATCTAACAATTTCAAGCACCTGTGGGTCAGAGAGCTCATCACGATTTCTCTCTTGATTTCTAAGTGCCTCGAGATCCTCCTCGCCAAGAAGAGCGAGAAGCTCCCTGTTAGACTCGTCAACCGCCCTCTCAACGCTTTCACTTTTGCCAATAAAGCAAATGTCAACGCCCGAAAGAGAGCATGGAATTACAAAAATATCACTATCAAAGAAAACAGAGCTGGAAATTAAATAGCTGTGGGAGCAGTTGCAAACAAGACAAGGAACGCTAAGACGCATCTTGCCATCGCTTGTTTTTTCAACAGTCATAACACTGCCACCACAATCACATTTTAGCTTGAAAAGATTACCACTAAGAGAGAAAACTCCCACCATGCTGGTTGGCACACCGCCACAGCAGGGGCATCTATAAGCGAGAGTTGTTTGCTTTTGATTTAAAATCATTTAAAATACCTCGTTTTTTTACATTAAATAAAGTATACTACAAAAAATAAGGCTTGTCAAGTGACAAGAAAAAATCTATTAAGGAGGAATAGCATGAGCGCAATTTATGACGAAAGACTAAATACCGTTTTTGTTAGCGCATATGAGCTTTGCGCATACGCCTTGCGTGGTGGAGATATTGATAATCGCACCTTCAAGCGCGGAAACAAAAATGGCGGAGCTATCGTGTCGCATCAAATGAAGCCACAAAAGCCAAGCATATCTGATGCCTATTCCGTATCCTTAATGTATGAGGGGATAACAATCAATGTCTATACTTATCCTGAGGGAATAAGACGAGAGGACGATGGCTCGTACACCATCGAAAAAATACACACAGTCCCCTATAATCTTGACGATATCTCAAACGGAGAGCTTGAAATTTCAATCTCCGCTATCATAACCTCGGCATACATCGCATTTAGAAATCTAGGCGGAAGTAAAATAAACGCAAGACTAGTGTTTATAAAGGACGGAGACGATGAAATGAGAACCTTCGCCCAAGAGCTATCAAGGGAAGAGGCGGAGCTCCATTTTAATAGCATGGTCGATATGGTTTCTCCCTTCCTAAAAATCATAGCCTCTCGTGCTCATGACGCAACAAGACAGCTCTCTGCGCTTAAGTTCCCATTTAAGGGTGGAGTGCGTGACGCACAAAAGGACTTTATCCTCGAGGCATTTCGCGCCATCAAGGCTCGTAAAAGGCTAATGGTACAAGCCCCAACAGGAACAGGAAAAACAATGGCATCACTCTATCCCTCGCTCAAATCAATAGGAGAGGGCTATGCCGATAAAATATTCTATTTTACAGGCAAGGCAACAACTGCCTATTCAGCACTTAACGCAGTCGAAATCATGAGAGAGGCTCTGCCTGATTTTCGCTCGATTTTGATTAGCTCAAAGGATAAATGCTGTACAACCTTTAAGCCTAACGAAACAAGAAAATGTGACCCAAAAAGCTGTCCCAGAGCACAGGCATATTACGATAAAATAAATGTCGCCTTACTTGATTTGCTTGAAAATTATCGCACCTACACAAAGGAAGTAATAGATAAAATCGCAGAAAAATATTGCGTCTGCTCATATGAGCTCTCGCTTGAGCTATCCGAGTGGTGTGAGCTAATCGTCTGTGACTATAACTACCTATTCGATTTACAGGTTTACCTAAGACGATACTTTACCGCCCCTGACGCAAGCTATATATTCCTAATCGACGAGGCGCACAACCTGCCCGATAGAGCAAGAGAAATGTACTCGTCAACGCTTTTGCGCTCCACCTTTAAGAGCCTACAAGCGAAATACCCAAATAACAAACACATCTCCGAGGCAATTGAGGGAATTCTCTCGAAATTCGATACCTTCTATGAGCTTGCAATGGCTGAAAAAAGGGAGTACGAGGGACAGTATTATGGCTTCTATATAACAACTCAGCTCCCCGACGATATCGAAAACGAATTTCTTTCCTTCACCAAGGGCGCTGAAAAGCTCTTTTCAAGAGATGTAAATGACGACGAGCTAAAGGATGTTTATTACGAGGTCAAGCATATGCTAAAGGTGTGCGAGATCTTCGATAAGCGCTTCACAATGTATATTGAGGCGATAGGCGACGAGGTCAAGCTGCGACTTATGTGCCTTGATGTGTCTAAATTACTAGATACAGCCATGAAAAAGGGAAGATCGTCAATTCTGTTCTCGGCAACCCTTACCCCACCCGAATACTTTGCCGACATCTTAGGCTGTGAAAGGACTGAGGCGCTAAACCTGCCCTCGCCCTTTGAAAGAGATAATTTGTGCCTTCTCGGCATAAATAATATTAGCACAAGATACGAGGATAGAGAAAAAAGCGCCATGAATGTAGCTAATGTAATTCGCGCTACAATTGCCGGAAAGGTAGGAAATTATATAGTTTATTTCCCATCATATAGCTATCTGTCCGAGGTGAAGGAGGCGTTCCAAAAGCGCTATCCCAAAATAAATATAACTGCCCAAAGCAAAAGCATGAGTGAAAGGGCAAAAAAGGAATTTCTTGACTCGTTCGACACCAAAAAGGAAGGCACGCTAGTCGGCTTTTGCGTTCTCGGTGGTAGCTTTTCTGAGGGAATTGACCTAAGAGGAGAGCGCCTAATCGGTGCGATAATCGTAGGAGTAGGACTCCCCACCATTAGCACAGAGCTGAATATCGTCAAGGAATACTTCGATAAAACCCGTGAAAACGGATACGCCTATGCCTATACCTACCCCGGAATGATAAAGGTTCTCCAAGCCGCCGGCCGTGTAATTCGTAGCGAGGAGGAGCGAGGAGTTGTCGTTTTAATCGATGATCGCTTTGCTACCCCCGAATATCACGATTTGATTCCGGAGCATTGGAAGCACCTCAAATTCTTAACTAACGCAAACGATTTACTAAGCGAAGTTACAGAATTTTGGAAAAAATAGCAGAAAACTATTGAAAATTTAGTTTGTTAGTGATAAAATATTTCAAATTGATCCACTAAGGAGAATAATATGAAGAAATATAGTGAAATGACAAAAGAGGAGCTCGAGGCTCTAAAAATCGAGCTCAGCACAAAATATAAGGAATATCAAGCAAAGGATCTAAAGCTCAACATGGCAAGAGGAAAGCCCTGTGTTGAACAGCTCAATCTCTCAATGGAGATGATGGATGTTCTCGGAAGCGATGACGATCTCACCTGTGACGATGGCACTGATTGCAGAAACTATGGTGTTCTCGACGGCGTACACGAGGCAAAGGTGCTCCTCGCCGATATGATGGAGGTTAGCGTAGATAATGTTATTATTTACGGAAACTCAAGCCTTAATGTAATGTACGACACAATCGCGAGATCAATGACTCATGGTGTCATGGGCTCAACCCCTTGGTGTAAGCTTGATAAGGTCAAGTTCCTTTGCCCTGTCCCCGGCTACGATAGACACTTTAAAATCACCGAATATTTCGGCATCGAAATGATAAATATCCCAATGACTCCCGACGGTCCCGATATGGACATGGTAGAGCGCCTCGTTAGCGAGGACGAGAGTATAAAGGGAATTTGGTGCGTTCCAAAGTATTCAAACCCACAGGGCTACTCATACTCAGCTGAAACAGTAAGACGCTTCGCAGCGCTTGAGCCTAAGGCAAACGATTTCAGAATTTATTGGGATAACGCATATACAGTGCACCACCTCTATGATGATGACCAAGACGAGCTAATTGAAATTCTTGAGGAATGTAAAAAGGCGGGCAATCCCGACATGGTTTATAAGTTCGCATCAACCTCAAAAATCAGCTTCCCGGGCTCCGGTGTTAGCGTGCTCGCATCGTCACTTAATAACCTAGCTGATATCAAAAAACAGCTCTCCGTTCAAACAATCGGTCACGATAAGGTAAATCAGCTACGCCATGTGAGATTTTTCCGTGATATCGCGGGAATTAAGGCTCATATGAAACGCCATGCCGACATTCTTCGCCCTAAATTTGAGGCAGTGCTCGAAATCCTAGAGCGTGAGCTTGGTGGACTTGGAATTGGCGAATGGACAAAGCCAAAGGGTGGATATTTTATCTCCTTTGACTCGCTTGATGGTTGTGCTAAGGACATTGTCGCAAGATGCAAAAAGGCAGGCGTCGAGATGACAGGAGCAGGCGCAACATATCCCTATGGTAAAGACCCACACGATAGCAATATCCGTATCGCTCCCTCGTACCCATCGATTGGTGATCTCATCACCGCAGCGGAGCTATTTACACTCTGTGTAAAGCTTTCCAGTATTGAAAAGCTACTTTCAAAATAATTCTTAGAATAACAAAAATTGCTTGGCAATGCCAAGCAATTTTTTATTCATGATGTAAAAACCTAGTATATTTTTTAAATGCTACAACACAGAAGATAATTCCAAGAGCGCAAATTCCAATCCATGAGCAAGCAGTAGCACTCCAGCCAAGATGCTTTGAAACGAGCGCAATTCCATACATGGAGCTTGCAGCTCCAATATAAGTGCAGGCATTGCAAAGGCCACCAATTGTTGATGCTCTACCCGTTTTTGCAAATCGACCGGGAACACACGAAATAAGTAAGAAATTGCACGCGTGCATGCAAGCGCAAACGAGTCCCGCCAAGGCAAGACAAATCACTCTTGCAATAGCGCTCTCTGTGTTTATGAGAATAGCAAGCGGAATACAAAGAACAACAGAAATTCCAAACAAAATGCCACTACCCATTACCTCGTTATTAAACACCCTGCCCTTGTGAATTGTTCTCACCACAAAGATACTGATAATAGAGAATATAGGAAGTGCAACCGACACCAAAATTGACTCCGAGCTATCACGCCCAAACGCCTCGCTATAAAGCGTAGGAAGCCACGATTCAATTCCGTCGCGCATAAAGCCCATGGCAATAATGCAGATGAAAATCCAAATCACACCGGATTCCCAAAAGGTCTTAAAAATATGAACGGAGTCGTGCTCCACGCTTGCCTTTTCTTCAAGCTCCTCACTTTTGTCACTTTTCAAAATAAAGCACATAGCCACAAGGAAAATCACACCGACAACGACGCAAAAGATAGTAGAAATAAAAAATACACTCTTCCACGACATAAACGATATGCAAATCGGCGCTAAAATGTATAAAACAATCGTCGATACATGCGCTCCACAGGTTACAATAAGACTAGCACTAACATATTTTTCGTGGCTTAAATTGTCAGAGAGGATACGAACAATGGGTGGCCACAAAAGCGCCTGTGCAAAGCCATTTATAGCCCATATCGGTATCATAAGATATTGATTTGGAACAAGAGGTAAAAGCAGATTGCATAGCGCCGATACCATAAGCCCCGAGAACATAAGATATCTCGGCGAAATCCTATCTCCTAAATAACCACTAATTAGCTGTCCTGCTCCGTAAAAAACGAAAAGAGCAGTACCAACCACACCGGCAATCTCTCTTTCGATAACACCGTTTTCAAGCATTTCAACCATTACAACAGCAAAGGTCTTTCTTGAAAAATAGCTTGCAAAATAAGCTATGGTGCAAAGTAAAACTATTCCTTTTTTGGAATAGCGAGCCTTTAACATATATAAAATCTCCTAAATGATATTAATAATATAACATATGCATATTAGCACAAAAATTTCACAAAATCAACCCTAAAAGCAAAAATATATCAAAATAAAATGGAGCAAGAATTTCTTGCTCCATTTATAATTATTTAAGTGATGCAATAGCGTCGAGAATTCCTTGCTTTGTGCTCTCGTACTTAGCAAGCTTTTCTCTTTCCATATTAACAACTCTTTCAGGCGCTTTGTTTACAAACTCCGGATTTGAAAGCTTAGTTACAAGACGATCAATCTCCGCTTGAACCTTAATAAGCTCACCATTAAGCCTTGCAAGCTCCTTTTCCGTATCAACCATATCAGCCATAGGAATGTAAACTGTGCCTGCGTGAGTGATAATTTGAACTGAATTTTCGCCATCATATTCGTCAAGAACCTCAACCTCGGAGGCAGAAGCAAGCGCCTTGAAGAAATCGTATGTGTCAGGCGTAAATGCGCTCTTATAAGAGGTAGCAATAAATACCTTTGCCTTTCTTGATGGTGGAACATTCATTTCACTACGCCTTGCACGAATAGCGTCAATTACAGCGATGATTTTTTCCATCTTCTCGCACTCGTCCTCAAAATCAAACTCGTCGCTTGCGCTAGGATATGTTGAAATCATAATGCTCTCGCAGTCCTCAAAGTGAGGAAGAGATCCATAAATTTCCTCTGTAATGAAAGGAATAAATGGGTGTAGGAGCTTCAAGATGCTTTCAAGCACATAGATAATAACATTTTGAGAAACCTTGTTTTGCTCTGTGCCCTTAGCCATGAATGCAGGCTTCGAAAGCTCAATATACCAGCTACAAAATACATCCCAAACGAACTTGTAAAGCTCGTCAAGCGCAATTCCAAGCTCAAATGCGTCAAGCTGTGTACGAACATTCTTGATAAGCGCATTGAGGCGACTCAAAATCCACTTGTCAGCAAGACCAAGCTTGTCAGAGGATGGAAGCTCTACCTTGTCGATATCAACATTCATCATAACAAAGCGCGATGCATTCCAAAGCTTGTTTACAAAGTTACGCGCACTCTCAATCTTCTCGTCGGAGAAGCGCATATCGTTTCCGGGGGAGTTGCCTGTTGCAAGTGCAAAGCGAAGTGCATCAGCACCATATTTTTCAATAATTAGAAGAGGGTCAATTCCGTTTCCAAGCGATTTTGACATCTTTCTTCCAAGTGCATCACGAACAAGACCGTGAATTAAAACTGTGTCAAATGGCTTTTCACCCATGTATTCAAGACCTGAGAATATCATTCTTGATACCCAGAAGGTGATAATATCATAGCCTGTTACAAGAGTATTTGTAGGATAGAAATACTTTAGATCCTCAGTTTCATTTGGCCAACCGAGAGTAGAGAAGGGCCAAAGCGCACTAGAGAACCAAGTGTCAAGCGTGTCGGGATCTTGACGCATAGCCTTGCCACATTTAGGACAAGTAGCCTCTGTGTCCTTAGTTACAACAATCTCTCCACAATCGTCACAGTAGAACGCAGGAATTCTGTGTCCCCACCAAAGCTGACGAGAAATACACCAGTCACGAATGTTTTCCATCCAGTGGAAATAGTTCTTTTCAAAGCGCTCAGGAACGAACTTAATCTCACCCGAGCGAACAGCCTCAATTGCAGGCTTAGCCAAAGGTTCCATCTTAACAAACCATTGAAGCGAAACTCTAGGCTCAACGGTCGTGCCACAACGATAGCAAGTACCAACATTGTGCGCATAATCCTCTACTCGAATAAGGTAGCCGAGCTTTTCAAGATCAGCAACAATAGCGCGCCTTGCCTCAAAGCGATCCATACCGGCATAAGCTGGATAATCGTCTGTGATTTTCGCATCAGCGGTCATTACATTGATAATAGGAAGATTGTGTCTTTTTCCAACCTCAAAGTCGTTAGGGTCATGCGCAGGCGTAATCTTAACAACACCTGTTCCAAAATCCATCTCAACATATTCGTCGGCAATAACAGGAATTTCACGATTTACAAGTGGAATAAGAAGAGTCTTTCCAATTAAATCCTTGTATCTTTCGTCCTTAGGATTTACCGCAACCGCAGTATCACCCAGCATGGTTTCAGGACGGGTTGTCGCAAATTCAAGATAACCACTACCATCAGTGAAGGGATACTTGATATGCCAAAAATGACCTGCCTGCTCCTCGTACTCAACCTCGGCATCGGAGATTGATGTAAGACAATGTGGACACCAGTTTATAATTCTTTCACCACGATATATAAGTCCCTTGTTGTAAAGGCGAACAAATACCTCCTTTACAGCCTGAGAACAGCCCTCGTCCATGGTAAAACGCTCCCTTGACCAGTCACAGGACGAGCCTAGCTTTTTAAGCTGAGAGATAATTCTTCCACCATATTGCTCCTTCCAAGCCCAAGCGCGAGTAAGGAAGCCATCACGACCAATATCTTCCTTTGTAACGCCCTCGCCTCGCATAGCCTCGACAATCTTTGCCTCGGTTGCAATAGACGCATGGTCAGTGCCGGGAAGCCAAAGGGTGCAGTAGCCATTCATTCTCTTGTAACGGATAAGAATATCCTGAAGAGTGTTGTCAAGGGCGTGACCCATATGGAGCTGACCTGTAATGTTTGGCGGTGGAATAACAATAGAATAATGTGGCTTTGAATGGTCGATTTGTGGCGTAAAATAGCCCCTATCGCACCAATTCTTGTAAATTCTTTCCTCGAATTCTGAGGGCGAATATGTTTTCGCAAGCTCTTTCATAATAAAATCTCCTTAAAAGATAAATTTAACAAAATAATAATTCCTCACGGACGAGCGTCCGAGGCGTAAGTAGTCGATATTCCCTCTGGGACTCGATACGCTCCTATGGAGCGTTAATTCCGCACTCCTCACTTCGCATTCCGCATTCCGCATTGCGCATTGCGACTCCCTTCGGTCGCTTGCATAAGCTCCAATACCCAATCGCACATCGCTTTGCTCGTGTTCTTGGACTGTCGCTTATCCGCATTCCGCACTTGTGTAGCAGTGCATTCCGCACTTTATTTTTGCTCTGCAAAAATAAAAAAGCCCCCCGAAAAATCAGGGTGCAAAAATACACGGTACCACCTGAATTCGTATCAAAGATACGCACTCAAAATCTTTAACGCAGACATACGCCATAGGCTACTAAGCTCACCTATGAAGCTCCAAAGCTACCTTCATATCCCATACCTACCGTGCTCCCACCATCGACGGCTCTCTTTAAGGAAGAGGGGACATTACTCCTCTTTTTCTTCGCATTTACTGTATTTTATCACATATAACACTCGTTTGTCAATATATTTTTTACTTTTATATTATTCTTGACACTAGGATATAAAAATGATAGAATAGAAGCATAAAGAGAGGTGACTATAATGAAATATAAGGTAATAGGCTGGACCGAATGGGAAAGCGATGTGCCAAGCGGAGAGGTAACCGAGGCGGCAACACAGGCAATAATAGATGATATAAGAGAAAATGGCTATTCCTTTACAGGCTGGGATCATCAAGAGTCAATGAACTGCACCCCCGTTTTAAATGATGGCAAAAAGCGCCTCTATTCTCAAAGAGGCTTTGGTGGACTTATGGCAGAAGCATACGACCATCACGGCTCAATGGATTACTCACGCTACGCATTTAGATGGGATATCAGCTCAAATCCCGAGGACGACTACACAGACGGAATGCCCCCACTCTCAAGGCGCTTTGATCCAAATGCCTTTATCCCCGAGGACATAAGCGAGGACTATGTCATCGAGGTAACAAAAGAACAGCTAGACACAGCAGAGCGCGAAAGGGTTCTAATAATAGATGACTACCCCGAAATCAGATTTATCGACGCAGGCGATAGAGTAACGCTCAAATGTCAAGATATAAGTGTTCAATACGAGGTAAAAAGCGTTATAAAGGAAAAGGATTTTTCCTTCGAGGATCAGGTGGCACTCTATGCTCACGAGGAGGGCGCAGAGCAAAAATGGCAAAACGCCAAAATCATCGCAACAATCCACCTAGTATAAATAAAAAGGATGCGTACGCATCCTTTTTTGTTTTATTCAAATAAAATTTCGATAACATCAATCGCTCCTGAGCCCTCGTACCTAAAATAGAGAGCACTTTTTCCCGAAATATCGACACAGGTTGAGGCTTTTGCCCAATTTATAGATGGTGAAATCTCAATTTTACCAATCCTTTCGCCATCTTCCTCGGTCAAAATTTCAAGAGCACCATATGGCTCAATATCGCCCGAGCGATATTTAATCGCAATAGAGGTTTTTCCCTTAAAGTCAAAATACTTGTAGCCAAACAGAGAGCCATTTTCAATCTCACAAAGAAACCGCTCACCATTTTTGCAAATAATGTGAGGTAGCCTCTCACCCTTGCACTCTCCGTAGTGTAATTTACCGTTAGTTAATGCACAGCAAATTATCGCAGGATACGCACCCTGTGTGCGTAAAGGGCGACCATTAAGACCGCAGGAGGTGATTTCAACCTGTGGAATTGAGCCATCAGGCAAGATAGTGATTTTTTCAGCACACGCCTGTCTTGAAAGCTCTGTTTTTGTTGTGTGCCTGTGATAGAAAACATACCACTCACCATTTATTTCAATAATGCTTCCGTGATTGTTTCCAACACGCATTATTTGGTCCTCTGTGCGCCTACCCTTGTAGCCGATATCGCCATTAGAAACAATGACACCGCCAAAGACAAAATCTCTGTTTGGAAAATCACTTGTCGCATAGGCAAGCTCGTGACCCTTAAAGGTAGAGTAAACAAAATAATATTTTTCACCGATTTTTCGCATTGAGCTAGCCTCGAAAAACTCATGCCCCTCAAAGCTAGTTCCTCTAAAATCGCGTGGAAATATTCTCACAGGGTCGCTCTTTATCGTCAGCATGTCATCGCATAGCTCTACCATAAAGGGTCCCATAACGCCATCTGGCGCACCCTCAATCTCAGAACGCGATTTTCTAAATGTGCTAATCTGCCTTTTTAGACCTTCCTCATAATCAAAATCCTGCTCAAAATTCCACCACATTCCGTAGTAAAGACGAACAATGCCATTGTCATTTATCACACCGGGGTCAAAAATGACGCCATCAGTTAAGGGCTCACCGTTTTCGCGTTTTACATATCCGTGAAACTTGAATTCGCCCGAGGGTGTGTCGCAAACAGCCACACTCATAATGTAAGAGCAATCGGGATAATCGTTAGATAGAGAATAGAAAAGATAGTATCTTCCGTCATTTCCCATAACCACATCGGGCGCAAACATATATTTGTATTTTGGATAAAGAGGATCGCTTGACGCCTTATAAATTACACCCTCGTATCTCCAATCGGTAAGATCGTCAACGCTTGCCGAATATGTAACATAATCAAGCATACAAAAGTGGTCGCCGTTTTCAGCATCGTGAGAGCCGTAAATGTACACTCTGTCACCAAAAATATGAGGCTCACCATCGGGGGTGTATTCGTTAAGCGGTAAATATGGGTTAAAAGCCTGCTTCATAGTATCTCCTAAAATGTAACAGTAATTTTTTCGCCAACTCTTATAAATACCTTCTTAAAATCAAGTAGCTCCTTGTGTGGCTCGTGCTTGAATTTCAAAACGGCATAGGATGTGTCCATTCCGCCTTTGTTTGTTAGCTCAACCTCGTTTTCACTTATCCAATTTTCCTCGATTTGAGCATATGTAAGACCATGACCAAACGGATAGAGTGGATCGCCCTCAAAGAACTTGTAGGTGCGATTTTTCATACTGTAATCTCTGAATGGTGGAAGGTCATCAGTTGAGCGATAGAAGGTAACAGGCAAGCGCCCACTAGGTGATACCTTGCCAAAAAGAATATCTGCCAGCGCATTTCCACCCTGAGCGCCGGGATAAAAGCATTGAATAACCGCGTCACATTTTTCGTCTTGCTCGCAAAGCGAGATACAGCTACCGCTAATATTTACAAAAATAACGGGCTTTCCCAGCTTTATAATCTCATCAAAGAGCTTTTTTTGTGGCGCAGGAAGCTCAATGTCCTTTTTATCACCCGCCACATCTCCATTAAATGCGTCGCCTTCCTCTCCCTCCATTCCGGGATTCAGTCCCATACACATAATAACAAGATCCGCCTTGCTCGCGCAAATTATTCCCTCGCGTAAGGGATATCCACTCCACATACACGAGCCGATGTCACTCGGGTGACAGCCTGCCGAAAAAATGACCTTGCCGTCAAATTCCTCCTGAATAGCGCGAAGAGGAGTAACATATTTAGAAGGATTTCCGTTATAGTTACCTATCAAAACACTAAATCTGTCACTGTTAGGTCCAATTACCGCAATGGTTTTATACTTGCTCTTGTCAAGAGGCAAAATGCCATTGTTTTTAAGTAAAACAATGCTCTGTTGAGCCATCTTGCGATTAAGCGCAGTATGCTCATCACATTCAACAACCTCAAACGGAATATTGTCATATTCGCAATCGTCATCAAACATTCCAAGACGGAAGCGCGCCTCAAATAGCTTTGTCACCGCCTCAGTTATCGTTTCCTCGCTTATAAGGTCCATTTCATAAGCCTCATATAAGCTTAAATAAGCATCGCCACAATTGAGCTGACAGCCATTATTTAGCGCAAGCGCAACACTCTCCGCCTCACACGAGGTGATGTGATGCCCTGCGTGAATATCTCTTATCGCACCACAGTCCGATACAACATAGCCCTTAAAGCCAAGCTCGCCATAGAGAATATCCCCAAGAAGCCTCTTGCTAGCACAGCACGCCTCACCATTTACACGATTGTAAGCGCCCATAACAGCCGATGGATCGGCATTCTCAATGCAATACTTAAATGCGCTAAGATAAGTTTCATAAAGGTCGGCATCTGATACAATCGCATCAAAGCTGTGACGCTCGCTTTCAGGACCACTGTGAACAGCATAATGCTTGATTGTCGCATCAAGCTTTCTGTACTTGCCCTCGCCCTGTAAGCCCTTTATAAACGCAACACCCATCTTGCCTGTAAGAAGCGGATCCTCACCATATGTTTCGTGTCCGCGACCCCATCTGGGATCTCTAAAAATATTTATATTAGGCGACCAGAAGGTAAGTCCTTGATATTGCTCAGTAGAGCCAAACCTCTTAAACTCGTTATATTTTGCTCTCGCCTCGTCTGAAATGGCGGTAGCAACCTTGTGCATGAGCTCTGTATTAAAGCTTGACGCAAGTCCAATTGCCTGAGGAAAAACAGTAGCACAGCCTTGACGGGCAACACCATGTAAGCACTCGTTCCACCAGTTATACGCAGGCACACCCAAACGCTCAATTGCAGGAGCGTCATAGCGCATTTGCGCCATCTTCTCCTCAAGTGTCATTTTTGAAACTAATTCTCTTGCTCTTTCCAAAAAAGTCATTGTTTTTTCTCCTAATTTATTTTAAAGAGGGCATATGCCCCCTTTTTATTTTTCGATATGCTCAAGCGTTTTTTTAGCGCAATCGCTAATTTTAACCATTGTGTAGCCAAATATAGTTGTTTGAAGCATGTCATTTATTGGAGCAGTCCATTCCTCGTCAATGCCACCGGCACCATTGATAATTCCAACAATAGAGCCAACGGTTGCACCATTACAGTCCGTGTCAAAGCCGGCTTGAACCGCCATGCAAATGCTCTTGCCATAGTCACCCTCACCATAAAGGAGCGAGGCTGTAACTATCATTGCATTTGAAATTGTGTGACACCAATTGTGGAAATTGTGGTCGTCCCATTCCTCGTAAATTTTCTTAAAGCAATCCTCTTGCGAAACGCCACTCTTGTACCAATCAATAACAGCGTTAACTCTTTCGTAAAGACGAGAGGTGCTAGGAATTTGCGCAAGACCACCCTTTATAATGTCCTCAAGGCAATCAGTCGAGAACGAAAGCGCAATCATGGCAGATGCCCACATTTCACCATAAATACCATTCTTAATGTGAGAAATAGACGCATCTCTCCATGCCATGTCAGACGCAAGCTCCGGATTTTGAGGGTTTATATAGCCAAAATAGTCACCGCGAATTTGCGCGCCAATCCACTCTCTGTAGGGGTTCTTATGTTGCGCTGATGCGGGAGGTAAAATACCATTTACAAAGTTGATAAACGCCACTCTTTCAGCTGTGCAATACGAGTCCTTAGGTTGAAGCGAAACCCACGCCTGTGCCATGTTATATGGCGTAAAATCTCTTCCGTATCTTTTTATAACCTCTTGACCGAGAACCATGTAGTTCGTATCGTCATCAAAAGGCATATAGCTTACCTTGTCGCCAAAGCATCTGCCCTTTAGCCAAGGATATTTTGCGTTCAGCTCGTCGCTAAACTTGTTATAGTGAATATATCTTGTCATAGGGAAATTGCCATTATCCCTTAGCATCTCCCAAATATGCTCCTTCCAACAGCCCTCAATTGGCTTTCCGAGAAGGCAACCGCAAATTCTACCAACCCAAGCACCAAGAACCTTGTCATATAGCGTATTATCATCAAGCTCTCTTTTTTCAACAGGATAGGGAGCTCGTAGCGCTCTTATCTCGTCAAGCGTTGATGGCTCGTTATACTTGTAGCCCTCTTTTGCTTTTGCACAACGAACAATGTCAAAAATAACATCAGCGAGCCTTTTCTTTTCCTCTCCGCGAGGAAGCTTTTGTACAGCCTCAAAAAGCTCCTTGTACGCCTCAATATCAAGGCCCTCCTCGATGCATTGACGATACTCTGTGCCAAGATCCTCAAAATAAAGCTCCCAAAGATGAAGCTTGTCATAGCTTGGAATAAAGCTTAAATTTTCCATGATTTGTTCTCCTTCAAAAAACAAAAATATTATTATTTTAATTTTATCATATACTATATGGAATGTCAATCTAAAAACGCCTAAAATAATCATAAAAAACAAAAAAGACTCGACAATTTTTGTCGAGTCTTTTTAATTATCTTAATATCCAATTGCCACACCGAAGAATAGAACTGCAATTGTTATCACAAACACGATAGCTTGTAGCTTCCATGTCCACTTAAACCACTTTCCATAGGAAACATTTGCCATTGATAGACCAACTAGCAAAACGGGATTTGTAGGCAAAATAACATCTGTAAATCCATCAGCCATGCAATATGCCAAAATGACAAGAGAGGGCGAAATTCCAAGAGCCACCGCAATAGGCATAATGATAGGCATTATAAGAATAATCTTTGCCGATGCCGAGCCTATAAAGAGCTGAAGGAATAAAATGAATAGATATATTAGCAAAATTGCAACAAAGCCATTTTTACCTGCAAGAAGCTCAATTACATAGTGCATTATTGTGTCGATTATGCCACTCTCCGTCATAACAAGCTTGACAGACGATGCGAGCGCAATCATCAAAACTGCGGGAAGCATTGACACAGCCCCCTGTAAAATGTACTTGAATATTATTTTTTTGTCATTTGAAACGATAAGCCCGCACACAATGCCGGCAATAAGGAAGCTAACCGAAAGAATTGGAATTGCAAGCCCCGAAACCGCTCTTATAGATGCGATAAGAATTAAAATGACAATCTGAACTCCAAAGAAAACGGAGAATACCTTGAACACCTTTGAGTTCTCAGGATTTGTTTCATAGGTGTAGCTTGCCATGCTCGCGCGCTTTTCAAGGTCAATCTCATATGTAGGCGACGCCTCGGGCTTTTTCTCAATCTTGCGAAGATGAAGCATCAAAAACAGACAAAGCACGCCATAAGTGATGCCGAAGAATACTATGCGAAGCCATACGCCTGAGGTAACCGCAACACCGCCAACCTGAGATGCAAGACCAACAGAGAACGGGTTAGTTATCGCAGCCGAGAAGCCAAAGCACGATGCTAACAGACACGCACCAAGACCGGTCATTGTGTCCATGTTCATCGATAGCATAAATATGATAATTATCGGCAAAAGCGTTACAAGCTCCTCAAACATTCCAAAGAAGCTACCAAATAGCATGAAAATCAAAACGGTAATGCAAACAACAGGGCCACCCTTGTTGCGCAAATGGCACATGATGCGACCAATAAAGATCTTTATGCCACCTGTTTTTTCAAGAAGATTAAACACACCACTCATAATAAGCAAAAATAAGCTTATCATGATAATCGTTAGAGCATCCTCTGATGCAAAAACACGCACAGGAGCGGTAATAATTCTCCAAATGGCAATTCCGTCAACCTCAGAGCTAACATAAGAGTCAGTAATAATAGCGCCATTCTCGTCACGCTCAAACGAGCCCTGCGGAACAAGGTACGAAAGCGCTCCACAAATAATGAGAACAGACACAAGAATAATTACAACAGTTAAAAAAGATTTAAGACCAATAGTCGCCAGGGCCTTTTCCTTGCCACCGTTTTCGTCTACTTGAGTTTTTGTATTACTCATAAAATTCACCTTATAATATTATTGATTTGTCAAAGTGAGCCTTTTTGCATTATCAACAAGAATAATTGAGGCAATATACCATTCCACACAGGAGCGTCTTTCGCTCGGCTCAAAATAGTATATTTCCTTTCCAACATAAATCTCAAAATCCTCTCCTGCACCAAACAGAAGCCTGTAAATTTGGTCAATAGGGAAGGTGAGCGTTACATTCTCTGAGTCCTGAGTTCCCTCGTAAATAAGACCACCTTTATTAAGCGTGCAAACGCCTTGACCTGCCACCCTTAGTGACCCCTTACCACCAATAGATTGCATTTTAAGAGTAACCTCAGAGCTCATAGAAAAGTCCTCGTTACTCTCGATTTTTTCTCTTAGAGCCTCAAATTGCCAATCATACCATTCTACAAAGTTCTTAAACGGAGTAGCATTAGTAAATGAATATCTAGAGTCAAGAGTTGCTATTTTTCCACATTTTTCGCAGAAAATATCGTGTCCCTTAGTGCTAAGGGTGAATTTACTGTTGCATTCTGGACAGGTTGTTAAAATGTTTTCAAGACCCTTGGCCAAGGCCTTTGAACGATATTCAAGCTCGGGGTGCTCGTCAAGCCATTCAAGCTCGTTATAGCTTAGTCTGCTATCAACGCGCTCCTTGATTTGTTGAACGGAAAGCTCTAAAAGCTCGCTCTTAGTAAAGAGAATATCAAGCTCCGCCTCTACATAAGAGCCACAGCGCATGCCATTTCCCCATTTTGGGCTACATAAATAGTCACCGCTCATCTTTATCGAATATACAGTAACTCCCGCCTTTTTAAGAAAAGCATATGTCTCCTCTTGAATGTCCTCAAAGCGACCAACGGTTGATAGCCTAGCCTCCGGCATCATCGCAAGCACGCCATCAAATTTTAAAACTCTAAGGCAGTTCTTTGCACTTTCAAGGTCAGTTGTAAACATACTCTTAGGGAAGCAACCAAAGCGCCTTAAAAGCTTGCCAAACCATTTCTTATAAAAGTAAAGCCTTGCAACAATAAAGTTTGGCGCTTTTTTGCGAAGTAATGTGCCTGCATATACAAAATCTGTAAATGCTCCATGATTACAAAGAACGATACAGGGTGTCTCAATTTCGCCATCTATCTTGTTTTTGTACTTAACTTTTATTCTTTTAAAGAATAGCACGATTTTTGAAATTATATATGGCAAATTAAGAGAGGACGCCTTGTATTTTTTAACTGTCGTCTTAGACGAATATGGGGGCTTGTCAAGATACGCATTTATTTTGTCAAAAATGAATTTTCTCTTGATCGTAATTATTGCGATAATAATAACCAAAACCACAAAAATAGCAACCGATACAATCCAGCTGGACGCAAGTGCGATGTGTCCCAGTCCAACTCCGATACAAACGGAGGGGATAGAGCCGAGAATAGTTACAATTATGTATCTGGGATATTTCATTTCCATGCTTACCGCCAAAAAGCAAATCATTCCGTATGGAATTGCCGGTAGAAAATACATTATAAATATTATCAGCGTGAGCTGAGTAGAGCACGCCGCTTTTTCAAGGTCAAAGTGCAGATTTTTAACAAAATATTCCCCAATCTTGTCACCCAAAAGCTTGTATAGCATGAATATAAAGGTGTTTCCAAGGAATACGCCAATCATACAGCATGCAAGACCGACAGGAAATCCAAACGCAAGCCCTGCGAGCACTTGAACAGGCTCGGCAGGAAGGAAGGGAATAACCACCTGGAGCATGGATAAAATAACAACCGTTATCCAACCACGGAAGCCAAGATCGCTTAGCTTGTCTTGAATTTGGTCATTTGTGTAATCTACGATAAATACACTTTTAATTATTTCAAGGTTTCCACCGGATAAAAGAAGCAATAAAAGCAAGGCTAATAAAATTATAAAGCCAAAAAGCACTAGCCCCTTTACCTTCAAATTTTTATTTTTCATAACAAATACCTGTAAAAACTGTTTCTATAAGGGAATTGAGCACACCCGTAAGGCAATAAGCATAGGCGCTCAATATATTTTAAAGTAATTAGACACTTTATTATATCACACATGATATAAAATATCAAGTGTTAATTAAATATTAACTAAATTTGTATTTTTTTGGTAATACATAAAAGAGAGCAACATCTGTTGCCCTCTTCATTTTAAGTATTAAATTTTAGTTGTAGGAATGGTTTTGTCGTGATGCTTAATTCTGTTACTTGTCTTGCTCTCGGGGTCGATTTCTCCTGCCTTAGAAAGTGAAATCTTTGTAAGGAAAGGACCGACAATCTCGTAGATAAGAACAGAGAATAGCACAATGTTTGAAACGATAATTCCAATAGAGCCAAGCGTCATCGCCTTCATCGCCATGCCAAGTGCAACGCCTGCCTGTGGGAAAAGTGTAATTCCGAGATATTTTTTAACATTGGAATCAGCATCTACAATATTTGCGCTAAGCCTTGCACCGAAGTATTTTCCGGCGCAACGGAAAATAATGTAAACAAGACCGATAATTACAACCATGTAGTCCTTAAATACACTGAGATTAAGCTCAGCACCGCTAAGAACAAAGAACAATACATAAATAGGAGCAGTCCAACGATCCAAGCGATCCATAAGCTCGGCTGAGAAATCACAAATGTTGCAGAATATCGTTCCAAGCATCATACAGCTGAGAAGCGATGAGAAGGCAATGTGAACAGAGCCGATTTTAAACGAAATCATCGAAATCGCAACAGTCAAAAAGACAAAAGCAACCGATACTGCAAGACGCTTTGATCTTGAATGGAAGAAACGCTCGATAAATGTGAAGATAATACCCATAATAGCGCCAAGAGCTAGGGATAAGATAACCTCGAGCAGTGGCTCTAAAATGATTGAAAGTAAGCTGACCTCGCCTGCCATAATCGCTCTTGCAATTCCAAACGAAATAGCAAATAAAACAAGTCCAACTGCGTCATCAAGCGCAACAACAGGCAAAAGCGTGCTAGTTACAGGGCCCTTAGCCTTGTACTGCTTTACAACCATAAGAGTCGCCGCAGGAGCAGTAGCTGACGCAACCGCGCCAAGAATTATAGCAGCGGGAAGTGGAAGCGTTTCGGGAATTGCGAAGTGAAGCGCGATAAGCGCAATATCAACCACAAGAGTAGTAAATATCGCTTGAAGAATACCAATGACGGTTGCTTGCTTGCCGATATGCTTAAGCTCCTTTAATCTAAACTCATTACCAATTGAAAAAGCAATAAAGCCTAGAGCAACATCTGATATTATCGAATATTCCTCGGCATTTTCAAGACTGATAAAGCCAAGCCCCTCAACACCAAACGCGCCAAGGCAAAACGGACCGATCAGCACACCTGCAACAAGATAGGCTGTAACTGCGGGAAGCTTTAAAAGCTTAGCAAGTCTGGATAAGAGCAGTCCTGCGAACAACGCAATAGATAAGCAAAATAAAATTTCCATAATCAAGTCAATCCTTTTGTAGAATTTTTAACCTTATACATTGTAATACTTAAGCTTTGATTTGTCAATAGATATTTTTTATTTTAGGGTGGATTTTCTTTTCGGTAAGTCACCATATCGAATCTTGAGCATTTAATAGGTGGTGTAGGAGCGCTTGGCTTGCGCTATTGTGCGCGAGCAGACGATAAAGAAAGGCAACCAACGGTTGCTAACAAAAGGAGGATTTATTGCATTTTAAGTTGAATTTTGGTTATTTATTCGAAAATTATCCCTTTAGCAACCCTTAGTTGCCAAAAATTTCAATGCAAAGTTGGTTGCAAAAGAAGCTTGTGTTTGTTACAATATGTATATTAGAAAAAGCCCACCCTGTGTGGCGATATCTTATATCGAAATAATGATTTAAGGAGATTTAATATGAAAATTGGTGAAAAAATTATGCGACTTAGAATATCTAAGGATATCTCTCAAGAGCATCTCGCTGAGGCGCTTGGAGTTTCAAGACAGTCTGTATCTAAATGGGAAATCGGGCAGGCGCTTCCACAAATAGACAAGGTGCTCAAGCTCGCACAGATTTTTGGCGTTTCGACAGATGAGCTTCTGTATGACAAAATAGACATATCAAGCATATCGACTAAGCCAAAAAGAAACAAGTATTTTGGTACAGACGGATTTCGTGGCGAGGCAAACGCAAGCCTTACCTCTATGCAGGCATACAAGGTAGGAAGGTTTCTTGGCTGGTACTTTTCATCAAAGCTGTCCGGCTGTACAAAGCCCGGATATCGCCCTCGCATTGTAATAGGAAAGGATACTCGTCGCTCAAGCTATATGCTTGAATATTCCATAGTCGCAGGAATAACCGCATCGGGAGCAGATGCTTATATGCTTCATGTAACAACTACACCAAGCGTTTCTTATGTAACGCGTATAGACGAATTTGATTGTGGTATCATGGTAACCGCCTCTCATAACCCCTATTTTGATAATGGTATCAAGGTTATAAACTCACACGGAGAAAAGCTTGATGATGAAACCACCGCGCTAATTGAAGCATACCTTGATGGAGACCTTGCTACACTCGGAGTGATAGGTGATGACCTTCCATTAGCGCAAAAGGCAAGCATAGGCTGTATTCACGATTATTCAGCGGGCAGAAATCGTTATATTGGTTATTTAATTTCGATTGCGTCAAATTCCTACAAAAAATTAAAGATAGGACTTGACTGTGCAAACGGAGCCTCGTGGTATATAGCAAACGCAGTATTTAGCGCTCTTGGTGCACAAACATATGTTATTGGAAACGAGCCTAACGGACTTAACATCAATGAGGGGTGTGGATCAACACACATTGAAAATCTTCAAAGATTAGTTAAGGAAAAGCACCTTGATGTAGGCTTTGCCTTTGATGGCGATGCCGATAGATGCCTTGCAGTTGACGAAAATGGAAATTTAGTTGATGGAGATGCTATAATCTACATTCTCGGCAAGCGATTAAAGGCAAAGGGAATGCTAAATGACAACACGGTTGTCATGACTGTTATGTCAAATAGTGGCTTTATTGCAAGCATGGATAAGATAGGCATTAAATGCGTTCAAACTACTGTGGGTGATCGCTTTGTGTATGAATGTATGCAAAATAACGATTACGCAATCGGTGGCGAGCAGTCAGGACATATTATTATGAAAAAATACGCTACAACAGGCGATGGAATATTGACTGCTATTATGGTAGTAGAGGAAATGTGCGACTCAAAGGCGACTCTTTCAAAGCTTGCAGAGCCCATAGAGCTTTATCCCCAGTATCTTAAAAGCGTACATGTAAGGGATAAATCTGCCGTTATCGAGGACGAAAATGTAAAAAGAGAGGTTGAAAATATCGAAAGGCTCATAAACAAAAAAGGCAGAGTCCTTATTCGCCAAAGTGGAACAGAGCCTGTTATACGAGTTATGGTTGAGGCAGAAGCCTACGAAAAATGTGTTGAATATACCGAAAGGATAATAAAAGTTATCAATGAGGGAGGACACTGCGTTGAATAAGCTTGTTAGGACAAAGGATTTATATTCCATAGTGCCGGAGCACCTCGTACCACTTTTTGACTTGTGTGAATATCCTTGGCAAATGCTTCCTAAGATAAAGGACTATATACTTGACCTTATTAAAAGTGGCATGACCGGATATACTCTTATAGCCGAAAATGTGCTTGTAGGCGAAAATGTTAAAATATATCCCACTGCTACAATAGAAGGACCAACCATTATAGGCTCAGGCTCTGAGGTGCGCCCGGGAGCGTTCATAAGAGGTGGTGTTATAACCGGAGAAGACTGTGTAATTGGCAATTCTTCAGAATTAAAAAATTGTATTTTACTTGACAGAGTGCAAATACCGCATTATAATTATATAGGGGACTCTATATTAGGTAACAAGGCTCATACAGGTGCAGGAACAATATGCTCAAACCTTAAAGCTGACGGAAAGCCGGTAGTTATACATGGTGATGTCGATTACGAAACAGGCTTGCGCAAAATTGGTGGTATTCTTGCAGATGGCGTAGATGTAGGCTGTGGTGCTGTTATAAATCCGGGCACTATAATAGGAAAAAATACATCTGTCTATCCCTTGACTGCTTTGCGTGGTGTTTATCCATGTGACTGTATTGTAAAGTCCACCAAGGTAATAGTAAAAAGAGTATAATTTAATTTTCAAAGGAGAAATGTTATGAATTTTATCAGAGTTAACACATATGAGGAGCTTAGCACTCGCGCCTCTGCCATCATTTGCGGTCAGGTTGCCATCAAGCCAAATTGCGTTCTCGGCTTGGCAACAGGCTCATCACCTCTTGGAGCGTATGCAAAAATAATCGAAAAAAACAAGGCGTCAGAGGTTGATTTTTCAAATGTTAAGTCTATCAATCTTGACGAGTATGTAGGACTTGATGGCGATCACGATCAAAGCTATCGTTATTTTATGAATAACAATCTATTCAAGCATATAAACATTGATATAAGCAATACTTATGTTCCTAATGGCTGTGCTAGCGACATAGATGCAGAGTGCAGAGCTTATGATGAATTGATAGCGAGCCTTGGCGGAATTGACCTTCAGCTCTTGGGAATTGGCTACGATGGACATATCGGCTTTAACGAGCCTGATACCTATTTTGAAAAGGCAACCCATAAGGTGACCCTCGATGACTCTACAATTGAAGCAAATTCACGCTTCTTTGCAACTCGTGACGATGTTCCTAAAACAGCAATTACTATGGGTATGGGTGGCATTATGTCAGCAAAGAAGGTTTTGCTAATTGCAAATGGTAAGGGTAAAAGGGATATTATCGAAAGGGCATTCTTTGGTCCAATCACCCCTGAGGTTCCTGCCTCTATTCTTCAGCTACACCCCGACCTTACCGTAATTTATAGCGAAAACTAAGCCTCAAAAGCATTTAAGACTTGCTATAACCCAAAAAGCACCTAACAAGAGGGAAGTGTCTTGTTAGGTGCTTATTTTTTATAGTATTCGTGCATTGGATTGAAATTAGACTAATTAGCTATTTCTTTCAAAAACAAGCATATTCCATGAGTGCTTTTCTAGACTAATAGATGAGCCACAGCTAATCTCTTTTTTGCGTGGAGCGACTCTTTGCTCTTCCTTGCTGTTGGTAGCCTTCAAATCGTCACAGTATAGCTCAATATGCTCGGCTAAGGTATAGCCCTCAAGGCCTTTTAGCGACACATCAAGCTCTATTTTGTCATCAAGCGAGCGATTTACTGCAAATATAACCAAGCGTCCATTTTCCTCGTCAAAAATCGTCGAGGAGCAAAGATAAGGCACATTCCAGCCCTCTGCCGAGGTATATGCGTCAACCTCTGCCTTAGTGCTTAGCGCCACACCATTTCCAAAAAGAGAAGCGTACATGTATGGATAAAAGATGGTTTGCTTCCACGCCACACCACCATTTTCCGTCATAATAGGTGCTATAACATTTACAAGCTGAGCAAGACAAGCAATCTTAACCCTGTCAGAGTTGTTTTGAAGAGTTATTAGCATACAGCCGGCAAGCAAAGCGTCCTCAAAGTTGAATTTTTCCTCTAGTAACGGGGGAGCAACAAGCCATCTTGGCGCAGTCTTTTCCTCGTCCTTTGTCCTGTACCAAATATTCCATTCATCAAAGGAGAGATTAATTACCTTGTCGCTATTTCTTCTTGCCCTTTCCTTGTCACATATGCTCGCAGTTTCCTTAATAAAGCGATCCATATCCTCAGCTCTTGCAAGAAAATCGGGAGTTCCCTTGTAGTTTCCGTAATAGCAGTGTAGAGATAGATAATCAATGTAGTCATAGGTGTGCTCAAGCACAGTGCTCTCCCATTCTCCATAGGTTGGCATATGGTGGTCGGAGCTACCACACGCAACAAGCTCAATCGAAGGGTCAACCCATCTAAGAACCTTTGCTGTCTCTGTTGCCACCCTTGCATATTCCTCGGCGGTTTTATGGCAAATTTGCCAATCTCCGTCCATCTCGTTTCCAAGACACCAAAGCTTAAAACCAAATGGCTCTTCATATCCGTTTTCACGACGCAAATTTGCATAATAGGTGTTTGTTTCACCATTACAATACTCAATTAACGCCCTTGCCTCGTCAGGACCTCTTGTGCCGAGATTTACTGCCATCATAACATCGGTGTTAGCTCTTTTAGCCCAAGCTTGAAAATCGTCAATGCCTACCTCGTTTGTTTCAACAGATAGCCAAGCCAAATCAAGCTTGCGAGGACGCTTGCTCTTGTCACCAATTCCGTCCTCCCAGTTGTAGCCTGACACGAAGTTTCCACCGGGATAGCGAACAATTGGAACCTTTAAATTGCGCACCAGCTCCAAAACATCGCCTCTAAAGCCAAGCTCATCAGCGCTATCGTGCGTCGGCTCATATATTCCACCATATACAGCCCTTCCAAGATGCTCAATAAATGAGCCATAAATACGCCTGTCAATCTTGCTTATGATTTCGTTTTTATTTATGTTAAGCTTTGCCTTCATAATTTACCCCCAACGAGTGTGATAATGTTATTTTATCATAATAGGAAAACTATGTCAAGAAATCCTTTCAAATAAAATCAATAAAAAGCTAATACTAACATTCAAAAAAAGAATAATTAAGGATAAAATTTCAAATAAATATTGCGTTTTAAAAATTCGTATGATACAATTTAAATTGTATAAGCAAATATGAGGAGATTTACTATGCAGGACCTAAAAATTACATTTAAAATAGAAAAGCTACCACTATATGCGGTATCTCAAAAAAACGGACAAAGGGCGCTTGAAATTCAAGCAAGCGAGGGCGCTCTCAATGTGTCAATATGGTACGATTATGAACAACGCCCACTAATCCTAACCTCTTGTATAGGGGAGGGCGATATGGTGGAGCTTATTTTGCTGGATTATAGAATAGAGCTATACATAAATGGTAAGCTAATGGACGAGGATTGGCCCGCAGGCAATAGACTATTTTGCCTAAGTGACGAGCTTGATTTGGACATACAGGTAACGGAACACCATCACACCGAGTCAGAGCTACCAAGCGTGATTTCAAGCTTTGAGTGCGCAGAGGGCTGGTATCCCGGAGACGGAGTGTTTGTTGGCGACTGTATGCCATATAGAAGAAATGACGAATATCATGTTTTGTACTTAAAGGATAGACACCATCATAAGAGCAAATGGGGAATGGGCGCTCATCAATGGGAGCATATCTCAACTAAGGACTTCAAGACATGGCAAGTTCACCCAATGGCAGTGCCAATCACCGATAAGGAGGAGGGCTCAATCTGTACAGGCTCATGGATAAAAAACGGTGACACAGAATATCTCTACTACACAATAAGACGAGGTAACGGACAATCTGCGCTTATCAGTCGAAGCGTGTCAAGCGATGGATATCACTTTATAAAGGATAAGAGCTTTTGCTTTGTTATCTCTGATAAATACGATAAGGCAAGCACAAGAGACCCCAAGGTCTTTTATGGAGAGGACGGACTTTTTCATATGCTCTTAACCACAAGCCTTTCAGCCAATAATCAAGGCTGTCTTGCTCACTATGTGTCAAGGGATTTAGAGGAGTGGAGCGAGTGCGACGAGCCATTTTATATCGTGCCAAACGGAGATCAGCCCGAGTGCCCCGATTACTTCAAATATAACGGAAAATACTACCTTGTATATAGTCTTCGTGGTAGAGGCTACTATATGATATCAGATAAGCCCTTTGATGGCTTCGCTCTCCCACAAGACCCAATAATTCCTTGCGCAGGCGTACCCAAATGCGCCTTTTGGAATGGTGAGCTTGTATTTACAGGATTTAAGGTAATAAATGGCTATGCCGGATCGATGACCTTCAGTCGTGCTCACGCAGATAATAACGGAATACTTGTATTCGAGCAAATGTAAATTTGAGGAGAAAAGCATGGAAACTCAAAGTAAAAAACGCGTACATATGATATGTAACGCACATATCGACCCAATATGGCAATGGGACTGGCCCGAGGGTGTTAGCGCAACACTTTCCACCTTCTATTCAGCCGTTAAGCTCAGCGACGAGTTCGATTACATATTCTGTCACAACGAGGTAACAGTATATAAATATGTCGAGAAATATGCTCCCGAGCTTTTTGCACGAATTCAAGAGCTTGTAAAGCAGGGAAAGTGGCACATAATGGGTGGCTGGTATCTTCAGCCCGACTGTAATATGCCATCAGGTGAAAGCTTTGTTCGTCAAATAAGAGAGGGACAAAGATATTTCAAGGAAAAATTTGGAATAGTGCCAACAACCGCTATAAATTTTGACCCATTCGGTCACTCAGTAGGACTTGTTCAAATCGTTAAAAAATGCGGGCAGGATAGCTATATGTTCATGCGCCCCTTCCCACACGAGCTAGCTCTCGAGAACGACCAATTTGTTTGGCGAGGCCTTGACGGAAGCGAAATAAAGGCAACAAGAGTTTGTAGCTACAACTCAGGGCTTGGTAAAAGCGCTAAGGTCATTCGTGACAGGGCAAATATTCAACACACCCCAACCTGTGTTGCGCTTTGGGGCGTCGGTAACCATGGTGGCGGACCATCACGCAAGGATTTGGGCGACATAAGAGATCAGCTTTTGACCGATACTGAAATAGAATTTATTCACTCAAATCCCGAGGCATTCTTTGCCGAAATTTCACCAAATGGCATAGTCGAGGACTCTCTTCGTATTTCCATGCCCGGCTGTTACACCTCTATGTATCGCATAAAGAAGCTACACGCACAGCTTGAAGCGGAAATCTCAATGGCTGAAAAGATAGCGTCAGTTGCATATGCAACAGGTGCGCTTAGCGAATATCCTGAGGCAGAAATACAAACCGCTGTCGAGGATTTATTAAACGCAGAGTTCCACGATGTTCTCCCGGGCACATCAATCCAATGCGGAGAGGACGCAGGCATAAGATATCTAAATCATGGAATGCTCGAGGCAGAGCGCGCTAAGATGAAGGCGTATTTTGCACTCTCAGCCTCTCAAGCACCATCATCTGAGGGAGAATATCCTGTCGTTGTCTTCAACCCCCACCCATATGAGCTTTGCAGTAATGTGGAGTGCGAGTTTACCTTAGCCGATCAAAACTGGAACGAAAATATCTCATCATTTATCACAGTTAAGGATGAAAACGGATGCTCCGTTCCATATCAAGTAATAAAGGAGGAAAGCAACCTAACGCTTGATTGGAGAAAGCGCATCATATTTGAGGCACACCTTGCCCCCTTGTCGCTCTCTCGTTATAGCATATATGTTGATTTTGTCGAAGCAACAAAAGCAGAAGCGCCAACCTCGTTTGAATTTGATAACGGAAGAAAATATGTAAAAATAGACGAAAAAACAGGACTTCTCACCTCGTATAAAATTGACGGAGTCGAATACATAGGAGAGGGCTTTGGACTTTGTAGCCTTGACGATAACGCAGACCCGTGGGGCATGGCAAGAGAACAGCTTCTTAGAATGGGGAAAAACGAAAGACAATTCACCCTATCCCAAGCACCAAATGGCGTTTTCGATGGTATGAAGAGTGTTCAAATCGTCGAGGACGGAGAAATATATCTTGGAATTGAGGCTTTCTTTGAGCTTGATAAAACAAGCGCAAGAATACTCTATAAAATCTACAAAAATAATGACGATATTGATATTGATGTCACCTTGTATATGTGCGATATCAATAAAATAATCAAGCTAAAGCTCCCAATAGCACAAGAGGGCACGCTTATAGGTCAATGCCCGTTTGGAACAGATAAGCTCTTTATGGACGGAAGAGAAAATGTAGCGCATAGATTTGTCGCAAATGACAGAGAGGGCTCGTGCCTTGCGCTTCTAAATCGTGGCGTTTATGGTAGTCACTACGAAAACAATTGCCTCTATATGTCACTTGTGCGTGGCGTTACCTATTGCGCCCACCCAATAGGCGAAAGACAATTAATTCCGAATGATAGATTTACTAAAAAGATAGACCAAGGCGAAAACAATTACTCATTTAGGCTCACCGTCGCACCAAGAGAACAGCTTGAGAGAAGAGCGATGGAATTTGTTCAAGCTCCATATGCGCTCAATATATTCCCAATTCCTGCAAAATCAAAGGCAAAGGGAAGCCTGAGCGTGTCACTTGGCACAGATATAATAGCTATGCCAACAATGAAAAAGGCATATGGCTCTGAGGCAATAATTTTCCGCTTGCTCAATAATACACCAAATGCTGTGGAGTCATATATTGAGGTCAACGGAGCGCGCTTGCCACTATCCTTTGGCAAATATGAGGTTAAAACCATCATCTATGAAAGCAATAAGCTCACCGAAGCCTATGAGCTCCTAGTATAATAAAAATCAAGGGCGCGCCACATATGTAGGCGCGCCCTTTTGAATAAAAAAACATAGCGTATGTTCGAAAAACATTGACAAAGACAATAAAATATATTAAAATAGAATTACAGAGTAATCTGAAAAATGATGAAAAACAATATAGGAGGACATCATATGAAGAAAAGATTATTTGCCCTTTTACTTTGCTTGATATTCACCTTGTGTAGCATTTTTATGCTCACATCGTGTGGTGATGACGAGGAAAGCTCAAGCACAGAGCCAAGCTCTGAATCAAGCTCCGAGTCAAGCACAGAAAAGGAAACAGAAAAGGAAACGGAATCGGATACAAAAACCGAAACCGAAACCGAAACAGAAACTGAAACTGAAACTGAAACGGAGACGGAGACGGAAACGGAAACAGAAACAGGCTCAGGTACAAACCCTGACCCAAATCCTAATCCAAACCCTAACCCTAACCCAAATCCAGAGCCCGAGCCAGAGCCCGAGCCTGTGTGTGAGCACGCTGAAAAAACTACAACAACAGTAAGGCTCAAGGATGTTGGAATGTGCGATGGCGCAATAAGATTTACCGAGTGTAAGGCTTGTGGCGCGCAAGAGGTTGATACAAATTATTTCGCATATACCTGTGACTTGGGCGACGAATTTGAAAGCGCTACCTGTCCTGTATGCTCAACAACCTTTAATTTGAGCATTAAAGAGTCAAAAACAGATGACTGTCACGAGATTTTTGAAAGCTTAATTACCGTAAAGAAGGGCGACACCGTTCTTTTGAACAATGCGTTAATTAAAATTGAGTACGAATCTCATAACTCGGAAGAACAGCCTCTCGACTTGAGAAAATATAGCGATTGCTATAATTATATTAATGTCGATAAGTGCAAAAGATGTGACCATGCATATCTTTATGACTTTAAAATCTTTTGTAATGGTGGCGTTTTGCCTGAGCCTACCAACACTATGATTGATGGCATAAATCACGAGATTACCACAGTTGACTGTGAGGACTGCTCACTAAAAATTGTAATTGACAAATGGCTCACACCCGTAGGATGTGATTCAATTGCTAATACTAACATTAAAATCTATGACGAAAACGACACTCTGATTTATGACCTTTCCCAAACCGAGAGAGGCCCAAGCGTAGGACACGATCTGGAGAGTGAATTTATCTTGATGCAGGGCGCAGATAGCTGTGAGGATGGCTGTGCTTTCATTGGAAGGTGTAACAAATGTGGCATAGATAGTGCAACTGTTTCGTACTACCACCCAGAAACCGAGGATGTAGAGCTTGATATCACAGCGTGTGAGGGCATTTGCAATGGCAAAATCATTTTAGAGCAGTGTCCTGTTTGTGAAAAATATACCGATTACTCACTTTGGGAGCTTGACTGTAATCTCATGGCTGACTACGCAACCGAAATCGATCCAATAACAGGTGCAGAGATTGAAATTCAAACACATACCTGTGAGGATTGTGATCTCGTAGTAATCTTGACGCGTACCGAAAGCACTCAAGATTGTAAGTGTAGATCTATTAGCACAGCGGAATTGCGCTATGGCGATACAACCTTGTATAAGAATGAGAATGTCTATGAATATGACGATCATAACGAGATATATTCCGCAACCTTGGCGGATGGAGCAACCTCGTGTGAGGATGGCATTATAATAAACATCTCTTGCGCTGATTGTGACTATACAGAAACCGCTAATGAAAAAGTCCATCTTCCACTAAATTCAAAGGTATATGATCTATCAGAGCTTGAGGAAGGCTTGACCGGCGTAGTCATTGTTAATGAGTGTGCATGTAAGGCTGAAACCGGAATGCTAATAGATGAAGAAACTATGGAGCAATTTTCATTCGCCGGCGGAAATGAAGAAGTTGTCGATGGCGTTTCCGTTACCACAATGATCCTCCTATCACCTGGAGAAAAGGTTAAAATCACCCTTGTAGAAAGGGAATACGACGAGGGATGCACCTCTGTTTATGTTGCAAATGTAACCTGTGAGGCAAACGGAGAGACTATTATAGACGATGTTGTTGCTCAAAAGGATATAACCGACTCTCACGAAAAAATCACTCTAAAATATAAATTCCTCGGAGACTCTTGCAGTGATGGCATGTTTGTATTTACGGGATGCAAGAATTGCGATTCATACTTCGATGTGTCATACATTGATTGGCACCAAACACAAACAATTTATGAGCTAGATGCTGATGCGTTTGATATTTGCTCTTCACATGAATTCTCAATGGTTAAATGTCCTTGTGGTAAGGAAAGCTCAATGTCCTTTGATAGCTATAATCTCAATTATCAGCAGACAGAAAATACAGAAACATATACCTGCGACAGCTGTGACTTTAAGATAGTCATTTCTAAAGAGACAACTAAAAACGGATGCATTGTAACAGAAACTACAACAACAAAGGTATTTGTAGGCGATACAGAAAAATTCACAGACAGCTCTTCCGTTAGCTACGAAAGCCATAATGACACAAAGAATATCTCTTGTGACAATGGTAAGATAACTCTAATCAATACCTGCTCTGACTGCTCAAGAGCCATTACTCAAAAGGTAGAAATACTCAAGGCGGAAATGCAGTCAAATGGAGAATATTACGCAACCTATACATTTACTCCGACAAAGACAGGAATCTATACTATGTATAGTGCATCTGACAATGACACCTACGCAACTCTATCCTACGCAGAGCAATTAGATGAATTATTATACATAAATGATGACGATAGTGGAGTATCATCTAACTTCTTAATCTCATACGAGCTTGAGGCGGGAAAAACCTATGTTTACAAGGTAGGTCGCTATAACTTTAGCGATGAAATCGAGATTCCTATTGTATTTGTAGAGGGCGCAGTTGCTGAATGTAATTATTGTGGAGAGGGCTATGCTACAAATGCGCTTTTCAAAACAGAAACCGAAAATTGTGAAAGTGGTGTAATTACTCTGGATTGTTGCACTAAGTGTACTATGATTTCAAGAATCGCCGAATTCACAACTCACCAACAGATTGTATCAACATCGGTAGAAATCGACGAGGGCTGTGGAGGAAGTATTCTTCAAAGAGCTTGCTTGTGCGGAAAAATCTCAAATATTGATTGGGAGTTCAACTGCGAATTTGTTCAACAGCGCGAGACCGAGGATGTTGATGGCGAAACCATTGCAACAGAAACCTATACCTGTGCAAATTGTACTCTTAAGTATGTAGTTGTATCAAAGCTCGTGCAGGAAGGCTGCGATTCATATTTTGACGCAACTCACACCGCCTATAATGGCGACACCGTTATTTGTGAATTTGAAGAGTATAGCTATTGGTACACATCGCACAGCTATGATTACACCTACCACCTAACAGGAGATGATTGCTCTGAGGATGGCGTAGAGAGAATTGGAGTGTGCTCCGATTGTGGCGATACCTCGGTAGAAACTATATATCATCACGAAATAGTTGACACAAATATCTCCAACGAGCTAGTAACAAAAGAAATTTGTGACGGGCACTCATTCTATGTAATGACTTGTAAATGTGGCAAGAGCTATGAGTATTTTTGTAATGACGGACTCCTTCAGCCAAGCACAGACGATAGCGACATTTATGAATGCTCAGGCTGTGACCTGACCTTCACAGTCAAGGCAGCTGACGCAAATGATAGCGCTTGCTATGAGGAAATGGAAACTACAATTGTTGTAGCATTTGGCTCTGAGGAGCTTTACAAGCGCACCTTCAAGGGTGACACAGCTGAGCTTCACACCTATGTGTTGAGCGCAACAAAGGTTGACCAAACAACAAAGCTTGAGGCAATCTGCTCAGGTTGCTCGACAAAGCGCACATCAACTCTGTATTCCGGAACACCCGTAGATGCATATGGTAATGGCGAGTATGTCTATGAATTCTCATTTACACCGGAGGTAAGTGGCTACTATACCGTATATAGCGTAACTGATTTTGATACCTATGCAGAGCTTTGGTGTGATTCCGAATGTATAAGTGGTGTATGTAAAGATGATGCACTTGAATCAAACTTTGCAATCGCATTTTACCTTGAGGCAGGCAAGACCTACACATATTATATCTATGAATATTCCAAAGAGGAATGTGGCGCAATAGATTTCATAATAGTTGATGCAAATGTTGAAGACTTCTCTTATGACGAATATGAAACCCTTGACGCAATCGAAATCGACGGAAATCAATATAACTATATTGAAGACTCAGGAATTGTAATCGGTGTTGTAAAATAACACAAAAGAATAACATAAAAGGGACACTCGCAAGAGTGTTCCTTTTATGCTTATTTAACCACAAAAAATAGTATAAAAATATTTACTTTTATTCCAACAAATGCTATAATAGTTAAAAGAGTTAAAAATTTGTTATATAGCTTGGACAAATTCAAAGGAGAGAGCAAATGAACGCCAAAAATAGCATTGTATCGAGGTTAGAGCTTTGCGTAGGAATAGATATAGGCACAACAACAATTAGTGCCATGGTTTATGACCTTGAAAGCAAAAAACAGCTAAGAGCCTACACCATTCCTCACAGCTCATATCTAAAATCAGGAGATTTTTCGGAGCAAAGCGTGTCCGTAATCATGGATAGCGCAGAAAACTTGCTCTACGAAATAATAGATACTTATGATGGTATTGTCAGTATCGGTATAACAGGACAAATGCACGGAATTGTGTATGTCGATAAGGACGGCTCTGCCGTGTCAAATCTTATAAATTGGCAGGATAAGCGCGCAGATTTAGTGCTTGACAATGGAAAAAGCACCTGTGAGCTAATTTGCGATATAACAGGCGAGCATATATCGGCAGGCTATGGAATAGCAACCCATTATTATAATATGCTAAACGCTCTTGTACCAAACGACGCAAGTGGACTTTGCACAATAATGGACCTGCTCGCAATGAAAATTTGTGGTATTAAAAAGCCAATAACGCACACATCCGTTGGCGCAAGCCTAGGGCTCTTTGATCTCCAAAAAAATTGCTTCAAGACCGACAAACTACACTTGCTAGGCATAGACGAGAGCATACTTCCCATCATAACACCCAAAAGCGCAATCATTGGCGAGTGTAGAGGCATACCCGTTTGCGTACCGATAGGAGATAATCAAGCAAGCTTTTTAGGCTCAATTAGCGAAAATAGCGACACAGTGCTAGTCAATGCCGGCACAGGCTCGCAAATATCAGTCGCTTGCGACGATTTTACCATTGTCGATAGGGAATTGGAGCTAAGACCACTTATCGAGGGCAAATACCTAATTTGTGGCTCGGCACTCTGTGGTGGCTACGCCTATGCAATGCTCGAAAAATTCTTTAGAAGCTATATGCTAAGCGCAACAAACGAGGAAAAATCTCAATATAGCATAATAAACAAGCTCGCAGCCAAGGCATACGAGGAGGGAGAAGCGCCACTTCTAGTTGACTCATGCTTCTGCGGAAAGCGAAGCAATCCTGACCTAAGAGGCTCAATTAGAGAAATAGGCAGAGAAAATTTCACCCCGTCAGCTCTCGCCCTCGGATTTCTTTGTGGTATGTGTAATGAGCTTTATGAGCTATACGAGCGCTTGCCAAGCAAGAAAGCAAGGGTGGTTGCATCGGGTGGCACAATAAAGAAAAATGAGGTGCTAAGAATACTAATCGCCAATCGCTTTGGCGCCACCGTTCAATTAAATAATGTCGAGGAGGAGTCCGCCACAGGAGTGGCTCTCTTTAGTGCCCTCGCAATTCAAAAAATCACCTATAATAATGGCTTTGCCGAATACATAAGCTACAACAAATAAAGGAGAGCTATATGAAAAAAAGAAGAGAAAGCTTTTGGGGCGTTCATTTTGACTTCCACGCAACCCCGAATGATGGCATACAAGGAAAAACATTAACAGAAGAGAGCATAAGGGAAATTTGCCACCTTTTAAAGCCCGATTTTATCCAAATTGACTGTAAGGGACACCCGGGCTGGACCTCGTACCCATCAAAGCTTGGAAACGCAGTGCCCGAGTTCGCACAGGATACCTTAAAGCTTTGGAGAAAAGTGACAAGAGAAGAAAATATAGCTCTTTATATGCACTATTCAGGCGTATATGATGTAAAATATTGTAGCGAGCACCCACAGCAAAGAGTCCTTATGGCAGATGGCTATCGCCATTTCGGCTCAACTAAATTAAATGGCTCTTACGCAGATGACCTGCTAATTCCTCAGCTAATGGAGCTTGCAGGTGATTACGAGGTTGATGGAGTATGGGTTGATGGTGAGTGCTGGATGGCTCTTGCCGACTTTTCGAGGGAAACACTTGACGCCTTTGAAGAGGAAACAGGAATTAACCTAAATGGCAAAATTCCGGCCACCGACAATGACCCGTATTTTTATGAATATAGAGACTATAATCGCACGCTTTTCAAAAGATATCTTAGTCATTATATAGACGCAGTTCACGAAAAATATCCCAACTTTGAGATTTGCTCAAACTGGGCGTTTAGTGACCATATGCCCGAGGAGGTGTCTGTAAATGTCGATTTCTTGTCGGGAGATTTAAACCCACTTAACTCCTTTAACTCTGCACGCTACGCAGCAAGAGCGCTCGCACAACAGCAAGGCTATGTGTGGGATCTTATGTCGTGGAATTTTAGAAACAATGTTGCCGGACACTCAGCCTATGTGCCTAAGCATGTAAATCAACTAAAGCAAGAGGCGTCAGCGGTTATCGCATTAGGTGGCGCATTCCAAGATTATGTACCTCAAAACAGAGATGGCTCGCCTAAAATGTGGGAGGTAAGAGGCTTAAAGGAGCTCTCAGACTTTGTCTTAGCTCGTAAGCCATTCTGCCATAGAGCAACACCAATTCACGAGGTCGCGCTCCTGTTATCTACCTATGACCGTCACAGAGAGTCATACCACCTCTATTCCAGAACAGGCTACGAAAAGGTAATGGGAATGACAGCGCTTTTGTGCGATGTCGGCGCATCTTTGGAAATTGCGTGTGAGCACACCTTAAAGAAAACTATAAGCGAATATAAAATGATAGTCGTGCCGGAGCTTTATAGTGGGCTCGAGGACGAAACCATAAAGCTACTCTTGGACTACGCAAAAAATGGTGGAAATCTTGTGCTTTCGGGCAAGAACACCTGTAAGATATTTGCAAAAGCAAGTGGCGCATTTGAATGTAAGGAGCAAAGGGAATTTTTTGAAACTGAAATTAAGGGCTCCGAGGACGGACACAATAATAAAACCTCAAACAAGCTAGTTCCTTATTCCTTTACATTAGATAGCCGTAGCTATGGCTCACTATTCGCACCATGCGAGATTGTGGCAGATGGCAAGGTAAATGCACTATTTGCCGAAAAACAAGACACACCCCTCGTTAAATTGTCAGTTACAGTCCCGTATGAAAACGGAACAATAACAGCGATAGGCTTCGATATAGGCTCTCAATATCTAAACGCAACACAGTTTATGCACAGAGAGCTCCTAAAGGAAATATTGAGCCTCTATGAACCGATGGTAAGGGTTGATTCCTCTCTTGGCAGACTAGAAATCATAGCCACCAAAAAGGACGGAAAAACAATGATACAGCTCGTCAATGCAGGAGGCACTCACGCCGATAGAGCAGTTGCCACCGATGACTATATCCCACCCGTGCTCGATGTAAAGCTCACTATTTCAGCGTCAAACGCAAAAAAACTCATTCTTCATCCCGAAGAAACAGAGCTTCCAATCACCTATAACCCTGACGGAAAAATCTCATGCTCAATCCCTCGCATAGACATTTATAGCATTCTCGAAATCTGCGAGTAATAACGAAAAAAGCACTCCAAACGGAGTGCTTTTGCTTTGCATTTAAGCTAATACCGGCATTAAAAATTTGCCTTTTGGAAGTACATATCCCTGTATTTTTTAGGAGAAATTCCATATTTGTTTTTAAAAGCGGTTGAAAAATAATTGGAATCCAAAAAGCCACACGCAAGGGCAATGCTTGTTATACTAGTGTAGGAATGAGATAAAAGGTATTTTGCCTGATTTAATCTCACATTGTTTATGTAAGCTTTTATTGTGGTGTTACCCTCTTTTTTGAATATATATTGCATATAAGAGGTCGAATAGTTGAATTTTGAGGATATAGAATCGCACGAGATTTGTTGCATATAATTTTCGTTAATATAATGCAACACCTTGATAAATGTTTGTTTTGTAGGTGAATTTTCCTTGTGATTATCGGCAATATTTTGACAATGCTTATATAGCTCTATAACCATATATTTTAGAGGAGTAATAAAGCGCATAATCTCATCAAGCGTTGGAGGAGTTGTGGATAATTCCATATATAATTTAGGAAAATAGCTATCGCATTTTAAAGAAAGACGCTCCATGAATTTTTTTGATTTAGCAAGCGTGCCTCTAAAGCCCGAGATGTTAATTCTTAAAATAGATTCCCCCTCGTAGATAACAGGAACAACAAATTCTTCAACTCCCGCATAACAGCATGAATAATATGGCTCGGTTATTTTTGCTTTGTTTAGCATTTTTTTGTTGAGAAGGCATTTATCAATAGTGCTACTGTTTTGCTTGAGATAAAAGCATACGCTATGAAGATGAATTTCATAATTTAATAGCTTGTCAATATAAGGATTAAGCACGGAGCTAAAGCCACTTAATGAAACAAAATATCCTAAGCCCTTTAAAAAATCAATATAGCTTAAGCATTCCTGTAAAATAGAAGAATTCATAGAAGCTCCTTTCATATATAGTTGTTTTTTAAAGAAATTCAGTTGAAAAACAAAGGTTTTGTGTTATTTTCTATTATATAATAAAATTAAAACAATGTCAAGGAGTATATATTATGTTGAATTATATAAATGAAAATAATCAAGTTCCAATGATAGCCGATGTTGATGTTTTGGTATGTGGCGCAGGTCCTGCCGGAATTGGAGCATCAATTATGGCTGCTCGACTTGGAGCAAGTGTAATGCTTGTAGAGTCACAGGGATGTCTTGGCGGAATTGCAACCGCAGGAATGATGTCACATTGGGGCGGACGCTCATCAAGTAAAATCATGCCTGAAATATGGGATTTAACATATGAAAAGGCAAAGGATATCGGCTGGGCGCAGGAAAACAAAAGCGGTAAGGATGCAATTTACCACGACATACAAAAAATCGTACTTGAGGAAATGGTTTTAAAAGAAAAAATAAGAGTGCTTTACTATACTCTTGTATGTAAGGCAGTAGTCGAGGACGGAGCGATTGTTGGCGTCATAGTGGAAAATAAAAGCGGCCGTGGCTTTATAAAAGCTAAGCGCGTAATAGATTCCACAGGCGACGGAGATGTTGCCGCATCGGCAGGCGTTCCATACTTTAGAGGCAGAGAAACGGATAACAGAATGCAACCCTGCACAATTATGTTTAATGTAGGCGGAGTTGATTTTGAAAGAGCTGTATTTCCACCATCCTTTGAAACGACCGTCGAAACGGAAAAGGGCGAGCTTCAAGCGCTTGCAAAAAAGCTGTTGCCATTTCCGGCAGGTCATGTGCTTTTGTATAAACAGCCAATGCCCGGTACAGTTTGCTGTAATATGACAAATGCCATTGAAATCGACGGAACAGATAGTGAAAGCTTGACAAAGGGAGTGCTTATCTGTCGTTCTCAAATAGTGCCAATTATTAAATTTTTACGCGAATATGTACCGGGATACGAAAATTGTTGGCTTATGAGCTCCGCATCTCTAATAGGCGTTCGAGAAACTCGTCATTTTGAAGGAATGGAATCGCTTAGTAAGAACGATATTCTTGAAGCAAAATATTACGATAATTGGGTTGTTCGACGCGGATGGTTTAATTTTGATGTACATAATTTGACAGGCGCAAGCCTTGATAAAACAGGTGTTCAACACGGCTGGAAGCAGAACAAAGAATACACAATCCCATATGGATGCTTGCTTCCAAAAGGAGTAGAGGGATTGCTTCTTTCGGGAAGAAACATCAGTGGCTCACATCTTGCTCATTCAAATTTCAGAATTATGTCCGTATGTATTGCAATCGGCGAGGCTGCTGGTGTCGCCGCCGCATTATCCGTAAAACAAAATGTAAAATTATCTCAAGTTGATGTAAAGGAAATACAAAAGCATTTGGGAGAATAATATATATTTTAAGGATCTTGCACCATGTGCAGAATATGGTTCAGTAGAGGGTGCTCACCCTAAGGGCTATGGCTTTGTGGGAATTGCCATGCCATTGGATAATTACTGAAATTTCAAAATAGTACAGAGGTTAAAGTGGATAAATATTTTATTTTAGCGTTGTCAACTTTGTTGGCAACAGGAAAGGCGCTGTTTTGCAAGGCGTTGGGAACAGGGCAATATTCAAAAAAGGAAACAGCAATATTAAATTTCAAGGCTCTTTTTGTTGCATTTGCAATATCCTTGATTTTCGTTGCCGATGAATTTTATAAGCTGTTTGAAATATCTACATTTTCTATCGTCCTTTCTGTATTCTTTGGAATATCGGTGGCGCTAACTCAGATTATGCAATCAAAGGCTATGGGTAATGGACCTGCGTCACTAGTGTCGCTTGTGTATGCCTGTGGATTTTTAGTGCCTATCTTTTATGGGTTGGTTTTTTGGAACGAGGGAGTGTCCATTTATCAATGGCTCGGCATCGTTTTACTTGTAGTGGCACTATGCTTGATAGTGTTCAAAAGAGAAAAGGGAGGAAAGCTCCTTGCGTGGCTTCCGTTTGCAACCTTGGCTATGCTTGGCTCAGGAGCTAACGCAATATTTCAAAAAACGCACCAATATTCCGCCTTTGCCGATGAACTACAATTCTTTTTGGTGTATTCCTTGTTCTTTTCATCATTGTTTACAGGCATAGCGTCTTTATTAATTCGTAAAAGCGAAGAAAATGAGCCCACCTTGTCCAAAAAACAGCGAGTAATAAAAAAAGTAGTAGTTCCCTTGTGCCTTGGTGTATGCGTTGGACTACTAAACTTCTTAAATTTAAGCTTGTCAGGCAAGCTACCCTCAATAATATTGTTCCCCGTTTACAATGTAGGAAGCATGCTTTTGTCAAGCCTTATATCAGCACTCATATACAAGGATAAGCCAACAAAAAGACAGGGTATCGGCTTTGCTATCGGTATAGTGGCAATTTTAATAGTAGGTATTTTTTGATAGGACAAAATTATGAAATTATCTTGGAAAACAAAGGGCATAGTCTTAACCGCTCCCTTGAGCGACGAGCTTGATGATGTTATAAAATTCATTGACGAATATTTAGCACCCCGTGGCTTTAATATGATAGTTATGCAGGTAAGATATCGCTATCAGTTTAGGCGTCATCCGGAGGTGTGGGGATATGATCCTCTTTCATTTGATGATGTAAAAAGGCTACTTGCAGTATGCAGAAAAAATAATATAAAATTAGTACCTAAAATGAACCTTATAGGTCACCAGTCGGGCTTTCCCAATGAGCCAACCGATGGTATATTGCACGGTCATAACGAGGTTCTGCCCGATATATGCGACGGACTTTTGCGAGCTTATCCCGATTTTGATGAGCAGTGTGGCACAAAGGCAATTCTTTACTCTCGAAGCATATGCCTAAGTAGTAAGGGCGCAAAAATTGTCATATGCGAGCTAATAGACGAGCTAATGGACGCATTCGAGTCAGATATGATACATATCGGATGTGATGAGGTGTTTAATGCAGGACTGTGTCCTGAATGCTCGAAAAAATCAAGAGCAGAGCTTATTTCAAGCTGGATTAATTCACTAAACGAGCATATAAAAAAGCGAGGTGGAAGCACTCTTATCTGGGGAGATAGACTCCTTTCCACCAAAGAAACAGGCTATAACAGATGGGAGGCATCTGATGACGGTAGCGATAGCGCTATTGATATGCTTTCTAAGGATATTATCATATGCGATTGGCATTATGATAAATACGAAAAATACCCCTCGGTAGATATTTTTGCCGATAAGGGCTTTAAAATAATGGTAAGCCCTTGGAGAGATAAAGGCAATCTTGAAGCCTTTATAGACTACGCAACCAAGCACGATACAGGTCATATAAACGGACTTTTAATGACCACATGGTGCGCCTCAGGCGATTTAGCAAAAAGATTACTGTATGGAGAAAAGGGAAGATGGCTTCATACAGAGCAAATCGCCAATACAATAGATGAAAAATTTTAACCTTGAAAAACCGCATTAAAATAGAGCCTGATTATTCAGGCTCTATTCTAATTTATAAAAAATTATTATTTTTTCGATATACTCGTGGCGACATTCCCATATATTTTTTGAATTTTTTGCTAAAATATAGCGCATCCTCAAATCCACAAAGCTTAGCAATTTCATTAATGCTAGAATTGGTATTTAGCAATAAATTGGAGCTTTTGTCCATTATTAGCTTTGTATAATATTCATGTGGCGCTAATCCTATGTTTTTCTTGAAAAGCTTTATAAAATAAAACTTACTTAATCCACAAAGAGAGGCAAGCTCGTCATTTGAGCGCTGTATATGGCATTCCGATTTCATAATTTCAATAGCAGGGCGTAGCTTGCTTAACTCGGTATTGCTTTTTTCATTTTGATTTGCAAATTGAGCTATGCGAGCAATAATTGTTATTAGCGCTCCGTCCAAAAGAAGCTCAGCACTTTCTTGCTCAGCTTGAAAATCGCTCCATAAGCTACGACAAAAATGCTCAAACTCGGGGAAAGCACCTATGTGGTATGAGCGCTCCTTGAAAAATCCTAGCATTCTTTTTACCGCAGTGCCGGTGAAAAGAATCCAGTAGTGCGTTGTGTTTTCCCCGTCTATGCTATATATCTGTGGCTCGGTTGGTCTAAATAGACATACATCTCCGGCTGTAAGCTTGTGCTTTTGGTTTTTCTCATGTATGGTAAGAGTGCCATATTTAACATAAATAAGCTGATAGTCTAGCCTTCCACCTTCACGACATGTGAACATTTTTGAATAGTCTTCGCAATATCCAAAATCATTAACAAAGATAAAATTGTCAGTATCGGTATATTTACCGAGGCTTAATTTTCCGGAATAAAAATACATATTATCACCTCTTTTTTATAATATTCTATCACAAAAAAACACTTTTGTCCATATTTTAACAAAAAAATCCTATTGTATTTTGCTTTTTTGAGTGATATAATTAAACTGAAAAAACTAAAAATAAAAGGAGAATTTTATGAGAAAGCATTTTTTTACCTTAATCACAGCAATAATGTGTATGCTTTTGTTCGCTATTTGTGTAAGTGCCCAAACATATACAGTATCAAGTGATGCTGAATATCAAACAGCATACGAAAGCGCAGTAAATGGCGACACAATTATAGTCGATTCTAAGCTCACCTGTGACATTTACGCAAACAAAAGCATAACCTATGTCCTGAAGGCAGACTGGGAAAGCTCTAAGCTTGTTGTGAATCAGTCAAATGTAGAGGTTTCCTTTATTGCCGACGGTGGTAACTACAAGATTATGCCTACAAATTATTCTACAACTGATGGTTGGATGAATATTAGTGAGATTTATGAAAAGATAGTTATCAATTTAGGTGGAATGAACGGCGGAACGCTTACAATTGATGGCTCAAACGCAACTCACGATAGAGTTAGCTATGTGTCGATGGTTGAAAACGTACAATATAATGCAGGTGCTTTCCCTGATATTTGCTTGAACCTACTAAGTGGCTCTGCAATTGCTAATTTCAATCCTATAACAAAGGATGATAATGTAAACGCATGCCTTCTTTATGCAAAAACCGTCAATATGTATGACGGAGCTGAGATTTACGGTAACAATGTAATTAGTGCACCACTCTTTAAGTCATGTTATTTTAATATGTACGGTGGCGAAATCTTTGGAAACCTACTTACAAGCATAAGAATGAATGTAAACGGTGTAGGCTTTATATATGCTGATAGACAGTTTACAATGTATGGTGGAAGAATTTACAATAATGTTTTTAAAACAATAGATGGTCCATACCAGTTTAATGTAGTAGGCTTTATCACAACTAACCAAGCTTACTATCAAGCAAAAGGCGCTGCTATTTTGGGCGGTGAAATAGGCGATCGTTATGTATTCAGTGCCGATGGTGAAAAAATTAGCGGAAATGCGATTAGTGCGACAGTTGGAGTTTACACTAAGGATAATGGTAACACCCTATTCTGCTACAACACAGGTATAACGGCTGGCGATGTATATATATTTACAGGTGAACCACAGCTTACACTTGACCAAGAAATAGGCAAAAAAGTATGGAAGGTAAGCAATGCTACACTGGAAAATGAAAATAACTACGGATATTCTTGGAACACAACAAAAAAGTCTGGCGATGTGGTAGCTGTATTTCTTAAAGCGGAAAAGAAGAATATTGCTGGAAATAACTTCGACTCATATACAGTAATCAATGCATATATTGATGGCGTTTATTCTTATTCTGGCTCGAACACAATTGCAATCCCAAGTGGCTATACACTTTGGTCAACAGATGGCAAAAAGTATTGCCACACAGGAAGAGCATACACTCTTGACGAGGTAAAGGCAGCTCAAATGATTACACTCTATTCCGCATATGAAGCCGAAAGAATAACAATAGGCGGAATAACAATGTGTGCAGGCTGTAAGACAAGATATACCTGTGATGACCCCACACACGATTTGGAGATTGTGTCAATTTCATATACTAACTATACAGAAAATGGTATAAAGGTATTAAAATGTAACACCTGTGGCTTGGAAAAGGCAACTGAGGTTGTCGCAAAGCCAATCTTTGAGTGCCTTGGCTACTCAATGGGCCCGGATAATAGCGGAATTGCAACGGGCTTTGTAGTAAATCAAGATAGCCTTCAAGAGTACGAAAGTACCGGTAAAAAGATTACCTTCGGCGTTGTAGTGTTCAACCCAAAATACCTTAATTCCGACACAGTGTTCACCGCAGAT
>JAFQUJ010000015.1 GCA_017408585.1 Clostridia bacterium | reverse complement strand
TCCTTAGCAATGAAGCACTTTTGAAAAAATGCGCATTATAAATAAATGCCCCCGTTTTCACGGGGGATTTTACTATGCAAAATTAAGCTCCTTGACAAGCTCTATCAAAGGAACACCGTTTATTTTGAAGCTTGAAAACAGATCATCAAAGTCATCGAATATTCCAAACTCCTCGCCATATGTATATACATTGAGCTTGTTCATAAAGGGCTCGATAACAAAGCCCATATCTCCGTATTGTAGATAAATCTCGTTTTCAAGCTCAATATCCTTCTTTATCGTATTTAAAAACTCAATGTCCTCGTCGGTGAAATCATATTTGGTAAAATCAATCATAAAAATCCTCCCTTGACCATAAGTGAGTTGAGTGCTTTTTTTATTGTAGCATTTATTAGCTTTTTTGTCAATGCCTTTTAATGCTTGCTGATTGTCCCTAAAACAAGAAAAGTATCCCTGATTGCTTGACAAAGTCAACTTCAAGTGATATCATATATAAAAAGCTTTTATAAAGGAGAATAATTATGAAAAAGATAACTACACTTTTAATGGCACTTATGTGTATTTTTATGGCTTTGGCATTTTCCTCCTGTGGTGAGCCCGAAACTCCCGAGGAGCTATGGGATAAAACCAGCGAGGAAATGGATAAGGTTGAGTCATATAAAATGACAATGGAAGCCGATGTAAAAATGTGGATGCAAAAAACCTTTGTTGTTGGAAAAATCACCGGAACAATGATAGGTATTTTTGACGCCGACAACTATTATTACTACGAGAAAAACAACACGAAGATGACAAGCGAGGAGCTAGAGCTTGACGAGCAAACCGCGTCAATTGAAGCATATAATGACGGAAAAAGATTTTTAAAGTATGAAGAAAATGGTAAATCACACGGAATTTACGCGACAACCTCTGTCGAGGATTTTACAGCATACATTGAAAAGAAGAACGGAGAGGGCACGCTTGATCCAAAGAGTGGCGCAAACCTAGAATTCACTAAAAATGATGATAAAACATGGACTCTAAAATGCTCGGGCTTCCCCAAAAAAGTAATTGAGGAATTTATAGAAGAGGATTATAGCCTTTTTGGAGCAGAGATTGAGGATATTGAGCTAACTCTAACAATGAATGATGATTTCCTTCTTACAAGCGAGGAAATGACATTTGTATTTGACGATAAGGGCGCAATAACTCCTGCGGTTTCTTATAAAGCGAAGTATTTTGATTTTGATAAGGCAGAAAAAATCACCGAGGATTTAGACACCAAGGACTATACAAAAATCGATAGCTTTGAAATTCTTGATACAATTGAGGAGCAAATTGAGGAGCATCAAGGAGCGGAAAATGGCTCATTTACGCTCTACGCATCTCAAAAGGTGCAGGTAGCTGCAGGTGCAACAAACTCCTCGTATGAAACAGACAAGGTTGAGTATGGAAAAAAGAACGGAAGCTACTATTACGAAATAGACGCTAATGTAAACGGAAATAGCAATATAACAATAAAGTATGAAAACGGAATAAAAACAATATCTCCATCTATTATGGGCTCAAGCGAGGCTCAGGCTGAAAACGAGGCGAGAATGTATATTGATAATCTTATCAATAGCGCCAATTTCCAAAAGGCTCTTGTTAGCTCGATTACCGATAAGGGAGATGGCAAGTATGAGATTGAGATAAATGTCTTTGATGACGATTATAAGACTATGATGGAGGCTATTGGTGGAGGACTTGAAACAACCTACAATGGCACAGAGCAAACCATCACCTTTACAATAGAAAATGGTAAGCTAACTAAAATAGACAGTAAGGTTGAGTCAAGAGGCTCTGTTAAGGTTGGAATGACAACTCGCGAGGTGACAATCACCATAGGCTCGATTGTTATTTTTAACGAGGTGAAAACCAACTCGGGAAGCGCTCTTTAAGGCGATTTTTGCTTAAATTTGGCAAAAATGTCAGCAAAAAGTTGACAATTTCAAGAAAAATAAAAACCTTTTAAAAAATTTCTTGACAATTTTATTCAGGTATGCTATCATATTAATATATAAAGCCAAAATTTATTAAAAGGACTTTATATAACAAAAAATTATACATAAGGAGAGCAAAAAAATGACACTTAATCTAAGAAGAGTAATGTCTTACATCCAAAGAGACCTTCAACAAAACTGGGGCGAGATCGACTTCGAGTACAAGACAGGTGACGGTAAGATTGATATCACCGCTAACTTGACTCTTAAGAACATGGACGACGATATTCGTTTCATCATCACAATTTACGAGGGTGGCGGATCAAACTTCAGAGCCGTATTCGATAAGATCGAAAAGACTCCCGGCGTTCTTAACCTTGTAAACGAGTTCAACAACAGCAACATTTCTTACTGGGCATTCGTTCGTGATGACGGATATCTTGAGCTTCGTCACTGGTTCTTCTGCTTCAATGAGGATGTTCTTAAGTCATACGCAAACGAGATGCTTTGGAGACTTTCAAAGCTTGCTGATGACTCAACACTCCAAACATTGACAAGACACACACACTAATTAATTGATTAGTTAAAAAATCCACTAGCTTTTGCTAGTGGATTTTTCGTTATTCTCTTTTTATTGACAAAACAAGACAAATATGGTAAACTAAAAATATACTTTAACATTTTTAAGGAGAAGGGTATGAACGAAAACAAGAAAAGTAATAAATTTTTGCTTCTTTGGTATTCTCACCCAAGAGCAGCGATTGCGCTGATTTTGGTGCTCGTAAATTTGCTCGTAATAGCACTGTTTACCGTGATTTTGTCAATCGTGTCGGGAAATCCATTCTTTGATGAGCTTGCATATTTATTTACATATACAATGTGCTCTGACGGAATTTATGATTTTGTAAATAATCAAGACGATCTTGCTTGCTTTATCATAAAAATAGTTTTGACTGTTGTGCAAATGGTAATTTTCTCGGGCGCTCTTATCGGTTTTACAACCGATGTTTTGCAATCAACAATTGATAAACGACTAAGAAACGCAGGAAAGCTTATTCTCAAAAATCATTATGTATTTTTGAACTGGTCAAGCATAGGGCCAAATCTTATTTATGATCTTTCGTTTTTAGAGGGCGACAAAACAGTAGTAATTCTTAGCGAAAATGATACTGAGGATGTTTTGACCTCAATTCAAAATATATTCTCAGAAAACAATGTGAAAATGAAGGGAATAAGGCTCTTTATCAAAAACGGAGACCCCAATTCCACAAAGCATCTAAACGACATTTCTCTTTCAAGCGCCAAGCATGTGGGAATTCTTCTTTCAAACGAGGAGGATACAGGAACTCATTCGATATCAACCAAGGATTTAACTGCTTTTAAAATGCTCATGGCGATTTTATATATCGGCACAAATGCAAATATTGTTGTAGAGGTTGAAAAGAATGAAACTGCGGAGAAAATTGAGCAGTTTATATCCCAAACAAACGATACCTTTGCAAACAAGGTTTCCGTTTTCTCTCATAATGCCGTAATAGGACGCGTTCTTGGCAGGGCGGTTGTAAATCCTGTATTCTCGTATCTGTATCATGAGCTTTTGTCATATGAGGGCTGTGAATTTTACGGAATACCAACGATGGATATCGAGCAGGCTCTGTATAAATATAGCAACTGTATTCCAATCATTAATTATGACGATGATGATATAATCGGTGAGGACGGAACGAAGGAGAAGGACCAGCTCTATATTCTTAGCGAAAACGAAACTGACCTTGGAATAAGAAAAGCGCCAAAATCCTTTGTGAAGCCACTTGAATATTGCGAGAATATCGAAAGAGAAAACTTTACGCTTATAATTTTCTCCGATTCCAATCGAGAGAGCTTCGTAATTGACGAGCTTGATAAATTTAACAAGCTTTATAATAAAAATATCACTTATGAAATTCATTCCTTTAGTGAGGATATCAACGAGGTGGCAGAGCATATTTGCTCAATTGAGGGCAAGAAGAAAATTCTTCTGCTTTCAAGCGAAACAGGCGAGGAGCTAGATCAGGACGCAGATGTGTTCATTTCGCTTCTTGCGATAAGAATAGGCGGAAAAATCGGTAAAGAAATTCCAATTTTCTCTGAGATTATCAATCCAAGAAATCTATCTCCTATGCAAAGCCTCGGTGTTGTATCTGTCGTTATTTCAAGCAAAATCATATCTCTGTTTATGATACAGCTCCTAACGCACCCCGAGTCAAAGAAATTCTATCAGGATATTATTGCCTCGAACGATGGTGACGAGGACAGCCTTGACGAAATCGACTTTGATGTAGCTAAGGCATCAGAGCTACTTGTGTTCCACGGAGATAGCCTTTCATTTAGCTGTAAGTCTGAGCTGGTGCAATCCTTCTTTGTGGCATCCGGCAAAAAGAAGATGTGCATAGGCTTCAAGCGTGCGCAGGACGCCCCGTCAGTTCTACAAATGCTATGTGACGATATGGATAAGCAGGAAACGCTCACAATCTACCCTGATGACGAGCTGATTTTTGCATGCTATTAAAATAAACAGGCTCACACCTTGTGTGAGCCTGTTTTGACAATTTGCACAATATATAGAGAAAATATTTTTAAAAATTTTTTTATATTTATAGCATAAAAATATTGAATTTTTCTTTAAGGTGTGATATTATTATTTTGTTAATAATTTATAATAACGAGGTAAAAATCTATGGAAATGCTTTACTCAGGAAAAACAAAGGATGTATATCAGCTTGAGAACGGTAATGTTCTTTTGAAGTTCAAGGACGATTGCACAGGAAAGGACGGCGTGTTCGATCCGGGTGAAAACTCTGTTGGACTTACAATCGAGGGCATTGGAAAGGCAAATCTTCGCACATCTGTGTACTATTTCGACTTGCTCAAAAAGGCTGGCATCAAGACTCACTATGTAAGCGCAAATGTTGACGAGGCTACAATGGAGGTTCTTCCGGCTGAATGCTTTGGAAAGGCACAGGGCGGAAACGGTCTTGAGGTTATTTGCAGACTTGTTGCAACAGGAAGCTTCATTCGTAGATATGGCGAATATATTAAGGACGGAACAAGACTTGAGGGTGGATATGTTGAGTGTACCTTTAAGAATGACGCTAAGGGCGACCCACTAGTTACAGGTGAGGGACTTGCAGTTCTTGGAGTTATGACACCCGAAATGTTTGAGAGCATGAAGAAGCAAACTCTCGCTATCACAAAGATAGTAGCTGACGATCTCAAAACAATCGGTCTTGACCTTTGGGACATTAAGTTTGAGTTTGGATACAATAACGGAGAGGTTATTCTTATCGACGAAATCGCATCAGGAAATATGCGCGTTTATAAGGGCGATACAATCGTTGATCCTATCGAGCTTACAAAGCTTATCCTTAACAGATAATCCAAAAATAGCCCACCTCGTTGTGGGCTATTTTGATTAAATGCTACCCATATAGGAGGTGATTTAGGTGGCGTACGATCTTAAAATTTTCACAGAAAACATTGACGGAGCAACTACAAACCAGATATATACGCTCATGGCACAGCCACCGTTTGCATCATCTAGGGTTAGAATCATGCCCGATGCCCATATCGGCACAGGCTGTGTTGTAGGCTTTACTGCCACAATGAGCGACAAAATCATTCCCAATGTCATAGGCGTGGATATCGGCTGTGGTATGCTCACCGTTTGCCTTGGCAAGATATATGTGGATTTGCCAAGCCTTGACAACTTTATCGTAAATAACATTCCAACAGGAGCAAGGCTTCGTGACGAATATAGTGAGGTAAGGCTTATAAAGGAGCTTAGATGCTATGATGAGCTTCGCTCGCTCGATAGAATTTATCGCTCTCTTGGAACGCTTGGTGGTGGTAACCACTTTATTGAGCTTGACAAGGACGATGAGGGTAATATATATCTAATAATTCACACAGGGTCGCGCAATCTTGGAATGCAGGTCGCAAAAATTTACGAGCAAAAAGCTTTTCTAGCCTGCAAAAACGCTCCCGAAATGGCAAAAAGAGAGGCGCACGATCGCCTTATGGCGCAGGGCAAGGCTCAGGAGCTACAAGCAGAACTTGAAAGGATAACAAGAGAATACGCATATCGCACGAAAACCCCGGCGGAGCTTTGCTACTTTGAGGGTGACGAGAGCGAGAACTACTTGCACGATATGCGAATTTGTCAAGAGTTTGCGACTAAAAATCGCAGAAAAATCGCTGACGATATTATGAAATTTTTGGGCATTCATAAGGCGCAGAGCTTTGAAACAATGCACAATTTTATTGACGAAAGAGGAATAATTCGCAAGGGCGCAATCCCTGCATACGAGGGTGAGCTTTTGCTAATTCCAATGAACATGAGAGATGGCTGTCTTATCGTAAGAGGTAAGGGTAACGAGGATTGGAATTTTAGCGCACCGCACGGCGCAGGACGCCTAGTTAGTCGTGGCGAGGCGAAGGAGCTCTTTACCGAGGACGAATACAAGCGCGCCATGGAAGGAATTTACACCACAAGCGCAAATCTTTCAACCATAGACGAAAGCCCAATGGCGTATAAGCCGATGGATGAAATAGTCCGTTTGATAGCTCCAAGCGTCGAAATTGTAAAAACAATAAAGCCAATTTACAACTTAAAGGACAGCAAAAGAAATTAAAAAAATCGCACCATGTGTGCGATTTTTGACTTTTTTAAGGCGAAAGAGGTCATTGACAGATCAATAAAGCGTCGATTTTTATTGCAATTTAGCAAATAGTGTGGTAAAATATAAAAAGCAACATATCCAAATGACATATAAGTAAACCACAGGAGATGGATACTATGAGGCAGAAAAGGCAAAGCAGATTTTTGTATAGAATTACAAAGATAGCGGCATGGTTTTATGCTAAGGTTGTTTTCAAAAGAAGGATTATAAGAAACGAGATAAAGGGCAAGAAGGGTCCTTTTGTGATTATCGCAAACCATCAGGCAGCGCTTGACTTTGTAAACCTAATCGGCGCAAGCCAACGCCTTATGACCTTTGTTGTCAGCGACTCGTTTTATAACACGCTCCCCGTAAAGGGCGTTATGACTAAAATTAAGGTTATTCCAAAGCAACAGTTCCAAACGACTGTAACTGACCTTAAAAGAATGAAAACCGCAATAGATCAAGGCAAAATTCTTGTGATATATCCTGCCGGCCTTATGTGTGCAGATGGCGTTTCAACACCGATTCCGGACGCCACATACAAGTTCCTAAAATGGCTTGGCACAGATGTCTATATGGCGAAAACCTGTGGCACATATTTCGTTTCGCCAAAGTGGTCGCCATTCAAGAGAAAGGGCAGAACAACCCTTGATATTTATAAGCTCTTTGATAAGGAAGAGCTTGCCACAATGAAAGAGCCCGAGATAAAGGCTATTGCCGAGCCGGCTCTGCTCTTTGACGCATATCGTGAACAAGAAAATATGCTGATAAAATACAAAAACGGCGACAACCTAGAAGGACTTGAAAATGTTCTCTATATGTGCCCTCATTGTAAATCGGAGTTTAAAATTCGCACACAGGGTAACAGAATTTACTGTACTGAGTGTGGCTACGAGCAAATAAGCGACGCATACGGCTTTTTGAAAAATGAAAAGGGCATAGGCGAGGAAATTCGCTATGTTTCCGATTGGAGCAAAATGATTTATGAGCTCGAAAGAGAAAAAATCGAGCACGGAGCGCTCAACGCCATCAGCGCCTCCACGAAAATTCAAATGATAGATTATGAAAGACGCAAGTTTGTCGAGGTAAGCTCGGGCAGAATAACGCTTGATAATGAAAAGTTTATGATTTTCATTGATAGCCCACAGGAAAGCGAGCCAATAGAAATTCCAATCGCGACCTTTGCATCACTTCCGTTCAAGCCCGGAAAATACATAGAGCTACAAAAAGGGCCGGATATTTATCGTCTTATGCTTGACGAGGGACACCTTGCTGCAAAGATTGTAAATATGGTCGAGATTTTCTATGAGCTAAATTCAAAGCTCGCGCGCAGATAATATATAAAATAAAGGGTCAATGGCCCTTTATTTTTTTGTACCTACTTGAAAAAGAAACGAAAATAGAGTAAACTAATATTGTATCAAGCCGAAAGGAGAACCCTATGAAAAACAAGGTAGCAATTTTTATGCTGTTTGGTCAGTCAAACGCAGTAGGACACGCAATGCCCATGAAGGAGGAGGACATAATTGAGCCTCTGAGTAATGTGTGGGGGCTAAACAGAGAACCAAATCAGTCCTTCGACACCGAACGACTAAAATTCAGTCATTATACAAGCTATGGAATGAACCTAGCTGAAACACAGGATAATACATATTCCGTCGCAAATCAGCTTGCACGCGCTTGGCAGGCAGAAATCGACAGCGGAAACAAGGCGGGCTTGCCCGACCTATATATAATTCATATCGCAATAGGCTCACAGGGCTTGTTTGGTATGTGGAGCATGAACAGAGAAAGAAGGCTAATTCCGGGCAAGCTCGGCGATGTTGATATTTCCCTTTATCCATTTACAGTTCACATTTTACAGCTCCTTCGCAAGCACCTCGATATGTGCGATTTAGAGCCCGAGTTTGTAGGACTTCACTGGCGTGGCGGAGAGCAAGAAACAAGATACCTGCTAGACAGCTTGAGGGTGGAGCTGAAGCCTGCATATAAGCGCTTCTTCGCAGGGCTAAGAGAGGCGATAGGCTACACAGTCCCCGTCGTTTTACACAGATTGCCATTTAAGGATGTAATGCTAAAGGAAGACCCAACGGGCGCTCATCTAGAGGCTATGGAATATATAAATCAAGTCTTTGACGAGCTAAGCACGGAGCAAGAGGCAACCACCACCTTTGAGCCAAAGAATTGCCCCTTCTACGACGAATACGCATGGGATAAGAACATTTTCCGTTGGGATTTAATTCACTATACAGGCGAAATGAACACATGGGTGGCGAATACCATTCTTGAGGATTTTATAAAGAGAAGAGCGAGCCAAGAGTGACAAATGAATAAAAAAACACTATATGTCACCGACCTTGACGGAACGCTTTTAACAAACGATAAAAAAATAACCCACTTTTCAAGAAGGACGCTTGATGCTTTAATTGAAAGGGGCGCGCTCATAACCTATGCCACAGCAAGATCGTATGTTAGTGCAAGGCAAATCATTGGTGACTTCGAGCCAAAAATTCCTGTAATAATCTATAATGGCACATTCATTTTAGATCTAAAAACAGGCGAAAAGCTATTGATTGACAGCTTTTCGAGCGAGGATGTGTGCGAAATCAAGGCTCTTTTGGAGAAAAACGATATATATCCCTTCGTTTACGCAACAGTAGATGGAGAGGAGCGCTTTTCTTATGTTAAGGGACACACAAGCCTCGGTCAAGAGCATTTTCTTAGCGAGCACAAGGGTGATAAAAGAGAAAACCCTGTCGAGCATAATAGGCTCTATCTTGGAGAGGTATTTCACTTTACAATCATGGGCGATGAGGCGCTTTTAAAGGAGCTTTGCTCTGCGCTTGAGATAAAATACGAATGCGTGTGCTATAAGGAGCAATACAGCGGAGATTGGTGGCTTGAAATTCACCCCAAGGGCGCAAGCAAGGCAAGTGCAATCAAAAAACTAAAGGCCCTTCTTGGCGCACACAGGGTTGTGTGCTTTGGCGATGGAAAAAACGACGCCTCCATGTTTGAGGCGTGCGATGAGTGCTATGCGGTTGAAAACGCAGACGAGCCACTCAAAAAAATCGCAACAGGCATAATCCCATCAAACGAGGACGATGGCGTTGCGAGATGGCTCTTAGAGCATATCAAGCTATAATAAAAAGGAGATAAAAATGAGAAGCTTTATTTTAGGAACAGATTGGGGCGAGGACTGCGACGATGTTGTCGCACTAAGGCTAATTTCAAGATTTCATAAGGCGGGAAAGGCGAAATTACTCGGCGTATGCGTAAACACCTGTAATGTAAACACAGCATCCTCGGTTTATGGACTGCTTAATACAGAGGGAATGGAAAATATTGCGGTTGGAGTTGATAAAAGCGTAGCGCACCTTGCTCTTGATGCAAGGTATCAGGCGCGTCTTGCGAAATATGCTCCCGATAAAACAAATGATGACGCAGAGGATGCGGTAAGGCTATATCGCAGATTGCTCGCCGAGAGTGAGGGTAAGGTCGAGATTATGGAAATCGGCTTTTTGCACACGCTGGCACGGGCACTTCAAAGCGAGGGTGACGACATTTCTCCCAAAACGGGAATGGAGCTGTTTGAGGAAAAGGTAGAAAAGCTCTGGATAATGGGTGGAAGATACTCTCATCAGGGAGCTACCGAATTTAACTTCTCACGCTATCCCGAGGCTTGTGTTGGCGCAAATATAATCTGTAAGAGTGCGCCCTGCCCCATCACCTTCTTAGGCTGGGAAATTGGATCACAGGTGGTAACCTGTGAAAATATCACCGAGGGCGATTGCCTCTATGATGTGCTTTGCGATTGGAACAACGGTGTGCCAACGGGAAGAGAATCATGGGACCCCATGCTGTGCCTTATGGCAATAATAGGCGACGAGCAAGAGGCAGGCTATTCGGCATATAACGCCACTGTGAGTGTTGATGCTAGCACAGGAGCTAACTATTTTGAAATCGACCCAAGCTCAAATCGTAAAATCGTTACAAAAAGCCATCCCGATTCATACTATATCGAAATGATTAATGCTATTATAAAATAAGAGGTAACTTATGTATAAAATAGGACTTTCAACAGCTACACTTGTAAGCGAGGAGCTTTTTAAGGCGTATCGTGATGCCGGAATTGAATGCATTGAGCTTTCACGCTCACTTGACGAAACTAACGAATATGATTATGCAAAAATAAAGGAATGGAGCGAAAAATATGGTGTTGAGCTGTATTCCTTCCACCTTCCATTTTGGCCGTTTGATGCCTTGGATATTTCCAAAGAGAGCTTGGCTCAAAAAACAATAGAATACCTTTGCACTCTAATTGATAAGGCAACCGCTATTGGAATTGATAAATTTATCATTCATGCAAGTGGAGAGCCAATTGATGAGTGCGAGCGAAAAGAGCGCATGGAGTGTGCGAAAAAGAGCCTTTTCACCCTAGCTGAATACGCAAGGGAGAGAGGTGCTGTGATTTGCGTCGAGGATCTTCCTCGCTCCTGCCTTGGCAGAGATATCAATGACATTAAGGAGCTATGCTCAGCACACGAGGCACTAAGAGTGTGCTTTGATACAAACCATCTTTTAAAGGACGACAATGTCGAATTTATTTATGCCCTAGCGGACAAAATAATCACCCTTCATGTGTCCGATTATGATAGAGTAAACGAGCGCCATTGGCTACCGGGTGAGGGCGTAAATGACTGGAAAGCAATAATTAAGGCTCTGTTGGATATAGGCTATGAGGGCGCGTGGCTTTATGAAATTGACTATAATTGTCCAAAAACAATTATTCGTCCAAGAGATTTAAGTGAAAGTGATTTTGTAAGAAACGCGCAGGAGCTTTTTGAGGGTAAGCCTATAACAATTTTTTCAACACCAAAGGAAAATCTTGGATTTTGGGAGTAAAAATTCTCTTGCACAATGTTAATTTTCTAACCGGAAACAGCCTTGCGCCACTTTTTAACTCGTGATTTGTAACCTCCTTTTGAAAAATTTGTCTTTATAGTTATAAGACATTTTAAAAGAGGTGTTTGAATTATGAGCTTTTATGATTGGATATATAGCGAATATCCAAGCAATTCGAGCTTGGAGATAAATTCAAGATATGGCATTTTACATATTTTAACGATAATTTTGTGCATAGGCATATGTGTTGGAATTTCCTTTTTGAGAAAAAAGAACGAGAAAACGAAAAGAACGGTACTTTTCATAATAGCAGGCTTGATTTTGTTTTTTGAGCTTGCGAGAAGAATCATAAATATCAGCCGAGGAGTTGATGGCTTGAATTCTTGGCTATACTTGTTGCTTCCTCGTCCTTGGTGCGCTATTGCCTGCTGGTGCTTTATGGCAAGTACACTGGTGAATAAAAGATTTTTCTATAATTTCGTGTCAATGATATCCTTGCTTTGCGCGCTTGTATTTTTGGTGCATCCAAATGTTGGCTTTGATGGCCGTGCGATTTTATTTGAAAACATTTATTCGATATTTACACATGTGCTTTTGTTTATTGGAGCTGTGTCAATTATTACACTTGGATTTGCGGATTTTTCTTATATAGGTAAGGAAAAAACGCTTAAAAGTAGCGCCCTTTGGGAGCTTTTATGCCTTGCCATTATGTATGCTTATGCGTTTTTTGAGGCGTTTGCTTTGAAAATCGAAATTGACCCGCTAATGTTCCGACAAGGAAATGATGTTCAAGATGTTTTGGGCGTTTCGTATGGCTTATATCTTGTAATATATATTCTGTTTTTAGCATTGTATTTTAACGCCTTTTATTTAATTAACACTTTCGTTAAAAGGCGTATCAATAAAGTTAAAATAAACTAGAATAACAAAAATCCACTAGCTTTTGCTAGTGGATTTTGAATTTTTATTCGTTTTCCTCGGGTGCGTTATCGCTTGGTGCTTCTGTCGGTGCTTCCTCGGCTACCGCTTGAATGGGTGCTTCCTTGGCGCTCTCGGCAGGAGCATCCTCGTCCTCGGGTGCGAGCACAGCGGAATAAACAACCATTCCAACGCCCTCGTCATAAACCAGAACATCGCTAGGAGCGCGCGCAAGTCTAATTGCGACATAAAAGTCGCCTGCAGCGCCCGCAACATTCATAATTTGAATAAAGTAAACTGTCCAAATCCAGTTATATGGAACGAGCAAATTGATAATGGTGAGAACTACGCCCCAAACAACGATAGGAGCAAGTGAGATTATAATGTATGATACCTTGTCAAAGTATGCGTTACTGCCTGCATAAGCATAAATGCCTGTAAAGCCATAGTTGATTTTGCTTGCACCAAAAATCTTCATTGCAATACCGTGAGTTAGCTCATGTAGGAAAATGTACGCCAAAAGCGCCACAAATAAAACACCAACTCTTGGGAGCGCAGCCCAAAACGGCTCACCCTCCTGAGGCATAACTAACTGAAAAATAGGCACAAAAAGGTGCATTACGAGTGCCATTACAAGAAAAATGGCGAGTGAAATTCCGTTTACCAGAAGGGCAAGCCTTTTGTTCTTTTCCAAATCCATTGAAAAAGCCTTTTTATGTCCCTCGGGCAAGCTCAAAATAGCCTTTTTCATAGAAAAACTCCTTAAAATGATTGAATTTACTTTTAATATTTTAACACATTTTTTTAGGTATGTCAATATTATGTATAATATATTATTGATTTTGCCAATGTCATATGCTAAAATATTATCAATACATAAGGAATGAGAGGACTAAAATGAAAAGGCAGACAAGCAAGGGTGGGCGTATAGCCTTAATATCTATTATAGGTGTAATTTTGGTGCTTGTGATATTTTGCGTAATATATATAAATGATTATTATAGGGCAACCGATATTATAAGTGAGGCAATTCTCACAGACGAAAATGTAAGCGTTTTGGTAAGTGATGATGAAATGGTGTTTGTTCCACAAGATGGCGCGAGGGCAGGATTGATTTTTTACCCCGGCGGAAAGGTAGAGTTTAGCGCATATGCGCCTCTTATGAGAGAGCTGGCAGATAAGGGGATTTTGTGCGTGCTGGTAAAAATGCCGGCAAATCTTGCGGTGCTTAATATGAATAGAGCCGATGGCATAAGTGAGGCATATCCCGATATTGAAAAATGGTATATGGGAGGCCACTCTCTTGGTGGCTCTATGGCGTCAAGCTATATCTCAAAAAACGCAGAAGATTTTGAGGGCTTAGTCCTTCTCGGAGCATACTCAACTGCTGATATTTCGAACACACCCCTTGATGTAATTTCAATTTATGGCTCGCAGGATATGGTTATGAACAGAGAAAAATACAAGGAATGTGGCTCAAATCTTCCTGTGGATACAATAGAATATATAATTGAAGGTGGTAACCACGCACAATTCGGTTCATATGGTGCGCAAAGCGGAGATGGCGAGGCTACAATAACGCCGGAGGCTCAGCTAAAAATCACAGTAGAACAAATTAATAGCTTTATAAAATAAATAAAAGGACGAGATTAGCGTGTGTTCGTTAAGAACAACACACCAATTTCGTCCTTTTTGGGCTTTAAGAGAGCGCAACATCAAGCGACATCATAATGCAAAAGCCAAGAGCGAACATTATAGTTCCAAGGTCTGCACGATGGTCGCCGTCGCTCATCTCCGGCACTAGCTCCTCTACCACAACAAAAATCATCGCTCCTGCCGCAAACGATAAAAGATAAGGAAAGATTGGCAGTAAAAGCTCACAGCATAAAATAGTGATGAGCGCAAAAATCGGCTCGACTATTCCCGATATAACCCCATAACCGAAGCCACGCGCCCGTGAGCCCTCGCTTGCTAGTGGCATAGAAACGATAGCACCCTCGGGGAAGTTTTGAATTCCAATTCCAATAGAAAGAGCAAATGCCTCTGATAGTGAAATATCGACACTCCCCGCCATAAATGAGGCAAAAACAACGCCAACTGCAACCCCCTCGGGAATGTTGTGAAGGGTTATCGCAAGAAATAGCATCGCCCTTTTGCCAAGGTGAGAGCGAGGGCCTTCGCTTTGCTCGTTTATGTGAGTGTGTGGAATTGCCTTGTCAAGAAAAAGTAAAAAGAATATCCCCACAAAAAAGCCGATAACCGCAGGCACAAAGGCAAATGAACCATAGTCCTCGCACTCGTTCATGGCAGGGATTAAAAGACTCCAAACCGATGCCGCCACCATAACGCCACCGGCAAATCCATTAAGACATCTTTGAATAGCATCACTGGGCGAGCGTCTCATAAAAAAGACGCACCCTGCGCCAAGCGTCGTGCCCAAAAAAGGGATAAGAATTCCGTTAAGAGCTTGAAAAAACATAAAAACCTCGCACCAAGCGAGGCTTTTTGTTATTGTGACTCGCTCGGTTAAACCTCGAAGTCAAAGGAAAGACGAATTTCGGCATTCGGTCTTACAAGACCGTTCGCAATCTCGATATGCAAGGGGTGCTTTTGATAAAATTCAAGAGCATCTACACTCTCGAAAAGTGACTCCATAGCCAAATCTCCGCTTGAGCATTCGAGCGCATCTGTGTGAATGTGCATTTCGATAAGACCATCAATTTTGCCAACCAAGCCCTCAAGCTCACGCTTGATTTGAGCCTTGCAGTCGCTTGTCGCGCATTCCTTTAGCTTCCATATTATCATATGCTTAACCATAATAAAAGTACCTCTTTTTGTAAAAATTTGAGAAAAAAGCCGACAATGTGTCGATTAAAGCAGATTTTTTCTTAGCTCAGCGCCTGTTTTTGGACTAAGATAAGCAGGAGCAACATCAAACACGGTTTTACAGCCAACCATGCCCTCGCTTGCCATACGATAGACAGCTCTGGCATAAGCGACAATAACGGATGCGGTAAATTCAGGATTTGAGTCGAGCTTCAAGCTGTACTCAATTACATGCTTGTTACCATTACCTGTAACACCGCTACGAATGACAAAGCCACCGTGAGGAATACCCGAATGCTTCTCATTTAGCTCGTCCTGTGTGATAAAATGAACCGTTGTGTCATAATCTGCAAAGTAGTTTGGCATGGTCTTGATCTCGTTTTCGATTCTTTCAAGATCAGCTCCATCCTCTGCTACAACAAAGCACTCTCTTGTGTGCTTTTGACGAGTTGTAAGAGTGGGATTGTTGCCTGAGCGTGCCCCCTCAAGCGCGCTCTCAACGGGAATGGTGTATTGTCTTGCATCAAGCACTCCGTCAATGCGTCTTATGGCATCGGAGTGACCCTGTGAAACGCCCTTGCCCCAAAATGTGTAGTCTTGTCCCTCGGGCAAAATCGCACCGGCATACATTCTGTTAAGCGAGAACATACCGGGGTCCCAGCCAACAGAAATCATAGCTATATGTCCACCCTCAAGCGCACTCGCATCAACATTATCAAAGTGCTCAGGGATTTTTGCGTGAGTGTCAAAGCTATCAATTACATTAAAATATCTTGCAAGATACGGTGTTTGCTTTGGCAAATCAGTCGCACTGCCACCACAAATTACCATAACATCAATTTTGTCAATAAAGGAAAGAACATCGTCGGACGAGGCAACAATAGCACCCTGAGTCTTGATTTTAACATTTGATGGCTCACGACGAGTAAATACCGCAACAAGCTCCATATCGTCATTTTGCGCAATCGCACTCTCAATGCCACGACCTAAATTTCCATATCCAAAAATACCAATTCTAATCATAAAAACCTCTTTTAAAATTAAGATAAAACCATTTTAGCACATACTTTTTTCATAATCAATATTTTTACCAAAAAAATCGTTATGCTTATTTAGCACAAGATTTTAAATTTTCCACTCTCCGTTTACAAAAAATTCTTCCTTGAATTTTTCAAATACCATGCGACAGCCCTCGCCGTTCGGGTGGTCACCATGTGGAAAATCGCCCTTGTATGGCTCGCTTTCAAGAGCTGAGGCGATATCGAAAAGTCGAACGCCCCTTTGCCTTGCAAGTAGCCTTAAGCCAAGATTTGCACAGCGCCATTCCCATATTTGACGCTCGTCATAGCTAAAAGGCGGTATGGTGCAAAGAATTACCTCAACACTTGCCTTTTGAAGATTTTCAAGCATACTTTGCGCCCATAAAACAATCTCGCCGGCGCTTGAGCCTCTGCCCTTCGCGTACTGACCTGATTTTATATCGTTTACGCCATAGGTTATAAATACCGTGTCGCATTTTTTCGCCTTGTATAGCCAGCTTCCGTTCGTTGCGCAATCACTGCCTCTGCCAAAGCCAAGCCCTAAGTTCCAAACAGAATAGGAGTCCTTTATTGCGTCGGCAATTCTTGCCACCCACATCTCGTAGGCGTCCTTTTTAGTTCCACAGCCGGCGGTAATGGAGTCACCGAGAAAGCCGATGCGCTTTTTATAATCGCGTCTTATGGCAACCATACAAGGCTGAGTGCGATTCCATTCGTGCGCCCATTTTTCGCCATTCCATGTATATGAGGAAAAAATGTCCTCCGGCATTGATGGGATATTTTCGCCCTCTATCTCCCATTCCCACACAAGATAACCATCGTTTATTTCAAGCTCGATAGCGTCGCTCCAAAGCTCCTCGTCGGGCAAAACAGCTCTTGATGGCTTGCCATCAAAGGTTATGTCAATAATATTTGTCACATCATCGTTTATATCAAGCGAATAGCTTACGCCCACGCGCGCCCAATTAATTGTCCAGCTTCCGCCCGATACATTTGCGTGGGCAACCTCGCCCAAGCCATAGGTGGAATTTACAGAGTTGAGAAAATAAAATTTCCACTCGAATTTGCCATAAAGGGTGGGCTTTATGTAAACCCTCTGTCTTAGAGGGCCGTTAGTTTTTTCTATAAGATAGCTCTTGCCAAGCGCCAAGGAGGTGTTAGAAACATATTTTTTAAACATAATATCACCTGTAATATCTAGAATATCAATACAATTTTAACATAATTTTAAGCTCTTGTGTAAAAATAATGAGAAAAAACAAAAAAATCGCCCAAAATCCTTCAAAAATAGCAACTTATTTATATATAATCACATTTACATATGAGCATGCATTATATATAAAAACGCCTAAGGCTATATAATACTTGACAAAGCTTATAATATATGATATAATAACCATAACTACACCTGAAAAATAATAAATCAAAAAGAATTATTTTTAAAAAGGAAAAGGAAAATTTATGGATACGATAATAAGAAAGCTCGCCGATGGCGACAATCTTAATACAGTCGCACAGCTAATATACGAAACGGACAATTGCGTTTTCCCTCGTTTCTTTAAGGAAAGTAAGGCATCGGCAAAGGAAATTTTGCCACAAATGATGGAGCTTGACACCATCTTTAATAAAAATAACATATATGTTGCTCTTTTGGACGAAAGAATTATTGGTGTAATGGTAATTCTTGAAAGCCCGATAAAAATCAACATATCAGCATATTTTGAGGCGTTTGAAAAGGCAGATTCTTTAATCGGCACTGATTTTGAAACGGTTTTAAAGGAATACTTTTTGCCACTTGAATACGAGCCTGATGGCTATTTTATCGCATGCCTATGCGTTGACGAGGACTATCGTGGCAGAGGCGTTGGTGGGGCGCTCATTGATGGCGTTTTGTCAGAGCTTGACCCGTGTCGCGATGTTTATCTTGAATGCTCTCAGGACAACACAACCGCGCGCTCGGTTTATGAGGCGCACGGCTTTGAGGAGCTAGTTAAATTTACAGGCTTTAATGGCCTGCCATATTGTAAAATGATAAAAAGAGTAGGTTGCTCCCTTGAATAAGGGAAGCATAAAGGAAAATGGAAAGAGAAAAGCTAGGTAGCCGTTTAGGCTTTATACTTATAAGCGCAGGCTGTGCTATTGGCATAGGAAATGTTTGGCGCTTCCCAACAATCGCCGGTCAAAACGGTGGAGGACTATTTGTTCTAATTTATTTGTTATTTCTTGTAATAATGGGAATACCCGTTATGACAATGGAATTTTCAATGGGTCGTGCAGCCCAAAAAAGCCCTGTAAAGCTGTATCAACAGCTACAAAAGCCGGGTCAAAAATGGCACGCTCACGGATATTTCGCTCTTGCGGGCAATATCCTTCTTATGATGTTCTATACCTCTGTTTCGGGCTGGATGCTCCAATACTTTGGATATACCGCCTTTGGAAAGTTTGAGGGACTCACCACAAGAGAAGAGGTTTCGGGTGTATTTGCCGAAATGCTCTCACAGCCATGGGTGCTTATTGCATTCGTTGCAGGCGTCGTTATCGTTGGATTCCTTGTATGCTCCTTTGATATGCAAAAGGGACTTGAAAAGGTCACAAAGATACTGATGATTGCGCTTCTTGTAATAATGGTGGTGCTCGCTATTCGTAGCTTTTTCTTGCCAGGTGCAAAGGAAGGACTTTCGTTCTATTTGCTTCCAAGCGTTAGCAAAATAAAGGATGTAGGACTTATTAATGTAATTGTCGCTGCGATGAACCAAGCGTTCTTTACGCTTAGTCTGGGTATGGGCTCAATGGCAATATTTGGTAGCTTTATCGGCAGAGATAGAGCACTCATGGGCGAGAGCGTAACAATCGCGATTCTCGACACCTTTGTTGCAATCACCTCGGGACTTATAATTTTCCCTGCATGCTATTCCTATGATGTTCCTGTTGACTCAGGCCCAAGCCTTATTTTTGAAACACTCCCCCATGTATTTAACAATATGCCGGGTGGCAGAATTTGGGGTAGCTTGTTCTTTATATTCCTGTCCTTTGCCGCGCTTTCAACCGTGTTTGCGGTGTTCCAAAACATTCTCTCCTGCACACAGGATTTGTTTGGCTGGAGCAAGAAAAAGGCGTGCTTAATTGACGGAATTGTAATGTTCGTTTTGTCACTTCCATGCGTGCTCGGCTTCAATGTGTGGTCAAGCTTCAAAATCGCAGGAATGGATATTCTCAGCATTGAGGATTTCTTAGTTAGCAATATAATCTTGCCCGCCGGCTCGCTTATTTTTGTAATCTTCTGCACAAATAAATTCGGCTGGGGCTTTGAGAACTTCATGGAGGAGGCAAATCTGGGTAAGGGCTTAAAGGTACAGAGCTGGATGAAGAATTATCTGCGCTTTGTCCTACCTGTAATTCTTGGCGCACTATTCATTTATGGAGTTATCGCTCCATTCCTCGGATAACCAAAAACAGCCACATATCGACACTTTTTGAAAGGAGAGAGCTATGAAAAAATTACTTTTAGCCGTGCTTTGCGTCTTGCTTGTCATGTCGCTTTGCTCGTGCGATTTTATTGACAGATTTTTAATAACACCAAATACAGAGAGCTCCTCCTCTTCAAGCGAGAGTGAAGCGCAAACGCCCTCGTCAAGCGAGAAGGAGCAACAGAGCGAAATCGAAATTGAGGAAAGCTCCGAGAGCGAGCAGTCCTCGTCAGGCGAAAATGACGATTTAAGCGATGCTACAAGCGAGGAGTCATCAAGTGAGGAAATCATCGAAACTCACACACACTCCTTCACGGATGAGGTTTTTGAACCCTCCTGCGTTGAGCGTGGATACACCATGCATACCTGTGAGTGTGGCTACACCTTCGCCGACACCTTTGTTGAGGAAATAGGCGAGCATAGCTTTGAGCGTGGAATTTGCACTGTCTGTGAGGAAATCGACTATCCGGATCTTATCAATATCATAAGCACCGAAACCATCAAGGCGAATATAACTGTAAAGACGGAGTATTCAAACAAGGCATTTGGATTTGGCACACAGATTGTTGGCATTTCAACAGGTAGTGGCGTTATAATCAAGCACACGGATACCGAATATTATGCCCTAACTAATAACCATGTTGTATATAGTGATTCGCTTGAGGAATCAACTCAATACACAAGCTACTATGTTATAGATTATATAGGAACACAATATCAGGCGGACTGTATCGCTAATATGCCTGAATATGACCTTGCAATAGTTAAATTTACCAGCACCGAAAGCTATACCGTGCTATCACTCGAGGCGGTCAATAGCGAGGAGGACGATTTCGTAATCTCCTTGGGACAGCCCGAGGGTCAATCAAACACAATTACCTTAGGAAATGTTGTTGGATATTCTAAGGTAACCTTAAAGGACTCTAAGGCAACAGAATCAAATGTAACCTTCGAGGTTTTACAGCACGACGCATATATTAATAGTGGCTCAAGTGGCGGTGCGCTCCTTGACGCCCAGCTTAATGTTATCGGCATTAACTACGCGGGCGCAATTGACGAAAACGGAAATTCCGTTGCCTCGTACGCGATCCCTGTTGAAAAGGTTTATAGCTTCTTTGACGAGGTTGGCTTTGCTTATAACGAAAGCACAGATGACGAAAAGACAGAGGATTCCACAGGCGATGTAATAGACGAAACGACAGTTCCTGTGAATGATAATGTAGCTTAGGAGAGAAAAATGGAAGTAATTTTACACGACATAAAGGATAGCGAGGTATGGGCTATTAGAATAAAGAATAATAGCAAAATCAGCTACACGCTTCACTATGATAGAGAAAAAGGCGAGGGCGTGCTTCATACCGACGATTGCCTCGTTTCCTTTGATAGCTTTGATGCCTTGAAGGCATTTTGTCAAAAAAATCAGCTCACCTTAGGTGGAGATAGTGTTGCCCACGATTTTGACTTTGATTTTGAAATAACTGATAGCATTCCCTGTAAGCTGGTTGTAGAGCATTGGAATTTACTCGCTGTAATGGCAGGCGCGCTTGGACTTAGCTTTGAGGGCGCAGGCAAGGAATACGAAAAGCTTTATGCAAGACTCTTTGAGCAGTCAAGCGATTATGAGAATCGCTTAGAGCTTGAGGATACAGAAAGAGCAAGACTTGAAAGGCTCTTTTTGGGCAAGGCAGAATTGCTTGAAAGATTTATAACCTATAACGAATAAAAACAGGACCTCGGTCCTGTTTTTTTGTGTTAAATATATTTACTTTTAGTAAAAGAAATGATATACTTAAAATAACGAATGGATTAGGAGATTTTTATGAGATACATTCCATATGTAAATACTAAGATGGGTACAAAATCCGTTATGCGATTTTCAAACGGAAATACCCTACCACTAACCCAACGCCCCTTTGGAATGGTGTCCTTCTGCCCACAAAGCGATGGTAGCTCGAGATGGCTTTATACCCCCGATTTTCCATATATTGAGGGAATAAGATTAACCCATCAGCCAAGCCCTTGGATAGGTGACTATGGAACAGTCCTTTTCACCCCACAAAGTGATGTAATTGCAGACACTCCCTCGCTCGCATGGAGTGGCTATCGCATAAGCGAGGCGGAAAATCGTCCTGATTATTTAAAGGTTAGATTTTTGCGCTCCGAGTGTGATTTTGAACTGACACCCACTAAAAGAGGCTGTGCTATTCGCCTTAGCTCCGATAGCGACAAGCAGTTGTATTTTTCGCTTCTCCCAACACAAGGAAATTATACATATACTCTTGATAGCGAGCATGGAATTTTATATGGCACAAGCGACGCGCACTCACAGGACGACGCAAAAGACTTCAAAATGTACTTCGTTTTGAAGCTCTGCCCCGAGGAGCTTGACACAAAAAACACAATAATAGGCGAAAGCTATGTGCATCTTGCCCTGAAAACAAAAAAGGCGCAGATATGTGTCGCAATTTCCTATATAAGCCACGAGCAAGCAATGCTAAATCTCGACAGAGAAATTGATGGGCGTGACTTCGAATTGCTTTTAAACGAGGCAATATGCGATTGGGAGGAGCATCTTGGCCGAATAGAGATAGAGGCACAGCACGAGGAGCAAATGCGCACCTTCTATTCATGCCTGTATCGCACAATGCTGTTCCCTCATACAGCTTATGAGCTTGACGAGAATGAAAAGCCCATTCACTACTCCCCATGCGATGGTAAAATACGAGAGGGCGTTCGCTATACCGATAGTGGTGCGTGGGACACATATCGCACCCTGTATCCGCTTTACACCCTTATTTGTCGTGACGAATATCGTGAAATTGTCGAGGGCTTTGTAAACGATTACGAGGAGGGTGGCTTCTTGCCCCGATGGCCATCTATTGGCGAGGTCGGCTGTATGCCGTCAACTCTTGTCGATGCAGTAATTGCCGAGGCTGTGACGCAAAAAATCATTGACGAGCCACTAGCTAAAAGAGCGCTTGATGGCATGCTACACCACGCAAGCACTCCATCACCCGAAAAAAGATATGGCAGAGAAGGAATTGTCGAATACATAAAATACGGATATGTTCCCTGTGATTTGTATAAAGAGAGCGTTAACCTAACCCTCGATTTCGCATATGGCGATTGGTGTATTTCGCAAATAGCTAAAAATCTTGGACTTGATAGCATCGCAACCGAGTATGAAAAGCGCTCCATGAGCTATACGCACCTGTTTGATAGTGAAACCGGCTTTATGCGTGGAAGAGCAACAGATGGCTCTCTTCGAGAAGGCTTCGACCCTCTTATGTGGGGTGGTGACTATACCGAGGCGTGCGCATGGCAGAGCACACTCGCAGTTCAGCATGACCTAGATGGACTTAGCGTGCTCCTTGGTGGAAAAGAAAAGCTCCTTTCATATCTTGATAAATTGTTTAAAGCCCCACCACTCTATCGTGTTCATGGATATGGTGGTGAAATCCACGAGATGACAGAGATGGCAAGCGTGGATTTTGGCCAATGCGCAATCTCAAATCAGCCCTCATTCCATATTCCGTATATCTATGCCTACCTTGGCGAAACCGCGAAAAGCGAATACTGGGTAGGACGAATTTGCTCCGAGCTGTTCAAAAGCACTCCGGACGGCTACCCCGGTGATGAGGATAACGGAAGCATGAGTGCATGGTATATCCTCTCTTGTCTTGGGATTTATAGAATGTGTCCCGGCAAGGACGAATGGATAAGAATAAAGCCACTTGTTAAGAGTGCAAAAATTTTAGGAAAACAAATATTTTAAAATAAACGGAGGACACAAAATGTCAAGCTACAAAACAAGAAAAACATTAGGAGATACCGAATGGTTTGAGCATGACCGATTTGGTATGTTCATTCACTGGGGACTCTATGCAATGCCCGCAAGAAACGAGTGGATAAAGCATATAGAGTGCATCACCGACGAAAAATACGATAAGTATTTTAAGTATTTCAACCCCGATATGTATGACCCTAAGGAATGGGCGAGAATGGCAAAGAAGGCGGGAATGAAGTATGCGGTTCTTACAACAAAGCATCACGAGGGCTTTTGTATGTTTGACACCCAATACACCGACTATAAATGCACAAATACTCCCGCAGGCCGTGACCTTGTAAGAGAATATGTTGACGCATTTCGCGCCGAGGGTATTAGAATAGGCTTCTATTATTCGCTTATCGACTGGCATCACCCCGAATTTACAATAGATGCAATCCACCCACGCAGATTTGATGCAGATGCCGAGGAGCAAAGCAAGGGAAGAAATATGAAGATTTACGCAGAGTATATGCGCAATCAAGTAACCGAGCTTCTAACCAACTACGGAAAGATTGATATTTTGTGGTTTGACTTCTCATATCCTAAGGCTGACCCCAACTATCCCGCTTGGATGAAGGGTAAGGGCAAGGACGATTGGGAGTCAGAAAAGCTCGTTGCCCTCGCAAGAGAGCTTCAGCCCGGAATTATCATTGATAACCGCTGCGATATCGAGGGCGATATTTGGACTCCCGAGCAATATCAGCCAATGAGATGGGTAACCCATAACGAAACAGGAGAGCTTGTAACCTGGGAGGCTTGCCAAACCTTCTCAGGCTCTTGGGGCTATCATCGTGATGAGTCCACATGGAAATCTCCAAAAATGCTGATTGAAATGCTTATAAATACAGTTTGCATCGGCGGAAACCTGCTTATGAATGTAGGACCAACGCATCGTGGATATCTCGATAAAAGAGCTGAGGACGCTCTTGGCGTGTATGAAAAATGGATGAAATATAACTCTCGCTCAATTTATGGATGCACAATGGCAGAGCCGGAATTCATCGCTCCCCGTGGCACACGCCTAACACAAAGCGAGGACGGAAAGCGCCTATACATACACCTTGTAGAATACCCATACGCATTCCTTGAATTCGAGGGACTCGGTGGCAAAATTGATTACGCACAGTTCCTTCACGATGGAAGCGAAATCCTCTATACCGAGGGCAAGGTTGACCACTTTAGCGAGGCAAAAACCGAAAGCGAAGGCCTCGTAGCCTTCAAAATTCCACCCGTAAAGCCCGACATGGAAGTCCCTGTTATCGAGGTGTTCTTAAAATAACATAAAAATCAAGCTCGAAAGAGCTTGATTTTCGTTTAATTAAGTAAAGTTGTCCCTAAAAGCATAATTTTATCCCAAAGCCCTTGACATTTTTTGTGGGGGGGGGGTATAATTAGTTATACAATATATACAAAGTCTTTTAACCTAAAGGAGTGCATAATGAAAATAAAGATTTTTGGTATTTTAGCCTTGATTTTAAGCATTTTACTTTGTTTTTCGCTCGTTTCCTGTGATGACGAGAAGGAAAGTGAGTCAACAAAGAGCGAAAGTCAAACCGAAAGTATAACAGAGAGCGAGGACGAATCGCAGAGCGAAAGCGAATCTCAGACACAGGCAGAATCCGAGTCTGAGAGTGAGAGCGAAAGTGAGCAGCAAACGTCTATTCCCTGCGAAAGCATATCGTTCAACAAATCCGAGCTTGTTATGAAAATCGGAGACATTCAGCTTATCTCTGTTGTAAGAGTGCCAAGCAACACCACCGATAAATATGTTGAATGGTCAAGCACAAACGAGAGCGTTGCAACCGTGTCCTCCGGCAAAATCACCGCAAAGGGCGAGGGAACGGCAACTATTTGCGCAGTCACGAGCAGTGGCTTAAGGGCAGAATGTGTCGTTACCGTTGAGTCGGAGCAATCAACAAACGAAGCAATTAAGATTGGCGCAGACTCGCAGGAGATTACGGACAGCGTAAGCATTTACAGGGTTGGCTCAACGCTTGACCTTTATGCGTCCGTTTCCAATTCAACCGATAAGAATTTTACCTGGAGTGTTGCCGATACAAGCATTGCAAGTGTTGACAATAACGGAGTAGTCACTGCTAAAAAGCACGGAAAAACAACACTTACAGTAACTCATTCGAGTGGCGTAAAAAGGGAAATTTCCCTTGTAATAGGCGGAGGCACGCCCATAACAAGAATAGAAATAACACATTACAACTCAGAAATAGTCGCATCAAAAACAAGCACCTTCGAGGCAACCTCGTGGCCATATGAGGCATCAATGTCGGGATTCACCTGGAGCAGCTCTGATACCGATATTGCAACCGTTGAATGGGATATTACCAAGACAACGGCAATCGTAAAGGGCATCAGTGCGGGAGAAGCGACAATTACGGTTGAAGCTCCGAGCGGAGTTAGCGCAAGCGTTAAGGTAACTGTCAAGGCGATAGAGGACGTTCCCGTTGAGCTTTATGTAAACGGACAGCTTTGGAAGACTCTTTATGCCACCAATACAAACAACTATTACATCACTCTTGAAAATCCAAGTGATATACTGACAGATTCAAAAAGCACTCAGTATTTTAACGGTTGGTATAAAACGGAGACCTTTACGGGCTATTTGAGCCAACGCTCTCAATTCAAGACTCCGACAAAAATATATGCCAAGATGGTTGATATTGATGTTGAGTCCTTTACCTATACCGTAACCGACGGCAAGGCAACAATTACCGGTTATACGGGTGAAATCACCGAGCCGTTTATCGTTCCCGCATACGTAGGAGAAATTCCCGTTGTTGCCATAGCAGACAACGCCTTCTTACAAAAAACAATGCAAAAGGCTATCATTTGCGAGGGAATAAAGGAAATCGGCAGTCGGGCATTCCGTGGTTGCGGAAGCCTTACAGACATAACTATTCCAAGCAGCATAGAAAAAGTCGGCTACGAGGCGTTTTTATTAACCGGTCTGAGAGGCTATTCAAGCGGAAGCCTTTACTATTTGGGCAACGAGGAAAACCTATATCTTGTAGCCTTCCTTTCGAGTATGCAATATACGGGCTCGGTAATGGTTGAGGATACCTGCAAGGTTGTAATGGCAGATGCAAACAATGCGAGAATAACCGAATTTAAGGTCTTTGACGGTGAATATCTTTGTGCCGAAAACGGCGTGCTTTACAGCAAGGATAAAACAGAGCTGCTGCTCGTGCCTATGGGAAAAACGGACAGCTTTGAAATCCCCGCAGGTGTTACATTTATTTCCGATACTGCGTTTTATAAGTCAAGCATTGAGGGCGTAACGCTTAACTTGGAAAACAAATCGTTCGTAATAGACGGCGGAGTGCTTTATAATGCTGATAAAACCGAAATTATTGCAATTTTCCCCGGAGCGCAGGGCGAAATTACCGTTCCCGCCACTATAACAAGCGTGTCCGCATATGCTATGTCGGGTGCTACCAATGTTACAAAAATCACATTCTTGGGCAATATCAAGAAAATTGAAGATAATGCCTTTGGCAACTGCGCTAAGCTGCAAAGCATTGTTATCGAAGGCAGCGACACATATACAAGCGTTAGCGGTATAGTTTACGATTACGAAAAAACGGGCATTGTTGTTGTTCCCAAGGCGCTTGGTGGAAGCGTTACGATTCCGTCAACGGTTAAAGCAATCCCTAAGCTTGCCTTTGCAAGCACCAAAATTGAGTCTGTAATAATAGAAAACGGCGTGCAGAGCATCGGCTCAAGTGCATTTTCAAGCTGCAAATCACTAACGAGCGTGACAATACCCTCAAGCGTAACAAAAATAGAATACAGCGCCTTTGAGGGATGCGAAAAATTAACTGCGGCAAGCATCGCCGACGGCCTGCTTGAAATAGAAAGAGATGCGTTTGCAGAATGCTCGTCACTTGCTGAGATTACCCTGCCGTCAACTCTTACCAAAATAGGCGACGAGGCATTCCGTGAATGCGAAGCGCTTGGCAGTATAAGGCTTATTGCGGGAGCAGAATACGGCAATAATGTGTTCAGCTACTGCTCGTCACTTACAAGCATATCCTTCTCGAGCGATATGACCAAAATTCCCGACACAATCTTTTTTGCCTGTCACGGAATAAAGGAGCTTGTAATTCCGAGCCATATAACCGAAATCGGTGCAGGTGCCTTCTCGGGCTGTGACGGTATCAATAAAATCGTTTTCAACAGCGGGCTTCTCACAATCGGAGATAACGCATTTTCGGGCTGTGACGGCTTAAGCGAGCCTAAGCTTCCGAATACACTTATCACGATTGGAGATAACGCCTTCGACGGATGTAAGAATTTGACATCTCTTACCTTGCCGTCAAGCGTGAAAACAGTTGGCTCATATGCCTTCTCGTATTGCTCCTCTCTCAAGTCACTTGTTCTAAACGAGGGACTCACAACCCTGAGCATGTGTGCATTTTCGAACTGCTCCTCGCTCATTTCGGTTGTAATTCCGTCAACCATTCAAAACACATATACACTCAGCTCGGGATACTCATCACCGTTCTATAATTGCAAGAGGCTCGCCGAGGTATATAACCTTTCAAATGCAAGCAAAATAGTCCTTTCTCTTAGCGAGGCAGTGGTTCACACCTCGCTTGATACGCCGAGCTGCATTACCACTACACAAGACGGATATCGCTTTGTTGAAAACAATGGTGAGTATTATCTGTTCGATTTTCCGGCAGGACAAACAGAGCTTGTATTGCCAAGCGACTGCAATTCGAGCGGATATCACATCGTCAAAGAGCTTTTCAAGGGTGCAAGCATAACCTCGGTTAAGCTTCCAAGCACACTTAAAACAATCGGTGACAGCGCTTTCCAAGGCTCAAAAATCACATCTATTGAAATTCCCGACAGTGTAACCTCAATCGGTGCAAGCGCATTCTCGGGCTCTAAGCTAACAAGCGTAAGAATAGGCAAGGGCGTTACCTCTATGGGCAAGAGCGCATTTGCAAGCTGTCCTATAAACAATGTTTATTTCAATGCAATATCGCTTCAAGATACAAAATTTAATTATTCGAGCGAATATTGGTTCGGTAGCACTGCGAACAGAGATAAGCCCTTTGACGTTGTAATCGGTAAGGATGCCACGAGAGTTCCAAGCTCCATGTTCAGGAGAAGAGCAGTGGGTAATGTTACCTTTGAGCAAGGAAGCGTTTGTGAGGAAATTGGAGAATATGCATTCGATATGAACTATATAAGCTCTCTTAGCGCTCTACCAAGCACATTAAAAACAATCGGTAAATGTGCCTTTAGAGGAGAGCTTGTTGTTGATGAGCTTGTAATACCCGATAGTGTAATTGAAATTGGAGAAAACGCATTCTCCAAAGCAACAATAGGAAAGCTGACAATTGGTTCAGGTGTAACTCTTATGAGCGCTTCCTTTTATGGCGCAAAGGTCACGGAGCTTACCTTTAAGGATCCAACGGGATGGTATCTCAATGGCGGTAATACTACCTTTACCGAGGAGGAACTGACCGACAACGAAACAGCAATAAAATATCTTACCTCATCGGACTATTACGAAAATAATCTTTGGAAAAAATCCTGAATAAAAGAAAAACGGACTTGATTTCAAGTCCGTTTTTCTATCATAGCATGCAATCTAGCAACTACATATCGAACTTTTGTCCCTTTTCCGTGCTTTTTATCCCAAAGCCCTTGACATTTTTTGTGGGGGGGGGGGTATAATTGGTTATACAATATATACAAAGTCTTTTAACTTAAAGGAGTGCATAATGAAAATAAAGATTTTTGGCATTTTAGCTTTGATTTTAAGCATTTTACTTTGTTTTTCGCTCGTTTCCTGTGATGACGAGAAGGAAAGCGAGTCAACAAAGAGCGAAAGCTCCGAGTCAAGCTCTGAGCTACCAAGCGAAAGTCAAACCGAAAGTGAATCACAGACTGAAAGTGAATCACAGACCGAAAGCGAAACTGAAAAGGAAAGCGAGTCGCAAACAGAGAGTGAGTCGCAGTCCGAGAGCCAAACGCAATCGCCAAGTCCTCTAACCCCCGTTAGCATAATGATTTCTAATGATGAAATTTACGAGGGCAAGAGTGCGAGCCTTACCGCAGGCTGTGAGCCCCTTGGGGTAGATAGAATAGGGCTCGTTTGGTCAAGCTCCGACCCAAGCGTAGCAACGGTTGAGGCAAATCCGACCTACTCTTATATGGCAACCGTTACAGGAGTTAAGGCAGGCAATGCCACAATTACAGTCACAGCCCCCAACGGAAAAAGCACAAGTGTAAGCGTAACCGTCATAGAAACCGTAGAAATTCCCGTTGAGCTTTATGTAAATGGCTCACTTTGGAAGACCGTCTATACCTCGGCAACCGATACCTTCCGTATCCCTCTTGACGAGCTTGACCCCGTTGATATCACGACAAGCGCGCAAAGCACACAGTATTTTGTACGCTGGTATAAGACCTCTGATTTTTCGGGACTTAGCGCGAGCGAATGGGACCAATATGAGGAGCCAAGCAAGCTCTACGCAAAGATGCTTGATGTAGATGTGAGCAAATTCACATATACCGAGTCAAACGGAGAGCTGACAATTACAGGATACGATGGCACAGCCCCCGAAATACTTGTAATTCCATCGGAGATTGACGGAAAGAGCGTTAAGACTATCGCAAAGCGTGCCTTTATGAGCATGACGACAATTGAATATGTTCATATTTGCGAGGGCGTTGAGAAAATAGAAATGCAGGCATTTCTTTATTGTTCTAATATATATGATGTGTCAATTCCTAATTCGATAGAGCAAATTGATTATTATGCCCTTCCATACGGAAATTTAGATACTACAAATTATGGCACATGTGACTATATAGGAAATGATGAAAACCCCTTCCTCGTTGCCATTGATTCCGACCATATGAACGGACTTGTCGTGCTTGATAAGCGCTGTAAGCTCTTTGTAAGAGATGCGAATATGAGCGCAATAAGTCAATTTACAATGGACTTTGACAAAAACGGCGTTGGCGAATACCTTAGCGTAGATGAAAACGGTGTGCTTTATAACAAGGATAAAACCAAGCTCGTGATTATGCCCGCCAAGATAAGCGGTAGCTATGAGCTTCCCGCAACCGTAACCGAAATTAACGAGGGCGCATTTGAGTATTCAAGCCTTGAAAGCGTCAGCGTAGCGCAGTCAAATACCGCATTTGATGTTAGGGACGGAGTGCTTTATACCAAGGCGCTTGATAAAATAATCTTTGTTCCAAGCGGAGTTGACGGAAAGCTTGAAATTCCCGCCACTATAACAAGCGTTGACTACTTTGCATTCTTACGCGCACAATATGTTACCGAGATTACATTCCTTGGAAACATAGAAAGCCTTGATAGAATGGGCTTTGGCAACTGCACGATGCTTGAAAAAATAACTATTGAAAATAGCGACACCTACGAAACCCGTGATGGCGTAGTCTATGAAAAGGGTAGCGATACCGCATACATCACCCCACGCGCAAAGCAATAAAGGGGGCAAGATTTAATGGAAGAAAACAAGGATTTTGACATGGAAAGCATTGTGGATGAGCTATCCCTGAGCTTGGAACAGCTTATTGAGGATACCTTGAGCGAGCAAATTGAGTCTTGCATTACTTGCGCTGTTCAAGATATAATTCCCGAGGTGCTTAGTGAAAGTTTTTCTGAATTTGAATTTGTTCTTAAAGACGGAACAGCTGTTAGACCAATACAGCGTATGAAGGTGCTTAGTCCCGACAAATCCAAGCTTCTTGTTTGTCATGGCGGACTTCGTGTTGATGGTTCTTCTTTAATGATTCAGACAAGAATTTCTTGTTGGGAAAATATTGCGCATTATCAAAGCAGAGAAGAGGCTGTTGAAGCGTTGCTAAGGGTAAGGAGTGCTATGGAACAGGGTGCTTCTATCATTGAGTTGTAATTTGCGAAATAAAATTGAAAAACAAAAAATCGGCTTTTTAAGCCGATTTTTCATTGAAAGAGAATTTGTGTCAGTGAGCCACTGTGGAATACCTAACGCAACACAGTTGATATATCGTGTGCGCACATACCGACCACATTTTACAGCAATTTACGGTAGTAGAATATCGGAATAGAGCTCCAACCGTGACATAGACTACCTGCGTTACCGAAATCGCTTGAGCCAATCTCCGTTTCCCAAACCGTTCCAACAGGTATCATTTTTTCATAGGTTGCACGAATATCATCAAGAATTATAGGAGCGTATTTTTCTCTATCCGTTTGTAGCATAGCATCATATTTAAAGCACTTCATGGAAAGCGAGCATGGGGTAAGCTCCCGATAAGAGAGCGCATCACAGATTTTTGTCGCCTCGTCATGTGTGCAAAGCCCTGCTAAAATCGCAAGAGAATTTGTTAGCTCAAGCGCCTCGCTTGCCGAGTCATTAAAGCGGAAAAAGCCCGACCCTGTGTCAAAAAATCGCTCTTTTGTCGCTTTCATTATGCGAGAAAGCGTTTTGTCGTATTCAAATGTTGAGCCGTGCGCCTTGCATAGCGCCTTATAAGATTTTAGTGATAGAATGATAAGCGAATTTAGCATTAAATCCGCACCGCTTGCCTGTTTTCTTCCGATTTCACCGTCAATATATGGTGACCAATCGTAAAAATTCCAGTACCCGTCAGCATCAAAGCGGTTTACAAGTCCGTTTTTCTCTCGCGCCAAAAACGCATCGAGAATGCCTTTTACAGTTTCTTTGAGTTCATCAAAAAGCGAAATATCGCCCGAATGCTCAAAATATTCTTTTACCGCAGTTATAAAGTGCAACGAGAACGACGGAATGGCAAGATTAACGCCACAGGGTGAGCAAATTGCAAGCAAGCCATCAGCTCTTTGACTCTTTGCCAAAAGAGTAAGGCAAGCTCTTGCATATTCAAAATTACCACCCTCAAAGGCATAGTAGCCACAAAGCATTTGATTGCGTGAATCAAACGCGTAAAGGCATTGCTCGCGCCAAGGACAATCTACATAATGCTCCATCATGCAAAGGCGCAAGGTGTTTAGGCAAATTTTGTATATATCTTTGTCAATGCCCGAAAGGAAGTCGTAGGGCAATTCCTTAACCTCATAAAATTGCGGAATAATGCCGATTTTTTTGATCTTTACTGCGCCCTGTGTCGTAATTTCGAGATATCTGCACGCCAAACGGAGCATATAGTTGGTGTATTTGCCACCATTTTTGCAAACATAATCAAAACTAAAATCGTGCCAGTCAGGTGTGCGCTTTACATGATCGTTTTCAAGGCATTCGCCCCACGCAACATTTACCTCTCCGTCACCCTCACACTCAAGCGTGATAAGTCCAACCACCTCGCGCCCGAGATCATAAATTCCCTCGCCGAGTTGACTAGCCCATACTACCTCGCCAAGCGAGAGCTTTTTGATGGGACGGGGTACAAAATCACATTTTTTAGCCACAGGGATAGCCATTTCAAAGCCATCGCCCTTGCCAACAGTCCATAAATCCTCATGCGACGCATCGTATCTAAACGAAAAGCCAAGCTGTGGAGAAATCCACCTTTTAAGCCCGTTTTTGTAGGCTCTGCTTTTTCTTGCAAGCACGCTCTCGTCACTTGCAAGCACAACCTCGCCATCGCATACAACCTCGAATATTGCACCCGCATCGTAGGCCTTGTAGCGAGAAGTATTTTCGCCAAAATGCCAACAAATTAGAGCAAAATCGTTTACCCCTGTGTGCGTAAATGGTGAAATATCAATCGAGTCATATACCTTGTAATGCTCGTAATCACCATATTGATTACTTGTCACATATTGCCCGTTTATAAAAAGAGTATAATCGCCATCAACGCTGATATTACAAATCGCAGGCGTGCCTGCGATTTGTAGCTTGGTATAAAATTCAGCGTATGTGTCGATGGCATCTGTATCATTTATCCAAATGAATTTAGAATTATCAAATACCATATAAATCCTTAATTTAGAAAATCAATTGTTGCCTTAAATTCCATTACGCCGTCAGCCAAGGTGTAGTCAAGCAGATAGCAAATCTTGTTGAAGCTACCGTTTTCGTCGGGGAGCTGGTCAACATATGGCTGTTCGACGATATTCAGCGTAGCCTCGCTTTCGAGAGTGAAGCGCACATCGTCAAGAATAACGCTATTGCCCTTGACAATGGGCTTAATTGTAGTTACAAAGCGCTCAACAATAACGGGCTTTTCCGAAAACTCATATCTGTCGTAAATTCCAATAAAATCGTCGGTCGGCGTAAGAGTTCTTTCAGCCTTTATAAGCGTTGTATGAACCGCATCAACATCATATCCGTGAGTGAAGTCCATATAAACTGTACCGTCAGCCTCGTTATAAACCGCTCTTGCCTTGCCCTCCCAAGGACCGCCCTGACCCTTGCCGTTAAAGTAAGGAAGATTGTGCGAGAATGATGATGGCTGGAAGTATTCGTTACGACGATTGCTTTGATAGCCCGGCCAATTGCCCGGACCTATGTATCCAAAATCGCAAAAGATTTGACGATTGTTTCTTGCCAAAATGAATGAGCCGACATCTTGATGGTTGTGGCTCTCCCATTGGTTACCACCCTTGAACGCAAGACCATAGTTGTCCGTACGCTTTGTAAAGTAGTTGGATACAGGCGCGGAATAGGTCGCATTTTTAAGAGTCTTTGAAACATAATCGGGATTGTAATAAACAGTAGAGCGTACTGCAAACGCCCAGTGCGCATAGGTGATAATTGTCGCTTGGTCCTCGGGTAGATTTTCAATTGCATCACCATAGAAGTTCTTTAGCATATGAGGAAGTCCAACCCAGTAGCCCTCGTGAATATTTACATCGCTAAATAGCGCAAGCACATTAGGCTGTAAGAACATTTTTTGAACAAATTGAGAAATTGACTTTACCTTAGGATTTGCAAGCCAGTCATACTCACCGTTTGAAAACTCACGAAGGAGCGTTGCATAAACTGCAAAAAATCCAAAGCCAAAGCCCCAGTAGGCAGTGCCCTCAACGCACATTCCGTCATCATCATAGCTATCAAGATAGTTTTGCATTGACGCTTGAAGGCGTGGAAGCTGACGCTTGAATTCCTCAGGGTCCTCGTACATAAGAACGCCACCGACAGCACCCGTGCAAACAGCGGTCCAGTTGTTTCCGTGGTTCTCCCAGAAGAATTTTCTGGTAAGATAAGGCTCTATTGTGTGCCTTCTTATCTCGTAGGTCATTCTATCAACGAGTAGCTTTGGAAATCTATCCTTAAATAGTGACTTAATCTCAGCCATAGAGAAGCCGAGCGACGCACCGTAAATGTCTATAAGACCGGGGTCGAAGTCAGCGGGCGTGCGATCATAGTAGCTGTTGTAGTGACCGAGTGGTGCCCATGTATATTCGTTACAAATCTCCCAAACCACCTCAACAAGATTTCTGTAATACTCCTCATTGTCGGGGTAAATTAGCGCCAAAAGCGCACAGGATTGAAGCTGATGGAAGGTGTCAGGCCCACTAACATTTGGAAAATCAAGCACCTGCCAAGCAGTAGATGCTCTTGGCGCTTTTTGAAACGCCTTGTCATATTTTGCCTTAATTTCCCTTCTGTGACGAGCAAATGCCTCATCAGTTCTTACTCTTTCCCAAAGACTGGGATCTCTTGCGATATCAAACATAATAGCTCTCCTTTGTCGGATATGGAATTCTTTACTCACCCGACAACTTAATAATACCACATAATGTATAAATTTTCAATAACAAATTGATTTTTATTTTGATATATGATATACTTTATTTATCCTATGGATAAAAATGAATAAATTTTGTCAATTGATGAATAAAAAACGATAAAAAGAGGTGCAAAATGGAAAAGGTGCTTTTAAGCTCGTATCCGGCAAACGGCTGGAACGAAACAACCCCCTTAGGAAACGGAAGACTAGGTGCTAGCGTTTATGGCTGTGCATACGACGAGAGAATTTTAATAAACCACGAGGCACTCTACAACTGGATATGCGACTCCTCGCTCCCTGACATTTCAAGTGAGCTTTCAACCCTTCGCGCCCTAATGGACGAGAAAAGATATAAGGAAGCAAACGAGCTATATACTAAAAAAATTCAAGAAACCAACTTTAGATCAAACAAGGGAAAGTTTTTTCCCGCCTTTGATATTCACCTAATCTTTGATGTTGATGGCGCACCCGAAAATTATTCAAGAGCGCTTGACATGGAGAGGGGCGTTTGCACCGTTTCATATACCGATAACGGAAGCAGAGCTGTTCGCAAAATCTTTGCCTCGCAGATAAATGGCTGTGTTGTTGTAAATATCAAGCAAGAAAGAGAGTTTTCGCTCAGAGTGTCGCTTGAAAGACACGATATGGTGGACTATGTCGATAGCTTCTATGCAGACGAGTTCTCGTCAGTTGCCAAGGACGGATGCGTTTTTTCCGAGAGTAAGACCGCAGGTAAGCTTCACTTTACAGGCATGGTTAAGGTTCACGCAACCGATGGTAAAATCGTATCGGGTGGCACAGACAAGACGCTCAATATTGATATGACCGGCAACGCAACTCTAAGTGACTATGTAAAAATCGAGAATGCGCACGAGGTAACCTTGATTTTCAACATGGATAGCACCCCTCGCACCTTCGAGGAGCTAAAGGAAACGCTTGATAGCGTGTGCGATCCCTTTGAAAAAATGTTAAATGAGCACGAGGACGCATTTTCAGCGCTATTTGGCGCAACTCGCCTATCTCTTTGCGAGGGTGAGAACGCCTCAAACGAACAGCTACTTCTAAATAGCTATGGTGGAAAAATCGACCCACGCTTAGCCGAAAAAATGGCTGACTTTGGTAGATACCTACTTATTTCATCATCATATGGCTGTGAATATCCCGCCAACCTTCAAGGGCTTTGGAATGGCGCATATTCACCTGCTTGGGCTTGTACCTTCTTTAACAACGAAAATATTCAAATGGCGTATTGGCAGGCATACACGGGCGGACTTAGCAAGACTCTTTTGCCCTTGTTCAATCTCTATGATAGGTTCAAGGACGACTATCGCCAAAACGCAAGAAATCTATATGGGTGTCGTGGAATACTTTTGCCACTCTTTATGGATAACTCAAATGGTAAAAAGGAAAATACCCAGCCCCATGTTCTTTATTGGACGGGAAGCTCTGCATGGATTAGCGCAATCTATTATGACTACTATCTATACACACGCGACGAGGACTTCCTTCGCGAAAGAGCCTATCCTTTTATGAAGGAGAGCGCTCTGTTCTACGAGGACTTTTTGGTCTATGACGAGAACGGAAAGCTCAAATCTTATCCGTCTAACTCTCCCGAAAATCACGCCGATGGTGATTTCGAGGGCGCAAGGGAGCTTAGCGTTTCAATCAACGCAACAATGGATTTTGCGCTCCTGAAAGAGCTTTTGACAAACCTTATATCCGCCTCGGTGGTGCTTAGAATTGACGAGGAAAAACGCCAAAAATGGCAAAAAATGCTAGGCGAAATCCCCGAGTATCAAATCAACGAGGATGGCGCTATGAGAGAATGGCTACACGAGGATTTTAAGGACAACTATCAGCATCGTCATCAGTCACATATTTACCCCTTGTTCCCGGGCTTTGAGATAAATGAGGACGACACTCCGGAGCTGTTTGAGGCGTGCAGAGTAGCGGTTGAGAAGCGCCTTTGCATAGGACTCAAGGCTCAAACGGGCTGGAGCTTTGCGCATATGGCGAATATCTTTGCAAGGCTTGGAAATGGCGAAAAGGCAAAGGAATGCCTTGACCTTCTAATTCGCTTCTGCACAGGCACAAACCTCTATACGCACCATAACGATTGGCGTAACATGGGCGTTACCCTAAAATATATGCACGCAGGCCACGCGCCCTTCCAAATTGACGCAAATCTCGGCTATACCTCGGCAATATATGAAATGCTAATGTACACCGACAACACTAAAATAAAGCTCCTTCCGGCACTATATAGCGAGTGGAAAAGGGGTAGCGTGGAAAATCTACACGCAAGAGGTGGCTATATCGTTTCAATCTATTGGGACGAAAGCGCCGTAAAGGCAAAAATAACAGCTGAGCATACAGGGCAAATCAATGTTGGCTTAAAGGGCCATAAGCTACAAACCACAGCACCCTGTGTAAAGGAAAGCCCCTATGGAGAGGGCTATGTGCTTTTGTCGCTTAACAAGGGCGAGAGCATTACGCTTTCATATGAAAAATAAAGAAAATCCCGATTTTTATCGGGATTTTTTAAATCTATTTTAATTGCAGAGAGCTTCCTTATATTCGTCAAGAGCCTTTAAAACCTTGTTAAATATCATTTGATTTGGATAGTAGCGATAATCGGCAAAAACCTTAATTCCCCTTTTGCCAAAATGCTCCAAAATAGCTGCTGCACACCCTGCACTTCTGCTTTGACCATATTCGCATTGGCAAATGATATTTAACCCCATTTCTCTTACCCCGTATATGAATTTCGCAAGCTCGTTAGCACATGAAAGGTACTTTTCAAAGGTAAGCCCGAACTTTTTTAGAGCGCTTGGGTCAAGGTCTAGCTCCTCAATCATAAATACATTCTCACACACGCCCTTAAAATCAATCGGTCCGTAATCGCCACTGCGTCGAGAGGGTGGATCGTAAAAGCTTATTATAGCAAAGCCATCAAGCTCGTCATTTTCAATAAGAGATGAAATAGCATCTCGTGAACAAATCTTAACCTTCATAAAAACCTCCTATAATCACCAAAAAGAGTAGTATATTACTATTATAGCACACTTGTGAAGCAAATTTGGCACATATGAATTTTAATAAATTGACAAAGCAAAAAATATATGATATAGTATATTCATAAGATAGAAAAAAGGGGGGCAAGGATGTGAAAGGAGCACAGGTGCTAAGCTCAAATGCGCTTAAAATAATCGGCGCACTTTTAATGGTGATAGACCATGTCGGCATGATATTTTTCCCAAGCATAGCCATTTTTCGCATAATAGGGCGCATGGCGTTTCCAATCTTTGCCTTTTGTATTGCTGAGGGCACAAGATACACCAAAAGCAAACTTAAATATTTTCTTAGCGTTCTGATTTTAGGCATAATCTGTCAAATTCCAATGCTGATTTTAGCTCCAAGCGCTCAGCTAAATATTCTCATAACCTTTGCGCTGGCAATCCTTGTCTGCTACGCTCTTGATTATCTTAAAAAAGCTCTCTTTTGCGACACACCCCTAAGCCAAATCGTAATTAGAGCATTACTCTTGACCATTGTAATATTGGCAATCTGCGCTCTTAGCTATATAAAACGCATGGAGTATGGAGCAATCGGGTGTCTTGTGCCTGCTATGGCAAGCCTCTTTTATGCTCCAAGCGATGCACCATCGGCCTTAAAGAGCCTTGACACAACATGGGTGCATGCGCTAACAATGGGCGTAGGCGTGCTTTTGCAAGCGCTTTTTGCAGACTATATGTGGCAATGGATAGCAGTTTTTGCAATTCCTATTTTACTTTTCTATTCAGGCAAGAGAGGCAAGATAAAAATGAAATGGTTCTTCTATATTTTCTATCCCTCTCACCTCGTTTTGCTATACGCAATATTTTTCATAATGTCAATGTAAAAAAGGACACAGGGTGTCCTTTTTTTAATCGAAATTATCTGGGTCAACGCCACTTCCGCCAAAGTATTCCATGATGTTTATTTGCGCCATATCCTCGCTTGAAATTTCAAAATCAAGCGCCCTTAGATTTTCTAAAATCCTGTTCGGATTTTTCGATTTCGGCAAGGGTAGCGCACCGTTTTGTAAGCACCACCTAATACAAAGCTGAGCCACGCTCATCTCGTATTTTGATGCGATTTCAAGAAGAGTAGGATTTTGTAGCATCTTGCCCTCGCCAAGTGGACTCCATGCCTCTACCAAAATGTCATTTTCTCGACACACCTCAAGCGTTTTTAGCTGTAAAAGCCCGGGGTGAAACTCTATTTGATTTACCATGGGCGACCTTTCGCTCTCAATTAACGCCCTTAGGTGATGTGGCATAAAGTTGGATACGCCAATTGCTCGTACGCGTCCTGTACGATAAAGCTCGCAAAGGGCGCTCCATGTGGATAAATTCACGCTCTCCCAATCCTCGTATCTTGATGCAGAGGCGGGCCAATGTATAAGATATAGGTCAAGATAATCAAGCCCCAAACGCTCAAGCGACGCCTCAAAGGCAGAAAGCGTGCTGTTGTAGCCCCTTGCGTCATTCCACACCTTGCTCGTGATAAAAAGCTCCTCGCGAGGAATACCCGACTCTCGAAGTGCTTGACCTATCTCAACCTCATTTTGATATGCGCTTGCAGTATCAATATGACGATATCCCGCCCTAATGGCATTCAAAACAGCTTCCTTGCACACATCGCCACGCATTTGCCAAGTGCCAAGCGCGATAGCCGGTATTTTAACCCCGTTCTTTAAAGTAAAATGCTCCATAGCTCCCCCAAAAAAGAATTTATTCAACTAATTTTACCACACATGAGTGCGAATATCAACCCCTCTTAAAAATCTGCGCTTGTGCAATGTGTAAAAAAACGGAAGCTATATTTTGTTAGATATGTCAATTGATTTTTGTTATAAATAATGATAGAATTAATATATATTTAATATTCTAAAAAGGAGAAAACTATGAAAAAACGGATTTTAATTGCCATGCTGTTTTGCATTGTGATGGCTCTTGCTCTATCGTTTTCTGTTAGCGCAGAATGTCAAAGTCACACAAACGAATGGACGCTTACTCTCGGTCAAGAGGGCTTCCTTGGCGAAATCGGTGCAGAGGGCAAATGTAGCGAATGCTCGGCTGTAACCAAGGAAACAATTCCTGCGCTCTTTATCACTCGTGGCTATTCTTATTCATCAGATGGAATTGCACAGGGCTATGGAATAAACAGAGAGGCTATTGCAAGATACGAGGAGCTATCGGGCGAAAAGGTTGAATTTGGTGGAGTTCTCGCTATAAGAGATGTAATCGGCAACCAAAACCCACTTGACAAAAACGCAGAGCCAATTAGCTCAAAGGTTCAAAAGATGGACCTCACCGACACCGAATATAGTATTATTAATATTATGGTTAAGGGCATTCCTGAAAGCGAGGCTGACAGCATTGGAATAATCTGCGCTCTTTACATAAACGCAGGCGGACAAACCACATATGTTGATAACCGTGTTGAAAAGGTAAACTGTGGTGAAAAGACCTTTAACGAGGTTAAGGCAGGGCCAACGGCAGACACCTCTGCAATGCCGGAGTATGCCGTAATTGATGGTCAAAGATATCATCAAATGACAATTGATGAGCTTCAGCTCACACAAGGCAAATTCTGGAACAATTCATCAATCCAAGCAAGCAATAACGCAACCTTTGATAATAAATTCTGGGCAACAGGCGTAAGCTTCACAAAGGATGATTTGCCAATAGGAACGATAATCACAATTGACAGTGATAACGGTTGGCAATATCGCCCACACAAATGGAGTGGTACACGCCCTAATAACACAAAGGACAAAAAGATTGTAATTGACGAGGCTTGGTGGGGAAGCTATACATATGTAGGCTTCAATATTGGTAAGTATGATGGTGAGGGGGCTACGCAAGCAACCGATCCAATGCTTGATATCTCGGGCTACACAGCTGAGCAAATTGCTCAAATCTTTAAGATTTTCGTGCCCGTTACAATCGGAGAGGTTACTCCGGATGAGCCCGATACACCGGTCACTCCGGACGAGCCACTTCCTGACTACTCAGATCAAAAGCAGGATTGGGACGCAGATGGAGAGCTAAAAATCCTTGCAATAGGTAATAGCTTCTCTGTTGATTCAATGGAGTATGTATATCAAGTAGCGCAAAGCGCAGGAATAGAAAAGGTAACCCTTGGAAACCTCTATATTGGTGGATGCTCACTTGATACACACCTTTCAAATGCAACAAATAATGCTAACGCATACACCTACTATACAAATACAAACGGTACATGGTCATCTAAGGGTGGACAGTCAATCAAAACCGCTGTTGAAAGCGACGATTGGGACTTTATCACTCTCCAGCAGGTAAGTGGATATAGTGGAGTTTCAAGCTCATATAGTGCTCTTAACTCACTAATTGGCATAGTAGAGCCACTTAATCCAAGCGCGCGCCTTGTATGGCATATGACATGGGCATATCAATCAGGCTCAGATCACGCCGACTTTGCAAAATATAACAGAGATCAAATGACAATGTACAACGCAATAATTAACGCAGTACAGGAGAATATCGTAACCAACGATAAGATTGAAATCATAATTCCCGCAGGAACTGCAATTCAAAATGTAAGAACCTCGTATATTGGCGATACACTCACTCGAGATGGATATCATCTATCAACCGATTACGGAAGACTTATCGGCTCACTCACATTCGTTAAGGCACTTACAGGCGTATCAATTGATGATGTTGACTATATGCCAGATGGCGTTGATGAGGGCGAGCTTGCAGTTGCAATCGAAGCTGTAAATAACGCACACGAAAATCCATTTGAGGTTACAAATTCCACCTATACAGAAAATCCCGACGAAGAGATTATAACAGGTACAATCGTTGGATATAATCAGCTAACCGCTACCGAAATGGGCATAATGGAGGATAGCTATTATAACACCTCCGGTTCAAATGTATTTAATTCAACAGACGCCTTCGCTCAAGGCTATTTTGCAACAAAGAAATTCACCAAGAGCGAGCTTCCAATTGGAACAGTTCTTGAAATTGCAGATGGTTGGCAATATCGTCCGGAGGGCTGGAGCTATACCGGCTCAAGACCCGACAATGTAGCAATATACAGAGTGACAATTGATGAGTCTTGGTGGGGAAGCTACACCGAAAGGGCGTTTAATATCTCCAAGATTGGCCATACAACATCTAATGTTCTTGAAATCACTCAAACTCCCGATGAAATTGCACAAAGCATATTTAAAATTTATGTCCCTGTTTTCGATGATGGCGATGATAGCACAATCGAAACACCGGAGCTTCCTACGCTCCCCGAAGAGCCGAGTGAAGAAATAGTTTATGTTAACTCAAGCGATTGCGCAAGCGAGGTTGTAACAATTGACGGCAAGGAGTACAGAGCGCTTACAATTGACGCGATGGGACTTACAGCAAGCCAATACTATTTCTCGGAACAGGAAGGACCTACATTTTATCAATATCCTAGCTCGGCGCAGGCTACTGCAAATAAATTCTTTGGTACAACCACCTTTACAAAGAGCACCTTGCCTGATGGCGCAGTAATCTGGGTAAATAGCGGTTGGCAATATCGTCCTGAGGGCTGGATTGGCGGGGCTACAAATTCGTCATCGTCAAGACCCGGCAACACAAGCGCTACATACACAACAGTCAATAGCGATTGGTGGGGTAGCTGGACCGTAAGAGGCTTCAATATTTCAAAGACTAATGGTGCCGACATTTCAGGCTATACAAACGAGCAGGTTTACGAAAACTTCAAAATCTACATTCCGGTTGAAAACATAAAGGAGGGCGCATAATGGAAAAGCTAAAAATCAAATATGAAGCGCCATCTATCGAAATGGTAGAGCTTGAAGCACAAGATGTAATCACTGCATCGCTTGTAAGTAACGGAAAAGGCTCAATCACGGTAGGTAATACAACCATCGAGGGCGAGGAAGGCACATTCTCAGGCCTATTTAGCGATTTATTCTAATAAATCCAAAACAAATCGGCAAGCTTAGCTTGCCGATTTTTGATGTAGAGAAGATATTAGCAAAAATAAAGGGACACAAAAGTGTCCCTTTTGGCGCAAGCGGTGAGATTCGAACTCACGTGCCAGTTATGGCAAACTGATTTCGAGTCAGCCCCGTTATGACCACTTCGATACGCTTGCGTATTTAATTGTATTATTTAAAAACAAAGGCTGACTCGAACGATTTCTCGCCAAGGCTACGCCCTCCACCGTCGCATAGTCGTCGCCCATCACTCGACAAGCGAGCTCTGCCGACTTCTTGCTTTGAGTGGTTTCACTTGCCAAAAACGACTCCCCGAGGCGTTTTTGACATCGCTACCCGTTTATGACCACTTCGATACCTCTGCATATTTAATTGTGACTTGTTACAATAAATATGCAGGACAAAGAGATGAGGCTTTGAAATTTATTTCAAAATCACTTCGCGGTTCATCGACGGAGGTCGATCTACCTCTGCATATTTAATTGTGACTTGTTACAATAAATATGCAGGACAAAGAGAAGAGGCTTTGAAATTCATTTCAAAATCACTTCGCGGTTCATCGACGAAGGTCGATCTACCTCTGCATATTAAATTCACGATATAGAGTATATCACAAAAAAACGAATATTGCAAGCCCTTTTTTAATGTTCGTGATTTTTTTGAAAAATGTGAACAAAATTTGTCCAAAATATTGACATAATATAAAGCGCATGATAATATAAATTTACAAATACTAATAAGAGGGAGGATATCATGAAAACAATCGGCAACATTCTTTGGATTGTATTTACAGGACTATGGGCTTCAATTGCTTGGATAATCTCGGGCCTTATTTGGTGTATTACCATAATCGGTATTCCATTTGGCAAGCAATGCTTTAAGTTCGCTAGCCTTGCAATCTGGCCTATGGGTAGAGAGGTATATACAAATTTTGAAAAGCACCCAATTGCAAACATTATTTGGCTTATCTTTGGTGGACTCGAAATGGCTTTTGCTTGGCTAGTAATGGGCGTTCTTTGGTGCATTACAATAGTAGGTATTCCTTTTGGAAAGCAATGCTTCAAGCTTGCAAAGCTATCGATAATGCCCTTTGGAGCAAGCATTAACTAACAAAAAAGAGAGCAAAACAAGCGTTTTGCTCTCTTTTATTTTATTTTGTTTCGCTCTCGCCCTTGCCTGATAGGATACCATAAATTAAGTTGTAGTCCATATTATTTGGCGCAACGCTTGAAAGAGGCATATCTTGAGCTATGTTGTGATCGATTAGCTCATAGCTTGATTCGTTTGCCTCGAAGTTAGCCAGATGCTCTGAGAAAAGAGTCGCCGTAGATGTTTCTTTAAAGTCCTTAAAGAAGTCCTTGTATCTCTCCATATCGTAAGCGCCCTCGGTGATAGGCAAGCGCTTTACGAACACATAACCATATTCAAAATAGTCGCCCGCATTGATTGTGACCTTTTCGCCACCAATCTCAAATGTGCCACCCTGTGTGAAGTTACGCCTTGCAATAACCCTTGCAACATCGTTTTCCTTCAAAAGTGCCGCTGCAGTTATCGCGTTTTGACCGGTTGCAGTAGATGGGTACGGAGTATAACAGCCCTGAGGGTACGCCTTATCGTCGGAGTAACGAGCATAAAGCTCCTCGTAAGTCATTGATGGGTCAATAACCTTATAGGTGTAATTTTCGTCGGGGTCGATAAACAAATTGGTCAAATCGTCAATTATATCGTTACGCTCTTGCATTTCATATTCAGTCAACGATTCAATTACATCAACCGTTTCGCCCTTATCGTTTGTTTCAGTTACAAACTTGTATTTGTTATTTATAACAATCGTTTGGAAGCAGAAGAAATTCTTTTCAAAAATTTCGTCTAGCTTTTCCTTTTCAATCTTTTCTCCGTCCTTACCATAGAGATGCTCAATTACAAGCGTTTGCTTCATCTGCATTGTATAGACCTCACGCAAGGTTTTTGCGGTGAAGCCATATACCTTTGCATTTTGGTCAAACATCTGCTCCGAGAAGCCACCATAATAGCCAATTACGGTTTCGACATTTTCGTTTATAGTGTCAACCATGGTTTGTGGCATTTCAAGAGAGTAAATATCGAAAAGAAGCTGAGAATATAGCAGAGTAAAAACATTCGTCAAAAACTTATCTGTGTACATTAGGTCAATCATACTGCCAACAGTCATTCCGGACTCGGAGAGGGGAGTGTCATAGCTTGCGCTCTCCATACCATTAGATGCAAGAATTTGCCTGTTATAGATGCTGGCAAGATAGCGATAATGATCCTCTTTAATCTCATAAGGGCCAAGAGAAAAAACTGTATCGTTGCCACACGAGGTAAAAAGGGCAAGAGGACAAAAGAGCACGCAAATCAAAAGAAAAGCGCATAAAAATCTTTTCATGTAAAAATCCTTTCTAAATAGATTTTCTAAGATATAAATACATTGTACCATGTATTTTCAAAAAAATCTACTCTATTTCATTACATTTTTGTATATAAATTTTTAACAGCTCCACAGCTCCACTTAGCTCGGCGTCATTTGGCTGAGTTGTAAGACAAATATAAGGAACTGTCTTTATACCGCAAATCTTAATTCTTTCAGGGTCAACCCTTGACATTTGATAAAGAACCATTTTGTTTATGGTCTCGGGGAAGAAACGAATCTCGGAGCGCATTTGCTCAACCTTTCTAATCCTTGCCCTTTGCGCGTACGCCTTGACAAGAGCAGTATTGACAAGAAGCCTAACCATTTTTGGAAGCCTTCCAAAGCGGTCGCTTAGCTCGGTTATAATATCGTTAAAATCGTCCTCGTTTTCAATGTGAGCAATCTTTTTATACATATCCATTCGTTGTGCGCTTGATTTGATATAGCTCTTTGGAATAAAAGCATCCTGTGATAGCGCAATCGTTGACTCGAATCTCTCAGGCAAAGCCTCACCACGCTCCTCGAGCACAGCTTCGTTAAGAATACGCACATAAAGGTCATAGCCGATAGCTTCCATGTGCCCGTGCTGAGCAGAGCCTAAAATATTGCCTGCACCTCTAATTTCAAGGTCACGCATAGCAATCTTAAAGCCTGCGCCGAATTCTGCAAAATCTCGAATGGCATTAAGCCTCTTTTGAGCTATTTCGGAGAGCTGCTTTCCTGCACGATAGGTAAAGAAGGCATAAGCACGCCTGTGAGAGCGCCCAACTCGACCACGAATTTGGTGAAGCTGAGATAATCCCATTTTGTCGGCGTTTTCGATTATTAGCGTGTTGGCGTTTGGAATGTCAATTCCTGTTTCAATTATTGTAGTGCTAACCAAAATGTCAACATCGCCACGCACAAGCTCTGCCCAAATCTCCTCAATCTCGTCGCGATCCATTTGTCCGTGAGCAATTCGAATTCTCGCGTCAGGGAAGAATCTGAGTAGCCTTGCACCGATATCGTATATTTTTTCAATATTGTTGTAAAGATAAAATACCTGACCGCCTCTGTGAAGCTCACGACGAATAGCGTCATTTATCACGCCCTCGTCAAATTCTAAAACATATGACATAACGCCAAGGCGTCCGCCCGGCGCATCATCAAGCACCGACATATCACGAATGCCACTCATCGCCATGCTAAGCGTACGAGGAATTGGCGTCGCACTAAGAGAAAGAACATCAACATTTGGCACGCTCGCCTTGATTTTTTCCTTTTGACCAACACCAAAGCGTTGCTCCTCGTCAATTATGAGAAGCCCTAAATCCTTAAACTCAACCCCCGAGCCCAAAAGCTTATGAGTGCCGATTATAATATCAAGATCTCCACGCTTCAAGCTCCTTAAAATTTGCGCCTGTTGCTTTGGCGTACGGAAGCGAGAAATCATATCAACCGTGACTCCTGTGCCCGCAAAGCGAGCAATCGCAGTTTGATAATGTTGCATTGCAAGAATGGTTGTAGGCACTAAAATTGCAACCTGCTTATTGTTTGCAACAGCCTTCATCGCAGCTCTTAGCGCAACCTCAGTCTTGCCGTAGCCAACATCACCACAAAGAATTCTATCCATAGGATAGGGTCTTTCCATATCCTGCTTAATATCCTCAATCGCTTGGAGCTGACTATCCGTTTCCTCAAATTCAAAGGACGAGTCAAACTCTTGCTCCATAATTCCGTCAGGCGCAAAGGCAAAGCCATCAATGCGAATTCGCCTAGCATAAAGCTCGATTAGCTCCTTCGCCATCTCCTTGGCGCTCTCCTTGGCACGCGCAGTAGCCCTCTTCCACTCAGCGCCACCCATCTTAGAAAGCTTAATTGCTCCCTCGTCGCCCGATGCGCCAATGTATTTAGATACCATGTCAAGCTGATCAACGGGTAAAAACAGCTTATCCGTTCCTGCATATTGAATGGCAATATAATCACGATAAGAGCCACATACCATAAGATTTTCAATTCCAAGGAATTTTCCTATACCATAATGCGCATGCACAACATAGTCGCCAACGCTAAGGTCAGCATAGGACAAAATCTTCTCGCCCGCATTCTTTGCGTGCTTAGATCTGCGCCTTGATTTTACAGATAGCCTATCAGAACGAGAGGATAACACCATTAAAACGAATTTTGAGTCAAAAAGCTCATATCCGTCGGGGAATGTGTCGCTAAATACGCATACAGCCCCTTCTATAAGAGTGGCGTCTGCCTTGCCTTGAAGGGCTGAGATGCCATTCTCGCTTAGAACTCTTATTGCGTTTTTTACCTCCGGCTCAGTTTTACAAATAAGAGAGGCACGATAGCCATTCTCGCAATAATATTTTAACTGATCAACAACTGTATTAAGCGACACATCACTAAGCGAAATGCCTCTAGACTTAAAATCATAAATTCCACCACATTCGCCTTTGTAGCTTATCGCAAACTTGTCTAAATTTATAATTTGTGTGCTCTTGAAATGCTTTTCAAGGTGGCTGGGCTCAGCTATATAATGAGATAGCTCGTCATTTATCAGCCCTGCTAAAATCAACTCCGATGAGATGCTCGTCATAAGCTCATGCGCCGATTTCGCCCTTGCTCTAACACCTGCAATGTCACAAGCAATAGATACAGAGCCATCAAAATAATCAAGCAGGCAAGAGCCCTCGGGATAGACAACAGAGATAAATCTGTCAAAGAATGCGCTTGACATTTGGTTGTCAATGGCAAATAGCTCCTTTTTTAGCTCCTTTATAGCGCCCTCGGTTGTCGCACTCTCTAGCAAATTAGCGACACAGGTGCGTATTTTTTGGGTTACCTCGTCATCTGCGATAATTTCCCTTGACGGACAAATGTAAAAGCTGTTAATGCTCGTTTGTGCACGCTGAGTTATAGGGTCAAATAATACAATTCTATCTATTTCGTCGCCAAAAAGCTCAATTCTAATTGGTAGATTTTCAAGAAGCTCCTCGCCACCTACAATAACCCTAGTGCTACCTGCAGGGAATATGTCAATAATGCCACCACGCACCGTGTATTGTCCTGCGCTCTCTACTAGCTCGCTATGCGAATATCCCGAGCTAACAAGGCGCGAAACAAACGCATCAATGTCAAGAGCGTCGTTTATAGAAACACTAAATGAGCGAGATAGAAGCTCGCTCTTAGGCATTGTATATTGAAGTAGGGCATCGGGGGTAGCAATCACCGCATCAAGCGTGCCAAGCGCCACTCCGTTTAAAACCTGAAGCCTTTGCTGTTCAAGCTCTCGCGATGCTGTCATATCATAAAAATTGAAGTCGCGCATAGGATAAAGCTCACATCTTAGCTGACATTTCTTGAAAAAGTCATTTAAGCGATTAGCCTTGCGCTCCTCGGGTATGATAATGAGTACCGTTTGATTGCTTTTTGCTCGTATATCCTTAACAAGAGAATATATAAGCGCGCACTCCGAGCCATCGCAAAGCCCATTAACAAGTAAGGGCAGATGCGTGCCATTAGATAAAAGCACCTCGAGCTTCGAAAATAGCTCCTTGTATTGCGAGGTGGCTCTGATTGGCTCAAATAAAGCGTTTGTGTTCATAAAATCTCCTTCAACGCATATAGGTCGGGCAAGGAAAAGCCCGACTGGTGAAAAATATTTAAGCTTGGTGCAAAAATCCAAAAAATCAAAGGATTTCCTTTGCGACTATAATGTTACCATATATTTCGAATTTTGTCAATCAAATTATGCGTAAAAACTCAAATTATTATTTCTAAAATATTGACATCTTAGCCATAAAGTGATAAAATACCCTTATAATATTATGAAATCAACTCATAGATACAATAACGGAGGCTTATATGAACAACGACAAAATTCTAGAGCTCAAAAAAATCGCGACTGATATAAGAATCGGTGCAATCGAGGCGGTACATAGCGCAAAAAGTGGTCACCCGGGCGGAGCGCTCTCTTGTGCGGATATTCTTGCTTGCCTTTATTTTTCAGAGCTGAAAATAGATCCCGAGAACCCCGAAAACCCCGAAAGAGATAGATTTGTTCTATCAAAGGGTCACTCATGCCCAGCACTTTATTCAGCTATGGCGCTTCGTGGCTATTTCGACCTTGAGGAGCTCAAAAAGTTCCGTCATCTAGGCTCGGTGGTACAGGGCCACCCGGATATGAAGGCGATAAGAGGAATTGATATGTCCGCCGGCTCACTCGGTCAAGGCTTTTCATGCGCTTGTGGAATGGCACTCGCGGGAAAGATTGATAAAAAGGACTATCGTGTATATTCAATAATCGGCGATGGTGAGAGTCAAGAGGGTCAAATTTGGGAGGCGATTATGTTCGCTGCCCACTATAAGCTTGATAACCTTTGCCTAATCATTGATAATAACGGATTGCAAATTGACGGTAAGGTTAAGGATGTTATGAATACAATGCCATATGCTAGCAAGCTAAAGGCGTTTGGCTGGAATGTAATCTCAATTGACGGACATAGCATAGAGCAAATTCTTGACGCTCTTAGCACTGCAAAGACGGTCAAGGGCAAGCCAACAGTAATTGTCGCAAAGACAATCAAGGGCAAGGGCGTTTCCTTTATGGAGGACCAAGCCGGCTGGCATGGAAAAGCGCCTAACGACGACGAATACGCACAGGCTATAAACGAGCTCACAGAGTACAAAAACAGTCTATAAAAGAGGTAAATAAGATGGCAGAAAAAATCGCAACAAGAGAGGCTTATGGTAACGCACTTGCGGAGCTAGGCTCTAAATATAACAATTTGGTTGTTCTTGACGCAGACCTTGCGGCAGCTACCAAGACGGGCGTATTCAAAAAGAAATTCCCCGAGAGATTTTTCGATTGTGGTATCGCTGAAAATAATATGTTTGGCGTTGCTGCGGGACTTGCAACAACAGGTAAAATTCCTTTTGCCAGCACCTTTGCTATGTTTGCAGCGGGCAGAAGCTTTGACCAAATAAGAAACTCAATCGGCTACCCCCACCTAAATGTAAAAATCGGTGCAACTCACGCAGGAATTACAGTAGGCGAGGACGGCGCAACACACCAATGTAACGAGGATATTGCGCTTATGCGTACAATTCCGGGCATGGTTATTATCAACCCATCTGATGCAGTTGAGGCAAGATGCGCAGTTGAAGAGGCAATCAAGCATAACGGCCCTGTATATATGCGCTTTGGACGCTTGGCGGTATCCGTAATCAATGACAATCCAAGTTATAAGTTTGAGCTTGGAAAGGGCATTTTGCTTGAGGACGGAAACGATATAACAATTGTTGCAACAGGAATTATGGTTGAGCAAGCGCTCCTTGCAAGAGAAATGCTCGCAGCAGAGGGAATTAGCGCAGCGGTTGTAAACATTCATACAATAAAGCCACTTGATACACAGCTTCTTATCGCTTGTGCACAGCAAACAGGCGCTATGGTTGTAAGTGAGGAGCATAGCATAATCGGTGGACTTGGAAGTGCGGTTTGCGAGGCGCTCTCGGGCGTATGTCCAATTCCGATTGTAAGACACGGTGTTGAGGATGTGTTTGGAAAGAGCGCACCTGCAAAGGAGCTTCTTGAATACTTTAACCTTAACGCAAAGGGAATTGTAGAAAAGGCAAAAATCGCTTTGTCAATGAAGCACTAATTAAAGGTAAAATAAATGTAATAGCCGTCGCGAGGCTCTTAAAGAGAGCATCACGCATAGACAAAAAATAAGAGCGGGAACAGAAGGAGTATTCTTCTTTTACTCCTGCTCTTTTTTGCTTTCTTTACTTTTTCCAAAATAATCATATTGAAAAGTGCTCAGAGCTATGCTATAATAAAAGAGGAAGCAACAAGAAATTATGCCTGCTTGGTGCGTGATGAATACATATTGAGACCTACAAAGATAAAAATGGAGTCCAATATCCAATATCGTTTTGCAGGCCTCCCGTCATTTGTCCTCTTAATGAGACGAGAGTCGGACGACACTTGACGGATGTTGGAAGCAGTGAAGGTATTATGAGGACACCACCCTAGCACATGCTGGGTTCTAATCTATTCACACGGCCAAAGCGGGTAAAATAAATAAAAACAGAGCAAATACAGCACCCTGTATTTGCTCTTTGCTTTTTTATTCTAATTTCCCTTAGGCGAAATCAGTTCTCGTCGTAATCAATTGTGCCAAGTCTGGCTTGAAAAACGCTCTCAACCTTCGATAGCTCCTCGCCCTCGATTGAAACAAAGCTTTCGTTCTTTTTGCCGGCATTGACCTTCTTTAAAACATAGTATTCGGTTACAACAGGCACGATTGCCATATAAGAGCCACCATCAACTGTGCATTCGTCGAGCACCTCGTAGAGTGCGTCAACACCATTTTCGTCAGTTAAGGTAATATAATTTTTCTTTGCCATTATTTGCTTTCCCCCTCTATTATGTTATCTCCAAATTGCTTTACAACAACTGCATATCTTGATGCATACGCCTCTTCAACAAGAGCGTTAAAATCAAGCTTCGACTCCTCCTCGATAACTCTTTCAAGCTCGGGACGAGTGCGAGGATGTCTTGGCGTAAACACCGTACAGCAGTCCTCGTATGGAAGAATAGAGGTATCATATGCGCCAATTCTTCTCGAAACTTGAATTATTTCCTCCTTGTCCATGCCAATAAGTGGACGATATACAGGAATATCCGAGAGCACATTTGTAACATTGATTGCCTTCATGGTCTGGCTTGCAACCTGACCCAGACTCTCACCCGTGATTATAGCATCACAGCCAAGCTCGTGTGCGAGCTTAACGGATAGAGCCATCATATAGCGTCTTAGAAGCAAGGTGAAGTAGTCCTCGTCACAGTTATCACGAATAAGCTCTTGAATGTGGGTGAGCGAGATTATATGAACTCTTACACGCATAGTGTAATCTGTTAGCACCCTTGCAAGCTCAAGTACCTTCTCGCGTGCGCGCTCTGAGGTGTATGGAAAGCTCTCAAAGTGTATTGCCTCGAGCATAACACCACGCTTTGCCATCATAAAGCCGGCAACAGGGGAGTCAATTCCACCCGACAAGAGCAAAAGCCCCTTGCCCGACGAGCCATAAGGAATACCGCCTGCGCCCTTTTCCTGACCTGCGTGAATGTATGCCTCGTTTTCTCTTATCTCAACCTGAACGATAATCTCGGGGTTGTGAAGGTCAACCTTGATTTTTCCGCCTGTCGCCTCTAAAATAGCAGCGCCAACCTCACCTGCAAGCTCAGGAGAGGACATAGGAAAGCGCTTGTCCGCACGCTTAGCGGTTGCCTTAAAGGTTTTATAGCCCCTCAGCCTTTCGGGCATATGCTCCTTCACCATTTGAAGAATGGTTTCAAGCTTCTTTTCGCACGCAATAGCACGAGTAACGCCAACAAAGCCAAATACATGCTTAGCTTGCTCGGTCATCTCGTCAATCGCATCAGCGCTCTCGTCATCGAGAGGCTCGCAAAAAACCGTTGATTGTGCGTAATAAATCTTGAAATTACCAATTCTTTTTGCCCTTCTGCGAAGCTCCTTTAAAAGCTTAGCCTCGAATTCCGAGCGATTAGCACCCTTCAAGATTATCTCGCCATATTTACATAGAATTACTTCTTTTATTCTTTCGCTCATCTTACTTGCCCGTCACCCTTGATAATATATTTTGTAGTTGTAAGAGCATCAAGCCCCATAGGGCCTCTTACATGTAGCTTTTGAGTGGAAATTCCAATCTCTGCGCCAAAGCCAAACTCACCGCCATCGGTAAAGCGAGTAGAGGCATTTACATATAGCGCACAGGAGTCAATATTATTTACAAAATAGTCAGCGCTTCTTGCACTCTCGGTAACAATTGCCTCGCTGTGACCTGTTGTATAGGCGTTAATGTGAGAAACCGCCTCCAAAACATCGTCAACAACCCTTACTGACACAATGTAATCGTCATATTCAGTTGCAAAATCCTCTTCGGTTGCCATCTTAATATCGGGCAAAATAGCAAGACATCTCTCACAGCCACGAATGTCAAGAGAAAATTCTCTTGTTTCCTTATAAAAGCGTGTCAAAAACTCGTCTGCAATGCTCTTGTGTAAAAGTATTGTTTCAATTGCGTTACAAACGCTTGGACGAGAGCATTTTGCGTTTAGCGCAATCTTAATTGCCATATCAAGGTCGGCACTCTCGTCAACATAAAGGTGGCAGTTGCCCGCACCTGTTTCAATTACAGGCACCTTCGCATTCTCAACAACGCTACGAATAAGTCCCTTGCCGCCGCGGGGAATAAGAACATCAATATAGCCACGCATGCCCATCAAAAGCGTTGCGCTCTCTCTTGTTGTGTCCTCGATTAGCGAAACTGCGTTTTCGTCAACGCAACACACTCTTAGCGCCCTTCTTATGATAGAAACGATACACTTGTTTGAATTGATTGCTTCCTTACCTCCACGCAAAATTACCGCATTACCGCTTTTAAGGCAGAGCGAGGTAGCATCAGGCGTTACATTTGGGCGTGCCTCGTAAATCATGGCAACAACGCCTATAGGAGTTTTCATTTTATGAATTTCAAGCCCGTTTGGACGAGTAAAAATCTCACCGGAGCCGATAGGGTCGGCAAGCTCGGCAATCTTTAAAATTGCACTTGAAATGCCCTCAATGCGAGCATGGTTTAGCATAAGTCTGTCAAGCATAGCCTCGCTTATTCCGTTTTCCCTTGCGTTTTTAAGGTCGATTTCGTTTGCGCTTATAATCTCACCTGCGCCCATCATAAGCTCTTGCGCAATCGAGCGAAGAAGCTCATTTCTCTTAGCGCCACTCAAAAGAGCAAGCGAGCGAGATGCAACCCTTGCACCCTCGCAAATTTGCTTAATTTTGTCAATAAGCTCCATAATTAGTCCTTTCTTTTGGCAAAGTATGTTCCAAGATGCTTGCCATCTAAAATATCATATAGAATATGTGGGTCCTCGCCGTTTATAATAAGCATAGGAATTCCGTTCTCAGATGCGATGCTTGCCGCATTGATTTTGGCAATCATACCACCCGTACCTCGATTTGTACCTGCTCCACCGGCATAGGAGCGAATAGTGTCATCAATTACCTCGACACGATCAATTAGGCGTGCATCCGGGAATTTTCTCGGGTCCTTATCGTAAAGACCGTCAATATCACTTAGGTTAATAATAAGGTCAGCCTGACACGCAATCGCAACATAAGCAGATAGTGTATCGTTACCGCCGAAGTCAAGTCCCTCACATGAAACGGAGTCATTTTCATTTACGATAGGAACACAGCCCATTTTAAGAAGGGTAAAGAAGGTATTTCTCGCAAGCTCGAGGCGGTGAGGGTCGTCAACGACATCCTTCGTCATAAGAATTTGAGCCACCGTGTGTCCGTAATTTGAGAAAAATCCGTCGTAAATCTTAACTAGCTGTCCTTGCCCTACCGCAGCGCACGCTTGCTTTTCAGCAAGAGTTGCAGGATATGTGGAAAGCGCCAGACGAGCAAAGCCTGCACCTACTGCACCCGAGCTGACCATTACAACCTCGTGGCCGGCATTTTTAAAATCAGATACAGCCCTTGTCAAAAGCTCAATGCGTCTTAGATTGAGCGCACCACTAGGATAAGTAAGCGTCGATGTACCAATTTTTATAACTATTCTTTTGCAATTTTTAATAATACCCATGTCAATCTCCCAAAAATAATAAAATCTGCGCCCTAAGGTGTTGAAATTTGTCCTTTTGTGTAGTATAATTATCGTATGTAGATAAAATTTATCTCGGGGGCACACCCATTATAAAATATATTATACATACAACGAGCATAAATTTCAAGAGTTTTAAAAGAAAAGCGAGAAAAGATTATGAAGCAAAAGTATTTTGTTGAAATAGCGGGAATTCGCCTAGGCGTCGTTTCCGAGCAAGAAAGAGAATATGTTGAGGGGGTTGCCAAGGAGGTAAGCGATAAGGTCACTCACATGGTGCGCACTAAAAAGAACTGCTCACTTGTCGAGGCTGCGCTCTTTTGTGCCATGGACTTTTATAGCTCGTCCAGCACTGACGAAAGAAGGCTTAAAAACCTCGAGGCACAAATTGCCCTATATCAAGCAAATGTAAATAGATTAAAGCAAGAAAACGAGGAGCTTCGCGCGAAGCTTGCAAAGCATGATGGAGAATAAAAACCACAATCTGCCGGAGCTTTTAGCGCCGGCTTCCGACATGGACGCCCTAAAAAGCGCTATTGCAAATGGCGCAGATGCCGTGTATTTCGGCACAGACCTTTTTAACGCTCGAATGAGGGCGCATAATTTTAGCCTTGACGACGCGCGCACAGCGATTAGATTGTGTCACGCACATAATGTCAAGGCGTTTGTCACGCTCAATATCGAAATTTATGACAGGGAAATTCCCACCGTCCTTGAATATGTTAGCGCTCTGTACGAGGCGGGAGTCGATGCGCTGATTGTCGCAGATTTTGGAATAATAGCTCTTTTAAGAGAGCATTTTCCCGACCTTGAAATTCACGCCAGCACACAAGCGAGTGCGCACAATCTTGATGGCGTTATTGCTCTTAGCGCTCTTGGCTGTAAAAGAGTAGTTGTCGCGCGAGAGCTAGACAAAGAGGGCATAAAATATATTTGCGACAACACCGACACCGAAATAGAAATGTTTGTTCATGGCGCTCATTGTATGTCTATGTCGGGACAATGCCTTATGAGCTACGCAATGGGCGGACGAAGTGGAAACCGTGGCGAATGCGCTCAGCCGTGCAGACTGCCATACACAATGGAGTGCGGAGTGCGGAATGTGGAGTGCGGAATGAGGATAAGTGACAGTCCAAGAACACGAGCCATAAGCGAAGTGCGAAATGAATACCCACTAAGCTTAAAGGATATGTCACTTGCTCAAAAAATCCCTCAAATTCTCGACACAGGGGTCGATTCTCTTAAAATTGAAGGCAGAATGAAGAGCGCAGAATATGTGGGCGGTGTTGTGTCAATTTGGAGAGGGCTTCTCGACGCGAGAAGAGGGGCTGGCAAAGCACAAATGCAACGCCTGGAGCGATTGTTCTCGCGACAGGGCTTTACAAGTGGCTATTTTGATAGGCAAATCAGCGACGAAATGCTTGGAATTCGCTCCGAGAGTGACAAGAGCGCAACAAGAGAGCAGGGCGTCACCCTTGACGAGCTGAAAAAGCCCCAAATTGATATTTTTGCACGCTTTATGATAGGCGAAAGGGCAATGCTTACCATTACCCTTAATGGAAAAAGCGTGAGCGTGTATGGTGACATCGTAGAACGCGCAATAAACGCACCGATGACCGATGCGGATATAATAAAATCCCTGTCAAAGCTGGGCGCAACGCCATTTTCCGTGGGGAAAATAGAGCTTGAAAGGGACGATAATATAATAATTAGAGTGTCAAGCCTCAATGCGCTAAGAAGAGAGGCAATTGACGCAATTTTAGGCGCAAGAGCGCCTAAAAGGGTGGACTATGTGTCTAAAAAACGCCCAATGGGCAGTCAAAAGTTGCGTACTGCGGTGTTTAGTGATAACAGCCAAATTCCCAAAAATGCAACCGAATTTTTTGATAGAATATATATCCCCGCACACCTTTATGATAGCGAGCATGGTGCAAACGGAGTATATCTTCCGCCGATAATTCTTGATAGGGATTGGAGCGAGCTAGCTCTAATTCTTGAAGGGGCGAGAGAGCGTGGCGCAAAATATGCGCTCATCACTAATTTGGGACAGCTAAAAATCGTCAAGGAAATGGGCTTTATCGTGGCGTGCGATTTTAGATTTAACGCATTTAACCACCACACAGTCGAGTATTTGTACTCTCTTGGCGTCGAAAATGTAATTCTCTCACCGGAGTTATCCTTGCCACAAGCAAGAGATCTTGGTGACTGCTCGCTTATCGTGTATGGCAAATTCCCTGTTATGACCACCTTCAAGTGCATTTGTGGTGGCTATGGCAATTGCACAGGACAATGCAAAGGCTACCTAACCGATAGAACCGGCGCAAAAATGTTCTATGAGGGCATTTACGGTCACCACACAGTAATATATAATAGCGTGCCAATCTATATGGCAGATAAGGGCGAGGCAATAAACAGCTTTTCGTGGCACTTCATTTTTAGTGATGAGCCACAACAGGAATGTGAGAGCATAATCGAGGCGTACAAAAGAGGCACGCCCACCACCCAAAAAATCAGGAGAATAGCAAAATGAAGATAGTTTTAGCATCAGCATCAGCTAGAAGACGAGAGATTTTGTCAATGGTGTGCTCGGATTTCGATATTCGAGTGGCAAACGCCGACGAGAGCTATAATGGCGAGAATGTGTACGAGTGGATACAAGCGCTTGCAACCAAAAAGGCAATGGGAGTCGAGGCGCAGCAGGGCGAGCTGGTAATCGGCGCAGATACGATAGTTTATCATAACGGAGCACTTCTCGGCAAGCCAAAATCACGCGCCGAGGCAATTTCAATGCTCAAATCCATGTCGAGCACCTCGCATGAGGTCATCACAGGCATTTGCGTGCTTTATAATGGCAAGGCATATACTGCATACGAAAAAACGATAGTTCATGTAAGAGAGCTGACAGATAGCGAAATTGAAAAATATGTTGATACATGTGAGCCATACGATAAGGCGGGCGCATATGGAATACAGGAGATGGCAGGAGCGTTCATTAAGAAAATAGATGGCGACTTTTTCAATGTCGTTGGGCTACCCCTGTGTCGCTTATGTGAGCTAATCAAGGAAAAGCTGGGGGTTAGCCTAATATGACGCAAGCACAAAAAAGAGAGGTAATGGCTCAAATCGTCGAGGAGCTAAAAATTCTCTATCCCGAGGCAAAATGCTCTCTTGAATATGAGGGCGATCCGTGGAAGCTTCTTGTCATGGGAAGACTTAGCGCCCAATGCACCGACGAAAGAGTCAATATTGTGTGCCGAGAGCTTTTTAAGGCGTTTCCAAGCGCCGAGGCGTTAGCCGAAGCACCACTTGAAGAAATCGAACAGATAATCAAGCCCTGCGGTCTTTATAAAATGAAGGCGAAAAACATAAGGGACGCATCAATTCGCCTGTTAAATGATTATAATGGCATCGTGCCAAGCGAAATGGACGAGCTACTTAAATTCGAGGGCGTGGGCAGAAAGATTGCCAATTTGCTCCTCGGTGACCTGTATTCGCTCCCCGCAATCGTTGCCGACACTCATTGTATGAGAATTTGCGGGCGCTTTGGTATGTATAAAAACGGAATGAAAAATCCCCTTAAAACAGAGCAGATTTTGACAAAAATCGTAGAGCCACACGAGCAAAGCGACCTCTGTCATCGCCTTGTCCTTTTTGGCAGAGATATCTGCACCGCAAGAGCGCCAAAATGCGACATATGCCCAATTAACCAAAGAGAGCTTTGCCAATTCGGTAAAACCAAATAATAAGCAACAAAAATCCACAGTATTACATAATTTGAATATCTAAAAAAGACAGAATTTGCAATTTCCTTGAAAATTCTGTCTTTTTTGTGCATTTTTGTCAAAAATGCACAAAAAAACGGGGGGGGGGATTTGTTTATTGTGCATATTGACAATAAAAGCCATATGTGATATACTTATATTACCAAAATTTTGACAGTAGGAAAGACTACAATAAAGGAGAAAAATGAAAAAATTAAAAGACTATTTCAAAAGACTCTTCAAGGGTGAAATCAACACTCCTGAGGACTGCGAGCAAAGAAAGAAGGACATCAAGAAGTTCCTTATCGGCTCAGCAATTCTTCTCGGCATTACCCTTCTTTGTCAGATACTCATTTCTGACAGCTTCGGTATGCTCAATATGATCGGTGGCTTCGGTCTTATCATCGGTGCGTTCTTAATGCTCGTTGTTAAGAACATCGAGAAGAGATTCAAGTTCCTCACCTGTAACAAGTGTAAGACAGTGGCAAACATCACAACCGACGAGGAGTTTGAACAACTCGTTCATTACGAGATCTTGGATATCAAGCCCCACTTTGACAAGCTTTACACCCTTGATGATGACAAGAAGCCTGGCTTCTACAAGGAGCTTAGAGTAAGCGCTCACATCACCGTTAAGATAGGTCTTGCCCTTAAATGTGCAAATTGTGGCGAAGAAAAGCTAGGCTACTTCTCAATCGTACCATTCAAGTGTCAAATATCTCAAAGAGATGTTCCTGTGAGTGTTTCCGCTGACTATGTAACTGCATGGACAGACAGAATCGGTGAGGTTCTCAACGAGTGGCTCGATGAAGATAATGAGTACGATATTCCGGTTACCGTTACAAGCATTTATCACCCCAACTACGAGAACAGAGGCAAGCCTGGCTGTGATGGAGCTCGTGAGGAGTATAAAGGTGTAACAATTACATACTCAAGAGGCATTGACGAAATGGTTGACGGATACTTCTTACGCAAGGAGCTCAACTACACAATCAATGAACTTGAAACTAAGGAAGAGGCTCAAGAGGAGCCCAAGGAAGAGCAAAAGAACTAAGCTAAATAAGGCAAAAAATCACACTCCAATCGGAGTGTGATTTTTGTTTTGATTTTAAGCCTGTGGAGCGACATATTCCTCTAGCTTGGAGGGATATGCAACAGGAGTCTTAACATATGTTAGATTTACTGTGTGAAGGGCATTTTCGCCTCTTGTTACAGCACTAACTGCGCTTGAAGCCTCGTTTTCAACATATTTCTTTTGAATTAGTTGAGAAGGAGCTGTGCCCTCGCCCTCGCAAACATATGCAAAGATAACAAGCTCAAGTGAGTTGAGTGAGTTGTCGGATGGGAATGAAATCATACAGCTGATCTCCGAATAGTCAAGAGAGCTGATATTGATTTGTAGGCAACCCTTATCGGCATTTATTACATTTCCGTCAAAGAATTCGTCGCCAAGATACTTTGGATTTAGAATACCAAGACCGATTACCAAATCCTCGTTATATTGGTTGTATTCCTTGAGTGCATCAAGCTCAATGTGGAAGCCACTTTGAATGCCTGAAACTGAGCCACTAAGGCTGTATGAATAGCCCTTGTGTGTCAGAATAGGCTTTGTTTCTACGCTCTCCCAGGTTTCGCCGCACTCACGAGAGCAGACAGTGCATTTCAAACCCGTCTTGTCGTATCCGTTTGCATAGGTAACGGTGATAACAATATCGTGTCCGTCAAACTCGTCAATAATTACAATGTCGTCAAGCGTATAAGCTGTACCCGCTGTGTCCTCGTTTGAATATACAGTATAGGTTGCACCGTAAGCAATCTTGCCACAAGGACAATCGGTTGCGTAGCCTATATAACCGTTTTCAAAGCAGGTTTCGTCCTTTGTGTAAGGTGTATGAGCGTGTGCAATTCCTACATATACGGTGTAGGTCGCACTTGAGAGTGAGGTGATGTTGGTGCTATTTGTGTAAAGAACAACATTTGACCTATTGCTAAGTGCGTTTGAGCCGAAGGACAAGTTGCCTGTTCCGTGTGAGTAGATTGTGAATACGCTATCACTTGCAGAGTTCAGAGCAAACGCCTTTTCGCCAATCGAGGTAACACCCATAAGAGTAACTGTTTTGAGTGCTGTGCAGCCTGCGAAGGTTTCCTTTGGAAGCGAGGTAACGCTTGATGGTAGGTAAATGGTTTCAAGAGCAGTACAATCCTTGAAGGAATTGTCAGCTGCGAAGGTAATAGTAGTGCTGTCGGGGAATGAAAGCTCATTAAGTGTAGTCAATGCTGCAAATGAGCTTCCCGCAAATGAAAGATTGCAGTTTTCGCCAACGGTAAATGTCTCTAGCTTGAGTGCTTTATAAAAGGCGTTTCCGTTGAAAATAATAGTTGACGAGTCTCCGATTGTGAGCGAGGTAAGGTTTTGGTTATTTCCAAAACTATCGTAGCCAAAGGTTACATGACATTCCTTTCCTATTGTAAAGGTTTTAAGTCCTCCAAGCCAGCTGAAGGCACTTTGGGCAAAGTTAACCGTTGCACCGTCGCCAATTACAATTCTAGCAATAGAGTTCATAGTTCCCTTAAAGCCTGTTTTTGCAAAATCTACATTTGCACCCTTGCCGATAATAAACTCCTGAACCGTCTTGTTATCATAAAACGGATCCTGGCTGGAAAGGAAAACTACTGTCACACCGTCAGGGATTATGACAGAAACGAGCTTGCTTGATGCACGGAAGGCATCATCCATAGGCATTATTCCGTCACCGAGAATAACCTGTTCAATATATGAGTTATCTCTAAATGCACCGTTTGCAAGAATTAAATCCTTTGTAAGCGAGAAGTCATAAACCTCTACATCGCGTCCGTTTGAAAATTCGTAAGCGACATGGTTAAAGCCAAATGGAACAACGATTTTGTGAACATCTGTAATGGCATATGTCGTTTCGCCATAAGTAAACGAGGTGTGGACGCCCGTAATAGATGCAGTTTGAGACTCCTCGTTAAAGGTTGATGTGAAAATCAACGAGGCGAGAACCGAAAGCTCCGTTCCGTCCTCTAAAACGATAGTCATCGTAGCTCCCGCAGGGTCAATACGGTATTCATATTCGGTATAATATTCGCAATTTGCACAGTCGAGCCTTTTAATACCTAGTGATGTGTATGTCGCTTCAAGTGGGTATGTAACAATAGACATATCGTGTCCCGGTGCCTCGGTAACAACAACCGTGAATACCTCGGAGCATCTTTGACACTCATAGGTCTTTGTTTCGTCCTGTAAGCAACCAAGAGTCGTTGACGATACGAGGTTATCCTCTGTGTATTCGTGTCCGAGCGGGTCGGTTGTCTGGTCTTCAAGTCGGATAAATGAGCCACAAATAGAGCAGGAGTATCTTGTTCCGCCACCTATTGTGCAGGTAGGCTCAACCGTAGTGCCGTTGTCCTCGAATGGGTGGGCGTTGTCCACCTCGATTACATCAGAACGGTAAACCTTCCAGCCGAATGTTCCGTTACGGAAGGTCATAATCATTTCACCCGAGCAGAAATATGCAGTGATTGCTCTGCTTGATTGGTAGAACCAGTCCTTTTCGTCATATGTTCCCGCAGATGAGGTGGAGTTCGGGTCGTTGTTGTTAATGTTGATTATGAGTGTTTTTCCTGTGTTGTCAACAGCGGTGGATAGATCCGCATAGGTTATCGAGTTTCTGTAAGCATAAGTCCAGCTTCCGTCAACAAGCCTTGTTTCAACTCTGTTGACAGATGAGCCACCCGCCTGAATATTAGCCTCGCTTGCAGAGTTTTTGGTAAAATAGAATTTAAAGCTCGAGTTTGCTTGAGCGTGGTAGGTATATACATGCGTCATTTTTCCAAGAAATACAAGCTTCAAAACACCACCGTCCTTCATTGCATATCCGTCGTTGAAGGCGTATTTGGAAGCAAATTTGGTAAATCCTTCCGGGAAAACGAGAGTATCGTTCTGGAGTGTGCATCCACTCATAAAGTGAGAATCTCCCTCGTTGTTTGCATTGTTTCCTATTTGAACGAGGTTCTCGGGCAAATAGGCGTCAAGTGCTCCGCTTTCGTCAATAAATGAGAATGTTCCGCATTTATAGAACACTCCGTCACCAAACACCTCAATACTGTCAGGCAAGTAAGCCTTTGAGAAAACGGTGGAATACTGATTCATAAAGCTGTTGTTCAGATGAGTAACACCGTCAGGGATGTAAATACCCACCATTGAGCTCTTGAGCGTGTATTCTGTTTCGCCTACCGTTATGGTTGTAGCCTTAATGCTCGAAAGCTTGAGGGCATAAGAGACAGTTTCTGTAGGAGTTGTTAGCGTGTAGTTAAACAAATCCTTGAATTTCATTGTGGCATCAAATTCATTTGTGCCATCTGTCAGGATGATTTTTACATCCAGATTGGTAAGGGTCTCGTCGGTGAGTTGGGTGTACTCGTGCTTTGCCGAAACGCTAATGGCAAAAAGACAACAAAGAAGTGCAACCATCACCATGACAAGAAATAACTTCTTTTTCATAAATTTTCTCCTCGTAATAATTTTCTGTGGGTAAGCACCCACGGGCATACAAAATAATATATAAAAATAATATCATACAAAAATCACCGTGTCAAGACAAATTGCACAAAAATAGGGGGGGGGGCAATCATTTTTGTGCAATATGCACAAACGCAAAACAAAAAGAGGCATATCAATAGATACGCCTCTTAGCATATTTTAACAAAGCGATACGCTCTTATTTTTTTAAGTCATTTTTCCTGTCATTATTCCATTGCTTTTTCATTTCGTACCAGCTTGAAGCAATCTCGCTTTCCTTTTCAACTTGCCATTTATCGACATCATCATATTTTTCGTGAGATACATTTTTAAACGCATCAAGTCGGTCAAGATTTACTTGCTCGGCGCTCACATTCATTTCGTTAAGCTCTGCGCATTTTTCAAGAAATTCCTCGTAGAGTGTCTCGATTTCAACAACTGCCGAGCTAACAAGTGACGCTAAGCTCTTGTGCTCCTCGTCCTTGCTAAGCTCATCTAAAAGCTTCAAAATTCCATCGAATGCACTCTTGCAATCGTTTGATTTTTTAGCTATTTCAAGCGTGTCAATGTATTCATCTAGTTTAGTAGCAATCTCCTTGTAACGAGTGATAGTGTTATCGTTTTGCTGACCCTTTTCAATAGAACCGTGGATTTTATCCATCATATCGCCAAGCGCACCATTTGGCCTGTCATCATGACCCTTGTCGTTTGGCGGTGGTTCATTACCTTTTGGGCTCTCGCCTATATTTTGCCCCTGTTGCTCCTCGCTTATGATATTATCAAGCTCTGCTTGAATTTTGTCAATCAACGCCTCAACGCTGTTAAATAGCGCCTCGAAAAGCTCGCTCTGCTTAGAATCACGCTCGCTCTCGATTTTAGCGATATCCTCTTTCTTTTGCTCCTTTTCTCTTTCGGAGATCATTTCGTAAAGCTCGCTAATTGAAACCTCGTCATAGCGCTCTGTATCAAGCTCTCCGCCCATATCAAGATAAGAGAGAATAAGAGCATATTTTTGAGAATCTATTCCAAGCTCCGACGCAGTAGCATCAAGCTCTGCATTTTGAACGCCTGTTATTACAACGCCACGCATCTTCTTTTTGGAAAATTGAGAGGAGAATAGCCTTTTGATCTCGTTTGTCATTTCCTCGTCGCTCTCTCCGTTATCGGTTGTCGCGCTTGTCATTACAGCGTTATTGTCACGCTCTGATGAAAAATATCCTAGCGCAACGCACTTGTCAAATAGAATTGAAACTGCATCGTCAGCACTCTTGCCCGAAAGGTCAAGATCCACTAGCAAAACGCTTGCGTCCTCATTGAGAGCCTGCGCGTCTGTGATAATTCCATCTTGATTATAGGAGAGCTTAATTGATGGATTTATATCTATGACAAAGTATCCGGCGGATCTTGTCGGCGCAGGCTCTTCATTTTGCAAAATCCAGAATATAGCAAACGCCAAAATCAATGCTCCGAGTGCAAAAAGTATGGTCTTAAGGGCAGAGCCTCGATGGTTGTAGGCCTTACCCTCGACGGTAACGGGAACAGCCTCTAATAACGCATCGTCATTTGCATGAGCGCGCTCCATAATTTCTTGAAAGCCGAAATCAGAGGCAGTCGATATTTCATTTTTTAGCTGTTTTTCAATTTTACGCCCTTTCATTTCGTCCCTCCAAATATTTTTTTAGCTTTTCGAGTGCTTCCTTATATTTCCAAGAAACAGTACCTCGAGGAATGCTAAGGTATATAGCAATCTCCTTTGCCTTCATTCCCGAATTTCTTAAAAGCACAATCTCTCGCTCCTGTTCATCTAACGCCTCAAGAGCGCTCCTTAGAGTGAAGCTAAGCTCGAAATCAGTAGTATAGCTGGCAATATCCTCGTTTTCACTAAAATCAACGCTGACCTCTCGTGCCTGCTTTTTTAGCAGGTTCAAGGATTTGTTTTTGGCAATGGTTAAAATCCAAGTCTTATAGCCCTTTCCCTTAAATTCACTTGAATGTGTCCACACGGCAACAAAGGTATCCTGTGCTATTTCCTCTGCGCTTGTGTGATTTTTTAATACACTAAGGCAAACAGAGTAAACTGCTTGCCTTATTTTGTTGTAAAGCTCCTCAAAGGCGTGCTCGTCATGCCGAGCAACCCTTGATGCTAGCGAGTCTAAGCTCATGATGCCTCCTTTATTGCGTTTGTATAAATGCTACATCTATTTTAACTCATTTTCGCAATAAAGTCAAGGCGTTAAGAAGCTCCTTATCTTAATCTATCTGCCTTTTTAGCCTCAAAATGCTCCTTGGCTCTTTCGATTTCAGTTCTGAATTCTTCCTTAACCTGTTCCTTTATGGCATCAAAATCCTCTTCGATTTTTTCAACTGTTTCTCTTTGCTCGCCATCAAGCTTAATGTCATTCTTTATGCCGTCAAGCTCTTTCTTAAGAGAGTCGATTAGCTCCTCGAGGTCTTCAAGAATTGCAACCTTAGCGTCGCCTGCGATTTCGGCAATTTTAGCAATATCGTCCTCGCTTAGCGCATAATCGTCCTCGTCATACTTGTCAAGAATAGCCTCTAGCTCGTCCTTGCCCTCACCTCTGTGTATGTCAAAGGCTCTGTCAAAGAAATGCTCAACGCTATCAACGGTTACATTACCGTTTTCGTCACAAATACGCTCTGCATTTTCCTCGCCGATAATAGCAAGAACGGCGCTCTTGTCCTCGTCGGAAAGAGTAATGCTCTGCGCCTTTGTCCTTAGCTCCTTATAAAGCTCCTTTAGCGCCTCTAGCTTTTCCCAAGCCTCAAGATGCTCCTCGCCAAAAATGGTTGCAATCTCCTTTTGCTTTTCAAGCTTGATTTCTTCCTTGCGCTCGTTAAATCTCTTTTTCAGCTCCTCGCCAACAATTCCCTTAAATTCTTCTGTGTATTCTTTAAGTAGAGAGATAAGCTCCTTTGTTGACATTGTAGCACCAAGCTCAATTGTCATCTCGGGGTCATATTCCATAATGGATTTGATAAGTCTGAGCTTGGCAGGGGAGAAGCCCTTATATAGCTCCTCATTTTCGTCCTTTAGCGCCTTAACCTCACGCTCGTCGGCAAGACGAGGATTTGAATTTACAATAGCTCTTGAGCTACCCCTTGTAGCGCCGGCCTTAGCGCTTTCCTCAAGCTCGCTAGCCTCGTCCTCGTTATCACTTATAACTGTGATGGAAACATCTGTGTTTTCGTCATTCAGGTAGCCTAGCTCCTCGGATAGAGCGACAATTTTCTCGGTCGCCTCCTCAGCGCTAAGACCACTTAGCTCCTCGCCGGATAGCAAAACGCTTGCATCATCATTAACCGCGCGTACGCTCTCGACAACGCCATCAGCTACGACAAGCTCAAGTGACGGGTTTATGTCAATTGCAATATACGCATACGCCTTTTCGACTTGCTCACCCGACTCATCACTTGATTTTGAGCTTGAGCTTGTGGTTGTTGTAAAATCGCATGCCATAAGCGAAAGTGCAAAGCAAAGCGCCAATAGACACGCAGCTATTCGTTTTGTTAAAGTCTTCATTTTTTGTACCTCTTTCTAAAATTCACTCGGGGCTTTTGCCCTTGTATTAGGTTAGACAATCCAAATTTCAAAAGCGTTGGAAAATTTTCAAAAAAATCCAAAAAATTTTCAAGGCATGAAAAAAGGGAACAGCCGAAGCCGTTCCCTTAATTTTAGTTAACTAAATAGATTTTAGAATATTCTCTAGAATGAAATTACTAACAAAAAATCCTTTATTTGAAAAACGATAAATGCCATTTTGCGCCACCATGTGTCCGCTTTTTACGAATTTTTCGATATCATACTCACTCTTGAAGTCCTTTTTAAAGCGATTGAAAAATTCACGCTCGCTTATCCCATCACCAAGACGCAGAGCAAGCATAACATATTCGTCCATCATCTCGTCCTCGCTCATTTGTGGGGAGTCCTCAAATAGCCTTTTTGGCGCGCCAAGCTCTAAATCCCTTGTGTAAAGCTCCAAATCGCTATCGTAATAATACCTTACGCCATCAAAAAACGAATGAGATGCAGGGCCAAAGCCAATGTATTCCATTTGACGCCAATATTTGAGATTATGGGCGCACCTGTGTGCGTTTTTCGCAAAATTGCTTATCTCGTAATGCTCATAGCCAAGTGCCTCAAGACGCTCACAAAGAGTCATATACATATCATATTGTATGTCCTCATTTGGCAAATCGAGCTCCATCTTGGAAAACGGAGTCCCATCCTCGATTTTAAGACAATACGCCGATATGTGTTCGGGATTCAGCTCGATTACACGCTCTATCGTTTTTAAAAACGCATCAAGGCTCTGATTTGGCAGAGCATACATAATATCAAGATTTATGTTGTCAAAGCCACATTCGCGTGCAAGAAAATAGCTTTTTTCAAGCATTTCAAGGGTGTGAATTCTGCCAAGACATCTAAGCTCGCTATCAAGCGCAGATTGCATACCAATGCTAAGACGATTTACGCCACATTTTTTATATGCAAGTAGCTTTTCACGGTTTATCGAGTCCGGATTTGCCTCAAGGGAAAATTCAACGCCACAAGACACATTAAAACAACGCCTAATCGTGTCACAGAGTCGCTCAAAATCGTGCGCCTCGACAAGTGACGGAGTTCCGCCACCGATAAAAATACTGTCAATTATGCAGTCCCTGTAAAGCGAGGCTTCCTTCTCCATATGAGAGCAAATTACAGATACATAGTCGTGTATTTTGCACGCTTGACGGTGTGGAAGAGAGTAAAAATCACAATAGCGACACTTGCTTTGACAAAAGGGAATGTGAATGTAAAGACCAAGAGCTCTCATTTATCGTCGTCATCAAGCTTAAGAACAGCCATAAACGCCTCGGGAGTAACCTCAACCGAGCCAAGACGACGCATTTTCTTCTTGCCCGCCTTCTGCTTTTCGAGAAGCTTCTTTTTTCTTGTAATATCACCGCCATAGCACTTTGCAAGCACATCCTTGCGCATAGCCTTAACAGTTTCACGAGCAATAATTTTAGAGCCAATCGCAGCTTGAATTGGAATTTCAAAGAGCTGACGAGAAATGTTCTCCTTGAGCTTCTCGGCAATTCTTCTAGCCCTCGCATATGCCTTGTCAGCGTGAACGATAAAGGTAAGCGCATCAACAAGCTCACCGTTGAGCAAGAAGTCAAGCTTAACAAGATTACTTGGCTCGTAGCCGGATAGCTCATAGTCAAGCGACGCATAGCCCTTAGAGCGACTCTTTAGCGCATCAAAGAAGTCATAAACAATCTCGTTAAGAGGCAAAGAATAGTGTAGCTCCACTCTTTGTGCGTCAAGATATTTCATATCCTTAAATGTACCGCGCCTATCTTGACAAAGGTCCATAATTCCGCCAACATACTCAACCGGTGTAATTATGCTCGCCTTCACCACAGGCTCGTACGCAACCTTGATTGTGTCGGGTGAGGGGTAATTTGACGGATTGTCAACAAGGATTGTCGTTCCGTCGGTTTTCTCAATTTTATAAATAACGCTGGGGGCGGTGGTGATAATGTCGAGGTTGAACTCTCGCTCAAGCCTTTCTTGAATTATCTCCATGTGAAGAAGTCCCAAAAATCCGCATCTAAATCCAAAGCCGAGCGCAATCGAGGTCTCCGGCTCGAAGGATAGCGCAGCGTCATTTAATTTTAGGCGGTCAAGCGCCTCTCGCAAATCGTTATATTTTGCGCCATCGGCGGGATAAATTCCCGAGTAAACCATTGGCAGTGCCTCTTTAAAGCCTTGTAATGGCTCAAGTGCGGGATTGCTTGCGTGAGTTACCGTGTCACCAACTCTCGTTTCGCTAACGGTCTTAATGCTTGCGGTAATGTAGCCAACCTCGCCGGCGCGAAGCTCCTCGCCCTTTTTAAGTCCAAATGCGTCAAGATAGCCGATTTCAACAACATCATAGCACGCATCTGTGCTCATTAGCTTGATTTTATCGCCAACTCTAAGCGTTCCGTCCACGACTCTAACATAAACGACAACGCCAAGATAGGCATTATAATACGAGTCGAAGATTAGACATTTAAGAGGTGCGCTTGGGTCACCCTGTGGCGCAGGAATGCTCTCAACAATGGCGTTTAGCACCTGATCAATATTTAATCCTGCCTTAGCTGAAACAGCGGGGCAATCCTCAGCCAAAATGCCGATAACATCCTCAATCTCGGTGCGCACCTTGTCAACATCGGCAGAGGGCAAATCAATCTTGTTAATAACAGGAACGATTTCCAAATTTGCGTCAACTGCAAGATAAGCATTTGCAAGCGTCTGTGCCTCGATGCCCTGCGTAGCGTCAACAACCAAAAGCGCACCCTCACACGCGTTAAGGGAGCGAGAAACCTCATAGTTAAAGTCAACATGGCCGGGGGTGTCGATAAGGTTTAACACATACTCCTCGCCGTCTGTGTGAGTATATTCAATTCTAACCGCACGCGCCTTGATGGTGATGCCACGCTCACGCTCGAGGTCCATATTGTCGAGCAATTGCTCCTCCATCTCGCGCTTGGAAACAGCATTACAATACTCCAAAATTCTGTCCGCAAGCGTCGATTTTCCATGGTCTATGTGTGCGATAATGGAAAAGTTTCTTATGTTTTGTTGCTTTTCGTCCATATAAATCCTTAGTCCTTTTTATTGCGACTCTGTCACAATCAAGGCTTGAATGTGACAGACTATTTTATAAAAGCCTCTGAAGATTCGTCAGAGGCTTAGGGGTTAAAAACTCTTTTTTAAAAACGCACGGATTTTAGAGCCCTTTTTGAAGAGTATCATTCCGGCGCTATATACAATGTGATTGTGCAAGAATCTCGTCTTAAACGAAATTACTGCCTTAGGCACGCAAAGGCTCGCGTCCTTTGACCACGCGATAATTCTGCCCTGATGCTCACACATATACTCAACAGAGCGACGAACATAATCGTCATTTTTGTCATAGCAGACATCGGTTGGAGTGGTGCTAGCTCTATAAAGCGCTAAAAGAGAAGCATCAATCTCGGCAAAATTCTCGGCAAGTATGCGATTTTTTGTGTAAGCGCTACCGTCCTTGAAGGTCGAGGTGCGAAGCTTGATATCGCCATATCTTTCCTTAATATAAGGAATTAGCTCGTTATACTTTTTGGATTTAGCGTGCGAAAAATGAGATCTTGCCATAAGCTCGGTCCATTTTTGTATGTAAAGCGCAATTTTTTCCTTGTGGATATTATCTCCGATATTTTCGCTCATAGCGCGCAGAGTATCCGTCATTGAGGTGATTTGAGTTCTTAACTTTTCAGCACTTGAAACATTAACGCTCTGGCGTGGATGGATACGATAGAAATAATAACCCGTGTGTACATTAACCACCTTCTTTGAATGCTTAAACGCATAGAAGTTAATAAGCACATCCTCGGAATAGAGAACCGGGCCCATTGTGAGCTCGAGCGTTTCAAGCTCCCTTATCGCCTCGCAAAGCATATCGCGCCTGAAAATCTTGTTCCAAAGAACAAAATACGAATGCTCTCTGCCTGCCTGTGACGCAAAAAGCTCAAGCACATCGTCGCCCTCGGCGTAAATGTCACCCTTGATGGTGGTATCTCTTGTGCATATGTATTTTGCGCGCTCGGATTGAAAAGCCCAATCGTTTATGACAATATCTGCATTCTGCTCGCAAGCGGTAAGTAGCATAGGAGCGTGATAGTTAAAGGTGGCGGTGTCGTCGCTGTCAAAGAAGGTAATATAGTCACCCTCGGCAAGCCTTAACGCATACATTCTCGCAGCCAAAATTCCACGATTTTCAGTCTTGACATAGCGAAGATGATATTCGTCAATGAAGTCTTGATAATTGACCTCGCTACCGTCATCAACAACTAGTATTTCATAATCGGAAAAGGGTAGCGTGGAATTTCTAATCGAATCAAGACATTCTCTAAAATAAGCTCTGCTTGTGTTGTAAACACAAATTATAACACTTAGCTTCATCGCTATACCCTCCTTTAAAGATTAAAAATACTCGCATATTTTCTATAATAATATATAATAGCACAAATATTTTCGCTTGTCAATAAAAATTATACATAAAATAAATGGAATTTTACCCAAAATATTGCAATTCATAAAAGACAGCATTGAATAATTCTAAAAAAGCCTCAAAAAAGCAAAATCCTCGACACATGGTCGAGGATTTTTTTATTTTAAAGCTTGAATTGCTCTGCGTATTTGTTGTAAACCTCTGTAAACTCGGGATTGCTTTGATTTTTATCGGAATTGAGGTATTCGTGAGTTTCAAAGCTGTTATGAGAGGTTTCGATTATAGCAACTGCAATGTTTGAGCAGTGGTCAGAAATACGAGAGTAATTGTTGAGAAGGTCAGATAGAATAAAGCCAAGCTCAATGGTGCAATTTCCTGCCTGAAGTCTCGAGATGTGGTTGTTTTTCGACTTAGCAATCAGTGCATCGATAACCTGCTCAAGAGGCTCAACCTTTCTTGCGAGAGCAAGATCGTTAGTTATAAATGCATCAACCGTAACTCTTGTAATTTCACGAAGAGCAAGAGTGATAACATCAATTTCAGCCTTCGCCTCCTCGGAGAAGGAAATCTTCTTTCTATCCATCTCGTCAGCCACCATCATAATGTTGATTGCGTGGTCGCTTAGACGCTCAAAATCGCCGATGGTGTGTAGAAGCTTAGATACTCTTCTCGAGTCAGGGTCGGATATTGAACGAGCTGAAATCTTAACCAAATAAGTGCCGAGGTTGTCCTCGTATTTGTCGATTAGTTCCTCGTTATCAAGAATAATTTGAGAATTCTTTGAGTCATAGCTGTATAGATTGTCAAGTGAGAGAAGAATTGTATCTCTTGCGATATTACACATTTCAACCGTGAGGTTTACACATTCTGAAATTGCAACCGCAGGGGACTGTGTAATAAGAATTGGGTCGATATAAGCAACTCGTCCTGAGAAATCCTGCTTGTCCTTTACAAGAACATATGAAAGCTTCATAATAAGGTTTGTGAATGGATACAGGATAAAGCTGGCAGCTATGTTGAATAGAGTGTGGAAGGTCGCAATTCCCCAAACGCTGGGAACATTGTTGAGGAAATCAAGACCGATAATATCAATTACAGTAAATGGTATCATACAGAGAATTGTCGCGATAAGCTTGATTGCCAAGTGAGTTACCGCAACTCTTTTTGCGTCGCTGTTAGCGCCAAGGCTTGAAATAACCGCAGTTACACAAGTACCTACATTGATACCGAGAATCAGCGGAATAACAACCTGGTATCCCATACCGTCAACTACATTTCCGTTAGCATCAAGAATGGTAGTTGCTGCAACAAGAATTTGAAGAACGCCGGTTGCCGCAGAGGATGACTGAATAACCGCTGTGAATAAAGTTCCAACAATGAAGGCAAGCCAAATTCCAATATATGGAGTGCCGAAAACATCAATAACCTTGAAGAATGTATCGCCATAGAGAAGCTCGCCTGTGACGGGGTCCTTGTCGCTTAAAAACGATACAGAGCCCGACATAAGCTCCATTCCCTGCATAAGAACCGCAAAGCCAAGACAGATAGCGCCTATATCTCTGTTCTTTCTGCCCTTCTTGCTGAAAAACATAATAAGAATAATTCCAACAAGAGCAATAATAGGAGTAAAGAATGAGGGTTTAAGTAGATTTAGAAGATCAAGAGATGAGCTTCCACCGTTGAGTGAGCTAAGACCGGTAATCCAAGGAGTGATGGTTGTACCAATATTAGAGCCCATGAGCATACCGATGGTTTGAGGCAGAGTCATAATTCCCGAGCCAACAAGACCAACGAGCATAACTGTTGTTGCAGACGAGGACTGAATAACAGCTGTAACTCCACAGCCGAGAGCCATGCCCTTTAGCTTACTGGACGAAGCGCTTTTGAGAATGCTCTCAAGCTTTCCGCCCGCCATTCTTTCAAGACCGCTTGTCATCAAATTCATACCATAAAGGAAGAAAGCAAGTCCGCCAAGAAGGGTAACGATAATAGTTGCAATATCAATTCCGTTCATAAAGCACCTTTAGTATTAAGATTTGCAAGATAAAAAACCCTGCTTATTTCCATTTTACCTTAATTTTAACGCAATTTCAATATTCTTTGTGAATTTTTGTGAAAGTTGCTAAAAAATATCGAAAAAAAGAGCCCAAAGAAGTGATTTTTGTCAAATCAAGACTTGACTTTTTCGCGCGCATATATTATACTAATATTAATAGTGATGAAAACACCTTTAGTGGAGGTAAAAATGAAAGCTAAAATTTTAAGGAGCATAATTCTTATTGCTATCGCAATTCTCTGCGTGCTTAGTCTTATTTCCTGTGAGGATGAAAAGGAAATCGACACAACCATAAGGAAGCTCGAAATAGACTATGACATGACCTATTGTGGAATTTCATTAAAGGATCTAAGCGCCCTCTTTGATGAGCAAGCGCCATCAGACCCGAGCGACCCCATGGGCATAGTCCCATCAAGCTATCTCCCTACATATGATTTTGATAATGACGGAGATATTGACGAAACTGACTATGAATCGAAGTTTGAGATTACAGTCAATTTCGGTGTCAAAAAGCACATTGACCATGTATATCTCTATTATAGCGGAGAGGGTCAAGAGATTAAGCTAGAGGCAGGCACTCCCTTTGCATACGAAACCGTAAAGGAATACACAGCCACCAAAAAGGGCTGGAGCAAGGTTGATATCAACGCCGACTCTCAATATCTTAATATAACCTTCAAAAACGGAAAAAATCAGCCCCCCTACGAGATTTTGGCGTATGGCTATGACCTAGGAGAAGAGCCACAAAAGCCAACTACAACTCACCAAAACAAGACCATCGGCTATATGCTCGGTATGAATGGTCACAGTAAGGCAGATAAGGCAAGAAACATTGAATGTGTTTCATATTTCCGTGATTATATTACATGGACCATCGGCTATAAAAAGGCGGCATATCCCGAGGCGGGAAGCACACTTTCGGGCACTGAGCATACAGCGATGAGGGCGCTTTATATGACCCTTAAAAATAAGGGAACAGAGTGCGTTCCGTGCTTTATGTTCGACCTTCATAATACCCCTGTGCATATTGAGGGCTCGTCAAAGGACGATCCAAAATCATATGCAATGTATGCAGAGTTTGTTTATCAATATACCTTAAAATATGGAAACAACCCTCTAAAAACGGTTGACGATGTTAGACTTTTCCTTGGCAAGCCGGAGGTGAACCTTGACCTCATCAAATGGATTGAGATTGGTAATGAGCCAAATGGTGAGGATGCAAATGGATATACACCATATCAGCTCGCTGCCTTTTCGTCTGCTGCGTGTGACGGACATTGTAGCACAATGACAGCTCAAAGCGGAAGTGGAATGGGCATCAAGAACGCAGACCCTAATGTCAAGGTTGCTATGTCAGGACTTGCAGGAATACAAAATCGCTATATCAAGGCTATGTGCTTCTGGCTTGAGCATAATCGTCCTGATGGCGAAATCGGCATTGACGCATTCAATGTCCATACCTATTGCAGAAAAACAATCTCATATAATGGCTTTGGAATAGAAATAGGCGTTTCTCCCGAGGCAGGCAACCTTGCAGGCTCGCTTAAGGATATTGTTACATTTAGAGATACATATTATCCGGACAAAGAGGTTTGGCTCACCGAATTTGGTTGGGACACAAACCAAAGCTATCTAACACAGGGCTCAGCTCACGCATATGGCCCTTATTCAGGCAGACAGGTTCAAGCTATGTGGCTTGTTCGCTCGTACTTCATTCTCGCATCAATCGGCGTTGACCGCGCAGCGATGTATATGTGTCGTGATGTTGGCACAGAGTCAACCTCTATTGGAAAATATGGTACCAGCGGAATTATAACAAGCGATGGTGGAACAAGAAAAGACGGTTACTATTATCTATACACCCTAAAGAGCACAATGAACGATATGTATTTTGTGGAAATCATTGACTCAGGTAACGAGGATGTGTGGATTTATAGGTTTGAAAATGGTCAGGGCAAGACCTGCTATGCAATGTGGTGCCCAACCAGTGATAATGTAAGAGTTAACGATTATAAGCTTAATGTAGGAAATGCCTCAAGCGTAACTCTAACCGAAATGGCATATGGCGAAATCGCCGGTGTGTCAAGCGCGCTCACTGTTGAAAACGGAACAGTTAGCGTAAATGTAAGCGAGTGCCCAATACTCGTGTTTGCACAGTAAAAATCAGGCAAGTAACACAAAATACTATCAAATTTTGTCTGATAAAATAAGGAGAACTAAAATGAGCAACAAACCCCAAAAAATACGCGTTACCCCCGAAATGATTATCAACGATATGGGTATCGAAAATGTATCAAACTTCTTCTGCGAGTTTGACAATGACGGAGATCCTCTATATGGTGTTGAGGGACAAAGACCACAGGTACACCCTCGTCACGATCACTGGTGGGTAGGTCAAACAGATTTGTCATTCACTATTGATTTGGGCGCGATTTACCAAATCACAAATATGTATATCTATAACGATTACGACGAATACAAGCCCGAAAAGGATAAGGCTGACTATGGCGTTCGTAAGGTTAAGGTTAGAATGGGAACTCCATTTAGCTGGGAATACGACGAGGAGCTCGCTCCGGGCGTAAGAGAATGGACCGGCTTTGAAACAAGCCATCAAACACAGTATATCAATTTCAGCTTTAACAACAACCAAGCACCATCAGAAATCGTAATCTATGGCTACGAGGTTGCGCCAAGCCCAATAGCTATTCCGGAAAGAAAAGAACACAAGTTCAGCGACCTTAGCGAGTTTGTTGGAATGAACGCCTTCATAAATGACGGTGATGATATTCTAAGAGCAGTAACCTATATTCGTGAGTATCACCCATGGCTATGGAGCTGTACTCCTGACCTTGAAAACACCAAGATCGCATTCAGCCCAAGCTTTGCAGGACCATGGGACTTTGACGAGTTCTATCGTAAGACACACGAGTTTGGAATCAATGTTTGTCCCGTTATCTCTACACACTCAAAGAGATGCCCTAAGGACCACACCTGTGACTCAACCGACCCAAGAAACTACATGAGCTATGCAACAATGCTTTTCCAATTTGTTGCAAGATATGGTAGCAATAAAAATATAGACCCATCACTAATTCAAGTAGCAGAGGGACAAGAAATTAAAATTGGTCTTGGCTATCTTAATAGCGTAGAGCCCCTAAATGAGCCTGACGGCACATGGCTCGGCAGAGATCCGTATTTCTCACCCTTTGAGCTTGCAGCATTCCTTAGTATGTGCTATGACGGACACGAGGGAATGTATAAGAATGTCGGCGTAAAGCAGGCAGACCCTAACTTCAAAATGTCAATGTCCGGTGGAGCAGGACTTAACTCTAACTACATTAGAGCTATGGCGTTCTGGTGCAGATATAATCGTAAGGACGGAAAGCTCCCATTTGATGTAATCAACGCTCACTGCTATTGTGGTAAAAAGCTTGACGAGGCTGGAATTGCAAGCCTGGTTGATATCAATATCGAGGATCGTGGTGACCAAGGTCAAACCATTTGGATGGGCGTATCTCCCGAGGAAGGCGATATTATCTCTCGCTTTGACTCAATTCGTGATTTCCGTGATAGATACTGTCCGGAAACTGAAATTTGGCTCACCGAGTTTGGTTGGGATACTAACCAAAGCTGGAAAACAACCAACTCCTCACACGCATATGCAGAATATACAGGCAGACAGGTTCAGGCTATGTGGCTTGTTCGTGAATACCTACTTCTCTCATCTATCGGCGTAGAAAAAGCAGCTATGTATATGTCGCGTGACTGTGGTCCTGAGGAAACAGCGGTTGGTAAATATGGCTCATGCGGACTTATTCGCTTCCCAATCGAAATCAATCCTACAAATGTTATTCAAGGTAACAAGAAGGATTCCTTCTATTATGTATATACTCTCAAGGAGCTTCTTAAGGATACACGCTTTGATTGCGAGATTGAAGCGCCTAATGAAAATGTTAAGATATTCAAGTATGTAACCGCAGAGGGCAAGGCAAAATACGCAGTATGGTGCACAACCTCAAATGGAACAAAGGTTCCCGGTATGAAGCTTAATGTAGGAGAGGGCGAATATACCCTTGTCGAATTCGAATTTGAAAGATACAATGGTAAGCGTAGCGACCTTCCCTGCAACAATGGTACAGTAGCTGTAAATGTAAGCGAATGTCCAATCTTTGTGCTTGAAAAATAGTAAAGAGCCTCTATGGGTAAATAATCGCTTTGCGTAGCTTTAATTGTTAAGCTCCTTAGGCGATGTTTATCAAGGCAATTATAGCTTGAAATTACAAAATAAAACGGGAGCTGATTTTCAGCTCCCGTTTTGCTTTAAAAATTCTTAATATTAAATGAAAAAGGCGAGATTTCTCTCGCCTTTTTCTAATATGTTAATTAATTCATAACAACATAAACTGGGTTTTCGCTAACATCAATAGTAACAGCTCCGTTTGAAACAGGAATTGACTTTGATACTCCATCAATGTCAAGGTCAACTGCCTCTACAAGAGTAGCGCTTGAGCCATTTACCTTGAGCTGGAAGTCAGCAACCTTTGTTCCGTCTTGAGTTGGACACCATACAGCGTATGCAAGCTTTCCGTCAGCGTTAACATACTCGAATACCCAAACATCATCTCTACCGGAGCTTAGCTCTCTGTTAAATCTGTAATCACCAAGAGTATTCTTTAGTGTGTAGAGATAGTAGTAGGAATCCTTCTTGTATTCCTTGCCGTCCTTGTCAAAGCCGATAACTCCACAAGTACCATACTTACCAACAGCTTCTACATCGTAAGCAACATCCTCGCACATGTACATAGTAGCCTTGTCGATGCCACAGGATGAGAAGAGAAGGTATGCACGAACGAGCCACATAGCTTGAACCTGATGTGCGTTGTACTCAGCATAAGCATGAGCTGCGGTCATAGTTTCGTAGCTTGGGTTTGTATCCCAACCGAACTCTGTGATCCAGCACTCAACATCTGGGTGATACTTATCTCTGTATTCGATAACTCCGTGAATAGCATCGATAATGCCATAGTATTCAGGAGAAACGCCCATTTGAAGTGTTGTACCGTTGATTTGATATGTATGTGAGAAGTAGCAGTGGAAGTTGAATGCGTCCATAGCGATAGAGCCATCGGAACGATTAGCCTGTAGCCAGTGACACATACTTGTGATATATCTACCGCCGGGGCCGGCAAGACCTGCCATAGCAACCTTAATGTTAGGGTCAGCATTCTTTGCGCCGATGTGATATGTTTCCTCGTCGTATTCGTCGCCGGTAGCCTTAGAGATCATAGTTCTCTCGTGTCCGTCATAAGAAGCACTTTGAAGAGCTGCGAGCTGATAAGGAACCATACCTCTTGAGTCCTCACCATTAGGCTCGTTACCGAACTCAAGCCACTGAAGTGTGCCTTGACCGGCTTCCTTTGCTGAGGTAGAGCAGTGCGCTCTTAGAAGCTTATAAACTGTTTGTGATTTGTTAGAGCCGTATCTTGCAGCAAATGAGAACATATTGTCTGCATATAGGAAGTAAACCGCCGGGTCAAACTTTTCGAAGTAACCAGCCTCTGGGAAGCCTTGGTAAGCCTTTCCGTTACTGTCATACTTTGTAATCAAAGGAAGTGGAAGACCATTTTCGTCAACCTGTCTTGCGATATTTCCGGACCATTGGACACAAGGAACAACTAGAATACCCTGCTCTTTATAATATTTATATTGACCATCGAAGTTACCCATAGAGCCACTAAAGAAGCTAGCGGTTGAGCCATAGGCCTTTTCGTTATATGACCAGCCGAAGTTGTGATACTCACGAAGAACGGTTGTACAGTTGATTGAAGTAACAGGAGTGTTACCACCGCCGGTTGCAACGAATCCGCACATACCCATCATTTCGTTCATTGTAGGAAGAGGACGCTTTGTTGAAGCGATTTCGTCAACAACACCCTCTTGATATCCATAGATTGCAATCTCGTTAGGAGCAGCGCCATCCTTGAAAATAACCTGAACATATCTAGCCTTTTCGCCAATTTCAAAGGTGTTCCACTTTCTGCTCTGAATGTCAGCAACCTTGATTTCCTTAACGCCAAGCCATTCGCTGTCCTCGGCATCGAAGCTAACCTCGTCAATAGACCATCTAACCTTAACATCGGTCATCTTATCTGCTGAAAGCTCCTCGATTCTGTCGTCAAAATAAACAGAAACGGTTGAAACATAGTGTAGATATTCAAGGTTGATAATTGGACGAAGAATCATTCCAACCTTGCCCTCTTTAACATCTTCGCTGTCTTCGTCAACAGTGCCATCGGCTTTTAGACCGGAATAGAGAGTTCCAATGTTGGTTTCAGGGAAGTAGAAACGATTACCAAGCTCATCCTGCTCGTCAAAGAGCTCGGAGAAATCTCTTAGAGATTCACCATGGTAAACATTTGTAACAGAATTGTTATAATCAATACGAAGAGGGTCATTACCACCTGCGCGAGCAGTTGCCATAGTGCCCTTTTCAGAACCGATGCTAGGAACAATAGCTATGTAGCGAGCCTCGCTGGGAGTTGCAATAACACCGTTTAGAACAGCGGTGATTTCGCCACTGCCGGAAATTTTCGCATCAACCTTTGTAGCCTTATCGAAATTCTTTTCAGTAATTTCATTGTCAGATGTTCTGATCTCGTAGCTCATGTTGCTTGGTGCGTTGTAAACATTAAACTTAAGTGTTACAGAATCGTCACCCAGTTCAGTGATACGAATGTACTGAACATTTGGTACAGAGCTGTCGCCTGAAACAACGGTTTCGCCACCGGGTCCCGGCTTTTGACCTGATTGGCTTTCGCCCTCGCTTGATGATTCTGTGCCACCACCATCGCCTGGCTTGCATGAAGCCAAAACCAAACAGCTAAAAGCAAGAATTATTGCAAGAGCAATTAACAAAATTCTTTTTTTCATTGTGTTCCTCCAAATGGAATTTTTTAAGCGTAACATGCTTTTATTACATTATATATAATACTACATTTTAATGCGAATGTCAAGCCATATTTTAAACAAAATCACTGTCGAATGTGAAAAATTTTATCGTCTTTTGTGCAACTTGTACATAAATGCTCGTCAAATTTTGGGCAAAGTGCTACCGTGTCCCCTTTTTGTCAAGAATAAGTCTATTCTGACAAGTCACCCTCGGGCGCTACTTCCTCATCTGTATTTGGCGTTGTATCGTCCTCGCTTGGCTCGGTATTGCTTGGCGGATTAATGGGTGGCAGAGGTGGTGAATAAAGCGATTCAAAGCATTCGATTTGAAATCGTGTATCATATCTTACTCCAAGAATTTTAATCACCCTCAAATTTGCATAATTATAGCTGGAAAGCGGTCTGTCAAGCGCATCGTTGGAGTTTGCGCAAATGTAAAATTCCCCATCTCGTATCTCACTTATAATTACTGTGTGATACCAAACGCCATCGCTGTTTTGTAGCTGAATTACATCGCCAACCTCGGCTGTGTCGAGAGTCCCCTCAATACCATAAGGCCCAACATCGTCATTTTCAGTCATAAAATTATAGAAGAATTGAACCCCCGTCCAAGAGGCGCTCCTGCGATTTGTCGATAAATAATACCAGCCATATATAGGCGTAAAATTCATAACACAGCTACCTGCTAAAACGCATTGAGATACAAAATTTGTGCAATTTCCACCAATTCCCGCAAAGGAGAAGAATAGAGGATTTCGCACCAGCGCATATTTTCTGGCATAAAGAACCGCCCTCTCTCGAATGTACTCTCTTTCAAGTATCATAAAATCACCCCCTTACGAGTATTTTATGATTGTAAAGCATTTTTGCTAATATTATTTAAGGAGAAAATATGTCTTATCTGTTTGACGCACAACCAATTGATGCCATCGCCATAGCACTCACGATTCTTGTGATATTCTTAAACGGCTTTACCGACGCTCCAAACTCAATTGCCACCATAGTTGCCACAAAAACGCTATCAATGAATAAGGCGTGCGCTTTGTGTGCTATCTGTAATGTAGCAGGGCTAGCCATAGTTTCAGCCATTACCAAGGCGGTGGCAAATAGAATTTTAGAAAGCGCAAGCTTCGGAGAAAAAAGAGGCATAGCCATTGTTGCAACGCTTGCCTCCGTTGTGATTTTTTCGTGTGTATCGTGGCTGTTTTCAATGCCGTCAAGCGAGAGCCACGCTCTTGTTGCGGGAATTTGGGGCGCAACGCTAGCCCTAAATCAAGGCGCAAGCATAAATCCATTTTTGGAAATCATTTTTTATATGCTTATGTCATGCGCTATCTCGCTTTTCCTTTCTTATTTTATATTCTGCGCTCTTAGAAGGGCAAATTTCCCATATGCTAAGCTCCAAATACTTTGCTGTGCTACCTCGTCATTTATGCACGGGGCACAGGACGGACAAAAGCTACTGGGCGTTCTTTTGGTGGTAACAGCCACAAGCCGAGTCAATAACACGGAGCTGATTTTAATTGTTGGAGTAGCTATGCTCCTCGGTACGCTTTTAGGTGGTGGAAAAATCGTAAAGTCAATGGGCGAGGGGATAGCTCCCTTGACGCCAAAAAGCGCGTTTGTAAGCGATATTAGCGCCACCCTGTGTTTGATTTTGTGCTCAGCATTTGGCTTTCCCGTCAGCACGAGCAATATAAAAGCCTGCTCCGTCACGGGAGCAGGCTTAGGTGAAAAATCTGCGATAAATTATAGGACCTTAAGGCATATTGCGTATGTCGCAATCCTAACCTTTCCTGTATGCATGCTGATTTCCTATATAATCGTAAGGCTCACTCTAAATATGTAAAGCGAAGGCCCTTCCAAAGCTCGTCATCAAGTGGCAATTGCTTAAAGAGCATGGGCTCATCTGTTTTTGGGTGCATAAAGCCAATCATATAGGAATAAAGACCGATTCGCTTGCAATTGTCGCGTGCGCCATACTTCTTATCTCCTACCAAGGGAGTGCCAAAATGTGAGAGCTGAGCACGAATTTGGTGAGTGCGTCCCGTTTCAAGACGAACCTTTAAAACGGACACAGGGTAGCCGTTTAATCGTCCGTGACCCATAAGAGAAAAGCTCAAAATCGCCTTTTTTGCGCCTTTTTTGTGTTCATCTACAACGAATACCTTATTCTGTCGCTTATCATGAAAAAGATAGTCGGTTAGCGTTTCTCGGTCCGAGCCGATCTCGGTGTGAGTGATAGCGAGATAGCCCTTTGTAAATCTGTGATTTGCAATCTGCGCGCTAAGAGAGGACGCGCTCTCCTTGTTGAGTGCATAAACCATAAGCCCGCTTGTAGTAATATCCAGCCTGTGTATAACATAAGCCTCAACACCAAGCTCGTCACGAATGATATCAAGCATATTTTCCCCGTCGCTTTTTTGAGAGGAAACGCCATAGGGCTTTTCACAAACGAGAACATCGTCATCACGATACAAAATTTTCATAGTCCACCTTTTCAAAACAGGAAAGCGTATGCTCTCCTGTTTTAATTTATTATTTGATTATTTCAAGGTAATGATTGACTCATCCCACATAGATGGAGCGTCATAGCCTAGAAGGTTAGTAATGGTTGCCGCAACATTTGAAAGGCCAAATTCGCCATTGTCTGCCTTTACAGTATATTTATCAGCATAGAAGTTGTCATAAATAATGCAAGGAACAGGGTTGAGAGTGTGGCTGGTTTTTGCCTTGTATTTTCCGTTCTTGTCAGCCTTTAAAGCGCCCTTCTTGTCAAGCTCATACATTTCGTCAGCATTGCCGTGGTCAGCTGTAATCAAAGCAACACCATGGAGCTCGTCAACAACATCGAGAAGCCTTTTTAGCTGAAGGTCAAGTGCTTCCATAGAGCAACGAGTAGCCAAAAGATTACCTGTATGACCAACCATGTCACCGTTAGGGAAGTTAACTCTTAGGCATTGATATTTTCCGCTTCTCAGACACTCGATTAGCTTGTCTGTTATTTCAGCGCACTTCATCCAAGGTCTTTGCTCAAAGGGAACAACATCAGATGGAATTTCAATATAGGTTTCAAGCTCCTCGTCAAACTTTCCACTCTTGTTACCATTCCAGAAATAGGTTACATGTCCGTACTTTTGAGTTTCGGAGATAGCGAGCTGTGAAATGCCCGTATCGCTGAGATACTCACCCATTGTGTTGGTGATTTCAGGTGGATTTACAAGGTATCTTGAAGGAATGTGAAGGTCACCGTCATATTCGAGCATACCGGCATAAGCAACCTTAGGATATCTAACTCTGTCAAACTTGTCAAAGTCAGCGTCGTCAAACGCCTTTGAAATCTCAATTGAACGGTCGCCACGGAAGTTATAGAAGATTACGCTATCGCCATCATTGATTGTTCCAACAGGCTTACCATCACGAGCGATAACGAACGGTGGAAGGTCTTGGTCGATAACCTTTAGCTCCTCGCGATAGGTCTCGATAGCCTTCTTAGCACAGCAGAATTGTCTGCCCTCGCCAAGCACATGAGTCTTCCAGCCATCCTCAACCATCTTCCAGTTAGCCTCGTATCTGTCCATTGTGATAACCATGCGTCCGCCACCGGATGCAATCATGATATCAAAGCTGTCATCACGAAGTGATGCAAGGAATTCCTCAAATGGCTCAATATAATCAAGAGCGCTTGTTTCGCCAACATCACGACCATCAATTAGAGTGTGAATTCTAACGCACTTAACGCCCTCACTCTTAGCTTGTGAGATCATAGCCTTTAAGTGATCAATGTGTGAGTGAACATTTCCATCGGAGAAAAGACCGATAAAGTGTAGAACACCACCGCTTGTCTTTACATTCGAGATAAGATGCTTCCATGTGTCAGATGCGAACATTTTGCCGTTTTCGATTGATTGAGATACAAGCTTAGCTCCCTGAGCGAATACCTGACCTGAGCCAAGAGCATTGTGTCCAACCTCGGAGTTACCCATGTCATCATCACCCGGAAGACCAACAGCAGTACCATGAGCCTTGAGCTTAACCCAAGGATAATTTGCCATAAGTGCATCAAGAGTAGGAGTGTAAGCGCTTGTTACTGCGTTTCCTGCACAATCAGGCGCAATTCCAACACCGTCCATAACAATTGTGAGAACGGGACCACTTACACCAATTGGATTTTTTAGCTTGTTAAGTTTAGCCATTTTTAAAGCTCCTTTATGATAAAGATTTTAGTTTTTCGTATTTATTACCATATACATTATATCGTATAATTGTGAATAAATTATTAACAAACGCAAAAAACTTGACATTTTTTTATTATAATGATAAAATAACGATACAAAGCAATAAAAAACAACCCAAAATTTAATGGAGAAATAGAAAAATGAGTATAAAAGAACAATGTATGCAGGTAGCTAAGGAGCTATGCGAGCTTGCAAAACTAAAAAAGGGAGATATTTTTGTTGTAGGCTGTTCTACTAGCGAGGTTGTAGGCTCAAAAATTGGAACGAACTCCGACCCCGACACCGCCGAGGAAATCTTCAAGGGACTATATTCCGTTTTGAAGCCCAAGGGAATATACCTTGCCGTTCAATGCTGCGAGCATCTAAATCGCGCAATCGTTACCGAGGCAGACGCTGTGCCAAGCGCCGAAAGAGTAAATGCCGTGCCTCAAAAGAAAGCGGGAGGCTCTCTTGCAACAGTTGCATATAACAGCTTTAAAAGCCCGGTTGTAATCGAGGAAATTAAGGCTGATGCCGGAGTGGATATTGGTGGAACGCTTATTGGAATGCACCTAAAAAGAGTTGCTGTGCCTGTTCGCTTGTCGATTGATAAAATCGGAGAGGCAAGCATAATCTGCGCTCGCGTTCGTCCAAAATTCATTGGTGGAGAAAGAGCAATTTATGACAAGGAAATGCTTTGATAAAGCCCTTCTAAAAAGTCAAATAAACTGAAATAGCCGACACATAGTCGGCTATTTTTCTTTTAATAATTTTCAGCCCTTATCTCAAAATAAGCCTTAGGATGCTTACAAACAGGGCATACCTGTGGCGCTTTTGTTCCAACTATCACATGTCCGCAATTGCGACAAATCCACATAGACATTTGCGCCTTTTCAAATACCTGATCAAGCTCCATGTTTGAAATGAGCTTTTTATAACGCTCCTCGTGCTCCCTTTCGATTTTTGCTACCATTTGGAATTTGGTTGCTAGCTCCGTAAAGCCCTCCTCGCGCGCTTCTCGTTCAAATTGAGCATACATATCGGTCCATTCATAATTTTCGCCATCTCTTGCGCTTTGAAGGTTTGTTAGAGTGTCATTAAGTCCACCTAGTGCCTCAAACCATAGCTTTGCGTGCTCAAGCTCGTTGTGCGCAGTCTCCTCAAAAATGTCGGCAATTTGCTCGTATCCCTCACGCCTTGCAACTCTTGCAAAGTAATCGTACTTTGAGCGCGCTTGTGTTTCCCCTGCAAAAGCAGTTCTTAAATTTTGTTCTGTTTTACTACCCTTAAGCTCCATAAAAATCTCCTTTACTTTTTTATGATTGTGTCATTTTTTTCGATACTTTAATCACAAAACTTGATTTTATTTTTAAGATATGATAAAATTAATAAAAATCAAGAAATAAAAACGGAGAACAAAATGAAAAGACTGCTCTTGTTTTTGAGTGTAATAATTCTTTGCCTTGCATTTTTCAGCTGTACCAAAAGCATTGATTTACAAGATTATGTGATTGTAATTTCAGAAAATGCAAATACAACGACTAAATACGCATCGGAAAACCTCGCCTCTCTTATCGAGGAAAAAACAGGCAAGAAAATCGAGATTATAACTGATGCCAATGCAGAGCGAGAAAAGGAAATTTTAATAGGCGAAACCACAAGGGCAGACTCTAAAACAAGTGTGACTCTGTCAAGGGGACAATACCTCGTTTTTGAAAGAAACGATAAAATCGTCATAAAGGGCGACGGAATTTATGTTGGCGCAGGCTGCTCCGATTTTGCAAATAAATACCTATTAACAGACACATCCTCGTCGCAAATCAAGCTAAAGGATATACCAAGCTCCGAGCAGATCTTTGATTATAAGGCGCAAGACGAGTGTAAAAGCGTCATATTCATGATAGGCGATGGAATGGGCGAAAACCACATAAAAATGGCGGAGTTTTGCCAAATGCCCATCTTTATCGCAAGACAATTTCCAAGCATAGGAACATCGATTACCCGCTCCCTTTCCGTAATCGAGGGGCTCGCATCCTCAACGGATAGCGCAGTATCTGCCACCGCCATGTCAACGGGCTATAAAACTCTAAATGACTATATTGGAGTGGATAAAAACGGAGAGGTGCTCAAAAATGTAAGAGAGCTAGCGCGTGAGAACGGGGCGAAAACAGCGGTTATCACAACCGACCTTATAACAGGCGCAACCCCATCTGCATACCTTTGTCACAACATTTCAAGAGAGGACACCGAGGGGCTTCAAGCCGAAATTGACAGAATAATAAAAGAAAAGGAAATAGACTATATCGCAGGCGAGGTCGATAATGCCCTTACCGATAAAACAAAAGAGGCTCTATGGCAAATTTCAAGTGATGGCTCACAGTTCTTTATCATGATAGAGGAGGCGCAAATTGACAAGGCATCTCACTCAAAGGAGGAGGAGCTTGCAGTCGAGTATGTTAAGCGCTTCAATGATGCCATTACCTACGCAACGCAATTCGCGCTTTGCCACCCCGACACTGCCCTTATCGTTACCGCCGACCACGAAACAGGCAATCTCGGAAAGATAAATGGCGCACCCTGTGGCTATTATTTCCGTTCATATGCGCACACAAACCTTGACACTCCAATCTTTGCAATTGGTGCAGGCACACAGAGCCTAAAGGAGTCAAGAGTTGAAAATATCGAGCTTGCAAAAATCTGCGCTAAGGCATATTCCGGCGCTCCGTTTGGCCAAGAAAGAGTAGAGGAATAAGGCGTTCTTATAATATTAAAAAGACCACTTGACAATTATATAAAAAGGTTCTATAATAATACCAGCATTTTTATTTAATACAAATTTTCAAGGAATCTAAGGAACGCAAAATGGAAGACACGGAAGAAATTTCCACAGCTAAAAACGGCGAACAGAGCGAGGACGAGGCTTCGCTAAGCACCCCCAAATTAATTAGGACAAGGCTTATTGCCTTTATAAGAAAAAATATAGTTATGGTGATTGCGCTTTTTGTAGCATTAATCACTAGCTTTATCGTACCAATAGACAAGGAATACATTAATTACTTTGACTTTAAGACTCTAACCTGTCTGTTTTGCGTTTTGGCAGTCGTTTGCGCTCTTAAAAATATCAAATTTTTCTTCATTCTTGCAAGAAAAATAGTTCAGCTGTTCAAAAACGCACGCCTTGCTATTTTGGCGCTCGTGTATATTACCTTCATAGGCTCAATGCTTATCGCAAACGATATGGCGCTTTTGACATTTTTGCCTCTTGGATATTTGGTTTTAACAACCACAGGTAAGCAAAAATACATGGCATTCACCTTTATAATGCAAAATATTTCAGCAAATCTTGGTGGAATGCTTACCCCGTTTGGAAACCCTCAAAATTTGTACCTTTACACCAAATTTGAGATACCCAATCTAGAGTTTATGGCGATAATGGCACCACCGTTTGTGCTATCTGTCGCTCTTATAACTGTATGCTGTCTTATCTTTGTCAAGGCAGAGCCTCTTGAAATTGAGAGCGTGAGCGTTCGCTTGCCTGTTGCAAGAACGATAATTTATCTTTTGCTATTCCTTTTGTCTATCCTTATCGTATTTAGAGGAATACCATACTTTGTCGGACTTATCGTAATTCCAATAGCTCTTTTGATAATGGACAGAGATGCTCTCAAAAAAGTCGATTATCCACTACTTTTAACCTTTGTGTTTTTCTTTATCTTTTCTGGCAACATGGCACGAATTGGCGTGGTAAGAGAGCTGTTTTCGTCACTCCTTGAAAAAAGCACGCTCTTGTTTAGCGTGCTAAGCTGTCAGGTGATAAGCAATGTCCCCTCAGCAATCCTGCTATCTCAATTTACGACAAACTACAAGGACCTTCTGCTCGGAGTAAATATAGGCGGAGTAGGAACGCTGATTGCCTCGCTTGCCAGTCTAATTACCTTCCGTGAATATGTAAAAAGCAACCCCAAAAGGACGAAATATTATATTTTAATGTTTTCAATATTTAACCTTGCATTTTTAATAATCCTAACAGGATTTATGCTTATTCTAAAATTATTTTAACGCATAAGGAGAAATTATGAGCTTTATTATCTGCATATTTATTGCAATGGCCATCTTTGTCTTTGCAATTGTGTGGGGAATATCACTTTCCCGCGGACGCAAGGAATCGGCAGTTCTGTCCCCCTTTAATGTCATAGCAGCAGGCGTCGCAATAAGTGCCCTTGTTATGTACTTGCCAATTTATCACAAGATATTTGATGGCACAGGCTTTTCAACTCTAAAAACAATTCTAATGTCAGCGCACAATGTGCTTCAGCTCTTTGTAATAGATGTAGATTACTTTTTCGTAATCGAAAATCTATCTTGGGCAGACGAATGGATAAGAACGACATATTCCGTTTTTGCTGCAATTCTTTGCATTGTAGCTCCAATTCTAACCTTCGGATTTATTTTGTCACTATTCAAAAACCTCTCAGCACATGTAAGATATCTGTTGTCATATTTTAAAAATGTCTATATCTTTTCCGAGATAAACGACCAAACAATAACACTTGCCGAGGATATCAAGAAAAATCACCCAAAGGCAACAATAGTATTCACCGACATTTTCGAGGAAAACAAGGAAAATTCCTTTGAAATAGTAGAAAGAGCGAAGAAAATAAGCGCTATCTTATTTAAAAAGGACATTGTTGCAATCAACTTTAACGCACATAGCAAGAAAACAGAAATGTATTTCTTTATAATGGGCGAAAACGAAAACGAAAATCTAAATCAAGGAATAGCAATAATTTCTCGCTATGGCAAAAGAAAGAATTCCAATCTCTATGTGTTCTCAACACGCGTAGAGGGAGAGCTTTTGCTAACACAGGCAGATAAGGGCGGAATGAAGGTTCGTCGAATTAACGAAACACGCTCCCTTATCAATCGCTTGCTTTACGAAAACGGAAAAATATTCTTCGATGGCGCAAAAGAGCAAGAGGACGGCTCTCGTCTTATCTCCGCCGTTATCGTCGGTATGGGTAAGCATGGTACAGAAATGATAAAGGCGCTTAGCTGGTTCTGCCAAATGACAGACTATCGCATAGAAATCACCGCCTTTGACAAAGACCCCTTAGCCGAGGAAAGATTTACTGCCCTTTGCCCTGAGCTAATGTCAGACGAATATAACGGTGTTTATGTTGACGGCGAGGCTCAATACAAAATCACAATAAAATCAGGCTACGATATTGATACAATCTCCTTTGCAAACGAAATATATAGTCTAACGGACACAACCTATGTGCTTTGCTCACTCGGTACGGACGAGCTTAATATAAGAGCCTCTGTAAATTTGAGAATGTATTTTGAGCGCATAGGCATCAAGCCCACAATTCAATCAATTATCTATAATAGCGACGCAAGGGCATCTCTTGAAGGCATCAAGAACTACAAGGGTCAAGGCTATGAAATCGACTTTATAGGAGACCTTAAAACCTCATGCTCGGAGAGGGTTATCCTCGATTCAGAGCTTGAAGCAAAGGCGCTCGCTCGCCATCTCAAATGGGGGCAAGAGGACGATTTTTGGCGCTTTGAATATAACTATCGCTCATCTACTGCCTCTGCAATTCATATGAATATGAGAGAACAGCTTGTTATCCCAAGCGCAGGCAAAAGAGAGAGTGAGCTAACCGAGGAGGAAATAGCAATTATTGAGCCATTGGAGCATCGTCGCTGGAACGCATATATGCGTAGCGAGGGCTATGTGTATAGTGGCTCTCCCGATGCATCGTCAAGAAATGACCTTGGAAAAATGCACCATGACCTAGTCCCCTTCGATACCTTAACCGATGAGGACAAGCGCAAGGACCGTCGAGTTGGAACAAAATAAAGCTAAAAGGACAGAGAAATTAATCTCTGTCCTTTGATTTTATTTAATATCAAGATTGATGGTAAGCGTCTTGTGCTCAACACATAGCTGTGTGAACTTAACGCCTGCATGAGTTAGCATTCTCTTTGATGCGATAGTTGACTCTGTGTCCTTGTATTTGTCAGATAAATAAACAATCTCCTTAATTCCCGCTTGAATTATCGCCTTAGCACATTCGTTACAGGGGAAAAGGTCAACATAAATTGTCGAGTTTGTTAAATTCTTGCCACGAGCATTTAAAATCGCATTTAGCTCAGCGTGAACAACAAACGGATATTTAACATCTAAAAATCCACCCTCGCGCTCCCAAGGAAACTCATCATCGGAGCAACCGGCAGGAAAGCCATTATAGCCTGTTGAAAGAATACGCCTTTCAGAATCAACAATACAAGCGCCAACCTGTGTGCTGGGATCCTTAGATCTCATAGCCGCAAGGCGTGCAACTCCCATAAAATATTCATCCCATGAAATATAATTCTCTCTCTTCATTTCGCACCTCAAAAATATTCATTATATTTATTATACAATGTTAAAGCCCCCTTGTCAAGAAAAAAGCTATTGAATAATTCTATTTAATTTTATTTAAAAAGAATTTACAACATACTTGTCTAAATTTTATTACTTAATAAAAATTATCAAAAACAAGTGCAAAAGGCTGTGTTGTTGCAACAAAAAAGCCTTGCGAAAATCGCAAGGCTTTTACTTTTTTCATCTTATATCATTCCCACTCGATTGTGCCTGTTGGCTTTGGAGTTAGATCGTATAGAACACGGTTAATGCCCTCAACCTCGTTTACAATTCTTGCTGTAATTTTGTGAAGAACTGCATAAGGAATTTCCTCGATTGTTGCGCTCATAGCGTCAGTTGTGTTTACCGCACGAATGATTGCAGGCCAGCCCTCGTATCTTGACTCGTTTCTTACGCCAACGCTCTTGATGTCGGGAATAATAACAAAGTATTGCCAAACCTTTTCAGCAAGACCACAAGCGGCAAACTCCTCACGAAGAATTGCATCAGCCTCGCGAAGAGCATTAAGTCTATCTCTTGTGATAGCGCCAAGGCAACGAACACCAAGTCCGGGACCTGGGAATGGCTGACGATAAACCATCGCATGAGGAAGACCGAGTGCCTCTCCAACCACACGAACCTCGTCCTTGAAGAGAAGCTTAAGTGGCTCAACGAGCTTGAATTTAAGATCATCCGGTAAGCCACCAACATTGTGGTGAGATTTAACAGCCTTTTTGCCCTCAGCCTGCTTGAAGCTTTCAAGAATGTCGGGATAAATTGTGCCTTGTGCCAAAAATTCAATATCCTCAAGGCGTCTTGCCTCGTCAGCAAATACATTTATAAATTCTGCGCCGATAATCTTTCTCTTTTTCTCGGGCTCGCTAACATCGGCGAGAAGATCAAGGAAACGATCAGTTGCATCAATATAAATAAGATTAGCGTCAAGCTCCTTACCAAAAATCTCAACAACCTGCTCGCTCTCATTCTTTCTCATAAGTCCGTGATTTACATGAACACAGTATAGTTGCTTGCCGATTGCCTTAATAAGCAGAGCTGCAACAACGCTAGAGTCAACTCCACCGGAGAGGGCGAGAAGAACCTTTTGGTTTCCTACCTCCTCACGAATGAGCTTTATTTGCTCCTCGATGAATGCGTTTGCTAGCTCCGGAGTGGTGATGCGCTCCATTGATTCTGGTCTTACATTTGGATTCATAACATTAATCTCCTTGTAATCAATTTTTTAATAAAAATATTTTAGCACAGGTTTTTTTTAATATCAATAGAAAATTGAGAATTTTTCGATAAAATTTTCAAAAAAATTTGGAAATTTTCATCTTAGCCTTGACAAAGTATTCACGCGGGCATATAATTTTAGTATAAATACAATAAAATTCTCAGGGCAGGGTGAAATTCCCGATCGGCGGTAAAGTCCGCGTGCGATTTTAAATTGCAGATTTGGTTAAATTCCAAAACCGACAGTATAGTCTGGATTGAAAGAGGATTTGATGCTTATCTTAGCACCAATATATCTTCGCTCGCCCGTAGGCGAGCTTTTTTTGTGAGAATAGATAGGAGAAAAATGAAAAGCAACACACGAAAAATTGTAATGATAGGAATGCTCAGCGCCCTCGCCTTTGTGCTGACATGCCTTGGCAACCTAATTCCAATAAAGGTCGCAGGCTTCCTCGACTATGACCCCAAGGACATAATAATAGTTATCGCAGGCTTTATTCTTGGGCCAATCTCGGCAATTATTATCACGATTATCACAGCACTTTTAGAGCTTGTTACAATAAGCACAACGGGAATTATCGGCTTTGTTATGAATGTGATTTCAAGCGCATTCTTTGCAGTCACTGCCTCGCTCATTTATCAAAAAAAGCGCACCTTGAGTGGCGCTATTATAGGGCTTATCTGTGGTGTTGTCGCAATGTGCCTTGCAATGATGCTTTGGAATTATCTAATAACCCCACTTTATATGGCAGGCACTAGCCGAGAGATGATTGCGAAAATGCTACCAACCGTTTTCTTGCCCTTTAATTTGGTAAAGGGAAGCGCAAATGCAGCCCTCGCTATGCTCCTTTATAAGCCTGTGGTTAATGCTATGCGTCGTGCCCGCCTGCTCGATAAAATAGAGAGCAAAAAATCAGAGACTAAGGCACTTTTGATAATCGCATGCGCTGTAATAGTTGTAATTTGCGTGCTTAGCTTCTTGGTTTTGGGAGGTGTGATATGATGGAGCAAATAAAAGCCCTTGTCGCACCGAATAAAATGAGCGTGCTTCATATAACCAATATCCCCAAAATCAATATTTTTAAGGCGTTTGATTGCGGGCAATGCTTCCGCTTTGATAGCGTTCCAATGACGGAGCATAAATACGCCTTTGGCGGAGTGGCGCACGGTAAATATGTCATCTTTGCCCAAGATAACGAAAACGAGCTTTATATCTATGGCGCAACCCCAGACGAATATGAGCATCTTTGGCGAGAATACCTGGCTCTCGACCTTGACTATGAGGAAATTGATAACACAATAATTAATACCTGTAATAGCGAGCACATGAGGGTTGCAACCGAATATGGCTCGGGAATTAGAATTTTGCGTCAAGATCCGTGGGAGTGCCTAATCTCCTTTATTATCTCGCAGAATAATAACATTCCTCGTATCAAAAAAATCGTTTGCGCGATTTGTAAAAAATATGGTAGCGAAATTATAACTCCGTTTGGCACAGAGTACGCCTTCCCAACGCCTGAGCAAATGAAAAATGCCGGCGTCGAGGAGCTATTCGAGCTTAGAATGGGCTTTCGCGCAAAATATATTTATGACGCGGTTCAAGCTGTTCTTGCTCACCCCGAAATGCTAGACGAAATAAAAGCACTAAATTATGAGGATGCGCTTATGCACCTGTGCAAAATAAAGGGCGTAGGAGCAAAGGTTGCCTCGTGCGTGCTTTTGTTTGGGTATGCAAAAACAGAGGCGTTCCCCATAGATGTACATATTAAACGCACCCTCGAAAAGCATTTTCCAAGCGATTTTAACCCATTCACCCTCGGCAAAAACGCAGGAATTGCTCAGCAATACCTATTTTATTACGAAAAATACAACCAAAACTCTTGACTATCATATAAAATTAGAGTAAAATATTTATGTAAGTAAGTTACAAAATTATTTTATATAAAAGGAAGAATTAACTATGAAAACAGTATGCTTCGGCGAAATAATGCTAAGACTCAATCCGGCAGGCTACACAAGATTTGTTCAAACAGATACCTTTGGCGCTACCTATGGTGGCGGAGAGGCAAATGTTGCAGTATCTCTTGCTAACTACGGAATTGACGCATCATATGTAACAAAGCTACCCGAGCACGAAATCGGTCAAGCGGCAGTAAACTCACTAAGACGCTATGGCGTTGATACAAGCGACATCGTAAGAGGTGGCGAAAGAGTTGGTATTTACTACCTTGAAACAGGCGCATCTCAGCGTCCGTCAAAGGTAATTTACGACCGTGCATATTCCGCTATTGCTCTCGCTAAGAGAAGCGATTTCGATTGGAATAAAATCCTTGAGGGCGCAACATGGTTCCACTTTACAGGAATTACACCTGCTCTCGGTGGCGAGCTACCTGAAATTTGCATGGATGCTCTTAAGGTATGTCGTGAAAAGGGCATCACCACAAGCTGTGACCTAAACTTTAGAAAGAACCTCTGGACAAGCGAAATGGCAGGCAAGACAATGGGCGCTCTTATGGAGTATGTTGATGTTTGTATCGCAAACGAGGAGGACGCAGAAAAGGTGTTTGGCATCAAGGCTGAAAACACCGATGTTGACGCAGGCGTTGTAAATCACGATGGCTACAAGAGCGTTGCAAAACAGCTAAGCGACAGATTTGGCTGTAAGAGAGTTGCAATCACCCTTCGTACAAGCATTTCGGCAAACGATAACAAATGGGCAGCAATGCTCTACGATACACAAACAAACGATTACTATTTCTCACGCTCATATGATATACATATCGTTGACCGTGTTGGTGGTGGCGACTCATTTGGTGGTGGACTTATCTACGCATCACTTATGAATAAAGCTCCACAGGATGTAATCGAGTTTGCAGTTGCAGCATCTTGCTTGAAGCACACAATCCTAGGTGACTATAACCTCGTATCTGTAAAAGAGGTAGAGGGACTTATCAAGGGTGGCGGAAGCGGTCGCGTTCAAAGATAAGAAATAACAAAAAACCGCACACATAGTGCGGTTTTTTTGAAAAATAGAGGTATTATGAAATACGATTTTACAAACAAAACAGTAATACTCACAGGCGCATCAAGCGGTATCGGCAAGGAAATGGCGAAGCGACTCGTTAATCGTTTTAATTGCACCGTTTATGGTGTCGCAAGACGCGAGGAGCTTCTTTGCGCAATAAGAGAGGAGTTAGGCGAGCGCTTTATTCCAACCCCCTTTGATGTGTCAATCAAGGACGAGTGGATAAGCCTTAAAAATAGATTGGAGACAGAAGGAAAGGGTATAGATGTGCTTATAAACTGCGCAGGCATCTTGCCACGCTTTGCATCGGTTGAAAATAGCACCTCGCAGGAGTTCGAGATGGCAATGAGCGTCAATTTTCTCTCACAGGTCTATGCAACCGAGGCGATGCTCCCAATCATTAAAAAATCGACACAGGGTGCGATAATTTCCTTTTCAAGCTCAAGCGCCCTTTGCCCATTTGCCGGAGTTAGCGCCTATTGCGCGTCGAAAAGCGCCTCTAAAATGTACTTTGAGTGCATGGCAAGGGAAAACAAGGATATCTATATAGCAACCATAATGAATGGCTTTGTAAAAACCGACATTATGAAAAATCAAAGCCCAACCGAGAGGGAGGCAAAAATCTTTAATAAGGTGTGCGCCGACCTTGATAAAACCGTAAATAAAATAATGCGAAAAATAAGACGCCGAAAAAAGAGAATAATCGTCGGCTTTGACGCACACCTCATGAATTTCCTCTATAAATTTTTTCCTAACCTTGGACCGAAAATTATATCAAAATTCCTCAAAAAAACAAATTTTGAGATTTTCAAGGATATATAATATTAGATTATAATTTCAGTTAATTCTCCTACGCCTTTGACATTTGGAAATGATATGCTCTAAAATACAATATAAAACGCTCGTTTTTGCAATTCAATTGTAAAAGCAATTGTGCTACAATAAAATTAAAGAATACATTTTTAGGAGAATTTTATGAAAAGAAAAATCATTTTTGCCTTTATGGTAATGGCGCTAATGGCATGCCTCTTTGCTGTTTCCGCTTCTGCCGCTACGCTAATTGATGGCATTTATTATGACCTCGGTACAACGGAAGCGACAGTATCAAGCAACAATCAAAAGAACTGCCAGCTTGAAGTGGTAGTAATTCCGGAGAAGGTAACATATAACGGCACAGAATACGATGTTACTGCAATAACGACCAAGGCTTTTGGTAGTGGAAATTCAGGCGGAGGAAATAGTTATATAAAATCGGTAACTATTCCATCAACAGTCACAACTGTTGGAGAATACGCATTTGGAAACTGCCCTAACATCGAAGAGGTTTATTGCAGCGCCACACAGGTTGGCTCCAGAATGTTCTTTGACTGTAACAAGCTCACAACATTAGTGCTTGAAAACACAGTTGAGATTGGACAATATGCATTTACAAGAGTAGGAATAACATCTGTGATATTGCCTGCTACCGTTACTACCTTCAGTGGCTCGGGCTACACATTCAAGGAATGCTCAGCTCTTACCAAGGTTGTTGTGCTAGGCTCTACTACCGGAAACTATATGCTTAACTCCTGCTCAGCAGTCAACACCCTTGTGTTGACAGAGAATTTCACAACATTTGGTACTGCTTGTTTAGGCAATGCTAACAATAAGCAGTTTGTTACCTATTATACAGGCATAGATTACGAAAGAATTATAGAGCTCGGCTCTAGTACCTCTCGCTTCAGTCAAGCAGGAACAAAGGAATATGTCGGCTACGGAAACGAAAATTATACAGATAAAACCTATATGGTGGCTTATGGTGCTAATCTTTGTGAGGTTGCATTTGATGGCGCGCACGCAGAGGACGGAAATCCTTGTGTTGTAAACTGTGACAGATGCGGTACACGCGGAGCTGCACAGGCAAATCCCGTTCATAACGAATCGGTAATAATAGAGTACAAAAACGGCTACCACAACGCAGGCGAAAAAATCACAGGCTGTACAAACGAGGGCTGTGAATATTGCTCAAAAGAAGAGGTCGCGGCAATTTTTGAATGCCTTGGATATTCAACAAATGACGCTAGCAGTGGAATTGCAACAGGCTTTGTTATAAACCATGAGAGCCTTTCGACATACGAGAGCGCAATTGGCAAAAAGCTTACCTTTGGTGTTGTTATCTTCAATCCAAAATATTTGGGAGAGGACACATTGTTTACAAGCGAAGGACTCATAAATACAAGCAAGGGCGCACTTCAGGTAGAGTTTGACCTTACATATGCAAATTGCAATCTTTCAATTAGTGGAATGAACCTTGCTAACGCAGATCATGCTTCTCTTGAGCTGGTTTTTGCAGGCTATGCCTATGAGGGCGAGGATGTTGGCTCGGCAAAGGTATTCCAAAAGGAATATATCGGCACAACCGAAGACCCAATTTCATCTCCTATGGCAAGCAAGGTTACAAGAGGTAGCGATGTGCTTTATACGATAAAGCTTCAAAGTGTCCTTACCCCTGCTCAAATCTCCTTCGGCAAGGAAGGACTTAACGAGTTTTAAACACATATCAAAAAAGATGGCAGAGCTTCTACCATCTTTTTTCCATTTTTAAAAAAAGCAAAAGCCTCTTGCAAACGCAAGAGGCCTTTTAATTGCCTAATTTTTAACGCTTGAAACAATCATTTCGATTTCCGCAATTGAAAATTCTCCCTCGAAGCGCATTTTATATAAATAAATATCATCACTCCAAAAAACACTATACGTTCCATTCCTTGTTAATATACAATAGGTGTTCTTTCCGTCGCAATTAAGCTCTATAACCTGCGCATTTTCATTTGTTATATGAAGCTCCGAGCCGTCCTTAAACGATTGGTCAAAGAATATTTTGTTGTTTTGGTTACACCATTCCTTTTCTATTGCTATTTCATAATTTTCATTTTTTGATAATGAATATCCCTGTGGAATATATTGTGGAGCGTTTTCTATTACGCCCTCGCTTGGAGTGGTGTGATTTGCACCGAATATAACAGATATTCCTTGCTCACAAACCAAAACAATAAATTCACGCACAGCACCGATAGATAATGCAAAGGAAATTGCGAGAAGGACAGAAATCGCGATTATAATAATTCTTTTCCTTATGCTCGTGTGCCGTTCTTTTTTTGTCCCGTTTATAATTTCATCCATTTTGGCTTTAAATTCACTTGATGGCTCAAATTCCTCGCAAGAAATTAAACCATCTATTAAAGCAAGCTCGTTTCGCTCAACATGAAGAAAAGCGGAGCGCAAAATTTGTTTTTCTGCTTTAGTCATTTTTCCAACTCCTTAAAATGCTTTTGTATCATTTTTTTAACTCTTGAAAGCTGTTGTCTTATAGTAGAATATTTTCTACCAAGAAGGTTTGAAATTTCTTTAGAGGTCATATGTAAAATGAAATGAAAAAATGCAACATCCTTGTATAATGGATCTAAGCTCATAATGAAATCGACAGTTTTTGTGTATGCATCATTGTTTATAAATTCGTTCTCTAAATTCTCAGAGGAAGGAATGTCATAATTGCCGGTTTGCAGTAGTTGGTTTTTTCTGTCGCTCTTCAATTGATTTATAGAAGCGTTTTTTACAGCCTTGATTACATAAATTTTTAGCAATTCATCATTCAAGGCCATTACAATCTTCATGTTTCGAGAGATACCCAAAAACGCATTTTGTAAAGCGTCTTCTGCCGAATGGTGATTTTCGGTGATGGTTAACGCTAAATTAAATAGCTTTTGATAATATTTTTCGTATATTTCACAAAATTTTTGTTTTTCGTCCGGCTCATCTATTGCTAGTAAAAATATAGATAACATCGTTTCTCCTCACCCTTAAATATCTGTATTAATTGTAGCACATAAAAGAGCATTAAATCAACATTTTGAAAAAATAAAAAAATTTTTAAAAATCTTGTCACACTTTTCGTTTTTCGTTGTTTTAATATATAGAAATAAAAAAGAAAGAGGGTGATTTTTTGAAAAAATTGCTTTGCGTGCTTTTGGTTGCGATTTTTAGCTTTTCTTTGGCAATTCAAGTGCTTGCAGCTGATAGCTTGATTATGCCTCGCTATAATAATGTTGATTATGTAAACACAGAATTTAATATTAGTGATAGTGGAAAAGCGATAGTTCGAGTTCAGTATATGGGTATTGAAGGAGAAACAACCGGCGCAACCATTACAACTAAAATAGAGAAGAAGTTTTTGTGGTGGTGGAATGATGTTGATGACGCATCATGGACAGACCAAGCTACAGGCTATAACTTTTCTACAACACATAGTGTTGACCTAAGCTCTGGTGGAACATATCGCTGTACATATGAATATAGCATTTATGGTACGGGAGCAACAGATGAAATATCGGGCGAAATTGAGCGCGAATATTAATCTGCAGAATTAAAAAAGCGAGCCTAAATGAAAATTTAGCGAATAAATGGTGAAAATGGAACGCTTGGTCTTTCATTTAAATTTAATGTATGCTAAAATAAAATTAGAAAAAGCATCTCCTTTTCACCATTCTCGCGAATTTTAAAAGTTCAAAGATATGAAAAAACAGGCAGGGTACGATACTGTTGTGAAATTTTAAAAATGAGGTGTATTATAAATTATGGAGATTAGCGAATTTAATGAAATTATTAATCCTCAAAGTGATTGCACAAATGAAAATGATGAACAGATTGATTTTGAAGAAATGAATGTTGGCGAAGCAGAATATAGTAAAAGAGATAAGTTATATACCGTTCTACTTAAAAAATTTTTTGAAAATTATGGAAAAAAATCTAGTCATAATAAATGCTATAAATTCTTCTTTTTTATAACAATTATGTTGACTTTTGTTGCAATTGTTGGTTTTTCCGTCTATTTTATGGCAATGGTAGCCTTGAAAGAAACATCTACATATTCGGATATACCGACAATTATAGGAGCTGTTTCTGGAATAATTTCTGCCATAATCGTTTTACCTAAAATCATTGCCGAATATTTATTTCCTGTTAACGAAGACGAAAATATGCTCCAACTTGTGAAAAACATGCAAATTAACGATTCTGATATCAGAAAAGTTGTTTCTAATTTAAATAAATCCTTTGTTGGCAGTATCCATTATCAAAATGCATTAGAATCAAAAAAGGTAGTAAATGACATAGAGATAGATGGCAATCCTGTGCCACCACAGTAAAACTGACAAAGAACGGTTCTGTGTCTTAGCAAAAGCAAAGAAGGGTGCGCCCTCGCACCCTTCTAAAAGAGCTAAATTTTGCCTTAATGGCGTTTGAATAACTAAAAAAGGAGTGATTTTTCACTCCTTTTTGCTTATTTTGTTACAAGCTCTGATGCGCGCTTGATTTGCTCTGCATCAAGCTCTAGTGTCGAGTCAAAGACTGTTTTTGTGCTTTCCTTATATTCCTTATGCTTTAAGTATGTGCTAAGCTCTGGGTAGTTTTTTCGTAGCACCTTAGTTGTGCTGACGATAACAACAATTGAAACAATATAAAAAGTTGTAAGCACGATACCACCCGTTATGGAGTTTACAATTCGTCTCATTGAGTCCTCGATGCCAAGACCTGTAACCATCGCAGTTTGAAGCGCCAGAATTGACATAAGCGCACCACAAAAGCTCATATTAGAATAAGCTGTGAAAATGGGGTTTTTACGCATTTTAGCTTGAAAAACCTTAACCACTGCCGCGATAAAGTAAATCGAGGTGTAAATGAAGTAGCCAAAGGTGATAATATCACCATAATAGTAGTTTTTGTTGTGGTAAATCATCTGCACAACCATTACAGTTGTTGGAATGGTGATTATGAGCATTGAAATACCAAAAAAACGCCAAACTCTAAATGAAATTGCCTTGCGCTCTCTTGTGTTTTCACACTTTAAAATGTGATTTTGCTTTAACAAAAGCGCAAACTTTAAAAAGCCGAATATCGCATAAAAAACGCCGATTGAGGTAAACCAAGCCGATTTTGAAATAAGCCCCAAAAACAGAGTGAAAAGCGCATAAACGGTGTTTCCTAAAAAGCCGATTTGCATAACAACGCTTGAACGATATTCATAGTCATAAACATATTTCGTCGCAAAGCTGTTTTTGTAAATAATCGCCTTTACCTTATACACATGGTCGGGCAAGGGAACTAGAATATTTATAGCTGTGAACGCAACAAAGATATATGTAAAAATATGTAGCCCAACGCTAACATTAAAGGTCCATGTCACGAATACCAGCACCACGCAGGCGAGAATACAAAGCACCGTCAGCCAAAGCCCGATATGCGATATTCTAAACCAAATTTTTCTTAAAAGCTCCATTTTATCTCCAAAATATAAACTAGAAAAAGAAACATAAAATTAATGGCAAAAATATAGCGGGAAGCATATTTGCAACCTTGAATTTAGATGCCCCTATCATATTAAGTCCCAGCGCAAAAATCAGCATAGAGCCACTTGCGCTCATCTGTGCAATTACAACAGATGGCAAGAAGCTTCCAACAAAAATAGCGATAGCCTCAATAATTCCTTGATAGATAAAAACTGATATAGCCGAGAATATAGTTCCAATTCCAAGAGTAGCTCCAAAAACGATTGAGCTTACAAAGTCAATTGTCGATTTCGCAAATAGCGTAGCCTGCGCCTCGCCTTGAGAAAGACCGCTCTCGATTGCGCCTGTTATCGCCATTGCACCAACACAGAACAAAAGCGTAGCGCTAACAAAGCCCTTAGCAATTGAGCGCTGAGAGTCAAGCGTCGCCTCGCCATCACCCGAATGCTTTTTGCTAACCTTGCTTTCGATAGCCTTGCCAAGACGCTCAAGCGCGCCATCAATGTTGATAAGCTCGCCGATAAGAGAGCCAATAACAAGAGCGCCAATCATAATGAGCAAGCCATATTGACCAAGCTCCGCGCTCGATTTTTCTTGACCTGAAATTACACCTGATATTCCAATATAAATTACACAAATGCCACAAACCTTCATTATAATGTCGGGCAAAGCGCTGAGCCTCTTGCTCTTTGTAAGAAGCCCCGAAATCAAAACGCCAAGGAGCGAGCCGACAACGATCGCAATTGCGTTTACAATAGTGCCTAAAAACATCATTTTATCTTTTCCTCGTATAGCTTGTTCGCTAAGGCGCAAAGCTCCTCGATTGAAAGGCGCTCTCCGCGAATAGTAAGCTCAAAGCCACATTCCTCAATAACCTCAGCAAGCCTTGCCTTTGATACCCACGAAATAGATGACGAAAGTGAGTTTAAAAGCGTTTTTCTTCTTTGTGCAAATGCTCCGGAGATTACCTCAAACAAGGTTTTTTCGTCACTTACAAAATAAGGACATTCCTTAAATAGCTCAATTCTAATCACGCTAGAGGTAACGCTGGGAGGAGGAAGAAAGTTGTCGGGTGCGACATCGAAAAGACGGCTAACCCTTCCGTAATAGTTAATTGATGCTGTAATAGCGCCGTATTCGCTATCTCTTGATGTAGCGCAAAGACGGTCAGCCACTTCCTTTTGTACCATGACAGTAATAGAGGTAAAGCGCCCTTTGCCACTCTCCAAAATTTTCATAATTATAGGCGTGGTAATGTAATATGGCAAATTCGCACAAACCGAAACACTCGCGCTCCCAAAATGCTCGTCAAGGAAGCTGTCAAGCTCTATTTTCAAAAAATCGTCGTTTATAATGGTTAAATTGTCAAAATCAGCCATTGTTTCGCTTAAAATAGGAATAAGGCTCTTGTCAATCTCAACCGCAACCACCTTGTCATATCGCTGACACAGTTCGCTTGTGAGCGCACCAATACCGGGGCCGATTTCAAGCACGCAGGCGCTATCACATACGCTTGTGTGGTAGTTAAAGCTTTCCTTGGCTATGTCATACGGAATGCTTTGATTTATCAAAAAGTTCTGCCCAAAGCCCTTTTTTGTATCGGTAGAATATCGTTTTAAAAGATTTTTTACGGTTTTAATATCACACAAGTTCATTTTTATAAAACCTCTTGACAAAGTATGAGTTTTGTAGTAAAATTATCTAGAAAATTGCTGGTGTAGCACAGGGGTAGTGCAGCTGATTCGTAATCAGCAGGTCGTGAGTTCAAATCTCATCGCCAGCTCCATTTAATGCAGGCTATGCCTGCGTTTTTTGTTTTTAATAAGAAAAGTATATCACAAAAAAATATAATAGTCAATAAAAACTATTAAAACAAGATAAAAAATAAAGAGCGAAATAAACGCTTGGATATATAAGAAAGTATATCGCTATTATATAGCATTTATATTTCATTTTTAGGGCAGAATATGATAGAATATAGTCGAAGAGAACAGCTCGCATTTGAAAAATGCAACTATATGCTAAGCTCGGCTTGGCCTCTAAATCTCGCACATGACATAATGTTTTCTCTCTTAAAAGGAAGTCAATCGCTTAGGCGGTTGGCTTTCTTTGCTATATACATATTTATCAATTTTTCAATAGATATTGATTTTGTGAACAAAATATGTTAAAATATATATTAAGGCTCACATAAAGGAGGATAAAATGAACGAGGTAATAAATAATATTTTATCAAGAAGAAGCATAAGAGGCTTCAAGGGTGATATGATACCAAACGAGGACCTCGACCTTATTTTAGAGGCTGGAAAATACGCTCCAACAGGTCGTGGCAATCAATCGCCAATTATTATCGCTGTCACGAATAAGGCCCTAAGAGATCGTCTTTCAAAAATGAATGCCGATATCATGGGTACAGATACAGACCCCTTTTATGGCGCTCCTGTGGTGCTTATCGTTTTAGCAAGCAGAGAATATCCAACATATGTCTATGATGGAACGCTCGTTATGCAAAACCTAATGCTATCCGCTCATTCTCTTGGAATAGGAAGCTGTTGGATACACAGGGCAAAAGAGGAATTTAATAGCGACGAGGGCAAGGCAATTTTAAGGGAGCTTGGAATTGAGGGTGACTACGAGGGAATAGGACATATCGTGCTTGGTTATCCTAACGAAGAGCCACGCGAGCCCAAGCCTAGAAAATCAAGCTATGTTTACTATGTAAAATAACAAAAATCATCATAATTTTGTCCCATAAGTCGAAAAAAATCAAAAAATCGTTGACAAATCAAATATATTGTGTTAATATAATGACGGCTAGGGAATTTTTGACTAGTCAACAAATTTTTGCCATTTTAGGAGGACTTATGGAAAAGACACAACGCTTTTCATCGTTTATTCTGTCAATTGACAGAATATCAAAAAACATTAAACGCATAAAAGATAACGCAATGAAAAAATATGATTTGAGAAGTGCTCATGTAATGTGCCTTTTCAATCTTGTAAAAAGCCAAGATGGCTTAAATTCAACAGAGCTAGCCGAGGCGTGTGGAGTAGATAAGGCATTTATCTCTCGCGTAACAGGTGAGCTTGAGAGAAGGGGGTACATAAAGAGAAATCAAAATGCCAGAAGCAGTATCTATAAGTGTAAGTTCGTTTTAACCGAGGCAGGTTTCGAAATTAATCAGTATATAAATCAAAAAATCGCCGAGATAATGACCGAGGTCAGTGGCACAATCGCAGATCATAAGCTAAAGATCTTTTACGAGGTGCTCGGAATCATCGACGAAAACATTTCATTTGAATTAAAGGAAGAGAAATATGGCAAATAAAATTAATCCAGCAGATTTTAAGGTGCAAATAGATAGCCTATATGCATATTTTGAAAGAGGAAAAAATCTTTTTGCAGAAAACACCCTTTACAGATTTAATAAAACTAAGGAGGAAGAGGTTCGCGTTTCATACAGAGAAATGTTCAATCTCATAACCGACCTTACCCTTGCATTTCAAAAGCTTGACATGGCAGGCAAGAAGGTAATCTTGTTAGGCGAAACAAGTGTTCAATGGATTGCATCATATATTGCAACCGTAACAGCAGATGGCGTTATCGTTCCTATCGATCCACTTTTGCTCGAGGAGCAAATTATCGAATTTACTAACTTTGCAGAGGCATCATATATTGTATGCTCACACAAGTTCGAGGAAATGCTCAGAAATCATGAGCAACAGCTAGAGGGCGTCGAGAAAATTATCGTAACAGACCGTACAACCTTCACCCTTGAGCCGGAGGACGAATATGTTGACGAAAAGTTCACAACCTTCAACAAAATTCTCTCTCTTGGAAGATATCTTGCACAAAACACCGATATGACAATTGATACAAGAAATCACGATGTTCATAAGCTCGGAATTCTCTTGTTCACATCAGGTACAACAGGCTCATCAAAGGGCGTTATGCTTTGCGAAAGAAATGTTTGCGCAGTTCTTGAGGGAATTTACCCAATGCTCGCAGGCCTCACCCAAGAGGACTCTGTTATGTCCGTGCTCCCAATTTATCATACCTATGAAATGAGCGCAGGCGTGCTTGCTCCAATGCTCTATGGTATGACAATTTCAATCTCTGACGGAATTAAATATGTTGGAAAGAACATAAAGCAGTTCCAGCCAACAGTTATGACTCTTGTTCCACTCTTTGCAAATCAGCTTTATAAAACAATTCAAAAGAATGTTCAAAAGCAAGGCAAGGAAAAGACTCTTGCAATGGGACTTAAAATTAGCAACTTCCTAATGAAGCTCCATATCGATGCAAGAAAGAAGCTTTTCGGTCAGGTTCTCCAAGGACTTGGCGGTAAGGTAAAGGCGTTCATTGTTGGTGGCGCAGCTCTCAATCCTCAAATTGCAGAGGGATTTGCAAACTTCGGTATTCAGGTTCGTCAGGGCTATGGAATTACCGAGTGCGCTCCTCTTATCTCTGTTATTCCTCTACACGAAAAGAACAATCCTACATCCTGTGGTAAGCTAATGCCCGGTATGCAAATTTATATCGACAAGGAAAGAGCAGACGATACCTATGGTGAAATCGTAGTTAAGGGCGACAATGTAATGCTCGGCTACTATAAGAACCCCGAGGAAACCGCAAAGGTGCTCTCTCCTGATGGCTGGTTTAAGACAGGCGACTATGGTTATATCGATGACGAGGGCTATATCTACATTACAGGTAGAAAGAAGAATGTAATCGTTCTTCAAGGTGGAAAGAATGTATTCCCTGAGGAAATCGAGGAATACCTTGAAGGAATTTCTCTTATCGAGGAGGTTGTAGTAGTAGGCGAGGAGAACAAGGAAACAGGAGTTGTTTCAATTGTTGCTCTTATCTATCCTAATCATGACGAGTGCGAAAAGCTCGGTCTTATCGAACAGGAGGATATCTACAATCACATAAACGAAGATGTTATGGCAATCAATAAGCGTCTTGCGTCATATAAGCATATCACAAGAATAGAAATTCGTGACGAGCCATTCGAGAAAACAACATCAAGAAAAATCAAGCGTCACGCAATTAATAAATAACCAAAAAAGCGAGCCTCGGCTCGCTTTTGATTTTGGAGAGGGCATATTTTTCTGCACGCTTAAATTAATTGTTGACAAAGCCATGGTTTTATGATAAACTATAATATATAAGAGCCCAAGGGGCGCTCCCTGTGGCTTGTAACTTGAAAAATGGAGGATATCCCCATGAATAGAATCATAAAAATGCTTTGCCTTGTGCTCTCAATTTTAATGATGCTTGCGCTTGTTGCGTGTGGTCCTGAGGAGGAGTCATCATCTAGTAGTGAATCAAGTGAGCAGTCCTCGAGTGAGCTTCCGAGCGAAACCGAGAGCGAAACAGATGAGGAATCGTCATCAAACGAAGAGGATGATTTCAGAGAAGGCGAAAATATGAATACAGAGCTTCCCGGATATACACCCCCGTATCCTGACGACTATACTAAGAAACAGTAAAGAATGCGGTCAAAGACCGCATTTTTGTTGTGTTAAGGAGAAAATATGTTAAAGATAAAAATTGCTGATTTCGTAATTGAAATTGACAATAAATATGATTTTCTTGCCAATATGTGTAAGGACTATATATCGAGTGACGATAGGGTGGATTTTTCCGTTTTCGTAACTGATGCGGAAATAGAGGCGGAAAGAGCAACCTCTGACGATAAAAGCCTACCCTGTGGCTATCTTGAGGCGGTTTGCGTCTATCGAAAGATATGCCTTGAGGTGCTCGAAAGAGATGCGATTTTAGTGCATAGCGCTGTTGTTGAGGCGCACGGACAGGCGTATGCGTTTTTGGCTCGTAGTGGTACGGGAAAAAGCACACATATCTCCCTTTGGAAAAGGGCATATGGCGACGAGGTTCAAATTATCAATGGCGACAAGCCGATTTGTAGATACATAGATGGCGCATGGTACGCCTATGGAACACCGTGGTGTGGCAAGGAGGGCTGGCACAGAAATACTCGTGCCAAGCTTAAAGCGATTTGTTATATTGAGCGTGGCGAGGTAAATAGCATAGAGAAGCTTACCCCTGCCGATAGCGCATCAAGGTTTATGAAGCAAATTCTAATTCCAAGAGATATGAATAAAATGTCAAAAACCTTTGAAATCGTAGATAGAATATTAAAGGAAACAAGCTCATGGCTTTTGAGGTGCAATATATCGCTTGAGGCTGCGACTATTGCATATGAGGCCATGTCAAAATAAGGAGAGAATATGAAAATAAGAGAAGGCTTTGTCCTAAGAGATGTTGCAGGAAAGACCTTTGTTGTCGCAACAGGCGCGCTAAGTGAGGAATTTTCCGGAATGATTACCCTAAACGAAACAGGTAAGTTTATTTGGAATTGTATTGCTGAGGGGCTTGAAGGGGAGCAAATTGTTGAAAAAATCCTTGCCACCTTTGAGGACGCAGACAAAGAGATAGTCACAAAGGATGTAGAGACCTTTATAAATAAGCTAATAGAGGGCAAAATCGTTGAGTAACAGACAAGTACTAAGCCTAGACGAGCTCTATCCGGTAATAGACGAGGTAATCTCCTCTGGCGGTGAGTTTCGACTATATCCAAGAGGCACAAGCATGATGCCACTTTTGAGAGAGGGACTAGACTCGATAATCCTTGTTTCACCAAGGAATGTGTCTAAAAACGACATAGTCTTGTATAAGCGAGAGAGTGGTCAATTCGTGCTCCATCGCGTTGTAAAAATCAAAAATGGCGAATATATAATGTGCGGAGATAACCAATTCGAGCTTGAGCGTGGCATAAGGCAAGAAAATCTTCTCGCTCAGGTAAAGTGCATATATCGTGAGAATATAAGGGTAGAGCTTGATAATAAGGACTACCTAAAATATGTAAAAAGGCTACCCTGTGTGCGCAGAAAACGCAAAATTCGTGTTTTCCTTAGCAAAATAAAAAGAAAAATCTTCAAACCAAAAAATCAAGGATAAGATGGCTTATCCTTGATTTTTTATATTTTCTTGTAAATTAGAAAATCAACCTCAACCGTGGTTGTAAGCGTGTCAAGCACCTCTAGCTTTGCCTTGTCGGCAAGCGAGGTTCTGTGATAGTATGGAGTCATTTGAAATAGTGCCCAAATCGCCTCTTGACCGTCAATTGTTGCCTTGTAGGATAAATTTTCCTTGCCCACAAGCTCAAAGCCCTCATAGCTTGGCGTGTCAGCCTCATTTAAATATACCTCGTCATAAAGCACACGCTTTAAGCCCTCGAGGTGATGCTCACCGGCGCTCACGACAATCAAATGCCCACCTGCCTTAAGCACACGATGAAATTCCTCGTGCGCTGTTGGCGCAAACATATTTATAACCATGTCAGCGCACTCGTTATGTAAGGGAAGCTCAAAAATGTTTCCAACGCAAAACAAGGAGTCAAGCCCCAAGCGCCTTGATGCCTTAGAGGCGCTCTCACACCCGTGCTTAGACATATCAAAGCCAATAACCGTAGCACCTGAGGCGCGCCTTGCGACAGCGTTAGTATAATACCCCTCACCCGAGCCGGCGTCAATCACCACCTGTGGCTCAAATTCGCACACAAGGTCGCATATTTTATCATTTATCTTGCCATAAGCCCCACAGGAAAAGAAATCGCTTCTTGCGCGTATCATTTCCTTTGAGTCGCCAGCCTTGGCATTGTTCATCTTACCCGGGCTTAAAAGATTGATGTAGCCACTTTTAGCAAAATCATACGAATGTCCCCTCTCGCATTTGAGCGCCTTATCTAATTGAAAAAGTGACAGGCGACAAATTGGACAAATAAGTAAATTTGTTGCACTCATATTAGCTCCTAAAAACTCAAATTCTGTTGATTTTATAAAATAACTGTGTTAATATAATAGTAGAGTAACTTTATTTTACTATAAATACGCAAATAAAGCAAGTGATTTTGGAGGATTTATGTTAAAGGAAAATCAAAGATTTACTATAAAGTGCGAGGAAATGAATAATTTTGGAAATGTCGTTTGCAGAATAGACGGGCTCGTCGTGTTTGTAAATGGTGCAGTTATCGGCGATACAGTCGAGGCTGAAATTCAAAAAATCACCACAAGCTATGCCCTCGCAACAGTAACTAAGGTCATAATTCCTTCCCCCAACAGAATTGCTCCCGAATGCTCCGTGTTTGGCAAGTGTGGTGGCTGTGCCTTTGGATGCGTTCATCTAAGCGTCGAAAACGAAATAAAGAGAAATTATGTTAAGGGAACGCTCGGAAAATTTGGAATAGATGCCGAGGTTGAGCCAATCGTTTGCCCCACAGCCCTTCCATATCGTAACAAGGTCATTTTGTTCTACGATAAGGGCAAGCTCGGCTACATGGCGCACTCTACCAACACAGTAATTCCACACACAAGGTGTCCTTTAAATGACGAAATCGTCGATAAAATCGCCGAATTCACTCTAAGAGAAATCGATACTACATATCTTCGAGCGCTGTATATAAGAAAAAGCACCTCTCAACATAAAATAATGGTTTGCCCTATATTTAGAAAGCCAACCGATATAAAGCATTACGCAAGAAGGCTAAGACATGAGCTTGATGGAATAGCCTCAGTAAAATCGGGCTTTTTAGCAGGCAGAGATTTTGTGCTTGATGCGTGCGAGATAAAGCATGTGCTGGGCGACGAATATCTTGAGGATACGCTTTGTGGCGTTGACCTTGAAATCTCCCCTAAATCCTTTTATCAGGTAAACCACGCCTGCACTAGCGAGCTATACGAAAGAGTAATACAACACCTTGACGCCAAGAGCGATAGCGTTATCGCTGACCTTTTCTGTGGAACGGGAACAATGGGACTTATCGTAGCTAAGCGCACAGGCGCTAAGGTGTATGGCGTCGAAATCGATCCCGATGCGGTAAGTGACGCAAGACGAAACGCCAAGCTAAACGGAATTGAAAATATCGACTTTTTCGAGGATGACGCAAAGAACTTTGATAAAAGAGTAGATGCGTGCATAATTGACCCGCCAAGAAAGGGTTGCTCCGATTTTATGCTGGAAACTCTTTTGCGCCTTGCTCCCGAAAAAATCATCTATGTGTCCTGTAACCCCGATACCCTCGGACGCGACCTAAAAAAGCTCACAAAGAAATATAAAATCTCATCTCCCATAACCCCGTACAATATGTTTCCAAGAACAAGCCATATAGAGAGCGTTGTTTGCTTGACTCGTCAAGCAAACAAGAAGGGCTAACGCCCTTGGAGAAAAGCTCGCTTAGAAGCTAAAGGGCGGTAGCCCTTCGGTGGAGCTTTTGCAAAGCAGAAGCTAAACGCTCTTTCAATGACTGCTTAGCTCCGCCCTCGGCGCGAGAGTAACATATATCCTTTAACGGAATATATGTTCCCTTCGAGCAAAACTCAAAAGTTCATTTTACAGCAGTACGGTATAACATATCGAAGAAGAAAGGAGTTACTATGTACGATATTCAAAGCAGATGGAAGCTTGAAGGCAATGTTTTGAGATATTATGGCTTGAGAAATCAGTCTGATATGTTCAAAAACACCGTTAAGCTTACCAAAAAGCAAAAAACGATTATTGAAAAACTGCCCTGCGAAT
>JAFQUJ010000014.1 GCA_017408585.1 Clostridia bacterium | reverse complement strand
TTTTAATGTCCTCCTAATGTGATTTCTTTGTGCAACTGGCGGGTCGCACTTCCATTATATCACATTAGGAGTTTTCTTTTCTGCCTCACCGGTGGAACCTTCACTGAACCACGCGACTATCGCGTGGTTTTCGTTATACAAAAAAGGGAGCAAGATTACTTGCTCCCTTTAATTTTAGAGTAGGTAGTATGGTAGGCTATCGCCTATTGCGATATGTTCAAATTGTTGCTTGATAGGTGATGGCTTCTTTGTTGTTTTTTTAGTTGTCTTCTTTGGTGCTTCCTTTACTGCTTCGGGCGCAACTGAAGCTACTTCAACCTTTGGCGCTGCTTCCTCTTTTTTCTCAGCCACGGCGCTGTTTTCCATATCTGGCGCTGTTGTTTGCACGTTAGAGTATCCACTGTTTGAAACTCTTTTTATTGCGTTTTTACCTATTGGCATATTCCACTACCTCCTTTGCAAGACTTCTATATTCAATTGCGCTTCTTGAATATTTTTTGTAAGCAACAACCGGCTTACTGTTATCCTGTGACCATTCAATTGCGCTATCAACCTTAACATAAGAATTGAAAACTCTTACATCCTCTGATTCTCTTAAAGATTTTAGGGTTTCCTTGAAATAATTCTTTCGTTCGTCTGCCTTTGTCACCATAATTCCCATAATTTCAAGACGTGGCGACATCTCTCTTACCTTGCCGATAAAATCAAACATATTGGCAAGACCGAAAAGTCCCCAAGGGCTTGCCTCAACAGGAATAATAACGTAGTCAGAGGCGCACATAACGTTCATAACCCAGCCACCAAGGGTAGGTGGAGAGTCTATTAGTATGTAATCGTAATATCCACGTGCCTTTACAGGCTCAAGACATTTTTTAAGTATAAATTCCCTCTGCCACTTTGGGAAAAGGTCAAACTCAATTGAGCTCATAAGCGAGGTTGATGGTACAATATCAAGCCCCTCATATTCTGTTGGCACAATAAAGTCGGATAAATCCTTTTCATCCTTTAGTGCTGTATATATATTTTTTCCATTGCTTGCGTACTCTAAAACCTTTTCCTCATCAAAGAAGGAAAGTGTTAAATTTATTTGCATATCGCCATCTATAAGTAGCACCCTTTTGCCCATCATAGAAAGCGCACAGCCGATATTTGAGCAGGTTGTGGTTTTTCCACTTCCGCCCTTGTTATTCGCAAACGCGATTACCTGAGTTTTGCTCATTTTCTTCGCATAGCCTCCTTATGCCTGACGAGAATGGAACAAACCAGATTTTAAGTGGTAAATTCCCCCGTCTTCTGTGTTAAAATTTTTTGAAATATTTTTATATTTCGGCAAAATTTTGCCTTAAATACAAGCGAATTTTCTCGCTTAAAATTGCAAAGCACCTTGGACCGATGTATTTTTAGATAATTTGGGCAAGATTATGATGCAGTTGTATTTGATACTACAAGGAATAAGCTTGTCAAAAGTACTAAAGGCTCGACAAGAATCTCAAACCGCCTAGTTTTGTGCCGCAAATACACGGCTCAAGGCTGATTCGCTCCATTCTCGTCAGGCATTTCACTATCTGACAAAAATTCAACAAGAGCATCTAAGCCCTCTCCTGTATAAGCACTGACAGGGAATATTTTCTTGCATCCTGCAAGCCTTAGCCATCTCTCGACCCTCTCCGGGTTAGCGTCAGGCTTGTCAATTCCTGTTATAATTCCGACAACCTCTCTGTTTACAAGGCTTGTAATACAGGGCGAGAAGATAGAGTAGGGCTCATTTGCTGAAAGCACAAGTCCAACAACGTCTGCCTCATAGGCATAAAGTGCCAATGCGCCACTGGTCTGCCTAAGCTCTGTATATTCGCCGGGGGTGTCTATTATTGTATCAAGATAATTTATGTACTGCGTTTTATAGTAGTGAATGTCCTCACCGTTAAGCGCTTGAGTTAGGGTGGTTTTTCCAGCCGCAACTCGTCCTATCAAAATAATTTTTTTCATTACGTTTTAGTTATATCACAGCATACATAGGAAAGCTTAGATGTGAAATATTCACGTATAGCAGTAAACGCCGATTCCACGCTTGAAACGCTTCCCGAAATAATAAGTGTTCCTGTAAATCTATCAACAAATCCAATTTCAGCACCCGAGGACTTTATGGAAATATCAGCTGCAATTACAGCGCTTTCCGCAGGGGAAACGGTTAAAACACCTATTGCGCTTCTTGTATAGTCTGTCTTTGGGTCAAGTCCAAGCTTTGTGAAAAGCACATCGTCTGGATTTGCAATTATATGGCAAAGGGTTATCTGCTTACCAGGTACTAACTCCTGCACTATTCTCATATTTTCTTTAAGCTCCATTGTTAGCCTCCTATTTTACATTTAAGTCCCGATTCCTCGGCGACTGATAAAAGATATTCCATCTTTTCCTTAGATGGTGGCTCTATCTCCTTTAAGGCATAATTTCTGCCAAGACCCTTATATTTGTCCGAGCCAAGACGGTGGTAGGGAAGTAAGTGATGCTCGCGCACGCCCTTTAGGCTTTTTGCAAAGCTTGAAATTGCTCTTATTTCCTCTGGTGTATCATTAAAGGTGGGGATTACCGGTGTTCTTATCACAAGCTCGACACCGCTTCCTGCTATTTTTTTCGCGTTTTCTAAAATCAATTCGTTGCCAACGCCTGTATATTCCTTATGCTTTTCAGAATCCATATGCTTTATGTCCATAAGATATAGGTCAAGATAAGGAAGAAGCTTTTCTATTTCCGAGAAATTTAAGGACGATGCCGACTCAATAGCAGTATGCAGTCCCTCTCCTTTGCATGCCTTTAGTAGCTCGGACGCAAAGTCAGCTTGGCACAAAACCTCACCACCGGAAAGGGTAACACCGCCCTCGCTTCTGCGATAATAGGGCTTGTCGGCTAAAATCTCCGGCATAATGTCCCAAACGGTAACATCCCTGCCAACGATTTTTTCCTTATCCTTTTCGATAATTGTTTCAATTTCTCGATTTTGAGATTCGGGATTACAGCACCAAGCGCACCTCATACGACAGCCCTTGAAAAAGACTATTGTTCTTATTCCCGGTCCGTCGTGTATTGAAAAGCGTTGAATATTAAATATTCTACCCTTTATAGCCTCCGGCACGTAATCACCTCCTTAAGTTTTGTTTATGCCTTGAAAATGCTCGCTTGGATTTTTTGTGGAATGTGTTTGTGCCTTAATGTGACACCCTTCGCTTTAAAATCCTTGTTCGGTTCTATTTATAATGTCGTCCTGTAATGAACGTGAAAGTGTTGTAAAGAGTGCGCTATAGCCTGCAACTCTTACTACGAGTGTTTTATATTTTTCTGGGTTCTTTTGCGCGTCAAGCAAGGTTTCCTTTGTTACAACATTAAACTGAACGTGCATACCCTTTTGGTCAAAGTATGAGCGAATCAGTGCAACGAATTTGGAAAGACCGCTCATTCCAGCCAAGGCTGACGGGTGGAACTTTTGGTTAAGTAATGTTCCGTTTGATGCAACCCCTTGCTCAAGCTTTGCAACCGAGTTTGCTGTCGCTGTTGGGCCCTTTGTATCTCTGCCTGATGCTGGTCCTATACCATCTGCAAGCGGAGTATATGCAAGACGTCCGTCAGGAGTTGCGCCGGTCGATGCGCCAAGTGGCACATTAGCAGAAACAGGGTAAAGTCCTGCTTGGAAAATGCCACCACGTGGGTTTTTGTATTTTTGAACCTCTTTTGTGTAGGTGTTTGCAACGTCACGTGCGAACATATCAACGTCGTAAATATCGTTTCCGTATTTAGGTGCTTCCTCGTCGATTAAGCGCTTAATTTCCTTATATCTTGCTTTTTGTTCATAGCTAAGAGATGTTTGATTTGTCACCTCGTCGTAAATTGTGCGAATTGCATCTTCATTTACGTTTATGCCTTGACGTACAAGCTCTGTTGCTATCTCGGTTGTTAATTTTTCAGCAGCTACACCGTGTACGCCATAGCCAAAGTTTGCTCTCATAGCCTCCTTTAGCTCAGAAAGGGTAAATTTGCCCTCCTCAAACACAAGCTTTTTAATAGCTATAAGACCATCTGTATTATTTGCAATACCAAAGCCCTGCGGGCCTGTGAAGTTATATATAGCGCCACCCTCTTGAAGTGATTTTCCTCTGCCTATGCAGTCCTCTACCATACAGGACTGGAAGGGAAGTGGGCATCTTGTCGCGTGTGCCATATCTATTGCGTTATTTGCATTTACAAGAAGCTTTATCATATAGCTCTGCTGAGTCTTATATGCCGAATATAGCTCCTCAAAGGTTTTCATATTCGAAACATCGCCTGTGTCAGGGCCTATCTTTTTACCCTTATCGTAGCCGTTTGAGAAAACAAGCTCCATTGGGCGACACATATTAAAGAACGCAGCGTCGTGCCAGCCGTCAGTTTTTCCAGCCTTTTGTGGCTCAACGCATCCGATAATGCAATAATCTCTTGCATCCTCAAGGGTAAGCCCTCTTGCCATTATAGATGGAATAATTATTTCGTCGTTATAGTATGCCGGCAAGCCCGTTCCAAGCCTTGTAAGTGCTGCCGCCTTAATAAGCAAATCCTCTGGTGAGCCATTCCATACTCTAATAGAGATAGATGGCTGAGGAAGCGGAACGTGCATAGCAGCCTCAATGCACATATATGAAAGGTCGTTTGTCGCATCCATGCCGTGAATGTCTTGTCCGCCTACAATAAGGTTTTGGAACATTCCATAGCCTGCAAAGCCGTCAGCCGACGCTCTATCTCTTACCTTGTTTATATCGTTGAATTTTACCCAAATACAGTCGAGCAGCTCTTGTGCCTTTTCGCGTGTGATTTTGCCTGCGTCAACATCCTTTTTATAATATGGGTACATATATTGGTCAAAGCGACCTGGGGAAATAGAGTGTCCGCTTGATTCAACCTGTAAAAGAAGCTGTATAAACCAAAATGCTTGGCAAGCCTCGTAAAAGCTTGTAGCACCAAACTCCGGCACTCTTACACAGTTTTTTGAAATTATTTCAAGCTCACGCTTTCTTTCAGGATTGGTTTCCTTTGAAGCAAGCTCCTTTGCAAGTGCGCTATATCTACGCGCATATTCAATTACTGCCTCACAGCTTTCAATTACTGCGTAAAGGAAGTTGCTTCTTGAAACATAGTCGCTATCTGACACGTCAAGCTTAGAAAGCGCTGACTCTGCCTCTGCAATAATGCCTCTATAACCATTTTTCAGAACCTTACCATAATCCACGCAAACGTGACCGATTCCGTTGTAGAAATAGTTACCGGGGGTAAAAATAGAGTGCTCAACGAAAGCCTCATAGGCTTCCTTTGACATATTAGCTTTAGCTAAGTCACTTGTTGTTTTGCCATTCCACCAAGGGTAAATTTCACGTAGGTCCTTTTTGGTTTGTTCGCTTATGTAAAATGGGTCTGCTTGTCTTGTTGAAACTGTATCAAGCTCGGAAAGGAGCCACTCATATGAATATTCAGGGAAAACCTGACATCCACGTGGAGCAACTGTTGCGCTACCAACAATAAGCTCGTTTTCTCTTATAACAATTGGAATGTTTTTAAGAATATGAGCAAATGCGTGGCTTCTGCGCTTAATTATAGGCAAATCCTCAGTCATTTTGTAGCTTTCTGTTACAAGCTTGCCTCTATTCGATTCAATCTCAGGCATTTTTTCATAAAGATTGTCTATAAGTCCTTGTATTCTTGAGCTTTTTTCAATTATATACTTAATATTTTCCAAAGCCTTATCTCCTTGTTTTGTGTTTCCACATTACATTTGATTCCAAAGCTCACTGTGTGGAGCCGCAATTACTGTAAATGAGGATAGAGTAGAGAGCTCCTTTGCGTAATCTGCGCCAGCCTCAACTGCTGCTGTTACATCACCCACATCGCCTGTGAGCATAACTACGCCCTTTCCGCCCATACCTCTTGAGACTCTTAAATCATATATTTCAACTCTTGCGGTCTTAACTGCTATATCAGCTGCCTTAATTGCACTTGAAGCAGAGAAGGTTTCGATAAGACCGAGAGACCCCTTTCGCTCACCAACCTGAGTGCCAAATAGAGCCTTTACGACCTGCTCTTCAATTTTTCCCATAACCGCTGAGTCTATTACATAGCCATCAAACCTCTTATTAACGTGCTGAACAGCAACGCTAACGTCGGATATTGAGCCTGTTAGTATAATTTCATACTTTCCAGGGCAAGAGGGATGGGCAGAGACCATTTCTATGCCTGAGCTTTTTAGCGCTGCATCTGCTGCCTCTACGCCCTTAGGTATGCTTTTTAATTCTATAACACCTATCGCCTTATACATCTTATCTTACCTTATCAATTATTATTTTATCGTTACCAAGCGTAGCTCTGCCAGAAATTGAAGCATGCTGTGGCAAGGAAAGTCCGTCGCCTGCATTTGCAATCAAATCGCCCTTTTCTACAATATCGCCATCCTTGATAGCTGGGATGCTCGGTATTCCTATATGTCTTGATAGAGTCATTTCAACTCTTTCAAAATCGTTTATTTCACCGTAAAAATCGGTATCTCTGTCAAATACTGATACTCCGAGTGCGCTCATCCATTTTTTATATGGGAGCATTCTATATTCGCGCTCTTCCTTTACACTATATTCGCCGTTTTTGTCGAAGCGAAGCCTGTTTTTTGAAAGAAGCTTCTTGTAATTATCTATAACTGCTTTTGGAGAGATGCCTTGATTACACGCAAGGCTCTCACAAACACCACAGCCACAGCAAAGAGTTGCGCTAATTACCATATCCGGCATAGCCTCGACAACACCCATAGCTGTTCTTACCATTTTGTGTGGCTCAAGTGGGTAGCCAAGTAAGTGGCGCGGGCACATATCAGTACATCTTGTACACTGACAGCACGCAGTTTCAGCTCTTTTTGTTGCCAAGACCTCATTTGTTTTTTTAGAAAGAATTGCTTGTGAATTATCAGGGAGAATAAGTATTCCCTTTGTTGTTTTGTTCACCGCGTATGTTCTTGGGTTTATGACCTTTCCCATTGAAGGACCGCCATCAATAACGGTGTAGCCTTCCTTAACCTCTACGTTAAGCTTTTCAAATATATCAGCAATTTTAGCGCCGAGTGGCACCTTAATAACTACTGGATTTTTAACCTCTCCACCAATAGTTAGCCATTTTTTAGTTACAGGCTCGTTATATCTTATGCCTCTGCCAAGATTGTACATGGTTTCAACATTATATACTATAACGCCCTCGGTTATAGGCAGCTTTCCCGGCTTTATAAGTCTGCCAGTTGCCTCGTATATAAGACTTATCTCGTCGCCGAGTGGATAAACATCAGGCAAGGCTCTTGCAAAAACACCGTCTGCGAGCTTTTCGCCGTCTTCCCAGCCGAGTCTTTCGGCGTTGTGAGCCTTAACCGCTATATATGCTTTTTTTATACTTGTCTTATTAATTACCTCTAAAACTCCTTGAAGAACTAAATCAAGCTCATCTCTTAAAAGTATGTAGTCGGTAGCTAAAAGCGGTTCGCATTCTGCGCCGTTTATAAGGAGTAAGTCTGCCCCCTCTGCAAGCTTGGCATATGAGGGAAATCCAGCACCTCCGGCACCTACAATGCCGAGTTTACGCATTAAATTTTTAAGCTCTTGCATTTTTTCATCCTTTCGCAATAATACCTAAGAAGAAATTTTTATTAGTCAACAATACCAACTATAACAGCGTCAGCTGGACAGCTTGTGTTGTGAAGTGCAAGTCTTGCAGCACTTCCGGTAGTAATAAGTACTGTTTCACCAATACCTGCACCAACAGAATCAATAGCTATAATAAACTCCTCTGTAAGTGCGCCATTTTTGATTAGCTGAACCTCCATAAACTTACTGCCTACCAAGGATTCTTGCTTTCTTGTAGAAACTATGTTTCCTCTAATAATTCCCTTTAACATATCTTTATCCTCTCTTTACTTTACAATTGTAACTAAAAATCCGTTGCCGATTCCTGCTGAGTTTGCATCGTCCGTGTCCACGTGCATCTCTAAGCGGAAATCCTTGTGCACTCTTACCTGAACGTCAAACCATCTTGTTCTTTTCTTGCCGTTTACATCTATGTCAACGTAATCACCGTCGCTAAGTCCAAACACCTTTGCCTCATCCGGCGACATATGTATGTGTCTGTTTGCTATTATACAGCCCTCTTTTAATTCAACCACTCCCTTAGGTCCGACAATTCTTATCGGAGCAGAGTCCTTTATGTTTCCACTCTCTCGTACAGGTGGCTTTACCTTTAAAACGTAGGAGTCTGTCATAGATATTTCAACCTGTGATGACCGTCTTACAGGGCCAAGAACTCTTACGTTTTCTATCGGTCGCATCGATGGACCTATAATGGTTAATTGCTCCTTGCAGGCATACTGCCCAGGTTGGGAGAGCTCCTTTATAGGTGTCAGCTCGTAGCCTACACCGAACAAGGTTTCAAGGTCGTTTTTTGAAAGGTGTATATGTCTATTTGATACACCGATGGGAATACCATCTTTAACCTCTTTATTTCCATTTTTATCTATTTCAAGAAGCGCACGCTTAACAAGCTCGGCTATTTGTTCCTTTGAAATATCCATTTTCTTTTCCTTTCCGTTTTTATTCAATCGCTATGGGCACTGCAAAAAAGCTCAACGCTTTTATTTAAGCTCTTTTGCAGTACCCCAAAGGGCAAATGCCCTTTGGATACTGAAAGATTTCCGTCTATCACTTAATAGATGGGAGAAGCTTTTCAACGTCTGCGTGTGGTCTTGGGATTACGTGAGTTGCAATTACTTCACCAAGGGATGTTGCAGCTGCTGAACCAGCCTCTACTGCTGCCTTAACTGCACCAACGTCGCCGCGAACCATAACGCTAACGAGTCCTGAACCGATCTTTTCGCTACCTACTAAAACTACATTTGCAGCCTTTACCATTGCATCTGCAGCCTCGATTGCAGCAACGAGACCTCTTGTTTCTACCATTCCGAGTGCTTCCATTTTCAAATCCTCCTATAAGATTTATTTTTATTTTTTGCTTGTGTTATTTATTTTAAAGCCGAAGCTCTAAAAGCTAAATTTTATACCCCTTCGGGGCTTTGTGCCGACCTTTTGTCTGGCATCTTAACCCGTCGTTAAGAATCTCATAACGTCGGGATGTGGGCGCGCGATAACCTCACAGCACTTAACGTTTCCTACTTCACCGGCTGCCTTTGCGCCAGCCTCAAGCGCTGCCTTTACCGCGGAAACCTCGCCTTCAACGACAACCGTTACCAGTCTGCCGCCGAGGCGCTTTTCCACGTGAATCAGCTTAACGTCAGCTGCTTTTACCATAGCGTCAAGTCCTGTAATTGCGGCTACCATCGCCTGTACCTCAAGTAACGCAATTGCCTTCATATTATAAACCTACAATTATTTTATAATAGGAAGAAGCTTTTCAACGTCTGCGTGTGGTCTTGGGATTACGTGAGTTGCAATTACTTCACCAAGGGATGTTGCAGCTGCTGATCCAGCCTCAACTGCTGCCTTAACTGCACCAACGTCGCCACGAACCATAACGCTTACAAGTCCTGAGCCGATCTTTTCGCTACCAACTAAAACTACATTTGCTGCCTTTACCATTGCATCTGCTGCCTCAATTGCTGCTACAAGACCTCTTGTTTCTACCATTCCGAGTGCTTCCATCATTGTTTTATTCTCCTTTTTATTAATTTATCGTAATTTATCTTTACCGAGCGCAGAGAGGTGGGCAAACCACTCAATATCCTCGCTCTGTCTTGCAATCACCCTATGGGTGATATACAAATCTCTTTTTTCGGCTTCGCTTTTTCCTGCCATAATCGCTGATTCAACCGCAGCTGCTGAGCCTTCAATTTTTATCGCCATAACAAGTGGAACTCTTGCAGAGTCGCCGCCTGCCGGCTTGTTTTTGTCAATGGCAACAACACTAACGTCTGCTGCCTTGGCCATAGCATCTGCCACCACTATTGCAGTAGCGAAGCCATAAACCTCTATCATTCCAAGAGCCATAATTTATAACTCCTTTACCTAATTACTCGTTAACGTAGCAAATCTTAATGCCTTGCTGTGAAACGTTAACCTCCATAGCCTCGTTGAGCTTGTCAAGAGGGAAGGTATGAGTAATAAGCTCCTTAATAGGAATGTTCATTTCTCTTGCTTGACGAAGGAATGCCATTGTTGTTGGGTAATCATCAGCGCTATAGTCCCAAGAGCCGACAACATTGATTTCCTTGTTACACATAGCAAAGTGTGGGTTGATGGTGTATTCGCCGTTGTTAACGAAGAAGCCCATTTCGCACATTCCGCCTCCACGACGGATATATTCGTAAATATCCTTTGCTGCCATAGGTGCACCTGTGCATTGGAATGCAAAATCAACACCTACGCCATTAGCAACGCTCTTAACGAGTGATACTCTTTCCTCGAGTGAGGTTATTTCCTTAAAGCTGATTACTGTTTTTGCACCAAGCTTCTTTGCCATTTCAAGTCTTTTTGGAGTTCCGTCAATAGCAACTATATGGTTTACACCTGCTGCACGGAGAACACTAATCATTACAAGACCAACAGGGCCAAGTCCTTGAACAAGCACCTTTGAATTGAAGTTGATTAAGCCTGTTGTGTTAGCTCTCTTTAGAGCATGCACACAAACGCAAGCAAGCTCTAAAAGCATTCTTTCCTTTAGGTCAAGATCGTTTACTACGAAATATGTAGAGCCCTTGCCACTGATTAGAAGATGACTTGCAAACCAACCGGTTAGTGGATTTGCATCGCTGTGTGGGATAAGTCCAAACACTCCTTGCTTATCGCAAAGGTTGGTATTTGCAGGCTTGTTACGGCAAACAAAGCATTCGCCACAGCTGATAACAGAGGTAACGATTTTGTCGCCAACCTTGATTGGATTTCCAGCAGTATCAGCCTTTATATTTTTACCGAGAGCAACAATTTCGCCTGTTCCCTCGTGACCAAGAGTAACTGGGATAATTCCAAATGGGTCACCCTTCCACTCGTGAACGTCTGTTCCACAAACACCACAGCCCTCAACCTTAACGAGAATATCGTTGTCACCTACGGTTGGAATTGGAAATTCCTTAACCTCGATTTTCTTAGGAGCTGTTAGCATTGCTACCTTTGCAGTAGCTGGAATGTTTGCACTTTTCTTAGCGCTTGGTGTATTTATCTCGCCAAGAATCTTGCGAACAATGCTCTCTACCTGTGATGATGAAATATTCATTTCTTTTTCCTTTCTTAAGATTTATCTTAGATTATTCTAAAGCTTTCAGACAGAACGCAACGACGCTTTCTTGTAAAGCTTTTTGCACTTGTTAAGCCCTCTCCGGTTGGACCCGCTATTGTAAAGGTGGTATGACCCTCGCCACCGAAGCCTATGCCTGCATAGGATGGAGCATTCTTTACAAAGATAGTGGTTTCAACGGCTCTGGCAAATCTTGTTAAATTGTCAATATTTTTCGAATGCATATGGGCTGTATGACGGTTGCCATGCTCAGCCTTAACGGCAAGATCTATTGCCTCATCGATATCCTTGACTCTGACAACAGGAAGAATAGGCATCATAAGCTCGTGCTGAACGAAATCGTGATTAAAATCGGTTTCGCAAATAATGCAACGGATTTTATCGCATACTGTTATGCCGATTTTTTCAAGCAATACCTTAGCATCTCTGCCAACGCAGTCGCGATTAACAATTTTTGACTTTATGCCTGTCTTCGGATTCGTTTTTTCAACAAGAACAATGCTTGCAAGCTTGCTCGCTTGCTCGCTGTTTATTAGATACGCGCCATTTTCCTTCATTGCGTCGATAAGCTCTGTTGCAACACTGTTAAACGCGAACACCTCTTTTTCTGCTATGCAAGGGAGATTGTTATCAAAGGTGCAACCATCGATAATGTCCTTTCCAGCCTTTCTTATATCAGCTGTGTCGTCAACAATAACCGGTGGGTTTCCAGCGCCTGCGCCGATAGCCTTTTTGCCACTTGAAAGAACGCTCTTTACAACACCCGGACCACCTGTACAAACAAGAAGCCTAATTCTTGGGTCCTTGTACATAATGTCAGCGGTGTCAAGCGTTGGCTTTACAACAGACGAAACCAAAACTCTTGGTCCGCCGGCTAACTGACTTGCACGGTTGATAAGGTCTACTGCATAGTTTGAGGTTGCAATAGCATTTGGGTGAGGGTTGAAAACAACACCATTGCCAGCCGCTATCATTCCTATACTGTTACAAATAACTGTTTCTGATGGGTTTGTGCTTGGGGTTATGCTTCCCACTACGCCAAAGGGCGCCATTTCGGTAAGAGTTAGTCCATAGTCGCCTGTTTTAACCTGCGCTTGTATATCAGCTGTGCCAGGTGTTTTGTCGGCAACAAGCATATGCTTTGCAGTTTTATGGTCAACTCTTCCCATTTTTGTTTCACTAACGCCGAGGCTTGCCATTGTTGAGGCTTCCTTACGACAAAGGTCGCGGATTATATCTATAACCTTTTCTCTTTGTTCAAGTGACATTGCGCGAATTGCCTTGTAGCCCGATTCAGCAGCATCAATAGCATCCTTCATATCGGTATAAACACCGATATATTTTTTGCCATTATAGCCAGCGCCATCGTATTCACCCTTGGTGGCAGGAGCTTCTTTTGTAAGACTTTTCATAACCGAGGCGACAATTTCTTCAATTTGTGCCTCTGTCCAATTTATAGCCATTATTATCTCTCCTTTCGCCTTTATTTTTTAGCTTTGGGAGAATTACTTTCCAAGAGCTGCGATAACTCTACGTGTAATTTCGTTAACGAGATCCTCGTTTGAAGCGCACTTGCATTCCTCTTCACCGTAATCGATGCCAGGGTGACGACCAGGAATGTTCATTTTCTTACGAAGGTCCATAAGCTTCTTTAATTGGTCGTTTGGAATTTCATGAACTGCGCCAAGCTCCATAGCGTACTTGCAAATCTTTGCGTTGAACTCAACCTCTTCCATAACGAACATTGCCTTTTGGAGGCTGAAGCCTACTGTCAAAGCACCGTGGTTTTGGAGAAGGAATGCGTCGTGGTTTTCGATGTATGGCTCGAGTGAGTCTGGAATTTCCATTGTTGAAGGAGTTCCGTAAGCACATGTTGGAACCTCACCGATTGTAAGAACTGCTTCTGGAAGAATGTATTGGTCAAGGTCGATACCTGCAATTGTAAATGCGGTAGCGATTGGTGGATGTGCGTGAACTACTGCGTTAACGTCTGGGCGCTTTTCATAAACACGCATGTGCATTTTGATTTCTGATGAAGGATTTAATTTACCCTCAATCTTCTTTCCGTTTCTGTCAACCTTGATAATCATATCAGGGGTAAGAGCACCCTTTGATACGCCTGTTGGTGTGCAGTAAAACTCGTTCTCTGATACCTTAACAGAGATGTTACCATCGTTTGCGGCAACAAAGCCAAGATTGTAAAGCGCATGGCCGACTTCACAGATTTCCTTTTTAATTTCGTAAGCTGATTTCATTTTCTTTTTTCCTTTCGGTATTTATATATTTTTTTATTATTTGACTAAATTAAATGTATCGAGGGCAATCATATACTCCTCGTCTGTTGGGATAACAAGTGTTCTTACCTTAGCGCCTGCCTTTGTAATATCCGCCTGTGTTCCCCTTGGTAGCTTTAGGTTTATGTCATTATCGATTTCAATTCCAAGATAAGACATATCCTTGCATATTAGGTCTCTTACAATTCCATCGTTTTCGCCGATGCCAGCAGTAAATACAAGAGCATCAACTCCATTCATTTCGGCAATATAAGAGCCTATTATTTTTTTGATGTAGTGGACTAAAATATCCATTGCTAAAGCCGCGCGCTTATTTCCCTCGCCCTGAGCTATGAGCACGTCGCGACAGTCGCTTGAAACCCCCGAAACTCCGAGCAGTCCTGATTTTGAATTGAGAAGCTTTTCAGCCTCGTCGGCTGTAATTCCTTCCTTTTTCATTATATATGTTACAACGGTTGGGTCAACCGAGCCACTTCTTGTTCCCATAGGAACGCCCTCCTGTGGGGTGAAGCCCATTGAGGTGTCAACCGCCTTACCGCCAACGCTGGCTGTTATAGATGAGCCATTGCCGAGGTGACAGGTAATTACCTTTGCATCCTTGTTTCCAAGCATTTCCATTGCCTTTGCACACACAAATCTGTGTGATGTACCATGGAAGCCGTAACGACGGATTTTGTACTTTTCATAAAGCTCATAAGGAATAGGGTAGATGTACGCCTTTTCCTCAACTGTTGAATAATAGGATGTATCAAATACTCCAACGTGCTTAACATTTGGCATTACACTTTTGCACGCCTTAATTCCACTTATTGCCGGTGGACCGTGGAGTGGATTGATTTCAACAATGCTTTCAAGATATTCAATTTCAGCGTCGCCAATAACGCTTGACGCTCGCAGCCTTTCGCCACCATGAGCAACTCTGTGTCCGACTGCGCCAATTTCCGAGATGCTTGATATAACACCAAGCTCGGGGTCGCAAAGAAGATTGAGAACAAGAGTAATTGCCGCCTTGTGGTCGCCAAGCTCTGCGCTTGATTTGTAGTTTTCCTTGCCGGGTCGCTTGTGGGTGATTACACCATCGATTCCGATTCTCTCACATAAGCCCTTTGCCAAAACGCTTCCGTTTTCCATATCAAAAAGCTGATATTTGAGAGATGAGCTACCCGCATTTACAACGAGAACCTTCATTTTTCCTCTCCTTTATATTAATAATGTAGATTTTATTCGATAATTCGCTTCGATTGAAGCTCCGCCTCGCTCTCACCAACACTGTGGGCGACTGCGGTGTTTTGATAAACAATTTTGTAGCACAAAGCGTCTATCAATATAAGCCTTGATATATGGGAATTAAGTCCGAGCGAGCTGTGCATTGTTTCCTCCGTGTCAGTCAGAAGCAGAATGTCACTTTGCCTTGCAATCGGCGAGCGCTCCTTCGAGGTTATCGAAATAGTGGTAGCGCCACGCGCTCTTGCAACCTTCATTGATTCAACAATGTCCTTTGATGAGCCGGATTGAGATATTCCTATAACCACATCTCCCGCCTTTAGCTGAGAAACAGCTATCGCCTGCATATGCGTATCAGCATACGCACTTGAGTTACAGCCGGCACGAAGAAGCTTATTGCTTGCATCCTCCGCAACCTGAGCTGATGTACCAAGTCCGATTAATACAACGCGTCTTGCACTCGATATTTCCTCAATCGCTTTTGACATATTTTCAGCAGAAAGAGTTTTCTTTGTTCTTTCGAGTGACATATACGCATCATTGCATACCTTTTCAAAAATAGAGAAGCAGTCATCGTTACTTGTTATTACCGGAGCGACAACCTTCTTTTCATGCTCCTTGGCAAGGGTCAATTTTAAATCCTGATAACCCCGACAGCCGAGTCTTTTTGAAAAACGAACTATGGTCGCCTCACTGCTTTCACATTTGGAGGCAAGATCTGTTATGGAATAGGGAAGCACCTCACCGGAGTGAGAAAACAACCAATCAGCGACTTTCTTCTCGGAACGACCCATTTCATCATACATGAGCTGCGCCTGTAATAAAGTCCTGTTCAAAATTTGCCTCCTTTCTTGTGATTTTGAAAATTCAATTCTTTTTTATGAAAATAATTTTCACTTTTTGAAATGTTTTTATTTCAATTTTAATGTTTTTTGAAAACTATTTTCAATAATAATGAAAAATACTTTCACAATTCCGATTTTAGCATAAAAATACAAGTTTGTCAACTTTTTTCACGAAATTTTGAAAAAATATTTTAAAAACGATATTAAAATGCACATTTTTCGTCATTTTCGGCTTTTCATTTGCTTTTCAAAAAATGAAAATTTTTTTCACTTTTCAGAAATTTCTTGAAAATTATTTTCGTTTTTTCATTTTTGAGTGTTTTTAAAATTTTTGATTTCAAGAGAAAAGAGGTCAAAAAAGTAAAAAACAGTGCCAAAATATGACATATTTTTTCAAAAACATATTTACTTAGTCGAATTTATGTGTTATAATACCCTCGTATAACGAACTTTTAGGAGGTGCAAAATGCGTAGCTGCAACCTTAAAACTACAATACATTTTGAAGGCAATGCGCTTGCGCGTCTTGCCACACTTGAATATAAAAAGGTGTTTATTATTGCCGACCCATTTATTGTTTCAAGCGGTCTTATCAAGTCCGTCACAAAGCACTTAGAGTCGGCGCATATTGAATATAAGGTATATTCTGACGTTGTTCCTGACCCAACCATTGATAAGGTTGTTTTGGGTGTTACCGCTCTTTTGCGCGAAATGTCCCCTTGCTTGATTGCTGTCGGTGGTGGCTCGGCTATTGACCTTGCCAAATGCGTGCGTCTTTTCGCACACAATCATCACTCCGATTACGCACCACACTTTATTGCAATTCCTACAACAAGTGGCACAGGCAGTGAGGTTACCTCGTTTGCGGTTATAACCGACCCAAAGAAGAACATAAAGCACGCTCTTATTGACGATTTTCTTCTTCCTGACGAGGCAATTTTAGACGTTGAAATGGTAAAGAGTGTACCTGCTTCTGTTACAGCCGACACAGGACTTGATGTTTTGGCACACGCACTCGAGGCTTATGTTAGTACCGAGGCTGACTACTTCTCAGATATGTACGCAGAGAAGGCAACCTCGCTTTGCAAGCACTACCTTGTGCGCTCATATAATTATCCAAAAACACACGAGAACAAGGCAAGAGATAAGATGCACGTTGCCTCATGTCTTGCAGGTATTGCATTCAACTCCGTGTCCCTCGGCATTTGTCACAGTATAGCTCATCAGCTCGGAGCACAATTCCACATTCCTCACGGACGTGCAAACGCAATAGTTCTTCCTGATGTAATCAGCTTTAACTCGGGCATTTACGAAAACACCTTTGCCCTTGAAAATCCAGCACCCTGTGTTTCAAAATATGCTACTATGTCCCGACGCATAGGTCTTGCTGGCTATGACGACATCGCTTGCGTAAAGGCTCTTGCTTTCTATATTCGCTCAATGCAAATTGAAATGGGAATGCCGATTAGCGTGCGCGATGCTGTACCAAGCTTAACATACGCCGAATACGAATCAAAGCTAAGCTCTATGGCAGAGGCGGCGCTCCTTGATAGATGCACAAAAACAAACCCACGTGTACCAACCAAGGAAGATATTATAAAAATTCTAAAAAAGATTTGGTAAAATCAACCATTTTAAAATAAAAAAAGGAACAAGCTTGACTTGTTCCTTTTTTTAATAATATTATACTGCAATATAACAAAACGCCCATTAAATCGCAAGACAATTTTAACGTGGAACCCGAGGTCAGCGTACGACAACGGTCGCCAGCGAGGGGAAATGTCACAAAGTGACAAAAGCGTTGCCACCTCGGCGATGAGGGTCAGCAAAGCTTACGAGGGATTGTATGCCTCGTCGCGTGCCATTTTCTATAATAGCTCGAATTTTTTATTATTTCAAATACTTTTGCGAAAGAAGCTCTATTCTTTGCTTGTCAGAATCCGTCAACGCAAAGGAGTACTTTTCTATATACGCCTTAAATTTCTCCTTATCTATCGGTTTTGGAGAAGCACCAACACGGCGCTCGAAATTGGCAAAGAAAATGTTGTCCACTCCCTCGCTTGGCAAGCTTACGCCCTTAAGGATTTTGTTATCAAAGGCTTCAATCTCTTTGTCTGTGCCTATGTAGGTTGTTACAACATTGAATAGCCAATTTGCATATTTTTCGTCACACATATAAGCACGGTCTGTGCCAAAAATAAGCCTGTCGGAGTACTTATTAAAGAATTCCTTGTAGTAATCTTGCTTCTTTTCAAACTCAACATACATCTCACCTCCGGGGGTTAAATCCACACACAGGTTGGGGTAAAGAGAGAAAAGCTTTTCTAAAATCTCTGGCTCCTTGCTACAAAAGAAAAAGTGAGCAAGGGTTAGGTTGAGCCTTGGGTAGCTTTCAAGAATTTTTATGGTTTGCGCCTGTATTTCTTCATAAGAAGCAAATGAGCCGTCTGTATATGTCCAACCTTGTTTAATCGCCCAGTCTGGCGCCCTTTTCAAGTCCCAGAATTCGTCTGGGTCGTTGACATGCATTAAAAGGTGAGTGCCGTCCTTTTCCATTTGCTGGTACAGCTTGTTAAGGGCAGGGTGGTTAAGGCTTTTACCAATTCTTTTATGCTCTGTTGGCTTTCCCTCCAGCATTTTAATTCCGTCAAAGCCTATTTCCATAAGCTCGTGATACTGTGTAAGAGCATCCATATCCTTTGGCATGTTATCTATAGGAACCTTTATATACTCAATGCCACCATGCAAATAGGTGTTGGGGTTTGCTATTTTGAAAAAGCCAAGCATAATATTGTTGCACACGTTAGACTGACGAAGTGGAATTGAACAAATATTAAGGGCGTGAATGCCACACTCCTTTACATAGCTGTCAAAGCAGGAAATGAAGTCCTCCTCGCCCCATTTTGATATGTGTAAGTGGCTGTCTATAATTTTCCTATCCTTTTGCATAATACCGTTCCTTTACAAATTCATATTTATCAATTGAATTTTACCACACGATAAGACGTTTTTCAACTTTTTGGGCAAATTGTTTTTATTCGGGCTTGTTTTTTCTATATTCAGACGGCGTTTTCCCTATATATTGCTTGAATATTCTTGTAAAATAGTTAAAGTTATCATAACCGCACATAAAGCTGATTTCCTTTATTGAGATATCGCTTGTTTCAAGGAGCTCTATTGCAAGCTGCATTCGCATGCCTATTATATAATTTATAGGAGTTTTGCCGAATTGATATTTGAACGCCTTATTGTAAGCGGTCATACACATATTTTCCATTTTTGCAAGATCGGTTGTTCTTATTTCGGTATTGTAACATTCATTTATGTATCTAATGGATTTTGATAATGGCGCTTTATCGCTCTCTTTCCTTTTTATTCCTCTTGCAATTTCTATAAAAAGCTGTTCCAAAAGACTTGATAATTCCTCGCTAAGGTATTCATCCTCCAAAGAAAAAGCATCAAAAATCGACTTAAATCTTTTTTGAACTTGATTATCCGCACTCAGCTTGTTAACACTTGGAAATATGGAAATTCCGTATTTTTTTAATTTTTCCTTAGCCTGTGCCCCTGTAAAATGCACACAGAAAAAATACACCGTATCATCTGCATAGCAGTCAATACAATACCATTTTTTCGGAGGCACTACCATAAGCTCTCCTGCCGTTACCGTCGCTTCGCCGTCCGGATTTTTTCCTTTTAAAACACCTTTAATTACATATATAAGATAATAGTCGTTTCTGCCGATTTTATTTAGGTTTTGATGATTGTATGGCGTATTTGTACATCCTGCTATGTTGACAATAAGTGGCGATTCGTATGATTCTATGTTGCCGTAATTTACATCTGTATATTTTACGTGTGCGTTCAGCTTTTGAAAATGATATATATTGCTTTTCAATTCGATCGCTTCCTTTCGTGTCAAAATGTGCTACTATTTTGTTAAAATATAGTATAAAATGTTATATTTATATTGTATCATATAATTGGTGTTATGTCAAATTATATAAAATTATAAACAATGAAAAAGTATATTAAGCCAAGCATTGAAATTGTTGAGCTTGAGGTAACTGATATTATGACCGCCTCGGGAATTGTTGATGGTGGAGAAAGCTCCTATACGGACAAAAACGGAAACACTATTTTCGGCAAGGAAGGCACGTTTAATTCCTTCTTTGAAAGCATTTTCTAATAAGCTTACAAAATTTCAAGTAAAGAAAAAAGGGCAGAGAAATCTGCCCTTTTTTGTTCGTTCTTTGCCTTGAGTCCCGAGGATGCCTTGCCCAGCCTCCTTTGTGCAAAGGGCGATTTCCCTGCGAGGGAAAATGTCGCAAAGCGACAAAAGGGTTGCCGCCTCGGCGAGAGGGGGCTGCAAGGCAGACGGAGGGATTGTTTGCCTCGTCGCTACCAATCTTAGCAAGACGTTAGAGGCTCTCGGTTAGCCCTAAGTCTTGTATTGCTTAGCTTTGTTTGGCCTTTGCCATGTGATTTTACAAGTGATCTGCACCTTACAAAATTAAGAAATTTCATTAATTTTTCCATGTTTACAGCTCAAATCTGCGCTCTTTATAAAATTTTGGATGGCAAAAAACCACTCCTCACTCAAATATTCAATTAGACAGCCCGAACGAGGGTAAATCATTACCCCATTAATTCCGTTTTGCTTCAAATCGTTCAAATAGTTAAATATATCCTCGTTGCTCGGCTTACCAACCAAGGCAGACATAGTGATTAGTGGGCTTTTCATGGCGATTTTTCATTTCGATAGTCTCTGATGAAATTATACCACAGCTTATAGAAATTTTCCATATTTTTGCAGAAAAAGTAGGCAAAAGAGCGCAATAAATATATTGACTTTTGCATTTTCCTTGCTTATAATTAAATTAAGGCACAAGGGGGCGATTAAAATGGAATTTCAGTATAAAAAGGGCATGGGCATCGGTGGTTGGCTAACCAACTACAAAAGATTTAATGTTTTGCCAAACGATAAGCGCCTTGAATTAACAATCGGTGACTATGAGCATTTTGATACTTATATTACCGAAAGTGATGTAATTAACATAAAAAATATGGGAATGGACCACATTCGCTTAGGCTTTGACCAAATCGTTTTGGAAAGCGAGCCCTTTGTCTATCGTGAGCGCACAATGGCGCTTGTTGAAGGCTTTGTTGCTCTTTGTCAAAGGCACGGTCTTGGCATTATTCTTAATTTGCACAAATGCATCGGTAACTACTGCGACATCGAGGAAAGCATTACTCTCTTTGATAGCGAGGAGCTACAGGAGCGCTTTATAGGGCTTTGGTTAGAGCTTGAAAGGCGCTTTAAGGACAACGATAGCGTTGTTTTTGAGCTGTTAAACGAGGTAAGAGAGGTTGAGCCCGATGCTTGGAACGACCTTGCAGAAAGAACAATAAAAGCGATAAGACGCATAAATAAATCAAGAAAAATTATAGTAGGGCCCATATGCTGGAACAATCCAAATAAGCTTGATAAGCTAAGAGTATTTGATGACGAAAATGTAATTTATACATTTCATGTTTATGACCCAAGCGAATTCACGCATCAGCAAAGTGTTTTGCACTGGAAGCATTTATATTACAACAGAAAAATGGAATACCCATGTGACGATATTGAAAAATATCGCGAGTTTTATAGAGTAGTTTTTGGCAACCCGAATGCGTATGCTCATATTGAGAAAATGGACATAAATTATATGCGTGAGATTTTGTCCACAGCGATAAGCTTCAAAAAGGCTCATCCGGATAAAATCCTATGGTGCGGAGAGTTTGGAACTATTCGTCACGCAGATATAAATAGCCGCGAAAGCTGGATGAGGGATGTTATTACTATTTTAAAGGAAAACGATATTCCCTACTGCGTTTGGAACTATCTAAGCACACCAAACGACGGCAATCGCTTTAGCTTGGTCGATGATGATACAAGAGAGATTTTAAGCGAAAATATGCTAAATATAATAAATGGCAATATATAAAAGGGCACTCTGCCCTTTTTTATTTCGCCCTCTGCTCTCCGCATTTCAAAGGATATTTTTATTTAAAATATCTTTTGAGCAAGCCCTCAAATGCTTTTCCGTTAGCCTTCCCCAGTGGGAGATTCCCCTGCGAGGGGAAATGTCGCAAAGCGACAAAAGGATTGCGCCCTGCCAAGGGACACTTCGGTGGTGAATGAGGTGTACGCCTCGTCGCTACCAATCTTAGCATATCGTGAAAAGCTCTCGGTTAGCTCCGTGTATGTATTACTTAAATAGTAATTTGAAGCTTTTTTTCATATTTTTCTACTTTATAAAATTTATTCGCCAACGATATTTTGAATTTCTTTGACATCAACATCAATTAATTTTTTATTTTGCTTAACAGAAAGGGCTGCCGCCGCACCTGCTGCCTCGCCAAGCGCAATACAAACAGACATAATTCTGAAGTTTGAGTGCGCCATATGTGAGCCGCTTATGTTCCTGCCGGAGAGAAGTAGCCCCTCGACATTTTTAGGTAGCAAGCAACCATAAGGAATTGTGTAGTCCTTTTCTTGCTTCCACTCGTGCTGAACACCCGTTTTATCAAGGCTTGCGCCTGTAAGATTATGAACATCGAAATTGAAGTGTGCGCGTCTTACCACCCAATTTTCGTAGTATTTCGCCTCTAAAATATCGTCCGCACTCAAGGATTCAACTCCCTCAAAATGACGGGTTTCGCGAATGCCTATCAGAGGCGCAGAGCTCATAAGCCAGCAATTTTCATATCCCGGAACATATTCGCGTAAGAATTTGATAATCGGTATAATTTGTGAATGGCAGGCAAATACACCCTTTGTCAAGCTTGTGGCATCTGTTCCGTCAATCTCAATTGCGTTTGTCATATTACAGCATACCGTGTTTGGGGTTGGCTGAGTATATAAAAGCACATGCCCCGCAGGGAAGGGCAAATGCTTCTTGCCAAGAGATTGGATTTCGCCCTTTGGAAGCTCTATTGTGGTTTCAAACGACGGCGGAAAAACAGCCTTTTCATAATCAACGCCACCTATTTTAAACATAATAGTGCAGGGCTGCATTTTTCCATCAGACTCACGACCCTTAAAGTATGGAACACCGGCGGAAGCTGCAACATCACCGTCGCCTGTTGAATCAACTACGCGCTTGGCTCTTATAAAGCCGCGCCCACTCTTGTTTTCTACAATAACACCAATAATAGCGCCATTTTCAACTACCGCCTTACAAACCCAGGTGTAGTATAAAACCCTGATATCTTCCTTTAAAAACATTTCCTCAAGGATAATTTTTTGTATATCGTGATATATTGCGTCATGTCCACACCAATTTTCGTGTGCCCAGCCAATATCCTTGGCTTTTTCATAGGTAAGCTCGAAAATTTCTTGCATAACCTTACTGGAGGAACGACCGCCCCAGTGCGACATCATGCCCGCTGTTGCAATACCGCCAAGACAGCCCTGAGATTCAACAACCATAACAGAAACACCTTCACGCGCCGCACGAATAGCCGCACCGATTCCGGCAGGACCACCTCCACAAACTAAAACATCAACATCGAAAATCTCGGGTATTTTGCTCTCTTCTTCTAAAAAATATTTCATTAAACGCCTCCATCTTGACAATTATCCGTTTTTATTATACAATAGAAAAACAAAGAAAACCTTTGACTTTTAACAGTTTTTCTTTAAAAAACAACAAGGGTGCGAGAATGGAAAACAATATTTTCAAAGAAATAATAAGTTATATAGATTTTTTAAGAGGGCTTGGCTATAAATGTGTTCTTAGCCACTTTGATACAAGATTTGAGCCTTATACTCAAGAGCTGTATCTATACGAGGTGCATTTAAGCTCGGTTTGCTATTATTTGAAGCAAAGCAAAGCAACAGAGGGTAGATGTCATTTGCAAAAGATGAAACTAAACTCGATGGATTTTGATTCTCCCTTTTACTCTTCCTGCTACGCCGGGGTAGAGGAGTATATTTTTCCTGTCTTTTTTGAGGGAGAAGATATTATGCGTATTCATATTTCCGGTTATAGAGATACTCTTAAAAAATCGCTTTATTGCAAGGAAAAAACAAGAAAGATGTGTGACATCGGCTTCATAAAAGCATACAGTGAGCTTTCTCCTAATCCGCCAAGCATGGATGAGGCTTTAAGATTTGTAAAGCCTCTTGAATATATGATAATTGAGCTATATAAATATTGCCGTCAAAATAACCAAGTCATAAGTGAAACTAAAAAATTGTATCTAAGGGCAATGGAAATAATCAACAAAAGCTATCAAGAGAAAATCACGGTAGAGAGCTTAGCAAGGGAAATGAATTATTCGCCCTCTTATTTAAGATACATCTTTAAAAAGGAAGGGGATACGACTCCTAATAAGCAGATAAATGCAGTAAGGCTGGAAAACGCCAAATATTTATTATTGAACACGAATCTTAGTGTTACCGAAATATCATTCCGCTGCGGCTTTGTTGATTCAAATTACTTTTCAACTGTATTTAAGGAAAGGTATGGCCACCCCCCTAAAGCTTATAAAAGACTTAATGCATAATAAGTTCCATAATTTGACCTTTTTCGCCCACTCCCCAAGGCTCGTATCCTCGCTTTACGAGAACCCCCGAAGCTACTAAAGAGCACTTCGGGGAACCCCTACTACGGGGACCCCGAGGGGCATTGACACACCTAAAATTCCATAA
>JAFQUJ010000013.1 GCA_017408585.1 Clostridia bacterium | reverse complement strand
CTATTGTTAGTGTTATTATTGTTATTGTTATTGTTATTTCTATTATTGTTACTATTGTTATTCTTTTTCTTTTTAGGGGTATTTTTCGGAGCAGTAGTTGGTGCGCTAGGTGTTACCTCGCCCTTGCCATCGTCAACTGTAACCTTGATTTCAGCAGGCTGAGCGCCGAAAATGCCGAGGAAGCCCTTCTTGCCCTGTGAGATTATCTCATAGTTGACAATCTCGCCATAGCTTGAATAGAGAGTAACTGCTCTATTGTATGCCTCCTGAACGGTCTTACCCGTTACATTATAATCAAATTTCATTTCTTTTCCTCTGCTTGTGGCATTGCCACATAAATTTAGTCGTCGTGGTGAAGTGAACGATACTCGCCCGGCTGAACAACATATTCAGCGCTCGATTTCTTGTTCTTTCTTGTTCCCTTCATCTCTCTTTCTGCCTTCTTGTAGTCCTCCTCTGTAAAGGTTGGATAAGGCATAGCCTTAGCGAAGATGAACTGCTGAAGCATTGAAAGAAGTGTTCTAAAAATCCAGTAAATACCGATAGCTGCTGCAAAGCCAAAGGTGATAAACATGGTCATAAGTGGAAGAACATACATCATAATCTTCATTGATGAATTGTTCATTTGCTCTGCCTGTGGGTTTTGGTATGAAAGCTTCTTTGACAAGAACTGCGATACATACATAAGTCCAAGGTTGAGAACAGGAATAATGGCAAGCCACCAAATTCCGGGCATTCTCATAGCCTCCCAAGGAGTAACTCCCAGGTCAACGCCGAAAAGCGACACGATTGGAATGTTTGTCATGCCATTGATTGCATCAACTGATGCTTGAGAAATAACACCCTCCGTTGCAACGACAGCATTTCCCTTTGCAAGCCATGAGGCGAGCTGAACCTGCGCTGCGTTTCCACTTACAGTCACGCCGAGGCTTTGAACATAGGCTGTTAGCTCGTTGCAAACCGTTTCGCTAAGTCCACCAACGAATTCGAGCGGACGAATAACTACTTGATAAAGTGGGAAGATGATAATAAGCTGTAAAAGCATTGGAAGACAGCCTGCGAATTGGCTATATCCCTCTCTTTGATAAAGCTCCATAATCTCGTTTTGAAGCTTTTTCATTGTCACTTGGTCAGTTCTGCCCTTGTACTTGTTTCTAATCGCCATTTCCTTAGGACGAAGCGACGCCTGCTTTACCATGTTCTTTTGTTGCTTAATGCCAAACGGGCAAAGGAGCAATTGCATTGCAAGAGCGAACAGCAAAAGCGCAGGAACATAGCTGTTACCTGTAAGCCAAGAACAGCCCCTCATTACATAACCAAGTAATTTCGCTAAAAAATCAATCATTTTTGTTCTCCTGTGTCTGTTCCCTTTTAAAAGTGAATTTGTCGGGAACAGGGTCATAACCGCCTCGGCAGAAGGGGTTGCACCTCAAAATTCGCCAAATGGCAAGGAGCGAGCCCTTTATTGCGCCATGCTTGTCAAGCGCCTCTAATGCGTACTCCGAGCAGGTCGGCGTAAAGCGACACGCATTCGGCAAAAGTGGCGAGATAAGCTTGCGGTATAGGTTTATGAAAAATTTAAGAATTTTTTTCATCTCTTATGAATTTTAAAGCCTTAAAGGCTCTTGTTAGGTCTGTCTTAATATCGTCGCTTTTTGCGTCGATTGCGCCGGCCCTTGCGACCAGCACGATAAGATATCCCTTTTTTAGATTATTTTCCGTTTCTGTTTGTCTTAATCCCTCACGCAAAATTCTTTTAACACGATTTCTAATATGAGCCTTTCCCAGCTTCTTTGAAACGGTAAGTCCTATTCGGTTTAGATATTTCTTTTCGGGATTGGCATTCATGAGTCTTGTCGCCTTAAAGTCCTTTAAGATATAGACAACGACAAATCTGCCGACGAACTTTTCTCCCTTTGCGTAAGCCTTCGAGTATAGATGGTTTTCACCAATGGCAATATGCTTCATATGCACCTCTTGTAGCCCAATCGCTACACTTGACAATACTTAGCTCTTATTTAGAGGGGCGAGCTTAACCCCTTGCTTTTAAAAAAGAAGCTGTCGCCAATCGACAGCTTCTTTTTTTACTTTAAGCTATCAGCTACGCTGACCGAGCTATGCGTGCGAAATTAGTATGTGAGTCTAGCACGGCCCTTAGCGCGTCTTCTCTTCAAAACTTTTCTTCCGTCAGCTGTTCTCATTCTTTTTCTGAAACCATGTTCCTTTTTTCTCTGACGCTTCTTAGGTTGGTAAGTTCTTAACATAGTTGCACCTCCTTAATTTTCATAAATTGGAGCTATATAAGCATCAATTTAAAGCCAATTTATCTTCTCGATTTCAAGACAAGTTATATTATACACACATAATATGCGTTTTGTCAAGAGTTTTTTTACATATGACTAAAATTTTTTTATTTTTTTCTCTTGCTTGTCGTTTTTTTAGTTCCCTTGCGTGCCGAGGCAGAGGGCTTTTTGCCTTTTCTTTCATTTCTCACTCCGCATTGCGACTCCCTTCGGTCGCTTGCATGGCTACCACCAGCCAATCGTTCTTCACTTCGCTTGAACTCTTGGGGTGTACGCACATCCGCACCTCGCCTTTGCACTCTTCCATCCGGCGTTACAAGGCACTCCGGGCCATAGCCGATAAGGTCCTCACGCCCTGCACGCATAAGCGCCTCACGCACGAGATTGCGATTTTCCGGACGACGATATTGAAGGAGCGCCCTTTGCATGAGCTTTTCTCTGTAATCGTCGGGGGCGTACACCTTTTTCATATCAAGTGGATTTATACCCGTGTAGTACATAACCGTTGAGGCAGTTCCCGGGGTTGGATAGAAATCCTGCACCTGCTCAGGCGTGTAGCCTATCTTTTTTAGATACAGGGCCAGCTCAATTGCATCATTTAAGGTGCTACCGGGGTGCGAGGACATAAGGTATGGAACGACATACTGCTCAAGTCCACACTCTGCGCTGAGCTTGAAATACTTTTCACGGAAGCGATTATAAACTGATATATCGGGCTTGCCCATATATCTTAGCACATTCGAGCTACAATGCTCGGGCGCAACCTTTAATTGACCGCTTACATGGTGCTTTACAAGACGCCTGAAAAATGCGTCGCTCTTATCGGCAAGCATATAGTCAAAGCGAATTCCCGAGCGAATAAATACCCTTTTCACCTTGGGAAGAGCCTCAATTTTCTCCAAAAGCTCAATGTATTCGCTATGGTCTGCTATCAAATTTGGACAAGGGGTTGGCACAAGGCACTTTCTGTTCGCGCAAACGCCACTATCAAGCTGTTTTTTGCACGCAGGGTATCTAAAATTAGCAGTAGGACCGCCAACATCGTGTATGTAGCCCTTGAAATCGCTCATTTCCGTTATAATTTTAGCCTCGGCGAGCACGCTTTCAATGCTACGGGAGCGAACGCTACGCCCTTGATGGAATGCGAGCGCACAGAAGTTGCACCCACCAAAGCAACCGCGATTGTGCGTAATTGAGAATTTAACCTCGGCAATTGCAGGCACTCCACCCTCATTTTCGTACACAGGGTGGTATGTTCTCATATATGGAAGAGCATAAACTGCGTCAAGCTCCTCACGCTCCAAGGGGAACGCCGGTGGATTTTGAACGAGCTTTTTGTTGTCGTAATATTCAACTATCGCCTTACCGCTTATTGCGTCTTGATTTTTGTATTGAACGCCAAACGCCCTTGCGTATTCGACCTTATCGGTCTTTATCACATTGAAGTCAAACTCCTCGGCAACGGGGTAATTTACAGGGTCGTTTCTGTCGCAAAGATAGACACAGCCCCTCTCGTTTCGTATTTTCTTGACGGGAACGCCTCGCTCTAAGAGCTTGGCAATTTTTAAAATTATGCTCTCGCCCATGCCATAGGTGAGAATGTCGGCTCGGCTATCGACCAAAATTGAGCGTCTTATCTTGTTATCCCAATAATCGTAGTGAGCAAATCGACGAAGTGACGCTTCAAGACCGCCAATAATAATCGGTACATCTCCATACGCCTCACGAATACGATTACAATACACGATAACTGCACGGTCGGGGCGCTTACCCATCTTGCCACCGGCAGAATAATAGTCATACGAGCGCTTTTTCTTTGATGCGGTATAGTGCGCAACCATTGAGTCAATATTGCCTGCGCTTACCAAAAAGCCAAGGCGAGGCTTGCCAAAGCGCTTGAATTCCTCGCACGATTTATAGTCAGGCTGGGAGAGTATTGCAACGCTGAAGCCTGCGCTCTCAAGCACTCTTGAAATTATGGCTGTGCCAAAGGACGGGTGGTCCACATATGCGTCACCCGTTACATATACAAAGTCGGGCGCTCCCCCGAACCTTTCTTCACATTCTTCTCTTGTTATTGGTAAAAATTCGTTTGCCATTTCGCACCTCTTACGATTTTTCTGCTTACATTTTATCATATTTGAGCCTCAAAAGCAACACCTTGCTTCATTTTTTGGCGTGGGCGCGTGTAATTTTATATATCGCTTGATTTTTTGAGCCTTATATGATATCATGAAAATGAGAAAGCACAGGGGGGATTACATATGAAATATGCTACCTTTAACAGCGACTTTATCTCCGTCGCAATTGACACGGAAAACGCACGCCTTGCCTTTATGGGAATTGACTCGGGTGGGCGCGAGAAGGACCGTCACACAACCTTTAATTTGATGCTTCCCTCGCACGGAGCGACAATTGGCAATTTTAAGAAAAAAGCGCCGAGATGTGTCGATTTTTGCGACAATTTAGTCACCTTTAAGGGCGAAAACGGTGAGAGCGCCGAGTACGCCTTTGACGGAGAAAGAAAAATGACGCTTGCGCTGAAGGGAGCGCCGAGGGGCGACCTGTTTACCATCAATCTATCTATTAAAACTGCTCCGCCTACAATTTGGTCGCAGAGCGTGAAAAAAGCGCCTCACCATATGAGGAGCAAGAACCCCCTCGTTTTGTTTAAAACCAAATACGCCCTGCCACTTATCGTTCATTTTCCCGATTTTGGCTTGCTTGAAATCAGCGCCGATTGTGATGACGCTTACGCTATCGAGGAGCTGACAAAATCGGGTGATTATTCGGGGCTTAGCCTAGGCTATCTTAATTACGATGTGGGTCACAGGGATATGTATGCTCTTAATTTCGGCTCGTCAAAAATAACAATCAAGACGAAATCCTCGCACGAGTGTGTGAATTTGAGCTTTAAGGTGCTCCCCGAGCAATATCCGGCTCTTAAAAACGAGGACGACCCTCGCTATAATGGCTTTAAGCGCTGTTGGCTCAACTCCTTTGCCCTCAATCGTGAGCGCTTTGATATGGGTGACAACATTTATCTAAACGGTACGGGGCATCTAAGCGTTCACATGAAGAGCGACCTTTTAAGAGCTATGGGTGGCGAAAACGAGCTTTTTGCCCTCATTCGCTCTGTGTTTGAAAGACAGATTGAGCAGTCCTTCAAAAAGTGCCAAGCCCCCGACGGCGAGGTGAATTTTGATTACTATGACAAGCCAAAAGCAAGGCCCATGTGTGATTTTATCGACTCTACGCCGAGCGCGGTGATTGCGCTTGCGGGAATTGCAAGCTGGAATTTGCCCTTTGCGAAAAGGCTTATTCCCTATGCGAAAAAAGCTCTTGATTTTCTTATGTCGCTCGACACAGACAGCGACGGAATTATAGAGGTGACCTTCCCCGGCGATTACATGGAGCAGGAGAGCGAGCTGGGCTATCGTCAGCGCAACTGGTGGGATAATTTCGCCTTTGGGCATAAGGATATTTACTTTAATTGCCTATGTCATAGGGCGTTTGTGGAGCTTAGCGAGCTTCTTGTCAAAATCGGGCGTGCAGACGAGGCAAGGGGCTATATTGATTTTCTGGATAAATTCGAGCGCTCCTTCTTTGACACCTTCTACAACCCCAAAACCTCTCTTATGGCAGGGTGGATAAGCCGTGATGGGCAGGTGCATGATTATGCGTTCACCTTCGCTTGCGCTATGGCGATAAATGAGGGGCTTGTGCCTTTGGATTTAGGCAGACAAATGCTCCAAAGCCTGCTAAAAAAGATGGACGAGCAGGGCTATGGCGACCTTCGCTATGGTATTCCCGGAAATGTCGAGCCAATCGGTAAAGCAGACACGGGTGATTGGCCTTGCATGACCGATTGGGGACGCTACGAAAACGGCGGTCTTAGTGGCATGAATGGCTATTGCTTCCTTAAAGCTATGTATAAAACAGGCTTAAAGAACGAGGCAGACAAGATTTTCTTTACCATTCTCAACACCTACGAAAAGGAATTTACGCACACAGGTCTTATGCCCGGCTACTGTCAAAGCATAGATTGGCGCACTAAGGAGGGCAACCCCTGTGGCTATAATTACCTTGCCGATAACTATTATTTCTTGCTTGTCGGCGCGTCGGACGAGCGCTTGTGAATTAGCTGACGCCATGAATTGACGCCTTGCGTCACGAATTGCGACAAGTCGCATGAATAGCCCTGTGGGCGTGAATTAAACGCAAAAACAAAAATAGCAAGAATAAACGGGAAGCTCCCTCTATTCTTGCTATTTGTTTTCTGTTCGTCGATATAAAAACCGACCGATTTTTATTTGAATTCTTCCAAGCCCTCTTTGCCTGTTGTCATTTGAGTGGGATTGATTACGCTTTGAATCTTTATCGTATAAAGAACATCGCTTCCTCTTGTAACCTTGCTTGCCATTGGCGAGCTTGATAAGCCTGCGTAATCCTTTTGGAATATTTGGACATTCTCCCTATCCTCTCCCTCATAGGCATAGCCTGCGAAGACAAGCTCGAGCGAAGCGTGCTCCGCATTATCAATACTCATTCCGAAAACGGAGATATTGCAATGCGAATATGTAAGATCCAGCTCCACCTGAAGCGCACCCTTAGCTGCGTTAATTTTTCCGTCAGAGGTAAATATTGTATCAGCATCAAGATATTTTGGATTGAACACTACAACCCCGAAGGTAATCTTTTTGCCATTAACGCTTTCGTATTCCCAAAGACTATCGTGATCGATGTAAAAGCCTGTTGCAATTCCGCTATTATCTGCGTTCGTCGAATAGCCACTGCAAATAAAAATCGGCTGTGCTTCCCCCGATTTAATTCCGAGATCACATTTATTACATTTGAGTGTTTTGTAGCCCGTTTTAGTAAAATCGGCATATGTAATATTTACTACTGCTGCGTTTTCCAAATCGTGCTTTTCGCTATCGCGTGAATTTTCTATTTCCACCTCTCCTATATATGCTCCGCAGAAGCAGGTCGTAGCCTTTTTGGCATTATCCACACAGTTAGCCTCTTTTGATACAAACGATTTGCTCGGATCCTCAATGTGAACTGCTTCATCCTTCCAAGCGCCTTCGTCAAATACGAAGCTTTTGCCCATCTTGCATAGATATACCGCAGAGCCGTTGGTGTTTCCCGTAGCTGACACCGTCGGCACATTAGTTGTGTTAGGCATAAGAACATTTAAGGCGGTGCTTTGCGCTTTCGTTAAGCTAAAGGATGTCATATTGCCAAGATAAACCACAGTTTCAACGCCCGAGAGCGCAAACATTTTTGTTGAGTGTGATGTTACCTTTTCACTAATTACCACTATCTTGTTTACATTGGAAGGAAGAACCGCCGCTCCAAAGCTTGTAAGCTCTTGCGGAAAATAGTACAGCTCGGGCTTGCTCGGCACATCGTTTGCCGAATTCATTGTAAACGGACTGCTTACAAAGTACATATTGTCGCTGTTTACAAACGGGTCTCCTGCGCTACTAAGAGTCGCAAGCGAGCTTGGGAGATACACCGCCTCTAAGGCTGTGCAACCGGCTAATGCAGCATTTCCAAATATTTTAATGCTATCGGGAAGCGAGATTGCCTTTAATGATTTGCAATTTGTAAAGCCTCCCCTGTTTAGTGTATTATCGTTAAGTACGGTATTGGAATGAAACTCAACATATTCAAGAGCCGTGCAATTAGAAAACGAATAAAATATAGTATTCGCCGCACCTTGAACCACCTTGCCATCGTGATAACCTATTTGGCTGATAGTTTGCGGTAAAAAAACTACTTTTAATACGCTGTTTTCGTTATAGTAATAGGATGTACTACCGTTAGTGGCGGTGTCTGTGTGAAAAACTGAAAAGCGTATATACTTAACAGGGTATTTGGTTCCTTGATAGGTCAGCTCCACACCGTTCAAATTGACTAAAACAAACGAGCTGTGACTTTCATAGGTCGCTCCGTTGCTTTCACGAACCGTCACCTTTGAAAGCTGAGTTCCCGAGCAAGCAAGCTCTACATATGCGCCCCTTGCGTTTTTTTGACCGTCAGCCCAAACGCTACACATTTCGTTATCGCTATTCAGATACCAGATTAAAGGGTGGTAATTGCCCTCGCTATCCTGTTCCCAAAGAGGATAGCTTACATTATCAATGGTGTATGTCCTGTCATAGCTCGGCGTGCTTATTTCCTCTGCGCTTACATAAATCCCAAGCACGAGGACAAGCATTACCGCTATTAAACAGGCTAAAAACAATTTTCTTTTCATAAAAGCTCCTTTATTCAAATAATTATTCATTATTACTATAATATATCAAAATAATTTTTTAAATGGATTTTTAGGTCAATTTGTATTTTTGGACCATTGTTTTTTATAATATAGTTTAGTCAAGTTGCAATTTTTACAAAAATAATTTATAATCTTATATGAGGTGATTGTATGAAAGATGATTTTATTGTTACCAAAATAGAGCGTGTTCTTTTGTTTAAAAAGCAACAAACCACGGAAAAATATTCAAGCACGCTTGAATTTAATGAATTGGTCTTTGATTTTTCGGGAGAGTATACAGTCTATTTTGGTAATACTGTCTTGAAGGTATCGCCTAATACTATACGCTTTTTTCCCTGCGGAACTGCTTCTAAATATGAAATAGAGCGTTCAAAATTAGGCGAATGTATTGACATTTTCTTTAGCACCGATAAGCCGATATCAGATGTTGCTTTTGCTGTGAGATCCGGCAACAATGAATACATCGGCTCTCTGTTCAAAAAGATATTCTCTGTTTGGAACAGCAAAAGAGAAGGATATTATTTTGAAAGCCTGTCCTTGCTATATAAAATTCTCTCGAGCATCCAAAAAAGCAATTATTTGCCCGCTGAGCAATATTTAAAAATCCTTCCGGCAGTTAATGAAATAGAACAAAGCTTTTTGTACAAAAGCCTGACAAACGCCTATTTGGCGTCTGTTTGCGGTATAAGCGAATCGTGTCTGAAAAGATTGTTCAAAAAGAAATTCGGGCTTTCGGTTAAAAAATACATAATTCAAAAGAAGGTGAATTATGCTTGCGAGCTTTTGATGACACATAGATATTCTGTTAGTCAAATTGCTGATATGTGTAATTTTTCCGATGTGTATTTTTTCAGCAAGCAATTCAAAGCTCAAACAGGTGTTTCACCCACGGAATACATAAAAAAGCACACCACTTAGCTTTAATGAGGTATTATTATGGACAGACAAAAGGTTCTTGAACATTTTGAAGCCAACGAGGGCTTTTTTGAAAATGTGATTTATCCAAACATCGAAAAATATCGCAAGGGGGATATGACCGTTTTTATAGTTGACGAAAACGGAAATACCGTACCTGATGCGAAAATTAAAATCAAGCAGCTTCAGCACGAATTCAAATTCGGCGCTAACCTGTTTTTGCTTGACGAGCTTGAAACCGACGATAAAAATCAGCTTTATAAGGACTATTTTAAGCGCATTTTCAACATGGCTACCCTTCCGTTTTATTGGAGCTCCGTCGAGCCGGAGAGGGGCAAGCTGAGATATGATAAAAATTCGGAAAAATACTATCGCCGTCCTCCCGTTGATTTGTGTATGGAATACTGTGAGGAAAACGGAATCGAGCCAAGAGAGCACGCTCTTGCATATGAGCGTCACTTCCCCCGATGGCTATCCGATGCAACGGTTGATGAGATTAAGGAAGCGCTTGAAAAAAGATACAAGGAAATCGCAGACAGATATGCGGATAAAATTCCGACTATTGAAGTAACCAACGAAATGCTTTGGAGGCGCGATTCCGCCATAACCGCGTTCTATAACGAAAACGATTACATAGAATGGTGTTTTAAGCTCGCCGAAAGGCATTTTCCGAGAAATCAGCTTGTTATAAACGAATATACGGAAGCGTTTTGGGGCGAAAATTGTCGTTCAACCGATAATTATTACGCTTACATCGAAGCGAATATGCTCAAGGGCGCAAGAATTGATGCTATCGGAGCGCAATTCCATGTGTTTGAAAGCAGGGAGTCTGAAATTACCAAATCAAGCTATCTTTATAATCCCGTTTGTCTTTATGACCATATGAACTTATACGCCGGCTTCTCAAAGCCTTTACAGGTAACCGAGATTACAATCCCCGCCTATTCAAGCGATACACGCGACGAGGAAATTCAAGGCAAAATACTTGAATATTTATATACAATTTGGTTTTCGCATCCCGCAATGGAGCAAATCATTTATTGGAATTTGGTCGATGGCTATGCCTATGTTGAAAATCCTACTCCCGAGGCAATCAGGTGGTCGCAAGGAAATATGTCCGTTGGAGAAAATGTCTATTACGGTGGCTTATTGCGTTTTGATTTGACTCCCAAGCCCGCTTATCTCGTGCTTGATAACTTAATTAACAAAAAATGGCGCACCGAGCTTGATTTGACCTCAAATGGCGAGGGATGTGTGGATTTTAGGGGCTTTTACGGTGATTACGAAATTGAAATCACCTCAAACGAAAAAACGATAAAAAAGACCTTCACGCTATCAAGCAAAAGCGAAAACGGCTTAACTATAACTATTTAATTTACAATGCAAGCATACATAAATAAAAACGGCACTCGAGCGAGTGCCATTTTTACTTTTCCTCGTCAGCTTTTGGTGGGTACTCAATTTCTCCCTCTTGAAGCTCAAATTCCCTTATCGCTTGTCTTATCAAAAACAAAATCTCCCCATTTGCTGAGCGACCATAATACTTTGAAATGTAATGGAGCTTATAATGTAGCTCGGGATCTACCTCTATTCCCAAATGCTTGTTTTTCTTATTTCTCATAAATACCTCAAAAAATCTTATTTTAAGTACATTTTAAGATTATTTTGTGATATAATGTTGATAGTATACTTAAAATAAGTATACTAAATTAATAAACTAAGAGGTATTCTTATGAACTGCGTATTTTTTGGACACAGGGACGCTCCCGACGCCATAAAAGCGAGCCTACAATCTACACTTGAGAGGCTTATTAACGAGGGCGTGAACGAGTTTTTTGTTGGCAACAATGGTCGTTTTGATTTGTTGGTTCAAACGATTTTAGAAGAGCTTTGCAAAAAATCAAGCGCGCGATATAGCATAATTCTCTCATACATAAATGAGCACGCCTTAAATGGCAAGCAAGAGAACACAATTTTCCCCGAGGGCCAAGAGCTTGCTCCTCGCCACCTCGCCATTGTAAAAAGGAATGAATGGTTACTAAAAAAAGCGGACATTATCGTATCGTATGTTACGCATAATGCCTCTTGCTCTTATAAGCTTTTAGAAAAAGCACGCAAAAAAGGAATACGAGTCATTAACGATTGGTTTTAGAGCGCATAAAAAAGAGATTTGCTTTCGCAAATCTCTTTTTTCTTTACTTGTTTTCGAGAACAACCAAAATCTTTTTAAGAAGGTCCTCTGCTGTTGGATTAGCCTCTCTTTCAAGACGAGCCTTTTCCTCTGCCTCAGCCTTTGCTCTTTCCTCAGCCTCAGCCTTTTCAGCGAAGTACGCCTCAACTGCTGCCTTATCCTTGAGCTTAATGCCCTTAGCCTTCATAGCAAGCTTATCCTCCTTGGATATCTTACCGGGCTTTGGCTCTTTAAGGTTATTAATAGCCTTAACGATGCAGAATAGAACAAACGCGGTGATGACAAAGTTGATGATTGCATTGATGAGTGAGCCCCAGTCAATGTAGATTGAGTTAGCAAGGTCGATAATTGTTTGACCCTCTGCGTCAACTGTGTATGCGGTTCTTAGGAAGGTGAACAGCTCGCTAAGAGCGTCCTTGCCGAGAAGAACAGCCAAGAACCAGTTGATAAGTGGCTTCAAAACGAAATTGCTAAGTCCGTTTACGATTGCAGTAAACGCTCCACCTACGATAACGCCGACAGCCATGTCGAGAACATTACCACGGGTGATAAATTTTTTGAATTCAGCAAAAAATTTCTTCATTTTTTTCTCCTGTTTTTTATAATTTTCTTGCTTTTTCTTGCTATAAGAAGAAAAGCAAGCAAAAAAGAACTAAATTACCATCAAAACGCCCCTAAATTCGACACAGGGTGCGTTTTTTTGACTCTTATGGCAAAAATGACAGAATGAACGGAAGCAGAAAATGCATTCCAATTCCAACGCCAACGCACGCCACAAGCCCGATAATATACATATAAAGCTTCACATCACGAGTAAACCTTTTTGTCGCCTTTTCGAGTGCGCTCTCGTCGATATAAAAGCGTGAAAGAGCGAAATCAGCCTCGCCCTCGCTATCAAGCACAAGCGCTCCGCCATAAACGCTAACAACTCTTCTAAGAGTGCTATTATCCCTTAGGGAGTGTCTAAAAAACGCATTATTTTTACCAAGCTCGTCAAGAGTTTTTGCATTATCAGCGCCCACGCCACAGCTAAGCAATTTTCGCACAAGCGAGCCTTGCACATGGGCTTGGAAGAAGTAAAGCGTAAACGCCAAAATTGCGCCAATGCAAAAGCCCCAAACTATCATTTGAGTTGTGATGAGTGGTCCCAGATACTTCGAGGTGCTAAGAAGGGTCATAGCACGCCCTCGATAATTCCCTTGCCACAGAGCTTAACAAGTAGCTCCTCGAGGTCCTCGTTATCGTTAAATTCGATTTGAACAACCTTGCTCTTGCCCTTAGCCTTAATCTTGATTTGGCGTCCTAAAAGCTCCCTTGCGCGTCTTTCGAGGTCGCCAACATAGTCAACCTTGATTGTCTCAGGCTCAGGATCCTGCTCTGACAGCTCATAAAGGCGATTGAGCTTCTTAACAAGCGCCTCTGTATCTCTTACAGAGAGTGAGCTTTCAAGAATTTTGAGCGCTACATCAACGATAGCGTCCTTGTTTTTGAGTCCCAAAAGGGTTCTTGCGTGGCCTGCCGAGATATCGCCCGTTTTGAGCATTTCAAGCACATCGTCGGGCAAGTCGAGCAAGCGAAGCGTGTTCGCAATTGCGCTACGAGATTTGCCGATTCTTGCGCTTAGCTCCTCTTGTGTCAAGCCAAAATCACGCATAAGCGATGCATAAGCCTGCGCTTCCTCGTAGGGATTTAAGTCCTCTCTTTGAAGATTTTCAATAAGTGCAATTTCAGCAGTTTTGAGGTCGTCTGCGTCAATTATAATTGCAGGGATTTCGCTAAGGCCTGCCATCTTCGCTGCACGATATCTGCGCTCACCTGCGATAATTTGATAAAAGCCACTTTCAACTAAGCGCACCAAAATCGGTTGAAGAACGCCATGCTGTGAAATTGAGTCAGCAAGTGCCTCGAGCGCCTCGGTGTTGAAATACTTTCTTGGTTGGTCGCTCTTTACCTCAATTTGCGAGAGCTTGATTTTTGAAATGCCATCTCCTGTCTTGCTCTCGGGCTTTTCATTATAGTTATCGGCAAAGATGGATTCCAGTCCCTTGCCAAGACCTGTTCTCTTCATATTAAAAATCCTCCCGTTCGTGATATAATTTCCTCCGCCAACGCCTCGTATTGAAGGCTAGGCTTGGAATATTTTGCATAGTAATAAATCGGCTCGCCATAGCTTGGCGCTTCGCAAAGCATTACTGTGCGTGAAATTTTCGTTTTAAACAGCTTGTCCTCGTAGTATTTTTTCAGCTCCTCGTGAACCTGATTGCAGATTTTGAGGCGTGAGTTAAACATTGTAACCAATATGCCAAGGATAAATAGGCGTGGATTATAGAGCTGTTTAACCTTTTTTATTGTGAGCATCAGCTGTGAAAGCCCCTCGAGCGCATAATATTCGCATTGAAGGGGAATTATTATTGAATTGCTTGCGCTTAGGGCGTTTATCGTTATAAGGCCGATTGATGGTGGACAGTCAATGATTATGTAGTCATATGAGCAACTGTTCATGAGTGTGGCGAGCTGTTTTTTGAGAAAGAACTCTCGACCTACCTCGGAGATTAGCTCATAATCCGCTGCCGCAAGCGACACATTCGAGGGAATAATGTGCAAATTCTTGAAGCGCGTTTCAATTATTGCGCTACGAATATCGCACTTGCCAATCAAAACCTCATATGCGGTATTTTTCGGCTGACTCTTCATTATTCCGACGCCACTTGTCGAGCTTCCCTGTGGGTCCATATCAATTAGCAAAACCTTAAAATTCTTTACCGAAAGCATCGTCGCAGTATTAATCGCAGAGGTGGTTTTTCCCACTCCGCCCTTTTGGTTTACAAAGGAAATAATTTGTGACATTGTTACCTCGATATCAGTCGATTTAGCGCGATTTTAGGGCATTTTGCGCTTTTAAAAAACGACCGCCCTCAAAAATCGGTCAAAATCAAGTCGGAAAAACCCCGACCAAAAAAGCTTATTCTAATATAAAGTATAGCACACACGCGTTGTAAAAGTCAATAGGCAAATACAGAAAATTATAATTTAGCGCCCCAAAAGCACCCGGATTAAAAAATTGCCAAGACCGTGTCGCTCTCATTTGCAAAAAATAGAGCTAACCATTTTTTCAAGCAACGACCTTTTAATTGCTCTTCAATAGCTCCTTTAATGGTTTTTTTAAGGCTCTTTTAACGGTTCTTTAAGCTTCCTTTATCGGCTCTTAATGGACATTTGTGGGGTTAGAATTGCTTTGGCTCATGCTTTAAATTGTCATTTTTTGTCATTTTCAAGCTTGAACAAAAGAGAAAATTTCCTTAAAATAAGGCTAAATTTGCACCAATTTTTCCAAAAAATCACGAGAAAAATTTAGAAAACAAAATTCAAAAACGCCAAAAATTAAAAAAATCGCATGAAAATTCGCAAAAAAATCATTAAAATTCGCAAAAAAATTACGATGCAAAATCAGAGGGGTGTGAGAAAAAAGTCACAATATTTATATATAAAAATGCGCAATATAAGGCTAAAAAAGGGCAAAAGCCCGAAAACCCTTTTGCCAAGCCGATTTAGTTTTGCGAAAATTTGGTAGGGGCAGATATGCCCCAAAAAATTGCAAAATTTGCTCAAAAATCGCGCAAAAAGCATTTAAAAAGCTCTCAAGCTCAGATAAAATCCACTCAAAAATAATTTTCATTTTAAGTCTTCCGTACTAATTGATGCCTTAAAAATCAAGTGAAAATTTCTCGTTTTTTCCAAATCAAGCTGAAAATTTCTGTTCTCTGTGCCTAAAAAATTCATGAGAAATTTTAAAATCGAACACAAAAATTCTGTTTTTGTACCCAATTCATGTAAAAAACTTAAAATCAAACATGAAAATTCTGTTCTCTGCGCCTAATTCCCATGCGAAAGCCCAATACAAACGCAAAAGCTCTGTTTTTTCTAAGTGAGAAATACACGCCAACCAGATTTAAAGGGTCATTTTCTCGCACCAAAATATGCTTTTTATAATTAAATTTCATGTGAAAATTAAAATCAAACCAAAAATTTCTGTTCTTGCTAGGTGTAATTTACGCTACAAAAGCATTTAAAAGACTCTATTTTAAATACAAATTACTAGAAAAACCATTCAAGCCTCATCAAGCGCCGGCGCAGACTCTCTTTTTCTAGCCTTTTAGAGAGGTTTTTTAAATAAATTTCTAGTTGTTGCCCCCCTTTTTGTTCCTTTTTAATTATATATGTATAAAAACAGGCAAATTTTCTTAAAAATCGTTTATTTGTTGGTAGGTTTACCTTAAAGCTCTCGCTAAAAAAGTATAGTTAAATGCTATTTTTTGAGAGCCTCGCACAATTCAAAGCTATTTTGCACACTTATTTTGAGCGTCTGTAAAGAGGAGATTAACGAGGGATTTCCTTTTACAAGCTAGTTCTTTTGGAGCAAGCTCTGTTCGGATTCTAGGCGTTCTCGGCTGTTTTCTTGACTTTGTTTACATTTGCTTGACATTTCCACTTTCAAGGGGAGTTTTCCACACCTTGCGAGCAATTTTGTCTGTTTTTTCGTGAGCCTTGGCGTTTAAAAGCCCTAAAAGCCCTTTTGTCAAGCGACTTTTTGCCCCTCAACCTCTTTTAACCTCTTTTCCACGCCCCCTACTCGTGAATGTGGAAAACTCGGCTTGCAGTGGCGCTTTTGTAGGCATTTACAGGCACATCTTGGAAGAAAACAGTTGATTTGGCAAAGTCATTGTTTCACATGAAACATTTACTTTTACAAGAAATCTTTACTCAGAGCGGTACAGAAGGGGAGAGTGTCGATGGCACGCAATACGGTTTAACCACGAAAAAGCAATCCGTTTTGCGACAATTGTGGTAATTAGTATCAATTGTTTCATGTGAAACATTAGCTTTTGACTTTGGGCGAGGGGGTGTTCGTTGTTTTGTCACAGAAATTACGCAATTTACATCAAAGGCGATTGTTTCATGTGAAGCATTAGTGGCTTTTGACCTTTCGGGTGGGGTGGGGTGTTTTACTGTTTTGTTATAAAAACGCTCAATTTGCACTAAAAAAGTGATTGTTTCATGTGAAACAATCACTTTTTCTTGTTTTTTAGCCCTTTTTCGTGGAAATTTGATGTTTCATGTGAAACAATTCGGCGTGAATAGTTGCTGCGCAACATGAATTGGCTAACGCCATTAATTGACACTCCGTGTCACGAATTGCACACCTTGTGTGCATTAATGCTCCACAGGAGCAAATCATGAACGCTTGCGTTCAATTCATGCAACGCAGTTGCAATTCATGTGTCAAAGGCACAATTCATTCCGCATTGCGACTCCCTTCGGTCGCTTGCATGGCTACCGCCAGCCAATCGTTCTTCGCTTCGCTTGAACTCTTGGGGTGTGCGCACATCCGCACTCGACGCGGGTCGAGAGCCATATCCCGCTTTTGTATGGCCAAAATTGCAACACACCAACGAAGCCGGTGAGCCACCGGTGGCAAACCGAACGCTCCGCAGGAGCATATCGAGCACGAAGCGCATATCGAGTTGCGTTAGCAACATATCGAGTCCGTTAGGACATATCGACTTGTGTGCATTCCTCATTACGCATTCCGCACTCCTCACTCCTCATTCCTCACTCGATTTACACCGTCGCCGGCTCTGTGTCGGTGCTTGGAATAAGAATTGTCAGCTCTGTGAAGGTGTCGCTTTCGACAATTCGGCTTTTTATGTCTATTCCGGAAAGCTTGACCGAGTCTATAAGCCTATCAATTGACGCATAAAACGACCTCATATCCTTTATTGGCGTAGGATTTTTGGCTCTTTTGGGGTCATTTTTGCTCAAAATCTGCTCGATTAGCTCCTCGGTGCGACTTACATTAAGTCCGTCCTCGATGATTTTTGATAGCACCTTATCACGCAATTCGGGGTCTAAAATGCGCAAAAGTGCTCTCGCGTGGCGCTCGGTTAGCCCATTTTCGAGAATTTTTTCACGCTCGCTCTCACTAAGACGGAGCAAGCGAAGCTTGTTCGCCACAAACGATTGGCTATTTGAGAGCCTTCTTGCTATCTGCTCCTGCGTAAGACCGTATGTATCAATCAGCGCCTCGATAGCCATCGCCTGCTCAAATATGTTCAAGTCTTCACGCATTAGGTTCTCAATAATCGAAATTTCAGCGCTTTGACACTCGTCAATCTCCATCAAAACGCACGGAACATGAGTCATTCCAAGCTCCTTTGAGGCTCTTAAGCGACGCTCTCCCGAGATTAGCTCGTACCCGTCGCCCATGCGTCTAACGCACAGGGGCTGTAAAATTCCGTACTGTCGAATGCTATCCGCCAGCTTCAAAATCGCATCGTCGGGAAACGCTCTGCGTGGCTGATTTGGGTTTGCGCTAATCTTGCTGATTTCTATTGATAAAATCACTCCTTCCTCGTTGCTTTTTGGCATTTTTTGGTAATAAATACCCATTCCTTTCCTTACCTCTCCTTTCTTTTTTTGCCAAGGCAAAGCACTCGCCCACGCACTAGCACAAGCGAGGCGAGCGCCCCTTGAAATTTTGTCGCATTTGCGACGGAAAAGACAAGCGACAAGAGCAAGCCCTTGTACCTTGCTTTTGCCTTTTCCATATCCATTTTAACATTTCTCGACGGCAAAGCTTGACGAAGCGCGCTGTCAAATAAAATTTTGTTTTGAGCGTTTAGAACGGGTAATAAATGATAATATTTTATTTGGCATTTTTTGGCAAGTTTTTAGGGGTGCTTGTCGAACGAGCCTTTATCGCGCGAAAAAATGTTGATTTTTTTAATTTTTTATATTAATAAGGTAGAAATCAAACAAAATCTCTTGACATTTATTTATTAAAATGTTAATATTATTATGTGATAGTTTTACAAAATTTTCTTATTATCCGTTTAAAAAATATCATATGTCACAAAAAATGCGACCGCACTCGCCTTGGAATGCTTTAAAATGGTTACATACACCGAGGTTAACGCTGTAAAGCGCACCTTGTCGCGTACAATTTAATCACATATGATAAGGAAAGAGAAATGTAGTAAAGCAGACTTATAAATTGTCACAATTTTGTGACCATCACACACCCCTTGTACGCTATAATAGGAGCATACGAGGTGATTAAAATTGATTTAAAAACTAAAACATAAACAAACAAAAGGAGAAAATACCATGAGATTAACACCACAAGAAAGAGCGATGAATGAAATAGGCGTTGTTGTTGATTGTCGCGAGGACTACGAAAAGCGCGCAAACGATGTTGACGCTCAAATTAAGAAGATGGAGAGCGAGCTTGCAACTCTTGACGCTCTCGTTGCTGCAAAGATTGGAGGCAGACCTCTTGAGTCAATTCCGGACGCTGAGTTTGCAGAAATCGACGACCTTCAGGACAGAATAGAAACTCTTGAGGCAACAATCGAGGACCACAGACTTCTTTTGACACAGTTTAGAAGAAGCGCAAACCTTCTTGATAGCCTTCACAAGACACTTTGTATGTTCTATGAAAGAGGCGATTTCAAATTCGTTATCAAGAACATTCCCGAGAAAAGACTCCCGGCTCTAGTTGGTGATGTAAACAAGATTTCAAGCGTTTTACAGCTTGTAGAAAAGCTTGAGAAGAAGTTCAGCCAAGAGAATGCTCGTATCCTTGCAAAAATCGAGGCATCAAGCAAGAGAAGAAGAAGAACAAGAGATGTTGCACGCACCTCAAGAAGCCTCAATACAGATGCACACGCACGCAGAGAGCGCTTGGAGAGAAGATACGGAGCAACCGCAACCGCAGAAGCGCCTATCGATGTTACTGCACCTAACACAAACACTAACGCAAATACAACTCCAAACACAAACACCAATCCAAGCTGACCTATTAACAGGAAAGCTACTAACCTACAAAGTTTAACTATTTAAGGAGAATAAATTAATGAAAACAGCAGAAGAAAGACAAATGGAAAAGGAACTCAAAATAAAGGAAAAGATTGCTAACGCTATCGTAGAGATAGACGAGGCAGTTAACACCTTTGAGAGCTTTGCAAGAAGCCTTGATAACGAAATTGACGAGGCTGCGCTCAATGGCGATGACGAGCTTTCAAACGAGCTTCTCCAGGTTCAAGCAGACATGGAGGACATGGCTCGTGAGTTCAAGTACATCAGAACCTCTATTCGTAGCATGGCAAATATCACACTTGCTTTCAATAGCGTAAGCAAGCTCCCCGCATACATTAAGGGCTGTAACAAGGTTATCAGCGGTATCCCCAGCCTTACCGGCATTTCAAAGGGCTTTAACGCTCTTAGAAGAAAGCTCGGTCGCTTCCGTCAGCAAATCCGTGGCATGCGTGATGACATGAGAACAGGTAAGGGCAAGAGATTTACCGATATCTACACAGGCTCAAGACAGAGCGATGCCGACACTCTCAAGAGATGTCAAGAAAGACGCGAGGCTCGTATCGCTGCAAGACTTGGTGGCGTAGCAACCACTCCTGTTACCGCAGAGGCTACAACTCCCGCTACAAATCCCGCAACTAACATGGCAGGCGCTACCGTAGGTGGCGGTGCAGGTGCAGGAGCTACTCCTTCACCAAGCGCTCCCGCAGGTGATAGTGGCGCTAGCGCCGGTGGCGCAGGCATCAATGACCTTCTTGGCATGATGGATGATGTAAACGGTGGCGGAAACGGCACTATTTAATCAATCGAAACTTGATCAAGGGCATTCAATTTATTGTTTGCCCTTTTTCCAAATTTATAAATTGGGCAAGCAAGAGCCAACGGCTCGCCAAATCTTAAAATAAGAGGTTTATATGGCAACTATATTTGATATGTTTAATCAGCATGTCGCTGATTTTAAGGCTAAATTTCAAGCCAAGCAATATAACGAGGCTGTTCCCGTTGCAAACATGATTGTAAAGATTGCAACCGAGCAATCTCAAAAGAATGATATTCGCCCCGAGATGAAGAATGTTTATATCTCGTGTGGAAAGATGGCTCAGGACTTCCTTGCCAACTACAAGGCAGGCAAGTACACTAACGCTAACGCAAACAGCACAGGAAACGGTGCAAACGGTGGCGGTGGCGCAAACGGCGAGGGCGGTGGAGGAACAAAGTGGTTTAGCGACGATGTTCCAAAGCTAAAGCTAAAGGATATTGCCGGTCTTCAAAAGGTTAAGGAGGCATTCCTTCTTAACATTTTCGCACCATTCGCTCCCGAAACCGCAGAAATCTATAAAAGATATCGCTCTGATGTTGGTCTTCAGGTATTGCTTTATGGCCCTCCCGGTACAGGTAAAACCTTTGCGGTTAAGTGCCTTGCAGGTGAGCTTGGCTGTAAGATTGCAGTAGTTCAGGTAAAGGATGTTATGTCTAAGTATGTCGGCGAGGGCGCTAAGGTTATAAGCGAGGTGTTCGAGCAGGCAAGAGAGCTTGATAAGTGTATTATCTTCTTTGACGAAATCGACTCTATCGCAACCTCTCGTGACGATGACGAATCAAGGCATTCAAAGGAGCAATTTACTCAGCTCCTTACAAATATGGACGGATTTATGGCTACAACAAAGCCAAATCAGCTCCGTATTATAATCGCAGCGACAAACCGTCCTTGGGCGCTTGATAGCGCTATTATGCGTGGCGGACGCTTTGAAACAAAAATTTATATGCCCCTGCCCGACTTCGTGGCTAGAAAGCACCTTATTTCAGGCGCTCTCGGCATGGGCCCTAATGCAAAGCTTAAAATTCCTGTTGCCCCCGAGGTAACGCTAGACTTCCTTGCAAGACGCTTTGAGGGCTATGCGGGCGCAGATATTAAGGCTGCGTGCAGACAGATGGCTAACCTCGCCATGAAGCGTGAGATTTTCTACCATCTAAAGCCAAATGGTGCTCCACCACCTGTGGGAATTACTCTCGAGGACTGCGAGGCAGTATTAAAGGACTACATACTTTCAACCTCCGACGAGGAGCTATTTAGATACGACGCTTATGCGACAGGACAATCTCTTGAGGAATACTTCGCTCAATACGAGAGCGTTGCAAGAGGCCTAATCGCAAGTGGCAAGGAGGTTCCGCCTCATGTTAAGCGTTGGATCGAGGATCTTGACGAGCAGGCTCGCCTAATGGCTGATTTTGAGCGTCAAGAGGAAGAGGAGAGAAGAACTAACGCCGACTCGCTTGAGGGCGATATTAAGGCGCTTCTCGACCTTATTGAATCCATTAAAAACAGACTAAACTAATAAAGGAATTAATCATGGCTACACAAAACCCCTTCGCTTTGGCGTATAAGACCGCAAGAGAATTTGCGATAGCGAAAAATCCAAAGGGCTGTCGTGAACAGCTCTACAAGTGTCTTGGCTATCTGCTCGACACTCTGCCAATGTGTAAAACTATCGTTGATAAGGCTAAGTGCAGAAGCACCATCGACCAAATAAAGAGCGTTATAAGCATTCTCTCGTCGAACGGAATTAACGAGGAGGTGTGTGCGTTTTTCAAGATATCTATCGTATCCACACCACCAAGCGAGCCTGTTGGCAAATCCGTTAAGATAACTCCACCCAGCGAGAGCACGCCAAGACCTACAACACCGGTCACACCAAAGCCTACACCCACTCAGCCCGTAGCTACCTCACCTAAGGTAGAGACACCTGTCGAGCCGGTGGTAGCTCCACCTATCAGCTCCACGCCAAAGGGTGATAGCGTCGGCACAGCGCCCACAAGGCCAATCTCTGTGCCACCCATAGTCACGCCAAAAGCGCCCGAGGCGCTTGTTCCGCCTGTTATGCCAAGGGCAGACCAGGAATGGAGCGAGGCTGTGTACGATAAGAGCATAAGGGGCGTTGTTACAGTCCATGTTCCCGGTGGTGCAGGCACAGGCTTTATCATAAGCGATAAGGGCTTCTTGCTCACCAACCACCATGTCGTAGTTGCGGACAAATATAAGAACCAATTCCACGACGAGATATATATGTGCTTTAGCGATTCGAGAAGAATGTATGAGCTTAAATTTATCGACGCAGACGAAACCTACGATGTTGCGCTCTGTCGATTTACCCCATCAAGCCTTCCGAGCTTTGCAACTCTACCACTAATCCCCGATTATAGCACCCTTCGCCCCGGCGCAGCGGTTGTTCTAATTGGAAATCCCGTATCGCAGGGAATTGCCCCCTTTACGGGAACTGTAAGCTACACCTGTAACAACTGTGGCGACCTTGTTTTCTCAGCGCCATCAAATCCCGGCTGTAGCGGTGGCCCAGTTCTTGACCGTAACGGATATGTAGTCGGCATCAATAAGTCGCTTACTGTGTCTGTAAATGGCGTAAAAACGCAGGGCTTTACTAACGCAACACCAATGAATCAGGTTAAAAAGCTACTTGACGAGTGGAAGAAAAAGCACAACCTAAGCTTCTAAAGGAGAATTTTAAATGGATATAAACACACTAAGAATGTACTATGTTACTGCTCGTAATGCTACAATTATCGGCGAAAACGACGCAGAGGCAATAGAAAACCTCTACAAGCTTTATAAATATGTAGAGGAGCTATTTGAGCGTGGCTCAATTGTTGAGAAAATCCTCTCAAAGCAATTGTACGCTAAAATGAGCGATGTCATGGCTAGAATGAAGCAAAACGGTCTAAGAGACCCTGCAGTGCTTGCGTTCTTTGGAATCAAATATGTTCCCAAGCCCGAGCCCGTAGCTACCACTCCTGCCACCCCCGTTGCTCCACCACAGACAGAAAGCTCTGCTCCTGTATCCGAGGACGCAGACGAGGGCTCGTCGGGATTGTTCGATATCCTTGGTGAGAGCGAAGAGCCAATTGATGTTACTCCGGAAGCGCCAATTGATGTTGCTCCCGAAACTCCTGTTGATACTACTCCCGAAGCCCCCATCGACACTCCTGTTGATGATGTCACACCTGACGCTCCCGTCGAGGCAAGCGAGGGCGAAACCTACGCCCCTGTGGCTGAAAATGACGGTGACGAGACTGTGAGCGAGGTTGAAATGCCCGTAATCGAGGACGATGCAGGCGATAGCTATGTCGCAGAGGAGGAGGCAGAGGACCCCAACAGAATTAAAGCTCCTCAAATGCTCGACGACTTTATCGGTCAAGCCGACATTGTAAAGCGTCTAAAGAAGGAGATTGCAGTAGCGAAGAAGAGAGGCATTAAATACCTTTCAAACATTCTTCTATTTGGTAATCGCGGTCTTGGAAAGACAACTCTTATGCAAATTATCGCAAACGAGCTGGGCGTTAGATTTGAATGGATTGACGCGTCACAATTCCAAAGCTCACACACCTCTGAAAAGCAATTCCTTGCATTCCTTCAAAACATTTCAATGGCAAACGAGCCTGTTGTAATCGGTATCGACGAAATTCACGCTCTTCCAAAGAAAATTCAGTCATCGCTTTTGACACTTCTTCAAAGCAGAGTGTTCATTTATATGGATAACAGCGGTCACAACCACAACATTCCAATTGAGGCATTCACATTTATCGGCGCTACCACCGACCCACAGGATGTTCTCGACACGATTCAAGACCGTTGTAAAAACCTAACCTTTACTCTAAAGGACTACACACATGACGAGCTAATGCTCATCTTCAAGAGAAAGTTCGCATCTAAAAAGCTTCAAATCAGCGACGAGCTAATCGAGAGATGTATCGCCAGATGCCGTTGCTCAATCCGTGAGGTTGAGGCTATCGTTCTCGGACTTCTCACCGAGGCTGACTATATCGACACTCGCGTAATCACCGAGGATATTCTCGAGGAATATTTCAAGGTTAGAGGCGTTGACGAAATCGGTCTTGAGCAAACTGATATCGACATTCTCCGTGCAATCGCAACCGACCCTGCCGGCGTAGTTTCCGCTGACACTCTCGCAAGTAAGATGGGCATGGATGTAAAGGTGCTTTTGAGCAAGTTTGAGCCGTACCTTATCAAAATCGGCTTTGTTACCATTATCAACAGAGGTAGAGCAATTACCGACCTCGGTCGCGCTCACCTTAGAAAGCTTGATGGTGACGATGGCGCTGACAGCGCAGATGCACCGAATTCAGACACTCCAAGCGATGTAAGCGCTCCCGAAGCTCCTATTGATGTAACTCCCGAAGCTCCTATTGATGTAACTCCCGAAGCTCCCATTGAAGCGCCTATTGATGTCGCTCCAAACCCCAATGTCCCTGTTGATTATACCCCCACTCCCGAGGACGACGAGGGCTTTGCCCCCGCAAGCCTCGATATGCCCGATAGCGAGGTAATCGACGATGCAATTGAGGCAGAGGAAAAGCCAATTATCGACACACCCGCAAACGAAACCCCCGCAGATGATGGCGATAACGCCCCAAGTGATAGCGACGACGATAACGGCGACGATAACGGCGACGAGGACGGAGATAATGGCGATAGTGGCGACAGCGACTACTCATCGGATGTTATAAATAGCCTAAAATAATCAAATAAACAAAAAAGAGAGCATCGGTCAAGCCGATAGCTCTCTTTTTTGCAATTCGTGGCATCAGCCAATTCATGTTGCACAGCAACTATTCATGCCGAAGGCAATTCGTGGCGTTAGCCAATTCATGTTGCACAGCAACTATTCACGCCGAAGGCAATTCATGGCGTTAGCCAATTCATGTGCCAAGGGCACAATTCATGGAGCAAAGTGAGAACCCATGTCCTTGCTCGTTACCGACCTGCCTGCTTTGACCCTGTATTTTTGATATCATGATATCATTTTTTTGTTTTAAAATCTCTTGTTAATTTTGATATCATGATATCACTTTTAATAAGTGTATAGAAATGCTTGTTGTAAAAAGCTATTGCATGAGTTTTTGCTACCCGAATCTCTTATATTTTTGATATCATGGTATCGTTTTAAAAACAGGTACTAGCCTTGTGAGAGTGGAGAGTTTCATGACACAAGGTGTCGATTCATGGCGTCAGCCAATTCATGTGCCAGAGGCACAATTCATGGAGCAAAGCGAGAACCCATGTCATTGCTCGTCACCGCCCCGCCTGCTCAGGCCCTGTATTTTTGATATCATGATATCAAAAATCAAAAAAGCATTGACATGGCTTAGGGCGTATGATATCATTATATTAGCAAGTTAAATTACGATTAAATACAAGGAGATTTTTATGAACAAGCAAAACACGCCTACATATCAAAAAATTATGATACCGGTCAGACTTCCGAAGGAAATTTATGCCAAGGTTATGAAAAAAGTAAGAGAGATAAAGGAAGAAACTCGTGGTTATAGCTTTAACGAATATATAACCGACCTCGTTCTCAAGGATCTTGCTTCCAAGAAAAAATAAAAAACATTTTCGCCCCTCACTCAGAGGGGCTTTTTCTGCATTAACTCTAAAAACAAGCCTTGCTTCCTTATCCATATTGACCAATAATCCGTCCCACAATCATCCCCCAAACCCCATTATTTTGATATCATGATATCACTTGTTTCCAAAATAGAGATTCTTTGAAAATAGGAGAAGTGCCCTATAATTTCACGGCAAATCCACTTACGCTCCCTTTTGTTTTTGATATCATGATATCACTTTTAACAAGAATATAGAAACGCTTGTTGTAAAAAGCTTATGAATTGCCACAAATTGCATGAGTTTTTGATACCCAAGTCTCTTATATTTTTGATATCATGATATCATTTTTTAATAAGGAGACTAGCCTTGTGAGAGTGTAGAGTTTCATGACACAAGGTGTCAATTCACTCGACGCGGGTCGAGAGGCAAATTCCGGTCGAGGTGGCTCAACAGCCAACAGGGAGCCCCTGTGGGCGAACAAAACGCTCCGCAGGAGCATATCGAGTCAGCAACGCTGACATATCGAGTTGCGTTAGCAACATATCGAGTCCGTTAGGACATATCGACCAAAAAGAATTGCGCTTCGCACGCGAATCGGCTAATGCCATTAATTGACACTCTGTGTCATGAATTGCACACCTTGTGTGCATTAATGCTCCATAGGAGCAAATCATGAACGCTTGCGTTCAATTCATGCAACGCAGTTGCAATTCATGTGCCAAAGGCACAATTCATTCCTCATTCCTCATTGCGACTCCCTTCGGTCGCTTGCATGGCTACCACCAGCCAATCGTTCTTCACTTCGCTTGAACTCTTGGGGTGTACGCACATCCGCACTTGCGTAGCATTGCATTTGCTTCGCATTGCGAAGCATTGTTGTCACAAAAAATGCGACCGAAGAATAAAATGGTTGTGATAATATATATTCATATAGATAAAATGAGGCTTTTTGCCCCGTGGTCTGACGCTGTTAGCAAAATGCACAAAAAATTTGTGGAAATGCGTGCAAAAGGTCGAGAAATTAGAATAATTTGCACAAATTTTAAAAAATAAGTCAAAATTTGTTTACTATATTAATAATTTATGTTAAAATAACTATGTATATATAAATATAATTAAGGAGAGCATTATGAGCAAGGAGAGAATATCGCTTCCGCTTCCGTCGGGGGTGCTTTACGCTGAATTTTTCATTCCAAATAGCGACAAGGACGCCTCGTTTTATGTTGGGGCAGGCTTTGCGTGCGAGGAAAGCTTTGATAAAGCGCGCAAGAGCTTCAAGTTATGCGTTTATCGCGAGGCTGACGGAGCAGACGCGAGAATAGAAATTCCATGGGGCTTTAAGTACATAAACAGATCACAAGAGGAGCTATGGCGTGTAAATGGCGTCGCTCGCTTTGATATAATGATTTTAAAGCGCTTCAAGGAAAAATACTTTGTTGATTTTATGAAAACGGTGGAGCTTCCGTTTGGAACAGCCCACTACCTATATGCCTATGACGAGAACGGAAAGGGAATTGGCGAGGTGCTAAGGGCAGAGCTTTTGCCAAAGCTAAATGCAATATTTAGCGACCTTGACGAGCCGAGCATAAAGGAATTTAAGAGCGCAATTGATAGCGATAGCGCCTTCAAGGCTTATAAGGAAGAGCTGTATGGCGAAACTACTCTTAAGCTAAACGAGGTCGAGGTGCTTGTGTGCGAGCGTTGCTCAGCTCCAACGCCCGAGGATATGACGCTGTCACGCTCCGACCTTGCCGACCAACGACTTGGAAGTGTGCTTGCGGTGCTTTCAAGCTCCTCAAGAGGAACTGCTTTTGTTGTTCGTAAAAAGGAAGGCGAGAGCGAGAGTGAGCTTTATTTGCTTTGCGCGCGCCATGTCATCTACGAGGAAAGAGACGGAGCGCTCGTGCCAAGACTCGCACTTAGAGCGTCATTTAAAAATAGCGTTTCGGAATATCAAATAACGCCCATCGCTCCATCATATGAGCTCGATATAGCACTATGTAAAATAGTAGTGCCAACCGCAAGAGCTAACGGAGCAGACGAAATCACACTTGTCGAGAGCAAAAAGGAAGCCAGAGTTGGCGCTGATGTCGTGCTTTTGGGTAATGACCTTGGCAAATCACTCGTTCCGTTGTTTGGACATATAATCCAGCTCGATTATAATCACGAGCACGCATCATATCTAAGATGCGATACACCTGCAAACGCAGGCTCTAGCGGTGGACCGCTTTTGCTGGCAAACGGACGCTGTATCGGCGTTCATTCGCTTAGCGTAAATCTAAATGATAATGACTTGGTTAGAGGCGCATCGTTGTTCGTTCCGCTTTATACATCAAAGGCGAAAACGGAGCTTTCAGCACTTCTTGCTTGTGTCGAGGAGGAATAAAATGGGACTTTTTTGCTCAAAGAAAAAGCAGACCGCTAAAAAAATTGAGGCGTTAAAGCAAAGGGTTGCAAAAATCAGCGGAAAAATCGACGATTACCTAATCCATTGGGGACCAAGCTTTCTTTCAACCGCCGATGTGTTCGAGAGCGTCGAGGAGCTTGGAAGGCTTGCATATGATTGCTTAAAGAAATCAAAGAATTGGCTCTCGTCAATCACCGTTCGCGAGGACTCCGAGCCGTTCATTGTCGAAATCGAGCAAGCGCTCGCCGAAATCCGTGAGGGCTACTATAAGCCCCAAGGCACAACTGCCGTCGTCAGTGGCGCAGAAAAAATCTGGGACACCGTAAACCGCTGGGCAGAAAATAAATAACCTCAAAGCGCCATAAATTAATAGGCGCACACATACATAGCGCTCCTCGTCAGCGAGGAGCAACGAAATAGTAGAAGTAGTTATATTAAAAAAATCGAAGGAGGCCTGAGCTTTTAGAAGCAAATTGTTCGAGGCGCACCACAGCAACAAAGAAGAATGTAGCTTATCAAAGCTCAACCACAAATCAATAAATAAAAAGGAGATAGGGGCTAACCTCTTTCAAGCAATAAAGAGTTTGAGGGGTTAGAAGCAAGCAAGACAAGACGGACTGGAAGCCACGGGCGATGGCGTACTTAGTGTACGACAAGGTCGTGGGTGAAGCCCAACGCAGTATTGCGACGCTTATCACCCCTCAAACATTATGCATCCATTTTTACCAAAACTTTGGAACAAAATCAAGGTCGCTTTTAATGTCGCTATCGATGTTTCAACGGTCGTAATAGATCAGGTGGCGGGAATACCTATTGTTGAGGCTTGCTCGGGTGCTTTGGGCGGTCTTGCGGGTAATGTTTTAGGCGAGCTTATTAGTAATATGCCTGAGAATTTCCTTCAGGCTAGACGAGAGAGAAGAGCTCGTCTTAAAAGAGGCGCTAAGGTTTATGAGGACTTGGCAAGCGGAAAAATGTTTTCGACGGATAATTGTCCGTTTGAGACGGAGCTTGACAAGATAGACTTCTTTGCGCAGGCGCATATAGTCTTTGACGAATGCGAAAAGGCATACGAGGAATGGGAGGCAGGCGCTAAAAGGCGTAAAAAGCAAGAAAAGCGCCACGAGCGTGAGGTGAGAAGAGCTAAGAAAAAGGGTCAGCTACCACCACCTATTCCCGTAAACGACGAAAGCGAAATTGAAATGCCGGATATTCCCTTGTCGGGTAGCGACGGAAAGGCGCTAATTGCACTCTTTACCGACTATATGTATAAGGAAAATATCGAAAAATACTTAAATTTATCTAAGCTCTACTCTGAAAAGATGGTTCAGCAGGATAAGGAGCTGTTGCTCGAAATGCTAAACGGAGCAAGAGAGAGCTTCCTTCGCTCCTGCTATGCAAGTGACCTTGACCAAGGTCAGCAGGTGCTACTATCCTTGTTTAGAGAAATTCTCGATAAGGATTTGGGCGATAGATTTGAGGGCCTAATGGAAATGCTCGAGGATAAAATGGCGGGCTTTGTATGTGGCTATGAGGGTGTTAGCGAGGAGCGCCTTGAGGAAATGTTTGAGGGCGCAATTGAACGAGCTATCAGCACAAGGCTCGCTCATATGGGCGCTGAAAGCGGTGGCGAGATTAGCCTATCCGAAATCAGCTCTGGCGCGTTTAGCCCTAAATTCTTGGCTCGTAAATGTCCCGATTGCTCATACTCGGGCGAGCGCTTGTATTTCAATGAGGCGTCAGGCGAATTTCATTGCTCGGCGTGTGGTCTTACATATTCCGTTATGAAGGGCATTGAGGAGGAGGCGAAAATCCTTGGCTGTCTTGATGCTTTAAAGACACAGGTGACCGAGGCTATTGCCACAACCGTTGAGCATCTAAACGCATTAGAGGAGCGCACCGACGAGATTGGTGAGGATGTAAGCGATATTCACGATATGGCAACACAGCTCGTTGAAACTGTCGCAACTCAGGAATTCTTGCAAAAGTGCATGAATGTCCAAGGCGAGCGCATTGAGGGCTCAATTATCCAAGCACGCAACCAAATCGGCGAAATGATAACAGCGATTAGCTCGGGCATTAAGGAGCTTGTTATCCAAAAGGTTGACGAGCTAAGCTCTAAGCTTGACGAAACGGGCGACAGAATTGTCAGCGTCGTTGAAGGCGAGTGCGCTAAGCTCCACGCCCAAAATGTAACAATAATGGCATCACTTAATACCATTGGCGAGCAGATGGCGCAAATGTATAACGAGATTTTGTCAATTGGCAAGAAGGCAAGCGACAATCGCGACCAAATTATCGAATATATGCAAGGCAAATTTGATATCCTTCTTCATACGGTTTCGACTCTCACCGAGAGAGTTGCCGAGCTTGAGAGCACAGGCCCGAGGGCGATTTGCTTCTCGCAGGAGCAAATGTGCACAATGCTCTCAGAAACCGAAACAGCTCTTACCAATCCGGAAAACGGAAATGCAAGGCTTGCGTTTGCGGCTCTCATTTCAGGTGTTCAAGAGGAGCTATCAAAAATAAAGGAAGATACAACTACAATTATCGTGGATACTCACAACTTCCTTCCACACGATATGCGTCTTGATGGTGGAAATGTAACCAAGGAGTTCGCTTGCCCGTATTGTGGCTTTGTTGAGGTAAGAAGTGAGCTCAATCTAAGGGCAGATAGATGCGCTTGCTCGGCGTGTGGTCAAGAATACTTCCGTATAAATCCAAACGCATCTTACAAGGGACGTCCTATCAGCTCATATGACGAGGCGTTCTGGGCTAGCTTAAATCCTTTCTCTGCTAAAGAGATAGCCGAGCTCATGTCTATGGCAAAGGATATAAAGGAGTGGCGCACCAAGCACGAGGCGAGATTGCTTCGTCGAAACTCAAATGGCGCATACTCGATATTCTTGCCGAAATCGACAGATGCAAGCTCAAAGCTATTCCTAATCTCAACTGATAAGCATTGGGTAATTGAGGGTGGCGCAAAGGTGGCGAAAAATGCTCGCGTTCCGAGAATTTCAAGCATTTTAGCAGAGCATTGTGACGCCCCGCCATTCGAGGAGGGTACAACCTATATTTTCTTCTCCGACAGAGGAAACACAATAGAGATTGCCGAGTGCGATTTTATAAAATCGTGCACCGCAAATCACTATAAGGTATATACACCAACAAAAAAGGTAAAATAATCTACAAAAAGTAGTAAATATACGAAAGGAATTTAATTATGGAAAACAACTATCTAAACTCAAGAGAAGAGGAAAAGAAGCCCTCTCCTATGTCAGAAAAGGCAGATCCCAGAGTAGCTACAACAGCTCCAAGCGCTCCTGTGCGTGAGGTTAAAGCAGAGTCAAAGAAAAAGAGCTCCTTTGACCTTTTGAAGCTCGTAAGCTATATTGGCATTGGCGCACTTATCGTATCAGGTCTTGTTGCCCTTGTTGGCGCATTACTTCCCGCAGGCGGTCTTAACTACGCAGTTCTGGGCGTCGTTTGCCTAACAAGCGCAATCACACTATCACTCCTTCTTGGCCTTAACGCTAAGAGCTCATGCACAGCACCAAGCGCTCCTGCATCAAACGGTGAGCTTGAAAAGGCTCTTGCTAAAATCGCACTACTCGAGGCTAAGCTCGAAAGAGAAAGAGCAGTTCTTGGTAGCCTATTTGAGCTTGAGGAATACACCGATAAAAACGAGGCGTTCAGAGCTGAGCGTATCGCTCAATACGAGGCAAAGATGGCAATTGACAGCATCAAGAGCATTCTTATGAAGATTAGCGAAATCAATGACGAGGCAGTTCGCTTCCAATACATGAGAGAGATTGAGAGAGTTATCGCTCAATACGATATTAACATTTCCGGAGATGACGAATAATGGCAAAATATGTCTTTGGAATTGACTTTGGTACAACTCACACAAGTATTGCTTGTGCTGAGGAGGGCGAAAATGGCGCTCTTAAAAGATTTGCCATTTTAACTGGTGCTGAAAGATTTCCTTCGTATATTTGTCCGTTTGGAGATCTTGCAGATCCCACGCTACTGCCATACCTTCCCCATAATGACGGAAACCGCAACCCACAGCTAAACTGTAAAAAAATGTTTTACGAGGGCGACGAGGTTGACATAAAATGGGTGGTTGGTCTTGACGCGTATCTAAAATACGAGGAATTTCTAACTAAAAGCTCCGAGCAGGGCGAGAAAAACAAGACAGTTTTCGGCTCGTCAACTGTTCCCGCAGGCGTAAAAACAATCCTTATGAAGCATCTAAAGCTATCAGATGCCGAGATAGGAGATCGCTACGAGGTTTTTGCTGACACAAGCGCAGAGTATAAGCTTGAGCCATCAGAGTTCTTTACAACCATGTATTTCAAGGAGCTCTTTATGAGGGCTGCAAGAAACCCTGCCTATGCAGATCGCTTTAGAGGCGTAACAAGCGTAAAATTCGTAATAGGAACTCCCCCCGGCTGTGGTAGTGAATACGCAGAGCAATTAAAGAAGTGCGTTAAGAATGGCTTTTACCTGACCGTCAAAGAAATCAGCGCAAAAACCGCATCCTCTCTTAAAATGCTCAGCACCTGTATTCCCGAGCCACTTCTTGCCGGCTATGCATGGCTTCATAACAACTCATCAAGCGGTCTTGCGGTTGGCGAAACAGCGTTTATTGTAGATATTGGCGCAGGCACAACTGACTGGACCTTCGTTCAGCGTAGCAAGTCTAAGCCACTTACCGCACGCTCCTATGACGACGAGGGCAACTTCATTATAAGTAGTGGTACGGGCTTTAATGTCAGCGCAGGTAACTCATACGATAAGGCGATACAGGGTGACCTAATTGAGCACCTAATTCGCTGTGGCGTTACAAACGGAACAATTCACGAGCAAATGGCGCGTGGAGTTAAGGAGCTTTTGAGCAGTGATTACTATGTAAAGGTTGACATTTCAAAGGTTGACCCCGGCTCCCCCTTGACGATAACTCGCAGAAATCGCACCACCGAGGCGATTGCGTCACCACGCTTCCATATCTTCAAGCGTCCTAATATAAGAATTGAGGACGACGACGAGCTAAGATATATCACCTTTGACGAATTTCGCAATCTCGAGGAGCTTGCAAAGGGCAATCCTGTTTTTGAAGCGTTCCTTGATGAGCGTGGAATGGTTAAGGACGAGTATTATTACGAGCCCTCTCCAAACCCGGAGCTTGATATGTTCTTTGACGACCTACTCGACAATGACGATATATGCACAGAAAAGCGCCTTTTAGGCAGATTTGACGCTGTTGCAGAGAGCACCCTTGAATACTTTACCAAATACAAGTTTAAGAGCCTTCCAAAGCTACTATTTGTTGGTAACAGTAGTAACATTGATGCGCTTAAGAGAATTATTCTTGACCGTATTCAAACTGAGGGCGCAGAGTTTGTTCGTCCTAACATTGTCGAGCTTGCAGAGCAAATCAACACCTCACTCCACCTTAAAACAAGCATCAATTTCTTCAACGGAATTGCAATCGGTGCGTGTCTTGCGCTCCGTGGTGGTCGTGAAAAGAGAGATGTTACTCCACCACTTCGTATGTATGTGGTTTGTAACGAAACAAATGGCTCGCTCACAAAAATACATATGCACGCATTCGTAAACAGCGTAGAGCACGGACAGGTATTGTCCCCCTACTATTACTCGGCTACCGACATAGAGGAATATGTGCTCGACGAGGGCGAAAGAGATTTGCGCTTCTTCTTTAGCGAGGGTGGAAATCTAAAATACGCCGACACAGGTGAAATAGTTGCCGACAGCGACGATATCGACCATGCCGATTACGAGGACCTCTTTATTGACCGTTACACAAGAAAAATGTACTACATTCAAAACGGAATTAAGCGTGAGGTAGTCGATGAGGGCATAAGAGATGGTCACCGTTGGCCAAGCGATGACACGGGCAAGGTGTTCTTCCAAAATCTATTCAAGATTTCACTCAAGAAGGACGCATCTCTTATCATTGTAGCAAGTAACCATAGTGACAACACAATTATCTATCTTCTCCAAAAGCTTCGCCGTCCACTCAGCTTCTGTCAGCCCTTTATTGAGGGTGTTGATAGAGAGCTTACTGTGTTCAACTATCAAAATAACGAAATGTATAAGCTTGATGTAGTTGACGCAAGCGGTAGAAGAATACCCGATAACGAGGTAAATCTATCACACTTCTTTAAATTAAAGGACAACTGGATGGAGCTAAATAAATACCTCTATGTGTGCTTTAAGATAGGTGGCCGTGAGAAGAGAAAATTCGACCCATTCAAAATAATCAGTCCGGAGGACAGAGATACGGACGATTTCGAAATTTATAAGCCCTTCAACACAAATAGCAAGGGCGAAAAGCTATAAAAAGGAGACATCATGGCAACTAAACCAAAAAAGACAACCGGTAGTGGTCGTTTTGCAGGTAATGCGCCCATCGACACCGATAGCGGTCGCAATCCACAGGGCAATAACGATAACGGTGGCGAGATTGTAACTCAAACCACCTCTAACACTCACACCACGCCGATAAATGTTTCTGGTGATACTATCACCTCAATAAAAAAGGCTATCGAGGATGTAATTGAGGAAAAGGGTCTTCTAAGCGAGAAGGCGTTTGACATTTCCTCAAAGTTCCCACACCTTATCAATCGCTTTGGTGGCGTAAACTGCGCAGGCTCACAGGTTGAGCTTCTCGAATCGTCAGAGAATGCGCTCGTTGCTCGTATTGAGAGCTCCGTCATTGACGCTGTTGCAGAGGCGTTTTCAAAGATTGACCTAACCGACATATCAAAGGTTACAGGTGCAGTAAATGCCCTTCAAGGCAAGCTTGACGCCATCAGCACAAGCGCCGGCTCTGCATCAACCGAGGCTGTTGCAGTAGGCGACAAGGTTTCTGCTCTTACAAGAGAGGTTACTGCTCTTGCTAAGCTCGTAAAGGAGCTAAAGACCACCTCTGCCGGCTACACAGGACTAACAAGCGCTGACGAGGCTATAATTGAGAGCGCAACAGAGAACGCTATCACAAGGGCAAACACAAACCAAACTAACACCATAGTTTCAAGAGTTACCGATAGCGTTCGCTCCATCGTTACATCAGGCGTTTCATCTGCCGGGGCAACCACATCTAGCCTTCTTTCAGGCTTTATGTCATTTAACTGGGTGATCGCTATTGTCGCACTCGTTCTTGGCGCAGTATCCGTTTTTGGACTTGTTTTTGGAATTGTCGCAATGGCATTCCCAATAATTCAAGGACTTATCTCATCGTCAAGGCTCGGCAAGGGCTTAAGGATATTCCTTCATATCCTAAATGCGCTGTTCCTTATCACCATGCTTATATTGTGCGTCGGTATGTACGGCTCACTTGCTTATTAATATCTAAACACGGAGGACAAAATGTCAAGCACAGAATTTAATAGCTTTAAGGGTCAATATACCTCAAAAAAAGCGCCACTCGCCAAGGGTGAGGAGCTGGCAAGGCTTGCGTATTCAAGGCTCGCAGGAATGCTCCTTCATTCTCAGGCTCTTCCAAAAAAGGACAAGCTCGCGCTCGAGGCGTTCTTTAATCTTCTAGGTCAAAGCTTAAATGCGCTTGACAAGGATAATGGCTTTTTCGAGGAATGCGCTCCGCTTTTTAGAATGATAATAAGCGGTGAAGCTCCAAGTGCGCTCGACCTCTCAAAAATTGAGGCGGTAAGCGAGCATAGCGCATCTCCCATCTTGAAGGAGGAGGCAGAAATTGCGCTTTGTGCGCTGAACACTCGCGCGTTCCTTATGCACTTCGGCAAGGAAAGACACAAAACTCTAAATGCGCTAATTTGCGACTTCATGATAAAAAAGGGAATTGATAACCCCGCAGATGTTTGGCGTCCCATTGGACTTGGCAGAAAGCGTTGGTCCAATCTGCTCAATAGATATAACGAGCCAAGCGACCAAGCTCCAAAGCTCACGCTTTTACAGGTGGCAATCGGTCTAAGACTTGACTTCGACGAAACGAACGAGCTTTTGATGCATCAATGCTATCGTCTAACAAAGGACGAAACGGACCTTGTGTTCATTTATCATATAATGAATCGCATACCCTTCGACAGAGAAAAGGACCACCCCGCCTGCGCTAAGCGCGAGGCGTGCTCAATTCGCGCCATGCTCATAGACCTCGGGCTCAAAACCATTCCCGAGATTTATGATTAAAGAATGCGATGCTTCGCAAGTGCAACGCTTCGTTGGTGTGTAGCAACTTCACTTTTGCGCAAGCAAAAGCTTCACCAAAAGAAACACAGCACAAAGTGTCAATTGATAAAGCATAATTAATACAAAAGCCACCTTTTAAAAAGGTGGCTTTTGTTGATATTAAACGCAAAAGCAAGCCCTTAAAAAAGAGCGTTTTGCAAAAATTTCACTATTTTTCATTATTTGTTAATTTTGATATCATGATATCAAAATTATTAAAAGAAGGCTATTCCGTTTGTGCAAGATTGATTATCTCTTTGCCAAGGCTTTTTGCGTACCTTATCGCCGTGTAAGCACCGCCCGATTCACGCTCTATGTAACAAATAATAAGATTTGCTATTTCAACCATCCATCTGTTTCGCTTCGTTATTGCGCCCTTAGGGTGCGCTCGAGCAACACAATCCGGTATTATTACGCTATCATAATATTTCTCGTAGTATTCCATATCCCTTTCTTGATATGGCAAAACACAAATAAGCTCGCTATTTTCCTTGCCAATCGCACCTTGAACGCCCTTAACTATTGAGGCTGTATAAACATCAAACTCTCCGTTGCGCCCAACATATATTTCCACAAAGGGCTTTGAGCGTAATAGCTCTCGCAACAAAGGGCAGAGCAACCTGTCAAGAGCCCTGTGTCTATTAAAATCTCGATGGCCAAAAAGCGCCACCCTGTATGTATTATCTACCCACATTTTATCACCCACATTTTAACCATATCTATTCCGAGGTCTAAAATTCTTATGCTTTCATTCTAATTATATCACAAACTACCAAAAATATCAACTATTAGTTATGGTGTCTTCCAAATATATTCTGTATTATTGCGATGCGCTAATCTATACTATTAGTTAGGGAGAATAACTATTGTTTGAGAGGTAATTATGAACACATCATCTATTGGAAAGAGAATAAGAAAATATAGAGAGGCAAAGGGCTGGCGACAAGAGGACTTTGCCGAAAGGATAGGGCTTAGCGTTACCTATACAGGAATGATAGAGAGAGGCGAAAAGATTCCCAAGCTCGAAACATTTATCACAATCGCTAACGCATTAGAGGTATCGGCGGATTTGTTGCTTGCCGATGTGCTTTCAACGGGTTATAGTATAAAATCGTCAGAAATGACAGAGGCAATTTCCACCCTAGCTCCTACGGAAAGAGATAGAATTTACAGCGTTGTTAGCGCCATGATAAAGTTTGAGAAAAACAAATAAGCTCTTAGTAGCTTCGCCTCTACGCAAGCAAAAAATTCACCAACAAAAAATAGAGAACATTACGGATTACACCATTTTGTTCTCTCTTTGTTTGTGTAGGATTGATACAAGGGCTAAAGCAAACAGAAAAAGGCACTCAAAAGAGTGCCTTTTGTTTTTACTTAGCGAGGGAAAGGCAAATTCCGGTCGAGGAGGCTCGACAGCCAAATCCCGTTTTCGTGTAGCCAAAATTGCAACACTCTCACGAAGCAATTTCATTTCGCATTCATCACTCCGCATTCCGCACTTGCGTAGCACTGCACTTGCGTAGCACCGCATTAAAGATTATAATCTTTAAGATATTTCTTAGTGTTTTCAACCATTTCGTAGAAGAGCTTTCTTGCGTCGTCAAGGGAGCAGGTAACAAGTGGGTCTGATGCGAAGGCGTTGAAGATTGCCTCAAGATCTCTGTTCTTAATTCCCTCGAACACAGCCTCCTGCTCGGTGCAAATCTTTGAAACAAGAGGGTAGATTGACGCAGGGATTTCGCCTGCCATAACGGGCTTTAGCTCGTTTGAACGGAATATCGCATTAGTTTCAACAACAGCGCCAAGAGGTAGGTTTGGAATTTGTCCTACATTTGGAATGTTTACATTTGTTATAAGGTCGCAAAGACCGAGGAGAGCGCGCATTTGCTTTACTCCGTCCTCGCCCGTCGCCCACAATCCCGGCTTTTCCTCGCCCGATAGGAGCTTGCGACTTCTTTCAAGACGGTTTTTAAGATCGTCCTTACGCCACGAAACAGGGGTTAGACCAAACTTCATTTCACGAACACGCTCAGGGCTTTCAAGATACCACTTACCGGGGCAGAACTCTGCTAAATGCCTGTCACCTGCCGCAGAAATATAGCCAAATCTTTTGAACAGGTCAAATGTTACCTTGCCTGCACAAGCAAAATGGTTGTTCATCCAGTTGTTATCGGTTCGATTTGGGAGTCCGTCGGCGTACTTTTCGCAGAACTGCGCATAATACGGGAACAAATCAATTCCCTGATAGCTAGCGCTTGTGAGCCAAGTAAAGTGATTTACAGCCACAGGATTGACCTTTATTTGCTCTCTTGTAGCCTTTATGCCGAGGTATTCCTCAAGAACGCGACACAGAAGCTTTTGAGTGCCGAACACCTCGTGACAGCAACCAAACGCCTTAATCTCGGGGAATGTATCATAGAGCGACTTTACGCAAAGCGTCATTGGGTTTGTATAGTTGATTACCCACGCATCAGGGCAAAATTCCTTTATGTAGCGTGCAATCTCCTCGAACATAGGGAGTGTACGCATGGCTCTTACAATTCCACCGGGGCCACTTGTATCGCCGACGCTTTGATAAATTCCGTACTTTTCGGGAGTGTGAACATCGCTCTCCATTTCGTCAAATGTGCCGGGGAGTATCGAAATTACAACAAAATCCGCGCCCGTCATCGCCTCGCGTGGAGTCTTGCTTGCAAAATATCTCCACTCAGACTTTGTGCCCTCAAGAGTATTATATATATTTCCAATATGCTCGTTAGCCTTAGCTGCCTCAAAATCAATATCGTACAGATACACAGAGCCATTCATGTCCTCGTTTAGTGCGAGGTCACTCATAAGTCCCCACGCCCAGCCACGAGAGCCTCCGCCAACATAGGCAATTTTTACATCATAAGCCTTACCATTTTCAATTCTCATAAAAATTCTCCTTTAAGAATAAATTGTATATTTAAAGTATAAGCCTTTTTTAAACTAAAATCAAGTGTTTTTTGTCAATCTGTATTAATAAAAATACTAAAATAATATTGAATAATATGGCTCTTTATGGTAAAATTAAAGTGAATAATTATCTAAGGAAAGCAAAAAATGAAAAGAACATTTAATACACACAGAAAAAGACAAACACTCACCCTTGACGGAGAGTGGAAATTTGTAATGGACCCTCAAAATGTAGGAGAGGGCGAGAAATGGTATATTGATTTCCCACAAGACGCAAAATCAATCACCGTTCCGGGCTGTTGGAACACGGAGCTAGGCAAGCTAAACTACATGGGCGTTTGCTGGTACAAGCGTGATTTCTTCCTTTGTGGCGATGACTTACGCGACCTTCTTCTAAGCTTTGAGAGCGTTATGACAAGGGCAAAGGTTTACCTTGACGGAGCGCTTGTTGGCTCACATGATGGCGGATTTTCTCCATTTGATATAATTGTAAGCGACATTAGCGCAGGTGACCACACCATCGTGCTAAGAGTTGATAGCAAGCAGGACGAGAAGTCAATTCCACAGACAAGAGTTGACTGGTTTAACTATGGCGGAATTGCTCGTAGCGTCAGCGCCGAGAGCCTAAGAGGCCTGTGCGTTATTTCAAGCCATCTAATTTACAGCTTCCCAAATCCAAGCGACCTTACCTTACCCGAGGTGTCACTTGAGGTAGAGCTTTATAACGCATCAAGCAAGAGTATAAGCGACACTCTTGACATTCGCCTAGGCGATATCAAATTAAATTGCGACACCATACAGCTTGACGCAAGACAAAGAAAAATCGTTCGCACCCCATCGCAAACGCTATCGGGCATAAAGCCTTGGAGCTGTGAGAGCCCCACGCTTTACACACTACAAGTAAGCACCTCAAGCGACGACCTAATTGATAGAGTGGGCTTCCGTCTAATCGAGGTAAAGGAAGGAAAGCTCCTTCTCAATGGCAAGACAATAGAGCTACGAGGCGTAAATCGTCACGAGGAGCACCCCGATTGGGGCTTTGCGTTCCCACAGGGGCTTATGAGGCGTGACCTTGATCTTATCGAGGAGCTGGGCTGTAACACCATAAGAGGCTCACACTACCCACAATCAAAGATTTTCCTTGATATGCTTGACGAGCGTGGAATTTTGTTCTGGAGCGAAATCCCGATTTGGGGCGGTGGCTTTAGCGAGAAGGCTCTTCAGGACGAGGATATTGTTGAGCTTGGGCTTACTATGCACAAGGAAATGTGCTATTACTACTACAATCACCCATCAATTATAATTTGGGGTATGCACAACGAGGTATATCAGTATCCCTGTGTTTACGAGATTTCAAGAAAATATCACGAGCTTCTTCGTGCAAACGGTGGCAATCGTCTTATCACTCACGCATCAATGTTCCCAAACGATGACCCCAGCCTTGAATTTGACGATATCATTTGTATAAATCACTACAAGGGCTGGTATGGCGGTGGCAACGGTGGCTACCTTAACGACTGGAAGAATATGATTGACGAGTTCCGTGCGTGCAGAGAGAAAAGAGGCATGGCGGATAAGCCCGTAATATTCAGCGAATTTGGCGCAGCGGCGCTTGCCGGCTTCCATTCACACTTTGACTCTGTTAAATGGAGCGAGGAGTATCAGGCACAGCTACTAAAATATTGCTTGACTCTATTCCACGACGATCCTATGATACAGGGCTTCTATGTTTGGCAGTTCGCCAACATAAGAACCTATGCCGAGATGGATCTCAACCGTGTTAGATGCTTTAATAACAAGGGCATAGTTGACGAGTACAGAAATCCCAAGAGCGCCTTCTTTGCAGTAAGAGAGCTATATCACAAATTCAAGAGCGAGGAGCAAAAATGAAAATAACATCCGAAAAAAAGGATAGACCGATAAAAATAATTCAATTTGGTGGCGGAGTTTTCCTTCGTGGCTTCATTGATTGGCTCGTTCAAAGGGCAAACGACCTGGGCGTCATGGACGCAGGCATTGTCATTGTAAGATCCAAGACAAGAGGCGAGGACCCGCTCTCTTACCAAAATTACAACTACACACACCTTGCGCGCGATGGCGAGCATAACGATATTACCCTAATCGACTCGATTATGGGATCGGTGAGCGCAAGCGAGGAATACTCGAAATTCCTCTCCCTTGCCGAAAACAGCGACACAGAGGTCATCATTTCCAACACCACCGAGGCGGGAATTGTCTATGAGGCGTGCCCCTCACCCGAGAGTAAATGCCCCGATAGCTTCCCCGCAAAGCTTTGCGCTCTATTATATCGCAGATACAGATGCGCGCTATCACCCATGCTCATTGTCCCCTGTGAGCTAATTGAGCAAAACGCAACCAAATTAAAGCAAATCGTAATTCAGCACGCACAGGATTGGGGGCTTGGCGACGGATTTTTAGATTTTATCGAAAAATGCTCATTTAGAAACACCCTCGTTGACCGTATCGTGTCCGGCAAGCCAAGCGACAAGCTCGACCTCGGCTACGAGGACAGGTGCGTAAACGCAAGCGAGTATTTCCATCTATTTGTAATCGAGGGCGAGCGCGACGAGCGCCTACCTCTTGACGAGGTAAGCTCCGGGGTGAAATATGTCGAGAGCGTTGACCCCTATCGCACCATCAAGGTTCGCATTTTAAACGGTGCGCACACCTCAATGATACCCTATGCGCTGATTTTGGGCATTCAAAGCGTTGGCGAATGCCTTAAAAACGACACTCTACGCGCTCATCTCACACGCTGTCTTGACGAGATAATCACATCTCTTGATGGCGACAAGGACGAGGCGCGCGAGTACGCCGACGATGTTTTAAAGCGCTTTGCAAACCCCTATATCTACCACAGGTGCGACGCAATCGTGCTAAATTCGATTAGCAAATTTAAGGTGCGTGTGCTCCCGTCAATTATTGCCTACAAGGAAAAGACAGGCTCTTACCCTAAGGCGCTCGTTTTCTCGCTCGCTATGCTAATTAAGCTATACAAGAGTGGGCTTGCAAGAGATGACGAGGCGATAATTAAGAAAATCAAGCGCGCATCGCTTGACGAAATTCTAAGCGATATAGAGCTTTGGGGACAGGACCTCTCACCCCTTAAAAGCGAGGTTGAAAAGCATGATAATTAATCCTCTTGACTCAGTCGAGGTGCGTGAAAACGGACACAAGTACGCACTTTTTGACATAAAAAAGGGAGAAGCAGTCATAAAATACGGCTTCCCAATCGGTGTGGCGACTGATGATATTTCACGGGGCGAGCTTGTTCACACCCACAATCTAAAAACAAGGCTTGGCGAAAGGCTGAGCTATACATACGATTACAGGGGCTACGAGCCACCGTGTGTCGAGGGTGAGCTGTTTTTTGATGGCTACATTCGTGAAAATGGCGATGTCGGTATTCGCAACGATATTTGGATAATTCCAAGCGTCGGTTGCGTAAACAAGATTGCAAGAGCGCTTGCCGAAAAAACAGGCGCTATGCACTTTGAGCACCCCTATGGCTGTTCTCAGCTGGGCGATGATGGCTTGCTCACTCAAAAAATTCTTTGCCAAATGATAAAGCATCCAAATGCGGGTGGCGTTTTAGTGCTCGGGCTTGGTTGCGAAAACAACAATATCGACGCCTTAAAGGCAGTTTTGGGCGATTATAACGAAAATCGCGTGAAATTCCTTGTCTGTCAGCAAAGCGAGGACGAAATTGCCGAGGGTGTGGCTATAATTGACACCTTAAAGGCGTATGCCGACACCTTCAAAAGAGAAAAAATCAGCATATCCAAGCTTAAAATCGGCTTAAAGTGTGGCGGAAGCGATGGTTATAGCGGAATTACCGCCAATCCCTTGGTCGGCTCACTTTGCGACCTTTTGTGCGCTTATGGCGGTAGCTGTGCGCTAAGCGAAGTCCCCGAAATGTTCGGCGCAGAGCAGATTTTAATGCAAAGATGCAAAACCGAGGCGCTCTTTGAAAAAACCGTTTCGCTTATCAATAATTTCAAGGACTACTTTGAGCGTCACGGTCAAGTAATCTATGAAAACCCCTCACCCGGCAACAAGGCAGGCGGAATTACCACGCTCGAGGAAAAATCGCTCGGTTGCGTTCAAAAGGGCGGACATGTGGATGTTGTTGATGTGCTCGATTATGGCGACACCATGACAAAAGCAGGTCTTTCACTCGTAAATGGCCCGGGCAACGATATCGTGGCTTGCACCAATCTTATGGCAGTCGGCGCGCACATGATTTTATTCACAACAGGCCGTGGCACGCCCCTCGGTGGAGCAGTTCCAACCATCAAAATTTCCACAAATAAGCCACTTTTCGACAAAAAGCGTGCTTGGATTGATTTTGATGCCTCTCCTCTTATCGAGGGCAAGCCCATGAATGAGCTAACAAGCGAGCTTCTTTCGCTAATTATCGACACAGCATCGGGCAAACCAACTAAAAACGAGCTTAATAGCTACTACGAAATCGCTATATTTAAGGACGGAGTAACGCTTTAAGTGCGGATGAGCGTACACCCCAAGAGTTCAAGCGAAGCGACGAACGATTGGCTGGTGGTAGCCATGCAAGCGACCGAAGGGAGTCGCAATGCGGACCGGGGACGCCCCCGGAGGCGAACTGATTAAATCGAAATTTGGCTCTCGACCCGCGTCGAGTGAATTGTGCCTTTGACACATGAATTGCAACTGCGTTGCATGAATTGAACGCAAGCGTTCATGATTTGCTCCTACGGAGCATTAATGCACACAAGGTGTGCAATTCATGACACAGAGTGTCAATTAATGGCGTTAGCCAATTCATGTTGCACAGCAACTATTCACGCCGAAGGAAGTCGCATAGGCACGATATGTCCTGCGGACTCGATATGCTTTGCTAGGGCAAAGCGAGAGGCTAGTAAGCCTAAATTATCATATCGACAAAAACTACACAAACCATAACGGAGATTATTATGAGCTATATCACAGACAATTTTTTACTAAAAAACGACACAGCTAGGCGTCTTTACTTTGATTATGCGCAAAAAATGCCTATCTTTGACTATCACTGTCACTTGCCCGAAAAGCAGATTTTGGAAAATGCCCCCTTTAACAACATTTTCGAGATTTGGCTCGCAGGCGACCACTATAAATGGCGTCTTATGCGCAACTATGGCGTTGACGAGCGCTTTATAACAGGCGACGCAACCGACAAGGAAAAATTCATTACCTATTGCTCGGTGCTCGGCACAGCCTTCGGCAACCCTCTTTACCACTGGTCACAGGTAGAGCTAAGAGAGTATTTCGGCTGTGAGCTTGAAATCAACGCCGAAAATGCCGAGAAAATTTGGGACGAGTGCAACGCCTACATTTTAAAGAACAAAATCACGCCAAGCTCCCTTATCGAAGGCTCAAATGTAACTCATGTTTTCACAACCAACGAGGTATTCGACGACCTCTCAACCTTTGAAAAAATCAAGGGCTGTGGCTATAAATTCGAGGTTATCCCCGCTTTTAGAGCTGACAAGATTATGAACATTGACGCCTCAGCCTACCTTACCTTTATTTGCAAGCTCGAGGAGCAAACTCTCAAAATCGACTCTATCGATGCGCTCGAGCGCGCGCTTGAAATGCGTCTTGATGCGTTCAAGCGTGTTGGCACGGTTGCAAGCGATATCGCCCTTGAGGCAGTTTACGAAATTCCAAACAGAGAAGACGCAAACGAGGTTCTTGTTAAGGTTCTTAACGGAGCTAAGCCAAGCGAGTGCGAAGTAAAGATATTCAAGGGCTATCTAACATACTTTTTAATGAAGCTCTACGCAAAAAAGGGTATTTCTTGCGAGCTACACCTTGGCGCTATGCGTAACAACAACACAAAAATGCTAAATGCGCTCGGTCTTGATACGGGCTTTGATAGCATAAGCGACCAAAACAGCACCTCGCTCCTATCTCGCCTAATGGATAGGCTAAATTCTGAGGACGCTCTTCCAAGGCTCATTCTATTCAACCTAAATCCAAAGATGAATTCTGAGCTTATGAGCCTTATCGGTTGCTTCCAAGCTCCCGATGCAAGAGGAAAAATTCAGTACGGACCGGCTTGGTGGTTCTTAGATAACAAAATCGGTATGGAAAAGCACCTCGAGGACCTTTGCGCAACAGGCCATCTCGGCGCATTCGTTGGTATGCTCACCGACTCGCGCTCGCTTCTGTCATACCCTCGCCACCACTATTTCCGTCGAATTCTCTGCAACTACCTCGGCACGCTAATCGAAAATGGCGAAATGACCTCAAACCTCGCCCTCGTCGGCAAGGTTGTCGAGGATATCTGCTATAACAACTCAATCAATTACTTCTTCGGCGGTGCGGACCGCCAGCCATGATTCGAGTTTATTTAGTCTAAATTGATTAATTCTCCCGAGCGGTGAGCCTGTGCAGGCATAATTCGGTCGAGGTGGCTCGACAGCCAACAGGGAGCCCCTATGGGCGAACAAAACGCTCCGCAGTAGCAAATCATGAACGCTTGCGTTCAATTCATGCAACGCAGTTGCAATTCATGTGCCAAAGGCACAATTCATTCCTCACTCCGCATTTTGCATTCCGCACTTGCGTAGCACTGCACTTGCGAAGCACCGGTGAGCCACCGCAGGCATGATTCGGGCTTGTATTTAATACAAAATCAAAAAAGAACAAGAGAAATTCTCTTGTTCTTTTTCCTTTAATCAATTTTGATATCATGATATCAAAAAATAAGAGTGCAGGGGGTGGGATTAGGTCTTGAATTTTGCAAGGACAAAATCAAGGATTTTCGGCGTTTTGTCTTTCTCAAAATCCGAAACCGTAGACGGTGCAAGATTTTCCGCTTCTAAAACAATTTCTAAAGATTTTTTAGAAAAAGTTTTAGATAAATCCGCCCCAATATGCCCCGTGGCAAGCCACATCATATCCGCCAAATCCGCCGCAACGGATTGATAGTTAAGTCTATTATTCTCCGATAGTAACCAAGATGGCGTTTATCTTTCTAAATGTCTCGATGGCTTTATCGAAGTCTTGTTTTTCATCGGTGTAAAGCAGTTCTTCATGAAGATGCTCATAATTATCTCGTGCGGTATCATCGAATTTATCCGCCCACGTGTCGAAATCGTATGCCCCCACAGGATCATAATCTACGGAAATGTTGCGTTTTCCAAGGTAGAAGGAATCGGTTTCTTTTGTGATTGATACAAGGCGCTTCAATTCCTCGGTATCGCTCAAAAACGATTGAATATCCGGCAGAGAGAATAAACGAACCACATCATAGATGTGACGGACTTTTCCGCCGAGTGTACCGCAAATTGCGTGACGTTTTACAGACATAATCTTATCGATAAAAGTACGCTCGATGTTCAGTACATTCAAGGAAACCGTCGAAAGCTCAAACAAAGCGATATCATCATTTAAGCCTTGTTCTTCGAGATATTCTTGTATATAAGTTTTGATCTCCTTTTTACTATAAGGATCAGGACGAACTGTGCTTCCAATTTCGAGCTTAACTTGATTTGCTCTGGAACCGAACCAAACAAAGGCACTCTTGTTTCGTTTAT
>JAFQUJ010000012.1 GCA_017408585.1 Clostridia bacterium | reverse complement strand
TGATCCTAAGGAACAGCTCATGGGCGCAGTTAAGGCTGTTTTCCGTTCATGGGACAACCCTCGTGCTAACTATTATAGAATGCAAAATGAAATCCCTTACTCATGGGGTACTGCTGTAAATGTTCAAATGATGGCATTCGGTAACATGGGTGATGACTGTGGTACTGGTGTTGCATTTACTCGTGACCCAGCTACAGGTGAAAAGAAGCTTATGGGTGAGTTCCTTATGAACGCTCAGGGCGAGGATGTTGTTGCCGGTGTTCGTACACCAATGCCTATTGCAAAGCTTCAAGAGGTTATGCCTGAGGTTTATGACCAATTCGTTGGCATTTGCAATACTCTTGAAAACCACTACAGAGATATGCAGGATATGGAGTTCACTATAGAGGATAGAAAGCTCTATATGCTTCAAACCAGAAACGGTAAGAGAACCGCTAAGGCTGCTCTTAAGATTGCTGTTGACCTCGTTAACGAGGGTATGATCACAAAGGAAGAGGCTCTTCTCATGATCGATCCTAAGCAGCTTGACGCTCTTCTCCACCCACAATTTGACGCTTCTGCTCTTAAGAAGGCAAAGATTGTTGCTTCTGCTCTTCCTGCTTCACCAGGAGCTGCTTGCGGTCAAATCGTATTCACAGCTGAGGACGCTGTTGAATGGGGCAAGGCCGGTAAGAAGGTTGTTCTTGTTCGTCTTGAAACATCTCCTGAGGACATTGAGGGTATGCACTACGCTCAAGGTATCCTTACAGTTCGTGGCGGTATGACATCACACGCAGCGGTTGTTGCTCGTGGTATGGGTACTTGCTGTGTATCCGGCTGTGGCGAGATTAAGATGGACGAGGAAAACAAGAAGTTCACTCTCGGTGGCAGAACATATGTTGAGGGCGACTACATTTCACTTGACGGTTCAACAGGTAACATCTATGGCGAGGCTATTCCTACCGTTCCTGCTTCAATCGTTGGTGAGTTTGAAACAATTATGACATGGGCTGACGAATACAGACAGCTCAAGATTAGAACAAACGCTGATACTCCTGCTGATGCTAAGCAGGCTAGAATCTTCGGTGCTGAGGGTATCGGTCTTTGCCGTACAGAGCATATGTTCTTCGAGGCAGACAGAATTGCAGCATTCAGAGAAATGATCTGCGCTGACACTGTTGAGGAAAGAGAGGCAGCTCTTGCTAAGATTCTTCCTTACCAGCAAAGCGACTTCGAGAAGCTCTATGAGGCTCTCGAGGGCAACCCTGTTACAATTCGTTTCCTTGATCCACCTCTACATGAGTTTGTTCCTACTGAGGAAAATGATATTGAGCTTCTCGCTCAAACACAAGGTAAGAGCGTAGCAGACATTAAGGCTATCATCGCTTCACTTCACGAGTTCAACCCAATGATGGGTCACCGTGGATGCCGTCTATCAGTTACTTACCCTGAAATCGCTAAGATGCAAACAAGTGCTGTTATCCGTGCAGCTATCAATGTTAAGAGAAATCATCCGGATTGGAACATCGTTCCTGAAATCATGATTCCACTTGTTGGCGAGGTTAAGGAGCTTGCATTCGTTAAGAGAATCGTTGTTGCAACAGCTGACAAGGAAATCGCTGACGCAGGCGTTGATCTCACATACGAGGTTGGTACAATGATCGAAATTCCTCGTGCTTGTCTAACAGCTGACGAGATCGTAACTGAGGCTGAGTTCTTCTGCTTCGGTACAAACGACCTTACACAGATGACATTCGGCTTCAGCCGTGATGACGCCGGTAAGTTCCTCACAGCTTACTATGAGAGCAAGATCTACGAGAACGATCCATTCGCAAGAATCGACCAAAACGGTGTTGGTAAGCTCATGAAGATGGCAGTTGAGGCAGGTCTTGAGGCTCGTCCTAATATGCACCTTGGTATCTGCGGAGAGCACGGTGGTGACCCAACATCTGTTGAGTTCTGCCATAAGATCGGTCTATCTTATGTATCATGCTCACCATTCAGAGTTCCAATTGCTAGACTTGCAGCAGCTCAAGCAGCTATTAAGAACCCTAGAAAATAATTTTAATCGAATTGTTTTATAAATAATTTGCTCTATGCCGATTGGGGAAGCAATTCTCCAATCGGTTAGTGCTTTACGGAGATTTCTATGAATATTCAAGAGGAAAGAGCTCTGAGAACCAAGGGCTATTGTCATGACCGCTTCGGTATGTTTATTCACTGGGGACTTTATTCAATTATCGCTGAAAACGAATGGATAAGAAACCACAAAAGAATTACAATCGAGGACTATCAAAAATATTTTGACACCTTTAATCCAACAAATTATGATCCTAAGAAATGGGCTAAGCTTGCAAAGCAGGCGGGCATGAAATACGCTGTGCTTACAACAAAGCACCACGATGGCTTTTGCTTGTTCGATAGCCAATATACAGACTACAAGGCTACAAACACCCCTGCGGGTCGCGACCTTGTTCGTGAATATGTTGACGCATTTCGTGCTGAGGGCATAAAGATTGGTCTATACTATTCTCTGCTCGATTGGCATCACCCCGACTATCCTGCGTATGGTGATATGCATCACCCCATGAGAGACAACGAGGACTTCAAGGAGCAAAGAGGTCAGCACTTTGAAAGATATGTTGAATATATGCATAATCAAGTAAGGGAGCTTATGACCAATTACGGAAAAATCGACATTATGTGGTTTGACTTCCACTATGGCGAGATGACCGGTGAAAAATGGGAGGCTACCAAGCTTGTAAATATGGTTAGATCGATTAACCCCGATGTAATTATTGACAACCGTATGGGTGGCGATATCACAAGTGCAAATCCCGAGATTTATTCAGGTGACTTTGGCTCTCCCGAGCAAATGATACCTGTCGGTGGAATGACCGATGTAAACGGTAATCCTATTCCGTGGGAAACCTGTATTACGCTTAATGACCATTGGTGCTATAACGCAAACGACCTAAACTACAAGAGCTCTAAAAATGTAATCAATATGCTAATGGAGTGTGTTTCTAAGGGTGGAAATCTTCTTCTCAATGTTGGCCCTGACGCTAAGGGAAATATTCCTGAAATGTCAGTTAAGGTGCTCGAGGAGGTCGGCGAATGGATGCGTCTTAATGGTGAGTGCGTTTATGGCTGTGGCATAGCAGACATTAAAAAGCACGATTTCGGCAGAATTACAAAGGGCGAGGGCGCGCTTTACCTTTATGTTCAGGACTGTTGCTCAGAGCATATTGCAATTTACGATTGTCCCTACAAGGTTATCGGCGCTAGGCTTTTGTGCGACGGACGCGAGCTATCCACTAACCTTCCGTGGAATGCCCATTCCTACGAGATAGACGGGCATAGTGTAATATTTGTACGCACGCCACCATTTGCCAAGCTAAACGGAAATGGTAATGTTATAAAGCTTATAATCGAAGAATAAAATCGAAAAACAAGGATATTAAAAAGGATATATTATGTTTGATTTCATAAACAATTTCGGCGTTCCCCTTCAAATTGTTTGCTTTATTGCGCTTCTTGGCATAGGCACGCTTTTCTTAGTTAAGTTTTGCGACTTTTTCGTAGATAGTGCCTGCGTTATTGCAAAAAAGCTTCATGTTTCTCCGCTGATTATCGGTCTTACCATTGTAGCTATGGGCACATCGTGTCCCGAGCTTGCGGTTTCGACCTCGGACTCTATTGCTACCTTGATTGATGGCGGAAACGCGAATGTTGCCTTAGGAAATGTTGTCGGCTCTAATATTTGCAATATCTTGCTCGTTTTAGGACTTTGTTCAATCTTTTCTCCCGTTGCGGTAAAGAAAAGCATTGTAAAGCGCGAGCTTCCTATACTACTGGGAGTTTCTGCTCTTCTTGTCGTATTCGGTTGCTTTTTCGGCATCGACGGAAGCGCCTACGCCATCACAAGATGGGAGGCTATCATCTTCTTTATCCTCATTATTGCATACCTAACCTATGTTGTTTTGAGCGCAAAAAGAGAAAAGGCTCTCGATTTAGGTGACGGTAGCGCACCGGAGGATAAGGGCGAAGAGCCCGAGATTAAGGATATGTCGCTTGTCAAGGCAATTTTGGTATGCGTTGTAGGAATTGCGGGAATTATTCTCGGTGGCGAGATGGTTGTTAGTGGCGCTAAGGGTCTTGCTATGCATGGCGCTATCGCTGCGGGGATTGACCACGATTTAACAGAGGCGCTAGTGGGTCTTACAATTGTTGCAGTTGGAACATCACTTCCGGAGCTTGTCACAAGCGTTATCGCAGCGAAAAAGGGTCAAAACGATCTAGCACTTGGAAATGTTGTCGGCTCAAATATATTCAATATATTATTTATACTCGGCATTGCCGGTACGGTAAACCCTCTTACAACCGGCTCTCAAATTGTAATCGACCTAATTGTAATGATGGTTGCAACTGTGATTTTGTTCGTTATGTCCTTAAATCACAGGCTTGAGCGATGGAATGGTATTATTTTTATTTCTCTATATGTTGCATACCTTTCCTATTTAGTTATAAGAACCGTTATTTCATAAGATTCAGGCTTCCTCTCTCGAGGAAGCCTTTTTGGTTATTTTACACAAATCAAGTGGCGTTTTTTGACGCTATTTTGTAAATTTTTTCGTAAAAAATTAAATAAATTTAATGAATTCCATTGACAAATGACAAAAACTGTGATATTATCTATTATAGAAAACTATGTAAATAGCTTTTGCTTATTTATTCCATGGATGTTATAGGAGGCGTTTGCTATGGAAATTGCAATTATTGCAGATGACACAAAAAAAGAATTGATAACTCAGCTTTGTATCGCTTATTGTGGTACGCTTTCAAAGCACTCTATTTGCGCGACAAGCACAACGGGCGCTTATATTTCAGAGGCGACAGGCCTAAAAATTGAAAAGCTTCTTTCGGGAACTCAGGGTGGAGAGCAACAGATTGCCTCGCGTATCTCCTTTGACGAAATTGATGTGCTTTTCTATTTCCGCTCAACAACTCCGCGTCCGGATTCGGCTGTAAACTCGGTTGAGCAAAATCTTCTCCGCCTTTGCGATGTTCACAATGTTCCTGTTGCTACAAATATCGCAACAGCTGAAATTATCGTTACCGCGCTTGAGCGTGGTGAGCTTGATTATCGTGAGTTTATCAACCCTCGTTCAGAGTACAATATTCGACACAGGGGTGCTCCAAAATACTAATTGTAGCGTAGGCTTATCCCATTGAGCAAGCATTTATACTAAAAACAAGCCCACTTTTGTGGGCTTTATACTTTTAAGAGGAATTATGAGGCGTATTTTATTTTTAGCCCTTTGCCTTTTGCTCTTCCTTTGCTCCTGTGATTTCATAACGGAATCAACAAGCGAGAGCGCATCAAGCGAGAGCGAGAGTGAGAGCACAAATGATGGCAAAATTACAATTGAATATCGTGCGCTTGATGGTGGCTATATTGAGGGCACTGCTCTACAATCAATCATTGTAGGCGAAAAGGGCACGGCTGTTAGGGCTATCGCAAACGAGGGCTATCGCTTTATCGGCTGGGATGATGGCTTTAACGCCTCTGCTCGCCTTGACTCGCCAAGTGAAAGTGTGGTTATATGCGCTAGGTTTGAAAAGCTGTTTGAGGTCACCTTCTCTTGCAATAAAAATCATGGTTACATTGATGGGCAAAAGGAGCAAGCTGTGGGTAGCGGTCAAAAAACAACATATGTTACCGCTGTGCCAAAGACAGGCTATCGCTTTGTGTGCTGGGATAGTGGCGAAACGAGCGACAAAATACAGATTTCACCCACCGAGGACATAGAGCTTGTGGCGATTTTTAGTCGCGTGGACCTTTGCTTGCCTGTTCTTGCGATTGACACTCTTGACGGAAGCAACAGAATTCCAAAGGGTGATTACAGGGATTGCACAATTAATGTTGAAAACACGGAAAAATACAATTTCAAGGGCGAGAGTGGCGGAATTCGAGGCAGGGGAAACACAAGCTATCAGCTTGACAAGCGCTCGTACAAAATCAAATTTGATAACGCCATTGACCTGTTTGGAAATGGCAAGGCGAAGGAATGGACTCTGATTTCCAACCACTTTGACCTAAGTCTTTCAAGAAACTATCTTGCGTATTCGGTTGCCTATGCTATCGGGCTTGAATATTCAAGCTCGGTACAGTTTGTTGACCTATACTTAAATGGCGAATACCGAGGGGTGTATCTGGTTTGCGACCAAATCGAGATTGGCGAAAACCGTGTTAACATAACTGACAGCGACGCACTTGACACAGGATATGTTATCGAGCTTGACGAGCGAGAGGACAACACCAATTTTGTAATTGACAGAATTCCTTATTCGATAAAAGAGCCTAACACGCTAAGAGCTGACCAAATTGCGTTTGTGGAGCAATATATGAACGATTGCATGAGCGCAATTAAGGGTAGCGATTACTCGCAAATCGAGGCTTTAATCGACACAGAGTCCTTTGCAAGAGCCTATATCGTGTTTGAAATGTTCAAATGCGTTGATGTTGGCTTTTCGAGCTTTTATATGTACAAGGATGCGGGCGACAAGCTATTCTGTGGTCCTGTTTGGGACTTTGACCGCAGCGTTGGAAACATAAGCAACAACGAAAGCGCTAGGCGTTACTATTATCTTTGGGCGAAGATGGATAATGTATGGTTTAACTACCTTCTCCGTCACGATGAGTTTAAGGAGCTGGTTGGCTCTCTGCTTGACGAATGTACGCCGATAATTGAGCAAACGCTAAGCGATTGCTATACATATCTTGAGGAAAACAGGGTGGGCTTTGACCGCAATTTTGAAAGATGGCAAATTCTTGGCACATATGTTTATCCCAATCCAAGCGAGCTTAACAATCTCAGATCATGGCAGGAGCAATTAAACTTCGTCAAGGATTATCTTAAAAATAGCCTTGCGTTTTTGAAAAATAGCTATCCTGCCCCCACAGTTGAAAGCGAATAAGCTACAAAATCGGCTTGTAATCAAGCCGATTTTTTGTTTTCGGGAGCAAGTCAATAAGCCCAAAAGCCGTTGCTCATCAGTCTTTTTTACAAAAAAATAAAAAATCTAAAAAAATTTTTAAAAATCTTGTCACACTTTTTATTTTCCATTGTTTTATTAAACAGAAGAAATTATCGTTATCTTGCACAAAAATAATAATTTCAAAGGATAATAAAAAAATCAAAATTTGTGCAAAACAGAAAAATCAGGAAGCCTTGTGTGAAAAAATTGTGAACACTAAGGAATTTTATGAATTTGTATGCTAAAATGAAATTAGAAAGGAACGAGATAAACAAAGGAGTTGGTTTTATGAAAAAGCTAATCGCGCTATTTTTAGCAATAATGATATGCTGTGTCGCCTTAGCTTCTTGTTCAAGCGAGGATGAGTTAAGAAGTCAAGTTGAATGTGAGCTTCGCACAAGCATTGAAAATGAACTTACACCTGTTATAAAAAACGAACTGCGCTCAGAGGTTGAGCAAGAGCTTTTAGACGAGCAACGGGAAGAACAACTGGAAAAGCTACAAAATGGATATAAGTTTTATCAAATAGATTGCGATTCGGTAGGGGCGTTTAGATGCCTTGGTATATACGATAAATACGAAAGCTTTCTTAGCGGTCACGCAAATATGTCAAATCTTGCTCCTATGATTAAAGAGGAAACCTTTGAAGAAAATTATGTTATGGTAATGGCGTTTGGAAAAGGTAGTAACTATATCAACCAAGCGTATTACGATTTTAAAATAGAATATTCTAAAGCAGGCACACCGATTGGCTATTCTATCGAATATTATGCAAGCCTTGATTATGCAGGCTTAAATACAAGAGTTGTTGAAATGCACATTGTTTTAATTCCTAAGAAAGATATAAAATTACCTGAAGGAATAGATTCTGGCAAGACAATAATACATGAAACCATAGAGGTTTTAGAAGGCGAGGTGAAATAATATTATGAGAAAAATATTATTAATTCTAACCTTAGTAGTATGTATCGGTTTGATTGCTTGCACAAATGAAGAATCGTTAAGAAACGAAATAGAAAAGGAGCTTTATACAAGCCTAAGCGAAGAAATATCCATAACTCTTGAAGGCGAGTTGCGCCAAGAGGTAAAGAACGAAATTTTAGCGGAGCAAAGCCAAAAGGAAAACGAGTTAAAAAAGCAGGCATATCAGCATTATTTTGTAAAAGCCGAAAATGCACACTTGACAGAAAATGTTTTTCAAATAAATACAATATTTTTTAAATATGAAGATTTTGCAAGCTCCGGATTTTACAATCACTGCCAAGAAAACAATATTGAAATTGATGAAAAAACCTTTGATAATTATTTTATAATAACAGTATCGGCAGGAGCGCGCTCGGCTCAATATATAAATGAGGCTTTTTATAGATTTACACCTCATTTTAACAAGGATTATAGTGAGTATCTTTTTGCAAATACATTAAATTATTATGCAGAATATGATTTGTTGGGCGAAAGCGAGTCCGGATATTATATCATTCTTGTTCCCAAAGCAGGAATAGAACAAGAAATGTTAGGCTGGGATTCTGTGATTTTAAAGGAAGTATCGCCTGTTACAGTCGGCGACAATAATTAAAAACACCTTCCCGAAAGGAGTTGATTTTATGAAAAAGCTATTATCAATACTTTTAGCCTTGATTTTCTGCCTTGGTATGTTTGTTTCGTGTAATAACGATAAACATGATTCTAGCAAAGATGATGAAAGCAGTTTGAAGTATTATCAGGCAAGCTCGGATTTTGAATACACGGGTCATGATATGCCCTCAAAGAATAATAACAATGCTACAGATCTTTCGTTTGGATCGTATTACAAAATAATTGATACATACGATGATTTTAAGGATTTGATTTCAAACGGAGATTATATAGACGAGAGCTTTTTTGAAAAGAATTTCATTTATGTAATTTGCCATTACTCAAGCGCATCTGTTTTGGTAGAAGGCGAAACCGAAATAGGATATAGAAATTTTTACATTGATAACGAAATTGCATATCTAACGCTTGATAAAACCTTTGTTTCGGGAAAAAAGGAGTAGCGGGAAACCCTGCTTCAACCATTAGTTATACCTACATAACCATTCCAAGAGATTCCTTGGGAGAAGCCTCCGCTGATACAATAAAAAAATTTAAAGTAAATGTAAATAAAATACAAATCTATAAGGCTTATACTTCGTCAAGCTTAGAAAACGCTCTTGACTCCCGTAAAAATGGAGACTCATGGGTTTTAACAAGTGAGGAAACTTACGACGCCTTTAAGGAAAAAGTGTATTCCTACGAAAAAGCCTTTAATTTTGAAGAAAATATATACTTAGCGGTGTATCGTGAAAAAAGCTCATTTTTTGACGAAATTGGATATTTTGACTTGTTAAGGCAAGAGGGCGAGGTTAAGCTAATTGCCTATCAAATGCCAGGCAGATCAATTCTTCCCGAGTCAATAGAGGTATGCTTTGATTTTGTGGAAATTCCAAGATCCTCTTTGAAATTCAGCCCCGATTCAATCACGGACTTAAAGTTGAAACTGGAAAACATACTATATTTTGAATAAGACTAGTAACATTTATGCCTTAAAAAGCAAAAACAGTAAAAGGGGCGTGTAACTCGCACCATTTCAAAAGGAGTTGATTTTATGAAAAAGCTATTATCAATACTTTTAGCCTTGATTTTCTGCCTTGGTATTTTCGTATCGTGCAATAACGAAACGCCGACAGAGATATCAAGTCAAAGTGAAGGTGTCAAGGAAAGCGATAGTGAGGAATCTTCCCGAAATCACGAAGAAACAATGACTACACTTGATAGCGAAACTGAAAGTGTTGATATTTCAAGTGAAAGCGAAAGCTTGGTTGACGATACCGCCGAAAAGGTTATATTAGATGGCGTAACTTGCGAATATTTTGATGCGTATAATGCCTTTCTAGATAAATATCAATATTCAACGCCCAGCCTTAATATTGGAGAGCAACACGCAAAGGTAATTTTCACTTATGAGGATTTTTTGAAGGGCGTGACCTTGGAAAATATTTTCGAAATTATTACAGAAGCAACTTTTGACGATTATTTTGTTATTGTAATAAGTGGAAGAACTCCTGTAATTCGTTCGGAAGATATATACTATACCGATTTCAAGGAAGAAAATGATTGTTATACTATAACTTACAATCGTGTATATTCAAAAAAGCAAAATTTCAGCCAGGCGGAGAGTGGTTATACTGATGTTTGCATAATCCCCAAATCTCTTTGCAATAATACCACCTTAACGGAAATTAAAATAATTAACAAAGAGTATGTTTTCGAAGGCCAAAATTACAATTCAAGCTGTGAGGTTAGAACCTATCTGCCTGAATAAACAAGAACAGACAAAGAATGGTTCTGTGTCTTAGCAAAAGCAAACAAGGGTGCGACACCCAAATTTCAGCTCTAGCCGAAGTTGAACAAGCAACAAAAATCCACCTGCTATGATGCAGGTGGATTTGATTTTTATTTGAAAATCATTTTACGATTACGGCTATGCTATGTGTCTTTCCATCAGCGAATGAAGGAACGATGTTGCCATCGAGCTTTTTACCGTCAACTGTGATTTCAAGAGTGTAGTTCTTTGCGAGCTTTGATGGGTTAGATACGGTAATATCGTATTCTGCGCCACGGAAGCTACGCTTCATTTTTGCGCTCTCGAATGGGAGATGTGGCTCAATTACAAGTCCCTCATAGGTTGCTCTTGCGCCAACAAGGTAGTTTTCCATTGTGTTGGTGTACCAAGCAACTGAGCCTGTAATCCAGCTGTATTCCATTTGGAATGCGCTATTCTTATGCTCCGGACCAAAGTAGCAGTTTGAGAACATATATGGTAGGCACTTGTTCTTAATCTCGGTATTATCGCCTACGATATAGCCGGGGGCAATCTTCTTAAACAGCTCATATGCGAGGTCTGCCTTACCATATTTGAGAAGTCCCAAAATCATCCAGATATTTGTATGTGAATAGATTGTTCCGTTTTCGCAAATGCCCGGCTCCATTGATGAAATACGACCGATTGTTGAGTCAAATTCCTTATATGAAGGGGTGAGCAAGAGGTATCCAACAGGGGTTAGCATTCTCTCGTCCATTGCCTTGATGATGGTGTTTGCTCTTTCCTCGCTTGCAACTCCCGAAATGAGTGACCAGCATTGTGGCTCCATGAACATTTTTGCGTATTTATTTTGAACGCTTCCAAGAGGTGAGCCATTATCCGTGTAACAGCGTCTATACCACTCTCCGTCCCAAGCGTTATCGTTTATCGCCTTCATGATTGCCTCACGGCGAGAGAGGTAGTTTGCTTCCTTTGCGCTATCGCCCATAAAGCGTGCAAGCTCTGCCATTTCGTAAAGCGCCTGTGCGTATGCGATTGATAGCCATACGCTCTCGCCTCTGCCCTCCTTACCTACGCCGGTAAGTGAGTCGTTCCAGTCACCAAACTTGATAAGAAGAAGGTCATGCTCGCCCTTGTTTGACTCAAGGAAGTCAAGAGCACGGTCCATGTGACCAAGAACGGTTGCCTCGCCCTCGTCTCTGAATGGGTAAACCTCGCTCAAGAAATCAATATCGCCTGTTTCTCTTAGATATGCGGTGAGTGTAAATTCAAGCCAGAGCGCTGAGTCTGAGTATGCCTTTGTATCAACAGGGTTCCAGCCACGAACAGCCATTCCGCTTGCGTATTGGTTTTGAATTGCTTCCTTCAAGATTTGCTTTGTTCTATCAGTCTTAAAGGACACTACGCCAAAGCCGTGTTGAACAATGTCACGATAGCCATTATAGCCCCAACGACACCATGTTGCGCCAAAGTGTGTTGCGTGCTTGCCCCAATAGTTGATTAGGCGGTCAAAGTGCTCATCTGTTGTGGTAATGTGGTTTTGGTTATACATCGCCTTATAGTGAGCCTTCATTTCCTCGAAATACTTTTCTTGGTTATTTAGGTACTTATCAGAGAGCGCAATAGAATCGTTTTCCTCGCTTCCTACACCAAGCATAAGTGAGATATACTCGCTCTGTCCTGCGTCAAGCTCGATATCGAATTGAAGTGTGCAGATTGTTGCGTTTGCAGAGCCGATTGAGTTCTTGCATTTGCCCTCTCTTACAACCTCGGGTGCGCCAATTGTTCCATATTCGCCAACAAACACATTTTGGCATCCGTCGCTACCTACAATCTTCTTGTCGGCGGTCATAAATGCGGTGAGGTAGTTATGTGGCTTAATGAATGGGTGCTTTGTCATGTAGAAGGTATTTCTTTCCTCGTCAAAGCGTGTTGCGCGATACATTGTGTCGCCATAGCTATCAAAGCCCCACTTAAAGCGGAATTGAATTTGGCTATATGTAAAGATTGAGTAGGATTTTTTCTTTCCTGTTTCGTTCTTGAAGGAGAGCTTCCAAAGCTCTGTTGCGTCTGTTCCAACAGGAACAAATATGCGCATTTTAGATACAAGGTCGTTTGTTTTGTTTGTAATCTCTGTATATCCAAGTCCTTGAACGCATTGATATTCCTGATAAGGATGGCAAACAGGCTCCCAGTTTAGTGTCCAAAATTCTCCACTTTCGTTATCACGAATGAAGATAAGACGATTGTATAGGTGGTCCTTGCCAAAAACATCGTAGTCACAAATTCTTCCTACGCCTGTGTAGAGCTGAATGCCCTCCTTGCCATCGATTTGATAATCGAAGCAACCGATACCTGTTTGATGCACATTTGCATAGCAGGAGTCATTGAATAGGAAGTTGTCAAATGGTCTTGGGGTCTTAGGAGAGGTTATGATAAACTCGTCTCCACTTTCGTTAAAATAGCCATACTTGTATTCCATAGCTGTTGTGTCCTTTCGTTTACACATGTTGTTTTATTACGCTTTTTCTTTAGGAAACAGGAAAGAAAAAGCTTGCAAAAAGAAACCATAATAAGCAGTGATTTGGTGTGAGTGACTTGACAATTTAGAAGCAATTTTATTCACTCCGCATTCCTCATTTCGCACTTGCGAAGCACCTCATTGCGACTCCCTGCGGTCGCTTGCATAAGCTCCAACACCCAATCGCACATCGCTTTCGCTCGTGTTCTTGGACTGTCACTTATCCGCATTTGCACAAAGTGCATTAGTGCTTTTCAACATGCTCCCCACTAATTAGCTGATTTAGCGCAGTTGCGAGAATGTTTACCTGTTGAATTGTGGTGTCAAAGACGATCTTTGGCTCTTTTGTTTTGTCGTCAAAAAATTCACACATTACATTAGCAGAATCGAGCATGTAATAATCGTAGCCCATTTTTGTGCCATCATTTAATGTAACTCTTATGCTCAAAACAAGCTTTTCCTGTGTCTTTGCCGCTTCTCTTTCTGCCTCTGTCATTGTATTGAAGCGATTTGGCATTGGGTAGTTTACGAGTATCGCATAGAAGTTATTGAACTCGTTTTCGTACGCCACCTCATTTGCGTCAGTATCCTCGACAAAGGTATATTTACCACTTTCGCTTGTAACGGTTAAAACATCGTCCTTATCGGGATTTGTTGGGTGAGGCGAATAGGTCAAGATAAACTTATCGCTAAAATTTTTAAGTGCGTTGGTGTTTGCGAAAATTGAGATGTCCTTAACTCCACTCTCGCCTATATCCTCTTTTGCATAAATGTATTTTTTAAAGCCTGCCTCAAATGAGTTTGTTGCAATCCATTTAATAGCGTTTTCTTGCTCTAAAAATTCGTAATTTTCGGCACTTAATTCAAGAATAAGAGCCACATCCTTAGAGGTTTGAGCCGGAGAGAGCAAGTAGTAATACTCGCGTCCGTCCTCGCCCGTTTGCTTTTGGCTTATGTTATAAATATATTCCTTGTCGCTGAATGTACCTATACTAATTAGCTTTTTTACATCGCTATCTCCAAAGCCATACTTGTCCTTTGTTTCCTCGCTTGGATCAATTTCAACTACCTTATTGGCTGTAAAGCTCACAAGTAGCTTTGATAGCGCACTCGAAATATACGAGGAGCTAGCGGTTACATCCTTTGCGTTTGTGGGGTATTGTACTGTATAATTTACGAGGAGCGTGTCCTTGCTTTCAACTCTTGTTGCGCCAATTCCAACAAATGGTGTGGCTGAATTTGAGTGTCCTATAAGGATTTTGTTTACCTCGTAAACGACCTCTGTGTCTGTATAATGAGCGGCGATAAGAGGGTTTACAAAATCAGTTTGCTTTATGAAAAGTCCGCTCTCAAGTCCGTCATCTATTTCGTAAATTACATTTCTGCCCTCAACAGTTGCAAAATATGAGCCATCAGAGGATAGTGTTTTATCTCCGATAAATACCGTGTGCTCTCTTTCGGTGTCGCCATCACGGAATTTGACGGTGTAGCTCATTGTACAGCTTTCCCTTGTCACGCCATACTGCTCCATCATTTCGGGTGAGCAATCTCTTAGTGGCTCGTTTGTGACGCATTGAGTGTTTAGGGTATAAATTCTAAGCGACGATATTGCGCTGGAATCAAGCTCGAGCCTTGGATACTTAGCAAGCGCAAGCTTAAGGCTACCTGTCTTTTCATCAATTTTGTTTATAAATGAATATGTGCCATGACTATTATTAATGGTTAGTAAAACAACATCGTCCTCGTCGATTGTGGGATACATTGTAAGAACGCCATAATATAAGCCCTCACCCTCGTGAGCCTCGGCAGGTGGTCTTTTGTTTGTGGTATTTTCCTCAATCAATGGTGCGATAACAAGAAAATACAAAAGAATCAGCGCAATAAGCACAAGGGCAAGCACAATTATTGTAATTTGCTTTTTCTTTGTTTTCATTATCTGTGCTTTCTCCTTACAAGAATTACCACTCCGCACAAAACAACAATAGCGGGTAATATAGTTGCCAGAAGAATTGTTGCGCTCTGTGCTTGACGGTCTGTAATATCAAGATTATAGTTCATAAAGGTCTTATAATCTAGGTTTACAGGCGTTTGAACGCTTGATGTGGTTTGAATAAGTGACAAAACCATATCCTTGTTTGATGCGGTGGTTGTGCTGATAAATTGAGGCGTTGCAAACTCGCTTGCAGGGCAAACAACAAGATACGAGAAGGTGCTCTCCTGTAGCTCATAATCCCATGCCTCAATTGATGTAATGCTCATAAGGTAATGAGTCTTTTTCTCGCCCTTAAAGACTGCATCTGACGAGGTTTCAAGCAGAGGATAGGTATATTTTGTAATACTACCCGTTCTGTATCCGTCCTTTGTCATATATCTTTCGTCTATGTCGAGCGTTGCCGATTTATAAAGGCGTGCTCTTAGCGATGAAAATGAATTGAGCGCTCCAAAATATTGCGCTGATGCGAAGCTATTGTCTATGTTGCTTACATTTGCAAGAAGCGTATATTTTGTATTCGAGAACTGAGTTGATGGGTCCTCGATTGGTGTTGTATCGGTGTTTACTGTTACGCCATAGCTTGCCTTGAGCGTTGTATATAGGTTTGGAAGCTCTATGTCATGTGGGGTGAACATAAACACAGTTCCCTTGTTTTCAAGGTAGGTGTTTATTTTATAAAGCTCGTCGTCATCGAAGTCACCCTGTGGCTGATTTATCACAAGAACTCTTGTATCGGCGGGAATTTCGCCTGTTGTAATGTCAAGCGCCTTTACTGTAAATCCGCTATCGCAGAATACTCTCATAAGCTCAAGCGCGCTTGCGTCGATATTGCCCTTTGCGAACTCGTTATTTATTGTTTCGTAGGTGATAGAGATATCCGCCTTAAAGGACTTCTCTCCGTGGCCTATTGTGAAATACACAACAGGGACTGTATCGTTTGACATTGCAAGGAGCGCTGACATAAACATAAGCTCTCCATTATATCCATAGAGGTTGCCCTCGGTGTCACCAACATAGAAATAGTTTATTGGATATACACGGAAATCGCCCTTGATATAGTTTCCGTTCTCGTCCTTACGCAAGATAAGAATGCTATCGTCGCCTGCCTTACCAAGAACGCCTGCGTTCTTATAGAAAAGGTAGTCCTTATCCACATCGTGATAGGAAACTGTCACATTGTCGCTCTCCTTCGCTATCTGCTCCGCAGTTGCGTGAACATAGCCTATCGAGCCGGATGTGGCTGAATTTGCGTAGTTTGTGTCAATTACATCCTTGTCCTGTGGGAACACAATTTCAAGCTGAACATCCTTGTTAAGCGTTGCAAGTAGCTCCTTGGTATCGTCGGTCAAGGAAAAGATTTGCTCGTCCGTCATATCAATATACCAGCCAAATTTTTCCGACAAAACGGCGGTTATTGAGTTCAGTATTACAATTAATGCAATTATTATAGCGCTAAGGGCAATACTAAGCGAGGAATACTTCATTTTTCGAGAGTCAGCAAATGACTTTAAAAATCCACTTTTCATTTTGCCACCCCCTTAGCGATACTTTCGTGACTCAAAGACACGAATTGTCAAGAAAATGAACACTCCGCTAATGGACAGATAATAGATTAGCGCACCTATATCAAATATTCCATATGTGAAGTTGGTGTATCTGCTATAAATTGAGAGCCATGAAAGGATTGTTCTTATCGCATAGGATTCAATAAAGCTATTAAATAGTCCTATGAGAAGAAGTCCCAACAAAATTGCGATTGTAATTACTACCGCTGCAAACTGGTTCTCTGTAAGAGAGGAAATGAATATTCCTATTGCGATAAAGCTCATTCCAACAAGAATTAGAGCTATTAGGTTTCCAATAATTAGCGACACATTCGGGGGCAAATCAGTTGCGATATCCGTTGTTGTGTCAGCATATGTAAAGATTGGAATGAAGTTGATACAGCTAAGTGCGAGCGCGATAAGGAACATACAAAGGCAGGATAGAAATTTACCCATTACCATTTGAGTTGTCGATATTGGCGCAGTCATAAGAAGCTGTTCGGTTTTCGTTCTTCTCTCCTCGCTAAAGGTCTTCATTGTGAGAATTGGCAATATTATCATAAGAACGAAAAGCATAAGTGAAAAGTACGCACCTGTGTCGCTAGTTCCAATAAGGAGCGTGCTAGCTCCAAAAACAATCGCTGACAAGGCAAGCGCTACCGCCAAGAACACATAGCCTGTGGAGGTTGTAAAATAAGAGCGCATTTCACGCTTGAATATCGCTATCATTTTCTCTCTCCTTTAGCATTGATTAGTTTTAGGAATATATCCTCAAGCTCCATTCCAATCGGCTCCATGCCGAGCATAGGCCAGCCCTTTTCTGCAAGAGCACGGAACAGGCTCTTTCTTATATCTATATTTTGAGCGCTTTCAATATCGTATGTAAATGCGTCGCCCTCACGCTCTCCGTGAAGCTCACATGAAACGATACCAACCATTGAGCGAATGAGCTTGACAACCTCTTTTTGAGGTCCTGCAATCTTTACGCGATACCTTGTGTTTTGGTTAACCGCATTATTAAAGCTTGCCGTCTTTTCGTCAGCGATGATTTTGCCCTCGTTTATAACGATAATTCTATCGCAAACCGCCTGAACCTCCTGCATAATATGCGTTGAGAGGACAACCGTATGCTTTTTACCAAGGTTACGAATGAGATTTCTTATATCAATTATTTGCTTCGGGTCAAGTCCCACCGTTGGCTCGTCAAAGATAATCATCTTTGGATTGCCGATAAGCGCTCCCGCAATTCCAACTCTTTGCTTATATCCCTTTGAGAGATTGCGAATTAGGCGTCTTTTTACATCGGAAATCTTCACAAGCTCGCACACCTCGTCAAGATGCTTTTGCTTATTGAAGGTACAGCCCTTTAGCTCATATACGAAGGTGAGGTATTCCCAAACGGTCATATCTATGTAAAGGGGTGGCTGTTCGGGCAAAAATCCAATAAGCCTTTTCGCCTGTGTGCTCTCCTCTAAAATGTCGTATCCGTCAATGGATACAGTGCCGGAGGTAGCAGAAAGATAGCCCGTTATAATGTTCATCGTTGTAGATTTTCCTGCACCGTTAGGGCCAAGAAATCCCACGATTTCGCCATCGTTTATTGTAAATGATATGTCATCAACTGCATAGTGGTTTCCATATCTTTTAGAAAGATTTTTGATTTCTATCATTTTCCCTTTTCCTTTCCTTTGTTTTTGATCACTTGCGAGCATAAGCATCGCAACAAACATTATGTCGATTTATAGTATAGCACATTATAATATTAAAATCAATAACAATATTTTATAATTTTAGAAAATTCATCTATTTTTCACATTAACTCAGCGCGAGCCGAGAGCCAACAGGGAGCCCCTGTGGGCAAATCGAACGCTCCGTAGGAGCATATCGAGTCAGCAACGCTGACATATCGAGTTGCGTTAGCAACATATCGAGTCCGTTAGGACATATCGACCAAAATGAATTGCGCTTCGCACGCGAATTGGCTAACGCCATTAATTGACACCCTGTGTCATGAATTGCACACCTTGTGTGCATTAATGCTCCATAGGAGCAAATCATGAACGCTTGCGTTCAATTCATGCAACGCAGTTGCAATTCATGTGCCAAAGGCACAATTCATTCCTCATTCCGCACTCCGCATTCCGCACTCAAAAACCCTTCCCCTGTGTCGCATTTTGAACCTTTAGCGCCCCTAAGAGCATATCGTGTGTATCAGCACATATCGAGTTGCGTCAGTAATATATCGAAAATTTGCGACAGCAAATTTATATCGACGCATAGCGCCCTTGGCACTATGCCTAACCCTGTGTCGCATTTCGGGGCTTTTATCCTCTTTTTTATCGTCAATTCAACGCCCTTTAAGAGTGAGTCTATGCGTTAGAATGTATATTTCTTCTCTGTCCTGCGCAAAATTCTAAATAAGGAATTTCTCTTTATATATTATATAAATTCTTAGTTTATATTGACTTTTGAGGGAAATGGTGCTATACTAATTACGATTAGGAGCGAATTTTGTCTATTATTCGGGCATTAAGCACTAAAATTTTATCGAAGGAGGTTAGAGCCTTGGAAAAGAAAATTCAAATTTTACTCTCCACCTACAATGGCGAGGCACATTTAAGAGAACAGCTTGATAGCTTTACCACGCTCGACAACTTCGACGAGGTAAAGGTGCTTATTCGTGATGATGGCTCGACTGATTCGACAAGAGAAATTCTCTCTGAGTATTCCGAGAAATTCGGCTTTGAGGTCATTTTTGGTGAAAACCTCGGTCTTAACGCAAGTCTTCATGAATTGATTTTGCGTTGCGACACAAGCTGTAAATACTTCTCGTTTAGCGACCAGGACGATGTTTGGCTTCCAAACAAGCTGACTCGTGCTACTGCGTGGCTCGACGCTCAGGATAACGACACGCCTAATCTCTACTCCGCTTGCTCTCACATCACAAATGACGCTCTCAAAATTAAAGGTAAGACAGTTGTTGCAAGGCGTCCCTTGACCTTCTATAACGCAATGATACAAAACGCTTGCGTTGGTCACACGCAAGTTTGCAACCTCGCTCTTATCAACCTTTTAAAGCCCCACTTTAGTGATGACATGGATGTGCATGATTCATGGGTTTATCTTGTGGCCACCGCCTTTGGTAACGCCTATTATGACCTTGAGCGCACCACCCTATACAGACAGCACGGAAACAACTCAATAGGCTATGAAACTAGCCCCATTAGAAATTTCTTTAAGCGCCTTCATCGCATAAAAACGGGCAAAAGCAGACGATATTCGTATCAGCTACGCGCCTTCTGCGAGGCTTACGGTGACGATGCTCCCGAGGAATATATGCACGAGGCCAAGAGATATTTCAAAAATCAAAGGAATTTCTTCACCCGTCTTGGCTACATATTTACCACCAAGATGTATAGGCAGACATGGAGTGAGGGAATTGTCTTTCGTCTTATGTACCTTTTTGGTAGATATAACTTTAAGAAAACTAAAAAACCAAAGCAAAAATAGATGCTTCGGCATCAAAAAACAGGCGCTTTAAAGGAGCGCCGGAAATAAGAAAGGATTGATAACAAAATGAAAGGAATTGTTTTAGCAGGCGGAAGCGGTACTCGTCTTTATCCACTTACGATGATTACCTCAAAGCAGCTTCTCCCTATCTATGATAAGCCAATGATTTACTACCCTCTCTCAACTCTTATGCTTGCGGGAATTAAGGACATTCTTATCATATCAACCCCTCGTGATTTGCCAAACTTCGAGAACCTACTCGGCGACGGAAGCGACTACGGAATTAAGCTCTCGTACAAGGTTCAGCCCTCTCCTGACGGACTAGCTCAAGCATTTTTGCTAGGCGAGGAGTTCATCGGTAACGATTGCTGTGCTATGGTTCTTGGTGACAATATATTCTATGGAAACGGATTTTCCAAGGTCTTAAAGGAAGCGGTTAAGAACGCCGAGGAAAAGCACAGAGCCAGCGTTTTTGGCTACTATGTTGACGACCCCGAGCGCTTTGGCGTTGTAGAATTCGACGAGCACAACAAGGTTATCTCCGTCGAGGAAAAGCCTCAAAAGCCCAAGTCAAACTACGCAGTAACAGGTCTTTACTTCTACGACAACAGATGCGTTGAATACGCAAAGCAGGTTAAGCCCTCTAAGCGCGGAGAGCTTGAAATAACCGCTCTTAACAACATCTTCCTTGAGCATGACGATCTTGATGTTCACCTTCTTGGCCGTGGCTTTGCTTGGCTCGACACAGGAACAATGGATAGTCTTCTCGAGGCAGGACAGTTCGTTCAAATGATTGAAAAGCGTCAAGGAATTAAAATCTCTGCAATTGAGGAGATTGCCTACATTAATGGTTGGATTACTAAGGAAAAGCTTCTTGAAAGCGCTGAAAGATACGGAAAATCCACCTATGGTGAGCATTTGAGAAAGGTTGCGGAGGGTAAATTTAAGTACTAATGAAAATTCTCGTAACAGGTGCTAAGGGTCAGCTTGGCACAGAAATAAGAAAATGCTTTGAGCGCTCATATACGGAGCTTGGCGTGCCCGAGGTGCTCAAAATCGGCGCTGAGGTTGACTATGTTGACATTGACACGCTTGACATCTCCTCTCTTGACGAGGTGCGCGCCTTCTTTGATGGCAAGGGCTACAATGCGGTTATCAACTGCGCAGCATACACAAATGTAAATTTGGCTGAGGGTGATGGCAAGGAAATCGCCTTTCGTGCAAATGCGCTTGGTCCTCGCAATCTTGCGATTGTATGCGAGGAGAACGGTGCCAAGCTCGTTCATGTATCAACTGACTATGTTTTTGCCGGCAACGGAAGTGTGCCATACACGGAATACGACATTTGTGCTCCACAAAGCGTTTATGGCTCGACTAAGTATTTAGGTGAGGAATATATAAAGCAGTTCTGCTCTAAATATTTTATTGTTCGCACGGCTTGGCTTTATGGCTATGTTGGAAAGAATTTTGTTAAAACCATGATGAATATCGCTCGTGAAAGAGGTGCGTGCAAGGTTGTTTGCGACCAAGTCGGCAATCCCACAAACGCGTGCGACCTCGCTCACCATCTTTTAAAGCTGGTGACCACCGAGGAATATGGAATTTATCACGGAACGGGAAACGGTGAGTGCTCATGGTTTGAGTTTACTCAAAAAATCGTTGAGCTTGCAGGCATTGACGCTGTCGTTTCGCCCTGCACAAGCGACGAATTTCCCTCTCCTGTCAAGCGTCCCGCTTATTCTTCGCTTGACAATATGATGCTTCGTGCAACCGTTGGCGACGAGTTTCGACCATGGCAAGAGGCGCTAAAATGCTTTATTGACAACTATAAGGGTGAGTAACCCAAAAATATGACAATTTAAAAGGAGATTATCTTATGAAAATTATCGTAACAGGCGGTGCCGGCTTTATTGGTGGTAACTTTGTTCACTATATGCTAAAGGCTCACCCGGACTACAAAATCATTTGCATTGACTGTCTTACCTATGCGGGCAACATGGAAACCCTTGCTCCCGTTATGGACAACCCAAACTTCCGCTTCTGCAAGACTGATATAACAGATCGTGATGCTATCTACGCTATTTTTGAAGAGGAGCACCCCGACATCGTTGTAAACTTTGCAGCAGAGAGCCATGTTGACCGTTCTATTGAAAACCCCGGCGTTTTCCTTAACACCAATATTATGGGTACTCAGGTTATGATGGACGCTTGTCGCAAATATGGCATTAAGAGATACCATCAGGTTTCAACTGACGAGGTTTACGGAGATCTTCCGCTTGACCGTCCCGACCTTTTCTTTACCGAGGAAACACCTATTCACACATCAAGCCCATATTCTGCATCTAAGGCTAGCGCTGACCTTCTCGTTCAGGCTTACCACAGAACCTTTGGCTTGCCTGTGACAATTTCTCGTTGCTCAAACAACTATGGTCCATATCACTTCCCCGAAAAGCTCATTCCTCTTATGATTGCGAATGCGCTCTATGATAAGCCTCTTCCCGTTTATGGCGAGGGCATTAATGTTCGTGACTGGCTCTATGTTGAGGACCACTGCCGTGCTATCGACCTTATTATTCACAAGGGTAGAGTTGGCGAGGTTTACAATATCGGTGGTCATAACGAAATGAGAAACATTGATATTGTTAAAATCATTCTTAAGGAGCTCGGCAAGAGTGAGGATCTTATCACCTATGTCAAGGACCGTGCAGGTCACGATATGCGTTACGCTATCGACCCAACTAAAATCCATAACGAGCTTGGCTGGCTACCGGAAACTAAGTTTGCTGACGGTATAAAGAAAACAATTAAATGGTATCTTGAAAATCGTGAATGGTGGGAAAACATCATAAGCGGTGAGTACAAGGATTACTATAAGAAAATGTACGAAAACAGATAACTTACTTTTTTCTTTGGAAAAAGAAAAAAGGTAAGCAAAAAAGAACTCGTGGTAAAACTAAATCAAGTGTGATTTTTTCGCTTGTTCAACAAACCCTGTCTTGCCTGCCGAGGCTCTCGGCTTGGAAAAAGAAAAAAGGTAAGCAAAAAAAATCATAGTAAAACTAAATCAAGTGTGATTTTTCGCTTGTTCGACAAGCCCTGTCTTGCCTGCCGAGGCTCTCGGCTTGGGTTACTTTCTTTTGGCTATCTTTTCTTTGTGTTAAAGAAAAGATAGAAAAACTATTTCGAGGAAGAAAAATGGGAAAATTTAAGTTTATTGACACACCTATTAAGGATTTATATGTCGTTGAGCCGACTGTTTTCGGTGATGCGAGAGGCTATTTTATGGAAACCTTTAACGACGAGTTCTCTCCGTATGTTAAGCATCTTGACAACACGCCCGCGACATTCATTCAAGATAACGAATCACGCTCAAAGAAGGGCGTGCTCCGTGGCTTGCACTTCCAAAAGGCAAACCCACAGGGCAAGCTTGTTAGAGTTATCGAGGGTGAGGTTTTCGATGTTGCAGTTGATCTTCGTCGTGACAGCGAAACCTTTGGAAAATGGTATGGCGTTGTTCTAAGTGCGGAAAACAAGAAGCAATTCTATGTTCCCGAGGGATTTGCTCACGGATTTTATGTAATGAGCGAGAGCGCCACCTTTGTTTACAAATGCACTCGTCTTTACGACCCATCAAGCGAGGGCGGTCTTTTGTGGAACGACCCCGATATTGACATTAAATGGCCCATTGACGGCGAGGTGCTCCTGTCTGAAAAGGACAAGAAAAACCCCTTACTAAAGGACCTTGGCTTTTCGTTTTAATTATAGCCCACGGGCTGACTACTAATTTGAAGGTGTTATTTTGAAAAAGAAGCTTATATTATGCGCTGTGGCAGTTGTCTGCCTTGCGCTTGCACTTTTGTTCGGTGTGATTAATTTCAGCGCCGACAATTTGGAAAATCGCAAAAATGGCTACGAGAATGCCGAAATTTCGCACCCCGACGGAAAGGTGTTTGTGCTTGATGGCAAATATCTAAACAATGTCAAGGTGAATGGCAAAATCGAGAGCGTTTGCGCCTTTACTGCCGAGGGTGAGCCTATTCTCCCCTCGTCCACTACGCAAAAAAATGACGATTTATACTATAATTTTGGCGTTTATGCCGATTATGTATCATTTACGGGCGCTGATGACGACACGGTGGTAACTGTAAACCCTACAAGCCTTAATGTAAATGTTATGCTTACCTTCTTTATATTTTTCCTTCCTCTTTGTCTTGCGTGGGCAATTCTTAACGCCATAGAGGACAAGAGCGCGTTTAAGAAGGACATTTTGGCTATGAAGCGTTATAAATATCTGCTTTACGACCTAGTTTCACGAGATATTAAGACAAAATATCGTCGTAGCGTGCTCGGTATTCTTTGGAGCGTGTTAAACCCTCTCCTTATGATGCTTGTGCTGACGGCTGTATTTTCGCAAATTATTCGTGTTGAGGTCGAGGGTGGCTTTGCGCTTTTCTACCTAACGGGATATATCATTTTTAACTTTGTATCCGAGTCCTCGGGCTTCTCTCTCGTTTCCGTTATCAACGGTGGCGGACTAATTAAGAAGGTTTACCTTCCAAAATATGTATTTCCGCTTGAAAAGACTATTTTCTCTCTTGTAAATATGCTTTTCTCGCTTACCGCGTTTGTTATTGTGTTTGTTATCTTCCTAATCACAGGACAGGTACAGCTACACGCAACAATGCTATTATTCTTTGTCCCCATGATATATGTTTTTGTGTTCTCGCTGGGACTCAATCTCATTCTATCAACACTCAATGTATTTTTCAGAGATGTGGGACACCTATGGGGTGTATTTATGACTGTTTGGATGTATGCAACCCCGATTATCTACCCTATCAACATAGTACCGGAGTGGCTACAAGGCATTATTCGCTTCAACCCACTTTATCACTATGTAACTTATTTTAGAAATGTAATGATTTACGGAACGCTCCCATCATTTACCGATAATCTTATCTGTATTGGCTTTGCGCTATTGTTCCTTGCTGTGGGCGTTACTGTGTTCCGTAAAAATCAAGATAAATTTGTTCTTCACATTTAAAGGAGTTAGCTGTGAGTAATCCTATGATAAGCGTTCGTGGTGTAACCATGAACTTCAACATGCCAAAGGAAAAGGTTGACAGCGTAAAGGAATACCTTATACGAAAGCTCAAAAGGCGTTTAAGCTATGACAAATTCACCGCCCTTGACAACATTTCAATTGATATTGAAAGGGGCGAGGTGCTTGGCATTATCGGTCTTAACGGTAGTGGCAAAAGCACTCTTTTGAAGGTGATTTCGGGCATTTTAAAGCCCTCTGATGGTGAGGTTATCACAAACGGAACGATTTCCCCACTAATTGAGCTTGGTGCCGGCTTTGACCCCGACCTTACAACTCGTGAAAACATTTTCCTAAACGGAAGCGTTCTCGGCTTTGAGCGCTCGTTTATTCGTGAAAAGTATGACGAAATTCTCGATTTTGCCGAGCTACGAGATTATGAAAATGTGGCGATAAAGAACTTCTCGTCGGGTATGGTTGCCCGTCTTGGCTTCTCTATTGCGACGCTTGTAAAGCCCGACATTCTCATAGTTGACGAGATTTTGGCGGTTGGTGACTTTTTATTTCAGCAAAAGTGCGAGGCGCGTATCTCCGAGATGATGAGCGGTGGCACGACGGTGCTTATCGTTTCTCACTCGATTGAGCAGATTGAGCGTCTTTGCTCTCGTATTTTGTGGCTTGACCATGGAAAGACCAGAATGATAGGCGATACCGCCACAGTATGCGAGCAATATAAGAATATGTAAGACCTTAAGAGGCTGAGAGGTAATTATGTTTAAGTATAACAAAGAGGTTTCCTTTTTAGAGGAAAGTCGCACATCACATAGCATGCTTGTATCACTCATTTCACAGGGTGAGTGTGTTTTGGAATTTGGCTGTGCTAAGGGTGAGCTTTGTGCGCACATAAAGGAAACGCTTGGTTGCAAAACCTATGGAATTGAAATAAATCAGCACGCTCTCGAGGTGGCAAAGGCTCACCTTGATGGCTACATTTGCTGTGATATAGAAAATTATGATTGGGAAAGCGAGCTATCGGGCATTAAGTTCGACACGCTTGTTTTTGCTGATGTTTTGGAGCATTTAAGAGAGCCTGCTAAGGCAATTAAGCGCGCGCTTTCTCTTTTAAAGGACGACGGAAAAATCATATTCTCCGTTCCAAACATCGCGCACGCAGATATCATTTTAAAGCTTCTGGGCAATCGCTTCGACTATACCGAAATCGGTCTTCTTGACGATACGCACATTCACTTCTTTGCAAAAGAGAATTTGACCGGATTTTGCTCTGATGCGGGAATTTTTCCTACGCTTATTGGTGGAACAAGATGCCCTATAAACGCAACTGAGCAAAGAACCGATGGAGATATTCCGTCTGAGTTTGAGGTCGCTGTAAAAAGAAAGACAAACGCAGATGTATATCAATTTGTTGTTCTTGCCGTCAAAAGCGATTTTGCAAAGGACGCCAACCTTGAAACAGTTTGGGCGCTTGATGAAGCAGAGCCGTCAGCGACCATTTATTTTGACACAGGTAAGGGCTTTAACGCCGAGGAATGCACCACTCTCCCCTGTCCTGACGGAGCTTTTGAGCTAAGGGCTACCCTGCCACAATCGACCTCTCGCATACGCATAGATTTGCGCGAGGACAAGGGCTATGTTCTAAGAGAGGCTCTTTGCGTGCTTGACGGAAACAGCGCCCCGATTGACAGCTATCACAACCTTGTTCGCCTTGACGAGCAATTCTTGCTTTTCGAAAGCGATCCTCAGCTTATATTTAACGCAGAGGGCGCGCACGAGGTTGTATTTAAGGGACACATATCAAGCGCTTTTGATGCATATAAAAATCCTCTCGGTGAGCTTGCAAGGCTTCTTGAGGGTGTAAATTACGAGCTTTCGAGCGCAAGGGCGGAGCTTGTGGCTGTTAAGACTCAGCTCGATTTATCGGGCGACCATATCGCAAACCTTGATAATATAATTTTGGAAAAGGACAAGCATATTGCCTCTCTTGAAGCGATAAGGGCCTCTCTTGGCTCTCAAATTGAGCTTCTTATGTCACAGCTTGAAAGAGCCAACAGAGATATTGCTCTGCTTGACGGTCAGCTGGGCGAGCTAAGAGGCGAGCTTGACCACTATAAAACGCACTATTTTGTTGCAATTTCACAGCGAGAGGACCTAAAAAGACAGCTTGCCGATATAACAAACAAATACAATGTTATATCAAACGCCGGCTGGTGGAAGATTACAAAGCCATTTAGAGTTCTTTTCGATATTATAAAATACCCATTCCGTCATGGCCCTATCTTAAAGGTTAGAAAATTCTTTAAGGTGTGGCGTGAGCAGGGCTTTAAGTGCGCTTGGAGAAAGGTATTCCGCCGAGCTAAAAGCAAGAAGGCTAATGCTCCTCTTTACACTCCCAAGGAGCTTGAGGCGCAAAGAAGGGTTAAATTTGAGCGCGATATTAAGTTCAGTGTTATCGTGCCTCTTTATAACACTCCCAAAAAATACCTTTGCGATATGATTGAGTCTGTTATCGCTCAAACCTATTCAAATTGGGAGCTTTGCCTAGCTGATGGTAGTGATAGCGAGCATAGCGATGTTGAAGAAATCGTTAAGAAATACGCAAAAAAGGATAATCGTATTGTTTACAAGAGGCTCGAAAAGAACCTTGGCATTTCAGGAAACACAAATGCTTGTATTGAAATGAGCACAGGCGATTATATTTCGCTTTTCGACCATGATGATTTACTTCACCCCTCTGCTCTATTTAATGTAATGGAGGCAATTACCTCACAGGGTGCGGACTTTATCTATACTGACGAAAACACCTTCCACAACACCCCATCAGATGCGTATCACCCACACTTTAAGCCTGATTTTTCACCGGATACGCTTCGCTCATATAACTATATCTGCCATTTCACCTCGTTTTCAAGAGAGCTTCTTGAGAAGGTGGGTATGTTCCGTTCTGAGTTTGATGGCAGTCAGGATTACGATATGATTTTAAGGCTTACCGAGCAAGCGCAAAAAATCGTACACATTCCTAAGATTTTGTACTATTGGAGATGTCATAAGTCATCTGTTGCCTCTGACATTTCAGCTAAGCCCTACACGCTTGTTGCAGCTAAAAAGGCTCTTGACGAGCATCTTGAAAGAATTGGGCTTCCCGGCAAGAGCGAGGACACTCGTATTCCGTCAGTTTACAAGATTAATTATGACATTCAAGGCGAGCCTCTGGTTTCAATTATTATCGCAAACAAGGACTATATTTCCGACCTTGACAAGTGTATTACCTCGATTGTTGAAAAATCGACCTATAAAAATTATGAAATTATCGTAGTTGAAAATAACTCAACCGACCCTCAAACCTTTAAGTATTATGACGAAATTGTGCAAAAGCACCCACAGGTCAAGGTTATTTATTGGGAGGGACAGGGCTTTAACTACTCAAAGATTAACAACTATGGCTTTGAGAGCGCCAAGGGAGAGCACATTATTTTGCTCAACAACGATATTGAAATTCTCACTCCCGACTGGATTGAGCAAATGCTTATGTTCTCTCAAAGAGAGGATGTTGGCGCAGTTGGAGCTATGCTCTACTATCCCGATGACACGATTCAGCACGCCGGCGTTATTATCGGTATCGGAGCAGATCCCGAGATGGCGGTTGCAGGACACTCTCACAAGTATTTTAAGCGTGGCGAGTATGGCTACGCATCTAGACTTTGCCTTGCTCAAAACCTCAGCGCAGTTACCGCAGCCTGTGTAATGATAAGAAGCGAGGTTTACAAGGAGGTCGGCGGTCTTGACGAGAGTTTTGCAGTTGCGTTTAACGATGTCGATTTGTGTCTAAAAATCAGACAAGCGGGCTATCTTATCGTTTGGACTCCGTTTGCCGAGGCATACCACTATGAGTCTAAATCACGCGGTCTTGAAACGACTCCCGAAAAGGTGGAGCGCTTCAACGGTGAGATTAACAACTTCCTAAGAAAATGGCGTGGCGTGCGTGATGCAGGTGACCCATATTACAACCCAAATCTAACGCTTGAAAGAGAGGATTTTGGAATAAAATGAGCAAATTCAAGGAAAAGGTAATGCCCTGTATGAAAAAAGCAGGGCAATTCACCTGGGAGCTTTTAAAAAGGAACATCAGAGTATTTTATGTTATTCTCGTTCTTATTTTTGCCCTTCTTATTATTTCTTTCGTATCGACAAAAATCGCCTATGATGTGGACAATGTAACATCGTTTGACAAGGAAATTACAGGCCTTGGTGTTCACGGATATACGACGAGCATAGATGAAAATCAAAATGTCACCTACACCCCTATAAACAATGATCCTCAATTGTATTTTACTCTTGGCGATAAGGTGAGCTTTAACACCATAACGCTTCATTTCAAATCACCGGTTGCATCGTCAAGCTTTGTGCAGGTGTACTACTCTTATACGGGCGAGGAGCTAAGCGAGCCACACTCTGTAAAATCAAGAATTTCCTCTGACGGAATGAGTGTTTCGCTCGTTTTACCAAAAACAACTACCTATGAGCTATTAAGAGTTGATGTAAACTCAACCTTCACTCTTGACGAAATATCACTTGAAACCACTACTCTTGTTGGTATGCAAAAAAGCGCAAATGTCGGCGTTATTATCGCGTTTATTATACTTGTCGCTATTCTGGCGGGAGTTGAGAGGTGGTTTGGCTTTTACAGGTGGATTTGGTCGCTTATCAAGACCTGTTATCTTAGCGCAAGAGAGCTTTTGACTAACAAAAAATATGCGTCTTTTGTAATTAGAGTACTATTTATTCTATCTGCTGTCACACTTGTTGTTTCTTATACTATCATTCTTATGACAGCAACAATGACAACCTCTCTTATTACCTACATATTTATTATGAGCGCTGTTTTTGTCATTTTGTTTATTGCCGACAGGGTTTTGAGCGGTAACATAAACGCGCCTATAATGTTCTTGATTATCACTATTGCCTGTGGCTTTATGATAGCCAGCACGCTTCCTGTCGAGGTTTCAAATGGCTGGGACGAGGAATATCACTACGCAAGATGCGTTGATATGAAGATGTTTTTATTCGGCAACGAGGAAACCTATGCTGACACCTGGCAGGCTCAAAGGCTATTCCCTCTTACAACTGACAGATATCTTTATAACACCGACGATTTTATTTTTGACCTTATTGATATGGATCAAATAAAATCAAGGGGCGTTGTCCCGAAAAACATTGATTTATACAAGCTTCTGGGACACATTCCCGGGGCTGTTGCGATGGCGGGGGCAGACCTTACAGACCTTAATTATGTTGCTTTATTTATAATTGCAAGAATGGCAAATGTGCTTACTTATGCATTTGTAATTTATCTTGGTCTAAAGAGATTAAAGAGCGGTGCACTCATTTTCTCGTCGATATGCCTTATGCCAACTGCGCTGTTTATCGCATCTGTGTTTTCTTATGACTACTTTATAACCGCCTTTGTGTGCTATGCGTTCTCATATTTTATATCTGAGCTTCAAAACCCCGACAAAAAATTCACACTAAAGGACGGAATTTTAATGCTTGGAGCTATGGTTGTTGGCTGTGGCCCTAAGGCTATTTATCTTGTTCTTATATTCCCTATGCTATTTATGAGCAAGAAAAAATTCAACACAAAGCGTGGCTCGGTGCTTTATCGTGTCGCTTGCGTGTGCTCAATGCTTATTCTTGTTGTCACCTTTATTCTTCCATATATATCAAATACCGCAAGCGGTGTTGTTGGCGGAGATTATCGTGGCGGAAGCGATGTTGACACAACTCAGCAAACCTTCTTCATTTTTAACAATCCTTGGACATATACAAAAATTCTCCTTCAATTCTTGGGAGAATATGTATCATTTGCAAATTCCGGTATGATGGCGGTTTCCTACTCTTATGTTGGAAACGCAAAGCTGATTTGGGGAACGCTTGCCCTTTGTATTATGGCATTCTGCGCATTTACGGACAAGAGCGAATATGACGATTTCAAGGGTAGCACAAAAATGAAGGCGATTACAATTTTCACTTGCTTTGGAGTTACCTGTCTTGTTGCAACTGCGCTTTATCTTACCTTCACTCCTGTTGGCAGATACACTATTCTCGGCTGTCAGTGGAGATACATTATACCTATTTTGATACCATTCCTTTATTGTGTTGGAAGCTCCAAGGTATCTCACAGAATGGACAAGCGCGTGATAAATGCGCTCGTGTTTGGCGCTTTGGCTCTCAACATATTTATGACATTTTATGATGTATATATTTCAAAAATCATTCCGCTACCATAAGAATACGAGGATTTATGTCTAAGAAAATTTGTATTGTTTCCTCTCAATATCTACCGCATGTTGGTGGAGTTGAGAACTATGTTTATAATCTTTCAAGGGAGCTTGAAAGGGGTGGGCACGAGATAACCATTCTCACCTCTCAAATGGAGGGTGCTCCAAATTACGAAAAGAATGGAAGCGTTGAGGTTTATCGCCTTCCAACTCGTCAATTTATGGGTGGGCGCTTCCCTGTTTTGAAGCACAACAAGGAGCTTCGCGCCTTTACAAAGGAATTTAAAGAGCGCCATTTTGACCTTATGATTATCAATATGCGCTTCTATTTCCTTTCGCTTTGGGCTTGCAAGCTCGCAAGGAAAATGGGGCTACCCTGTATCATAATTGACCATGGCTCCAGCCATCTTAACACGGGTGGAAAGCTCACCACAAAGCTATCAGAGGTGTTTGAGCACTGGATAACATGGCGTGAGAAGCACTATTGCAAGAGCTTTGGCGGTGCGTCAAAGGCTTCGCTTGAATGGATTAAGCACTTTGGAATTGAGAGCGATGTGCTCTTTAATAACGCAGTTGATGTTGAGCGCTTTCAGGGCTATATCGACAACCCTGTGCGTGATTTTAGAGCCGAGCTTGGCATTCCCGAGGACGCTATTGTTATTGACTTTGTCGGCAGACTCACTCTTGAAAAGGGCGCTCATGTGCTCGTAAACGCTGTAAAGCGAATAAACGAGCAAAGAGATGATGTTTATTGCTTGCTCGCAGGGGCGGGCTATCTACGCGAGGAGCTTGAGGTGCAAAAGAGCAAGAACACTATCTTCCTAGGACAAATCTCGCCTGCCGAGGTTTGCGCTATGCATTTAGCTAGTGATATTTTCTGTCTTCCGTCTTTCTCCGAGGGCTTTGCAACCTGTGTAATTGAGGCCAGTATGTGCGACACCTTTGTTATCACAACCGCAAGGGGCGACGCCAAGGAGCTTATAAAGGACGAGCGATACGGAATTGTTCTCCCCGACAACAACGAGGAGGGCGTATATAATGCGCTTTTGAGCGTGCTTGATAAGCCCGAATATCGAAGGAGCGCATCAAGGCTTTGCCACGATATTGTTGTAAAGGAATGCACATGGAATTTCACTGCCGACGCTGTTATAAATTACATAGCTTCGCTTGAAGAAAAAAGCCAAAAATAAGCACCCTGTATCTTTTTAAAGGAAAGGACAAAAAATGAAAAGAGTTCTAATTATAATTCCTGCCTATAACGAGGAGGAAAGCATTGAGAGGGTTGTTGACGACCTTATCGAAAACTATCCTCAATACGATTATCTCGTTATAAACGATGGCTCAAAGGACAAAACGCTCGAAATTTGTCGCAAGAAGGGCTACAATCACCTTAATATGCCGATAAATGTCGGTCTTGCCGATGGCGTTCAGGCGGGACTTATGTACGCATACGAAAACAAATACGATTATGCCATTCAATTTGACGGTGACGGTCAGCACGACCCCTCTTACATTGAGACTATGGTTGACGCAATGGACGAATGTGATATTTGCATTGGCTCTCGCTTTGTTGATAAGAAAAAGCCTTTTACATCAAGAATGCTTGGCTCTAATCTAATTCAGCTTGCGCTTCTTTTGACTGTACATAAAAGGGTCAAGGACCCCACCTCAGGCATGAGAATGTTCTCTCGCCCCGTTATAAAGGCTATGGCAGGCACATCTGATTATGGCCCGGAGCCTGACACACTCGCACACCTTATAAGAAGTGGTGCAAGGGTTAAGGAGGTTCAGGTTGAGATGAGAGACCGCACCGCAGGACAGAGCTATCTCAATTTGGGTCGTTCAATAAAATATATGTTCCATATGTTCTTCTCCATTTTGTTCGTTCAATGGTTTAGAAAAAAGGCAAAAATAAGAAGGGAGGAGCAAAAATGACACTAACCCTACGAATTGTTCTTATTGTCGCATCAGTTTTGGTCGTTCTCTATACGATACGCAAGATAAGGAAGTCACAGCTCAACATAGACGACTCTGTGTTTTGGATTGGCTTCTCGCTTATGCTCCTTATAATGAGCATTTTCCCTCAAATTGTAGAGTTCTTCACTCGTCTTTTGGGAATTGCGTCTCCTGTAAACTTCGTATTTTTGTTTGTTATCTTCCTTATATTAATAAAGCTATTCAAGCTTGCAATAGATTTGTCGATAACAAAGCATCGCCTTAACCATTTAATTCAAAGAATTGCTATTCTTAATCACGATGTTGACGAGAACACCATGAATCGTCTAAACGAGCTAAATGACAAGGTGAAAAAATAATGGATTGGGAGCTTTTTCATACGATTTTAGGATACATATCCGGTCCTCTTATCGGCGCTATTATCGGTATTTTCACAAACTATATCGCAGTAAAGATGCTATTTCGCCCATATTTCCCCAAGAAGCTTTTCGGCATTACCCTGCCCTTTACGCCGGGCATTATTCCAAAGCGCAGAGGGGCGCTTGCTCACGCAATCGGTAAGACGGTGGGCGAGGAGCTGTTCACGGGTGATGATATAAAGGCCATGCTTTGCTCTCCCGAGGTTGAGAAAAGGCTCTTTGATGCGGTGCTTTCCGCTATCGAGGCACGCTCCCACGAATCCTGCGAGGAGCTTGTTCTATCCTTTACAAGCGAGGTAAACGCCGAGGCGTTAAAGGATAAGGCATCATATTTTTTAGCACAAAAAATAGTAGCTGCGCTATCCGGCATGGGTATTAGCGACATTATCGCTACCAAGGGCAAGGAGGCAATTCTTGAAAAGAAGGCGTCGCTTGGACTTTTTGGTGCGTTTCTAACTGACGGAGTAATTGACCCGATTTTAGATGGTGTAAAGATAAAAATTAACGAATATCTCGACGAAAGCGCCACCGATACTGCGCTTGTTGCGGTGAAGGGTGAGCTTGATAGCATAATAGCGACCCCTGTGTGCGATTTTGTCGATATTTCAAGGCTTGACAGGGACGCAATCTTCGAGGCAATTCGCAAGCTTTACGAGGAGGCGGTAGTAAAAGCGCTCTCTTGTGCGAGCGCCTATATTGACATTTGCGCCATTGTCGAGGAAAAGATTAACCAAATGGATATTCGTGACCTTGAGGCGCTTTGCCTTAAGGTGATGAAAAGGGAGCTTAACGCAGTCATTTACCTTGGTGGAGCAATAGGCCTTTTGCTTGGCGTAATTAACATATTTATATAATTTTGCGTCTTATCATCAAAAATCTATAAAAAATAAGAGCAAGACTAGAAGGAAACTTCCTTTTACTCTTGCTCTTTTTATTTGCGTAAGCCTTAGCGTGTTATCCATATCCGAGCACGCAAGCGAATTTCAGTCCTTTGCTCTAAAATCCCATTACCTGTGGCTGTTATTCTTCATTATTATTTATATATACTATCTTTTCGCACTTCTCTATATTGCCTGTGATTTTTTCACAGCTGATATTTCCGCCACAATACTTTATGTTGCCTCGAATGTTATCGCAACCAAGAGAGCCACCACACGAAACATTTCCCGTTATGTTATCACAGCCTATGCTTGTGCCGGCACTCACATTTCCACCTACATTGTCACAGCCGATGCTTGCGCCTGCGCTTACATTTCCGTCAACATTATCACAGCTGACGCTACCACCTGCGCTTACATTTCCGTACACATCACCGTCAATTGTGGCGCTTCCCCTTATCTCGAGCTGTTCTACTCTGCCTGTAATTTTAAGAGGAATTTTGATGCCGTTACAGCCCTCCTCGAAATTCAAAAGACGATTTCCCTTACAAAGCACAACTCTTAGCGCGTCATCCTCGGGCAAGCCCAAAATTCTTTGTGCGTTCTCGCTCGGTACATATTCACTCGTCTCCAAGGGCTGTCCCTTTAAAAGCTCGTCAAGGCTAATATTAAAAAAGCCTGCTATATGAACTAGCATTTCAAGGTCGGGATATGACCTTGCACACTCCCATTTCGATATTGCCTGAGAGGTAACGCCAAGCCTCTCCGATAGCTCCTCCTGCGACAAGCCGAGCTTTTTTCGGTATTCCTTAAACTTCTTTCCAAATACTATCGTCATTTCTCTCCCCTATTTAAAGCCTTTTCTGTTGATTTTATCCTACAATATATATTTAACCACATTTTTTAGCGAAAATCAACATACGAGTAGTTGTATTGTGAAAAATTTTGCCAATTATATTGCAACCATCAGTTGTATTATTTAGTCTTGAAAATCGGTGTAGCATATGCTAAAATATCTGTATAAGGCTCTGCCTTAAATTTTTTAGAGGGGTATTATTATGGAATATCGTATAGAACGCGACTCAATGGGCGAAATAAGGGTTGATGCGAGCAAATATTGGGGCGCGCAAACTCAGCGCAGTCTTGAAAATTTCAATATAGGAGAGGAAAAAATGCCCGAGCAGTTTCTTTATTCTCTGTTTTTGTTAAAGCTTGCGTGCGCAAGAGCAAATCACAAGCTAAGGGGCGAAAAAATGACGCAGGAAAAGCTTGAATATATAGAAAGAGCCTTTGAAGCGCGAGATATGCTCATAGCAGATCATTTTCCTTTAAAGGTGTGGCAAACGGGAAGCGGAACGCAAACGAACATGAACGCAAACGAGGTTATTGCAAATTACGGAAATTCTCTTGCGGGCAAGAGGCTTTTGCACCCTAATGACGATATAAATATGTCGCAATCATCAAATGATGTTTTCCCCACCGCTATGCACATGAACGCAGTAATTCTTACCGAGCTTGTTCAGGATTATCTTGACTCTCTAATTCGCTCCTTTAAGAAGCTGGAAAGGAAGTTCAAGGGCGTAGTAAAGAGTGGCAGAACGCACCTTCAGGACGCAACTCCTATCACCTTTGGGCAGGAGATTTCGGGCTGGCGTGCCTCGCTTGAGGTGGATATGGAGCTTCTTGAAAGAGCTAAGATGCCTCTTTTATCAATTGCGATTGGCGGAACTGCTGTCGGCACGGGACTAAATGCGCCCAAGGGCTTTGACCGAGCTGTTTGCGAGGAGCTTTTCGCCCTTACGGGTATTCGCTACAAGGGTGCAAAAAACAAGTTTCACGCCCTCTCCTCAAAGGACGAGCTTGTGTTCGCACACGGTGCTTTAAAGGCGCTTGCGTGCGACCTTATGAAGATTGCAAACGATATTAGATGGCTCGCAAGTGGTCCAAGATGCGGTCTTGGCGAGATTACAATTCCCGAAAATGAGCCGGGCTCGTCAATTATGCCGGGCAAGGTTAACCCCACTCAATGCGAGGCAATCACAATGGTTGCAACACAGGTTATGGGCAACGATGCGACGATTGGAATTTGCGCCTCACAGGGCAATTTTGAGCTAAATGTGTTTATGCCTGTAATGATTTACAATTTTGAGCAATCGGCTTCTCTGTTAATTGACGCTATGAATTCATTTGAGAAGAACTGTGTTTGTGGAATCAAGGTTAATCGTGCGAAAATGGCGCAAAATCTCAACAATTCGCTTATGCTGGTGACTGCGCTCACACCTTATATCGGCTACGAGAGGGGTGCAGAGATTGCAAAGCTTGCACACAAGAGGGGCATTTCGCTTCGAGAGGCGTGTCTTGAGCTTGGTTATCTTACCGCCGACGAATTTGATAAATATTTTCACCCCGAGGAGATGATTTAATGGATACATATAAGAAATCGCTTGAAAAGCACTACGAATGGCAGGGCAAGATTGAGGTTATCTCTCGTGTAAAAATCGAGGACAGAGCCGACCTTTCACTTGCCTACACCCCCGGTGTTGCAGAGCCTTGCCGTGCAATTCAAGAGGATATAACAAAATCGTGGACTCTAACAAGGCGCTCAAATCTGGTTGCGGTTATAACTGACGGAACGGCGGTTTTAGGTCTTGGAGATATCGGTCCTGAGGCGGGTATGCCTGTTATGGAGGGCAAGTGCGCGCTCTTTAAGGAGTTTGCAGATGTTGACGCATTTCCAATTTGTATTAAGAGCAAGAGCGTTGACGAAATCGTTCGCACAATCGAGCTTATAAGTGGCTCGTTCGGCGGTATAAATTTAGAGGACATTTCCGCACCCAGATGCTTTGAGATTGAAAAAAGGCTCAAGAGTGTGTGCGATATTCCCGTTTTTCACGATGATCAGCACGGAACTGCCATCGTAGTTGCCTCAGCGCTGATTAATGCGCTCAAGGTGGTTAAAAAGGAAATGAGCGAGGTTCGTGTTGTAATCAATGGCGCAGGTAGTGCAGGAATTGCAATCGGTAGGCACTTGCTCAATATGGGCGTTAAGCATCTTATAATGGTTGACCGTTTTGGAATAATTTCAAGGGACGATTCCACTCTTAGCGACGCGCATATGGAAATGGCGCTTTTGACAAATGAGGAGCAAAAAAGAGGCACTCTTGCCGATGCTATGGTGGGCGCTGATGTGTTTATTGGAGTTAGCGCGCCAAATGTTGTAAGTGAGGAAATGATTCGCTCCATGGCGCATGACGCTATCGTGTTCCCTATGGCTAATCCCACCCCCGAAATCATGCCCGATTTAGCCAAAAAGGCAGGGGCGCGTATCGTTGGAACGGGCAGAAGCGATTTTCCCAATCAAATTAATAATGTGCTTGCCTTCCCCGGTATTTTCAGAGGTGCGCTTGACTGTCGAGCAAGCGAAATAAACGAGGAAATGAAGGTGGCGTGCTCGATTGCGCTCGCCTCTCTAATTGATGAAAGCGAGCTAAACGAGGACAACATTATAGCCCCGGCGCTTGACAAGCGCGTTGCAAGGGTTGTAGCAGATGCAGTAATCGAGGCTGCACACAAAACAGGTGTGGCAAGAATTTAAAAGTACTATTGACAATAGAACTTATAGGTTATATAATAATAGTATTCCCAATTGCGCGAGAATGCTTTTTGAGAACAAATGACTAAAAAGGAGAATATTTATGATACGCAGAATTTTTGGACTTATACCAAGATGCCTTCAGCTTTTGCTTGAGGTTGGGGGAATAATACTTGCCTACTATATGGCAAAGCTTCAATTTAATGACTTCTTTGATGATTTCTTTGCCACTTTATTTACTATTTATCTTGTTACAATTATCACCTTGATAATCGGTTGGATTTTTAATATCTTCACAAAATTTGACGATTATTCAAGGGGCGGACGACTTCACACTATACTTCTTGCGCCTATTATGCTTCCCTATCGTCTGCTCATTCACACATATTCGACAATAGGCTATCTTTTTACAGGCAAAAGCTGTACCGAAAGGCACTCCTCGGTGGACTCCTCTCCATCAACTAACGAGCCTGTATCAAGCAACAAGCTACATAACCTTCTAGAAAATGCAGCATACAGGGCTGCAAACAAGCTAAGGGTTGATTCGACCGCTAGTGCGCGCCTTTACTCCTTTGATTGTTATACTATCAACTATGTAGTGCATGTAAGGGTAACATTGGCTATTTCCGATAGCTATGGCTCTGTTTCCAGTTTTCGCATAAACAACCTTTGCACCGAGGCAAAAAACGATATTGAAAGCGCCTTAAGGGATGTGCTTCGCACACATTATCATGGAAGCGTGCCCTATAAAATTGACTTTCCCGACCCGGTCCCCATCATTCAATAATTTATAAAAACAGCCACATATGTGGCTGTTTTCCATTTTTTCAAGCTTTTTTTCACAAGATGTTGATTTTTCTTGGGCTTGGTGGTAAAATGTATTTAACGGTCACGCAAAGGAGCTTTATATATGAGTAATATTTTTCTTGATTTTTCACAAACGATTGGCAAAATGAAGCCGATGCACGCAGTAAACAATGGTCCTGTCGTAGCAGGAAACGAGCAAACAAGGGGTAACCAACACGATTATCTTGCTCTTCACCTTCCCTATGCCAGAACTCACGATGCGTCATTTTATGCAGGCTATGGTGGGGAGCATACAGTTGACATTCACGCAATTTTTCCCAACTTTGATGCCGATGTAAATGATCCAAACAGCTATGATTTTGCTTGCACAGATAATTATATGAAGCAAATTATCACCTATGGCTCTCGCCCCTTCTATCGTCTTGGCTCAAAAATTGAGCACGAGGTAAAGAAGTATGGCACGCTTCCGCCCAAGGATTTTAAAAAGTGGGCGCAGATTTGCGAGCACATTATCGCCCACTACACAGAGGGCTGGGCTGATGGCTTTAAGTATGATATGGAATATTGGGAGATTTGGAATGAGCCGGATATTGATCCCGATGGCGCTACGAATAAAAAGTGCTGGGGAGGCACAGAGGTTGAGTTTGCAAATATGTTCATAATAGCCTCCAAGCACCTAAAGGCTCGATTCCCTCACCTAAAAATAGGCGGTCCTGCAAGCGTTGGCGACGAGGAGTGGATGAGACGCTTCCTTGAAAGAATTAAGGCGGAAAACACGCCTCTTGACTTCTTCTCGTGGCATTGGTATTGGTCCGAGCCATATGATATGTCAATTAAGGCAACTCGCATTCGTAAAATGCTCGACGAGGTGGGCTATATCGGCGTTGAATCCATTCTCAACGAGTGGAACTATGTAAGATGCTGGACAACGCAATTTGTGTATTCGATAAAGCAAATTATCGGTATAAAGGGCGCAGCTTTCACGAGCGCTTGTATGAGCGCAGGACAAAATAATGATGACCTTGATATGCTTATGTATTACGATGCCCGTCCCGGCACATTTAACGGTCTTTTTGACTTTTATACAATGGAGCCTTTAAAGGGCTATTACCCATTCCTTATGTTCTCTCGCCTTTATGAGCTGAAAAATCAAGCTCTTGCAAAAAGCGATGACGAATGCGTTTATGCTATTTGCGCATCGAACGGCGAAAGACACAGAGCTATGATTACCTACTACGCCGAAAACGATAACGAAGGGCCAAGGTTTATCTCTCTTAATGTAACGGGCGCAGATATGACAGGCGCGCGAATTTTGTTGCTTGACGAAACCCATACAATGAGCGAGCTCCCCTTTAATATAATCAACAATCACCTTGACCTAAGGCTTGAGCGAAACAGCGTAATTTTCATCGAAAAATAATCAAAAACAGCCACATATGTGGCTGTTTTGTTTATTTAGCTTCGGTTTTTGTCTTAGCGTATCGCTCTCTTATAAGCGTTATCAGCTGATATACAGCTACACCGAGAGTGATTGCGATTGAAATAAACAAGAAGGTTGCGCCTCTGTTTCCACTTGCCCAAACGGTAGGTGAAAGACCGAGGGCGATTTTTGTCGCCGAGCCTATGCCCAGCGCATAGAATAAAAGGACATATTCCTGCGTGCCTTCTATTACCTCTCTTAAAGAGAAAAGCACGCAAAATAGCAAAAATACAGCCACAAGGTCGCACAAAGCTCCACCAAGGGTTATTTTTGGAGCTTGCAAAGCCACAAGAATTTGGCTCTTTATGCCCGACATAAATTGTAGCTTGGTCAAAATCGGCGAAAGCACGCCAAAAATTGATGATATAGCAAATGGTAGCCACGCAAAAACGATTTTTAAGGGTCTTTTCGTCTTTAGCGTTACAACAAGCGCTATCGCAAGGCACATTAGGACAAAAACGAGATTTTTATCGTACATAAATAGCGAAAATATCATAGCTCTTAGCCCCAGCTCTACCTTTTCAATAAGGTTAAGGCTTGAATGCTCGGGTAGCCATGTGAGCGCTTCCTGCTCTGCCCTTGCGTCATTTCCTACACAGCTTAGGTGATACACAATATAGACTATCGCAATCATAGCGCACGCAATCTCCGCATACGGAACGCCCATTCTCGAAACGAATTTCCACACAACACACCCGAGTGCCACAAGAAGCACAAGAGCACAAATAATCTCGCTAAAGCAAGCAAAGAGTAAAAACGGTAATGCGATAGCATATTCAAGCGCTAAGACATCTCTTCCTGTAACGCTTCTGTATAAAATCGAAATTGTGGGTAGCGCACACGCAAAGGGAATTATATAGTTTATTGAGGTGGCAACAAAGCCAACCTCGTAAAGAATCCATAGTGGAAACGCAAGCGGTGTTACTGCTATTATTATATTTTTTAGAAGGCTCTTTTCGGGATTTAAAAGCCTTGAAAGCTCAAAAATTATATAAATAATCGCCACAGAGTCGATGATTTTCCAAAGCCACATATGCTGAACGAGTACGATAAGCGCACCCTCGATTAGCGTTCTTGACGACCACACCTGTCTGCGATATGTCAAGAAATCCCTTATTGCCTCAAAGGTATTTTCCTTTCCGTCAAGTATGGCGTAAAACCACACATCATCGGAAAACAGCCTTGTCATAAACAGGTGTGCTATAAGCGTGACAAGCGCAAAGGCATATAGTGGCAGGCTTGGCGAATGTATCGCTCTTGAAAGCGCATTTTTAATTTTTTCCACAGCGTCCTCCTCTCTCTTAGATATAAGTCAAAAGCTTTATGCTGTTATCTTATCATAATATAACCCAAATGTCAATCAAAAATACCTGTTATTTTAAAAGCACTATTGATTTTGTCCCTATAAGATGCTACAATAAAATTAACATTTATGTTAAGGAGAATGCTATGAGCAATATTTTAGTTGACCTTTCAAGCGTTGTTGGCAAAATCAAGCCCATGCACGCAGTAAACAATGGCCCTCATGTTTCAAGGGGTGACCAAACAAGAGGAAATCAAGAGCTTTTTCGTGCCGCGCGTATCCCATATGCAAGAAACCATGATGCCGGCTTTCACGCACAGTATGGCGGAGAGCATACGGTTGACATTCACGCCATTTTCCCCGATTTCGATGCTGATGTAAACGATCCAAACAGCTATGATTTCGCTTGCACGGACAAGTATATTGCCGAATGCTTTGAAGTTGGAACAGAGCCATTTTATCGTCTTGGCTCAAAAATCGAGCACGGTGTAAAGAAATATGGCACGCTTCCGCCTAAGGACTTCAAGAAATGGGCGCAAATTTGCGAGCATATTATCGCTCACTACACAGAGGGCTGGGCTGATGGCTTTAAATACAAAATTGATTATTGGGAGATTTGGAACGAGCCTGACCTTGACCCTGATGAAAGCACAAACAAAAGGTGCTGGGGTGGCACAGAGGTTGAGTTTGCCGAGCTTTTTGTTATCGCATCAAAGCACCTAAAAGCACGCTTCCCTCACCTTAAAATCGGTGGTCCTGCTATTGCGTGGAACGAGGATTGGCTGGAAAGGTTTTTCGAGAACATTGAGAAAATCAATGGCGAAAGGCTTCCTATCGACTTTATTTCGTGGCATTGGTACGGAACCAGTCCAAAGAAAATGAGCGAAAAGGGCACAAGAATTTATGATATTATAAGGCGCTTCGGCTATGATGGTGTTGAGAGCATTCTTAACGAGTGGAACTATGTGCGTGGCTGGGGCGACGAATGGATTTACTCTATTGAGCAGATGATATCCATAAAGGGCGCTTCGTTTATTTGTGCTTGTATGTGCTCGGCTCAGTTAAATCCCGATATTGATATGCTCATGTATTATGATGCCCGTCCGTGTGCTATGAACGGACTATTCGATTTTTATACAATGCGTGCGCTCAAGGGATACTACTCTATTGTTATGTTTAGTCACCTGTTTGAGCTTAAAAATCAGGTTATGGCTACAAGCGATGACGAGGATATATACACCGTTTGCGCTTCAAATGGTGAAAAAAGCTCCATGCTTGCCTGCTATTACACCGATGATGATAACGAGATAAAGAAAACTGTAAATATCACCTTCGAGGGCGCAGACATGAACGGCGCGAAAATTTACATCGTTGACGCAGATCGCTCTATGGCACTATGCAAGGAGCTATCTGTTAAGGATAACTCTGTTACTATCACTCTTATGCGAAACAGCTTTGTTTTAATTGAAAAATAACAAAAAGGACTGCTTAGCAGTCCTTTTTAGATTATATCTCGATTTCAGCAACAATGGCGTTATGGTCGGAGTAATAAAGACCGTTCGGTGCTTCGTCCTCGATTTTGTATGAGCGAAGGCATTTTCCGCTTGTGAAAATGTAGTCAATTTTCACACACTCATCCTTTGAAAGTCTGCCAAAATTGTGGAAGGTAGGCTCGATTTCGCTTGTGCAATCAATTACGCCCTTGCTCTTTAAAGAGGTTAAAATATACTTTATCTCGGGAGCACTTGGCTCAGCGTTAAAATCACCGGTCATGATAATGTGTCCGTCAAGAGCCTCTATTGCCTTGCATAATTGCTTTGATTCAAGCAAGCGTCCGTTTGCGCCCTCGTGGTCCAGGTGAGTGTTGATAAAATAGAATGGCGCATCATACTCATTATGCTTTAAAAGAAGAGTTGTAAACATTCTGGGACAGCCACTATGGTCGCCACCATAGCGAGAGCCGGGAACGCTTGGCGTTTCAGATAGCCATGTATTATCGCATTTTATCATTTCAAGGCTCTCGTAGCGATATGCAACAAGCATTGACTCCCCATGATAGCGTGCATCTCTGCCACAGCCGGCAAACAAATAGCCCTTAAGAGAGGCGTACATGGTTGCTCTTATATTGTCGGTCACCTCTTGAAAGCCGATAATGTCGGGCTTCTCCCCCTCGATTACCTCAAGTATTCTTGAGAGCCTGTTGGGAAAGTAGTTTACCCCGTCGCCCTCGTTGTCGTACCTTAAATTAAATGTCATTATTTTAATACTCATATCAATTTCCTTCTTCATTCTTGTAAAAAAGTTTCGTTAATTCTTATCCACACATATCGTGATATTCCACAGTCCTCAACGCTTGCAAAGCGAGATGCAATTTTAAGCATCGGCTTACCAAAGCCACCGCCATTAATTCTGTCGGGATTATAGGTTGAATAGGTTTTGCCGTCAGCTTGAATTTTTGACAGGTTCGTCATAAAGCCGTTTTTCGCCTTTATTAGATACACCTCGTCGCCTGTTAGCGTATAATAGAGGTAGTCAGCCTCGGCGCGCCATATACTCCACGCGTGTCCTGCGCAGATTGCAGGACCGTCGGCATCTCCCTCCCATTGTGTTTCCCACCATCTAAGGCTTGAGCCCTTCATTTGACATATTTGTGATTTGATAACCCAGCTTTCGTGAATATCAAGAATTTCTCTTGCCTTTTTTATATAAGCCTCGTCATATCTTATATGCTTGCAATAATAAAGCAAGCAAAGCGCGGTACAGGAAATTGAGCCGTCCTCCATTTCCTCCTCGGCAAAAGCGCTTTTTTCGCCCTCGGTTGGAAAATGCAGCCCTCGCAAGAACAAAAAATGTGCCATTTTATCACACGCCTCGCGACATTTTTGATATTGCGCCTCGTCTTTACCCTTTAAAAGCTCGGTCATATTGGCAAGCGGTATCATCGGCGCACACACAGTTGTATAGTCCTCGCTTGTGCCATCGCCCCAATCAACTAAAATTTCGCCATTAGCGCCTCGATAGTTATCGAGCAAGCAATTCGTTGCTCCAAGCGCATATTCATAATATTTTTCATCGCCAAAATAACGATAGGCATCAAGCAGGATTGTAATTCCAAAGAAAAGCTCCTGCACGCGACAAGATTTATAGACATTATATGCCCCAAATCGCTCGTGTGGGGTCTTTAAAATGGTTTGATGAGGAGTCGCCCTTTCGACATTCTCCTCTGTTATGATATTCAGCTCCTCCAAAACGAGAGCCTCGTAACGCTCCTTTTTTAAAGGGGCGAGGGTGTGTGCGTATTTTTGCAAAAATCTAAGCATTGCGCTCACCCAGCATTGATGCTCGCAAAGGTTGCCGTCTGTGTGATTTCTTACAATTTCAAGGCTTATGCTATCCATTGATTTTTCGTAAAGAGAACGGAGGCTCTCGTAACCATAGAGGGTTATGCCGACACCTCTTTTTCCGCACCTTTGAGGAGTCAGCTCAACCTCGCCCTCACAATGAATTGTGTAGCTCTGTGTATAGGGATAGGCCCTGCTCTCACCATTTGAGGCTTCAATTATGGTGTCCGCCTCGCCAAAGCAATTCAGCATAATGGTATCACCGATTTTTCCACCGCTAAGCTCACTTGTAAGCACAGGGGCGTCGTATAGCGCGCTTAGCACACTAAGGGCGTTGTCAAAATCGTCAACCGGCATAAGCGCCAGCTTTATGTGGCTTGGCTTGTCGGTCGGCTCGCCAAAAGCCTTATCATATCTTGAAAGTATTTTGAGATTAGAAAAATAGTGTCCCCACGAATAAGGAGAATAGTCCATTTTCCAGCCCTGAGCATCGCTTAAGACGGCGAGCAAAAGGTTTTTGCCGTTCGGCTTGGTCAGGTATGCGTAAATGTAGCTGTCATCGCTTGACATATAAGGCGAATTGAACAAAAATTGATTGCTCCAACCTCCACCGTCGAGCTTACCCATAAAATTAAACGGAAGATTTATTCCATATTCACTAACGGAGCGCTCATATTCGCTATCACAGGGAGCTAAATCTATTAAAAGGCCACCCCTGTATTCGATAATCGTCATTTTATTTCGGTGGCTCTTGCTAATATACTCACCGTTTTTTGTGTAAATCAGAGTGTCTGCTCTATCCTGATACGGAGTTGCGCTCGGGCGTTCCGTTTTTGTTATATCATCGTCAAGATAAGTATAGCACACACTAAGCGGAGAAATGAAAATTTTATCCTTCGGCGCTCTTGTATCGTAAATTTGACCGTTTTTAGTATGTCTTAGCATTTCATCCTCGCTTTGCAATATAGTCCTTTAACATAAGTAGCCAATCGGTTTGAATAAAATCAACATTTTTATCAAGTATCCAGCCCCAGCCCTTTTCAGGATCATCATAAAGTGAAATATCGTCGGTATGGTGAGCGCTGATTACATCTGCCTCATTATAAATTATCGAGTTTACCCACACAAGAAGTCCAAGATTGTGCATTTTTGCGATATACTCCTCGCTTATGCACTCGTCGCTATCCCTTGAAAACAGAACCTCTGCGCCGATTACATTTATATTGCGTTCAAGTAGCCCTTCGCTTGTATCGTCCTTACCCCACGCCATTGTCATAAACATAAAGTCAGATGCGTATTTTTCGATATCTGCCATTACGCTTGGATTTGGATAGGTTTTGATAATTACCTGGTCCTCAACGCCACATTCACGAATCACTCTTGAAATGCCCTCGACATCTGTCCAAAACTTATCAACATTTATGTACGCCTTGCCCTTTAAAAGCGTTAGCACATCCTTTAAATATGGCACCTTGTAGCTTGTTTTTACATGGTCTTGATTTAAAAGGAACATTTCGTCAACCTCGCTTGAGGTCATTTCGCTGATTTGCCTTGAGCTACCGAGGAACACATGCTCCATTCCCGGATGGAACACATAGTGAACTCCGTCGCTCGATCTGGCAACATCAATCTCCACAACATCTGCTCCCTGTGAAAGAGCGATTTTATAGCTTGCAATGGTGTTACATGGGACATTCGCGCCACACACTCCCCTATGCGCTACCAAAAATGGTGAGCCCTTTTCTTTTCTATTTTCAAAAATGCTCTTTGTAAAATCCATATCATTTCTCCTTTGAATATCTATATATAGATATTTTATCATACATTTATTTAAAAATCAATCTTTCAAAAGGAAAAAGCGCCCTTTCGGACGCTTTTATTTACTCGTTTTCGCTTTGCTCGTCCTCGACGATTGCAGGGGCGTCCTCGTCTTGCTTTTTTGCAAGGTGAATGCCGGCAATATCAAGAGCCATCAGCACAACAAATATAACAACTCTTACAACGCTTATGATAACTCTTGCCTTTGTAATCGTATTATACGCATCATATGATTGAGAGAGTGAGAAAATGTTGCTAAGTACTGTTGTCAAAAGGTCAATTGCTGTAAAAATCGCAAGGGTGAAAAATGCGGTTTTTGCCGACTTTCTCACATCCTCATGCTCTGTTTTGAGGAAAATGTAGCCACCCGCCAGGAAAAATGCAATAACATTTAGATATCCCGTTAGCCAAACAATGAGCTTTTGAAGCTTGATTGAAATTTTGTTCATAATTTATCTCCTTTCAAAGAGCTAACACTCTTATAAGAATAGTATATCATTTTACAGGGGATTTGTCAATGGTATGAAAAATAAAAGAGAGAAAGGCCCATATTACAAGCCGAGAGAGCAATCGCTATTATAGCTAAACTGCTCTCTTTTTGGTTTATCTAATGCTTGAATACTTGATTTGGCTATAAGATTTAGCCAATTTGTGATAAATCACAAAGGAGTGTCGAATCGAGCCCAAGAGCGCCCTGGGGAATTTTCGTTCTTGAATTTTGCAAGGGCATTTCTTTGCCTTTTTCTTTTTGCCTTGCAAAATCCTTCGTTCACCGGCTAAAATCATTCCCCGAATGATTTCTTAACGCCTGCGTTCGAATCCCCCAATTTATATGAGATAAGCAAAAAACACCACGCAAGGTGGTGTTTCTTGTTTATGGCGCGCCCCGGGGGATTTTCGCTCTTGAATTTTGCAAGGGCATTTCTTTACCTTTTTCTGTTTGCCTTGCAAAATCCTTCGGTCACCGGCTAAAATCATTCCCCGAATGATTTCTTAACGCCTGCGTTCGAATCCCCCAATTTATATGGGATAAGCAAAAAAACACCACGCAAGGTGGTGTTTTTTTGTTTATGGCGCGCCCCGGGGGATTCGAACCCTCGACCTACCGGTTCGTAGCCGGGCACTCTATCCGCTGAGCTAGGAGCGCAAAGCACTTTTATGTGCGTATGATATAATAACACAATATTTTTGAAAAGTCAATAGTATTTTTGAAAATATTTTTGACAAAAATAAAAATTAACAAAATAAAACGCAAAAAAGTATTGACAACCATCTAAAAATTGTGTATAATTGAAAAGCAAACTACCAAACGACGGTTTGCTGGGCACGCCAGGTTGCGTGCTTAGAGGCTTTTGGAGAAGTACTCAAGAGGTCGAAGAGGCGCCCCTGCTAAGGGTGTAGGTCGGGTAACCGGCGCGGAAGTTCAAATCTTCTCTTCTCCGCCAAGCAAAAAAGACAGGACTTGTTCCTGTCTTTTTTGCTTTTTAGGGAAGATTTGAGCTTCCAATGCGTCGGTTACTCGGCGTGGAAGGGACGATTCCGAGCGCCTTCGGGGAAGGATAAAGCGAGGAATAAGGAGTGGCAGTCGTCGCAGAACACAACCGATGCTTGCGAGGGCAGTGCGATGCGAACACGACAACAGTTCAACGGAACACTTGTGTTCCTAGAAAATCTTCTCTTCTCCGCCAAAAAATTCGACAAGTTTCAACTTGTCGAATTTTTTTATCCATTGCGAAAGCAATGGTATATCATCACGACGCGGTCGTGGATATCATCACCGAAGGTGTATATCATCAGCCGTAGGCTGTATCTTCTTTCGCAATGATGATATACAAGGCTTTCGCCTTGGTGATATACAAAACTTCGTTTTGATGATATACACGCCTTTGGCGTGATTGGGACGCGCCAGTTCAAAATCAAACAAAAAGTGGCGAAAATATTTTTTTATCGCCCTTTCACAAGCAAAAAGACAGGACTTGTTCCTGTCTTTTTTGTTTTGTTTTGGTGGGGAAGGTTTTGGTCTTCCTTTGTGTTAACGCTATCTTGACAACCATTTTTTAGTGTGATAAAATGAGATTGAGATAGGCTTAAATACCTTCTAATTACAAATCCGAGGTGTTTTATGGAAAGATGGAGCAAGGAGCGCGCGTGGGAATGGTACAATTCTCGCCCGTGGATAAGAGGCTGTAATTATATGAGTGCCGATTGTGTCAATCGTGTTGACCAATGGCAAGCGCTACATTTCGAGGAGCGCTTAGAAACGACGAAAAGCGAGCTTGCGCTTATGAGTGAGCTTGGCTTTAACAGCGTGCGCTTGATTTTGGAATTTGTAGTTTGGGAGCAAGAGCACGATTCCTTTCTTGAGCGCTTAGAACGATATATTTCGCTTTGCGATAGCTTTGGAATTTCGTGTATGATGGTGCTCGCAAACGATTGCATGCCACCTAAAACGGAGCTTTGGAAAATGCCATACATTGGTGAGCAAGGCTACGATTGGGGCTATCATGGTGGAAAAAAGCACTCTCAACACGGCGCCCACAGTGGTCCTGCGCCTCATTTTTATTTTGACGATGCCGTAAGCGCTGACAAATATTTTGAGATGGTGACAGAAATTGTCACGCTTTACAAGGACGATTCTCGCATTTTGATGTGGGATTTGTTTAACGAGCCGGGAAACAGCAGACGAGAGCAGATAACTATGCCTCACCTTGTAAGAATGTTTGAAACGGTGCGCAAAATCAATCCCTCTCAGCCACTTACTGTTGGTGCTTGGTGGTTTGATATAGAGAACGATTTTCGCACAAGCGCTTTGAACGAGTATGCCCTTGAAAATTCCGATATTATAACCTATCATAATTATAGCACCTACGAGGAGCACATTCGTGTAATCAAGCATTTAAAGACACTTGGTCGCCCGATTATCAACACAGAGTGGCTTGCAAGGTGCACGGGAAATACCGTTTTTGACAACTTTCCTCTTTTCTATCTTGAAAATATCGGCTGTTACAATTGGGGCTTTGTTGCAGGAAAATATCAAACCTATGAGCCATACGAGGCGCATTGGAATTGGTACAAGGACGACCCACGCGCGCCTATCGACTTTACAAAATGGTTCCACGACCTGTATAGGCCGAGCCATCGCCCATACGACCCACGCGAAACAGAGCTTATTCGTAAATTCTGCACCCTCGCCGATAAGGAATTTAAAAAATAATCGCACATATTAAAAGCAAAGAGCAAGAACGCAACTGTTCTTGCTCTTTTGTTTTGGTGAATGAAGGCAACTCGTGAAACACAGGGTACGCTTAATCGGGAATATATTCCATAATTTCCTCGATTTTGCAATCAAGCGCCATACATAGCTTATTCAATGTTTTTGTTTCAATATTTTCGTTGGCCCTTAGCCTACGAACAGTTTTGCTATCTATTCCGCATTTTTCGCGCAAAGTGTAGGTTGAAACTCCCTTTTGAGCCATAAGAATCCACAATTTATCAAAAACTATCATAAAAATCCCCCTTGTCCTCTTGTTTTTGCTTGTTTATAAAAGATAAGCGCCTTTTGCTTGGTTACAAATCAAGCATATCGAGCCGAAGGCATATCGAGTTGCGTTAGCAACATATCGAAAATCCCGCAAGGGATTTATATCGATATTTGTTATTTCAATATCTCGTCAAGGTATTCTCTTAGCCTTTGCACATCGCCATCAAAGTGGTATGTATTTATTCCATAGGCGCTTGCGCCCTTTATGTTGTTTGCGTTATCGTCGATAAATATCGTTTCGGCGGGGTTGAGCTGATAGGTGTTACAAAGGTAATCAAAGATTTCGCGATTTGGCTTAACAATGCCGATAGGGCCTGTGAGAACAAGGCCATCAAAATGCGCTAAAATCGAGATTTCGTGGCGATGCTCGGCAAAATATTTTGATATGTTGGATAGAACAAAAAGCCCTACCCTGTGGTCATTTTTAAGGTGTTTTACAAGGTCTGCCATTCCGTCAAGCTCGGGAATGTTGTAAATCCAATTATAATAGATTTTTTTGGCAACCTCGTGCAAGCGCCCTGGAAGTCGAGCCTTGACCCTCTCCATTACCTGCTCGTCCTCTATTGTGCCTGCGTCAAGCTTATCCCAATAAAGACGGTCAAAAACAACCTCGCAAAGCAATTTTTTATCCGCCTCGTCATCAACATAAACGCCAACCATATATTCAGGCTCGAAATGGACAAGCACCTGTCCAAAATCGAAAACTACATTCTTAATCATAATTTGCTCCTTGAATTTTTATGTAATAACATTTTAGCACAAGCTTCTAAAAAAGTCAAGGAGATGATATACATTCCTACGGACTGATGAGATACAACGCAAGGCGTTGATGAGATACACGGCTCTGCCGTGGTGAGATACAGTCGCAAGCGACTGATGATATGCAATCTCGCGGGCGAGATTGATAATTCATTTTTTGTGCAAAATGACTTGACATATAATTTAATATATGATAATATATCATTACAAAAGTATTTATTTATAATGGGTGTCGAGCCTCTCGACCCCGCAAGGAGAAAAACAAGATGAAAAAGAAAATTTTACTCTTTGTTATGGTGCTTTTCGCTGTATGCCTTTTGGCGATTAGCGCGAGCGCTGTCGAGGTTGACGGTATTTACTACTCATTTACCAACACCGACGCTTACCCCGACTATGACGGAACTGCAACTGTAACAAGCGAAAACAGAACAAGTGGAGCACTCACCGAGGTTATCATTCCCGAAATCGTTGAGTATGACTCCGACAGTGACGGAGTGGCTGACAAAAGGTACATTGTGACCGAGATTGCCGGCAGTGCTTTCGGTTCAACAGGCGGTTCAAACCACCCTGTTGTATCGCTATTCGTTCCTAAAACTGTAAAAAGCATTGGAACCCATGCGTTCAGACAACTTCAATACCTTCAAACAGTTGTAATTGAGGCAAGAGGATACAATCCCTCAACAGGCGAGGACTGGACTGCTGAAATCAACTTTACAAACGGTGAATTCTACAAATGTCCTGAACTTTTAACAGTTGATATGTCAAATTCAAATGTGGTTCAGCTTGGCGATCATAGCTTTATCAGTTGTTCAAAGATGCACACATTTCTCTTTTCTAAAAACATCAAGAGAATCTATTCTGCATTTAATAGTTGTTCCTCACTTACAACTATAAACATAAACAGCCTTGAATCACTCGAGGAGATCGGCAGAGGCTTTTATAACACCAAAATATCAGGAGATATTAAGTGTCCTAAACTTAAAAGCTTGGGCGAGTCTGCGTTCCGCGAGACCAACATTACAAGCATTGACTTTACAGGTAGCACCTTCACTGCTGTTTCAGGTTATTCATTCAACGGGTGTAAGAATCTTGAAAGTGTCGTTCTTCCCGATACGGTAACCTCTATTGGATCAGAAGCATTTAGAAACTGTTCAAGCTTAAAAGCAATAAACGAATGCCCCGCCTTAACCTCAATCGGAAGCTTTTCGTTCGCAGGTTGTTCCTCACTTACAAGCTTTGTTTTCCCAAATGGACTTACAACTATATATGCAAATGCGTTCCAATCAACAAAGCTTACAAGCGTAATTCTTCCGGAATCGTTGACCACTACCGAAAAGGACATCTTTAATAGTTGCCCCATAATTACAGCGATTGTTCCTGCTGATGTTGCAGGCTTTACAAGCACTCTGTTCAGTAGCTGCTCCGCCTTGAAGGTAATCATATATACAGGAAGCGCAGATTCTCTGACGATAGATAACGGAAAGCTTTCAGGATTCCAAATTTCCCAAATAAACGGTGCTGTTGTTGATTCCTTTGAAAACTACGATCCAAGCGCAACCTACTCAACAAAAACAATCTTTACAGACGCAAAGCGCTCGGCAAATGACTACCGTGTAATGTTCAGCTTCAATGGTTTTGACAAAAGCTTCTCTGCTTGGGACGCCTTGACAAATACAAAGACTGAGTATTCCTCGATTTTCGAGGCTTCCGGCTACTCAATGGGTCCGAATAGCACCGGAATTGCAACAGGCTTTAAGGTAAATCACGATAGCCTTGAAGCATACGAGGCGCTCGTAGGCAAGAAGGTTACCTTTGGTGTTGTCGTATTCAATCCAAAGTATCTTAACGCCGACACATTCTTTACAAGCGAGGGACTTATTAACGCATCAAAAGGCGCGCTCCAGGTAACGCTTGATCTCACATATACAAACTGCAATCTTTCAGTTTCCGGTATGAGCCTTGATAATGCTGATCACGCATCACTTGAGCTTATTTTTGCGGGCTATGCATTCACAGACGACGCCAGCAAGGCGCAACTGTTCCAAAAGGAATATATCGGCTCAGCGGAAAGCCCCGTTTCTTCTCCTATGGCAAGTAAGGTAACAAGAGGCGCTGATGCTCTTTACACAGTAAAGCTCCAAAGCGTACTCACACCTACTCAAATTACCACAGGCAAGGAAGGACTTACAGAATATTAATTAATACGCAAGAAAACGGACTTATGTCCGTTTTCTTAATTATATTGACACCTTTCGGGTAATAAAAAAGCCAATCTCAACGAGATTGGCTTTTGCTTTATGCGAATTATTCTGTGGTGTAGTTATCAAAATAGCCTTGAATAAATACGATAGGTGTTCCCTTGTCGCCTGAGCCTGATGTTAGGTCACAGAGCGAGCCGATAAGGTCTGTTAGGCGTCTTGGGGTTGTTCCCTCCGATGCCATCTTACCAACAAGGTTGCCGTCCTTTTTAACGATTTCTCTCTTGATTGCCTCTTTTAGAGCCTCACCCGAAAGATCTGCAAAATCGTTATCTGCAAGGTATTTTAGCTTCAGCTCGTTTGGTGTGCCCTCAAGACCGCTTGTGTATGCAGGTGAAACGATTGGGTCAGCAAGCTCCCAAATCTTTCCAACAGGGTCTTTAAATGCGCCATCACCATAAACCATAACCTCAACAAGCTTTCCTGTTGCGTCAAGAAGTCTTTGTTGAATTGCCTCAACTAGTGCTTGACAATCGCGAGGGAAAAGCTTTACTTGATTTTCGGTTGATTTGTTTGAGCCGAGAAGACCATAATTTTCGTTATATCCGCTACCGTTTACGCTTGCGTTAAGGATTTCGTCAAGTCCATAAACAACCTCCGCGCCGGCATTTTTGAGTAGGCGCTTTGTACGGAAGCGTGTGTGAATATCACAGTTGAGAACTTTCTTTGTATATTTGAGAATTGCACGAGGGTCATTTGCGAAAATGATTTCAACCTCTGCGCCACTTTCTTTTATGAGAGTTTCGTAGTATTCAACATAGTCAATTCCTGTGAAGGGGTGCTTTTCGTAGCCAAAAAGCTCTCTGTAAGCCTTAAGATCCAAAACATCGGTATAAGGGTTTATGCCCTTTTCGTCGAGCATATCAAGGCTGATAAGGTGGTTTCCTACCTCGTCAGAGGGATATGAGAGCATAAGAATAATTTTCTTTGCGCCCTTTGCAATACCACGAAGACAGATTGCAAAGCGGTTACGGCTAAGGATTGGGAAAATTACTCCGACTGTATCGCCTCCAAACTTTGCTTTAACATCGGCTGCGATATCGTCAACGCTTGCATAGTTACCCTGTGCTCTTGCAACGATAGCCTCTGTCATTGCAACGATGTCACGATTGCGAATTTCAAAGCCATCCTCTCTTGATGCTTCAAGAATTGAATTTGTTACGATATCAACGAGATTGTCCCCTTGACGAATAATGGGAGCGCGAATTCCTCTTGATACTGTACCGACCATACGACTCATATAAAAATACCTTCCTTTTTATGTCTTTTCAGGCATATAATTTCTTAACAGTAAATAGTATAGCAAAAAAATACGCGTTTGTAAAGAAAAATTTTTGAAAAAATTTAAATTTTTTATATATTCACAAATATTTAGGGCGATTTTAGGCATTTTTGTTTTTATTTTACAAAAAACACCCTCATCAAGTTGACTTTTTTCGGCTTGTGTGATAATATTTATTATATAATTCTTTTTGGGGGTAAAAATGAAGCTGGGGATTTTTTCTGATTTGCATTATTGTAGTGCTGATAATTTAGGGCTGGGCAGGCGTCCCTTGCTTGGCATTGAAAGGCTAAAAATCGCAATAAATGCCTTTAAGGAGCAAGAGGTTGACGCTTGCGTTTGCTTAGGGGATATGATTGACCGCGCTATCGGCGACGGACGAGAACAAATTTTAGAGTATTTAAAGGGGGCTGTGTCGATAATTCGCGCCTCTGAGATACCGTTTTTTCTCGTTCCCGGCAATCACGATTTTCTTGCGCTCTCGCGTAAGGACTTCAAGAGCGAGGGGGTAGAGCTTGCTCCGCTTGTTAAAAAAATCGGTGATTTTACACTTATTATGCTTGATGCAAACTATCGCGCCGATATGCGCCATTTTGACACCTCGGGCGAAAAATGGGACGACGCTAACTTGCCAAACGAACAGCTAAAAGCGCTGGATACTGCTCTGCTTAGCGCCGATGGGCCTTGCATTGTCCTAATTCACGAAAATCTCGACCCCTGTGTCGATTTTTCGCATCAGGTGCGAAACGCAAGCGAGGTAAACGAGGTAATTTCTCGCCACGCAAGCAAGGTAAAATTGGTTCTTCAAGGGCACTTCCACTATGGCGCTGACAACACCCTTTATGGCGTGCCATATCACACGGTAAAATCAATGTGCGTTTTTAATACGGACTTTTATGAAATCATTGAGCTTTAACTAAATACAAAAAGCACCCGTCGGGTGCTTTTTTGCTTGCTATGTAGCTTATCTTTCTATAACTACCGGATTGATTGAGCCTGCCGAGCTGACTATTCTATGCTGATTGCAATAGCTGATTATTTCGATGTTTCAATTGACTATTTACTTGAAAGAACAAACAATCCAAGGATTAACAGATAAAGGCATTCATTTGAGTGCCTTTTATTTTCGCCTTTATTTGTGCAAGTTGCACAAGTTGATAGTTTAATTTTAGTGTATTTTAACAAAATTATACAAAAAGGGTTGATATGTTCTTTTTAAAGTGATACAATTATTACATAGTAATATAATTTTTTAGGCAATTAGTGGCTTTGGCTACGAGGTTGCCGAATACAAAAGAAAAGAGGAACAACACAATGGCAAAATTCTTAACCAACGACATTAGAAATGTATGTCTTATCGGTCACAGTGGTAGCGGTAAGACAGCTACAATCGAGGCAATGCTCTGGCGTGCGGGCGCAACAGACCGTCTTGGCAGAGTTTGCGACGGAAACACAGTTTCCGACTATGACCCCGAGGAAATCAAAAGACAAATTTCAATAGGTCTTTCCGTTTGTAATCTTACATGGAATGACGCTAAGATAAACATTCTCGACTGCCCCGGCTTCCTTGGCTTTGCAGGTGAGGTTTCAAGTGCTCTAAGAGTTGCTGACGCTTGTCTTATCAATGTTGATGCAAAGGCGGGCATGGAGGTTGGAACAGAAATTGCTTGGTATAACGCATTAGATGCAGGTCTTCCAAGAGCCTTCTTTATTAATAAATGTGACGATCCCGACGCAGACTTTGACAAGGTATTCAATCAGCTCCGTGACGAGTTTGGAAATGCGCTTTGTCCTGTATTTATTCCTATTAAAGAGCCTAATGGCGTTATGATGGTTGACCTTATGACTATGAAGTGCTTCCGTTATCTCCCTAATGGTGAGCGTCAAGAGGAGGAAATGACTCCTTCAAGACTTGAGATTGCTCAAAAGTATGAGGAAATCTTCATGGAAGCAGTTGCTCAAACCAACGAGGAAATGCTTGAAAAGTTCTTTGAGGGTGAGCGTTTTAGCGCTGAGGAATGTGCTCTCGCTCTTCACGAGGGTATGATTACAGGCGCTATCGTTCCCGTTTGGTGTGGCTCGTCTGAAAATATGCGTGGAATTTACTCAATTCTTACAGCTATCGCTCAATCCTTCCCACGCCATACCGCAAAGAAGGTTGAAAAAGCTCCCGATGGCTCTGATATCGCAATCGAGCGTGACGGAGAGTGCCGTCTATTCGTATTCAAAACTATCGCTGACCCATTTGTTGGTCGCTTCTCCTTCTTTAAGGTTATGAATGGTGAGCTTAAGAAGGATATGGTTCTTAAAAATGTCAACACAGGCGCTGAGGAGAAATTCTCCAAGATTTACACGATTTGCGGTAAAAAGCAGACCGAGGTTGACTCACTCGCTTGTGGTGATATTGGTGTTATCGCAAAGCTTTCAAATACCAACACAAATGACACCCTGTGTGAGAAAACAACCACAGAGTACGCTCCTATCGTGTTCCCTGAGGCCAACATGACAATGGCAATCAAGACTGAGGCAAGAGACGAGGATAAGGTTGCAACCGCTATTGCAAAAATTCTCGACGAGGATAAGACAGTTAAGTTTGAAAACTTCGTTGAAACCGGTGAGCTTCTTATCAAGGGTATAGGTGATGTTCACCTTGACACAGTAGTTTGCAAGCTGAAAACAAGATACGGCGTTACAATCAAGCTACAAACTCCAAAAATCGCATATCGTGAAACAATTAAAAAGACCATCAGCGTTGAGGGCAAGCACAAAAAGCAGTCCGGTGGCGCAGGACAATACGGTCATGTTAAAATTACATTCTCACATAGCGAAAATGACGGTCTTACATTTACTACCAGCGTAGTTGGCGGTGAAGTTCCAAAGGGCTATTTCCCTGCTGTTGAAAAGGGACTTGAGGAGGCTATGAAGGTCGGCGTTCTTCTCGGCTATCCTATGGTAAATCTCGCAGCAGATCTAACAGGTGGCTCGTATCACGATGTTGACTCAAACGAGCTTTCGTTCAAGCTCGCAGCGCGCCTTGCTTATAAGGAGCTCACAGCAGCAAATCCTGTGCTTCTTGAGCCTATCGGCACACTCAAGGTTAGCGTTCCGGAAAATATGGTTGGTGATGTTATGGGTGACCTTAACAAGCGCCGTGGCAGAGTTCTCGGAATGGAGCCTGATGCAAAGCATCCAAAATATACAGTTGTTGAGGCTGAAGTTCCAAAGGCTGAAATGGTTGACTATGTAATTGCCCTTCGTGCTATGACACAGGGTCGAGGCAATTTCACATTCCACTTTGTTCGCTACGAGGAGGTTCCTGCGCAAATCGCATCAAAGGTTGCGCCAAGACAGCTCGACTAATTTAATAAAATCTCGTTTTGAGGCTTGCTTTTTGCAGGCCTCAATTCTTTTTTTGACACGCCTCGCCCCTTGCACCAAAATTTTTGTCTTTTTCGTTCATTTTTAGTTAAAATTTGTTGACTAATATTATAAATTATAGTATAATTAGAATGTATATCTATATAATTTAGCACGCAAGCTCTTTTTTTGAGCCTCGCTCGAGCATTTTTTATTTTTTTGCAAGTCACATTATTGTGACCTATTTTTCACTCGCGCGTGCTAGAATTTGTATATATTCACGGAAGAATGATCGACGGAGAGTTTTTCGCAATTTAATGTCACGAGATATGCGACATTTATTTACAGCTGATACTGTATAATTAAAATATACACCCTTGGGCACATACCCTTGGGTATCGGCTCTTAAAGCAAGGGCATTCTCTTCCCCTTGCTTTAAGGGCCGAGGCACGCGTGCGTGCATAGAGAAAATATTGAAAGGATGGATATTATGGCAAGAGTTACTTCTATGGATTTTGAGGACGGAAAATACACGGGCGAGGTTAATTCAAGCAAGCTTCCCCACGGACACGGAACGCTTGAAATTCCATATCTTGACTGCACCTATGAGGGTGACTTTAAAGACGGAAAAATGACCGGTTGGGGTGTTATGACATGGAAAACCGGAACTGTTTACGAGGGCGACTTCGTTGATGGCAGGCGCGAGGGACATGGAAAAATGACCTATTCCGACGGTGGCGTACAGGACGGTGAATGGGACGACGACCTCTTTGTTGGCGAGAGTAGCTCACCGAGGGCTAACGAGCCGGAGCCTCTCGAGGACGACGAGGACGAGGTTGAGCTTGACGCGCCAAGTGGCTTTGTTGAGGATATTGATTTTAACGACGGAAAATATACAGGACAGGTTAATTCAAGCGGAGCGCCTCATGGTAGAGGAAAGCTTGTAATTTCATTCCTTGACGCTACCTATGATGGTGAATTTGTAAATGGAGAGATGACCGGCCGTGGTATGATGACTTGGGGTAGCGGTGCGGTTTATAACGGATTTTTCCAAAATGGCATGCGTCACGGATATGGTCAAATGACCTTCCCTGACGGAATAAAAAAGTTTGGCGATTGGAAGGACGATTTGTTCGAGGGCGAATGCTCTGCTCCCGCTGACTTTGTCGAGGATCTTGAAGAGGCGCTTTCCAGCACGAAGATTGACGACGAGCCGGAATACGAGGAAGACGACGAGGAGATATTCGAGGAGCAAAGCTACGAAAATGACGATGTAACAATTGAATACGATGGCGGAATTTATACAGGCCCTGTAAAAAATGGCTTGCCTCACGGTACAGGTAAGCTTCGCATAGACGAGCTGGAATTCACCTACGAGGGCGAGTTTGTCGATGGCAAGGCAGAGGGCTACGGAAAAAAGACATGGGACAGCGGAGATTGCTGTGAGGGCACTATTATAGACGGTCTGTTCTGTGGTAACGGCTATTTCTTCTTCGCTGATGGCGACACCTACGAGGGTGAATTCAAGGACGATTCCTTTGAGGGCAAGGGCAAATTTACCTATGTAAATGGCGACACCTACGAGGGCGAGTTTGCAAACGATTCCTTTGAGGGCAAGGGCAAATTCACTTGGGCGAACGGAAACACCTATGAGGGTAACTGGAAGGAAGAGGAATGGTGTGGCTCAGGAACATTTACTGTAAATGATGGTGGCAAGAAAATCTCATACTTCTCTTCCTGTTGGGACGGAAACGGCTCTGCCGAGGTTGTGTTGCGTGACGATGGCGAGAGTGAGAGCGACGGTTCAATGAAGGACTTTAAGTTTACGCCCGACAAGGCAGAGGATCGCTACGAGGGTGAAAAGAACTTCAAGGGCTTGCCTCACGGTAAGGGCAAAATGTATTATGCCGACGGTTCAATTTATGATGGTGGCTGGGCATACGGAAAGTGGTACAGAGAGGGTACATATACAGATCCCGAGGGTAATGTATATAAGGGCTCATTCCTGTCAACTAAGCAAAGCCTAAATATAACGCTAATCAAGGACGGAAGATCCATCCACGGAACTATGGATAATGGCGTGTTCCACGCTAACTGATAGCTAACTGATAAAGGAGAGAAAAATGGCAAAGCAAACAATAAATTATGGCGATCAATCCTATTATGGCGATGTGAACTCGGCAGGTCAGCCACACGGATTTGGCAAAACAACATGGCACGGTGAATGGGAGGGCTTCTCCTACGAGGGCGATTTTGTTAATGGTGCTTGGCATGGTCACGGAAGATACACCTATCCCGATGGTGGCTACTATGATGGCGACTATGTCAATGGTCAGCAAACGGGCAAATGTAAAATCTATTTTGGCACTGATTCGTCACTTAATGGTGCAACCTACGAGGGTGATGTTTTAAATGGAGTGTGGCACGGATTTGGTAAAATGACCTATGCCGACGGCTCAAGCTACGAGGGTGAAATTCGAAACGGAGAGTGGCACGGCAAGGGTAAAATCATTTGGTCCTCCGGCTCTTGGTACGAGGGCGATTGGGTTAATGGCAATCGCACCGGTAAGGGCGTATATAGATATCTTGGAGTATTTACCTACGAGGGAGATTTTCTCAACAATGACCTTCACGGACACGCAAGAGTTGTCTATGATGATGGTGGCTGGTACGAGGGTGAGTACAAAAACGACAAGCAAATGGGAAAATGCAAGATCTATTTTGGCGGAAGCGACTGGGCCGGCTCTACCTTTGAGGGCGAGGTAATCGACGGATTTTGGAATGAGGCCGACGGAATTATGACAATGCCTGACGGAGCAACCTACGAGGGTCACTTTGAAAATGGCATCAAAAGTGGTGATGGCTATCTCCGTTACCCAAACGGCGATTATATGTCGGGAAATTGGAGCTATAGTAGATTTCTCAATGCAAGCTATTTTACAGGCGAGGCGCTTCTCCATGTTGAAGACGGTAACATTTTTAAGGGCAATATTGACGATGACAACTTCATCTATGGTACATACACCTACGCAAATGGTGATGTTTACGAGGGTGAATTTGATGGTGGCGTGCCTTGTTCTATCACAGATGAGGACTCAACCATGACATACGCAAATGGAGCGACCTACACAGGACTCTTCTGGAATGGCGATTGGTCGGGCGAGGGCACTTATGTTGACGAAAATGGCGTTTCGTACTATTGCGAGGAATGGGACGGCTTTTTCAAAGCCTCGGAAGATTACGATGTCACAATGACAACCCCCGATGGTGACGAGGTTGTCGGCAAAATTGTAGATGGCGAATTTGTCGCAGATGACGAGAGCTGGGGCGACGAGGAAATCGAGGAAGAGCCCGAGGTAAAGGAAGATGCTTACGAGGGCGAAAGAAACTCCTACGGTCAGCCTCATGGCGTAGGAAAAATGAGATACGCAAACGGTGAAACCTACGAGGGTGAGTGGAAGAATGGCGCTTGGTATGGCGCAGGCGTTTACACCCTCTCCGACGGAACAACCTTCTTTGGTAGCTTTATCGGCACACGGGCAAGCGAAAGCGTTGTAAAGAACGGTTGCGTGCGCGGACGACTAACAAATGGCATTTTCTTTGCTAAATAATATAAGGGAGATTTAAAATGGGAATTTACGGAAATCCAACTGACAACAAATCAATTTCTACCGACGACGGATTTTATACAGGAGATCTAGACTCAAATAACAATCCCGACGGATATGGTACATTTTATTGGAACAATGGCGACTCCTATGAGGGCTATTGGAAGAACGGAAAAAGACACGGCAAGGGCAAAATGACCTATGCAAACGGAAACGAGGAGGACGGAGATTGGGCAAACGATGCATTTTGTAGCTCCCCCTCTCGCTCTTCTAGCTCCTCTTCTCGCTCGTCGAGCGCATCACATGATTGGGAAAACGACTTCACAACAACAGATTTTAGCTTTGATCTTGATGACGATTACAACACAGTAGAGGAAAATGACAATTCCGATTGGAACGATGAGCCTACTACCTCGTCAAACGACGATTTTGATTGGGACGACGAGCCCACTACCTCGTCAAGCGACGGCGCATACGATTGGACAAACGATTTTGAAACCACGGGCAATTTTGACATTGACGAGCCTATTAGCGCTCCTGCCGGCGCTCCCGTTAGCACCAGCAACGCTCAGCCAAATGTTCCGCCTACAAAAGCTCCACCAAGCGCAGTAGCAAAGAAAGCTCCAAGACCAACTAAGAGAACTCCACCAAGAAATGTAAGGAGAACTCCTTCAAGAACGATTAGCTTTGCTAATGGTACATATACGGGCCCTGTTGGCTCAAACGGTCGCCCCGAGGGCTATGGTATTCTCAGCTGGCCCGACGGAAATCGCTACGAGGGTGAATTTGTAAACGGAAACTTTGAGGGCTTTGGTATGTTCTCCTGGGAGGACGGCTCTCACTATGAGGGCTCATGGAAGAATGACAAGCGTCACGGTAACGGTACATATACATGGCCCGACGGAACATACTATGATGGTGATTTTGTCGAGGGCGCGCGTACCGGTCGAGGCGTTTACGCCTGGTCCGAGTCCAACTTCTACGAGGGTGACTTCGTTGATGGCGATTTTACAGGCTACGGTCTTCGCGCGTGGGATAACGGAAACTACTACGAGGGTGAGTTCCAAGGCGACGAGCTTGAGGGCTATGGTACATACACATGGAGCGATGGCGGATACTATGAGGGCCCCTTCTCCGGTGGCAACTTCAATGGTAATGGTAAGCGTGTTTGGCCCGACGGCTCATATTACGAGGGCGACTTCGTCGAGGATAAGCGCGACGGCTACGGACGCTATGTTTGGGCTGAAAACAACTACTACGAGGGCGAGTTCAAGGAAGGCAACTTTAACGGACATGGTAAGCGTGTTTGGGAGAGTGGCAACTACTACGAGGGTGAATTCCTAGACGATAAGCTTCACGGAGAGGGTACATATCATTGGACTGACGGAACATATTACAAGGGTGAATTCGCTGACGGAAAGCGTAACGGATTCGGTCGCTATGTTTGGGCTGAAAACAACTACTACGAGGGCGAGTTCGCTGATGGAGACTTTAACGGACATGGCAAGCGTGTTTGGGACGATGGCGATGTTTACGAGGGCGAGTTTAGAAACGACCAATATCACGGATATGGTAAGCTCGTTCTAGCTGATGGCTCAATCCAAGAGGGTGAATGGGAAAATGGCACATTCCTAGGTGAAACAATTCCTGCTCCAACCACAAGGAGCACTCCTGTCAGCGCTCCTGTAACCCCTTCATATGACGAGGATGATATTACAAGTAGCGAAACAGAGCCTTCTTCTGAGGATGTAGCTCCATCTGCCTCTGCTCGCTCCAGCTTTGGCTCGTCAGGCTTTGGAAAATCAGGAAAGAGAAAGAAGCCCGGCGCGTTCTCTGCTCCTGTTATTGAGGACTCTCCAAGAGAAATTCTTGGTGGTGTTGGCTCACCTATGAATAAATCTGACGAGGTTGAGGATATAGCTATTGCAGATGATGTAAGTGACATTAATGTAGGTAACGAGGATGTAACCGACCTTGGCTTAGATTCTGCCCCCGTAGCAGATATTGATAGTGAAAACGAGGACGATATCAATCTTGACGAGATTGAGCAAATCATTGACGATATTCTCGATGACGACGAGGAGAGCGATGAGGATAATGACGATGTAAGCTGGGGCGACGACGAGGGCTTCGAGGTTGAAGAGGGCTTTGACGACGAGGAAAAGACCGAGAGCGAGGAAGAAATTATCTCTGACAGACCCGAGCCTACTATCCCTCACTTTGATGGTCCACCACCGGCTGAGGACACCTATGAGGGTGCGCGCAACATTTACGGTCAGCCAAGTGGAAATGGCACTATGCGCTATGCAAATGGCGATATTTATCAAGGCGAATGGCACAATGGTCAATGGTTTGGAGAGGGTGTTTATGTTGCCTCTGATGGCAAAATATACATTGGCGCTTTCTTTAGAAACAAGCAAAGCAACAGTGTAATCGAAATTGATGGTACCTCTCGCAGAGAAGGAACTATGTATCGTGGCGGTATATTTGTTCCCTCTAACGAATAACAGAAGCTCTTTTCACGAAAGGAAATAATATGAAGCTTGAATTTAACAATGGAATATATGAGGGCGAGGTAAACGAAAACGGCCTACCAAGTGGAAGAGGTATCTTTACTAAGGCGGGCGAGTTCATTTACGAGGGTAGCTTTATTGATGGTCAATTTAATGGCTATGGCGTGCTCGCAATCCTTAATCCAAGGGCGTTCGAGGCGACCTTTGTAGCTGATGGCTTTGAGGCACTCGAGGGTCTTGTGCTTGAGGCCGGCTCGTCATATGAGGGCAACTTCCTTAACGGGCTAATTGACGGAATGGGCAGGCTCACCTTCGCATCCGGCGAGGTGTACGAGGGTGGCTTTGTTCAAGGTCGCTTTGATGGCATGGGCAAGCTAACTCTCACAACAGGTATCTCTTACGAGGGTAGCTTTAGCTGTGGCTACTATCACGGTCTTGGCCGTCTTAGCGATGCCGATGGTAATGTTTATCTCGGTGTGTTCGACCATGGCTGTTATAACCCCGAGGAAAACCTCTTTAACCCCGACCCCAACTCAAGACAAAGCCAAAGGACTGCTCCGATTGAGGACTCTCCCGAGGACGAAATCGAGGACACTCTCGAGCTTGGCGAGAACGAGCGCATAATTCGCGAAAGCGATTTTACCTACATAGGCGAGGTAAACGAGAATAATCTCCCCGAGGGTCATGGCAAGGCGATATTTACCGATGGTGGCTACTACGAGGGCGAATGGGTAAACGGCTCACCCTGTGGTCACGGAAAAACAGTTGACGAGGAAGGCATTATTCACGAGGGTGGTTATTTTGACGGATTATATCATGGCTATGGCGAGATAACCTATCCCGACGGAAAGGTTGTTTGTGGCATTTGGGACAATGATGTTTTAGTTGAGCTTTGCGAGTCTAGCAAGTCTAAGGCGTCATCTGAGAGCTCTCACATTGGAGCTGACGATGTCCTCGACGAGAGCGCTCGTAACGAGGATGGCGACGAAAAGTCATCATCTCATCCTATAAGACTTCCGGATGGTGACTCCTACGAGGGTGACACCGAGGGTGGCGAGGCTCATGGTCACGGAAAATACACCTTTGCAAACGGCTCTTGGTACGAGGGCGAGTTTGTAGATGGACTCTTTGAGGGCTTTGGTGCTCTTACTCTTTGTGATGGAAGGCGCATTGAGGGTGCTTTCTACAAGGGTGATATAGAAAATGGTGTGTGCCATTTAACTGATGGTAGCGTTTACGAGGGTGGCTTTAAGGCGTTTTGCCCTAATGGCGCAGGAAGGCTCACGGACGCTGATGGCTCAATTTATGAGGGCGAATTTAAAGATGGAATGGCGCACGGACACGGTATTAAATATTACGCAAGTGGTTGCGTTTACAAGGGCGAATGGAAAAGAAACGAGTGGCACGGAAGGGGTGTTCTCTTTGATGGAGATATTATCCTCTCTGCTTATTGGCTCGGTATTGGTGTGTCAAACAATGTAACAAGGTGCGAAAATGGCGCTATTACCTATGGCTCAATGCAAGATGGCACATTCACGCCACGCGCCGACATTCCTGTAACTAAATATTATCTGCCCAAAAATCGTACAAAGCCTGTTTATACAAATTGTGCAGACACTCCCTGCGAGTGTGAAAATAGCGCTCCCTGTGAGTGTGAAAGCACAGAGGAACTTGCTCCCGACGAGGCGCTCTGTGAGTGCGAGGGCGATTTTGATGCTCCGTGCGACACCTCAAATGATGCGTCAGAGAAAATCGACTCTGATTTTGCGTTCAAGGTTAAAAGGGTTGCTTCTCTTGATGGCACATACGAGGGTGAAACAAACGCTCGTGGCTTGCCTCACGGTCAAGGAAAAATGGTATATGACGATGGCACAATTTACGAGGGTAGCTGGTTCCTTGGCGAATGGTATGGCGACGGACGCATTTCGCTTTTGTCCGGTATATACTTTATTGGTGTATTCTATGACACCGGAATGTCAAACGATATAACCAAGCACAAGGATGGCGTTAGCACGCACGGAAAGCTGGTAAACGGTTCATTTATTGCCGACTAACCGAGAGCCTCGGTAGGCAAAATTCGGGCTTGTGCAGTTTAAATTTATTAACTCTCCCGAGGTGGTGCGGACCGACAGCCAAACTCGGCGCTTATGTAGTCGAAATTGCTACACACTCACGAAGCAATTTCATTCCGCATTCCGCACTGCGACTCCCTTCGGCATGAATAGTTGCTGTGCAACATGAATTGGCTAACGCCATTAATTGACACTCCGTGTCACGAATTGCACACCTTGTGTGCATTAATGCTCCATAGGAGCAAATCATGAACGCTTGCGTTCAATTCATGCAACGCAGTTGCAATTCATGTGCCAAAGGCACAATTCATTCCGCATTCCGCATTCCGCATTCCGCACTTGCGAAGTGCATATCGAGTCCGTTAGGACATATCGACTTATATGCACACCTTGTGTGCATTAATGCTCCGTAGGAGCAAATCGAGCAAAAGAAAATGAGCAAGAGAAAATCTCTTGCTCATTTTTTATTATTTACAAACCTCGATTGTATCAAAGCCATAAAATTCAAGCGCATCTATTATGGAGTCGTTTATTATCTCTCCTGCGACGACAAGTGAAACAGCAGGTGGGCAGAAGGTGCAAATCCTTGCGCACGCTCTTCCCCTCGCCTCTTTTATCGGGAGCGTCTCTTTTCTTGACATAACCGCCTCTCTTATGCTCATAGCCCTCTTTGGTGGGGCAAAATCTAACACAGGGTGCGTAATTTTTGCTCGTCTTTCGATTTTTGAAAACGCTCTCTCAATTTTATTTAGGTCATTTTCGTCATTTTCGGGGGTCAGCATAAGCACCAAAAAGTCCTTATCTCTCATTTCCCAGACAAGCCCGTGCTTTTCTATTTCTGCGCCGAGCTCCTCACCCGTATAGCCATACGAGGTGGCTCTTATAACAATTTTAAGTGGCTCTGTGTCCATAATCTCGTAGCCATATGTGGCAAGCCTTGCTTTTAGGGCGCTAAGCCTAGCTATAAACGACGCAAGGCGCTCCTTATACGAGGTATCAAGGTATTCGTTTACCTTATCAAGTGACGAGAGTATCAAATATGATGGCGAGGTGGTTGCAAACAAGGCAAGCGCGTCCTTCGCACAAGAGGCAAGCTCCGTGGGAGCTTTTTTTGATATGTGCAGATATGCTCCGCCCGTGAGTGCGGGCAGGGTTTTATGTGCGCTATCACAGCACATATGCGCGCCCAAGGTGATTGGGTGCATATCGCTCTCCAAAAACCTCAAATATGCTCCGTGTGCGTTATCGACAACCAAAAGCGTTCCGTTCTCCTCGCACACCCTTGCAAGCCCCTTAATATCAGCTATATTTCCCAGATAATCGGGGCTGGTAACATACACGCAAAACGGCTTTTTCGCACACTCCCCCAGCTTTTTTTGTAATGCCTCGGGTGTTATCTCACATTTTAGGTAGCTATCCTCGCTTGGCTGATATAGCCATTCTATATCGAAATCGAGCAAGGCTGATGCAGAGATTAGCGAGCGATGCGCATTTCTTGATGCTAAGATATATCCTCGGCTCTCGCCTGTGTTAAGTCTTGCAAGATACAGCATGGCACGCACGCAAAGCGACGAGCCCTCACACGAATAAAAGCTCGCCCCTGTGTCGAAAAGCGTGCTTAAATTTTTCTCGCTTTCCTTAATTACTCCTGTCGCATCAAAGAGCGAGTCTGCGCCGTATATTTCGGTAATATCATATTTTTCAAAGTCGAGCAAAACGCCCTTGCCCTTATGTCCGGGCATATGTAGGCGTGTTGCATCGCTATCTGCATATTTTCTAACAAAGTCCCAAATCGGTGTATTCATTAGCTCTTTAACGCCTTATCTATGGCTAGCATCAGCGCACACTCCATTCTCTTTCTAAAAAGTCGGCATCCGTATTCGTAAACGCCCTTTACGCTTCCTGTCGCGTGATATGCGTTTGCAGCACAACCACCCGAGCAATAAAGCTTTGCCCAGCAGTCCTTACAATCGGGGCGCGCGTAAACATTGCACGACGCAAACTCGTTTTGCGCCTCTTTATTTGTAACGCCCTCATAGATGCTTCCAAGCCTATATCTTTCGTCGCCTACAAATTGGTGACACGGGTACAAATCTCCCCAAGGCGTTACCGCCATATACTCAGTTCCCGAGCCACAGCCCGATATTCTTTTATAGATACACGGTCCGCCCTTTAGATCTATCATGTAGTGATAGAAGGTGAACTCTCTGCCCTCGTCGCGTCTTTCTCTCATGAGCGTAGCAAGGTCCTCATATTGCTTGCAAACGATTGGAAAATCCTCCTCGGTCAGCTCCTCGCTATCGCCCTTTGCGCACACAACAGGCTCCATGCTAAGCTCAGTAAAGCCGAGGTCAAGCATTGTCTTAATATCCTCTAAGAAGTCGGGATTTGAGTGGGTAAATGTGCCTCTCATATAGTAGCTCTTATTTCCACGAGCCTCAACAAATCGTTGGAACTTAGGAACAATCCTCTCCCAGCTTCCGTTGCCGGCATAATCCACTCTATATTTATCGTGAACCTCTTTTCTGCCATCAAGTGATAAAACGACATTACTCATTTCCTTGTTGGCAAATTCAATTACATCGTCGTCTATTAAAATTCCGTTAGTGGTTAGAGTAAAGCGGAAGTTTTTGTTGTGCTTTTTCTCTATCTCTCTTGCGTATTTTACTAGCTCCTTTATCATTTCAAAGTTCATAAGTGGCTCTCCGCCAAAGAAGTCAACCTCAAGGTTTCTTCTTGTACCGGAGTTTTCAATTAAGAAATCGAGCGCCCTCTTTCCAACCTCAAGCGACATAACCGCCCTTTCGCCGTGGTATTTTCCTTGGCTTGCAAAGCAGTATGAGCAGTTTAGATTACAGGTGTGCGCTACATGAAGGCATAGCGCCTTGATAACCCCCGCAGTCTTTTTCTTTAAGGTGTCAGCCATGCTCTCAAAGGTGTCGGGGGTAAAGAGCCTTCCGCTATTTTTCAATCCCACAACCTGCTCATAGCATTCCTCTATTTCTTCCTTTGATATAGAGCTGTATTTTTCACAAAGGAGCGCCACTATCTCGTCCCTCTCCTTACTCTCAAATAGCTCAATTATATCATACGCCACATCGTCAACCACATGAAGCGCTCCCGAGCAAACATCAAGAACAATGTTGTACCCGCCTAATTTATATTGATGTATCATAATAAAAACCTACCGTAATTCATATTCTCAGCAAGGGCCGACAGCCAACAGGGAAGCCCCTGTGGCGAGCAAAACGCTCCGCACGGACGAGCGTCCGAGGCAACTTCCGCTTTCGTGTAGCCGAAATTGCCATACTCTCACGAAGCAATTTTATTCACTCCGCACTCCGCCTTCCGCATTCCGCACTTGCGTAGCACCGCTCTCGCAAAGCGTGTTGTGTCAAAGCCCATAATACTAAAAGGACTGCTTGCCATCCGACAAACAGTCCCTTGTTTTATGCGATAATTATCTGTCGTTGTTTTCGCACTCTTGGTTAGCTACGCCACAGCTTGTCTTGCAAGCAGATTGGCAAGAGGTTTGGCACTCTCCACAGCCACCGTTTCTAGCGCTTTCGCAAAGATTAACAGTTTCAATTGTCTTAATGTGTTCCATTTTATTTTCCTCCGTTAAATGTTTTTGTTCAAAAAAAGTATATCACAAATTTATTATAAAGTCAATACTTATAATAATTTTTTTATTTTAACCGATTAGGCTTTCAACAAGAGCGAGCGCCTCAGGAATTTTGGAGATATCTCTTCCGCCACTCATTGCGCTATCAGGGCGTCCGCCACCCTTTCCACCGGCTACCTCGCTTACCTTACGCAAGATGTTTCCTGCGTGTGCGCCCTTAGCAACTGCCTCTCTGCCACAAACCGCCATAAAGTTGAGCTTTTCGCCCGAATGAATTGCAAATACAGCCACGCAAGAGGGGCACTTGTCCTTAATCGCATCACCGAGTGAGCGCACAGCCTCAACACCCATATCGCCTAGGTCAGCTGTGATTACATAAAGACCATTTACTACCTTAGCTCCGCCTATGAGCTCGTCAACACGAGTTCCCGCAAGCTTTGCATTAAGGCTTTCAAGCTCTCTTTTAAGCGCTCTGATTTCGTCCTGTGTTGCAAGCGCTCTCTTTGCAATATCGTTCTCGTTTTGGCATCTTAGCTCTCTTGCAGTTTCACGAATGAGCTGTTGCTTTTCGCCCAAGAGCCTTAGAACGCCATAGCCTGTTGTTACCTCTATTCTACGAACGCCCGCAGCAACGGAGCTTTCGCTTACAATCTTGAACATTCCTGCCTTTGCAGTATTTGTTAGGTGAGTTCCACCACAAAGCTCTGTCGAGAAATCGCCCATCTTAACCATGCGAACAACCTTACCGTACTTTTCGCCAAAGAGCGCCATAGCGCCACTCTTACGCGCAGTTTCAATATCGGTTTCAACTGTAACAACATCCTCGCCTGCGAGAATGTGCATATTTACGAGCGCCTCAACCCTTTCAAGCTCCTCTTGAGTGAGAGCTGTAAAGTGTGTAAAGTCAAATCTGCCGACGCTCTCGTCAACATATGAGCCACTTTGCTCAACATGGCTACCGAGCACAGCTCTTAGCGCTGCTTGGAGCAAGTGAACCGCAGAGTGATTTCTTGCGATTGCCTCACGCCTTGACACATCAATGCTAGCTCTTACAGTATCGCCTACACGCACCTCTCCTGCCTTTACTGTGCAAAGGTGCAAATATACGCCATCGTTTTTCTTTGTATCGTGAACCTCAACTGAGCAAGCGTCGCTCTCAAGTGCTCCGCTATCTCCAACCTGTCCACCGCCCTCACCATAAAATGGTGTTTTATCGAGAATTATTGTGCATTCACCCTCGCCAAGCGCCATAACGCTTTCCTTATCGGGTGTGATAATTGCGAGAATTTTGCCCTCGGCGCTTGTGCTTGTATATCCTACAAACTCTGTCTTTTCAACATTGAGCGCAGTATCGGCATTATCCCAGCCACCAATGTCGGCTCTTGCCTCTCTTGCTCTCTTTCTTTGCTCAGCCATAAGAGCCATAAAGCCATTTTCGTCAATGGTGAGTGTGTTTTCCTCTGCAATCTCACGAGTTAGGTCGATTGGGAAGCCGAAGGTATCATAGAGCTTGAACGCGTCAGAGCCATCAATTTGACCATTTCCCTCGGTTTTTGCCTTGGAAATAAGGCTATCAAGGATTGAAAGGCCTTGGTCAATTGTTGTGTCAAAGCGCTCCTCCTCAAGAGATATGATTTTCTTAATGTAATCAGCCTTTTCCTTAAGCTCCGGATATGCGCCCTCGCTTTCGCCTATCGCAACATTACACATATCAACAAGGAATGGGTGGTTAATTCCCAAAAGCTTACCATGACGGCATGCGCGTCTTATAATTCTACGAAGAACATAGCCTCTGCCCTCGTTTGATGGAATAACGCCATCGCAAATCATGAAGGTAGCACTTCTTATGTGGTCAGTTACAACACGAATTGAAATATCGTCCTTTGCGTTATCACCATAGCGCTTGCCCGCGATCTCGCACACAGTGTCGATAATTCTGCGAATTGAGTCAACCTCGAACATATTATCTACGCCCTGCATAACGCACGCAAGACGCTCAAGTCCCATGCCTGTATCAATGTTCTTTTGTGATAGCTCTGTATAGTTACCGTTTCCGTCATTATTAAACTGTGAGAATACATTGTTCCAAATTTCCATGAACCTGTCACAGTCACAGCCGGGCTTGCAATCAGGTGAGCCACAGCCATACTTTAAGCCACGGTCAAAGTAAATCTCGGAGCATGGTCCACACGGTCCGCTTCCGTGCTCCCAGAAGTTATCCGCCTTGCCTAGTCTAACTATGTGAGAGGGGTCAACACCGATTTCGTTTGCCCAAATATCGTATGCCTCCTCGTCGTTTTCATAAATTGATGGCCAAAGAAGGTCGCTTGGAATTTCAAGCACCTCGGTCAAGAATTCCCACGCCCAAGTAATAGCCTCTTCCTTAAAATAATCGCCAAAGCTGAAGTTGCCGAGCATTTCAAAGAATGTGCCATGGCGTGCAGTATGTCCTACTCTTTCAAGGTCGGGGGTACGAATACACTTTTGACAGGTGGTAACTCTCGTTCTTGGTGGTACAACCTCGCCTGTGAAGAACTTCTTCATAGGAGCCATTCCCGAGTTGATGAGCAATAGCGACTTATCGTTTATTGGCACAAGCGGGAACGAGGGCAAGCGAAGGTGACCCTTTCCCTCAAAGAATGAAAGATATTTTTCTCTTAAATCATTTAGCGATGTCCATTTCATAACAAAAACTCCTTGTGGGGACGCCCCCACGGGCATAAATTTCGTTCCTATATATCATAGGTGAATAATATTAATTCTTTTGTTCGCCTAATATTTTAGCACGCATTTTATAACTTGTCAATAGAAAATAAATTTTTATCTATTACTTGAATTTTTTATCAAAATTTGTTACAATGATTATAGTCTTTTATTTGGAGGTGCAAAATGAAAATAATAAACGCTAAAAAGACTTCATTCTTTTGGGTATATATTGTCCTCTCCGTTCTTATCGCTATTTGCGCTCTTATCGTCGCTCCTATTTGGGCTAAGACTGATTTGTTTTTTAAGGGCTGGGGAGCTAAATTAATAGACACTCTACTCGCTGTTGCGATTCTTTACTATGTGATAATTTATCTGTTCAGGAGGGTCAAGAGCTCGAGCGGGGCAATTCAAATTTTAATTATCGTTGAGATTGTTCTTTTGTCGCTTATCGCGCTCGGCTTGCTATTGTCACAATTTAAAATTATTTCGATTAGCGATCCCTGTCAGGTGCTCGGCGTTGCGCTTTGGCTACGAGGCACAATTGAGCTTGTAAGGGCGTACTATTACAGAGGCGCATCGTCGAAAATGAAGTATTCGCTTCTTTCGCTTGCAATTGCTATTTTAATGGTGAGCGTGGGCGTTTACATCTTCGCCCGTCCCGTTCTTTCAAGAGTCTCTCTTCAATGGGTTTTAGTTGCCTTTCTTTTGATTGCGTCAATTTACACGCTCCTTTACGGAATCAGCGCAAGCCCTAAAAGAAAATAAGTCAAAAAGCTAAAAAACAGCCACACCTGTGGCTGTTTTTTATGTTTTTAGAGTCCAAGAAGCTGTCTTTTCTTTTCCTCAAATTCCTTTTTGGTAATGATTTTTCTGTCGTAAAGGCGCTTCCATTGCTCAAGCTCCTCAATCACAGGTAAAACGATTTCCTCGTTTTTGCGCTTATAGATTTCGAGCACCTCAACAATCGCCATAAATGCGTCCGAGAGCTGAAGCTTTGAGAAGTTGAGTCGCACGGTTTCCTTTAAGGTGTCTATACACACCTTGCCATCAAAGAGTCCAAAGGTGTCCTTTTGTATATCGTTTACATTATCGAGGTTGACAATCTTTACAGGCTCGCTACCAAAAAATCCCCTTTGTGCGTAAATTAGTCTTTTATCGGTAAACGCAACAGCGCAAATTCCGTTCATCACTATCGCTCCACCGTTATAAATTCCACAGGGAGCCATGGCGAGAAGAACATTTTCGTCACGCCTTAGGTGCTTTTGAATGACCTCAAAATGCTTTAGGGCGCTTTTGTTATTGTAAACAAATCCATGCTCAAGCGCATATTTATCCATTTGTGCGGCGCTTTTCACAATCAAGCCCCCCTTTCTCTTGTCTTAAAACGGCGTTTCAACATTCTACCCCATTTTACCTTATACCATTTTACAACATTTTTTTCATTTTGTCAAGTGGGGACGCCCCCACAGGCAAAATTAAACGCTCCATACTCGGCACGAGCCGAGAGCCACCGGTGGCAAACCGAACGCTCCGCAGGAGCATATCGAGCACGAAGCGCATATCGAGTTGCGTTAGCAACATATCGAGTCCGTTAGGACATATCGACCTATATGTGTCCTTGTGTGCATCAATGCTCCGTAGGAGCAAATCATGAACGCTTGCGTTCAATTCATGCAACGCAGTTGCAATTCATGTGCCAAAGGCACAATTCATTCCGCATTGCGACTCGTGCTTCGCACTCCCTTGCATAAGTTCCAATACCCAATCGCACATCGCTTTCGCTCGTGTTCTTGGACTGTCACTTATCCTCATTCCGCATTCCTCATTTGCGTAGTACCTCGCGTGCGTTAGCATTTCATTTTTAATATAAAATATAAAATGCCTTGACAAAATAAAAAATATATAGTATAATTGTTATGTAAAATGCCATAACTGCGCCCTTTTGGGCTTGGGATTTTGGTTATTTTGTCTTAAAACACTGCCAATGGGCTTAAAGGAGATATTATGAGTAAGTCTTTAAGAAAGGTATTTTTATTAACTATTATTTGCGCGTTTTTTGTGATGCTTCTCGCAATCACCGCTAACGCCGAGATTTTCACCCTCTATTATTACAATGGTGACTACGAGCAAAAGGATAAGGTTCAAGAGGAGAGTGGCACTGAGATAACTCTCCGAACCCAAAAGTATTCAAACTCAAGTAACACCTTCTTTGGCTGGGTAACCGACGATGGCGTGCTCTATGCGCCCGGTGCGAAGATTACGCTCACTCGCGATATGAAGGTTTACGAGGCGTCGGGTAAGGTTGCAAATAACGAAACTGAGCTTCTTAATTATTTCAAGGAAAGCAACTGGACCTATATCAAAATGGGCAGGGATATGACCTTAACTCAACAGCTTAGCGCCGCATCGGGCTGGCAGGTTCATGTGCTTGACCTTAACGGACACACTCTTAATATCTCAAACTGTCAATATGCTACCGGTGCTCAGCGCAATGGTGTTGTCTTCTTTGGCGAAGGAACTATCAACTTTACCTCAAACAACACTGCAAACGGCGCATTTTACGGAACATCCTGTCACGGCTATGGTGATATGAACTGGGACACAAATCTATCCCAACAGCGTATATGGGTTGGTAAAAATGTAACCATTAATTCAAATGTTCCGCTTATGAGATTTGAAAACAGCGCAGCGGGATTTGGCGCAGAAGCCATGAGGCTTGAGCTTTGGGGAAAAATCAAGTGCGAATACATTCTTCGCTCCGTTGGTCTTAACGAGGCTCTTGTAAATGTATATCCGAGCGCTGAGCTGGAAATCACAGGCTCAACCTATCCTCTCATACACGATATTAGCGCATCCGATGATGTCATTCTTTGTAAAATGACCTTCTATGGAGGCAAGATTACTCTGCCCGATGGATTTGCCGGCTGGTATCCCGCAGGGCGCGACAAGTGCTTTGAGGTCGATGTACAAGGCGGTACAATCAACATTGATGTATCAAAGTTTATCTCCGTTGACTACAAAACAGTACAAAATACCGACGGAACATATTCCGTTGTTCCAAACACTTGCCCTTCATCTCCTAACTCTAAGCACAAATATCTTGCAAACGCTATTACCGTTACTTGTACAGAGGACGGACAGATCTTCTATAAATGTGACTATTGTGATGGCTCTTATGTTGCCGACAGATTTGCCCTCGGTCATAATGTAATTACCATTATGACAAGCGATATGTCCGTTGGTGGACCTAAAAAGGGCGCAACACCGGGTATCTACACAAACACCTGTGCGCGTTGCAATACCAGCACCTTCGATTATGTTTTCCCAGACCCAGCCTCTACCTATGTTAAGATAAAGGTAAGATACGAGCGCGAGGGCAAAAAATATGTTGAAACCTTCTATACCAAGGCAAGCAACCTATTCGGCTTCTCAACCGACACGGATTCAGAGCTTGAGGCAGATACATATCTTACATCCTATGGCTGTACCTCTCTTACTTATATAAATAAGGACGACATGGAGGTAACTCTAAAGCAACACGAGATTGTCGGTATTGAAATTCCTCTTGGAACTACCAAAATTTATGGTGGCTGGTATAATGACCAAAAGGGCGGAGTTCCTCTTGGACTATTCTACAAGAACACTGACATTGAAGAGGTTTATCTTCCTATGTCGCTTCAAAGACTTGAGCAAGCTGTATTTCAGGATATGCCTAATCTAAAGCTTGTAACCGGTGTTGAGTATATCAGCGAGCAAATCGGCACAAACGCCTTCGCTCAATCAAAGGCAAACGCTCACCTTGTATTTGACACCTTAAAGGTAAATGCAAAAATAATAAACGATGGCGCGTTCAAGAACGCTCTTGCTACAAGAATTATTATCGGCACAGATGTTAAATCTCTCGGTAACGCCTTCGCTCTTGACGCCGAGATTGCACAAATCGAGTCAGATTACGACAACAAGAAGGGCATGCTCAAGGAAATCTTCGTTGAGGACTTCGCAGAAAGATACAAGCTCGAGGATAACCCCGACTTCTATGGAAGAACTCTATCTCAAATTTGGTCTAGCATTCCCGACCTTATTAAGTCTTCAATCTTCACAAGCTTTAATGCCGGCTCTGCTCTTTTGACAAAGGCTAATGTTTATTTCGACCATAAATATGACACCGTAATTCACGACCCAACCTGTCTTGAGGATGGCTACACCGCTTACGAGTGCTTACAATGTGGTCTTTCTACAAAATCAGACTTTGTTCCACACGAGGGCATAACCCATGTTTGGGAAAGAAGCAAGGAGCACGATGTCGCTCCTACCTGCTCAAAGGAAGGCTATACCGCTGAATTCTGTAAGATTTGTAATAGCGTACAAAAGCTTGAAACCATTCCAAGAAACAACAAGCACAATTGGGATGAGGGTCAAATGGACTATAATGTTTGCACAAGCATTTACTACTATATTCGTAGAAGATGCATTGACTGCAAGGAATGGTCACAAAACTATATCGAGGCACACAACACCGACGAAACCACTCTTCTAACCTCCCCTCTCGGTCACAACTTCATTAAGGGCGAGGACGGAAGCGAGATTGTTCAAATCCCCGCAACCTGTGGAACACCGGGCAAGTCGATAAAGACCTGTGAGCGTTGCTTGTCACAGGAGGTTGTTGAAACCGAGCCAACAGGCGTTCACCATATGCAAAGAAATGACGCTCAAAGAGTTGCTCCAACCTGCGCATCACCCGGATATAACTACTTCTATTGTGCAAACTGTCCTGCAACCGAAACCAAGCAAATTCCACAGCTCTCATTTGAAGAGGCTGAGGAGCAGGGCGCTCACATTTGGACCGATGTTATTATATTTGAGCCAACCACAACGCGCGAGGGCATGAAGGAAAGAATTTGCTCACTTTGCAAAACAAAGCAAGGAAACGAAATATTCATTCCAAGGCTACAAAAAGAGGGCTTAGAATGGTGGGTATGGGCTATTATCGCAGTTGGCGCAGTGCTTGTTGCGGGCGCTATCTTCTTGACAGTTTACTTTACTGTATTCAAGAAAAATAACGCTTCAAAGAACTATAAGTACAAGTTCAATACTCTTAAAAAATAATACAGCAAAAATATGGTGGATTTAGCGTGTTATCCTTAACGGAGAACACGCATCGAGATAAATCCCTCGCGGGATTTTCGATATACGCCTGTGGCGTTCGATATGTGCTGACGCACTCGATATGTTTGCCACGCAAACGAGGGATTTATATCATATCGAATTGGCGCGGAGCGACAATATATCGAGTGGGCGAAGCTCACATATCGACAAAAAGAAAAACAAGAGCAAGAAGAAAAGGAGAAAATCCTTCTATTCTTGCTCTTTTTGTTTGTAAAGGGGTGGGCTTAGCCCATATTTGATAAGACAACTGCGACGCTTGCACTTAGTGGTCTTTTTATAATTCTCCGCTAAGAACCACCCGTTTTCCACCATATTTTTTATTATTAATTTATCAAGCCATTTTCTTCAAGAAGCGCTCTTATTTGCTCCTCTCGTGACGAGGGGGTAAGAGGTAGGCGAAGGGCGTTTTCGCACCTATTCATAATCGAGAGTGCGCACTTGGCGGGGATTGGGTTGACCTCGGCGAACATTTCCTTAATTAGAGGGCTTACTTTAAGGGCGAGGGCTGTTGCCTCTTTTATGTGTCCGTTTTCAAATAACGCACACAGGGTGGCTATTTTTTGAGGGATTACATTTGCCACAGCGCTAATTACGCCCTTGCCACCAAGAGAGTAGGTGGGCAAAATCAGCTCGTCACAGCCTGAGTAAAAATCGTATCTATCATAAAAGCGTGAGATTTTTCCCTCCAGCTCGCTAATGTCACCACTCGCTTCCTTTATGGCGACTATATTTTCGCACCTGCAAAGCCCGTCAAGTGTGCCTTGTGTGATTTTAACACCTGTTCGTGACGGAACGCTATATAAGATTATTGGAAGGTCGCTCTCGCTCGCTATTGCCTTATAGTGCTCGACAAGCCCCCTTTCCGTTGCCTTATTATAGTAAGGCGTGACCAGAAGCACCGCATCTGCACCCAAATTTTGCGCACCCTGTGTGAGATTTATCGCAATTTTGGTATTGTTTGAGCCTGCGCCAACAATGAGGGGGACTCTTTTCCCTATCTTGTCCCTTGCGACCTTGATTATCTCGTCTCGCTCCTCGTAGCTTATCGTACAGCTCTCACCCGTTGTACCCAGTACAACAATAGCTCTCACCCCTGAGTCAATTTGGAAATCAATCAAGCCACAAAGGGCATCAAAATCTATTTCTCCGTCTTTAAAGGGTGTTACAAGAGCTGTTGCGCACCCTGTAAAAATCGGTTTTTTTGTGTTCATAATCTGAAAATCCTCCAAAATTTCAAAAATGAGTTGAAAATATTTCGTTTATACTATATAATATAAACTAAAGAAGTATTGCTTCACTAAAAAGCATATGCGCTATTCTTAATTTAGACACATTCGTAGGTTTGATATGATAAAAAACACTCTTCCAGAAACCAGCCTTCGCACAAGCGACTTTTTCTATGAGCTCCCCGAGGAGCGCATTGCGCAATCTCCGTGTGAGCCTCGCGACCACTCACGGCTTATGGTGCTCCATAACTCAGAGCTTGAGCACAGGCATTTTTACGATATTATTGATTATTTAAGAGAGGGTGACACTCTCGTTATAAACGATTCTCGAGTTATTCCTGCAAGGATTTGGGGTGAAAAGGTTCGCCCCGAGGGTGACTTCGCCTCTGCCCCCTCGAAAATCGAGATGCTTCTTTTAAAGCAGAAGGGAAATGATACCTGGGAGGTTCTTCTTCGCCCTGCCAAGAAGATAAAAATAGGTGGTAAAATCAACTTTTCCGACATTCTTACAGCAACCGTTTGCGACATTGTCGAGGACGGAAACCGAATTGTTTCGTTTGAGTTTGACCACGAAAAATTTAAGACGATCTACGAGGTGCTTGAGCTAATCGGCTCTATGCCCTTGCCCCCTTATATTACCGAAAAGCTAGAGGACCAGTCACGCTATCAAACCGTATATGCGCGTGAAAACGGGTCTAGCGCAGCGCCTACCGCAGGGCTTCACTTCACCCCCGAGCTACTTGAAAAAATAAGAGCCAAGGGCGTGGCTATTGTGCCCGTTATGCTCCATGTGGGGCTTGGCACCTTCCGTCCTGTGAAAGAGGACAACATAAGCGACCACATAATGCACTCCGAGTTTATTTCTGTAAGCGAGGAAAGCGCAAAAATCATAAACGAAAGAAGGCGTGCGGGCGGACGCACAATCGCAGTCGGCACAACCTCTCTTCGCACTCTCGAAAGCGTTGCAACTCCCGAGGGTGAGATTGTCCCAATGAGCGACGATACGGGAATTTTCATCTTTCCGGGCTATAAATTCAAGGCTGTTGATGCTCTGATTACGAATTTCCATTTGCCCGAGAGCACGCTTTTAATGCTTGTTAGCGCATTCTATGGCAGAGAAAGAATTATGCGCGCCTACGAGTGCGCAATCGAGGAAAAATATCGCTTCTTCTCCTTTGGAGATGCTATGCTGATTGAGCCTTAATTTTGATTTTAACAGGAGGTTATGCCGTGAGCACAAATCACGCTCCGTCAAAGAGGGTTATTGCCATTGTCGGCCCTACCGCAGTTGGCAAGAGTGCGCTTGCAATTGAGCTTGCCCTTTTACTTGATGGTGAAATTATCTCGTGCGATTCCATGCAGATATATCGTGGTATGGATATCGGCACAGCCAAGGCGACACGCGAGGAAAGAGAGAGCGTTCGCCACCACTTAATTGACATTTTAGAGCCTGACACGGACTTTTCCTGCGCCGACTATTCCACCCTTGCACAAGATGCGATAAATGATATTATATCGCGAGGCAAGATGCCTATTTTCTGTGGTGGAACGGGGCTTTATCTTGATAGTGTGCTTGAAATTCCGTCATTTACAAGCACTAAGCGCGACGATGAGCTTCGTGCCAAAATGGAGGCTCTCGCTCTTGAACAGGGAGCTGATGCGGTACATTCGCTTTTGATGGAGTTTGACCCCGAGAGCGCTATGACAATCCACAAAAACAATGTAAAAAGGGTTATTCGCGCCCTTGAAATTTACTATACAACAGGCAAGAAAAAGAGTGAGCTTGATGCGCTATCTCGCACACAGCCCTCGCCTTACGATGCGTGCGTGCTCTTCCTTTGCTATCGTGACAAGGAGCTTTTGTACGAAAAAATCAACTCTCGTGTTGATAAAATGATAGAGCTTGGCCTCCTCGACGAGTGTCGCGCGCTTTGGGAGCGTGGGCTTTTATCAAATGGCTCAACTGCGTCTGAGGCAATCGGCTACAAGGAGCTAATTCCCTATTTCGAGGGCAGGGCCTCGCTTGACGAATGCGTCGAGGAGCTAAAGCTTGCGACAAGGCATTACGCTAAGAGGCAAATGACCTGGTTCAAAAGAAAATCAAGCTATCACACTATATATATTGACGAGGAAAACGCACTCGAAAGGGCAAAAGAGGTGCTTAATTTATGACACATGAGGCGTTAAAGCAAAATTACGAGAGTGTTCTATCCACCGTTCGCTCCCTTGGTGGCGAGCGTAAGATTACTCTCCTTTTAGCGACAAAAATGCAGAATGCCGACGATATTAACTATCTTATCTCGCTCGGCGCTGACACGATTGGCGAAAACAGGGTAAACGAGCTACTTGAAAAGTACGACGCTTACGATAAGAGGGCGAGCGTTCATTTTATTGGAACTCTGCAAAAGAACAAGGTAAAATACATCTACGATAAGGTGGATTTAATTCACTCCGTTGACAAATTATCTCTTGCCGAGGAGATAAACAAGCAATGTGCCAAAATCGGCAAGGTAATGGATATTTTAATCGAGGTAAACAGCGGTCGCGAGGAAAGCAAGGGCGGAATTATGCCCGAGGCTGTGTGCGATTTTTACGATAAGCTTAAGTGTCTTCCCTTTGTGCGTGTGCGTGGTCTTATGACCATGGCGCCCCGTTGTGAGAGCCGAGAGGAATATCTAAAATACTTTGGCATAACGAAGGCTCTATTTGACGAGCTATTTAAGAATGAAAATGACGCCATTCTCTCGATGGGAATGAGCGAAAGCTATGAATACGCCATCGAGGCAGGAGCAAATCTTGTACGAGTTGGCAGTAAAATTTTTGGTGAAAGGATTTATTGATTATGGGACTTTTTGGATTTGGACGCAGAAGCTACGAGGACTATGAGGACGACGAGGACGAGCTCGAATACGAGGACGATGGTGCGAGCGTGGCTCTCGGTGGCTCTAATATTGAGCTAAAGGTGGTTAAGCCAACACAATTTGACCACATTTTAAGCGCAACTGATTTTTTGGTTGAGGGAAAGACCATTCTTCTCAATCTTGAGGGCGTCGAAAAGCCCCTTGCGCGCAGAATGATTGATTTTATCGCAGGCGCTGCGTATGCTCTTAACGCTACTATTAAGAACGCTACAAACGATTCGTATTTTATCGCTCCAAGAGATGTTGATGTTAGCGGTGAAATCTTTGAGGGTGGTGCGCCCGACGACGACACCTTTTCTGACCTATGATAATTTACACGCTTTTTTCAATCATTTCCTATGCTCTCTATTTGTTTGATTTTTGCCTGTTAATTCGCGCTGTCTGCTCTTGGATTCCTCAGGCGAGAGAGACTAGGGTTTACTATTTCTTTTTTAAAATAACAGAGCCTGTTTTGCGCCCTGTTCGCGATGTTTTTATGCGTTGGGAGTTTGCGCGCAGATGCCCAATCGACCTTTCGTTTATCGCAGTAATTATTCTAATTTCAATTGCGCAAAGGCTACTTTCTGTGCTTTTGTTTATCATTTACTAATTATTTGACAAGGAGATGCTATGCCCTTTTTTGTAGTTTTAATTTTAGTTATCTGTGGCTCGGTGGCACTCGACCAGCTGACCAAGTGGCTAATATATTTTAATTTGCCAATCGGCGACGAGCTTGTCGTGCTTGATGGCGTGCTCGAAATTACGCATATAAGAAATTCGGGCATGGCGTTCGGCTTGCTCGCTGACCAAAGATGGATTTTTCTTATCATTTCAACAATAGGCATTGGCGCTCTTGGCTTTTATCTATTTAAGTTTAGTCACGAGAGTCGCCTTTCTAAGATTGGTCTTGCTCTCGTTATCGGTGGCGGTATCGGCAACATGATTGACCGTCTTGCGCTAGGCGAGGTTATCGACATGATTCATGTCACCATTTTTAACGATTTCTTCCCTTGGGTGTTCAATATCGCTGACTCCTGTGTTTGCGTCGGTGTTGGAATTGCCATTTTGGGAATTGTAATTGATATAATAAAGGAATACAAAGCAAAAAAATCTGCCCCTGTGGCTGAAAATGATGCGGGAAATGACGATGATAGTAACAGCTGAGCATGAAAAAAAGCGCCTTGATGTGTTCGTTTCAGAGGTGAGCTCCGTTTCACGCTCACACGCACAGGTGCTAATAGATAATGAGCTTGTCAGCGTAAATGGCAAGCTACAAGCGAAAAATTATCGCTTGAAAGCAGGCGACGAGGTCGAAATTGAGGCTATGCCTCTTAGTGAGCTGAGCGCTGAGGCTGAAAATATTCCTCTTGACATAGTTTACGAGGACGATGATATTATCGTTATCAACAAGCCCTCGGGCATGGTTGTTCACCCCGCAGTTGGAAACGAGAGTGGAACGCTCGTCAATGCGCTAATGTATCATTGTAAGGGCTCGCTATCGGGCATAAATGGAGTTATTCGCCCCGGTATCGTTCACCGCATTGACAAGCAAACAAGTGGGCTTTTGGTTGTCGCAAAAACCGATGATGCTCATATTTTTCTGTCCTCTCTTTTAAAGGAGCATGGTATTAAGCGCGTCTATTACGCCATCTTGACAGGTCATCTAAAATCGACACAGGGTACTGTAAATGCCCCTATCGCAAGACATTCCATTGACCGTAAAAGAATGGCTGTTGTCGAGGGTGGTCGCTCCGCAATAACGCATTATCAGGTGTTGCGCGAGTATCCCTCGTTCTCGCTTGCTAAAATGGAGCTTGAAACGGGCAGAACTCACCAAATAAGAGTCCATATGTCATATATCGGTCACCCCATTGTCGGTGATTTGGTTTATGGTGGTGGAAAAACGCCCTTCGAGAAGGCGCACGCAAGACTTCTTGATGGTCAATGCTTGCACGCAGGCGAGCTTTCCTTCCCTCACCCAAGGACAAAGGAAATTATGCACTTCGAGTCCCCCTTGCCCGACAACTTTAAGGCTCTTTTGCATATTCTAGAGGAATTATAATTTACCTTTTCTTTATTAAAAAGAAAAGGTAAAGCCAAAAGAAAAAAGACTGAAAATTTGCCTATTTAAAATCGCTTATTAAGCTTAGCAAATTTTAACACCTTGCTTTATTCTTTTATTAAAATGAAAAGGTAAAGCCAAAAGAAAAAGGCTGAGTGTTATCTATTTAAAATCGCTTATTAAACTTAGCAAATTTTAACACCTTGCTTTATTCTTTCATTAAAAAGAAAAGGTAAAACCAAAAGAAAAAAGGCTGAGTGTTATCTATTTAAATTTGCTTATTCAACTTAGCAAATTTTAATACCTTGCTTTATTCTTTTATTAAAATGAAAAGCTAAGAGAACCAAGGAAGGCTTTTATGAGTGAATTTACAAAAAAACTGCTATATGTGTCGAGCTTAAACGACGCGACAAGAAATTTAATTGATGAAGGTAGCGCCGAGCTTTTTGAGGCGCTATTTCGTCACATGATAGAAATAAACGAGCACCTAAATCTCACCGCCATAACTGACGAGGACGGAGTGATTTTAAAGCATTTTGTGGACTCTGTGGCGATATCGCCATTTTTACCACAGGGCGCGCGCATAGCCGACATTGGCTGTGGTGGTGGCTTTCCTACGCTCCCTGTTGCCATTTTGCGCCCCGATGTATCTATTTTAGGGCTTGATAGTGTCACAAAAAAGGTAAATTATGTGCGTGACACAGCCTCTTTTTTAGGGCTTAACAATGTCAGCGTTTCAAACGCGCGTGCCGAGGTGCTGGGACAGGACAAGCAATACAGAGAGAGCTTTGACATTGTGTGCGCTCGTGGTGTTGGCGCTCTGAATTTGATTTGTGAGCTTTGCCTACCGCTTGTCAAGGTTGGCGGAAGCTTTATCGCAATGAAATCGCTTTCAAGCGAGTGTGAGCTAAGCGAGGCGAAAAACGCAATTTCGCTTCTCGGTGGTGAGCTTGAAAGATGCTACGAGTACACGCTGACAAACGGACTTGAATCGCTCTCTCGCACAATAATAATTATTAAAAAAGCGACACATACCCCACCCAAATACCCAAGAAACAACTCTCAAATCGCAAAGAAAAGGCTATAAAGCATGAGTAAAGCAAGAGATTATTTAAACGGAATTAAGGTTGCCTTGCCTGTAATTCTCGGCTATTTGCCTGTTGCCATCGCCTTTGCGGTTATGGCATCTGATGCAGGCTTTACAAGGCTTGAAATCATACTCATGTCAACGCTTGTTTTTGCGGGCGCAAGTCAAATTATGGCTATTGGCATGATTGTCACAGGAGCGTCTATGCTTTCTGTTGTGGTTGGAACATTTGTGTTAAATTTAAGACACTTTATAATGGGCTCTTACATAATGAAAAAGCTCGGCAAAACAAGCGCTCTTGAAAAAATCACAACTGCTCACGGAATAACCGACGAGGCGTTCGCTATCGTTTCTGCCACGCCCGAGCAAAAATGCACCGTTCCGTATCTGTTTGGCATTATCACGGTGACCTATGGCTCGTGGGTGCTTGGCACAACAATTGGCGCTTTTGTCAGCCTACTAATTCCGCCTGTTGTGTCCGATGCGCTTGGAATTGCGCTTTATGCGCTCTTTATTTCGCTTTTAGTCCCCGGTGTAAAAAAGAGCTGGCGACTTATCGCTTTGGTCGCTTTTACTGCTCTTTTGAACACGGCTCTTACCCTTCTTTTGCCCGATAATGCTTCCTCGTGGGCGATTATCATATCGTGTCTTGTTGGAGCTATTGTTGGCGTGTTCTTTATAAAGGACGAGGAGGTGGCAGCAGAATGAACTACGCTCTTTTGTCTGTTTTTATGATGCTTGTCACCATAGTTCCAAGAATTCTACCGGGCTTCCTACTCGACAAAATCAAGCTTGGCCCTAAGGCGATAAAGTTTTTAAATCTCATTCCGTTCACCGCCATGTCCGCACTAATTTTTCCCGGTATTCTTTTCATCAACGAAAGATGGTGGATTGGCGCACTTGGTGCTTTGATTGCAATTTTGCTATCGCTAATTAAAAAAATCCCCACCGCCGTCGTGGTTGTCGCATCTGTGCTTGCGCTTATGGGAATTTACGCGGTGGTTTAAATTTAGCGAAAATTTTATCTTAAAATTCGCCCGTTGCGAACGCTAAATTTTATTAAATTTTATTAAATTCACGCTAATTTTTATTAAATTAGCGTGTTTTTTGCCAAATTGCATTAAAAATGCGCTAAATTTTATTAAAAATACTGTAAAATTTACCTGTTGACAAATTAGCGTGTATGTGTTAATATTTAATAGTAAATTAAATTTAACGGAGGGAAAATTAATGAAAAAGGTTGTTCGTGGCAGAGTTCTCGACACCGAGAGCGCTACTCTTGTTAAGAAGGTTACTTATGGCGAATTTGGCGATCCTTGTGGCTATGAGGAAACTCTTTATGTAACTGAGGACGGTACATACTTCCTATATACCAACGGTGGCTGTGAGTCAAAGTACACCGAGGAAAACATCACAATGAAGTATAAATCCGGCGCTGAAAAGTGGCTTGCAGAAAACAAATAATTTAAGAGGGGTGAGCAAAGGCTCGCCCTTTTTTATGTAACCAAGGGTGATTTTTTCTGTCCTTTATAGTAGCACATATGTGACAATTTAGAAGGACGGAAAAATATGAGTTGGGGCTTTTTTAGTGTGTGCCATATAATTTCGCTTGTTTTTGCGATTGGCATTATCGTTTCGTTATATTACATTTTGAAGAGCAAGAGCGACAAAACAAAGACGCTTGTGCTTGGTATCTTATCCTTTGCAGGAATTTTAGCGATAATTTTTAATCTTATAAAATGGGGCTCGCCAATTGAATACTTGCCCTTTCACCTGTGCTCTCTTAACGCTATGGTGCTACCTGTGGCTGTTTTTACCAAAAACAAGGTGTTAAACAATCTCCTGTTGCTTTGGGCAATTGGTGCGTTTTGCGCGCTTGTAATCAACTCGGCGCAGGCAGGCTTTGAGATATTCAGCTGGACATTTGTTTTCTACTATTTCCCTCATGTTTTGGAGCTTGGCATTCCAATTTTGATGTTTGCGCTAGGGCTTGTTAAAAAGGATTTGAGATGTATAATGTCAACGCTTGGAATTACTATCGGCTCTTATACGATAATTCATTTTATTAATGTTTTGCTAAATTCGTATATTGCAAAAAACAATCTTCTTGACTGGGCAGGAAATCTTATCGAGGTCAACTATATGTACTCCATTCGCCCCGAAAATCCTGTTTTGCAGCTATTTTATAATCTAATTCCACACTCGTATTGGTATATGTATCTTGCGTTTGTGGTTATCGCCATCTACCTTGGCGCAGTTTATGCCCCCGAAATCATAAAAGCAATTAAGCTTAAAAAACAAAAGCAGGCATAGCCTGCTTTTAGCATTGATAGTGGACACCGTTGTAACACTAAGTTAGAGTTCGAAGCTCTTTTGCGCCAACAAAAAAGGTAGGTGCAAGACCTACCCTTTTTGTTGGCGGAGAAAGTGAGATGAAAATCGAACTAAAAAGCAACTTAAAAAATAGTGGCTTTAGTTTTTGCTTTAAAATAATATTTATCCGCTACTTTTTGAGTAGCGGATATAGCCTTAATGTGTCAAACTATTTAATAGATATATTTTCAATGGAATAATACAAAATAGCTTTACTTTTAATTTTCACAAATGGTATAAGTCAAAGAAAAATTTCCTATTTTACAAAAATCATACCGCAGTTTTGTAAATTTATGTGATTGATGCCCTTATGCAATACGCCACTTTCATAGCACTCTCCGAAAATATCGTTAAGCTCATATTTTCTGTCCTTATTGACTTCTACAAATATACCGTCATCACCAGTGGAATTGAAAATATAGGCATTTTCATCGTTCTCAACAGTCACGGGACGGGAATGGTATATAACGGTAACGCTTTCAGTATCCGTTTTTGATTTTGCCACTGTATAGTTAGCATCCACTCCCCATAGCTCAAGCTCACCGTCAAGCAGGACTTCTTGATGACTACGCCAAAATGAAAGGAAGTATTTAAGAATTTTCTTGTGCTCATTGGTTATATTGTCAAAGCGAACCGAAATTTGTGGGACTGTAAACATAATAGCGAGTAATTGATACATAACACCTTCATTCGTATCGTTCTTACTCCACATAAGCATATCGCTATGAACAGGTGTTTTTCCTGAGGTTAAGCGCAGGTTAAGTGAGCCTACTCGGTTAAAAATAGCATCGTTTGGACAATCGGCTACACGCAAGAAATTACAGTATTGA
>JAFQUJ010000011.1 GCA_017408585.1 Clostridia bacterium | reverse complement strand
GCATTCATCCTGAGCCAGGATCAAACTCTCTAAAAATTTTATTTATTCATCTCTCGATGCTTAAATCATTTCTAAAGCTGTTTGTTAGCTCTTTTACTTAAATTACTTGTTTTGAGTTTTTCTCTAAAAGAATTTTAAGAGTTCCGTCTTTGTACTTAGTTATCTTAACTAATTCCTTCTTTGTTCAATTTTTAAGGATCTTTGTACCTATGCTTTGCACAGGTGCTTTGCTATTATAGCACTACAAAAAATATTTGTCAATAGTTTTTTGAAACTTTTTTTAATTTTTTTCAAAAATCTTGAAAAGCCCTTTAAAATCAAGGCTTTTGGGGTGATTTTGGTATTGTTTTTTCTCGTTTTTTGAATATTTTTCTTATAGAATCAAATACTAAACAAAAATCTAATTGACACAAGTCGAGGTACAAAATGGAAGAACAAACACAGCCATTAAGAGAGGAAACGCTCGAAATCAAGGAAATGGGAACGAGCGAGAGCGACGGAATACATTGTATTAGCATTATTGGGCAAATCGAGGGACATTATATTTTGCCACAGGACCAAAAGGCGACAAAATACGAGCATATTGTTCCCTTGCTTGCCTCATGTGAGCAGGACGAGAGCGTCAAGGGGCTATTAATTGTATTGAACACCATGGGTGGAGATGTCGAGGCGGGGCTTGCAATTGCAGAAATGATTGCGAGCATGAAAACTCCAACCGTTTCGCTTGTATTGGGTGGCGGTCACTCTATTGGCGTACCTTTGGCAGTGAGCGCAAAACGCTCATTTATTGTGCCGAGCGCCACGATGACAATTCACCCTGTTAGGATTAGTGGCGTTGTGGTTGGCTCTCCGCAAACCTTTTACTATTTTGAACGAATGCAAAGGCGCATAAGTGACTTCGTGTGTACGCATTCTAATATAAAGGAAGAAAAGTTCCGTTCTCTTATGATGAACACAGACCAAATTGCAACTGACACAGGCTCTATTATTGATGGAAGCGAGGCGGTTGAGTGTGGGCTTATCGACGAGGTCGGTGGACTTAGCGATGCTCTTGAAGCCTTAAAGAAAATGATACAAGAGAGTAAATGACACCTCAGCCACCGCAAGCACTCCCCCTTCCCCTCAAGGAGAATGCTGAAAAAAGCCGACAAATGTCGGCTTTTTTACATTGTCCAATTTTCTCCGCCAAGGTGGTACAGTCGGCAAATTTCTTGATATCCCTTTTTGAGATACCAATCTCCATATGCGTCGGTGTCTATGCTATACTCGTTTGCACTATAATCGCCTGAGATTTTATATTCATTTCCGCCCCAGCCGAATTTTTGCACGGTATAGTTGCCCCAAGCGCTTCCCTTTGACTCGAATCTTCCGTTGACGATTTCAAACGGTTGCTTGATAAATTCCTCAAAACTCATTTTATTCTCCTTACTGTCTTGAAAAAACTATTTTCATAAGAAATTGTTCTCTAACGGATACAAAGCTAAGCTTTAGGTTAGCCATTTTAGCAACCTCTTCTCTTACCTCTTTTACAAATTTTTTGGCAGTTGAAAGCTTGAACATACAGAAAAAGCCATCGTAAAATCTGAATGCCGTCAAATACTTGCGATCACCATAGTTTTCAAAATTCCTTATTCGATACTCCCACAATTTATACTCAGAATCGTCATTCCATAAGTTTCCAAACACCTTCTCTCTATCGAGATAGAAGCAACTGTGAAGTTCGTTTTCCGAATCCTCGAGGTAAATATTACTGGAACCGACAATCAATTTTCCCCTTTTTTTCTTTTTCGAAAGCTCTACAAGCTTTTCGGCAGTTTTGGTAACACACTCTTGAAATTTCATTACCACATATGCTTGATGCTGATTCATTTTCGTTCTCCTTTTATTGTTTATTTTTGCTTTTTGGGGTTTCCCTGTTAAATTATAGCACATTTGTGTTCAATTGTCAACATATGTGTTCATAAATTATCGAAAACTTTTGTAGAATAAAATCAGCAGTTGCAAATAGGGGGTATATTATGTTAGATTCTATAATAGTAGGACGAGTAATACAAGAGCTACGAGAGGAAAAAAGATTATCACAAGAGGTTGTCAGCGGTCTTGCCGACATTGGCAGAACTCATTTGAGTGCCATCGAGAGAGGAGAGAGAAAGCCAACTCTTGAAACCTTTTTTCGCATTTCAGATGCATTAAACATTGCCCCGAGCGAGCTTATGAAAAAAATTGAAGACGAATTAAAAAAGTAAAAGCCGACAAATGTCGGCTTTTTTCTTGTGATTTATGCCCTCTCCTTTTTGGTTTGACGAGGGCTTTTTTATTTTCTTGCAAGTCGGCTTATTGCGTCATTTAGCGCCTTTATCAGCTCGTCTGCCTCGGCGATTGTGTTATCAGGCGAGAGGCTGATGCGAATTGAGGTGTCTGCCTCGTCTGCGCTAGTGCCGAACGCCAAAAGCGCGCTTGATGCCTTGTGTGCTGAATTTGATGCGCACGCAGAGCCGGAGGAAACAAATATCCCCTTGGCGCTAAGGTCGTGAAGGACAATCTCACTTCTTATTTTTGGCATTGTGATATTAAGTATATGTGGAGCAAAGAGCACGGGGATTTTTGCCTTTATATCCTTAGGCAAGTGCATTATTATGTGCTCCCTTATTTTTTGCATATGGAGAATTTCCTCGCCTAAGCGCTCGGTATGCTCCTTTACAGCCTCGCCAAAGGCGCTGATTCCGTAAACATTTTCCGTGCCTGAGCGAAGGTTGTTTTCCTGTCCGCCACCAAAAATTATTGGCGTGATTTTCTTTGCCTTAAGTAGCTCGGGAGCGATATACAATGCTCCTACGCCCTTAGGTCCGTTTACCTTGTGAGCGCTAATGGAGATAAGGTCTGCTCCTAGCGATTTTTTGGTCAATTTTACCTTCAAATAGGCTTGAACGCAGTCGGTGTGGCACACGCAATCAGGAGCTTGCTCTCTTATAATATCGAATGCCTTTTTTACCTCGTAAAGAGCGCCTGTTTCGTTATTTACGCACATAATGCTCGCCAAAATAGCACCCCTTGCATTCGCCCTTACAAAATCGAGGTCAAGCGCACCACCCTTAGTTGGTATTCTAAGGACTTTAAAGCCCTCCTCCTCGAGACGCCTTGCACATTCCTCGACGCTTGAATGCTCACCATCGCTTATTAGAATTTTTTCGTCGCCACGACGCTTTTTTGCCCTTACTGTGCCAAGAATTGCGATATTGTTAGCCTCTGTGCCCGATGCGGTGAAGATAAGCTCCCATCTTTGAGGGCGCAAAATTCCAAGAGAGGACAAAACTATCGCTCTTGCCTCGCTTATTCTTTTTTCGGCGCTAAGGCCCACGCTATGAAGTGATGACGGATTTCCAAAATCCTGCTCTGCCACCTCCAGCATTCTTTTTTGTGCACGGCTTGACATTTTAGTTGTCGCGCTATTATCAAAATATATCATATTAATTAAAGCTGAAATTCGGAAGAATTTGCTCCTTTACTGTGTCTATTTCGTCATCGTATAGCTCCTCGGTTGAGGTGTAGGTCAGCACATGTATGCTTCCTTGGTCAATTGAGGCTACAACATAGTATTTATATGTCATACCACTTAGCCAAATGTGGTATTCGTACGCCTTTGCCTCAACCTCTCCCAGCTTTACCTCTGTCCCCTCGCTATCAATTACAAGATGCTCGCCAAAGGTGCTTTGCAGCTCTGCCTTGTGATAATCCTGCCACCACTTATCAATTGTGGTTGTATCCTTGGTCATGTTCCATTGCATAACGCTGACGCTTGACTTGTTTTGCTCGGACACATGTGCCATTGTCATAGCGCTTTGCTCGTCAATTATCCATGTGCTTGGCACATACAAGGAATAAAGCACGATGCTCTTATCTGAAATGAGCATCATTCCCTCGGGTGCGTTTTCGTCCTCAAAGGGCTTAAGCGGTGCTGAGTCCTGTGTGATTGGAGTAAACCTAAACACACTTAAAATGGTTGAGAGCGTGCCTAGATTTTCAAGATAGTAATCCGTGTCGCTTGTAACAAGCGAGGTGTACCAAATAACATACATTTTTGAGTCATTCTTGGTTATCGTCACTCTGTGCTTATTAAGTGAGTCTTCATCTCTTGAGGTGACAAACACATATGCGCTTGCGCTTTTCTTATCAACCACTACCTTGTCTGTTTGCTCAACAAATTTATACTCCTTTAAAGTTGGTGTGATTTTTGGCAAATACTCGTTCTGCCACCAATCGTTTATTGTAATTTCGCTATCACAATCAAAGGTGAAAACACTGATGCTTGTTGTTTCGTTATCAGAGTGCGCTCTTGAAAAATCGCTCATCTCGTCAATTACCCATTCCTTTGGAACGAAAAACGAATAATCAACCCTTGTACGATTTGATGCGAGCTTCATTCCCTTGGGAACTCCGTCATCATTTCCACAGGCGACAAGCGCCGGTAGCATCAATATTAAAAGAAGAATTACTGATATTATTTTTTTGGATATTGCCCTCATTATAGCTCCCTTACAAGCGCCTTAACCAGCTTTATAGCGCCCCTTACATCGTTTATATCTATCATTTCGTTATTTGTGTGAATAAAGCCACATGGAATTGAGATTGCTCCTGCGCGAGTGCCACGCCTTGCAATTTGCATAGAAGAGGTATCTGTACCACCGCGAGAGAGCATTTCGTCTTGATATTTTATGTTATTTGCTTTTGCGATTTCTCTCATTTTTACAACAAGCTCGTGCGAGCAAATAACGCTTGCGTCCTTGATTTTGATTGTTGGGCCATCACCGATTTTGACATTGAGCGTGTCGCTTCCAATTTTATCGTCAGTTCTCGTCACATCAAGCGCTATTGCGATATCCGGCTCAACCGTGTAGGTTGCAGGGCGAGCGCCCTTACAGCCCACCTCCTCTTGAACGGTGAACACAAAATATAGGTCGTTTTTAGGATTTTTGATTTCCTTTATTGCCTCTATTAGCACAAGACAGCCCACACGGTCATCAAAGGGTCTGCCCACATAGCGAGTGCCCAGTAGCCTTTTAACCGATGGTGTATGAACGAAAAAGTCGCCCACCTTAACCTTGTTCTCTGCCTGTCTTTTGCTTTTTGCGCCGATGTCGATATAGACGCTATCTGCCTTGGGTAGCTCGTCCGTTTTTGTGGGAGCAAGCACGCCATATACGCCATTTTCTGACACCACGCTTGAAAATGCGCCTGACAGGTAGTTAATTCCACCGATGGGGCTAACCTTGATAAAGCCCTTTTCGGTAATATGTGTTGCAAAATATCCTATTTCGTCCATGTGAGCGCCAAGCATGATTTTCTTTCCCTCGCCCTTAATGTGTGCGATAAGGTTGCCGACGGGGTCAACTGTTATCTCGTCGCAATATGGCTCGATTTGCGCTCTTATAAGCTCTCTTATTTTATCTTCTCTTCCACTCACTCCGTGAGTTAGCATTAGCTTTTTTAATAGTTCTATCATATTCCTCTCCTTAGCCTCTTGTAACGAAGGCGTAAAGCGCCTTACAAATTTCCTCAAGGTCGCAATAATCGACAACACAAGCGCCCGAGTGAATGTATCTTGATGGTGCTGAGATTAGCGCCACCCTTGTTCCGTGTGCGCCAATTTGAATTGGTGCAGAATCGTTTCCACCGGACACAGCCCTGTTAATTTGATATTTTATATTGTTTTCCTTGCAGACTGAAATTAGCTCATCGGTTAACGCACGATCCATTATCGCACCACCATCTGCGTATGAAATCAACGCTCCGTCACCTAATCGTCCAACACACCTGTCCTCGCTAATTTCCGGTAGGTCAAGCACCGCCTTGCTCTCGATTACTATTGCGTAATCGGGCTTGATTATCTCTGTTGCACAGCCTGCGCTTGAAAATCCAATCTCCTCACGAGTGGTGAAGGCAAAATACAAATCGTATTTGCTCCTTGCGTTATTTTTTGCAAGAGATGCAATTGTGCTTAGCATAGCACAGCATCCGTGTCTATCGTCAAGCGCCTTTGCCTTGATTTGAGAGCCTCCCATCTCGACAAAATCGCTATCAAAGGTGAAATAGTCGCCTATGCTGACAAGGGATAGCGCCTCCTCCTTAGAGCGAGCGCCAATATCTACAAGCATATCGCTTATTTTGGGGCATTTTTCTCTTTCCTCGTGTGAGAGCAGATGAATGGGCTTTGACAAAATCACGCCTCTCACACCATTTTCAAATATAACACGCTTTGCGCCAAGGATAAGCGGATTTATTCCACCTACGCTTCCAAATTTTATCTGTCCGTTTTCGGCTACGGTGGTGACCATAAAGCCAACCTCGTCCATGTGGGCGTTCAGCATTAACTTAGGCGCGCCCTCGTTTTTAATATGAAGGTATATTCCGCCAAGGTTATCTCTTATTATCTCGGCATCGCTTGGCATACTCTTTAAAATTTCGCCCTCTATTAATGACTCTACTCTATGCTCAAGTCCTGTTGGGCCAAAGGCAAGGCAGAGCTTTTTCAGTAACTTTTTCATAGTAGCTCCTCGATTGGTGTATAGGCAATTTCAAGTAAAATTCTGGACATTGATATAATGTCGTCAAGGCAAACAACCTCGCTTGGTGTGTGCATTGAGGATAAAGGTATGCTCATGAGTGCGGTGCGCACGCCTTTGCCACAGATTGAAACGCCATCATTGTTTGTTGAGGTGCGAGATGGCTCGCATATTTTTTGATAGGGGATTTTTGCTCTATCCAGAATTTGCATTATTTTTCTTGTAAGGGGTATGTTGGTAAACGAGGAAATGTCGATTCCCGCGCCCTTGCCGATTTCAATGCTATCCGTTTCCTCAACGCCCTCGTCGCGAGCAAAGTTGACATCGGTGATAATTGCGATATCGGGCTCAATTTCATATGCGACGAGCCTTGCGCCATTCTTGCCCGTTTCCTCTTGGGCGGAGAGAGTTACATATAAATCAAAGGTGAGCTTGTCCGCCTCGCATAGCATTGCGGTGGTGATAAGCGCGCACACGCAAGCCTTATCGTCTAGGCTCTTTGATACTACTCTGTTATTTTCAAGGGTGATTAGCCCAGCCTTAAATTCGACAACATCGCCTACGCTGACTATCTCTTTTAGTGTGTCAAGGTCGTACCCTGTGTCGATATATAGCTCGTTCATCTTGGGCGCAGAGGCAGAACCTCTGCCGATAATGTGAGGGGGAACGGAGCTTACAACTCCGTAAATTTCTCTTTTACCGTAAATTGTCACCTCGGTGGCGCTAAGAACTCTCGTGTCAAGACCGCCTATGGCGCAAACGGACAAAAATCCGCCCTCGTGTAGCTCGCTTACCATCATTCCAACCTCGTCAAAATGGGCATCAAGCATCAGCTTGGGAGCGTTTTCTCTAGCTGATTTCTTTATGAGCAAAAGGTTGCCAAAGCTATCCTCTCTTATTTCGTCGAAGTATGGCGAGGCGAGGGCGATGATGCCCTCTCTTGATGCGCGCTCTCTGCCCGATACGCTCGGGAAGGCGCATAGCTCGCTTAGCATATTGGTTAGCTCGTTCATTTTAATTCTCCTACTATTTTTTTAAAGGCGTCTGCTCTTTTTTTATAGCTTTCAAACATATCAAAGCTGGCTGATGCGGGGGAGAGTATCACGAAATCACCCTCGCACGCCTCGCTATACGCCCTTCTTACCGCCATTTCAAAATCGGTGGCAAAAAGGCATTTACAGCTACCGGCGATTGCCTTATGTATTTTTTGGGCGTTTGCACCACAAATTATCGCACATTTTATTCCCTCGAGCGCACTAAGGCACTCGTACGAGAGCCCCTTGTCGTAGCCACCCAAAATAAGCACGCACCTTGATTTATCAAAGGCGCTAAGGGTAGCAAGCGTACGCGACGGGGTTGAATCAATCGAGGAGTCGATAAACGACACTCCCCTAACTATTTTTATACATTTCATTCGGCTCTCAACGCCCTCAAAGGTGCTAAGCGCTCGTCTTATTGCGTCCTTTTCGACAACAGGCAAAAGTGCGCCAATCGTCGCCTCGGCATTAAGGATATTAAACTCTCCCTTAAGGGAAAGCGCGTCAAGAGCGATTACCTTTTCCCCATCGTAATAAATATCTTCGTTTTTTACATACACTAGGTGCTCCGCCCCTGTATTTTTTGGCATTTCGCCTCTTGTAAAATAGGTAACGGGAGCGCTTGGGCTAAGATCACGCAAAGCGGGGTTATCGTAGCACAAAACAGCACTCCTTGCCCTTAAAAGAATATTTTTCTTTGCCTCTATGTACTCGTGCATATTCTTGTGCCAATCAAGGTGGTTTTCCGTGATATTGGTGAGCACTGCGACATCAAGCGTCGGGAGCATATCCATCAGCTGAAAGCTAGACAGCTCGCACACGGTATAGCTATCGGGCGTCGAGGCGGGCGCGCTCTCAATTATGGGAGTGCCGATATTGCCACACAGGGTAGCTTTTTTTGCATCCTCAATCAAGGCGGAGTAAATCAAGCTGGATGTGGTGGTTTTGCCATCAGAGCCACTAATTCCTATTTTTGCGCCATTTGTTATTTCAAGCGCATATGATGCCTCGGTGAAAACTCTGCCATTACCCTTTATTTTGTCGGGTCTTATAACGGGTGAGCGAAAAATGATGTCCTCGTAGGTGTTAAGATAGTCTTGCGTTATAAGCTCACAGCCATTTGGAGCACACACGCTCTTGTCGCATCTTATCGTGGGATAGATGCCGTTTTTCATTAGATACTCACACATGGCTTTATTAGATGCGCCATAGCCGATAAGAGATATTTTTAAGCCCTTAGGAAAAGTCATAATACGACCTCATTATATATTATATAAAAATTTCGTGTGCATTTCAACACTTTTAAAAAATTCTTAAAAAATTAAATATTTATGCGTTATTTATAAGTGCATCAATGAGCGCACGCATGGAATAGCCCTCTCTTTCCATTAGCATAGGATACATGCTTGACGAGGTAAAGCCGGGGATTGCGTTTATTTCGTTAAAATAGACCTCGCCCTCGTCGGTGACAAAGAAATCAACCCTTGCCATTCCCTTAGCGCCAAGAGCGACAAATAGCTCTGATGCGTATTTTCGACACAGGTGGCGACATATATCGGGAATTTGCGACGGAATTTTATATTTTACGGTGCTAGATGCGTATTTGGTTTTATAGTCGTAAAAGGGCGCTTTATATGAGATTTCACCGACCTCACTTACTATTATTTTTCCGTCATTTTCCAGAATGGCAACCTCGCACTCTCTGCCGTCAATCGCCTTCTCTATTAGCACCTCGGACGAGTATTTAAACGCCTCGGCAAGAGCCATATCAAGCTCGCTTGGTAAGGTAACCCTTGATATGCCGACGCTAGAGCCTGCCCTTGTGGGCTTTACAAACACAGCCCCCTCTGCTTTTATCATGGTGCGTAGCTCTTCCGGATCGTATTTGCCTCTTCTTGCCACAACATATGGTACAACGGGAATTAGCTCTCTCATGGCTATCGTTTTACTTATATGCTTATCCATGCAAAGCGCGGCGCCGGCGCTTGACACGCCTACCGTTTTTATGTCCAGAAGCTCAAATATCGACTGTATTCGTCCGTCCTCGCCATACTCTCCGTGTAGCATGGGTAGGACAATGTCGGGGCGTAGCGCTTTTGTGGGCGCAAGAAGGCATTTTTTGTTAAAATCGACACAGAGTGGCTCGTTTTTTGGGTTTTTGTGCCATGTATCGCTTAAAATTTCGTCAAAAGAGCCACCAAAAAGTAGCCATTTGCCCTCTCTTGTTATTCCTATTTTGTGTATTATGTATTTTTCCGTGTCAAGCGCCATGAGAACGGAATAGGCGCTTTTGAGAGAAACCTCATATTCATTACTGTTAGCGCCAAAAATGACGCAAATTGTTTTCTTGCTCATATCTTCCTCGCAACAAAAAATGGTATCGCTATTTACGATACCATTCTATGCGATTTTTTATTATCTGCCACTATTTTTGGCAAACGAGAACACGGTCATTTGCGCCATAATCCTTTAAGATTTTATAGGAGCGATATACCTTATCGGCTACAAGAGCGTCCATGATTTGACAGATGCTCTCTGCTTGGTCAAAGCCAAATTCAATTAATAGGTAGCCATTTTCATTTAGCGCATTAGGGGCAAGGGCTAGTAGCGCCCTTATAATATCAAGCCCGTCTGCGCCACCATCAAGAGCTAGAGTAGGCTCTTTTTTCACCTCGTCGCTAAGCGTTAAAACATCAGCGCTTGGAATATACGGGGGGTTTGATACTATCATATCAAAGTAACCACTCGGCATTTTTTGTGTTATATCAATTTGAACAATTTCGCATCTACTATCAAGAGAGTGCTCCCTTGCATTTTTGGTTGCGATTGCTAGCGCACCACTTGAAATATCGGCAAGAACCATTTTTTCAATATCGGGGCGCGCACTCAAAATAGAAAGTCCTATACAACCACTGCCCGTGCACAAATCTGCAACACATCCCCCACCCTTTAACAGTCTTAGAGCCTCATAAACCAAGATTTCCGTGTCCGGTCTTGGAATTAGGCAATCGGGAGAAACGAACAATTCAAGATCCATAAAATACCACTTGCCAAATATATATTGAAGTGGCGTTTTCTTCTGTCGCTGTTCCAAAATCGGCTCAATTTTCTCGCTTGAATAGCTTTTTTCTCTATCGAACAAGATTTGTGCCTTAGTTGTGCCAAACAGGTGGTTTAGTATAAGAAACGCTTCCTCACTTGGATTTTCAACACCGATTTGGTCAAGGCGTAAAATTAGCTCATTGTGCGTCATCTTCGCCCTCTGTTGTATCGTTTTCTGTGTCTGCGCCGTCAAGCGTGGCAAGGTCGGCTAAATCCTGCTCGTCTTGCCCACCCTCGTACAAGTCTAGGCTTTCGTCCAATGCCTCGCAAGAGGTGTCGCCATCAAGGCTCTCTGTATCGCTATTCGAGATGATTTCGAGGGGCTCTGTGTCGAAATTCGGCTCATTTTCAGCCTCAAGCTCTGCTTGCGCTCTTTTCGCCTTCAATTTTTCGATTAGCTTTTCGACCTCGTCCTTTTTAAGACCTGTAAATGCAATATGCTTTAGGTTATCCTCGACCTCGATTGCGTATTCGCTCGGGTCAAAGTCGGGGAATTCCTCGGGCATTGTTGCCTTAATTGCGCAAATCGCAATTGCGAGCTGATCGTCGCTTGGCTCTTTTGTGGTTATTCTCTGCATCCAAAGTCCGGGTGCGGACATAATTCTGGTTATAAGGTTATCGTGCTTGCCTGCAAGCATAATAAACTCGTAGCCAAGCCCCATAACGATAGGTAGGGTTGCAAGCTTGGTAAGTGATCTTGCCCATGTTGGCCACTCAGCAGGGATAAACATACCGACAAGTATGCCGACAAGTATCATAACGAACATAAATGATGTGCCACAGCGTGGGTGAAATCTTGTGCATTTTCTTGCGTTTTCGGGAGTGAGCTCAAGCCCTGCCTCGTAGCACGCGATTGACTTATGCTCAGCGCCATGATATTGGAAAACGCGTCTTATATCCTTCATAGCGGATACAAGTAGCAAATATGCAATAAATATTAAGATTTTTACGCCACCCTCAATTGCTGATAGCGCATATTGATTTAGGTTGATTCCATTTGGGGCAAGGAGCATACCATTTAAAATGTCCTTTGCCAAAAATGATGGAAGGAACATGAACAAGCCGAGCGCCAGGACGATGCCGAGCACCATGCCGAGTATCATTATAACATCGGTTAGCTTGATGCCGAGGTGCTTTTTGAGCCATGCCTCGCTCTTGCTTTCCTCTTCCTCAAGGCCTAATACATCAGTTGATGCGTTCATGGTCTTAAATGAGAGTATCATTGACTCAATAAAGCCAACCACGCCCCTCAAAATAGGAATTCCAAGGAATTTTATTTTCTTTCTTATGGGAACGAAGGTGTCGAGCTTTATATCGACACGCCCGTCGTCGCAACGAGTTGCAAGAGCGGTTTCCTCGCCCTTTTTCATCATTACGCCCTCTATTACCGCCTGTCCGCCAACCTTGTTTCTGCGACAGGGGTCACAGACTTGTTTTTTTGCCATTTTTATACCTTCTAGCTATTTTTTAGCTCTTTCTCTGTCAAGATAGCTTTGCAAAATAAGGCATGCTGACATTTCGTCAATTATGCGCTTACGCTTTTCGCCTCTTGTATTTGTTATATTTAGAATTTGGTGCGCGTTTGCGGTTGATAATCTCTCGTCGAACAGCTCAACCTCAATCTCGCAAAGCTCAAAAAGACGAGAGGCAAACGCCTTAATCTTCTCGCTACGCTCGCCAAGCGTGCCGTTCATATTTATAGGATGCCCTAAAACGATTTTGCCAACATCGTTTTTAATGGCAAAGTCCGCAACTGCCTTAGCGGTTGTTTCAAAGCCACCCTTTATTGTGCCGGCGCCACTAGCCAAAAAGCCCGTAAGGTCAGACAGCGCAAGCCCTGTACGAGCGTCGCCAAAATCCACGCCTAATATTCTTTTGCTCATTTTTCACCTATATTTGTTAATTTTTTGTTGATTTTCTGTAATATATATTCCATTCTAGCACATAATTAATATAATTTCAATTACATATTTGTAAATTTTATTTTTGGTAGTTGCATTTTGAAAAAATTTGTGATACAATATTATTGAACCAAAGATTTAAGGAGGTATTATTATGAAAAACTTGGCAAAGGTATTTTTGTTCTTTTCAGGTCTTGCTCTTTCAATTGCAGGCGCTGCAGCTATCCTTTATAAGTTCTTCAAAAAGCATTGCGTAATTCACATTGAATTCAATCCTGCAGAGGAAAATTCTCGCCCCTGCGAGTGCGACGAGGACACATGTGAGCTTTGCAATCCTAGCGAGGAATGCGAGGAGTGCGTTGACGACGAAATCGAAATCGAGCTAATCGAGGAAGAGGATAAATAATTCCCAACACAATCAAATCCGCCACGCTTGTGGCGGATTTTTGTTTTTAATTTGAAAATGCCACTTAAAAATGATGTCATTTTTTTGTGAATATATTGCAAAATTAAACAGAATGTGATAAAATATAATTACATTATATCGAAAGACGATATAATATAAACAATATAAAGGAGGATTTTATGAACAAATTCGCAAAGCTTCTCGGTTATGATCCTGTCGAGAAGCAAACAAGTGTCAAAACCGAAATCATTGCCGGTATCGTAACATTCCTTGCAATGGCTTACATTTTGACAGTTAACCCTAACCAAATCTTTGGTAGCACTGCTAATCCTTATTGGTCAAGTGCATTTATCGCTACTGCTTTAGGTGCGGTTATCGGTACACTCTTGATGGCATTCTTGGCTAAGATGCCTCTAGCACAGGCTTCAGGTATGGGTCTTAACTCTATGCTTGGTGGTCTTATTGGTGGTTGGGCAGGCTATGCCGCAGCCTTCACACCCGGACAAGCTTTCTTCCTAGTTCTTATCTCGGGTCTTTTGTTCCTTGCTCTTTCTCTTATTAAGATTAAGGGTAAAACCTTCCGTGAGCTCGTATTCGACGGTATGCCCGTTGCAGTAAGAGGAGCTATTTCGGTTGGTATCGGTCTATTTATCGCTTACATCGGCTTCCAAAACGCAGGTATTATCGTTTCAAGCCCATACACTCAGGTTGAGCTTGTTAACTTTACCAACTGGGATGTTTGTAAGCCTGCAATCGTTGCCATTATCGGTCTTTTCCTTATCGCTATTCTCGATAAGCTAAACATTAAGGGCTCGGTTATTCTTGGTATTCTTGGAGCTACAATCGTTGGTATTCCTATGGGCGTTACAAATCTTGAAACTCTCGCAGGAAAGACTGATGGTGTTTCATGGAAGTTCTGGGAAAACTTCGCTAACTTCTTTGCTGGCGAAAACAGCGTATTCTGCTCATTCACAAGCGTATTCACAGGTGATGGACTAATGCCTGAGGGCATTTCAATCTTCACAGTTATCATGATAGTTATTACTATGTGTATGATCGATATGTTCGACACAATGGGAACAATCGTTGGATGCTGTGGTGGTAACCCAATTCTCTCTGACGAGAACAACAAGCCTCACAACTATGGCAAAATCATGATTTGTGACGCTATTGCTACTTGCTCAGGCGCAGTTGTTGGTACTTCAACAGTTACAACCTTCGTTGAGTCCGGTGCCGGTGTTAGTGCCGGTGGTAGAACAGGTCTTACTGCTCTTACAACCGCATCACTATTCTTCCTTGCTATGTTCGCTATGCCTGTGTTCGCAGTTATTCCGGGTGCTGCAACCGCATCTGCACTTATCTATGTTGGCGTTCTTATGATGAAGGGCAACATCAAGAGCATTGACTTCTCACACGCAATCAATGCAACATCTGCATTCCTTACCATTTCTGTAATGGTTCTTTCATATTCAATTACAAAGGGTATTGGCGTTGGTCTTGTTTCATACACAATCATGTCAATCATTTGCTACCTAATTGATCTCATTAAGTATTCAGTTAAAAAGAAGAAGGCATCAGAGGGTGAAGAGGTTGAAAAGCCTGTATGGCCTGTTTCAATCATTGCAATCATTGTAACAGTTCTCTTCCTTATCTACTTCTTTGTTCCTGCAACCTTGTTCTAATACTTAAAGCATGACAGGCTCAAGGATTTCCTTGAGCCTGTTTTTTATTTTTGTGATGGGCTTGATGTGCCATAGCTCCTTGGTAGGTTATCAACCATTAGCTGTAGCTCTCGCACGCTTTTTGTTTCTCTTGCCTTGCCGATAAGATTGTCCTGCTCCTCGTTTGACATATTTATAAATATTTTAAGTGCCTCGGGATTGCTTGATAGACTCATAGCTAGACCGATTGGCAAATCATATGAATTTTCTCCGTACATAAAAACGCCTCTTTTTCTTTGTTTGTATTTAGTGTTTTTCGGTATGGCATTTTTATTTGTGGAATTACTTGACAAACGAATTTTTTTCATATATAATTTAATGGAACTGAAACGGACGGTTGCGCGATATTGCGCCGAAAGGTATTATCGTGAGGAAAGTCCGTGCTTCACAGGGCGGGATAGCTGATAACATCAGCCAGAGGTGACTCTCGGGAACAGTGCAACAGAAAATTACCGCCAGAAACAAGCAACTCTCCAATTCAAGCTTGGGGTTCGCTGGTAAGGATGAAAACGCGAGGTAAGAGCTCACGACACGCTATGGTAACATAGGGTGGGTGTAAACCCTATCCGAAGCAACACCGCATACGAGAATTTTTATTTGCCCGATAAGCGCTATGCGCATTCTCGTGGGTGGCACGCATTTTGCGGAGCGTTCTGGTGACAGAGCGCAAAGATAGATGACCGTCGATTACAGAACACGGCTTATAGTTTCAGTTCTTTAAAAAAGAAGGCTATGTCACGGCTAAAAGGTGATAAGCGAAGCGTGTTTGACGGATAAATAGCAAAGAAACGCAGTAGTTCAAAGCTATTTTTCGTCAAAAATAACCCTGTGTCGTGTCAGAGTCTAAAACAAAAGCGCCTGTTTTCAGGCGTTTTGTTCTTTTTTAGGGGCTTTTGCATAAAATCAAATGAGGTGATTTTATGAAACGGCTTTTCCCTTTAATCGCGATTTTAATGTTGCTTTGTGCTTGCACGCCAAGCTATGATATATTATCGTATCAGGACAGCTATATTCGTGCAGAATGTCAAATAAATGACGAATTTTTAGTTACTATTACAAAGGACGGGGGCATTCGAGAGCTTGTCGTAACCAAGCCCGAGGAGCTTTGCGGAATCGCCTTTCGAGGCGAGGGCGAGGCATGGGTGATGGAGCTTAACGAGGTGGAAATTCCAACTAGCGCTAGCTCTCTTGACGGAATTTGCGCCCTTTGCTCAATATTCGACCTAAGCGAGAGTGCGATTACAACTGCCAAGGACGAGAGTGGCGATGGGATTGTCAGCTTTGATATGGAAAGAGGGCTGTATGTGGTGACCTATAACAAAATGGCGTTACCGGAAAGGGTAAAAATAACGAGCGCCGATTTTTCCTACGATGTAAGGATTTTATCTATTGATAAAGAAAAATAAAGGTGCAACACTAAGCACTCACACGGCAAAAAAACAAAAAGAAGTACGGGCAAATGCCTGTACTTCTTTTGTAATTATTTAACTTTTGATACGGTATGAACAGCCTTACCACCAGTCAAAACAATCATCTTAAGTGCGGTTTCTGAGAACTCGCCAGCCTTAACGATAAGTGGCTTGTCAAGAGTTCCTCTTGCAAGGATCTTAACAGATTTTGACTTCTTGTGGATAAGTCCCTTAGCCTTAAGTGATGCAAGGTCAACTGTTTCGCCAGCCTCATAAGACGCAGAGAGTGTATCTACATTTACGATTGCCTTCTTGGTATCTTCCTTAGTAATGTATTCAACATCCTCTTCAACGAGTGAGTCAACAACCTCGTCAACTACGAGATCGTCAACCTCTTCAGCGCTTACGCTTTCAACGATTGGCATTTCCTCAACTGTTGTTGCGGGAGCAGCCTCAACTACGGGCTCTTCCTCAACAGCCTCTTCAACAACAGGCTCTTCAGCGGGAGCTTCCTCAACAGCCTCTTCAACAACAGGTTCTTCAACAGGAGCTTCCTCAACAGCCTCTTCAACAACAGGTTCTTCAACAGGAGCTTCCTCAACAACCTCTTCTACAACAGGCTCTTCAACGGGAGCTTCCTCCACAACCTCTTCAACAGGCTCTTCAACGGGAGCTTCCTCTACAACCTCTTCGACAACAGGCTCTTCAACGATTGGAGCAGCCTTCTTTATGTCGCTTGCGTCAGCTTGGAGAATCTTAATGAGTCCCTTTTGAACGAGCGCGTCTGTTTCCTCGTAAGGATATTCGTTTACATAGTCGATAACCTTAGCCTTAGGATTGAGATCAAGCGCGAACTTAGCCATTACGATATCAACGAGCTCCTTAGCCTTCTTAAGACCGAGCTTGCTCTTAACCTTAACGAGCATTGGAACTTCAGCGAAGATCTTCGCGTCGATTGCCTCGTGGTGATACTTAGACTTTTCAAACTCGTTAGGATCAAGTGCGCAGTATAGGCAAAGTGTCTTACCGCGTAGTTTAATCTTGAAGAGCTGAGTTCTACCCTTGTTATAGCTGTCAAACTTCCAGCTAAATCTTGATTTAACACCCTTATATGAAAGAATGTGGTTCTTTAGCTCACTATAATAATTCTTAACATCATCCTCTGCTTGAATAATGTTAGCTGTGATGCTACGGCTATATTTAATATTAAGCTCGTTTCCGTGACCGTCAACATATGTAGGAACGATAACAGGAACAACAACTACAGGCTCGTCGGCGGGGGCTTCGTCAACTACCTCTTCTACTACAGGCTCTTCAACAGGAGCTTCTTCAACAACCTCTTCTGCAGGAGCTTCTTCAACAACCTCTTCAACAGGCTCTTCCTCAGCAACCTCTTCAACAGGAGCTTCCTCAACAACCTCTTCAACAGGCTCTTCCTCGATTGGCTCCTCGATAACCTCAACGAATGGCTCTTCCTCAACAGGCTCTTCCTCGGCAACCTCTTCAACAGGTGCTTCTTCAACAACCTCTTGAGCTGTTTCAACCTCTTCGACAACAGGCTCTTCAACAGGTGCTTCCTCTACAACCTCATCCCAGCCCTCACGAACAGGATAAAGCTGAATTGTAACTGTACCGCTCTCCTCATCTACCTTAATGATAGGAGCAGAGTGTGCGTCAAGACCCCAACCGATAATGGACTCACCATTTACCTCCATAGGAACTGTAAGTGTAAGTGGTGCAGAGTTCTTATCAATTTCAGAGTCGTCAGCGTCATTCATATATACAAGCTCAACAGTAGCGTTTGCCTCGGGCTCTTTTTCAGCCTCAGCGGCAGCGGCAGCCTCTGCTTCAGCGGCAGCTGCGGCAGCAGCCTCCTCAGCCTCAGCTCTTGCAAGCTCCTCTTCCCAACCCTCACGGTAAGGATAGAGCTCTACTGTGAGAACGCTCTTATTTTCAACTGCTTCAGGTGTGATTGTAGGTCCTGATACTGTGTCAAGTCCCCAACCAAGAATAGGCTCACCGTCAATTTCTTTAGGAATGTTTACAAGGAATGCAAATGAATCCTTGGAAAGATCCTCGTTTGTCCTGTCGTTGATATAAACGAAGTCAAGACCGAAATTTGCTTCCTCAGCAGAGGAAACACCGGGGTTTGCCCATACAGCATAAAGCTCAGTTGTCTTGAAAAGACGAATTTTAAGCTTGCCGAGACGCTTAATTCCATTCTCGTCGTAAGCCCAACCAATGAACTTTTTGCCGGTTTTGTTAGCAGAAGCAACGGTTATTTTTCTTCCCCAACCGTACTTCTTGTGTGCAATTTCGTAGTCTGTATCTGGGTCTATGTATATAACTTCCTTCTTAACAAAGGCAAGGAATATAATAGCGATTACAGCCAAAACTAAAACTGCTGCGGTTACAATCAAGCCCACTCCACCATCGAGTAGGTTGAATGCCATCAATGTGTTTAATAATGCCATTTTGAACCTCCATACGCATTTCTTTATATTGATATATGCTTATTATACTACACACGCCCGACCTTTGTCAATAAGTTTTTCAAATATTTTTTGCCGATTTTTATTGAAATTTTGACACACCCCCCGACCAAATGCTTGAAAATCGCTGATTTTTCGGGCGTTTTTCCAATTTTTGTTTTAGAAAAATTGACATCGCTTTTTTCTTGATTTTTTTATGATAATGCCCCCTGTTGCCCTTTTTAAAATAAATTGAAAGGTTTTTTTCGACAAGCTCTTGATTTTTCTTCCTTTATAGTGTAAAATATTTCTGTTGAAAATTTACTCAAAAGGAGATATATAAAAATGGTTTCTAAGGTAATCGAAAAAATCACAAGCTACGACCACGAGGTTGGCGAGGCTATTGCCTCCGAGCTAAAAAGACAAAAAAGGGGTCTTGAGCTTATCGCATCTGAAAACATGGTATCAGAGGCAGTTATGCTCGCTATGGGTACTCCTCTAACAAACAAATACGCCGAGGGATATCCCGCAAAGAGATATTATGGCGGATGCGAATGCGTTGATGTGGTTGAAAAGCTGGCTATTGAGCGCGCATGCAAGCTCTTTGGCGCTGAGCACGCAAATGTTCAGCCTCACAGTGGCGCACAGGCTAATACTGCTGTATATTTTGCTCTCATCAAGCCCGGCGACACGGTTATGGGTATGAATCTCGCTCACGGTGGACACCTAACTCACGGTAGCCCTGTAAACCTTTCCGGTAGCTACTATAATTTTGTTCCATATGGCGTTGGCGACGACGGATTTATCGATTATGACGAGCTTGAAAGAATTGCAAACGAGTGCAAGCCTAAGCTTATCGTTGCAGGAGCATCAGCTTATCCAAGAGTTATAGATTTTAAGAGAATTTCAGAGATTGCAAAGAGCGTTGGCGCTTACTTTATGGTTGATATGGCACACATTGCCGGACTTGTTGCAGCAGGCCTTCACCCATCACCTGTTCCCTACGCCGATGTTGTAACTACAACCACACATAAGACTCTAAGAGGTCCTCGCGGTGGTCTTATCCTTTGTCGCGAGGAGCTTGCAAAGGCTATCGACAAGGCTATATTCCCAGGCACACAGGGTGGTCCTCTTATGCACATCATCGCATCAAAGGCTGTTTGCTTTGGCGAGGCGCTCACACCTGAGTTCAAGGCATATCAGGAGCAAATCGTTAAGAACGCAAGCACTCTTGCTAAGACTCTTCTCGAGGAGGGCTTTGACCTCGTTTCCGGTGGAACGGACAACCACCTCATGCTTCTTGACCTTCGCCCCTTCGGCATTACAGGTAAGGAGCTTGAAAGACGCCTTGACGAATGCTATATCACAGTTAACAAGAACGCAATTCCTAACGACCCTGAAAAGCCATTTGTTACAAGTGGCGTAAGAATTGGAACTCCTGCGGTTACATCAAGAGGCCTTGTTGAAGAGGACATGGTTATGCTTGGTAAGCTCATTAAGCTTTGCGCAACAGAGTTTGAGGAAAAGGCAGATTACATTCGTGCCGAGGTTACAAAAATCTGCGACAAGTATCCAATTTACGAATAATGAAGGCAGAATACAATACAAGACAGCGCGCTGTTATTCTTGACTTTTTGAAGGAAAACAGCGCACATGTCAGCGCAAGAGATATTCTTGAGCATCTTAATGCCATGGGCATTAAGGTTGGCGTCGCTACAATTTACCGCACGCTTGATAAGCTCTGCTCAATTGGGCTTGTTAAAAAATTCGTAATTGACGAACGAAGTGGGGCGTGCTATCAATATGTAAGAGGGGCGGAATGCGAGGAGCATTTTCACCTAAAATGCGTATCCTGTGGCAAGCTAATTCACATGGATTGTGATTTTTTGGCAGAAATGGAAAAGCATATTCTAGACGAGCATGGCTTTACTGTCAGCTCGGGAAAAACCGTCATTTATGGCAGATGCGCCGAGTGTGAATTGGGCGAAAATTTCGTCCCCGATAGCTCGTGCTGTCATACCCACAAGCATTGAATTTTAACATTTTTACGAAAATTTTCATTTTTCTATTGATTTTTATTTTTATTTGTGTTAAAATACCTTTCGCTATTAACCTTTAACACAAAAGAACGGAGGGAAACCATGGTAGATATTATTCTTGGTATAATATTGCTCGTTGCAGCGGTATTTCTTGTAGTCGCTGTGCTTCTTCAAAGCGGAAAATCAAAGGGCGTTGGCACTATCAGTGGCGGCAGCTCTGAAACCTATTTTGGTAAAAACAAGGGCAAATCACTTGATAAAAAGCTTGCTACTTTAACAACAATCGTTGCTATTGTCTTTGTCGTTATCGTGCTTGTTGTTTATGTTTCTCAACCATTTACCGATTTCGACGATTGGTGGTTGAACAATATCATCATATCATCAAGTGGCTCAAAATAAACCAAATAACATTACCGCTTTGCTCTGTCAAGGCGGTTTTTGTTTAGATTTTTTGGGAATATTATATTTAGCTTATTTTATAAAGGATTAAAAATGAATATTAAGGAAAGAATTTTAGAAATAATTTCCTCTCCGCTTTACACCCCCATTACAGCAAATGAGCTTTTTGAGCTTGTAATGCAGGGCGAGGAGAACAAAATAAAGGAATTTTTCAAATGCGTGTGCGAAATGGAAGAGGAATTCGAGATTTTCGTATCTAAAAAGGGAAAAATCTCGTTGCCACCGGAAAATCTATTCGTAAGAGGCACATTCAGCGCATCAACACATGGAAAATTCGGCTTTATCACAAGCGATTTGGGTGAGTTTTTTGTTCCACCGGCGCTTGTGTGTGGAGCTATGAATGGCGACAAGGTTGTCGCAAAGCGCCTCTCCCACTCGTCAAAATTCTATGGCAAGGGTAACGAGGTTGAGATTGTTGCGATAAGCGAGCGAGCTGTCGTTGAATTCACAGGAGAGTTCGAGGGCTTTTCTAGTGGTGGCAAGTTATTTGGAATTGTGCGCCCCGATAGCGAAAGACTTGACTTTGTCGGCACAATCGTCGGCAGTAGCGTCAAGGCGCAAACGGGCGACAAGGTTGTATGTAAGATAACAAAATATCCTCTTTTCGAGGGTGACAAGGTATGCGTCAAGGTAATCGAGGCGCTTGGCCGTCACACCTCACGAGAAGCAAATTACAGGGCGATTTTGCGAGAGCACCGTATTCCCCTCTCGTTTGATAGCGAGGTGCTAAATGACGCGGAGCGTGTGGAAAAAGAGCCGATATGTGTCGGTAATCGCACAGATTTGCGTGATAAAATCATATTTACAATTGATAGCGAGAGCGCAAAGGATCTAGACGACGCAATTTCGATTGAGGCGCTAGATGACGGATACATTCTCGGTGTTCACATAGCCGATGTTTCACATTATGTAAGAGCCGGCTCACCTCTTGATAGCGAGGCTATGGCAAGAGGAACTAGCGTGTATTTTACAGACAAGGTTGTTCCTATGCTCCCACCTGTACTCTCAAACGGAGTGTGCTCTCTTAATGGTGGCGTTGACAGGTATGCTCTTTCCTGCTTTGTTACGCTTGACATGGCAGGAAATATCAAGGGCACTCACATATGCGAGAGCGTTATTCGCTCTTGTGTAAGGGGCGTTTATAGTGAGCTAAACGATATTATTGAAAATGGCGATAGTAGCGCATTTTACGCAAAATACAGACACATTATCGGGGATTTTCACAAAATGCTCGAGCTTTACGGTATTTTAAAGCGACGCTCCGACTCACAGGGAGCGATGGAGCTTGAGGGCGACGAGGTCGAGATTGTGCTTGATGGCGAGGGACACCCTATTGACATTATGAAGCGTGAGCGTGGCGAGAGCGAAAGGCTCATTGAGCAATTTATGCTTTGCGCCAATCGTGCAGTGGCGGAGCTTATGCACAAGCTTGGGCTTCCCTGTGTATATCGTGTTCACGAGAATCCCGACCCCGAAAAGATACAGGCGTTTTCGTTCTTTGCCTCGGGGCTTGGCGTTGACACCTCCTCTATTCGAGATGCAGAAAGCATAACTCCTCTTGCACTTTCAAGGGTGCTTGACAGCGCAAGGGAGCAAGGCTGTGCCGATGTGGTTTCAAGCGTGCTTTTGCGTTCTCTTATGAAGGCAAAATATCTTGAAGAGCCAAAGGGGCATTTTGGTCTCGCGACAAAGCTTTATTGCCACTTTACCTCTCCAATTAGGCGTTATCCCGACCTTAGCGTGCATAGAATTTTAAAGGCGTATCTTAATTCCAAGCTCACCAAAAGCGATATATCAAGGCTTTCAAAATTCGCGCAGGCAAGTGCGAGGGCGTCAAGCGATAACGAGCTACGCGCCTTGTATGCGGAGCGAGAGATTGACGAGCTTTACAAGGCAATCTACATGGCTGATCGCTTGGGCGAGGAGATGGACGCAACCATCTGCTCCGTTACCTCGTTTGGCTTCTTTGCAAGGTGCGATTGTCTTTGTGAGGGACTCGTTCCCATTGGCTCTCTTGGCGGTGGCTTCTATTTTGACGAAAGACGCCTAACCCTGTCCTCTAATCGTGGAGCTTTTGTATTGGGACAAAGAGTTAAGGTAAGGGTTGTTGAGGCAAATGTGGTTACTCGTCGAGTAACGCTGGAGCTGGTAGATTATGAGCTTAGCAAAAACGGCGAGAGCGAGCGCTCCTTTAACAAGCCTAAGGTGAGTCATCACGCCTCGCATCGCTCGGGCAAGGGTCACTCAAAGAGTGAGCGCCGTCCAAGGCATCAAAATCGTCCGTCAAAAAGGGATAGAAAAAGACGCAGAAGATAATTTGCTTTTTCACGCTATCTTAATTTGTGGAAAATTTACAAAACCGTCAAGGATATTTGGCGGTTTTCTTTTTATTTTTAATAATTTTAATGAAAAGTAGTAATTTTTTTAAAAAACATATTCCATTTTCAATTTATTTATGTTATACTTTAACTGTGCGTGCCTACCTACGCGCATCATTCAATCGATTATTATTATTTTATGGAGGTACTTTAAATGAGTACAAAGAAGTATGTTTACCTTTTCTCTGAAGGTGACGCAAAAATGAGAGAAATTCTCGGCGGTAAGGGTGCTAACCTTGCTGAAATGACCAAGATTGGTCTTCCTGTTCCACAGGGCTTCACAATTTCTACTGAGGCTTGTACACAATACTACGAGGACGGTAGAGAAATCAACGCTGAAATTCAAGCACAAATCATGGAGTACATCGAAAAGATGGAAAACCTCGTTGGCAAGAAGTTCGGTGACAAGGAAAATCCTCTTCTCGTTTCTGTTCGTTCAGGTGCTAGAGCTTCAATGCCGGGTATGATGGACACAATTCTTAACCTCGGTCTTAACGAAGAGGTTGTTGAAACCATCGCTAAGAAGTCAGGCAATCCTCGTTGGGCTTGGGACTGCTACAGAAGATTTATCCAAATGTATTCCGATGTTGTTATGGAGGTTGGAAAGAAGTACTTTGAGGAGCTCATCGACAAGATGAAGGAAGCAAAGGGCATTACACTTGATGTTGACCTCACAGCTGACGACCTAAGAGAGCTTGCTAACCAATTCAAGGCTGAATACAAGGCTAAGATCGGCTCTGACTTCCCAACTGATCCTAAGGAACAGCTCATGGGCGCAGTTAAGGCTGTTTTCCGTT
>JAFQUJ010000010.1 GCA_017408585.1 Clostridia bacterium | reverse complement strand
TGTATAGGCATAGAGTGCGATTACAAGCTCAAGGGATTTATTTGCGCCAAGACCGTCTATCATTACCTTGATATTGGAGTATTCGCTTGCGCTCATATCCGCTACGACAAAGCCCTTTGATGCGTTTGCGCTACCGTCTGTAAAGAAGGAGTCGCCTACATACTTAGGGTTCATTATTACTACACCATAGGTAAGCGTGTTATTCTTGTTTACTGTATTGAACTCGGTAAGTGCCTCAACATTTACGGTATAGCCACCGAATGCAATTCCTGTGCCGTTTGAGGAATAGCCGTTCTCTGCCAATGCACTAAAGAGTGCGTCAGCTGCTCTTGTCACATCAAGAGCGGTACAGCCCTCGTTTGTGCAGTCCTTGCAATATACGCCTGCCTGTGTATAGCCGTTTGCGTACTCAATAGCCTCGTTGAAGTTATGCTCTGTTGTGCCGGGAATAGATTTTTTACACATATCACAGCTTACACCGTCAAGGCAAAGTCCTGTGCCCTTGTAATCATGCTCGCCATTATAGAATGCCTCGCACTTGTTGTAGTTGTAAACGATTACATTTGTATTATTGGTTGTTGCATATGTTGTATAATCAACATTCGGATCATATTCAACAAGAGTTGCACTTGTGAAATTCTCGTTAGCGCCTGAGGAAGTGAATTTATCCTTCAACGCTTGAGCATTTGCCTGTGAGCCTGTAAAGAAGAAGGTCACATTCTTTGCTTGATTAAAAATATTGTAGAACTTTGTAGATTCACTACCGCTATTGTATAAGAACTTGTATTCTGCGTCAGGCAAATAAACATACTTGATATTAGACGAGCTAAGGCAGGTTTCAAAGTCATTATTAGGACTATAGAATGTGGTAAAGCCTGCACCGAAATTGATTGTCTGTAGCTTAGCACAGTTTGCAAATGCCATTTTTCCAACGCTTTTTACTGAGTTTGGCATAATGAGCTCGGTAAGCTCATCGCAATCGTAAAAGAAGGATGCCGGAATGCTTGTAACTCCCTCGGGAATTATAAATTTCTTCAGCTTACGGCATTGATAAAATCCACCGTTGTTTCCTTGAACCAAGCCTGTTGAGAGATATTCCATATTATGGATCACCTCAAGCTCATAGCAGTTACCGAACAGGTTCTCACCCGAAATTGAGGAGCAATAAGGAGCTATGCTTTCAACACCATCGTTAATTACGGTATGAACAGGGAAATAGATTTCCTTAATGTTTGCGCTTCCCTCAAATTTGTATTTGGCTTGAATACTTGTAACATACTTAGGCATTTCAAGTCTGATAAGATAATCACACTCACCGTTTCCCCATGTGCCTCCATCGGATTTATAGCCGGCAAAGGCGGTTGCATCTGCTTCTGCGATTTTCGCATTAAAGTTAGAAATGTTAGCCGCAATGCTATATGTGGTGCTTCTAATCAAATAGTAAGCGGGGTACACATAGTAGGTTGGGGTTTCGGCAAGATCGCTAAGAACGATTACCGAATCAGGGTCAGCGCTCTTATAGTTAGTTTCGTCCTCAAGGCCATCTACTCTTGAAATATACGCGCCCGGATTTGCGTGAATTTCTTCCAAGGTAGGAAGGGTGTCAAGCTTTATGATTTTGCTCTCTGCGCTTGCGGAAATTACGAATATTGACATTAGTGCCACTATCATAATCGCCATGATTAAAATTTTCTTTTTCATGTTTTTCTCCTAAAATTATAGAATATTTATATAGTATAATTTTACCATATAGATATATATTTGTCAATATGCACAATAAACAAAATCCCCCCCCCCGTTTTTTGTGCATTGTGCACAAAAAAATCACCACTTTGAAAAGTGGTGATTTTGATTTTATGCATTTTCCTTATTTTCGTAAGGTGGGAGAGCGTCAACGCTTGCGTTTGGCTTATTCATTACTGAATTTACAGATACTGTATAAAGTGAGGTTTCTCCCTTTGTTACGCTTGTGCTGGCGCTTGCGGTATCCTCGCTTTGAATGAATTCTACCTTTGCCTCATCGGTGTATGCGTAGAGAGCAATTACAAGCTCTGTTTCCTTTGCGCTTAATGTATTAAAGCCGTCTATCATTACCTTGATATTTCTGTACTCTGTATCGCTGAAATCCACTTTAATGTAGCCCTTTGTTGCGTTTACATTTCCGTTTTCATCAAAGAAGGTTTCTCCTAGATATTTTGGATTTAGTATTACTACTCCAAATGTGAGCCTTGCATCCTTATTTGCATTATTAAAGTCCTTAAGAGCGTCTGTATCTACTACATAGCCACCAAACGAAATGCCTGTACCGTTTGTTGAGTATCCGTTCTCGGCAAGAGCTGAGAAGATTGGGTTTTTAACTGTATTTTCTCCCTCAGTGATATTTCCGCAGGTACATGTTGCAAGGTTTTGGCACACCTTTATATAAACACCATTTTGAGCAAAGCCGTTTGGATATGTAAAGGTTTCAAGATAATTGTGAGTCTCAAAGCCCTTTACAATCGCCTCAACCTTACATCTATCGCAGTCACCATCCTCTGTACAATCATTTGAATCCTTGATAATGTGTTGATTATTATAAAACGCCTCACACAAATTGTAATCATAAACGAGGTAACGCTTTGGAGTGCCGCTTACTCCTGTTTCAAGAGTGCCATCGGCAACTGCCTTTTTGTAGTCCTCAGCGCTAATGAGTTTCATTGTTGCGATATAGGTATTAACACGAGCGCCTGTTACTTCTCCGCCCTCACCTACTGCATAGTCACCGTTTGCGGCGTCAATAATCGCTTGCGCTTGTGCCTGTGTTCCTGTAAAGAAGAATGTAAGGTTTAGGTAATTCTTGTTATACTCGTTGACATTGTTATCGTTCCAAGAGAAAATTTTGTCTCTTACTGCGGAAGCTGTAAAGGTTGATGGAAGATATACATATTTAAGTGCGGTCGCACTACTTGGGAATGGTGGTTGACCCGCGTTTCCTGCGTTGAAATTGATAAACGATGCGCCGAAATTCACACTTTCAAGCTTGGTACATTTAGAGAATGTATTTTGACCTATTTTTTCAAGAGAATTCGGGAATGTGATATTAACAAACGCTGTGTTCTCAAATGCGTGAGCTCCTACTGTTTTCAGCTTGGAATTTTCAGAGAATGTTAGAGTATCGAGCTTTACGCAATTTTGGAAGGAGTTACCCGTCATTTCAGCCAAGTTATCTCCGAGCTCAACTTCCTTTAATTCAGGGAACGCAACGGAGCAACGCCATTTTGTCAATTTTCCTGTTTTAATCTTTGTAAGATTTACAGCATTTGCAGGGGTGAAGCTATCCTTCATAATATGAAATGAGCCGGAGTTTCCGCTCACCTTATCCCACTCGCCTGTTGTTGAATTGTATTTATTCAACCAAACATTTGTAAAATCAAGAACCTTTACCTGTGACCAGTCAAGAGTAAGATAGGTTCCTTCGCTATCAATGGGTGCCTCGGTATACATTGTATCTCTAAGATACACTCTTCCCTCGTAACTGTCATATCCACCGACCTCATATACGGTGATTTTTTCGCCATTTACAAGCTCAACCTCATAGGATTTATAATTTTGAGCTGCGGCGCTTGCGGAAATTACGAATATTGACATTAGTGCCACTATCATAATCGCCATGATTAAAATTTTCTTTTTCATTTTATTTTCTCCTAAAATATTGAATATTTATATAGTATAATTTTACCATATAGATATATATTTGTCAATAGCAAAAATCACCACTTTGAAAAGTGGTGATTTTGATTTTATCTAATTCCGTAATGCTCGATTATGTAGTCCATATCCTTATCGCCTCTACCGGAGAGGTTGATAAGAACAGAGCCATGGTCCATTGTTCTTGCGAGCTTCATACCATATGCGACAGCGTGTGAGCTTTCGATAGCCGGAATAATTCCCTCTAGGCGTGAGAGCTTGAAGAACGCGTCTATTGTTTCCTCGTCGTCGATTACATCATACTTAACTCTGCCGATTTCCTGAAGAAATGCGTGCTCAGGTCCTGATGATGGGTAATCAAGACCACTTGCAACTGAATATACAGGTGCGGGATCGCCATTTTCATCCTTTAGCATTATGCTATTAAAGCCGTGCATAATTCCTTCTGTGCCAAATTTTAGGCTTGCGGCGTGATCGCCGAGCTTTGGACCTCTACCGAGAGGCTCAATTCCGTAAATTTCAACAGGGTCATTTAGGAAGCCTGCGAAAAGTCCTGCGGCATTAGAGCCACCACCAACACAAGCGACAATTGATGTTGGAAGGTTACCTGTCATTTCGAGAAATTGCTCTCTTGCCTCAATTCCCACAACGCTTTGGAAATCTCTTACCATCATTGGAAATGGGTGTGGGCCAAGAACGCTTCCTATGCAATAGATTGCGTCATTATATTCTCTGCTATATGCGTCAAAGGCTGCATCAACTGCTTCCTTCAAGGTTTGAAGTCCGTGTGTTACCTCAATAACATTTGCGCCAAGAATTTTCATTCTCGCAACATTAGGTGCTTGCTTTTTGATATCAACTGAGCCCATGTAGATATCACATTCAAGTCCAAAATATGCGGCAGCAGTAGCGAGAGCTACTCCATGCTGACCTGCGCCTGTTTCGGCGATAACCTTCTTTTTGCCCATGTACTTTGCCAAGAGCGCCTCGCCCATACAGTGATTGAGCTTGTGTGCGCCGGAGTGGTTTAGGTCCTCGCGCTTTGCGTATAGCTGAACCTTTCCACCAAGGTAGTCGGATAGGCGTTCAAGGTGCGTAATTGGGGTAGGTCTGCCTTGAAATTCTCTTCTAATTCTGCGAAGCTCTGCAATAAATTTTCTTGATTGGCAAATTGAGTAATACGCCTCGGTGATTTCTGCCATAGCTTTTTTTAGCTTATCGTCAACAAAAACTCCACCATATCTGCCAAAATATCCGTTTTTGTCGGGATAGTTACTATAATAAGTATCGAAGTCAATTCCGTTAAAATTCATTTTTGTTTCCTCCATTTATTTGTGTTTTTAGTTATTTTGAATTGTGGTAATCAAAAGCTTACTCGCCATCGTCTATATAGCATTTTTGTTCCTTTCCGCTGACAAGAAAATCTAAAAATCCCAAGCATCCTTAGATGCTTGGGACGAATAAATCGCGGTACCACCCAATTTTAAAGATTTCTCTTTCAGCTCTAACACATACATTATAATATGCTATGCCTGTAACGGTGCACCTCCGTCAAGACCTACTATTAGTTCAGCCCTGCCCTCGAAAGTCCATTCATACAGCCACTCGGTAATGCAATCGCACCATCTGCATCTCTCTTTGACCTTGCATTGCTATATTACTACTCTTTCTCATCGGTTTTTTATTTGGTATGCTAACATTTTAGCATTGATTTTTTATCTTGTCAATAGGTTTTTTCGATTTTTTTATTTTTCCTCTTTTTCGAGGTAATATGTAGCCTCCATATCGGCAGTTGACAGAGCGAATGCAAGCGGGAACATTTCAAATGCCTTGCTTACATTATTTGTTTCAAGGGTTGTGTAGGCACTTGAAAAGCCCATATGGTATCTAATTGCAAAAGCCTCTTCTCTTGTCAAGCGCATAAATGGTGTAATCATATACACGCTTTTTTCGCCATGTCCGTATGGGAGCTTATCGTCAAATTCAAAGAAATCAACCTCTTCCCATTTACCTGTTTCCTTGTTTTTTACATTACGCTTACTGATTTTGTAAACATTAACCTTGCACAGATCGTGGAGCAAGGACACGATTGCGATTGTTTCCTCGCTATAATTTAATTTATATTTTGATTTCGCAACATCACGATTTAGGTAATCGCATAGGCAATCATAAACATTAAGTGAGTGGTCAAGAAGTCCGCCCTCATATGCGCTATGATATTTTGCGCTGGCAGGTGCTGTGAAAAAATCCGACGAGATAAGAAATTCCAAGAGCTTATCTGCGCCATCTCTTTTAATTTTTGATTTGTAAATTTCGATAAAGCGATCTCTTGCGGTCATTTTATTTTCCCTCCAAAATAAATTCTATCATATCGGCAATTCTGTTGCATTGGTGCTTAGCAATTTCCTTTACCTCAGGCTGAGCATTGGACACAGCAAAGCTACAAAATGCCTCGAGCATTGGAATATCGTTTAAATTATCGCCTACTGTGTAAATTTCGTCCACATTGTCGAACATTTTTGCGTATTCGATAAGGCCTGTTGGCTTTGATGAGCCGAGGGGGGGAATATCGATTGCGCCACCATTGCGGAAGCCCTTCATATAGTCGGCGTGATTTTCATCAAGGTATTTTAGAAACTCAATGCCCGACTCCTCCTTCATAAACCAAAGGTTTGTTTGAGTAAATTCGCTTAGCAAATCAAGAGCGCACGGGATTTTATCATTTCTATCCATATAGACTCTTGTAAGCCTATCGCTGACAGAAAAGTTCCCAAATCCAAGCCTTCTTGCCTCGTTTATAATTTCAATGTGTCTTGCGTGGTCTATTTTTTGTCTTTTTTCGTAAATTATACTTCCGCTTCCATCAACTATGATAGCGCCTGTACAACAGATTAGAAAGTCGAGCTCTCCCTTCATGTCATGCAAAATCCAGAGCGCCATTTCAAGATCTCTGCCTGTATTTACGCCAAATTTATTTCCTGCTTTTCTAAATTTTGCAATGGCATCTCTGTCCTCTTTGCTGACTCCATTGTAGTTTATTGTTCCATCATAATCACTTGCAATTATTTTCATAGTTCGTTTATTTCCTTTTCATTTAAGACCTTAATTTCATTATCAACAAGAAGCCGACAAAGGACTCCCATGCCCTCAACGAGAGTGCCTGTGAATGTGCCATCATAGACCATTTTATTGCCACAGGATGGGCTGTTTGATTTCAAAACTGCAATTTTACATCTGTTTTTTCGAGCGATGTCAAGAACTGCCATAGCTCCTTTTTTATAGTTCTCTGTTACTTCTATTCCCATACAGTTGAAAACTCTATTTTTTACGATTTCAGCCGGTGGGCGTGGTGTGGGGAGTCCTCCTAATACCTCAGCGCACACGGGAATTAGCTCATATTTTTCGCCAAGACGAATGACATCGGCATTTGGCTTCATTTTTCCGTCATATCGACAAGCTATGCCCAAAAGGCAGGCGCTTACAAGTATTTTCTCCACACATATCACCTCTTTTTATATTTTATCATACATTAATTTTATTTTCAATAGGTAATACGGAAAATTAAAACGCAAGTCATACAATTTTGACTTGCGTTTTTGGATTTTATTTTACCTCAATGGTTGCCGAGTATTCTCCGTATGTATCACTCCAGCTTATAGTCTGCTCTCCCTTTTGGGATATTGCATTTTCAAAGGCGCTTACAGGCACATAAATAATTCTTATGCTTCCATCTTTATATGTGATTTTAGCTGTTATCTTTTCCAAAAGCTCCTGTCCTTGCCTAATAGATGATGTTGAAAGCTCAATGCCTTCTACTTCCTTTTTGTCATTTTCGGTATCGCTTGTTACATTGTTATTAAACATATAATAGGTGGGTGCTAAGGCAACAGTTTCCCAATATGAGCCATAGCCATAGCTACCTCCGTAGGTAACCTTTTTCTTCGTATATACCTCAATACAATCATAGGTTAGCTCTGACATCTTTTTGCTACATTTTTCAAGCTTTTTAGCAAGTGTCTCCCTTTGTTCCTTTAGCTCCTCAAACTCTTCCTCACTGTTTGATTCATAGCGAATTTTATTATTCAGCTCCGTTATTTGTGCTTGAAGTTCCTTTTTGAGCTCCGCATAATACATATAGTTGTTACTGTACCATTTGAAATTCTTTGTGGTTATATCATCGAGGTTTATGGTTTCCTTGAGGTTATAATAAGTGAATTTTTCTCCCATCTCAATTCCGTCTGCGGTGGCATAGGTGTTGTTGAAAAATGCGCCATATTGGATAGTTTCTCCTAAGCCCTCTAGCTTTAAAAAGCTTAATCCGGATCCCGAAAGCGATATGGATATAACTAAAAGCACCAAACAAACAATGAGAGATATCCATTGAATTTTTTCATGTCTTTTCATTTCTTTAGTCATAGCATCAGAAATTTCATCTGCTTTTTGGGGATTTTCCTCTATTTCCGCAGAAAGTCCCTTTAATTTATCGAAGCTTTCCTTAAAAAGACGCTTTACTAATATAATTCTTGCAATATTGCAAATTATAAACATAAGAACGAATAATATTAGTCCTAACTCTACAAATTCATATTTTCTCAAAAGCAGTAAATAATATATTATTGCCAACACAGAGCATGGTACAAGCGGAGATATCCACATTTTTGATTGACGGACCGGAAGGAAGGTGTTTTCGTAAATTTTGACATCCACTTCATTTATAACACCGCTCTGCGTTAATTGCATTATTCCTTTTATGAGAGTAAATACAGTGAGTATAATCAGCACAAGTCCGAGCAAAGCGTGAAACGGCAAATATTGCGTCTTTCCGGATTCTTCAATAAAGCCATTTATAAACACATACAATGGTGTTCCTATGCTTACTCCGCAGGCGGTAGAAAGTGGTAAAAGCAAGATAAGAAAAAACACAAGCGCCATTATGATGTTGCTAAAAGCACAAAAACGCTTGAATTTTGTTACAACCTTTACCCTTTCAAGAAATCCTTCTCTATCGAAAGGGACTTCATTTTCGTTTTCTATTTCCATATTTATTCCTCCAAAATTTTATTTTGTCTTATAACAGGACATTTTTCCTGTGAAATGAGTATATCATAAAAAAAGTCCTATGTCAAGACATTTTTTATTGAAGGAGTTGTTTTATGGCAAGAATTATTGATGGCGAAAAAATGAATTTTGTTGGGAAGAATATTCGTTTATACAGAAAAAAGCTTAAAATGAGTCAGCAGAGCCTTTCAAACAAGCTTGAGCTTCTCGGAGTTTATGTTTGCCGTGGCTCTGTGTCGAGAATTGAAGATTGCTCAAGAACAGTAACTGATCTTGAGTTATATGCTATTGCACATATTTTAAATGTGAAAATTGAAGATTTATTTGACAAAAGTGCTTTGGATTTTTAATAGCGTTGCTCTAAATTAAGATAGCCTCTGATTTTTATCAGAGGCTATTATTTTATAATTTTTGCTTTTCACCATTTACAGACAGCTCGACAAGGGTGTTGCCCTCATATACGAGCTTCATTGTGAAAAATGGTCTTTTTTCGTTTAGGTAGCGCAGAAAATAAATATCGCCTTCCCACATTGGAAGCTCTTCAATTTTGGATTTATCTACCCACTCAAGCTCGCCCTCGTTACAGGCACTTATTTCTCCCTCAAAGCTATCACACCAGAATAGGTGCATTTGCTCCGTTTCATATTTATCGGATATAAAGGTGATAAGTCCTCTATATTCGACATGGGTGATTTTAAGCGAGGTTTCCTCAAAAACCTCTCTTATTATACAAGCATACGGGTCTTCATTTTCCTCGAGGTGACCGCCTATACCTACATATTTGCCCTCGTTTACATCATTTTTCTTTTTGTTGCGATAAAGCATTAGGTATTTATTATCGCGCTCAATATAGCAAAGCGTTGTATTTTTCATTTTTCTCCTATCTAAATAGTTCCTCAACCATTACAAAGCTATCGGCGCTGACATTTGCAAGATAGCCATGAAGGGAGCAAAGGACATTTAGTGATATAAATATTGACACAATAATCAGAGCCTTCTCTGCGCCTAAAATAACCTTAGCTCCATTTGAGTTACAAATATTTTCATTAAATGAAATAATAAATATCGCACACGCAAGGGCGCAAAGCAGGGTTATGTCACAGGTATAGCGATATATTACGCCACCTATATAGAAGTTCATAATTGAGATAACAAGCACTCCTACGAAAAGCATAGCGCAAAGCCATTTAGCAAATGGTGCTTTCTCCTTGCTTTTAAACACAGGAATGCCCAAAAATATTGCGAGCATAAATGGTATTGCGAAAAGTCCCATTCCTGCATCTACATAGAGATAGCCACCATAATTATTTAGATTTTGGAGCTGAAGCGTAAAAAACGGGAAGCTTCCACTTGTCTTAAAGGGCTGAATAAATGAATGATACAGCATTTGAGTAAATGACGAAAAATCTATTTTGTTTTTAGATACATCACTTACTGTGAGCTGATATTTTGCACCAAACTCAAACGGGCTATCAAAGCGAGCATTATTATATATCATTGTAAAAATTACAGCAACAATAACAAGTGAGCCAAGTGCGCTAAGGTCTATTATTTTCTCTTTTGTTGTGCGTTCCACGCATACATTGTGGCACTTTTCAAGGCTTGCGTTATTCTTGAGCATTACAAAGTATAGCGTTGGAAGAACGATAAAAGCACAAAGGAGCGCCATATTTACTCTTGACAAAAACAGCATTGCATAGTTTGCCCCTGCAAGTGCAAAAAGCACGGGGCGTAGAATTTTATGCTTTTCTCTTATTGCGAGTAGCATAAAAAATATAAACTGCGACATATACGCCATGGCAGAAATTACAGCAATATAATAAAAATGCGCAGTTGAGCGCGCCATGAGCATAACGCCTGAGCAGATGGTGATAGTAAGCGACAAAAGCGATAGCATTGACACGCTTACCTTCTTTTTGAAAATTTCAACAAACGCATAAAGTGACGCGCAAGAAAAGAATGTAGCGATAAGAGCATATATTGTTTTAACTGCCCCTGCGCTTATTATTTTTCCTGTTAACAGATAGTGTGGAAAATATAGATTTAAAATAGGGGCTATGCCAAAGTAGGAATAATATTTTCCCTCGTACATGGCTCTATCCCACATATAGCTAATTCCCTGTCGCTGACCATAATCATATGGATTTTCAAGTTCTAAAAGCTCTTCGCTTACAGGATAATCTATATGTAGCTGTCCCTTTAAAAACGCATCGAATTGTTGCGTATAGGGGTCATAATAATTAAGAGAGCTACTAAGTGGGTAATCGTAGCCTTTTCCTATTCCTACAAAGAGCACACAATACAAAAGAACGCCCAAAAGGCATATAGAGATTGTTACAATTCCTGTCACACGGTGCTTTCTTTTCGCGAAATCGAAAAGCTCCTTATCCAGAGTGAACAGCTTAACAAGATATATTGCCATTGCGATAAGCAATACTATAAAAAATCTCAATGTATTAAAGCGAAATGTGCTTGACGGGTTTACAACAATACTTGTTATTTGCGCATCGCCTGTAATCTCGCTTAGGCTTATCACTATGGTATTGCTATTATCAGGCGAGGTATAGTCCAAAAGCACGAGCTTATCTCTGTTAGGAGAGATATATGTAGTTACCATTGTGCGAATGGCTTGCGAGCGTTTTTCGTCATACGCCTTTATTTCAAGCTTAATTGGCTCTTGAAAATCCGTCTTAGCGCTTGAGCTTATGCGAATTGCATACGCTTCACTTGACGGAAATACCAAGGTATAGCTTGTGCTTTTACCATTTTTAAGCGTTATGTTTTGGTCTAGTGCCTCATAGTCCGTTATACACTCGTCCTTATCGACAAAAGCCATGCCTATATTTGAGATAAAAAGCTCGAATAGTAAGACGGACACAAGAATTATAACGCCTATTATGACCCTTCGTGCTATGGCGCTTTGCCACAGGGCTATTAATTTATTTTTTAGCGCTTTCATGATATTCCTTTTCAGTGTTTACACTCCATACTATTGACTTATCAGTGCTTCCCTCTTTTACTGCACGAACAGCCTCGATAGCGGTTAGCATTGAGTGGTCCATGTTATTATATCGGTGCTGGCCATTTCTGCCGATGCACCAAAGGTTTGTTATTTTATCAAGGTATTCTCTTAGGGTATCGAATTCATTATAGGTATCAAAATACGCAGGGTATGCCTTTTTGACCCTTATTCTGTTTGCGTCAAGGACATCATCCTTGTCGATTACATTTATTTTCGCAAGCTCGTCCTTAGCGAATTCGATAAAATCGCTATCGGTCATTTCCCATAGCTCGTCGCCCTCGTTACAGAAGTATTCAAGGCCGAGCCATACGGTATTTTCGGGATCGTTTACCATATAGGGTGACCAATTATTGAAGATTTGAAGGCGTCCGAGCTTGACCTCTCTTTCCTGAATGTAAATCCAGCAGTCAGGCACAGAGCCGTTTAGAGTTTTTATTTTGGTTTTATTTTCAAGCTTTAATTTATTCACCAAAAGCCCGACGGTGATATAATCACGATACGGGAGATTGTGCGCAATTCTTCTTATGTCGGTTGGCACTTCGTTTTCTATTCCGTCAACTAAATCCTTAACCGGCATGCTTGAAAAGAACATATCCGCCTCAAAGCTCTCGCCATTTTCCGTTGTGACGCTAGTTATTTGAGTTTGGTCGTCGTTTAGTGTAAGGGATTTGACACGAGCGTTCATTATGATTTTTCCACCGAGGCTTTTTATATCCTCTGCCAAAAATTCCCACAGCTGACCCGGCCCACGCTTGGGATAAAAATACTGCTCAATAAGCGAGGTTTCAACCTTGCTCTTAGGCTTGAAGGGCTTGGTTATGACATTCAAGATTGCCTTTGAGAGCGAGAGTCCCTTTACTCTTTGCGCGCCCCATTCGGCAGAGATTTGAGATGGGTGTCTGCCCCATAAATTTTCGGTGTAATCCTCGAAAAACATCTCGTACAAGGGGCGACCAAAGCGATTTATGTAAAAGTTTTCAAGCGAGGACTCTTCCTTTTTGAAAATTGCGCTTTTAAGATAGCCAAAGCCGACCTTCATCGTGCGACAAAAGCCCATATTTTTGAGGGTGCTGAATTTGAGTGATATTGGATAGTCAAAGAATTTATGAAGGAACAAAATTCTTGACAGACGATTGCGAAGGAGCATTACTCTTTCCTCGCACTCGGGGTCAGGACCTTCGTTTGCAAGTGGCTTTTCGACGCCTAGCACCTTATCGTCATATGATGGTGCGCCTTGAAGTGGCATCAGTCTTTGCCACAGAGCGTTTATTTCCTCATTTTTGGAGAAAAAGCGATGTCCGCCAAGGTCCATTCTGTTTCCCTTATACTCGGCTGTACGAGAAATACCACCTATATACTCGCTTTCCTCGAGAATTATAGGTGTTATGTCTGTTTCAGTGAGTAGCTTATAGGCACAGGTAAGTCCTGCCGGGCCTGCACCTATAATTATAGCTGTTTTTGACATACTTTTCTCCTTTTGATAGGCTAATTAGTCTAGAATTATATCCTTAATTTCGACATAGCCCTCTCCGTGATAGGTTAGATATAGTGGAAGAGCGCCATTTACATTAATGGTGGTAAACAGGGTATGCCAATCACACTTGTTATCAATTGTGATTTTTGCAATAGGCTCTCCTCTTTCAACGGTTGACACCCAAATCTCGCCCTTTGGTGTGATTTTTCCGTCCCTTAGTGTAACGCCAATCTTGGTTTGTCCCTTGAAGTCGAAGTATTTATATCCAATCAGGGTATTGTCCTCGATATCGGTGATAAATCTTTCTCCGTCACGATAAACGATATATGGGAGCTGAGCGTTCATAGCGTCGAAGCTATGAGGCATTTTGCCTGTGGTAAGATTACAGCAGATTATCGCAGGGTATTCTCCCTTTGCAACAAGTGGTCCGTCATTTAAGCCACATGAGGTTATCTCAACCTGTGGGATTGAGCCGTCCTCGAGAATTTGAATTTTCTCAGCACACGCCTGACGAGAATAGTCTGCCTTATGAGTATGGCGATGGTAGAAAATATACCACTCACCATTTATGTTTTCAATGCTTCCGTGGTTGTTGCCTGTACGGGTGAGTCTATCCTCGGCTCTTCTTCCGTTATAGCCTATGTCACCATTTGAAATGATTACTCCGCCAAATTTAAAATCTCTATCGGGGTAATCACTTGTTGCATACGCTAGCTCGTGCTGATTGAAGGTTGAGTAAATAAAGTAATACTTTTTGCCGATTTTGCGAATTGAGCTTGCCTCGAAGAATTCGTAGCCCTCGAAGTCTGTACCCTTATAGATAATTGGGAAAATGTGTCTTGGTGTGTGCTTGATGGTTAGCATATCGTCGCATAGCTCAACAAATACAGGGCCTTGAACTCCACCCTCGGTAGCCTCGATTTCCTCAATCGTTTTATGATACATTTCGGCTTGCTTTTTAAGGCTTTGCTCCTTTGTGTAATTGGGGTTTTCGTCGAAATCGTACCACACGCCATAATAGAGGTAAATGTGTCCGTTATCATTTATTACGCCCGGGTCAAAGATTATAAAATCCTGAAGAGGCGTACCATCGGGCTTTTTAACATAGCCATGGAACTCGAATGGGCCGGCAGGAGAATCGGATACGGCAACACTCATAAGATAGCTACACTCGTGGCGATCGGCAAGTGAATAGAAAAGATAATATTTTCCATCGTTTCCTTGCACAACATCGGGTGCGTACATATATCTATGATTTTTATAGTCAGGGTCTTGTGACGCCTTATAAATTACACCCTCGTATCTCCAATCCTTTAAATTATCGACGGGAGCTGAATATGTAACATAATCGAGCATACAGAAAAAGTCTCCGCCCTCCATATCGTGAGAGCCATAAACATATACTCTATCGCCAAAAACATGTGGCTCACCATCGGGAATGTATTCGTTTAGTGGTAAAAATGGGTTGAACATTTGCTTCATTATTTTTTCTCCTTAATCAAACATATCTGGGGTTACCTTGCGCATACATGGACGCTCAAGTGGGGTTTCATTTGGTGCGTGATATACGAAAAGCATATTTCCGTCAAGGTCGCAGAAGGTCATTCCGTGTCCTCCGTCCTTATCGAAAAGCAGATTTTCGTCAATTATGAATTTGCCTGTGATTTTTCCGTTATCGGAGCGCGCAAGAGCTTCTACATACTCGCCCTTTGAAAAGCTTGACCACATAAAGACAAGTCCTTTTGCCTCTTTTATATGGAATGGGCCATCTGTTACATAACAGCCCTCACCCTCTTTTATATCGTATCTCCAGCTTGGGTCACTTGCGTGCCATAGCACAATTGGCTCACCGATGCTTTCCTTCAAGTCGTCGCTTAGCCTTAGCGCGCACATTTCGCCATCCTTTATTTGTGTCCACTCATGGCAGAACACGATATATGGCACTCCGTCCTCGATATAGAGTGTGCCATCAAGGCATTCCCAATCGGCAGGAGTTACTGCTCCTCTTGAATGCTCCGCAAAGCGTCCGTTCGGTGTATCGCACACAAATATTGCTGTGCCTCTATGATAGCCATCTCCTATAAACGAAGCGAAAAGATAAAATTTACCATTATAGTAGTGTACCTCGGGCGCCCAGAATTGTCTGTCGCCCCAAAATCCGTCAAAGTGTTCAAATATGGGCTTTGGCTCGCTCCAATTTTCAAGGTCGTCGCTCTCGTAAACATCGAAGCCGTTTTGGTTAAGATCAACTCTTTCCCAAGTGTTTTGCGCCCTTGTGCCATACATATAATATTTACCCTCATGGACTAAGACAAATGGATCTCTTATATTAATTTCAGTTGCTTTCATAAAGTTTCTCCTTTAAGCTCATCAACTGACTTAAGTATAACACTTTACAATAAAAATTTCAATATAAAATATTGATTATTACTCTTTTTTATGATATAATTGATATATAGAGAGATAAAAAGATATTAAAGGAGAGTAAAATGGGAAAAATTCGGTTAAACGAGGACGCTGAGGTTGTGCGTGCCATAAAGGAAGGGTTAAAGGAAAAGGGTGGATATTGTCCTTGTCGCCTAGAGCGCACAGAGGACACAAAGTGCATTTGCAAGGAATTCAGAGAGCAGATGGCTGACCCCGATTTCGAAGGGTATTGCCACTGTATGCTCTATTATAAATCAAAGAATTAAGGAGGTTTTTATGGCTGTTTTACATGTTGACAAAAATGAATTTGAAAAAATCAAGGGAGAGGGTAAGGTTGTTCTTTTGGATTTTTATGCCGATTGGTGTGGTCCTTGCAAGATGATTGCCCCAATTATTGAGGAAATTGCGAGTGAACGCAATGACATTATCGTTGCAAAGGTTAATGTTGATACCGCAACAAATCTCGCAATTGAGTTTGGAATTTCTGTAATTCCTACTCTTGTAGTTATAAAGAATGGCGAGATTGTTAGCAAAACAACCGGCTATCGCACAAAGGCGCAGATTTTGGAGCTTCTTAAATAATGAAAAGGATTATTTTATGTGCTCTTCTTGTAATGTCTTGTGTTTTGCTTTTTTCTTGCGGTGACAAAAATGAAGAAACCAGTACGGAGGAAACCAGTACGGAAAGTAGTTCTATGATAAGCTATGAGCAAATAAGTCAAGCTGACGCAAAGGCGATAATGGACACAGAGGACGATTATATAATCATCGACTCACGCACCCAAAATGAATTTGACACGGGACACATTGAGGGTGCTATCATGATTCCGGAATATGAAATCAAGTCCTCGCAGGACAAGCTACCAAGTGACAAGGACACCTTGATTTTGGTATATTGCAGAAGTGGTAGGCGTAGCAAGATTGCCGCGCAGGCACTGGTTGAGCTTGGCTACACTAATGTAAAGGAATTTGGCGGAATTATCACCTGGCCATACGAGATTGTACAATAGCAAAAGCCTCACATGAGGCTTTTGTCATTTATTTTGAGCATTACACGCTTAATTTTTACAAAAAATAGCGTATTTATAAGTGTATCTATCATTTTAAGGAGCTTTTATGGAATTTAAAAACAAGGTTTTTGAGCATTTGGAAAATTACAAGCGTGATGTATTAGGCACTACTCGCTGTGGGTGCTTTCGTGGCATAGAATATGGACATATTTTATGTGATCAAGAAAGGCTAATGGCGTTTTCTCTAATTCCTAGTGATGCGTATAAGGTTGAGGGGAGTGTGCTGTTTTTTACAAAAATCAAGCATGAGCCAATCAAGCTACATACTAATTGGTATCATCTAAATTCCTCGCAGATTTTGTGCATTTCATATTTTTACAGGCTTATTGAAAACAGTGCTCTGCTAAGGGCGTTTTGTGAAAAATACAGCTTTGGAGAGCCGATTGGGGCTGAATTTGAATACATAACCGAGGACGGCACGAATGTGGATTTTGCTATTCACCTAAAAGATGGCGGACATATATTTTTTGAAATAAAGTACACGGAGAATGATTTTGGAAGTGCTTCTCTATACAGAAAGGGGCTCTCGTTCGACGAGGTGCTAAGCGTTTATAGAGATAGATACAAAAAATTTTATAGCAAGGTAAAAATCAGCGAGGATAGCTATTTGAAGCATTATCAGGTGGTAAGAAATGTTAGTCTTTCGCCATGTGACGCAAAAAGCACTACTGTTTTTCTAATCCCTAAATGCAATACAGGGGCATATAATGGGCTTTGGAACGGACTTAACGCCATTGAAAACAAGGACGATTTTCGCTATTTCGTTTTCTATTGGGAAGAGCTACTCAAGGGTGATTTTGACGCTCTTGGCGTATTCAAAAAATACTTTAATTTTTAAAAAACGGCAAAAATGGCACACTCTGTGTGCCATTTTTATTTTTTAAGCTTATTTTTTTCAGTTCCGTTCCATTCTGCGTTTGTTTGGATATGACCATGTCTTACGAATTTGGCAACCGAGGTTGAAAAGCTATCATAATGAAAGCTATCGCAAATTCTAACAACTATTCCCTCTCCGCCTCGCTCTACAACCTCGCTCGCAATTGACTTTATTTTTTGCTCATCATATATACCCTCATAAATTACGGGGACGGTTTGTAGTCCCATCTCTTGTGCAATTTCCTTCGTTTTTTCCCAAGAGAGCGCTTCGTTTTTATCGTTCCAAATTGAGAAAACCATAAGGAATGTGTCTAGATTTTCATATTTTATTGAGTGTGTAGCATACAGATATTCGGCACAAATTCGCCAACCCTTTGGAATTTGGGCTTGGAAGGTAGGAATGTATGACAAAAGCCACGAATGGTAGCTCTTATGCTTACTATCTATGCTTCTTGCATGACAATGATCGCAATAAATTGTGGTGTTTTCGCCATCCATTTTTTCGGTGACAACAACTATTTTGCCCTCAAGGTGCGCAGTAGAGGTCAAAATTTTATCATCGTCTGTTGCGCCCTCAGAAAATGGAAGGTGTGGGGTGCGTGGATATTTATACCTTGTCATTTTATCTCCTTTTTTCGATGAACAAAATCACAGGGTCAAGTATATTACATGGAGTTGCGAGTGTGTAGGTGCTTCCATCACGCTCAAAGTCTAGCTCCTTTTCCTCTCCGTTAGGGAGTAGCATTTTAAAGGTAGCAGCCTCGAAATCGCACACTATTTGAAGTCTTTCGATAGGGTCAAGTCCTATATTAAACACAGCGCAAAATACTCTTCCGTCATCCATATCGGCGCACTTCAAGTATATCTCCTCGTCACCGGGATAATAAAGTGGCATTTCTCCTGTCATTTTAAGTATGCGAATTAGCTGTTCTTTTCTAGAATAGTTAAGGAACGAAAATGCCTCTACAATATTAAATTCAGCCACAGGAGTGCCACAAAATACGAATACTCTTCCACCAAGCTCGTTTTCAAAGATTGTAGCACCGGGGAAAAGTGGTTCATAATTTTCGTAATCAACCGAGTTATAAACATATGAGTCGGCAACAGTATTACTTGACAGCGGTACTATCTCCTTTATGTGCATTTGGATTTTTGTTTGCATACCGTCAGAGAAGATTTCTCTTGTCGGTTGCTTGCCCTGCCATTCTCTGATATCTACTCCAAGATATTTTTTAAAGCCTCGTTTTATAAGATTTTGGGCGGTATCTGATGCCAAAATAACATTTCCCTTTAGAATTTCTAAAATTTGGTTATCGTCAAGGCGTGTATCGACATCGCCCTCAAGGCATACTACACCACCATTTTGGCTTGAAAAATACATTGGAAGTCCTAATCTTTCAAGCACGCAATAGCTCCAACCGTCCCATTCCTCCTTAACTCTGCCATAGGTAAAGTCGGGGGTTGAAGGGATGTAAATTCGGCATCCTCGCCATTTTAGTGTTGGGGCAAGGGTGGCTAGCTTTTCGTAAAATTTGTGGTGTAAGCCGAGGACTCGTCTATATGCCCTTCCGCTTGGCTCTTCAAAGGAAACCATTCTGGTAATCCAATGCTTTGCGCCTTTTGCGCCCTCAAGGATTGTTCCTGTGTAATGGGTGTGCAAGGACATAGCACCTGTGCTGTATCTATTTTGAGGACAGGTATCGGTTTCGGCAAGAATAATATCCACTTTGCCCCTTAGCTTCTCTATTTGAGTTGCTGCACGATGGAATACTCTACTAAAATATCTTGCGCCTGTTGGGGTATAATTTCCGTTATTAATTCTTACTGTGATTGGGTTTCCCTTGCCCGCAAGCACGCTTGCAATTTCGTAGGCAAATTCTGCATTATTTCCGCAGCAGCAATATGATGCAGGAAGTGACGGATTTATGCTATCAATGCCAGCACGCATGATTTTTGCAGTTTCAACAAGGGAATCTCTTTGAGTGTCAATAAATATATCGGTATAGCGCTTACGATTTTCATTTGTTTTATCGTTTACGATTTCCCAGAGTTGTTCACGATTTAGGCTTGTGCGTGCTCTTTCGTTGAATGCCTTCATATGTAATGGGCATGCACAGCCCTCGCCCTTATACCAAATTGTGCGAAAATCGTCATCGACCATAATGCACTCGGGCTCATATGATGCGATTGTGCGCATTACATTATAAATGTAGCTCTTAAAGCCCTCGTCCATAGGGCAGCAAACACGAGTTGCCACTCCGTCAGTGAAGTTTACATGCGTTTGATAGGGGAACATTCCACCTAAAATCCAACCATGTCCAACGCTTGCTTGAACCAAAATTCCACATTTAAGTCCCATTTCGGCTAGGCGAGCCTTAAATTTTCCATATTTTTCGCACAAAAGCTGTGCTTTATTCGAGGGAGGTGTTCCCTCGGGGACTAGCGTCATTGAAAACAGCGCGCACGATGCAACGCCACTTTCGTATTGAAGCTTTATATCTTGGCAAATCTCCTCAAAATGCTCCATATCAAGAGGCATTATGCTATATGAATAGAGTTTATTTTCCATTTTGTTCTCCGTTTGATTGTTTTTTATCTTATACGATTATTGTAGCATACAAGCCTTGAAAAATCAATACAAAAGCAGAAGGCTTTTCCATCATTTTCTTGACAAGTGATTTTTAGGGGTGTATAATATAGGAAATGCTTTGAAGGGGGTGTAGTATGCTATATCAGGTTAAGAATGGCTCGGTGGAGCTTGGGGCGAACAGAGTTTTGCGAAAAATTGATTTTGAGATACGCGAGGGCGAGAAAATCGCTATTGTTGGGCGTAACGGATGTGGCAAGACTACTCTTTTAAGGCTTATTCTCGGCGAGGTTGATTTATCTCGTAACGGCGATGATACAAGGGTTACAAAAGGTGGGCGTCTTAAGATTGGCTGTCTTAGTCAAGGGGCGTTTTCCGATTTATCGAAAAGCGTTGACGAGGAAATTCAAGAGGTTTTCTCTGATATTTTGAAAAAGAAGGCACGCCTTGAGGAGCTTCTTGAAAAAATGCAATCATCAAGTGATGTTCGCATTATCGATGAATTTAACGCCCTACAATCCGAATTTGAGATACAGGGTGGATATTTTTACGAAAAGGAATACAATCTTCTCTTTCAAAAATTTGGCTTTGAGCCGTCGGACAGAGGGCGTCCCTTATCATCGTTTTCGGGTGGTCAGCTAACAAAGCTTGCGTTTATAAAGCTTCTTTTGGAGCGCCCCGATGTGCTTTTGCTTGACGAGCCGACAAACCACCTTGACATAACCACACTTGAATGGCTTGAGGAATATCTTAAGGCGTACAAGGGTGCGGTTGTCATTGTTTCACACGACAGAATGTTTCTTGACAGGGTTGTCAGTGTTGTTTATGAAATTGAGTACGGAATTACAAAGCGATATGTTGGAAATTATTCTTCCTTTGTTAAGCAGAAGGAAGCGAACTTTGAGCGTGATTTAAAGGCGTATAAGGCGCAAAGGGCTGAAATTCAGCGTCTTGAGGCGCTAATTGAGCGTTTTAGAGATACTCCTACGAAGGTTTCGATGACGGAATCAAAAATGAAGTATCTTGAGCATATGGAAATTTTAGAAGAGCCGAGGCGCTTTGACACGCATACCTTTAAGGCTAGCTTTGTGCCAAATCGTGACACAGGTAAAGAGGTTTTGGTGGTAAAGGACCTTAAAATTGGCTATGGAGAGGTGCTTGCGACGGTTAGCTTTACGCAATACAAGAGGCAACGAATTGGCATTATTGGTTCAAACGGTCTTGGAAAATCTACTCTGCTTAAAACCTTGGTTGGTATTCTTCCCTCTCTTGGTGGTCATTTCACGCTTGGGCATCAGGTTGATATTGGGTATTTTGATCAGCAGATGATGCAAATGAACTCCGACAAGACGGTGCTCGACGAATTTTGGGACGAGTTCCCTAAGCTGAGCGAAACTCAGGCAAGGAGCGCCCTTGGTGCATTTATGTTCACAGGTGACGATGTTTTTAAGAGCATTAATGTTTTATCGGGTGGCGAAAGGGTTCGCTTAGCGCTTGCAAAGATTTTGCAAACAAAGCCTAATTTTCTAATTCTTGACGAGCCTACTAACCATATGGATATGATTGGCAAGGAAACGCTCGAGGCTATGCTATTAGAGTTTGAGGGGACGATTTTGTTTGTTTCGCATGATAGATATTTTGTAAAAAAGCTTGCTGAGTCATTGCTTGTTTTTGACGAGGTAGGAGCTAGGCATTTGCCCTACACCTATGAGGAATATCTAGAAAAGCGCGACTCGCTCGTATCTGAGCCTAAGGGTAATACAAGCGCCCCTGTGGTTGAAAGTAGCGGAAAGGCGGATTACAATCGCTTAAAGGAGCGTGCTCGTCTTGAAAGGCGTCTTACAAGAGTAAATCAGCTGATTTTAGAGCTTGAAGGTAAAATTGAGGCAAGGACTGCCGAGCTATCACTTGAGGAAAATCAAAGCGATTACGAGAGGCTTTGTGAGATTTCAAGCGAAATTGAAGCCCTTGAGGGTGAGCTTCTTGCTCTGCTTGAGGAGCAAGAGCAAATTGAGAATGCGTTAAATTCACACTAATAAAAGTAATTCAAATTTAAAAATCCTTTTGAAAATTTTTAAAATTTCTATTTGCAACAATATGGTTTTATGATATACTAAAGGCACAAGAAATAAAAAAGAGGTATTTATGGAAAAAAAGGTTATTAAGCTAGGCGTGGTGGGACTCAAGCGAGGGGCTTATGTTGCTTGGACCTTGATAGGAAATGAGAATGTGATTATTCGCGCGATTGCCGATAGCGATCCCGATACGCTTAAGACTTGCAAGGAGGACTATGAGAAAAACGGAGTGGAGGATTTGCTCTGCTTTGATAGCATTGAGGAGCTTTTACAAAGTGACATAGATGCAGTTTATATTGCGACTGACAAGCCACTTCATACAAAGCATGCTGTAATGGCTCTTGATGCAGGAAAGCATGTTTTAAGCGAAATTCCCGTAATTGAAACCATAGAAGAGGTAAAAATTCTTTGTGATGCTGTAAAGTCACACCCAGAGCTTAAATATATGGCGGGAGAAAACTGCTTTTATTGGGAATTTATTAAGACTTGGAAGGAAATGCGCGAGAATGGAAAATTCGGTGACATTCTTTACGCAGAATCCGAGTATTTACACGCAACTCATCCTGACGAAATCAAGCCATATGAGCCGGAAAATCATTGGAGAAAATACAATAACGCTATCACATATTTAACACATAATTTAGGGCCTCTACTTTACATAATGGACGATTACCCCGTCAGCGTTTCCTGTATGGTGCCTAATGCTACAAGATATAATCAGTATAGCGAAGGTGACGAGAACGGAATAGCGATTTTCAAAACTGCTAAGGGTGCGGTTATTCGCATTTTTATCGGCTTTGGCATGTATGTTGGCTACGACCATAACTTTGCGCTTTACGGAACGAAGGGTTCTATTCTTACCGACAAAACAAAGCCTCTTGAGGAAGCGACATCGTTTGCAAAGCTTTATGATGTGCCAAACACCTTCGAAAAATATTTTGAAATCCCTGTTAAGCTGTCGGATACAGACGATATTTATGGTCACGGTGGCGTAGATGCAAAAATGATAGGCGATTTTATAAGATGTATAATTGACGATACACCCCCACCGATTGATGTCGATATGGGAATAAGAATTTCTCTGCCCGGCATAATCGCAAACGAATCGGCAAAGCTAGGTGGCGAGCTACTTAGAATTCCCGAAATTTCTGATTTACTTAAATAATGGCAAAGCAAAAGGACACTCCTGTGAGTGTCCTTTTGTTCTTGGCGAGCGAGTGTTAACCTTAATTGAACTTTTGTTTATTCAATAAAGTTGATTTGAATGCTTGGATTGAATAATTTGCTTATTTCATGCTCATATTTATCAATCATTTCATTTGCTATACTATACTGTGATTACTTCTGCTTTCATCAAAAAGCTCTATTGGGCTTTTAAAAATCCCGTTTAATCCTTCTAAATCGTTCTTGTCTACGCCAATAATGTTTTGGTAAGCGATTAATTGAACCTTTTTCATTATAAAACCTCTTATTATTCACAAAGTATTTTGGCTAATTTATCATCTAAATTATGGAAAACTCGAACTTTCTTTTTGTTTTCTTCAATATTTTGCTTTTCAACCAACAAGACATAATCTGTATCTGATTTTAAATCTTGTAGCATTTGTAATAATTCACTTACTTTTTCTTTGAAAACTTCTTTTGGCATGGTTTGTTTTGCAACATGCATAACATAACATCTAATCGCTAACATTTTAGCCGCACTATTATAATTCATTTCTCTGAACGAATTTTTTACGATATTTCTGTTATGAGTATCAAGCATAGCGTATGTAAAACCTATAATAGCACCATCTAATAGTAATTCTGCAAGAGCCATAAGTCCTACACCTTCAACCATTGTTCCACCAAGTCCAACAGCTGTACCGAATCCAGCTAACCCTCCTGTGATTCCTGATGCAGATAGTCCACCCAACGCCAAAGCGGGAACAGTTGCAGTTAATAACACTAATGCCGCAGTTCCGCCTAACAATAATTTTTGATTTGTACTTAAAGGTTGTTTTGCTAATTCTTTATAAATACCCTCGATACTATTCCTCATATTCATCAAGCGGTCACTTTTGTTCCATAGCAACATTGAAATGTAGTTTAAGGTTTCTTTTTCGTATTCGTAAGCATATTCGCCATCTAAAATTATACTTGTTGAAAAAATGGTTTTTTCTAAGGCGTATATATCGTCTTGAAAAACCTCACGAACGATAGCAGCGATTTCGTTTTCTCTGTATAGTGATTCATTTGAACTATTTAAAAATCTTTTTATTTCACTTTCAATATTACTTTTAACCGCAAGTAGCTTATTTGTTTTACTGCCCTTGAATTCATTACCTACTGCCGAGAAGAAACTTTTAAAAAAACCATCACTTTGATTTGTAATAGTCGGCTGATTTTTTGCTAAATCTTCATTAACTAAATACAAAGAATATTGAAGCCTTAAATATTGTAAAGATTTAAAAAGCTTCGTGTGCTTAGTGTTAATTTCATTCGTCATTTTTTTAATTCCTCCAAAATAAAAGTTTTAAGTTTGCCGATATCTAATTTTGCATTGTTTTTAATAATCAATTCGATTACTTCTTGCGTCTTCTCATTACAAGCTTGAGTGTTTTTACCATAAGTTTTGTGGCAATATAAGATTACATCGGATTTTGAACAAGAAGCAGACATTTTAAATAATTCTATGATTGAAAACGGAATGTCGTCGTAGTTTCCCACATTGTAATCATTGATATATTTATATATTGTGGGTCGGCTTTTTCCAGTCAATCTTGACAACTCGGTAATAGAGATTATATCAGTTATAAACATTTTCATCACCTCACAACACAATTATATTACAAAATGTAATGTTTGTCAAGAATATTTTACACTTTTTTACACTTTGGCAGAGAAAACTTGCCTTACAAGCTTCCGACGCGGAAGGGCAAGGCATGAACTGCGAACCCGACTCGCACAGGTGCGAGAATGGGTTCGATTCGGTCCTGTATGGACCGTCAGCAAGCAAAAGGACACTCCTGTGAGTGTCCTTTTTGTTTTGCTGGTGACCTTATTCTCGCAAGTGAGAATAATCGGGAAGGCTCGCTATGCGAGCATTTGTTGCGAACCCAATTTCTCGATTTAACTAGAGCGAACAAGCAAATTTTCGCCAAGCAAGGCTATCAAAAATTTGTACGGGAAGATGCCTTGCCTTACAAGCTTCCGACGCGGAAGGGCAAGGCATGAACCGCGAACCCGACTCGCACAGGTGCGAGAATGGGTTCGATTCGGTCCTGTATGGACCGTCAGCAAAGCAAAAGGACACTCCTGTGAGTGTCCTTTTTGTTTTGCTGGTGACCCGTACGGGAATCGAACCCATGTTACAGCCGTGAAAGGGCCGTGTCTTAACCGCTTGACCAACGGGCCAAAAATGGTGGCGGAAATGGGATTTGAACCTATGACCTGCCGGGTATGAACCGGATGCTCTAGCCACTGAGCTATTCCGCCATTTGCATAATGCTTTGCTATTATATCATAAGTTTTTCTGCTTGTCAACACATTTTTGGAAAAATTCCTAAAATTTTTTTCTTTCCTTATTTTGAAGCTTTTCTTTATTCTCGTTACTTGATTTTAAGGTTAGTATGTGTTAAAATTAAAGCACATATTAAACTCTTTTAGGAGGTTTTATGAAAATACCTTATATTTCGAGCAATTGGAGAGTGCTTTTCAAGCCCTACAAAACCGGTAACTATATAAACGACCATTCTCTGTTCAAGGCGCACGATGGAAATTGGCATCTTTTTGGCATAACAAGCTTTAAGGGTGGCGCTACAAATGAGCGCTATTTCGCACACGGGGTCAGTCCTTCTCTGCTTTCGGAGATGAAGGAGGAAAGGCAAGAAATTGACAGAGGCTCTCTTGCTTGGGCGCCTTGCGTTATTCGCACAGATGGCGACTATTACTATATGTTTTATGGTCCTTCGCCTACATCGCTTGCGGTTTCATTTGACCTTTATGAGTGGTACAATCACACAATCACCTTAAAAAACGAGCCTTTATTTAGCGCTCATCGTGACCATTTTGTTTTAAGGCTTGATGATGGAAGCTATCTTATGTATGTTGTTGGCACTAAGGACAAGCGAGGCTGTGTTTCTCTTTTCAGTTCCAGCAATCTTATAGATTGGGAATTTGAGGGATATGCGCTTACATCAGGTGACGATGCTCCACTTCAATGTCCATGGGGGCCAATGGAGTCACCATATGTTGTAAAAATGGACGATTACTACTATCTATTTTTAACATACACTAATTGCTCACCCGAGAGCTATCACAACACGCTTGTTTTCGCATCAAAGAATCCACGAAGCTTTGGCGAATACAATGGTGGTAATTGTGGCAGTGTTCCTATAACAACACTTTTTGCTCATGCTCCGGAGGTTGTTTTGGAGAATGGTCAATATTACATAACCACCTGTGGTTGGCTTGGCTACGATGATGTACCAAACTCTGGCGCGGTTTCGATTGCCACGCTAGACTGGATAGAAAAATAGCATTTTAAAAGGCACTTCGAGTGAAGTGCCTTCTTTTTATTTACTTTCAAGCTTTGAGTAGGTCTTGGAAACGAATTTTTCGCTATAAACGATAAATCTTTCGTGCGTTCCCTCGCCAATCAGTCCCGCCTCGTCATAGGCTTTTAGGTCAAAGGTGATTTTTCTGCCCTCGACGCCTGTCACGATTGCGAGCACCTTGACTTGCATTCCAACGGGAGTTGCGCTGACATGATTAATGTTGAGCTTTGTTCCAACGCTTGATGCTCCGTCTTCAAGATGGGGGGCGATACATTTATAGGCACACTCTTCCATTAGAGCGCACATTTTAGGTGTTGCGAGCACCTCTAGCTCTCCACTACCGACTGATTTTGCGGTGTGAGAGGATTCCACCGTTATTTCGAGGCTATATTCTGCGCCGACTTGAATCATAATTTCTCCTTTTTAAACACAGGGTGTTATTTTTTTCTTATTATAAATGAAAATACTGCGATAAGCTGTAATGGTATTCCAACCAGAAAAACAGGCCATAAAATGTAATTTTGAAGTATGAAGTGCAAGAATACCGCTGTCAAGAGAGTCCAAATTGCCACACTATTTACAACAAACCGAAACACTCTTAAATTCATACCGAACGAGGTGATAAGTAGTGCACCACAGGATGCGGGTAATGCCCAAATGAATGCCATCCAAAAATATTCGCCCTGTCCTATTATTCCGGAATACAAGAATATAATTGTTGCGATAATCCACACAACTGCAATTGCAAGTCCAAAAATGCAAATTCTAAATCTGACGGAATTTTTCATATTGGGCTTGGGGGTGTCGCTTAGGTCAACATCGTCGTTTACTAGCGTATTCATATCTATTCCGTAAAAATCGCAGAGCTGATAAAGAACATTTATATCGGGTAAGGTATCACCATGCTCCCAACGGGAAACCGCTTTATCGGAGTAGTTGAGCTTTTCTGCGAGCTCTGCTTGAGTTAGTCCACTCTGCTTACGAAGGGTGGCTAAATTTTTCGCGATTATCGGCTTTATATCCTTCACATTTTCCTCCTTTTTCGCCCCAAAATCAACTCTCAGTTTCTGAGAATTGATATTTTCGAGCGTGTTTTTTGAGATTTTTTAGATTCTTTTTGAATGTTTTTTGAAAATTTGTTTGATTGCCTTTTTAATATTATACACCCGTGTGCAAGAAAAATCAACCCCTTTTGCCTTTATTTTAGCCAATTCTCATTTTTTGAGAGTTGGCTTCTCGTTATTTGAGAGCGCACGAAAAAAAGTTTAGATACAATTTTTTGAAATGTCCTTTTATTTACCTCTGCTTTTTGATAATATAATATCGAGGATTGCCATCTGCGAGCTTTGTCGTTTTCGGGGCATTCCTAAAATTTAAGGAGGAATAAGATGAGCGAGCCTAAAATTGTTTATTATGATGCTGAGAGCGACGAGCTTGCGGGTATTGAAAAAAACACTATTAAAATCGATTCGTCCTTTCCTTATGTTCACAAAAATCCAATTTGGAGAGCGTTATCATTTGTTGTTTATCGAGTGATTATGAAGCCCGTTGCGTTTTTGTGGTGCAAGCTGAAATTTTCTCTTAAAATCAAGGGCAAGGAAAAGCTAAAGCCATTTAAAAAGCAAGGTTATTTTCTCTTCTCTAATCACACGCTACTTGCCGGTGATGCCTTTATTCCAAATGTGATTAACTATCTAAAGCGCTCTTATGTGATTGTTCACGCTGACAATCTATCGACTAAGGGCACTAAGAATTTCATTCAAATGTGCGGGGCAATCCCTGTTCCAACGGAATTTAGTGGCTTTCGACCCTTTCTTAACACTATCAAGAAAAGAGTTGATGAAGGCGCTTGCATTTGTATTTATCCCGAGGCGCATGTTTGGCCTTATTGCACCTTTATAAGAGATTTTGCCGACACAGCCTTTTCTTATCCTATCAAGCTAGATACTCCTGTGTTCACTTCTGTTACAACCTTTCAAAAAAGGAAGCTTGGAAAGACTCCCAAGGTGACGGTTTACATTGATGGGCCATTTATGTATGGCAAGAGCTTGCCCACCAAGGTGGCGCAGAAGAAGCTTCGCGATGAGGTTTACGAGGTTATGCGTGAGAGGGCTAAGCTTAGCACCTACGAGGTGATACGATATTTAAAAAGAGGTGATATGAGTGAGTAATTTAGAAAAGCGAATTTCCGTTGTTTATGCCGGAAATGAGGGCATCTTTGATGGCGTTCTAATCTCTGTTCTTTCACTTATCAAGCACAACAAAAATCCGTTTGACATTTACATTCTTACTATGTCGCTTTCGGAACTTGACGAGAGGTTTACGCCAATAAATGAGCGTCAAAGATCCTTTTTAGAGGAGCTTTGTCAAAAGGAAAATCCTCTTAGTCGAGTTATGATAATCGACACAACAAATCAATACCGCGCCACTCTTTTAGAGTGTCCAAATGGCGATTCGTACACGCCATATGCACTCATTCGGCTTTTCCTTGACGAGCTTGATGTACCATCAAAGGTGCTTTATCTTGACACGGATACGGTGATTGCAGGGGATATTTCGGAGCTTTGGGACACGGACATAAGTGACTATGAGCTTGCGGGCGTGCTCGACCATTATGGCAAGATATTTATGGGCATTCGTTGTATGCGCAGATATTTGAATTCGGGCGTGCTTTTACTTAATCTTGATAAAATTCGCGGAAGTGGCTTATTTAAGAAATGTATTGCGAGATTGGCAAGGAAAAAGACCTTTTTACCTGACCAGACCGCAATCAATCTTTATGTTAAGAAAAAGCTTATTTTAAAAAGGAAATTTAACGAGCAAAAGCATTTTAGAGATGACACAGTTATTCAGCACTTCTCTATGACGATAATTTGGCATCCGTTTTTTCCTTTCTTCTACACCAAAAATATTAAGCCCTGGCACACAGACAAGGTTATGGGCGAGCTAACACACAAATACGACGATATTTTAAATGATTACATATCGCTCAAAAGACGATTTAGCGAGGAAATTTAAATGAACGATAAAAAAATTATACCAATATTCTTCTCCTGCGATGACAAATATGCGCCCTTTGCGGGAATTACTATATATTCTCTTTTAGAAAACGCAAGCAAGGACTATCTATACGAAATATATGTTTTGAATATGGGACTTTGCGACGAGTATAAAAGCACCATAAAGCGTCTTGAGCGTGACAATGCTACAATCTCATTTGTTGATGTAACCGAGCAGATGAAAAAATTCAGCGTTGCGCTCAACCTTCGTGATTACTACACGGCTGCGATTTATTTTAGAATTTTTATTCCCGAGCTATTTCCACAATACGATAAGGGAATTTACCTTGACTCCGATATGGTTGTTTTAAGCGATATTTCAAAGCTTTACGAGGTTGATTTAGGCGACAGTTTGGTTGGAGCTACAAAAGACCAGGTTATCTATTCAAGAGAGCTATTTAAGAATTACGCAACCTTAGGCGTTGGCGTACATTTTTCTGAATATTTTAACTCAGGTATGCTTTTAATGAATCTCTCTCTTATGCGTGAGGTAGGGCTCGAAAATCAATTCGTTGACACCTTTAACACCTATCATTTTGAGGTGGTTTGTCCTGATCAAGATTATCTCAATGTTCTTTGCTATGGCAAGGTTTTACACCTTAGCATTGGTTGGAACAAGATGAGTGTTGATATGGATTACGAGGGCGTGCCCGATATAATTCACTACAATATGTTCAACAAGCCATGGCAAATGGACGGAGTTCCTTATGGAGAGTATTTCTGGGAATATGCCTCGAAAACTGAGTTTTACGCTCACGCGCTATCGGTTAAGGAGAGCTTCACCGAGGAAGAGGCACTAGCGCAGGAAAAGGGCGTTGAGGAGCTTTGCAACAGCATGGTGAGAATAATTGAAAGTGACTACAATTTCAAGAAAATTATCTTTGATAAAAAGGGTGAATAATTTATGAGTGAAAACGATATTGTTCTCGCACCGGATCGTGTCGAGGTCGTTGAAAAGATAAAGAAATACGAGGCCGAGGGTGGCGAGAGCTTCTTTTTAGATGTCGAGAACGATCCGCCATCAAGGACAATTATGCCCGACGAGGTTGATTATCTAAACAAAAAGCTATCATCTAAGATAAAGTGCTTTTTTGCAAGAATTATCGAATGGTTTGCACAAAGGGTTGTAAAAAAGAAGTTCGATATTACAGTTGAGGGTGCTGAAAACATTCGTGACATCACAGGTGGCGCTATTATCACTAGCAATCACTTCTCTATATTTGAAAATCTTGCTGTTAAGATTGCTAGCGAGAAAACAAAGAAAAAGCATAAGTTTTGGAAGGTTATTCGCGAGGGCAACTATTTTATGCCCGGCATTATCGGCTTTCTTTTGAAAAATTGTCGCACACTTCCAATAAGCTCTAATTTGCATACAATGCAAAAGCTCGATAAGGCTATTTCGACAATTGTAAAAAAAGGCGATTTTGTTCTCGTTTATCCTGAGCAAGCTATGTGGTGGAACTATCCGAAGCCAAGAGAATATCGCATAGGAGCATTTCATTATGCGTCAAAGAATAATGTCCCTGTAATTCCCTGCTTTGTGACATTTTCTAAGATGGGCACAAGGGGTGAAAATGGTTATCCTGACCTAAAATACACAATTCACATAATGAAGCCGATCTATCCCGATCCTACAAAGACGGTGCGTGAAAACGCAAGGCTCATGCACGATTACAACAAGCGTGTATGCCATGAAAAGTACGAGGAAATTTATGGTATTCCCGTATCTTATGGAGATTATGAGGTTGATTTAACAATTTAAAGATAAAAGAGGCTGTTGCAAATGCAACAGCCTCTTTTAATAGCTTCAATTATTTTTGTAGAATTTCTTCAAGGGATTTTATATATTTTATGCCCATTTTATCGAAAATTCTTGCGTATTCGTTGAGATTATAGGTTATCGTATAATCTGTATGAGTATCTGAATTTAAAACGAACACCTCGCCCATATCTCTTAGCTGTAAAATTATTTCCTCGCTGGGATATGGCTTTGTGCGATATCCTCTTGCGATTGCTCCTGTATTAATTTCAAAGGTGGCAGGAGTTTTTATTAACGCCTCGATTGCTTTATTTACTGCATTTACATATCTTGGGTGAGAGGTGTCTATTATAGGCATTTTCTCATTAAACTTTGTAACGAGGTCAAAATGACCGATAATATCGCATTGGGTTTTATTATAGATATCGGCAACAAGAGCGTAATAGTCCTCGCAATATGCGTAAACATCGCCATTATAATAGGTATCTATATTATTTTTCATTACCTCGGCGCTTTTATCTATTTCAAGATAATGTCCGTCCTTCAAGATGTAATGAACCGAGCCGATAATATAGTCGGGCTTGAAGGTGGGCTCGGGAGAAAAATAATCCTGCTCTATTCCTAGATAAACCTTGATTTGCTCCTTCTTCTCCTCTCGAAGAGCCTCTATTACAGATACATAGTCAGGAATTTCTTCCTTTTTCATACTCCAACAGCAATCAAAGTCCATGGGTGCGTGGTCGCTAAAGCCAATTTCCTTACACTTAAAATTTATCGCCACGCGAATCATTTCGGCAGGTGGGAATTCTCCGTCGCTGAAGGTGGTATGAAGATGATAGGTTGATAGCTTAATCATTGTGTCATCTTCTCCTGCTTCACCTTGTGGTCGATTATGTGTCTTGATGCAAGCTCACGATGAATTTCCTCAACGCTAATTCCCATTTGAACCATAAGCACCATTACATGATATGCAAGGTCAGCAATTTCATAAATAGTTTCTGCCTTATCGTCAGCCTTGCCGGCTATAATTACCTCAGTGCATTCCTCGCCAACCTTTTTAAGAATTTTATCAATTCCCTTGTCGAACAGATATGTTGTATATGAGCCCTCGGGGCGATCGTTCTTGCGTCCTACAAGAAGGTCGTAAAGCCCTTGGAGAGTAAACTCGTGAAGCTCCGGGCTTTGATATACAGGTCTTGTAAAGCAAGAGCTTGTGCCTGTATGGCAAGCCGGACCGTCCTTTTCAACAACTACTACAAGCGCGTCATTATCGCAATCGGCGGTAATTGACACGATGTGCTGATAATTTCCACTTGTTTCGCCCTTTAGCCAAAGCTCCTGTCTTGATCTGCTATAAAAGCATGTCAAGCCCTTTTCCATTGAAATTTGAAGGCTTTCCTTGTTCATATATGCTACTGTTAGCACCTCTTTTGTGATGCTATCAACAACAACGGCGGGAATTAGTCCCTTTTCGTCAAATTTTAGTTCATCTATATTAATCATTTTTACAACCTCACTATTATGTCGTTTTCAGCGAGCTCTCTTTTTAGGTCGCTAATTTGAACCTCTCCAAAATGGAAGATTGATGCGGCAAGCCCCGCATCCATATCGGGAATTTCCTTAAAGAGAGTTACAAAATCCTGAATACAGCCAGCACCGCCAGATGCGATTACAGGAACATTTACAGCCTCTCTTACAGCCTTTAGCATTTCTATGTCGAAGCCACGCTTTACGCCATCGGTATCAATGGAATTTACAACAACCTCGCCTGCGCCATTTGCGACGCATTTTTTAATCCACGAGATTGCCTCCATTCCTGTATCCTCGCGTCCGCCCTTAGCGAAAACTCTAAATGTGCCATCAACTCTTTTTATATCGGCTGATATGACAACACATTGATTTCCATATTTTTGGGCGGCAAGAGAAATCAGCTCGGGGTTTCTTATAGCACCTGAATTTACGCTAACCTTATCAGCGCCACATTTAAGCACTCTATCAAAGTCCTCGACAGAATTTATGCCACCACCGACGGTGAGTGGAATAAATATTGTTTTTGCGACCTCTCTTAGAATGTCGGTGAACAGCGCTCTTCCCTCCGCGCTTGCGGTTATGTCATAAAACACAAGCTCGTCAGCGCCACTCTCAGAGTAAAATTTTGCGAGCTTGACAGGCGATGAAACATCGGCAAGTCCTAGAAAATTCACGCCCTTTACAACTCGTCCGTCCTTAACATCAAGGCACGGAATAATTCTTTTTGTTATCATTTCGCCACCTCGATTGCTTCTCTTAGATTTATTGCGCCTGTGTAGTACGCCTTTCCTATTATTGCGCCATAGAGGTTCATTTTTCTTAGCTGTTCAATATCGCTAATTGTAGATACTCCTCCCGACGCAACTATGTCAACGGAATATTTTTTTGAAAGCTCGGCGTACATTTCAAGGTTAGTGCCACGCATAGCGCCATCCTTTGAAATATCGGTGCAAATTATGGTTTTTACGCCTAGCTCTTGCATTTTTGCGAAGAAGGCGTCAAGGGTGAATGTGGATTTTTCAAGCCAGCCCTTGATTGCAATATAGCCATCCTTAACATCTGCACCAACTGCTATTTTATCGCCATAGGTGCTGATTGCTTCCTTTAAAAACTCCTCGTTTGTTACGGCAACTGTGCCTAAAATTGCGCGCTCAACTCCTGCATCAAAATATTTTTTGAGTGTTTCCATTGAGCGAATTCCGCCACCGATTTCAACAAAAAGTCCTGTTTCGCGCGCCACCTGAGCGACAATTTCAAGATTGGGTGTTGTGCCATCCTTTGCGCCCTCTAGGTCAACCATGTGTATGAATTTCGCGCCCTGCGCCTCAAAATCGCGAGCGATTTCGATTGGATTTTCGCTATATATTGTCATTTGATTATAGTCGCCCTTAAAAAGACGAACCGCCTTTTTATCAAAGAGGTCTATTGCGGGAAAAATATTCATTTTGTAGCCTCCCACTCATCAAATGCCCTTAGTATGCTAAGTCCTATATCTCCACTTTTTTCGGGGTGGAATTGACAGCCTGTTACATTATCAAGTGCCACAGCAGAGGTTAACTCTGCTCCATATTCAGTTGTTGCCAGAAGGCTATCCTCACAATCTGTTGCAAAATATGAGTGCACAAAATACACATAGTCATTCTCTTTTATGTATTTAAAAATTGGGTGCTTTGCTTTTATATGAAGGGCATTCCAGCCTATGTGTGGAATTTTAAGCTCTGTTGGAATTATTCCCTGCATAGGAACTACGCTTCCTTTTAAAAGACCAAGTCCTGTATGCTCTCCATATTCATAGCTTTTTTCAAATAAAAGCTGCATTCCAAGGCATATGCCCATAATTGGCTTGCCTTTTTTTGCCTCGTCTATTATGAGCTTATCAAGACCCTTTTCACGAAGCTTTTTTATAGCATCGGCAAATGCGCCAACTCCCGGCAAGATGATTTTATCTGCTTTCCTTATTTGCTCTGCATCTGATGTGATTACGCTTTTTGCGCCTATCATATCAAGAGATGAGCTAAGTGAAAAGAGATTGCCGACGCCATAATCTATTACGGCTATCATGTTATTAAATTACTCCTTTAGTTGAGGGGATTTCGAGCGCATATCTTTCGTCAATTGAGGTTGCGCTTGACATGGCTCTTGCTACTGCCTTGAATGCGCCCTCGATTATATGGTGCGAATTAGCGCCTGTGATTTGTCTTAGGTGGAGAGTGAGCTTAGCCTCGCGAACAAGGGCACGGAAGAATTCCTCGCATAGCTCTGTATCAAAATCGCCGACCTTGTATGCAGGAATTTCAAGCGCATAGCCAAGATAATCTCTGCCCGAGATATCAATAGCACACATAATTAGTGCCTCGTCCATTGGCAAAATAATGTCACCATAGCGACGAATTCCTCTTTTTTCTCCTAGCGCATCATAGATTGCCTTGCCAAGACAAATTGCAACATCCTCGCTGGTGTGGTGGTAATCAACATTGGTGTCACCAATACACTTAACCTCGAGGTCGTATCGAGCGTGCTTTGCAAAAAGGGTTAGCATATGGTCAAGAAAACCACACCCTGTGTCTATTTTTGACTCTCCCTTACCATCAAGATTTATTTTTAGGCAAATATCTGTTTCGCCTGTTTTTCTTTTGATTTCGGATACTCTCATTTTTAAAGCTCCCTTATAATTTTTTCTGTCGCTTGAATGAATATCTTCATTTGCTCAAGCGTACCTATTGTAATTCTGTTAAAATCCTTTATTCTTTCCTTTGTAAAGTGACGGATTAAAATTCCGTTTTGCTTTAGCTTAAGGTATAGCTCCTCGCCTGTGATTTTATCACTTTTAGCGAAAAGGAAGTTAGCGCTTGATAAAAGAACCTCAAAGCCGAGTGCTTCAAGCGCGCTCTTTGTATAGGCTCTGTTTTCGATTATGGTTTTACAGTTATTCATATAATAATCGTTGTCACAAAGTGCCATATAGCCTGCCATCATGGTCATACGATTGACATTATATGGATTAGTTGAATACTTTATTGTATTCATATCATTTATTAGCGCCTCGCACGCAATTCCAAAGCCTAGCCTTGCTCCTGCAAGAGAGCGAGATTTTGAAAAGGTTTGAGTAACTATTAAATTATCGTATTTATCAACAAGACTTACCGCGCTTTGAGCGCCAAAATCTACATAAGCCTCATCAATTATAACCACATTATTGGGGTTTGATTTTACTATCTTTTCTATTTCATCAAGTGAGAGGGCAATTCCCGTTGGAGCGTTAGGATTTGCAATTACGATATTCTTATTTATTCCTATGTAATCGTTTACATCAATTGTAAAATCGTCCCTTAAGGGTATTTGCTCATATGGAATTCCGTTTAGCTCTGCAAATACAGGATAAAAGCCATAGGTGATATCAGGAAATACGATTGGGTTGTCCTTATCGCAAAATGCCATAAATGCAAAGTTTAGAATTTCATCAGAGCCATTTGTCATAAGCACCTGTGTCTTTTTTACTCCATAGAGCTCTGCGCATTTTGCGACAAGCGGTGTACACTCAGGGTCGCTATAAAGCTGTAATCTGCCACCCTCTTCTCTTACTGCCTCTATTACAGCTGATGATGGTGGAAAGGGGGATTCGTTTGTGTTTAGCTTTATATATTTCATATCCCTTGGCTGTTCACCCGGTGTATATGGCTCAAGTGATGAATATTTACTACTGAAAAATCTACTCATTTTAAATCCTCAAAGCGAATTGTTGCACTTCTTGCGTGTGCGTCAAGTCCTTCCTTTTTAGCAAAATATGAAACCTTATCAGCTACTCTTCCAAGTGCTTCTCTTGAATAGTAAACGAATTGAGATTTCTTTACAAAGTCATCAACGCTAAGTGCGCTTGAAAATCTTGCTGTTCCACTTGTTGGAAGGGTGTGGTTTGGTCCTGCGAAGTAATCTCCCAGTGCCTCGGGACAATTCTTGCCCATAAAAATTGAGCCTGCGTGCTTGATTTTGTCAAGATAGTCGAACGGATTATCTACACAGATTTCAAGATGCTCCGGAGCTATCTCGTTTGCAATATCTATTGCGAGCATTAAATTGCCCTCTGCTACAATGATTTTTCCGTTATTATCAATTGAGCATCTTGCGATTTCCGCTCTTGGAAGTGTTGGGATTTGTCGTTCCAGCTCGTCGCTTACACGCTTAGCAAAATCGTAGCTATCGCAAACGAGCACTGCACTTGCCATTTTATCATGCTCGGCCTGTGAGAGCAGGTCTGCTGCGACAAAGCTTGGATTACATGTGCTATCTGCGACAACAAGTATTTCGCTAGGTCCTGCAATCATATCAATTGAAACCTTGCCAAACACCTGCTTTTTGGCCTCGGCAACATATGCATTACCCGGGCCTACGATTTTATCAACCTTAGGAATACTCTTAGTTCCATATGCGAGGGCTGCGATTGCCTGTGCTCCGCCTACCTTAAATATTCTGTCAACTCCTGCAATTTTTGCAGCGGCTAAAATAACGGGATTTACCTTACCATCCTTAGATGGTGGAGTAACCATTACTATTTCGGCACAGCCTGCGATTTTAGCAGGGATAGAGTCCATAAGAACAGTTGATGGATATGCGGCAGTTCCACCCGGAACATAGAGACCGACCTTTTCAATTGGCATTACCTTTTGTCCTGTTACAACACCATCATTTTCGCTTATTACAAAGCTGTTCCTTACCTGTCTTTGATGGAAGGAGCGAATATTCTCTGCTGCCTCTCTTAGAATTTGTATAAACTCGTCATCGACGCTCGCGAAAGCCTCGTCGATTTCCTCTGAGCTTACCTCAAGAGAGTTAAGCTCTGCCTTGTCAAATTTTCTAGAGTATTCAAGGAGCGCCTCGTCACCGTTTTTGATTACATTTGCGATAATTTCAGCAACTACGCCCTCAACTCCTGATGCGATATTATCACGAGCGAAGATTTCGCTATTTGACACCTCGCCATATTTATAAATCTTAATCATTATTTTCTACCTGTTCTCTTATGCTTTCAACGATTTTTTCGATTTCCTCGGTTTTGAATTTAAAGCTTGCCTTGTTTGCGACAAGACGAGCGCTGATTGGCACTATTGTTTCTACGACCTCTAGGTTATTTTCCTTTAAGGTTGTGCCTGTTTCGACGATATCGACAATGACATCGGAAAGGCCCAAGATTGGCGCAATCTCGATAGAGCCATTTAGCTTAATTATATCAATATCGCGACATTTTGAAGCGTAGAAGCCTCTTGCGATATTAACGAATTTTGTTGCGACCTTGAGCGTTTTTTGATTATCGTCATAGAAATCACGCTTTGCTGCGACTGCCATTCTGCATTTACCTAGGTTTAGGTCTAGGAGCTCATAAACATCGGGAGAATATTCAAGCAAAATATCCTTGCCACACACTCCTATATCGGCTGCGCCTCGTTCTACATAGATTGAAACATCAGAGGGCTTTACCCAGAAATAGCGAATTCCCTTATCGGCGTTTTCAAATATAAGCTTTCTGTTATTTTCCTTAATAGAGGGGCACTCATATCCTGCCCTTTCGAACATTGCATAGACCTTTTCGCCTAGGCGTCCCTTTGGAAGTGCTACATTGATCATTTGCTCTCCCCCTCTCTTAAATCAAGCAACTCTCTATATCTTAGCTTGCTTGGAATTGACCTTTGAGCGCTGACGCTTCTTTTTTGCTCAATTAGCTCTCTTTTTTTAGTGAGTGCTATGTCCTGTGTTGCGTCATCATATAGTATGAGCGTATCAACATCATAATCGCATCTCTCGCCCTCAAGCCCTTCTAGGAGATCAAGATAGATAGCGAAGCCGATTGCGTTGCTTTTTCTTCCCATTTTTTGTAAAAGCATTCCATATTCTCCTCCGGAGAGAACGCTTTCGGGAATACCATTCAAGAAGCCCTTGAAAACAATTCCGTTATAGTAATTCATATCGTTTACAACTGAAAAATCGAGCTTGATTTGATTTTTATAGCTTGTCGCTTCAAGATATGTGCAAAGTGCGCTTAGCTGGGCGTAAGCCTCCCTTGCCCTTTCGCTTTTACAAATACCACAAAGAGCATTTAATACCTGTGTCGTTTCGCCATAGGTTGTAACTAGGGTGATTATTGCACTAGTGCTCTCCTCGCTTATTTGATAGCCTTGACAAAGTGCCCTTAGCTCGTGGATGTTTTTATTTGCGATAAGGGCGATTGCTTCTTTTTTGAACAGCTCATCAGATGATGCCTCATCCAAGATTGCTGAAACAATTCCCATGTGTGAGAGGTCAAGAGCGAATGTGTCACTAATGAGTGAAAGGCTTTGTGCGCCAAGAGCTACAACCTCGAAAATATCAAGAATATCAATATCACCAATACATTCAAGTCCTGTTTGCATTATTTCCTTGAATTGATGAGTGCTACCTGAAACACGGTAAACATTTTCGTTATAGCAAACCTTTTGCTTACAGCCTGTCTCGTCGGTGGTGTTTTTTATAATTGAGAGGGTTACATCGGGCTTTAGCGCCAAAAGGCGTCCACTTGTATCGTTAAAGGTTATGACTCTATCGCTTACAAGAAAGTCCTTGTTTTGAACATATAGGTCATATTCCTCAAATTTGCTCATTTTAAACGGAAGGTATCCGTATTGTCTATATAGTGATCGAAGAGCGAAAATTGCCCTTTCCTCATTTTTGAAAATCTTTTCGTCAATCATTATTTTATCCCCTTTTGCGCAAGACGCTCAAGTGCGAGCTCGTAGCCACCGTCTCCATATTCAAGACATTTGCTAACTCTTGATATGGTCGCAGTGCTCATTCCCGTTTCTCTGCTTATTACAGCGTAATTTTCTCCTGCCTTAAGCATTTTGGCAGCCTTTAATCTTTGGGCAATATCGAGAATTTCGCGGATTGTGCACACATCCTCAAAGAATTTATAGCATTCCTCAACGCTTTCAAGAGAAAGTATCGCTTCAAAAAGTGTGTCAACCTCTTCGGTATGTAATTTCTTCATTTTAATCCTCACTTTATCACTTTAGCACTTTAATTAGCTAAATTATACTACTAACATTATACAATGTCAAGGGGTTTTATGAATTTTATTTATATATTTATTTAGGTTCTTTATCCTCGGGTGGAATTTCTTGCTCAGCCATGTCGTTTTTAGAGCGTTTTTTGCTCTTTATTATGTGAATGACAACACAAAAGGCGATTACGATAACCAATACAACGCCTACTCCTACGAGCATAGCAATATCAAAATCAACCTCGTCGGGACTTTGTCCAAAAAGGGACAAGACGCCAATTCCTATGCCAAACAATATAAGTCCTATTCCTATCTCTAAAAGGATATCTAGGAGCGTTTCCTTTAATTTTCGTTTATTATTTTTATCGTTATTCATCTTTCTAAAAACGGGCAAAATCCGCTTGTAAAAAGCGGATTTTGTAATTATACCTCTGCGATTACCTCAACCTCAACAAGAGCTCCCTTTGGAAGATCCTTTACAGCAACGCATGAGCGTGCCGGCTTCGAGGTGAAATATTTTCCATATATCTCGTTAAATGCGCCAAAATCGGCAATGTTAGCAAGAAAACAGGTTGTTTTTATTGCCTTATCAAAGCTAGAGCCTGCAGCCTCAAGAACTGCGCCAAGGTTTTTCATAACCTGCTCTGTTTGTCCTACGATATCGCTTGCCTCGATATTACCTGTCTCAGGATTGATTGCGATTTGTCCTGATGTATATACGAGTCCTGCGTGCACCACTGCCTGTGAATATGGACCTATTGCTGATGGTGCTTTATTTGTTGAAATTTTATTTGCCATTTTTATTCTCCTTAAAGTAGCTTAAATCCGAAGTCGCAAAGCGCCTTTTCGATCTCTTGAATATGCTCAAAGTTTCTTGTTTCAAGAACTATGCGTAGGTAGCATCCGTTTACATTAGAGCCCTCATTTGCTCTTTCATGGTGAACGGAGATTACATTACCACCAAGATCGGCGATAATTCTTGATACATTTTTGAGCTGACCGGGCTTATCTACGAGTTCTATCATTAGCTGACAGGTTCTGCCCGACATCAAAAGGCCACGCTTGATTACTCTTGAAAGAATGGTAACATCAATATTACCACCGGAAAGCAAGCAAACGGTCTTTTTGCCCTCTAGGTCTAGCTTGCCAAACATAGCCGCTGCAACTGCGACTGCTCCCGCGCCCTCGGTTACGAGCTTATGCTGTTCCATGAGTGCTAGAATTGCGGCGGAGATTTCGTCGTCGGTTACGGTTACTATCTTATCAACATATTTTGAGCAAATTTCGTATGTAAGGCTACCGGGCTTCTTTACTGCGATACCATCTGCGATGGTTGAAACGCTTTCAAGCTCCTCGATTTGATGATCCTCAACGGATCTTAGCATTGATGGAGCGCCTGACGCCTGTACGCCATATACCTTAACATTTGGATTGATGGATTTGATAGTATATGCAATACCGGAGATAAGTCCACCACCACCGATTGGAACGATTATAGCATCAAGGTCGGGTAGCTGATCAACAATTTCAAGGGCGATTGTGCCTTGTCCTGCGATCACATCCTCGTCATCGAATGGGTGAATGAAGGTATAGCCCATTTCGTCGCGAAGGGAGAGAGCCTTCTTATAAGCGTCATCATATACGCCCTCAACAAGACAAACCTCAGCGCCATAGCTCTTGGTTGCCTCGATTTTTGAGATTGGTGCTCCGTCAGGCAAGCAAATTACGGCCTTAATTCCGTTCTTTTGAGCTGAAAGAGCGACACCCTGTGCGTGATTTCCCGCAGAGCAAGCAATAACTCCTCTTGCCCTTTCCTCATCGCTTAATTTTGACATTTTGTAGTATGAGCCTCTTACCTTGAACGAGCCTGTTATTTGAAGGTTCTCTGTTTTTAGGTAGAGCTCTATGCCCTTTTTGAGCTTTGGAGCGTAGATTATATCTGTTTTACGAACAACCGGCTTTAGCACATGGCTTGCACGGTAAACATTATCAAGTGTTAGCATTTTATTAATCCTTTCGATTTACATTAGGCTTTCTATAAATTGCTCAGCGCATCTTGCGCTACGATTTCCTCGACGAAGGGCAAACGCCTCTGCCTTTACATCAAGCTCGGAGATTTCCATTTCTATGCCGTTTCTTTTTGCAAGCTCGTGCACAATTTCAAGATACAGAGCCTTTGATGGCTTTTGGAACAGGACGATAAGTCCAAAGCGCTCCGAGAGGGAGAGATTTTCTTGTAAGGTGTCGTTTCTATGAACATCGTCACCAACACGGTCACCAAAGGTTTCCTTGATGATGTGTCTGCGATTCGAGGTTGCGTAGATGACTGCATTATCTGCCTTAGCGCTTGCGCTACCCTCAAGAGCTGCCTTTAGCATGCTGAAGTTATCGTCATTTTTGTTAAAGGACAAATCGTCAATGAAGATTATAAATTTAAGCGGATTTTCGCTTATCTTGCCCATTACATACGGAAGGTGGCAGAGCTGATCCTTACGAAGCTCAATTAGGCGAATACCACGATCAAAGAAGTGGTTTGCCACAGCCTTGACGGTTGATGATTTACCTGTGCCGGCATCTCCACATAGTAATATGTTTGCGCCCGGGCGTCCCTCGATGAATGCGATTGTATTATCAATTACGCTTTGTCTTTCGCTTTCGTAGCCGACAAATTTAGATATTGATGTTCTATCGGCGCTGACAATTGGCTCTATAACCTTATCGTCAGACAGACGGAACATACAGTATGAGGAGAAAATTCCATAGCCGAATCTATCGAGATTTGCTACTCTGTTTTCATACGCTGTTGCAAAATCCAGTGGCGAGGTTGCATAGGGAGATGCGTATGGTATTTCCATATCCTGCATAAAGTCCTCGGGTGTTAGCTGTGAGAGCTCCTCGAATGCCTTTAGCTCCACCATTGTTGCCTCTTTTACATGGTCATTAATTTCCACATGACCAGCCATCGCCTTTATGTAAACATTTTCGTCCTCTAAAACAAGACGGCATACCAAATCGGTAAGCGAGCCACCCTGTGTATAGATTTCATTTACAAAAGAGGCATATGCCTTAATTTTTTCGTCCTTTTTTTGTGCGTTGCAATAGCTTGAAAAATGCACAAGAAGTGGCTTTTCAAGAACCTTGCTAAACACGCTGGTCATACAAAGACGAAGGTAAATTTCTTGTATTTTTGACATATTAAATAAACTCTATTATCTTATCTGTGATTTCCTTAGTGCCGAGAGCCTCTGCGCCGTGAGCGAGATCTGCTGTGCGATAGCCAGCCTCGAGCACCTTATCAACTGCGTTTACGATAGCATCGCTTTCAGCTGATAGACCAAATGAGTAAAGAAGCATCATAGCGCCTGAAAGGATTGTTGCGATTGGGTTTGCCTTGTTTTGTCCTGCAATATCAGGAGCTGAGCCATGAATCGGCTCGTAAAGGCCTCTTGTTGTTTCGTTAAGAGATGCAGATGGGAGCATTCCTATTGAGCCTGTGATTTGTGATGCCTCATCAGATAGGATATCTCCAAACATATTTGATGTTACGATAACATCGAATTGTGCGGGATTACGAACCAGCTGCATAGCGGCGTTATCGACGAGCATATCGGTGCATTCAACATCGGGATATTCGCTTGCGATTTCGTGAACGATTTTTCTCCAAAGGCGAGAGCTTTCGAGAACATTTGCCTTATCAATGCTGATAAGCTTGCCTCTTCTCTTTCTTGCGCTTTCAAAGGCAACTCTTGCAATTCTTTCAATTTCCATGCGAGAATAGCATTCGGTATCGTATGCTTCCTCACCATATTTTCCCTCTCTCATTCCACGCTCACCAAAGTATATGCCTCCTGTAAGCTCACGAACGATCATGATATCGAAGCCATTTTCAACGATATCTGCACGAAGTGGGCATTCACCCTTGAGCGCAGGATAAAGCTTTGCGGGACGAAGATTTGTAAACAAATTCATAGCGGAGCGAATACCGAGAAGTGCCTTTTCGGGACGCATATTGCCCGGTAGAGTGTCCCATTTTGGTCCACCAACTGCGCCGAGAAGAACGCTATCTGCCTTAAGACAGCCCTCTACTGTTTCCTCGGGTAGTGGCTTACCGTGCTTATCTATTGCACAGCCACCTATATCGTATGGAGTGAAGGTAAAGGTATGTCCAAATTTTTCTCCAACCACCTCTAGCACGCGCACCGCGCTATCGACGATCTCCGGTCCTATTCCATCACCCTTTAAAAGTGCTATATTCAAGTTCATTTTTGTATCCTCACTTAATATCGCCACGACGAATCGACTCAATGAGTCCGCCGTTTGTAATTATCTTTTGAATAAATTCGGGGAAGGGCTGTGTTTTGAATTCCTTGCCTGATGTTAGGTCATAGATTATTCCATTATCAAGGTCTGCCTCTACCTTATGTCCGTCCTCGATTGCCTCAGCTGCCTCAGGGCATTCAACGATTGCAAGACCGATATTGATTGCGTTACGATAAAAAATTCTTGCAAAGGTTTTTGCGATTACAAGGGAAATTCCACTTGCCTTGATTGCGATTGGTGCGTGCTCTCTTGATGATCCACAGCCAAAGTTGAAGCCTGCAACCATAATATCGCCCTTTTCAACCTTTTTGGTGAAATCCTTGTCGATATCCTCCATACAGTGAGATGCAAGCTCGCTATGGTCGCTTGTGTTTAGATATCTTGCCGGAATTATAACATCGGTGTCAACATTATCGCCATATTTAATTACTTTTCCTGAAAATTTCATTGCCTGCTCCTCCTTATATATTGTTTGGGTCTGCGATTTTTCCTGCGATTGCGCTTGCTGCGGCAACTGCAGGTGATGCAAGGTAAACCTCACTTGTAACATCGCCCATTCTTCCAACAAAGTTACGATTGGTTGTAGCTACTGCTCTTTCGCCTGCGGCAAGAATACCCATATATCCACCAAGGCATGGTCCACAGGTTGGAGTTGAAACTACACAGCCTGCCTCGATAAAGATTTTAACAAGACCATTTTCAACTGCTCTTAGATATATATCCTGTGTTGCAGGAATGATGATTGCACGAACATGCTTTGCTACCTTTCTTCCCTTGAGAATCATAGCAGCCTCTTCAATGTCCTTATATTGACCGTTTGTGCAAGAGCCGATAACCACTTGGTCGATTTTTATGTCGCCGACCTCGTCGATTGTTCTTGTATTTTCCGGTAGGTGTGGGAATGCAACTGTTGATTTAATGGTGGAAAGGTCGATTTCGTAAACCTCGTCATAGATAGCGTCAGGGTCTGCCTTATAGGAAACGATTTCTCTGTCGCTTCTTTGCTTTATGTACTCAATCGTTTGCTCGTCAACCTCGAAGATACCATTCTTCGCACCAGCCTCAATTGCCATGTTGCAAATTGTAAGACGGTCATAGATTGTAAGCTCAGAACAGCCCTCTCCTACGAATTCCATTGACTTATAAAGAGCGCCATCAACGCCTATTTTACCGATAATGTGAAGGATTACATCCTTACCGGAAACATATTTACCGAGCTTGCCTGTAAGAACGAATTTAATAGCTGATGGAACCTTGAACCAAGCCTTACCTGTTGCCATTCCACAAGCCATATCGGTTGAGCCAACGCCTGTTGAGAAAGCGCCTAGTGCGCCATATGTACAGGTATGAGAATCAGCGCCGATTACAACATCGCCTGATACAACAAGTCCCTTTTCGGGAAGAAGCGCGTGCTCAATGCCCATTCTTCCTACATCGTAGAAATGAGTTACTCTCTTCTCCTCGCAGAAGTCACGACACATTTTGCACTGCACAGCAGCCTTTATGTCCTTGTTAGGAGCAAAATGGTCCATAACCATTGTTACCTTTTCGGTATCATATACATTTTCAACGCCAATTTTGTTAAATTCCTTGATAGCGACAGGAGATGTGATATCATTTCCTAAAACTCTGTCAAGGCTAACCAAAATAAGCTGTCCTGCCTCTACGCTATCAAGCCCTGCGTGTGAAGCAAGAATTTTTTGTGTCATTGTCATTGGCATAATTTTATTTCCTTTCAATCTTAATTCATACCAAAGCGCACTAAGCTTTAATGCGCTTTGGTATGCCCACCACCAAAAGTGGTGGGCGGTTTTGTTTTTACTATATTTGATAGTTATTAACCGTTTAGGGCAAGTCAGACAAGGCGCACCGCAAATAGCGGGCGAAGGCGTACTTGGCGTACGGTTGGTCGCAATGCAGGAGCAACGATGTATAACGAAGCATAAAGCTTTTAGCGACCGATATTATATCAATCGATTAGAACAAGAAATTCTAGGCGCACCGCAAATGGCGGGCGCAGGCTATCTTTGTGATAGTCAAGGTCGCCATTGAGGAGCAACAACGAAGTTCGCCGTTATTAGCGATTGATAATTGCGCCCTTGTCGGCTGAGGATACCATAGAAGCATAGCGCTTGAGATATCCTGTGATATTTTCCTTACGCTTGATGGGCATCGTTTCTCTTCTTCTGTTTAGCTCCTCATCGCTTACCTTAAGCTCGATTTTATATTCGGGGATATTGATTGAAATTATATCTCCGTCCATTACATAGGCAATTGTGCCTCCACTTACTGCCTCGGGGGACACATGGCCAATTGATGCGCCACGAGTTGCACCTGAGAAGCGTCCATCGGTGATAAGAGCAACATCCTTATCAAGTCCCATTCCTGCAATAGCAGAGGTTGGAGAGAGCATTTCTCTCATACCAGGGCCACCACTTGGTCCTTCATAACGAATAACGACAACATCGCCCTTTACTATCTTACCTGCGTAAATTGCGCTAATTGCCTCCTCCTCGCTCTCGTAAACCTTTGCAGGGCCTTCGTGAACGAGCATTTCGGGAGCAACAGCACTTCTCTTTACAACGCATCCATCAGGAGCGAGGTTGCCCTTAAGAACTGCGATTCCACCTGTTTTAGTGAATGGGTTATCGATTGGTCTTATTACCTCGGGGTTGAGGTTTCTAACTCCCTCGAGATTTTCCTTCATTGTTTTGCCTGTGCAGGTCAAAACGCTTGTGTCAATAAGACCGAGCTTATCAAGCTCTGTAAGCACTGCATAAACTCCGCCTGCCTCGTTTAGATCCTCCATATAGGTTGGGCCTGCCGGAGCGAGATGGCAAAGGTTAGGTGTACGCTCGCTTATCGTATTCACATCGTCAAGGTTAAACTCTACGCCACACTCGTTTGCGATCGCAGGCAAGTGAAGCATGCTATTTGTTGAGCAACCGAGAGCCATATCGGCTGTGATTGCGTTTTTGATTGCCTCGGCAGTCATTATATCTCTTGGACGAATTCCTGCTCTTACAAGCTCCATTACCTGCATTCCTGCGTGCTTTGCAAGCTCTATTCTTGACGAATACACAGCGGGGATAGTGCCATTTCCACGAAGTCCCATTCCGAGAACCTCTGTAAGACAGTTCATTGAATTGGCTGTGTACATTCCTGAGCAAGAGCCACAGGTTGGGCAAGCCTTGTTTTCAAACTCACAAAGTCCACACTCGTCAAGAGTGCCTGCCTTATATGAGCCTACTGCCTCAAACATACTTGAAAGGCTAGTCTTGTGTCCATCTACTCTTCCTGCGAGCATTGGTCCGCCACTAACAAACACTGTTGGAATGTTAAGTCTTGCGGCAGCCATTAGAAGTCCGGGGACATTTTTATCACAGTTTGGTATCATAACAAGACCATCAAAGCCGTGAGCCATTACCATAGCCTCGGTTGAGTCTGCAATTAGGTCACGAGTTACAAGTGAATACTTCATTCCTACATGACCCATAGCGATACCATCACACACAGCAATTGCGGGGAACATAATTGGTGTTCCACCTGCCATTGCTACGCCTAGCTTTACAGCCTGTGTGATTTTATCAAGATTCATATGTCCCGGAACAATTTCGTTATAGGAGCTGACAATACCGATAAGAGGACGGTCTAGCTCCTCTCTTGTAAGGCCTAATGCCTTATAGAGTGAACGGTGAGGGGCGTTGTGCGCTCCATCTACAATTGTTTCCTTAATCATTTTGTGCCTCGATTAGTTATTGATGAATTTTTCCTCGTCAGCCCAGCTATAAAGCTCTCTGATTTCCTTACCTACGATTTCGCTTGGATGCTCTGATGCGATCTTTCTCATAGCGTTGAAGTGTACCTGAGCGCCGGCATCTGACATATCAAGCAAGAATTCCTTTGCGAATGTTCCGTCTTGGATATCCGAAAGAACCTTCTTCATAGCCTTCTTTGTTTCGTCGGTGATGATCTTTGGTCCGGTGATATAGTCACCATATTCAGCTGTATTAGAAATTGAGTATCTCATGCCCTCGAAGCCACTTTGGTAAATGAGGTCAACTATGAGCTTCATCTCGTGAATGCACTCGAAGTATGCGTTTCTTGGGTCATAGCCTGCCTCAACAAGAGTTTCAAAGCCTGCCTGCATAAGTGCACAAACACCACCACAAAGAACTGCTTGCTCTCCGAATAGGTCTGTTTCTGTTTCTGTACGGAAGGTTGTTTCAAGAACGCCTGCTCTTGCTCCACCGATACCTAGAGCATATGCTAGACCGATATCGAGAGCGTCGCCTGTTGCGTCTTGGTGAATAGCGATAAGACAAGGAACTCCCTTACCTACCTGATACTCCGAACGAACTGTGTGACCCGGGCCCTTAGGAGCAACCATGATTACATTTACATTCTTTGGTGGCTTAATGCAGCCAAAGTGAATGTTAAAGCCGTGTGCGAATGCGAGTGTCTTGCCCTCAGTAAGATTTGGTTCAATGCTTTCCTTGTAAAGCTTAGCTTGCTTTTCGTCGTTGATAAGAATCATGATAAGGTCCGCATTCTTTGCAGCGTCAGCGGCGGTCATAACCTTAAGTCCTGCCTTCTCTGCCTTTGCCCAGCTCTTGCTTCCCTCGTAAAGACCTACGATTACATTTACGCCTGAGTCCTTAAGGTTGAGTGCATGAGCGTGGCCCTGTGAGCCATAGCCGATGATTGCAACGGTTTTACCGTTGAGCTTGTTAAGATCGCAATCCTGTTGATAGTAAATTCTTGCAGTTGTGTTTGACATTGTTTTTGTCTCCTTTAAAAATAATTATAAATTTTAATCAAATAATGTTGTATTTCCACGCTCAAGCGCTACAATTCCTGTACGACACATTTCGATTATGCCGAATGGGATCATAAGCTTGATAAACGCATCAATCTTTGTTGGGTCGCCTGTTACCTCGATACACATTTCGTCTGTTGTGTAGTCGATTACCTTTGCTCTGTAAACATCGGTTGCGGCAAGGATATCTGCTCTTGAATCTTTGGTGTATTTAACCTTTAAAAGCATAAGCTCTCGCTTGATACAATCCTGCTCTAAGACATCAACCTTCTTTACATTATAGAGCTTTCTTAGCTGATTTATAAGCTGTTCTCTTGCGTATCCATCACCACTTAGGCAGATTGTGATACGAGAATATTCCGGACGCTCCGTTTCTCCAACGGTAAGAGCATCAATGTTGAAGCCACGCCTTGTGAACATACTTGTTACTCTTGTAAGCACACCGAATTTGTTGTCAACATAAACAGCGATTACAAATTTGTTGTCCTTCATATCGTCCTCCTATTTTTTTACATTTGTGATAATATCGTCAATTGAGCCACCCGGTGGGAGCATAGGAAGAACGAATTCATCCTTGTCGATAAGTGTGTCAATTACGACTGTTTTTCCACTTGCAAGAGCCTCTTCAAATGCCTTGTTGAAGTCCTCCTGAGTGCTTACTCTAAAGCCTAGAGCTCCAAACGCCTCAGCAAGCTTTACAAAATCTGTTTGTCTTGCACCAAGCACGGTATTTGAATATCTTGCACCGAAGAAAAGCGTTTGCCATTGGCGAACCATACCAAGAACTCCATTGTTCATAAGCACGATTACAACAGGAATATTGTGAGATACGGCTGTTGCAAGCTCGTTTAGGTTCATGCCGAAGCTACCGTCGCCTGTGATAAGCACTGTTGTATCGCCTGTTGCAACTCTTGCGCCAATTGCTGCGCCAAGTCCAAAGCCCATTGTGCCAAGTCCACCACTTGAAACGAAGCGTCTTACGCTATCGAATTTTACATATTGGGCAGTCCACATTTGGTGTTGTCCTACATCTGTTACGATAACTGTATTTGCGGGCTTGCATTCGTTTATTACATCGAACACCTTTTTGGGTGTAAGAGGTGCGGTTGACTTTTCTGCGATTTCGTTTTCAAAGCGCTCCTCGTCGAGCTTGAGAGCCTCAACACGCTCCATCCACTCGGGGTTCTTCTTTGCCTCACAGCCACTTGCGATAGCCATGAATGAATGCTCAACATCGCCGACAATGCCACAATCAATTTTAACATTTTTATTGATTTCAGAGAAGTCGGGGTCTAGCTGAATAATTTTACAATTTTTTGCGTATTTTGATACATTTCCTGTGGCTCTGTCACTAAATCTTACGCCTACGCCAATAATGAGGTCTGCCTCGTTTTGAGCCATTGATGAAGCGTAATGTCCGTGCATACCCTGCATTCCAAGAAATCTTTCACAGCCATCAGGGATTGCGGAAAGTCCCATGAATGTGCAGCCTATGCAAGCATCAATTTTGTTTGCAAGCTCAATAATCTCGTCGCCTAGTCCAAGACCCGCTGCGCCACCGCCTATGTAAATATATGGACGCTTTGCCTCATTTACGAGCTTTATCGCCTCGGCAATTTTATCCTCGTCGCCTAGTGGAAGAGGGATTTTTGGTGCAACATCCTGTGGCTCATAATCATAGAGTGCCATTTGAACATCCTTTGGAACATCAACAAGGACAGGTCCGGGGCGTCCTGATTTTGCAATTGAGAATGCCTCTCTTATGCTATCGGCTAGGTCCTCTATTCTATTTACGAAATAGTTGTGCTTTGTAATTGGAAGGGTAATTCCTGTAATATCAATCTCCTGGAAGCTATCCTTACCGATAAGGCTACAAGGAACATTTCCTGTGATTGCTACCATTGGGATTGAGTCGAGCATTGCGGTTGCAATTCCTGTTACTAGGTTTGTTGCGCCGGGGCCTGAGGTTGCAATACATACACCAACCTTACCTGTGGCTCTTGAATAGCCATCAGCTGCGTGCGCCGCTCCCTGCTCGTGTGCGGTCAAGATATGATTGATTTGATCGCTATTTTTATAGAGTGCATCATAAATATTGATTACCTGTCCACCCGGATATCCAAACACATCGGTAACTCCCTGCTCGATTAGGGTTTTTATGATGATTTCTGCTCCTGTTAATTTCATCTGTGTTTTCTCCTTTATTATTTAGAAAGCATAATGTTTACAGCACTTACAAGAGCCTTGATTGATGAACGGCTAATATCGCTACTGATGCCTGTGCCCCAATAAGTTTTGCCATCACATACAATGCTGACATATGATGCCGCCTTTGAGCTTGTTGTGCCCTCGAGTGCGTGCTGTGTATAGGTTTCAAGAGTATAGCTTACTCCGAGAAGTGACTTTATTGCGTTGCTTACGCAGTCAAGGCGTCCGTTTCCACTTGCTCTCAATGTTGTTTCATTTCCGTTATATTCAAGTGTGATGATGCCATCAATGTCGGCATCGTCGATATGGTCATTATAGGTTGCATTTACAACCTTGATTTTTGAGGTTAGGTTCACGAAATCTCTCATGAAAATGTCGTACACCTCGATTGGCTGAAGCTCTCTATGCTCATGGTCTGAGATGCTCTTGACATGGTAGCCAAACACCTCACGCATTTTTGGTGGGAGATTGAGCTTGAACTGTGTTTCCATAATATAGCCAATTCCGCCCTTGCCTGATTGGGAGTTGATACGAATAACATCTGCCTCGTAAACGCGTCCTATATCGGTTGGGTCGATTGGAAGATATGGAACTGTCCATTTAATGTCCTTATCCTCTCTAAACTTCATGCCCTTTGCGATTGCGTCCTGATGAGAGCCACTAAATGCGGCGAATACGAGTGCTCCACTATATGGCTGTCTTTCATAGACATGCATTCTTGTGACCTTTTCATAGACCGATGTAATTTCAGGAAGGTTGGTAAAATCAAGTCCGGGGTCAATACCCTGTGAGAACATATTAAGAGCGAGAGTAACGATATCCACATTACCTGTTCTCTCTCCGTTTCCAAAGAGTGTGCCCTCTATTCTGTCACCACCTGCCAAAAGTCCCATTTCACTATCTGCAATAGCGCATCCACGGTCATTGTGTGGGTGAAGTGAGATTATAACATTTTCACGACAAAGAAGGTTTTTATCCATGTATTCAACCTGATTTGCGTAAACATGTGGCATTGAATGAGATACTGTAACGGGAAGGTTGATAATAACCTTATCGTCGGGGGTTGGCTCCCAAATTTTGATTACCTCGTTACAAATTTCAGCAGCGAACTCAGGCTCTGTGCCGGTAAAGCTTTCCGGTGAATATTCAAAGGTGATTTTGCCCTTCGCCTTTGCCTTATACTCCTTACAGAGCTTAGCGCCGAAGGTGGCGATATCGATAATTTGTTGCTTATCTCTTTTGAACACCTGCTCTCTTTGAGCAACAGATGTTGAGTTGTAGAGGTGAACGACTGCGTGCTTTGCGCCATCGATTGCCTCAAAGGTTTTTGCGATAATATGCTCTCTTGACTGTGTGAGAACCTGAATTGTTACATCGTCAGGAATTAGGTTTTGCTCAATTATAGTTCTGCAAAACTCGTACTCTGTTTCAGAGGCTGCAGGAAAGCCGACCTCGATTTCCTTAAAGCCGACCTCGCAAAGAAGCTTGAAGAATTCAAGCTTTTCCTCAAGGCTCATAGGAATTATAAGCGCTTGGTTTCCGTCGCGAAGGTCAACACTACACCAAATCGGTGGCTTGTCTATGTATTCCTTCTTTACCCAATCCATTGTTACACCCTCGGGTGCGAAAAATTGCTTTGTGTACTTTTGATAGCCCTTCATAAATTAATCCTCCTTGCTTCGGGTTAGTTCATTTGGGTTGCTCCAAGGAGGTTTTTAAAATAAAAAAGCCTCTTTTACGCAACCACTTGCATAAAAGAGACGAAGCTTCCTCCGTGGTACCACTCTTATTGGCTTTACGCCCACTCATTTTGCCTATCAGCAAACTACTCTATAACGGGAGCACCCGTCCAAATCTACTCGTTTCCTTTCGGTTGGCGACTCAGGGATGAGATATGTTCATCTTTCGTATCGGCTCGCACCAAACGCCGACTCTCTTGACCGTTTTAATGAATTTTGTTCCCTTCAAGGTCTTTAATATAAAAATATACGCTTATTTTATATTATTTATGTTGATTTGTCAATACCTTTTTTAAAATTTTTTATAAAAATTTAGTTTTTTATCACACTAAAGTAAAAAGTTATATTTTTTAATGAAAAAAGCTCCCATTTTTGAGAGCTTTTTTGATCTTTTATTAGAGCTTATGTACCCAGTTATAGGTATCCTCGATTTTGCCCCATTGAATTCCTGTGAGAATGTCATAGAGCTTTTGAGTTACCTCACCGATTTTCTCGTCATTGATAATATATTCAACATCATCGTACATGAGTCTGCCGATAGGAGATACAACTGCGGCAGTTCCACAGCCCCACGCCTCCTCGAGCTTACCATTCTTCATAGCGTCTAGTAGCTCGTCTATGCTGAGTAGTCTTTCGCTTACCTTGTAGCCGAGGCTCTTTAATACCTCAATACAGGATTTTCTTGTTATACCGGGGAGAATCGAACCACTATCAAGCTCAGGAGTTACGATTTCGCCGTCGATTTTGAACATTACATTCATAGCGCCGACCTCTTCGATATACTTTCTTTCAACTCCATCAAGCCATAGAACCTGTGAATAGCCCTTTTTATTTGCTCTTTCACCTGCTCTTGTCGAGGCCGCGTAGTTTCCACCACACTTTGCATAGCCTGTTCCACCACGAACGGTACGAACATCCTCGTCCTCAATCATGATTTTAACAGGGTTGATGCCTTCCTTATAGTAGCTTCCACTAGGTGATGCGATTATCATATAGGTTGCTCTATGTACTGTATGAACGCCGAGGGTTTCGTCATTGCCAAACATATAAGGACGAAGGTAAAGTGATGTGCCAAAGGATTTAGGAACCCATTTTTCCTCGAGGCGAACGAAGGTCTCGAGGATTTCGAGAGCGTCATTTTCATCGATGGTTGGAAGGCACATACGCTCAGCGGAGCGATTTAGTCTTCTTATGTTTTCCATGGGTCTGAAAAGCTGAATTCCGCCCTCTTCGGTGCGATATGCCTTTAAGCCCTCAAAGATTTCAGCGCCATAGTGGAGCACGGTTGATGCGGGGTGAAGTGAAATGTTTCCAAAGGGAACAATTCTTGCGTTATACCAGCCCTTGCCTGCCTCGTAGTCCATTATAAACATATGGTCGGAAAAATATTGACCAAATCCGAGCTCGCTTTCCTTGGGCATTGTTCTTGGAGTAGTTGTTTTTGTAATTTTGATATCCATAATGTTCATCTCCTTGGGAGTTTTATTCATAAAACTTGAATAATTATGTTCTATATCATAGCACACATAATTTATCAAGTCAATAGTTAAATGGCGATTTTTTTAGATTTTTACTCTTTTTTACACAAGCAAGGCGACTATATCATAGGGATTTTCAACCATGTATGTTGCTTTGTGTGCTCTTAGCTCGTAATAGCTTCCATAGCCAAAGAGGACTCCAACCGAGTCCATGCCGAATTTGTGAGCCCCATCAATATCGTGGTAGCGATCTCCTATCATGATAGCAGTGCTAGGCTCAATTTGCGCTGTTGTCAGAGCGTATTCGATAACCTGTTCCTTAGTTGAGCGAGTTCTCTCGTCCATGCTAGCGCCGGCAATATAATCAAAATACTGGGATAGCCCTGCCTCGTCAAGAATTGCCCTTGCAAATTCCTCTGGCTTCGAGGTAGCAACATAAAGCTTATAGCCTGCGTCCCTTAACGCCATAAGCACTTCTGCCATTCCCTTATAAACCTCGTATTCATGAATTCCCTTTTTGGTGTAATATTCTCTATAATATTCAATTGCCTTTATCGCCTTTTCCTCGCTGAAATTATAAAAATTTTGGAAGGAATACATTAGTGGTGGGCCTATAAAGCAAGCAAGTAGCGTTCTATTTTCTACATATAAATTGAATTTTTCAAGAGCGTATGCTACGGAATTTGTAACTCCCACTCCGCTGTCGATAAGTGTACCATCTAAATCAAATAATATGCTTGAATATTTTTTCATTTTTTCTCCTGCTTTTTCATTTTTTATTCATTGTAATATATTTTATCACATATTAATGAAAAAATCCACCCTAAATTTAAAATTAGGACGGATTTTCATTCTTAGAAGGAGCTATTGCTCCTAGAGATTTTTAGTTATTTTGCTCTGCATCTACGCTTCCCTCGACAAAGATCGGCTTATTCTTATTGAATTTTTCAAAAACCATGCCTCCAAGCGCAAACATTGCGATTACATTAGGGATTACCATTAGGTTATTGAACATATCGGACAGACCCCAAACGAGTCCGTTTGAGCCGATTGAGCCAAGGAATACGCAAACAATCGCGATGGCAGAATATGCAACAGTTGCTTTCTTTCCAAATAGATAATTGAAATTGATTTTTCCAAAGAAGTTCCAGCTGATAATGGTTGAGAATGCAAAGAAGAATAGGCAAATTGCAACAAATATGCTTCCTACTGCGTTTCCTACCGCTTCGCTTCCAAATATGGTTGTAAAGGTCATTTGGAACGCCCTTTGAACCATGTTTCCGTCAGTTAAGCCAATGCTTTTTGCATAGTCCGAAAAGCTACCAAAAAGGCCTGTATTAACAAGCTCGCCCGTTGCGCTAGCTAGTGGGCCGTTGCCTGTATAGAGAGTACAAAGCACGATAAGTGCAGTCAGCGTAAGAACGATAAATGTGTCTATAAATACGCCCACCATGGCTACTACGCCTTGGTCGTGTGGGTCTTTAACATCTGCCTGTGCGTGAGCGTGTGGAGTTGAGCCCATTCCCGCCTCGTTTGAGAAAAGTCCTCTTTGTGCGCCCTTTTGAATTGCCTTTACGATTGCGCTACCGAAGCCACCGCCTATAAGAGCTTGGGGAACGAATGCGTATTTAAAGATCGCACCGATTGCGCCGGGAACATTTTTGAAGTTTACACAAAGCACCAAAAGTCCACCAACTATGTACATAATTGCCATTATTGGAACTAATTTCTCGGTAACTGATGCTATTCTCTTAACACCACCGATAAAGATAACGCCTACAAGAAGTGCTACTACGATACCGATTATCCATGTGTATGACGAGATATCTACATTAAATGATTCAAAAACGCCTGCGATATTGCTTGTGATAGAGTTAGATTGAACCATTGCTCCTACAAAGCCAAGAGCGATTATTATAGCTACTGCAAAGAAGCCTGCAAGTCCTTTTCCCAGCTTGCCGGAAAAAGCCTTTTTGATATAGTAAACAGGTCCGCCATGAACCTCACCGTTTTCGTCAATCGTTTTTGTTTTTTGAGCAAGAACCGCCTCTGCGTAGTTAGTAGCCATTCCCAAGAAGGCTATTATCCACATCCAAAAGATTGCGCCCGGTCCTCCGATTAGAATTGCTCCGCATGCGCCTACTATATTTCCTGTGCCTACTTGTGCTGCGACAGCGGTTGCAAGAGCTTGAAATGACGATAGTCCCTTTTTCTCTGTACTCTTATCGTTTTTCGAGAATACTCTTTTAAAGCCCTCACCAAGACAGCGAACTTGAACGAATCTGGTTTTTATTGAGTAATAAAGTCCAACGCCTACAAGCAAGAACACAAGAATGTAGCCCGATAGGTAATCGTTTATTGTGCTAACCAGCTTTTCTAAAAATTCCATTTTTTCTCCTTTATAAGCAAAAAGCGGAATGACAAAAATATCACTCCGCAAAAATGCATAAATATGCAAAAAAAATTAACTCTGTCCTTTTGCCTGAGAGATTAACACCTTAGTGTCTTGCCCCTTCGGCACTCATTTAAGAGATTCTCCGGAGTGCTATCGAATTTCAGTCGTTTTTCTTCTGAAATCTTCATTTAGCTTTTTATTAAATTTTAATACTATGACATTCTAGCATAGGTTTTTCTGTTTGTCAAGCATTTCCTTGGAAATATTTTATCAATTTTCTTCATTATTCATATTATATATCGAGAGCTTAGCTCTCAGAAAGGAATTTTTATGGCTCAATTCACAAACCAAGCACTCTTGTCCTATGGAAATGTTGTCACGCCATCTAATATCGCAACAGGAGAGGTTTTAGAAGCTCTTTCTATTACTAAAACCGCTCTTACTGACAGCTATGGTCCTAGCGACAGGGTGACTTATATTATAAGCATTACCAATAATTCAGCATCGACAATTAGCAATCTTATCATAAGTGACAATCTCGGCTCTTATCCATTTGGCACGACTCAGCTAGTCCCACTTAGCTATGTTGATGGCTCAGTCAAGTATTTTATTGATGGTATTTTACAGCCATCACCTGCGGTTAGCGTCGGTACAGAACTTGTTTTTTCCGGCATAAGCGTAAATGGCGGTGGCAACACCACAATTGCCTATGAGGCAGACACAACTCAATTTGCGCCCTTGGGTGCGGGTACAGAAATCACAAACACCGCCACTCTTTCCGGTGCAGGAATTACACCTATTGAGGCAAGCGAAACGATAAGCGCTACTATTGCTCCTATTGCTACTATTACCAAGTCTATTTCACCTGTTCCTGTTTCGGCAGGCGGAGTTGTTAGCTACACCTTTGTTATCGAAAATACAGGCAACACAGAAATAACAGAGGTTGATAACGCTGTAATCACAGATACCTTTGACCCAATTCTTTCTAATATCACCGTTACCTTTAATGGTGTGGCTTGGGAGGAGGGTGTAAATTACACCTATAACGAGGCAACAGGCGAATTTGCGACTATTGCCGGTCAGGTAATCGTTGGCGCAGGACAATATATGCAAGACCCTACAACAGGAGCTTGGACAATCACCCCCGCGACAAGCACTCTTGTGGTGACAGGAAATATAGGTCCTGTTATTTAAGGACAAAAACCACAAAAATAGCCGATTTTTCGGCTATTTTTGCTTATTTTATTATTTGTTCAAGTGTTCATATGAGAGTATATTGTATATATTTGGGGAGCTTTGTCGTATTTTCGCGCCACAGAAAGAGCTTTGCAAGGGTGATTTTGGCATTTGCGAGAGTTAACTGCGCTTTCATGTGCTTTTGAGATTTCACTTGATGTCCTTGAAAACACAAAAATTTTTGCTCAAGCTCGTCCTACGATACATTTGAAGCATTTTATTTAATAATTAAAATTGCGTCAAGAGGTGGGGCTTCATAGCGTTCATTTTCTATATAGAATTCGACCGGTGCTTCCTCGGGGTTAACAACAATGTATGCGATTTTTCCGTTGCCTGCCTCCCAACAGGACGAAAGGAGTCGAGGCAAGAGCGCATGGTCACGGCCTCTGAACATTGGCATTTTTATTTCGTCGCATTTTATGTCAGCAGAATTGCTCATTTTTCCAAGGTAGAGATATTCCTTTGCGCCCTCACTGTAAAATTTCATTACATTTTTTATAAAGCGCATTGTTTTTTCCATATTGGGAGCATTTTCAAAATCACGAGTTCCCCAATATGTCATAAGGTTGCCATTAGGAGAAAGTACAAGAGTCATAATATCGCCAATTGAGAAGGAATACGCAAGGCGATAACGCAGGGTATCGACGCTTGACTCAAAGGGACAACCACATTGGTTGCCCATAAAGTTTCTTACATATTCGTGATAAACATAGGCGTAAACGGGCACGGGAGTACCAAAGGGGTAATTTAGCTCAAATCTATTATCGCTCATTAAGAGATTTCCAATAAACGGCTCTGATGCGCCACTCTCACAACCAAAGATTGTATTGGGAGCTTTTTTACTCCAATCGGCGAGAAGGTCTTGCATATTTGTTGTCATCCATTCGCCCGGCATTGATGGGTGGCCATGCTCTCTTGCATAGCACATATATTGTCCGCCACCATGGTTTTGGTCAAGAATTTGTATATAGTCTATGTCCGCTTCAAAGAGTGGCGCATACGCCTCGTCTAAAATTTCACGACCGAGCTTCGATGCAGGACAAATATCGTATCCATATCGCTGATAGGGACAGCAGGTTATACCTAACTCCGGCTTGTTTTGAGGCGAATGGCACACGCCACGAAGAACGCCTCGTTTTTGAATTTCGTCTTCCGTGTTATAGCTTTCGACAAGGGTGCTTTTAAGAGTATAGGCAAAGCCTGAGCAGTAAACGCCGATAAGGTCGCCATTTTTGTGAAGTGCGTCCTTGAATTCATTAAATAACGCCACTCCACCAAAGGGTGGCCAAGTATATGGTGGCGCCCACGGAGCTGTGCCCTCCCAATGCATTAAAAGAGCCATGATTTGACACCCTGTGTCTGATTTTATTTTATTAAGCATGGGCAAGGCGTTGGTATATGGGAACAGGGCGTTTGGCTCCATTTTATCCATATCGTGTATTCCACGCACGGGATAGGTGACAATTAGGGGTGAGCTTTCATACCACGCAGGGAGTGTTTTATTTTGGGCAATTGGCAGGACGCTTTCGGGCAAATTATTCTCAAACCATTCTCTGTATATGCTCGCAGGTGATTTCCAATTGCCAGAGCACGCTTGCCACACAATTGGGTAATTCATTTTGAAGCTTTCGCCATAGTCAACACCAGAATATAGGCGAATTTGCATTGAAACACCGTTTTTCTCGGGATAAAAATCTATGCCCTTAAAGGCTCTTTTGGTGTCATGTGCACCTATGTAAAGTCCTATATTCTCAAAAAGATATGCCATAAATTGAGAGCAAACCATATTGGGAAAAATAAAGTAAGCACCCGACATAGGAAATTCCATTTCATACCGAGGCAGGAGCGTTTCATCGGTAAGGAGCATCCCCTCGTTATATGGAAAAAGAATTTTTCCACCATCTTCGTTATTATCAATTAGTCGAGGTAAGGATATTTTTGGAAATTCTATCCACTCTACTGCATATTCGGCATTGGTGTTTTGCGCCTCTATTTGCCATAAGATTTTATCGCTATCCGTGCACACCGTCACCTTAAACACAAGCTCAGAGAAATCGCCATCAAAGCCTTGATATATCAAGGCGTTATCTAATTTTGATGTAACCCTTGCGTCAAGTGCGCTAATATAAAAGCAATCGCCGTTTTTGTTTCTCAGTCTAGCCTTGAAAATTGGCGTTTTATCGACACATACCTCTCTGCTTTTCAGTTTTAGAGAGGTGATTGCCCCATTTTCTTCATCTATTGTAAGTTCAATGTTTTTTGTGTAAAGCTTATGCATTTTCCGCCTCCGCAATTTCAAGTTGGATTTGATTTTATTATACCATTATACAAGGCTTGTGTCAACAAAAAAGTATCTTGATGTAAAGCGCTTTGGAAAATCCCTTGAAAGGATTGACACATGGCGATATTGCGTGATACAATAGAGGTATAAATTTTATTTAATTTTGAGGCGAAAAAATGAGAAAAATAGTTGACAGTCACCTACATATAAGCAGATGGGGAGAGGCGGATTTTATTTCCTGCTTCGATAATTACAATGGAAAGAGTGTTTGTGCAATAAACATTTGCGCCATTCCCTTTTATCAATCCAATGTATGCAACAACATCATGGTAGGCTTATACAAGCTTGCAAACCCCAACACCTATGCACATGGCGGAATTGAGATTATAAAAATCCCTCTTGATAATATGCCAAACGGAATGGATTGTGTAACGCAATACAGAGAGCTAATGGAAATAGGCTTTGACGGAATTAAAATGCTGGAGGGCAAGCCAAACGAGCACAAGCGTATGGGGCAAAATCTTAATCACCCGTCACTTAATGCGCTTTATGCTGAGATGGAAAAGGACGGGACTCATCTTTTGATGCATGTAAATGATCCCGATGAATTTTGGGATATAGATCGTGCTCCCGACTGGGCAATCAACGCCGGTTGGACTTACACAGATGGAACATTTTCATCATATGAGGAAATTCAAGCACAAACGATAAAAATTCTTGAGGAGCATCCGAGCTTGCATCTTACTCTTGCGCACTTTTTCTTCTGCTCAAAGACGCCAGAGCTTCTTGAAAAGCTATTCTCTCTTTATCCAAATCTATGTGTAGATTTGACACCAGGTGGGGAGATGTATGTGGAATTTGAGAAAAATTACGATTTTTTCAAGGAATTTTTCAATAGATATCATGATCGTTTGATTTTCGGCACTGATCGTAGCTATCTTGGTGATGACAAGTATGCCGATTGGCTATTCAATGTTGTTACTACATTTTTGGGTACGGGTGAAAGCGTTGTGAGCTTTGACAACAAAACATTAAAGGGACTTGGTCTATCACAGGAAAAGAGCGACAACATTCTTTTTGGGAACTTTGAGCGCCGTGTTGGCGAAATGCCGAAGGAAATGAATAAGGAGAAATTCAGAGCTTATATTGAAAAATACTCTTTTGCGCTCACCGACGAGGACAAAGCACGCCTTAAGCCACTTGTAGAAAAATATTTATAAAGAACATCTAAAAAACCACTATGAAAACATAGTGGTTTTTTGTATTAAAAATGTTGTGCGCGCAGGCTCCTTTGCTTTTAGATGTATGCTTTTCTTAATATAAGCTTAATATATCCAATTGATTTCATCAAAGCCAAAATATGTTTCACCACTTGAAGGAGTTCCACGCCATTGGGAGCGCTTCGCGTTTTTGTCCCAATAGTCAACATCTCCAAAAATAGGACCGATGCTTGAAAATTGCACTATTTTTAGTTCTATTTCCTCACCCCAAAGCTCTTTTTCAATATCGAAAATATACGGTGCGGTTATTTTCTCGCCCGTCAGGCTGCCTTCAAGATAAAGCACTGTATATAGCTTAGTCCCTAAAAGCTCAATACCCACAGCACCTTGTGGCACTCTCACTCTTGCCAAAAATTCCACCTTGCCAAAATCAGCAATTTTTTCGCCTACATTGTAGGCTCTTTTGCGCTTAGTAAGATTCACACCACAAGTCTCTCCATTTATGATATTGGCAGAAAAATCGCCAACTACCATAACGCTTGGCATATATTTTAAGTCATTTTGACATTCAATTATGGTTTTTTTCGTCTTAATGCTTTGCACTTTTGTTATATTATAATGCTCACAAATGCCTTTTGGCAACGGATTGTAATCCGTGTCAAGCTCGGGGAGGGAGCCGTCTATTTTTATCTCCGTGTCTTTTCTGACTGCAAAGCGCACATTAAGCTCACAGTCAGCACAAGCAAAAGCGTTTTTAGAGTCATTCAAGCACATAAGTCGCACAATATTTGGGTTACAATAATTAACCGTAAAGGAAGAGTTAATTGCTTCCTTTTTTGTCGGCAAATCAGTTTTATTTAATAGGACATCGTGCTCGTATAGATAAACAATCTCGCCATCTATTATATACTCTCCCTCGGGTGCGTATAGGTTTAGTATAACCGTCGTGCCGTCGTTAAATCGCCTTCTAAATATTCCCTTAACACACTCACCGTCGATGCCCGTTATTGCTTTTTTATCAAACCTCGAAACAACATCGCCTATGCTTACTGCGTTGCCGTTTAAAATAAGTTGGGGCGTGTCATCAAGCTCAATAATTGGCGCATCTGTCGGCATTTCATCTAAGGTGTATTTCCACTGTATTCCGTGGTATGCAAGCTCATTTAAAAGTGAGAAAAGAACGGTTAAATCAAAGTCCCTTGATGCATTTTTTAAGCCATTATCGGTAGGAAATCTTATATATAGATCCGGGGAGTAGTCCTTTTTTGCAAGCTCACAGGCTATTTTTGCCTCTTCTGATAAAAGACGCATACCGCTAAAATCGGGCTGAGCCACCGCAAAATCACTAAAGTAATCACAAACATGCATATTCCCCGAAATATCCATATGGGAAATCGCCAAAAAATAATGGTCAACCCCATGGCACGCAGTTAGATAAAGCATACACCTTTTCTTTGCATAGGACATATCGCAAGGGCCAAGTGCGAAAAGCTCCGCCATTGCACCCTTCCCCTTCCCTGCGTATTCTATTCCACCCAAAAGAGCCATTAATGATCTATCCTCAAGGCAAGTGGCAATTTCATCAATACCGGGCAAGTGAAATGCGGAAAGATTTTTTAAAAAATCGCCGTTATATTTGACAGAATAAAAGGGCTCATTGTCGCACATCAAATGCCCTGTCATTAAAATGCCGTGCGATTTACACCAGCTTGAAAGCTTATCTATATAAGCTTCCTTAAATTTGGCAGAGGCGAGCTTCATTGCGTTTTTACAAAAATCCTCACTATGCGAGAGTAAATCATGGAAAAAATCCTTATCGTATGATGCCTTATAGTCATCTTCCATTCCGTCATAATATGGCAAATATCCGTTCTGTGAGCAATAGCCAATTGATGGCTCATCGGTAAAAATACCTTTTATTACAGTGCCAAAATAATTACCGAAACGCTTATAATATTCCTCGTGAGTTAGAGAAATAAAGTAGTCAACTGCTTTGGGGTTCATTAAATCCGGAAAAAACTTTTCGCCAAAAATATCGGAATTGTGCTTTGATTTACTGCTTATTTTTCCAATATCATCGCCCTCTATTTTTATTGATTTTAAACGAAAGCTCTCGTTTTTGGTAACCCTTCCACACGCATCTCCCGATGGCCAGTTAAAATCATCGTAAAGCCAAAGGGACATCTCAAGTGCCTCTGCACTCTTTATAAAGTTTTGGATGGCAAAAAACCACTCCTCGCTCAAATATTCAATTAAACAGCCCGAGCGAGGGTAAATCATTACCTCGTCAATTCCGTTTTGCTTAAGTCCGTTCAAATAATTAAATATATCCTTGTCGCTCGGGTTGCCAACCAAGGCAGACATAGTGATTAGTGGGTTTTTCATGATGATTTTTCCTTTCGGTAGCCTTTAATGGAATTATACCATAGCTTATATAAATTTTCCATATTTTTATGAAAATAAATTTCTCCGTTGCCTAAACAATCCCTCTTTACAAAAAGGAAACAAACGAATAAAGGCATTCGCCAAGCCGGTGACTTTGCATTTTCAGGCATAGCTCTAATGCTACCGTTTTGAAATTTTGCTTTTTTGCTGAAAATATTGAAATTCGATAGTCTTTGTAGTATAATTATTATATGCAACTTCGATAGTAGCTTCAAGTGCAATTAAAGGAGATTTGCATATAATGAAAGGAGATTTATTATGAAGATAACATTTATGGGTGCAGGTAGCAAGGAAAACGCGTTGATTTGATATACCAACTTACAGAGGGGTACATAAATATGGCTATTGTAATAAACGAACAGAACAAAACATTTACTGTAAGCACAAAAAATTCAACATATCAGATGAAGGTTAACTGTGCAGGAGTTCTTTTGCATACATACTATGGAAAAAAGCTTGGCGGCGAAATGGATATGTCCTATTCCATAAAAAGAGATATGGTTGAAGATATTCCAAAATACGAAGCAATCAAGGGAGACGGACAGTACAGCCTTGTTGAGGTTTTACCTCAAGAGCTTTCTTGCTTTGGTTGTGGCGACTACCGTGACACTGCGTTGAATCTAAGACACAGTGACGGCTCTCTGGGGCTTCAGCCTATCTTCCACAGTGTAAGGACAGAAAAAGGAAAATATAACATTCCCTCGCTTCCCGCTTTTTACGGTGATGAAGGAGAAACGCTTATAGTTACGTTAAAGGACAGAGTGTACGATATATTTGTCCACCTGTATTACGGTGTTTTTGAGGAAACAGATGTTATTTTACGAAGCATGCGTATTGAAAACAAAACAGATAAGCCAGTAACTCTTGAAAAAGCACTCTCTTTAACACTTGATTTTAATTACAGCGAATTTGACTTGATTACATTTTACGGCAGATGGGCATCAGAGCGTGATGTGCAAAGAGTTCCTGTCGAGCACGGTAGTGTTCAAGGCTTCAGCACTCGTGGTGCCTCCGGACACATTACAAATCCGTCCTGTATTCTTTGTGAACGAGAAGCAAATGAAGAATACGGAAACGCTTACGGCTTCGCCTTTGTTTATAGCGGTTCCTTCCTTATATCCGCTTCAAAAAACTATAACAATAATTCAAGAATCGTTATAGGTATCAATCCGGAAAATTTTAGCTTTGAGCTTTCCCCTAACGATATATTCTGTACCCCCGAGGTTGCTATGACTTTTAGCTCCTGTGGATTTTCAAAAATATCTCACAACTTCCACAAAGCCATAAGAAACAATCTTTGTCGCGGACAGTATAAAACAGCGCGCCGCCCTGTTCTTATCAACAACTGGGAAGGAACTTACTTTGATTTCAACGCCGACAAGCTTGTTTCCATGGCAAAAGATGCCTCCGAGCTTGGAGTTGAAATGCTTGTACTGGATGACGGATGGTTTGGAAAAAGAAATGATGACCATACAAGTCTTGGCGATTGGTATGCAAATGAAAACAAGCTTGGATGCTCTCTTTCAGAGCTTGCCGAAAGAATAAATGAAACAGGAATGAAATTTGGCATTTGGTTTGAGCCGGAGTGTATTTCCGAGGACAGCGATTTGTACAGAGCTCACCCTGATTATGCCTTTAAAATGCCCGGAAGAAAGCCCACTCTATACCGCCAACAGCTTGTTCTTGATATGTCACGCAAAGAAGTAAGAGATAATATCTTTATGCAGCTTTGCAATATTCTTGACAATGCAAATATTTCATATATAAAATGGGATTTTAACAGAAGCATTACCGATTTATACAGCTGTGAGCTTCCTAAGGACAAGCAAGGTGAGATTTTTCACAGATACATTTTAGGTCTTTACGAGCTTCTTGATAGAATAACATCAAAATATCCAAACATTTTATTTGAGAGCTGTTCAAGCGGAGGCGGAAGATTTGATTTAGGTATGCATTACTATATGCCGCAAGCTTGGGTAAGCGATAATACCGACCCCATAGACAGATTAAGAATACAAGGTGGAACATCGTTTATCTATCCTGTTTCCACAATGGGAGCCCACGTTAGCGCATCGCCAAATCATATAACGGGAAGAATTACACCTCTTGAAACAAGAGGTTTAGTTGCATATTTTGGCACATACGGCTTAGAGCTTGATATAAACAAAATGTCAAGCGTCGAAAAAGAAGAAATCAGACGCCAAATCAAAGAATTCAAAAGATTTTACGAGCTCATTCAGTATGGCGATTATTACCGTTTAATTTCTCCGTACAACGCAAATAGCCTTTATTGCTCTTGGATGGTTGTAAAGGAGTCAGAGGCACTTTTAGCTGTTGTAAAAAAGCAAAACCGAGCAAAAGCAGCAGACGAAGTGGTTCGTTTGAAAGGACTCAAGCATAACGCTTATTATAGCATTAACGGCGAAGGAAAATATCTTGGAGAAGCATTAATGTCCCTTGGCTTACCAATTTGGACAGATAATGGAGATTATACGTCTAAGCTATATTATATCAAGCAAATCATTTAACACAACGAGGATACCGATAACAACGGTCTACTTTGCTCTATTCGCGCTGATGATACGGATGAAGGAGATTGAATTTTATGTTATTCTATGATATCATAAAAAATTTGATTTAAAATTTAGAGAGCAGAAAATCTAATAAAAAGAGGTGCTTTAATATGAAGTTAACATTTATGGGTGCGGGTAGCACCATATTTTCAAAAAACGTTTTAGGTGACACAATGCTCTGCGATGCGTTCCACGATGTAGAAATTGCGCTTTACGATATAGACGAAAAAAGGCTTGATGAGTCATATTTTCTCATTTCAAAAATGAATGACTCTATAAACGAGGGTCGCGCAACAATCAAAAAGTATTTAGGTGTTGACGAAAGAAAGGATGCATTAAGAAAAGCAGATTTTGTTGTTAACGCAATTCAAGTAGGGCTTTATGACCCTTGCACAATTATAGACTTTGAAATTCCAAAAAAGTACGGACTTCGCCAAACCATTGGCGACACTCTCGGTATTGGTGGCATTTTCCGTGCCCTTCGTACTATCCATGTGCTTAAGGATTTTGCAAGGGATATTGAAGATGTTTGCCCAAATGCGTGGTTTTTAAACTACACAAACCCAATGGCTATACTGACAGGCTATATGCAAAGATACACCAAGGTAAAGACCATAGGACTTTGTCATAGTGTACAGGTTTGCTCTGAAGGCTTGCTTAAGGGCTTGGGAATGGAGGATAAGCTGGAGGGCAGGCACGAGAAAATAGCAGGCATTAACCATATGGCTTGGCTTCTTGAAATTAAGGACAAGAACGGAAATGACCTATATCCTGAAATTAAAAAGCGTGCAAAAGAGAAAAATGCAAAAGAAAAGCACGGTGATATGGTGCGTTATGACTATATTGATAAGCTAGGCTACTATTGTACGGAATCCAGTGAGCATAACGCAGAATATAACTCATTTTACATAAAGCCAAACAGAGATGATTTAATTGAAAAATTCAACATTCCTCTTGATGAATATCCCCGTCGTTGTATAAATCAAATTGAGAGCTGGCAAAAGCAGTATGAGGAGCTAATGTCAGGTGGTAAAATTGAGCATACTCGTTCAAAGGAATATGCATCACATATTATGGAGGCTATATATACAAACAAGCCATACAAAATTGGTGGTAATGTTATAAATAACGGAGTTATTACAAATCTACCGTATGATGCTTGTGTTGAGGTGCCTTGCCTTGTTGACGGAGAGGGCATCCATCCCACCTTTGTTGGTGCTCTTCCGCTTCAGCTTGCTGCAATGAATTCATCAAACATTTATGCTCAAATGCTTACAATTGAGGCGGCTCATACAATGGATAAGCAAAAAATTTATCAAGCCGCAATGATGGACCCACACACCGGAGCTGAGCTTTCAACTGATGAAATCGTAGCTCTTTGTGACGAGCTCTTTGACGCACACGAAAAAGCAGGATATCCAATATTTTGAGTTTCATACAAACCAACAGATAAAGGGTCGCATTTCACAAAAATGCGACCCTTTTTGAAATTTGAGATTTTTATTTTAAGGGTGCAAAAACACAGATTTCAAGAGTGCAAAAAAGTAAAATTAAAGTTGCACTCTTTTGATTGAAAGTTAGCAGATGTACTGAAAATTTGGCACTACTGCTTTGAGAGGAATAAATTGCTCAAATGAGATTGTATAAGAAAAGATTTTATGATATAATAAAATTGCCTTACATCAAAAATGCTAAGCATTATTGCGGCAATTTCATTGATGGCTAAAAGG
>JAFQUJ010000009.1 GCA_017408585.1 Clostridia bacterium | reverse complement strand
GTCGCTATTTGCAGTTGAGCCAAAATTGATTGAGCAATCGAAATTGCTATACTCGTCATCAATTTCAACTTGAAGAGCCTTAGTGGTATTTACCTTATTGCTTTCGTCAAAGAAGCTCTTACCGTCAAACTTTTCTGCGTTTGCAATTACGATACCATAGGTGATATTGCCATTTACGCCCTCATAGATTTCAAGAGCATCCAAGTTTACGGTATATCCACCGTTGATTGCGGTTTTTTCGGAGTTTGTTGAATATCCCTTAGCCACAAAAATTGGTGAAAGAACGATATCCTTATCTTCTACTGTGCAATTTTCGTTTGTGCAGAACTTGCTATGAACACCGGACTTTGTAAAGCCTTGTGCATATATAACTGTTTGTGACATTGCGTGCTCTTGAGCGATTGGGCTAAGCTCTGCTCCACAATGCTCAAAGTTCTCACATTGAGCTCCTACGATACAGCTATTGCTTGTCTTGTAAACATGGTCGAGCATTGTATTTTCAACCTCTCCCTCACTAAGCGTTTTGCCACAGAAGCATTTGTTTAATTCTATCTTGTTTGAGTAGCAGGTTGCAGGAGTAATGCTTGAATGCTTAGGGCTTGTAAGGTGCTTTGAAACATCGCTTTCATTAGCGCAGAAAACAAGTGTCTTGCTTCCGCTAACGCCTGCGGTTGTGGTGTCAACATCATTTGCGTTGGAGAACAAAATCTTATCTACATTCCAAGAGCCAACGCTAACGCTTGTAACATCGCCTGTGAACACGATAATCGGCTTTCCGCCTTCACCGTTTTGAACATTTTCAAAGGTCCATGCGTTATCAAAGGTTACACCATCGGCTTGGAAAACGAGCACCTTGTTGAGGTTTTTACAGGTGTCAAATGCCTCGCCTGTTATGCTCTTGTAGCCCGCAGGAAAATAGTAAACATCAGGCTTTGCGGGAATGTTATCATAGGTAAACGGCTCATTTACAAAGTACATATTTGTACAGCCACCATAAGTGCCATTAGTGTTTTGTCCACCTTCGGTTGAAATGAGATTCTTTGGAAGATAAACCGCGCCAAGGCTTGTGCATCCGCCAATGAATGAGTTACCTGTGACATATTTTACACAATCGGGAAAGCTAACCGCGGTAAGCGATGTACACTGAGCAAGAAACCAGTTCGGAATTGTTTCAAGTCCTGAATTTTCATTATGCTCAAAGGAGCATTTTTGAAGATTTGAGCAATACTCAAATATTGTGCCGCCAAGAGTTGTTACAGAGTCCGGAAATGATACTCTTACAATGTTTTTGTTGCTTGCAAAGGCAGAGGTAGCAATGGATACAACGCCCTGCGGAATATCAAGCTCCTTAATGTTGTCATAGGTATAGGTTTTGCCTGTTTTGCCATTGATAAAGGAAAAATCATATGCGTTCTGCTTCCAACCAAATTCGGTGCTATCCTTTACAACATATGCGGAAAGAGTTGTAAATCCGTCATCAAAAACGATGAGGTCGCTCTCAAGGACTTGAATGTTTGTCCTCGCCGGCGCATCACCATATGTGGTGGCTTCCGCACTCACTGTGAGAGCAAGCATTACACAGAGAGCAATCGCCAGAATGATTACCAAAAATAATCTTTTTTTCATGTTTTATCTCCTTGCGGGGATGCCCCCGCGGGCATAGATTTTTTCACATCTTAATTATAGCATATTTTAATATTATTTGTCAATATGCACAATAAACAAATCCCCCCCCCCATTTTTTGTGCAGTTTCACCAAGATACACAAAAAAAGGAAGTGAAATTCACTTCCTTTTCGTAATATTTGAATTTAAACTAATTCCTTAGGCTCGTAAGGAAGAAGAGCATCAAGACTTGTGCAAGCCTTTGCATCTATACTGTTTACAGATACTGTATAAAGTGTTGCGTCATTCTTTGCTACGCTTGAGCAAGCGCTCTTTGTATCTGCGCTTTGAATGAATTCTACATCGTTTACATCGGTATATGCGTAAAGGGCAATTACAAGCTCAAGATCTACCAGGCTACCTGTAAAGCCATCAATCATTACCTTAATGCTTGCGTATTCTGTATCGCTCATATCAGCTGTAATTGCTCCGTTTGTTGCATTTATCTTGCCATCAGCGAAGAATGTGTCGCCTACATATTTAGGGTTCATAATTGCGATACCGAAGGTGAGATCAACTCCACAGGTTTCCTCGAATTTTTGAAGAGCCTTATTATTTACAGTATATCCACCAAAGGAAATGCCTGTTCCGTTTGTTGAAAATCCGTTTGCTTCAAGAGCGCTGAAAATGGGGTCAAGAGCAACCTCTTCTCTTAGCTTACAGCCCTCGTTTGTGCACACATTGGTGAACAAGCCACCTTGTGTATAACCATTTTCAAATGCGAAGGATTTAACCTCGTTATGAGAGGCTGTACCTGCGATTGTCTTATCACAGTTAACGCAATCAAAGCCATCAACGCAAAGTCCTGTACCCTCGTAAATATGTCCGCCATAGAATGCGTCGCATTTGTCAACATCATAAATGATTGTTGCTCTCTTGTTATCTGTAGGCTTATGGGTTGCATAATCGTATTCAGATGCACTAACATATTGGACTCTGCCCTCATTAAAGCAATAGTCCGTTTCAAGAGCCGCACAAGCCTCTGCGAGCTTTTGAGCATTCTCCTTTGAGCCTACATAGAAAATCGTAAGTCTTAGATTGTTTCCGTGGTGAGGAGCCTCGTTTCCAAAAAGATTTGCGAAAACCTTTGTTGTATCTGCAAAGAACTTATCCGAAACATAAATAAAGGTATCTGTGCTGCTCAAAGTCGATTCACCAAAAAAGCCTGTTCCTATTGTCTCAAGGTTTGCACCGAGAATAACAGTCTTAGAAACATATTTTGCCTTTCCAAAAGTATTATTTCCTATGGAAACGAGATTGTTTGGAAACTTAACATATTCTATTGCCGATGTTCCTACCGACCAGTTAGAACCAAACATTTGATCTCCCATTGTTATAGGCTCGGTACCATCAAGGAATTCAACTATTTTTATTACAGAGTTTGTCTGAAACAAAGATGAGCCGTAGCTTGTAACAGTGCCGGGAAATTGAACAGATACGCAAAGTGGGAAATTGCCCGTTCCTGCAAAGTAGGAATTGGAAATTGTTGTAATTCCGCTTGGAATTTCAAGCATTACAACAGACTTCTTTGTGTACTGAACTGACTGAGCCGCATTGAGCTTTGAAAAATCAAAGTCAAAGGTTGTGTTGTCCTTTGTAACATAGTAGGTTGGATAGGTAACATAGTTGCCTTCTCCGTCTGTCAAAAGGACTCTTTCTGTTGTTGTGAATTTGTCTGATGGTGCTGTAAAGCCATCAATTGTGGTCACGCTTCCAAAATCAACATCAAGTGTTGGCTTTTGTGGAACAACAGATGTTGCAGAAGCTGTGATTGCCAAGAGCATTGCGCACACTGCGATACAAATGGCAAGAATTAATTTTTTCTTCATTGTTTTCCTCCATTTTTCTCCTGCCCGTGAGGGCATAAAATATTTATACAGTATAATTTTACCATATATTATATGTGTTTGTCAATATGCACAATAAACAAATCCCCCCCCCCATTTTTTGTGCATTTTTACCAAAATAAATTGCACTAACAAAAAAGAGCAAGAATAAAAGGTCAAGCCCTTTCATTCTTGCTCTATTCATTTTTTAAAATCAGTCCTCGTTAAAGAGTCTTTGATATTCAGCGAAAACGCCCTCGACAATTTCCATATCGTCCTCTGTTTCGATATTGTCCTCGCCATCTGCCTCTACTGTATATACGCGGAACACGAGCCCCTCTCCTTCCTCGACACCGTCAACCTTATCAACAGGCTCAAGGATTGTATAAATTCTTGCTTCGTCATTTACAGTATAGGGAATGATAATTCCATAGTTATAGAATTTTATTTCATTTCCGTTTTCGTCAAGCAATGTCAGCTCCTCTATTTCATCATCAAGCAGCATATCGATGATGGTGAGCTCTTCGTTCATATTTTCGTCCATCTTTTTTACCTCGTTTTCGGGGAAATTAATACATTCCGCCCATTCCACCCATTCCGTTTGGTTGAGCAGGAGCGGGGTTTTCTTCCTTCTTATCGGCTACGATAGCTTCGGTTGTAAGAACTGTTGATGCAACGCTTGCGGCATTTTGGAGAGCGCTTCTTGTAACCTTAGTCGGATCTACAATTCCTGCGTCCATCATATCGCAATATACCTCGTTATAGGCGTCAAAGCCATAACCGATTTTACCGCTTGTTTTAACCTTATCTACGATAACTGCGCCATCAAAGCCTGCGTTTTCTGCGATTTGACGAAGTGGCTCTTCAAGTGCACGAAGCACGATTTGAACGCCTGTTCTCTCGTCGCCATCAACGAGTGGGAGAAGAGCCTCAACCTTCTCGATTACATTGATGTAAGCTGTTCCTCCACCTGCAACGATTCCCTCCTCAACTGCGGCTCTTGTTGCGTTGAGGGCGTCCTCGATGCGAAGCTTCTTTTCCTTCATTTCAGTTTCGGTTGCTGCGCCAACCTTAATTACTGCAACTCCACCAGAGAGCTTTGCAAGTCTTTCTTGGAGCTTTTCTCTATCAAAATCGCTCTCGGTTGCCTCAATTGCTATCTTGATTTGAGCAATTCTCGCCTTGATTTCCTCAGGCGCACCATAACCGCCGACGATTGTTGTGTTTTCCTTATTTACAATGATTTGTCTTGCTCTACCAAGGTGAACAAGTGATGCGTCCTTAAGCTCTAGTCCAAGCTCCTCGGTGATTACTGTTCCGCCTGTCAAGATTGCAATATCGCGAAGCATTTCCTTGCGTCTGTCGCCAAAGCCGGGAGCTTTAACTGCGACAACTGTGAATGTGCCTCTGAGCTTATTAAGCACGATTGTGGTAAGAGCCTCGCCCTCGATATCCTCTGCTACAATAAGAAGCTTTCTACCTGTTTGAACGATTTGCTCAAGTAGTGGGAGAAGATCTTGGATATTGCTGATTTTCTTATCGGTGATAAGAATTAGAGCGTCGTCAAGGACAGCCTCCATTTTATCCATATCAGTTGCCATGTATGCGCTGAGGTAGCCTCTATCAAATTGCATACCCTCAACAACCTCGCAATAGGTTTCGGTGGTTTTAGATTCCTCAACTGTGATAACTCCGTCAGAGGTTACCTTTTCCATAGCATCTGCGATTAGCTGACCAACTGATGCGTCGCCTGCGGAAACTGTTCCTACTCTTGTGATATCCTCTTTACCGTTTACCTTCTTTGAATTAGCAACGAGAGCCTCTACTGCAACCTCTACTGCTCTTGCAATTCCCTTGCGAAGCACGATTGGGTTAGCGCCTGCGGTTACATTCTTCATTCCCTCACGAATGAAGGCTTGGGTTAGAAGGGTTGCGGTTGTTGTACCGTCACCTGCGGCGTCATTTGTTCTTGATGCAACCTCGCGAACGAGCTGTGCGCCCATGTTCTCGCAAGGGTCCTCGAGCTCAATCTCTCTTGCGATGGTAACACCATCATTTGTGATGAGTGGTGAGCCATAACGACGGTCAAGAACTACATTTCTACCCTTTGGACCGAGTGTAATTTTTACTGTGTTAGCAAGCTTATCAACGCCTCTTAGCATTGCGTTTCTTGCGTCAATTCCATAAAGTATTTCCTTTGCCATGATTTTATCTCCTTATAAGCTAGAATTATTCTACGATAGCGAGAATGTCGTCTTCCTTAACGATAACATATTCGCATCCGTCGATTTTAACCTCGGTGCCTGAATACTTACCGATAATTACCTTATCGCCAACCTTGACGGTCATTGGTACGCGCTTGCCATCTACTACAAGTCCCTCGCCTACTGCGATTACCTCTGCGGTTTGTGGCTTTTCCTTTGCGCTTCCTGTCAGGATAATTCCACCCTTTGTTGTTTCTTCTGCCTCAAGATTTTTGAGAACTACTCTGTTTGATAAAGGCTTTATTGCCATTTTAATTCACCTCCATTTTAGCACTCTTGGACTTCGAGTGCCAATTTACAAAATCTATTCTATATCTATGTGATAAAAAATTCAAGTAGTGTTTTGCATTGTTCACAAATAAATTAAATTTGATTAATAATTAATTCATATTTATTTAAAATTTTTGTCAATTTTTCTTGCTTTTGGTGTTTGGCGTATATTGGTGGCTCACTTAGAATATATTTTGGTGGGTGGTGATTTTATGCTTGAAGTGATAAATTCGGCAATTTGTGGAGTGCTTTTACCTATTGCTCTCGGTCTTGTGGGAGTGTTTTTTATGATTAAGCTACGCTTTTTCTTCATTATTCATCCTATAAGGACCATTCGCATGGTGATTTCGGGGCGAGGGGGCTTTCGTTCGCTTTGTGTGGCGCTCTCGGGAACACTTGGAGTTGGAAATATTGTTGGGGTTGCCTCGGCAATTATAATGGGTGGTGCGGGAGCGGTGCTTTGGCTTATTGTGAGCGCGCTTTTAGCTATGGGGATAAAATATGCAGAGGCGTATTTGAGTGCATCTCACAGGCGCACAATAAAGGGCGAGCATTATGGTGGCGCTCCCTATTATATGCTTGATGTATTCAAGAAAAAGCGATACGGGCGCTATTTTGGCGGAATTTTCGCTATTGGGTGTATTCTAAACTCGCTCACAACAGGAAACCTTGTTCAAATCAATGCAATCAGCGGTTTTTTGACACAGGGTCGCTTGTTTTTTGGAATTTTATTTGCTACCATTATATATTTTGTGATACGAGGTGGCAAGAATAGAATTGAAGCTGTCAGCTCATTTATAATTCCGTTACTTAGCGTTGGGTATATTCTCATATCGCTTTACATTATTTTTTCTAATTTGGGTGGGCTATGTGTCGCTTTTTCAAGGATTTTAGAGGAAGCATTTTCAATAAAAAGTGTTTTGGGCGGTGCTTGTGGGTTTGGAATTTTAAGTGCGATTAGATATGGCTTTTCAAGGGGACTTTTATCAAATGAGGCGGGGTGTGGAACGGCTACTATCGCTCATGCAAGCTCCTCGCTTGACCCTCATTCGCAAGGATGCTTTGGCGTTTTCGAGGTATTTTGGGACACAGTTGTTTTATGTCCTCTTACCGCATTTGTAATTCTAATTGCAGACACAGGGGAGCAAAATCCCATGCTTTTGGCAATTCATTCTTTTGGAAAATTCACAGGCGCTATTGGCGAGATGTTTATTTGTGCATCTTGCATTTTGTTCGCTCTTGCAACTGTTGGATGTCAATTTTATTACGGATTAAGCGCTTTGGACTTTTTAACAAGAAAAAAGCTCCCCCGAGCTGTTTTTTCTTGCTTATTTCTTACAATTTGCGCATTATCTACGATAATTTCAAGCTCGACAATGTGGCAAATTGCCGATTTTACTATCGCTTTTTTGGCGTTATACAATATCGTTTTTCTGATTATTTTATCAAAGGAAATAAAATTTCGCTTATGACATTCTCTATTTTAAGGAGATTTTGTCGATTACTGTGCTTTTGTCAGCGTATTTTATGTCGATTTTTGCTTATGTGAAGGAAAACTGAAAATTTCCTCTTAATGAATATAATTTTATTTTTTTGTTGACTATTAAAATAATTAGTGCTAAAATAATTTTATATTTAAATTATTAAGGAGAAAAAAATGCTTAAGCTAACTGACATAACAAAAAATTATGTCACCGGCGACACCACCGTCGGTGCTCTAAAGGGTATTAATTTAGAGTTTCGCAAAAGTGAATTCGTTGCGGTTTTAGGTCATTCGGGTTGTGGTAAGACTACCCTTCTCAACATTATTGGTGGTCTTGATAAATACACAAGCGGAGATCTTGTTATAAATGGAAAATCCACAAAGGACTTTTCTGACGCGGATTGGGACACATACAGAAACCATTCAATCGGTTTTGTATTTCAAAGCTACAATCTAATTCCACACCAAACTGTGCTTTCTAATGTTGAGCTTGCGCTCACACTTTCGGGTGTATCAAAGGAGGAGCGCAGAAAAAGAGCCACCGAGGCACTTGAAAGAGTTGGTCTTGGCGATCAGCTTCACAAAAAGCCAAATCAAATGTCGGGTGGACAAATGCAAAGAGTTGCGATTGCGCGTGCTCTTGTAAACGATCCTGATATTCTTTTAGCTGACGAGCCAACCGGAGCTCTAGACTCTGAAACCAGCGTTCAAATCATGGAAATTTTAAAGGAAATTTCTAAGGATAAGCTAATCATTATGGTAACTCACAACCCCGAGCTTGCCGATACCTATGCGAACAGAATTATTCGCTTAAAGGACGGACAAATCGAGGGAGATACAAATCCATACAAGGCTGAGGAAAATGTTATAAAGGTTGATACAAAGAAAAAGAAATCAATGTCGTTTTTGACTGCATTCTTTCTTTCTCTTACAAACCTTATGACAAAAAAAGGACGAACTCTTCTTACTGCATTTGCAGGTAGTATTGGAATTATAGGTATTGCTCTTATTTTAGCGGTTTCGCAAGGAACAAATGCTTATATTAATCATGTTCAAGAAAGCACGCTTTCCTCTTATCCCTTGACTCTTGAATCAACAACCGTTGATATGTCCTCTCTGCTCGAGAGCTTTCTTAGCGCAGGAAATGATAGCGATTCTTTGGATAAAGATCGTGTGGAGGACGCAGTTTACAAGGATCAGGTTATTGGTGAGCTAGTTGAAGCGTTAAGCAAGATTGAAACGAACGAAAACGACCTTGCATCGTTTAAAGTCTATATTGAAAAAGAGCTTGAGAATGAAGAATCTGATCTCAGTCAAGCTTTAAGCGCTGTTCAATATGTATATGATATTGATCTAACTATTTACACAAAGAATGCCGATGGAGAAATAATAAAATCCGACACCAAAGAGCTTATGGCTGAAATGATTGCTGATTTTATGATGAAATCCGCAAGCAACAATAGTGGAGAAAACAATGAGCAAGGCTCTAACTCAGGCTCCACAAGCCAATCTCAAGCGATGTCAAGCATGATGGGCACTAAGCTTTGGCAACAAATGTTACCCGGCTTACGCGGAGAAACCATAAATGAAACCCTCAAAAATCAATACGATCTTGTATATGGTTCTTGGCCAAACGAGTATGATGAGATTGTTCTTGTTCTCAACAAAAACAATGAGCTTGACGACCTCACGCTATATGCTCTCGGTCTGTTAAGCAAGAATGACATTGATGCTATAATAGATGCAGCAGTAAGTGGCGGAACATTGCCAAAGGACAACAGCTATTGGACCTATGAGCAATTATGCAATCTTACCTTTAAAGCAATTTTGCCTGCAAACTGCTATAAGCCTCTTGACCAAAATGGTACAATATACGGAGATTTCAGCAAAAGCGATGTTTTCCTGGAGGAGCTTTATAATGAAGCCTTGGAGCTTAAAATTTCAGGTATTATTCGTTTGAATGAAGATGTTGACCAGGGTATGTTATCAAGTGGAATCGGCTACACAAGCAAGCTGACCTCTTATATAATTAAGGAAGCAATCAGCTCTGATGTTGTTATTGCTCAAATGGCTAATCCCGATTTTGACATTTTGACCGGTCTTCCCTTCAAGTCCACCTCCGAAACAATGACAGATGCTGAAAAAGCAGAGGCGTTTAAGGCATATGTTGCCAAGATGTCTGTAAAGGAAAAGGCGCAGGTGTATCTTGAAATAAAATGTCTTGAGGAGCAATTAAAGTCCCTTGACACCAATGTTGAGTTCACACTATCTCAAATGAATGACAAGGATTTGCTAATTTCTCAAATCAGCGAAACAATTGCGACTGAAATGGGCGCCGATCCTGCACAAATTGCAACATATCTTCAAAATATGACGCTTGATGAGCTTAAGGAAATGCTTCGTCCGTCAATTAGAGAAATGGTAAAGGCTCAAATAAATGCAGGTGTTGCGATGGGGCTTTCCGCTATGACCGACGACCAAAAAGCGACAGCGCTTGACGCCGAGATATCCGCTTATACAACAGAAAAATGCGCCCTATATTATGATGAGATAACCGTATTTTCAAGCTCTACCTATGATGAAAATCTAGTGAAGCTGGGCAAGGTTGATGAAGGCTCTCCAAAATCAATAAACCTCTTCTCATCGACCTTTGAGGCAAAGGACAATATAAAGGCTATTATTGATTCCTACAATGACGATATGGAGTCTAACGGACAAAAAGAAAAGCAAATAGCATACACTGACTATGTTGGTCTTATGATGTCCTCTGTAACTCAAATTATAAACGCAATCACATATGTTCTTGTTGCGTTCGTTGCTACCTCTCTTGTGGTTTCGTCAATAATGATAGGAGTTATAACATTGATTTCCGTTCAAGAAAGAACCAAGGAAATCGGTATTCTTCGTGCAATTGGTGCATCAAAGAAGGATATTTCACGAGTATTTAATGCAGAAACTCTAATTGTTGGCTTTGCTGCCGGTCTTGTGGGTATATTGATAACTCTTATATTGATAGTATTTATTAATATAATTCTATATGCTCTAACAGGACTTTCAGCCCTAAAGGCAACTCTCGGCTTTGGCCCTGCGATTATTCTTATAGTTATCAGCATGTCTCTTACTCTTATTGCCGGACTTATTCCATCAAGAATTGCAGCAAAGAAGGACCCTGTTGTTGCTCTTAGAACCGAATAACGAAAAAAGCGCTCACTCTCGTGAGTGCTTTTTGCTTGGGTTGTTTTATAAGAGCCAAGAAAGCAATGGGCTTTCTCTTTTTCAAGCGACTGTGTCAAAATCAAATAAAAAATCCCGCTAAAAGCGGGATTCTTTATGTACTAAAAGTAAAGTAAATTAAAGCAAGATGTTTACGTCGAAGATTGCTACTTCCTTACCAATTACTTCGCCCTCAGAGTTAACAACATCTCTAATGGCAGCTTGAGTAGGATCTACGCCTTCAATTGCATAGGAAGCTGTGATTACGTCGACGGTCTCAACTGCTTCTACTTCATAAGTAGGTGTAGTATACTTCATAAGTTTGCTCTCCTTTTTTAGAATTAAAGTACTTTAATACACATTCATTCTACCACAGTAATACAGGTTTGTCAATAGTTTTTTTGAATTTTTTTAAATTATTCTACAGAAATCAATTTCGTTCCTGTTGCACCGTCAAGAGAATTTATACTTTTGATTAAATTATCTACATCTACGCTTAAATGTGATATATCAAGAGTTACAACTACATGGGCTCTTGAATTGATAGGAAGGTTTTGAGAAATGGTTAAAATATTAGCGCCATTTTCAGCAATTACATTAAGCACCTCTCCTAAAACCCCAGCCTTGTGCGAAAGAGTGAATGATATAATCGCCTTGTGACATTCCATATCATCATTTGGAGCAAAAACATAATCTCTGTATTTGTAATATGTGCTTCTGGATATTCCGACTGCACGAACAGCCTCGCTGACATCTGTAACTCTTCCGCTAGCGAGAATTGCCCTTGCCTCGATCACCTTTTCATAGCAGTCGGGAAGTATTGTCTTATCTACCAAAAGATATTTTCCCATTTTGCGCCTCCTTGAAGCCTTTATTCCTTCCACACCTTCTTTGAAATCATTTTGGCAACGAAATCAAGCATTTCTGTTTTTTGAAGAACTGTTTTGTGAATCACTGTGCGCTCCTCGATGCCATCAAGTCCGTATGGAATTTTAACTGATGTTAGCTTATTTAGTCCATTTACAGCATCAAATTCGCCATCAAAGCCCTCTCCGAGCGCTGTCATTACGCTAGATGCAAATTTGTAGGCTGATGCAGTTGAAAGAACGACACAGGTGTCTGTGCTTTGAGCTTTTGAAAGCCATTTTTCATATACGCTCCAAGCAACAGCGGTATGAGTGTCCATAAGATATCCGTTGTTTTCATAAACACTCTTAATAGTCTTATATGAGTCCTCATCGTCCGCATAGCCTGCATCAATCAGCTCTCTTATTTGAGATAGCTCCTCGGGAGTAATTGTGTACTCGCCCTTTTCGTTTAGCTCCTTCATATACTTAGCGCATTTTTCAGCACCACATACAATATAAAGAAGTCTTTCAAGGTTAGACGAGATAAGGATATCCATTGATGGAGATTTTGTTACATGGAATGCTCTGTTCTTGTTGTATGTTCCACTTTCAAAGAATTCTGTTAGAACCTTGTTTTCGTTTGATGCACAAACAAGCTTACCAACAGGGAGTCCCATCTTCTTTGCAAAGAGTCCGGCAAGAATGTCGCCAAAGTTTCCGGTAGGAACGATATAGTTAACCTTATCGCCCATTTTGATTTTTCCTGAATTTACAAGCTCAGCATAGGATTTAAAATAGTATGCGACCTGTGGTGCAAGTCTTCCTATATTGATTGAGTTAGCGCTTGACAATTGAACACCCTTTGGAAGAGAAAGCTCTGAGAAGATTTTCTTAACTCCGCTTTGAGCGTCATCAAAGTTTCCAACAACTGCGCAAACGCAGGTGTTCTTGCCCTCGCAAGAAACCATTTGTCTTTCTTGAACTGCGCTTGTACCGTTTTGTGGATAGAATACGATTATCTTTATTCCGTCGATATCAGAAAAACCTGAAAGGGCTGCTCCACCTGTATCTCCACTTGTTGCGGTCAAAATTACGATATCGTCGGTCATATTAGTTGATTTTTTTGCCTCAACTATAAGATGAGGGAGGATTTGAAGTGCGACATCCTTGAATGCACATGTAGGTCCGTGATATAGCTCCATAACATAAGCGCCATCAACACAGCTTAATGGTGCATAATCATCTCCCTCAGCGAACTTGCCACCATATGCTCTATCAAGTAGTGCATTAAACGCCTTGGCTTTGTTTGGCTCACCCTTGAACATGGAGTCATCGCCAAAGAAAAGCTCAAGCACCTTAGCGCTGATTTCCTTAGGTGACATTTTGGTAAGACAACACATTGGAAACCTAAGAGCCTCAAAGCTCTCCGGCATATAAAGTCCACCATCCTTAGCGAGTCCCTCGAGGATTGCCTCGGCCGGTGTTTTTCTAATTTTTTCATTTCTTGTACTTAAATAAAACATTTTTTAAAATACCCCTTGATTTTTTCTTTTCTATATGATACACTATTTCCAAAAGAAAAACAAGTGTTTTTGAAATAAAGACTAAAAGAAAGGTAAATTTTTTATGAAAATTGCGATTTTAGGCTTTGGAGTAGTGGGTTCAGGCGCTTTTGAGGTGCTTGAAGGAGCCGGTTACGAGGTTAAGCGTGTGCTTGACATTCGTCCTCACGAGGAGCTAGGGGACAAGCTCACCTCCAATTACGATGATATTTTAAATGATAATGAGATTTCCGTTGTTGCCGAGGCAATCGGTGGTCTTGAGCCTGCACACACATTTGTTGTTAAGGCACTTAAGGCTAAAAAGCATGTTGTTAGCTCAAACAAGCATCTCATTTGCACATATTATGAGGAGCTTCACGCGCTCGCTATGGAGAATGGCGTTACTATTCGCTTCACCTCTAGTGCGGGTGGTGGTATTCCTTGGCTTTATAATCTTAGAAGAAGCGCTCGCTGTGACGAGATTAACAAAATCATGGGTATCATGAACGGAACAACAAACTTCATTCTTGACGCTATGATAAGCGATGGTAGTGATTTTGACGAGGTTTTAAAGGAGGCTCAAAGGCTTGGCTATGCAGAGGCAAATCCAAGTGCCGATATTGATGGTCTTGATACTGCAAGAAAAACTGCCATTTCCTCGTCTATTGCATTTAATACTATTATAAAGGAAGAAAATGTTGACATTTTCTCTCTTAGATTCATCAAAAAGTGTGATATAGATTACATTACCACAAGGCTTGGCATGACTGTTCGTTATCTTGGCTTTGGTGTAAAGGGTGAGGGTGGAATTAGCGCATTTGTTGAGCCTACCTGTCTTCCTAAGAACGCTCTTGAAAGTAATGTAACCAAAAATAACAATATGATATCTCTCTTTGGTCGTGATGTTGGTCGTCTTTCCTTCTTCGGTCAGGGCGCCGGCAAATATCCTACCGGTAGCTCTCTCGCTCAAGATGTTATTGATATTGTAAACGGTAGCTGTGAGCTTGAATTCGCTCCTTGCGATATAAAAGTTGACAATAGCGCTTGTCAAAGAAGGTATTATATAAGAACCAGCGCTAATGTAAATTACGATTTCTTCGATAAGCTTGAGGTAATCGACAGTAATAAGTATATAATAACTAAGAATATAACCGTATCTGAAATGCACAGAGTAGCAAACGAAATTCGTGCGCTTGACGAAAATGCTTTCTTTGCGGGTATTGAGGAGTAATATAAATGATAAAGGTAGTAAAGTTTGGTGGCTCTTCTCTTGCATCGGGCGAGTCATTTGCTAAGGTTAAGAAAATTATTGATGCTGATTCTTCAAGGGCTATTGTTGTTGTTTCTGCTCCCGGAAAGCGCTTTAGTGGCGACACAAAGGTAACAGATTTATTATATTTGCTTCAAGCACATATTAAATATAACGCATCGTTTGAAGAAATTTTTGACAAAATTAAGGAAAGATATGTTGAGATTAAGACCTCTTGTGGTCTTAGCCAAGACCTTGACAGCGAGTTTGAGGCTATTCATGCAAAGCTAAACAAGAAAACAAGCGTTGACTATATCGTTTCTCGTGGCGAGTATCTAAACGCAAGACTTATGGCTGAATATCTTGGCTATGAGTTTGTTGATAGTGCCGATTGGCTTGTGTTCAACTATAATGGCAAGGTTAACTTTGAAAAATCATATGAAAATCTCGCAAGCATTGTTGAGCGCACCTCTCACATTGTAATTCCGGGCTTCTATGGTGCTATGCCTGATGGTATCATTAAGACCTTCTCTCGTGGTGGCTCTGATATTACAGGTGCTATTGCGGCTGCGGCAATCAATGCCGATATGTACGAGAACTGGACCGATGTTAGTGGTATCATGACTGCTGACCCACGAATTGTTGAAAATCCAAGACCTATTGAAAATGTTACCTTCGCTGAGCTTCGTGAGCTTTCGTACATGGGAGCTGAGGTTCTTCACGAGGAAACCGTATTCCCTGTAAGACAAAAATCAATTCCTCTTTACATTAAGAACACTAACGATATGAACGCAAGAGGAACACTTATTATGGAAAGCTTTGACGAGGACGAGGAGGATAGAAACACTCACTTCATCACAGGCATTTCCGGTAAGAAGCACTATTCAATTATCACAATCGCAAAGAACAGAATGAATGACGAAATTGGATATATCAGACGCGCTCTTGAGGTGTTTGAGCGCTTCGGCATTTCAATTGAGCATATTCCCAGCTCTATTGACTCCTTCTCTGTTGTAGTTGCTTCAAGTGCTATCGAGGGAAATCTTCACGAGCTTCTTAGCGCTCTTAACGACGCTATCGCTCCTGACACAATCAATATTGCAAGCGACATTAGCTTGATTGCTATTGTTGGCAGAAAGCTTGCTGCTAATATTGGAATTGCAGGCAAAATCTTTACCTCTCTTGGAGAGAACAACATCAACATTCGTATGATTGAGCAGGGTGCTGACGAGATCAACATTATAATTGGTGTTGACGATAAGGATTTCAAAAATGCAATTAGAGTTCTTTATAATTTAAGTGAGGTAGATTAAAATGAAAAAGCTTAATATTGGTATTCTTGGCGCAACAGGTGCTGTTGGCCGTGAGATGCTTAAAATTCTAGAGGAAAGAAATTTTCCTGTTGGTGAGGTAAGACTCCTTGCTAGTGCCAGAAGTGTTGGCAAAAAAATTCCTTTTATGGGTAAGGAGCTTGAAATTCAGCTCGCTGACTTTGGTGCATTTGAAGGTCTTGACATCGTTCTTGGCGCAGCTTCAAACGCTGTTGCAAAGCAATTCAAGGAAGATATTGTAAAGGCGGGCGCTATATTTATTGACAATTCAAGCGCATTCCGTATGGACGCTTCAACTCCACTTGTTATTCCTGAAATTAACCCAGAGGACGCATTCAAGCACAACGGTGTTATCTCTAACCCTAACTGCTCTACAATCATTACTCTTGTTGCTGTAAATGCTATTAACAAGCTCTCAAAAATCAAGGGCATGGTTGCTTCAACATATCAAGCTACAAGTGGTGCAGGCGCTGCCGGCCCTGTTGAGCTTGAGGAGCAAATGAAGGCTCTTATAGAAGGTGGCGAGATTAAGGCTGAGGTATTCCAGCATCAAATCGCTTGCAATGTAATTCCTCATATCGGTTCATTCCTTGAAAACGGATTTACCGCCGAGGAAATGAAGATGCAAAACGAGGGAAGGAAAATCCTTCACTTGCCAAATCTTAATGTAACATGCACATGTGTTCGTGTTCCCGTTGTTCGCTCACACTCAATCTCTGTAACTGTTATAACAGAGGAGCCACTCACAGTTGAGCAGGTTCGCGAGGCTGTTGCAAACGAAAAGGGCTGTAAGCTCTATGACGATGGCGAGAACAAAATGTATCCTATGCCTATCGTTACCTCCGACCAAGACCTTGTTTTTGTTGGTAGAATTAGACGCGACCTCGTATTTGATAACGCAATCACTCTTTGGTGCTGTGGCGACCAGGTTAGAAAGGGCGCTGCTACAAACGCAGTTCAAATCGCTGAGCTTTTCACAAAATAATTTAATAAAGCAAAAAATCACCGACTATGTGTCGGTGATTTTGATTTTTAATTAATCTCTTATATAATTTATTGCCTGTGGGAGCACCTTAACATTGATTTCGGTTTCCTCGAAGATTTCACCGTCGGCGCAGACACTACTTATTCCCTCGATTTTAACGGCTACGCATTTTTTATAGTATATAAGTTCCTTGAATTTTTCCTTTACCTCGCCTGTTTCGAGGTCAATATGTGTGCCCTTTTTATAATCCGAAACAAGACCGATAAATGTTGATCTGCTTACATTACGAACGATTTCAACATTTAAAAGTCCGTCAGACGGATTTGCATCGGGAGCGAGCTGGAAGCCTCCGCCATACCATTTTCCGTTACAGATGGCTGCAAGCAGAACCTTTTCCTCGATTACCTCCTGAGAGCCATCAGGGTATGTAAGAGTTATTACGGCATCAATCGGCTTTTTGGTAAACAGCTCGCCTGCAACGCCGAGAATATATGCCATTTTACCTGAAATAAGTGGCTTTTTCTTAAGCTTTGCGGCACGACGAACAACCTCGCAGTCAAAGCCAATATTTACTACATTTACTGCATATTTATCGTTAAATTGCATTACATCAACAGGGATTTCTCCTGTTTGTCCCTCAAAGGTACGAACAAAGTCATTTCCACTTCCAACGGGAACAATTTTAAGTGATGCTCTATCAGCGTAGCCACTTTTCATCAGAGCATTTACAGCTCTGAAAACAGTTCCGTCTCCACCATATACGGTGAAGCAGGTATCGGGATTTTCCTGACAAGCCTTCTCGATAAAGCTTGCGGCCTCGTCGCTTGAATTTGACATATAAACAAAGTTATTATCGCCTAGAGTTTCCTTGATTTCAGCAGCACGGCCTTTTCCTGCAAGGGGGTTAAGAATATGCATTATTTGCTTAATTTTTCTTTTTGCGCCATTCAATTTTTCCATAAAAATACCTCTTTATTTTCTTTTGGAATTTACAAGCCATGAAATTAAGTCAGTTTCCTCAAATGCCCTATCCCAGCAACAGTGTCCTAAATCGTCATAAATTGTGAATTCTATGTTTCCACCTTGAAGCTTGATTGAATTAACCATCGCTTCGGAATGAGTTATTGGAACTATATCATCTAGCCTTCCGTGAAATACTCTTATTGGTATGTTGCGAAGATACCATGCACGCCAATTCATTCCGCCACCGCAGATTGGTGCGATTGCGCTGAATTTTTCAGATACTTGAAGGGCGATTTCCCATGTTCCAAATCCACCCATACTAATTCCACAAAGTGAAATTCTGTCCTTATCCACATTATATTCGTCGGCTATTTGGTCTATTAGTGAAATGACATCCCATTTATAGTCATACCATGTGCGCTCCTGTGGGCATTGTGGGGAGAGAGTGATTACTCTTAGCCCCAGATGGTCTTGGTTTTGAGTAAAATACCTTGGAATGCCGTGAGTTTTTACAAGCTCAATATCGTCGCCTCGCTCACCGGCGCCATGTAAGAATACAAGCAATGGAAGCTTTTCGTTTTTATCAAAATCGGTTGGCGTTGTGAGAATATATTTAAGTGATGTTGGGCTTTTTTCGAAGCTCTTGCTTAGATACTGTACCATTTTGCGCTCCATAATTTAAAAAATAATTATGTATATTATATCATATATTTAAAAATTTGTCAAGTGTGAGTGCGCATATAAGAAAGAGAGCTATTTTTATAGCTCTCTTTGGAAATTATTTTATGATTTCACCATAGATTTCGCCGAATGCGCAAGCAGCATTTGACTCGTCTGTATCGATGTGCATTGCTGCGCTGAAGTTTGGATGAACTCTTACAACAACATCATCAAAAATGGTTGTTCTTTCAGATACAATCTTTACCTTTACAACCTCTTTATCCTCAACTCCTGCAGCAGCTGCCTCAGCCGGTGTGAAGTGAATGTGTCTTTTTGCAACGATAACGCCCTCGCTAAGCTCTACCTCTCCGCAAGGTCCAACAAGCTTGCAAGCGCCGGAGCCTGCAACATCTCCACTCTCACGAACGGGAGCGACGATACCAAGATTACGAGCGTCGGTAAGTGAAACCTCAACCTGTGATGCCTTTCTTTCCGGGCCGAGAACGATTACTCTTTCAATCTTGTTCTTTGGGCCTACAACTGTTACTCTTTCCTCGCATGCGAACTGACCGGGTTGGCTTAGATCCTTTTTAAAGGTAAGCTCATGTCCTGCGCCAAAAAGGATTTCAACATGCTCTCTTGAAAGGTGCACATGACGCGCACTTGTTTCTACAATTACTTTGTTTTGCATAATATGTATCTCCTATTAAATTTTTTACCACATATATATTAGCACAAAAAAATCAATTTGTAAATAAGATTGAACAAATTTATGGGATTTTTTGTTTTTTTGCGTCGGCGCTTGACATTGGGCGCACTTAGGTATATAATTATAGCGTGCAAAGGGCGAGGGCTTTGACCTTGTTCTATGGCTTTTATTGAGAGGTTATTTATGAAAAGAGTTGTTACAATACAAGATATTTCTTGCTTTGGCAAGTGCTCTATCACCGTTGCTCTGCCGATAATTTCGGCTATGGGCATTGAGTGCGCGATAATTCCAACTTCCGTTTTATCGACACATACCGGTGGATTTGAGGGCTTTACATTCCGTGATTTGAGCGAGGATATTCCAAAAATCAAGGAGCATTGGAAAAAATACAAGCTTTCCTTTGATACAATTTACACAGGCTATCTTGGCTCGCATTCACAAATTGATTATGTTATTGATTTTGCAAATGAATTCAAGCGCGAGGACAATTTGCTTTTTGTTGACCCTGCCATGGGTGACAAGGGCAAGCTTTACACGGGCTTTGATGAAAGCTTTCCACCACATATGGCTAAGCTTTGCGCGATTGCTGACATTATTGTTCCTAATCTCACAGAGGCGTCATTTATGCTTGGACTTGAATACAAGGAAAGCTATGACGAGGAATACATAAAAGATGTTTTGAAGATGCTTTGCGTTCTTGGCGCTAAGAAGGCTGTTTTGACGGGAATTTCCTATGAAAAGGACACACAGGGTGCTGTGCTTTATGATAGCGATACGGACGAATTTTATTCTTACTTTGCTTCAAACATTCCTATGAATTTTCATGGCACAGGCGACACCTTCGCAAGCGTTTTTGCAGGTGCGCTCACTCGTGGCATTGAAGAAAAGGAAGCGCTTCGTCTAGCTGTTGATTTTACTGTTGAAACCATTAAGGCAACCATTCCCGATGCAGAAAATCACAAATACGGAACGAAATTTGAAAAATGCTTGCCATCTCTTATAAAAAGACTTGATAACTAATAAAAAGCCTCGACCTGTGTCGAGGCTTTTACTTATTTTAGGTAATTTATTCCAGCAGGATTGGCAACATAGAAAACGCCTGTTGACGCGTAATCTCCAAGTCTTGAAATTTCATATTCAGAAAGAATTGTTCCCGAGTTTTCAGGAGCTTGAGCATAAATTGCTCGATAAATCATATGCGCTCCTACATAGCCTGCCAAAGGGGTGCTATGTGAATAAGAGTCATTTATGCACAAGTACGATTTATCAATTCCACTTGCTATTAGCTCATCAAGCTCGCCCTTCCAATTTATCATTGGTAGCTCGCACGCCTCGGCGGATTTCATCGCACTTGAGAGATTTTCATTATGAGCAGGCATTACTACAAGAGCAACACCACCGGCCTCGCACGCTTCCTTGAAAATTTTGAGTGACATAGTATCGTCACTAGTATAGAAGCCACTTATGAACAAGACATCGTAATCTCCACTCCTTAAAGTGTTTAGCAAATCTTCGTCTATTGCATATTTACCTATATTGCCCATTCCGATGGAGATGGGGGTGACTGTGCCATTCTTGCCATTTGATAAAAGAAGGTCTTGAAGTATTCTGCCGATATTTGATGTGCCGACAAAGCTGTTTCCCAAGATAAGCATATTTTTACCATCAAGGCTTGACGGAAGAGTGCCCATTTGAGGATCGGAACGAAGTGGCTTAAGGTCAGAATCGGAATACATTGTATAACTAACAAGTGGATAAACCTCGGGGCAATTTACATATATGTTTATTTGCTTAGGCTCATCATTCTCTATGAAGGAATACTGCCACCTGTATCTAAATTCGAGAGTATCGCCTGTACCCTTTTTCTCTATTTTTTCGACAGTTGTTATTTCGCCATTTGTCTTTTGACGAGTCGAAACAATTTCCCAATCTGCCTCGTCATTCGCCTCGCTTATTATTACACTTCCTATTTGTTTTCCGCTTCTTATTATTTTATAACCGCCATCTATTCTTGACAAAAGCCATTCGAGAGGAATTTCTGTCTTTAGCACATATGATGACTCGTCAATTGCAAAGGTGCATTTCTTATATCCCGAGGGCACAAAGCGTGGAATATCTCGATATGCGTTGTTCTCGTCAACCGTTTCGCTCTCCGAGGAGCTTTCCGTTTCGTCAACAGATGTGTCTGTATTTTGTAGACTTGAGTCAAATGACGAGTAGCCTTTATCATCTGTTGACTCGTTTTGTGAGTTGCAGGATATCAGCAAAATGCACACAGTAATTATCAATATTAATAAGAATATTTTTTTCAAGAGCTTTAGTATCCTTTCACTTAAATATTATTTGATTTCTCCGGATATTTCGGATATTAATCCTTTTAAGCCAAAAATGCGAGCTTCATTTACATTTGCCACAATTTGAACAGCCTGAGCATAGCATTTTATTGCCACAGGTGTCGCAATTTTTTCGAAATTTGGGCTGATATTGAGGCACAGGATTTCCCATTGCGTCAATCAAATTAAAGGTTCTTGGTCTGCCCTCGAAATTCATTTTTGATTTGTGCGCCATTTTACTTTGTATTGGCTTTGATGGAATGTGGTATTTTTTGCCATCCTTTATAAAGACAGTTCCCGTTTCAAAAAAGCAGAAGGTAACATTGTTTTGCTCACATTCGTTACGCAGAATTTTAACCCATTCAAAGTCACAGGGGCGTGCGCCCTCGTAGTTTTCTCCACCACAGGAAACAACCTCGATTTCTCCACTTTTTAGATATTTATCAAGATGAACCTCGCTAATAAATGGTGATACCGCGACTCCCTTGTGCTTCAAGGGAAGCTCGAGCAAGATGGGCAAGCGCTCGTCTGCTCTTTTTTGGTTTTCACAGGTGATATTTATTTCAACATTTTCGTAGCCATCGCCCCAATCAGCAGGGAGAGTGTCTTTTATTCGGTGTACGCGCTTGGTGATTATGAAAAATTTGACATCGCTTCTTTCGCGCATCATTTGCCACGCCTCTGTCCTCCACTCGTCTGCTTCCTCGAGGAAAAAGTCAGATGACATACAGGTGCTAAGCGTTGAGCCGGAGGGAACGATATATTCGCCTCGACGATTGCGCTCTATTGGCAAATAAAAGCTTTGCGTTTTATAGATTACGCTACCATCACGATCTCTTATTTTATCGAGGTAATACATATAGCAATTTTCACAGCCCTCTGAAATTTTTCGGCATCCGTGCCAAGGACTCCACATTTGCATTTTATCACCCCTTCTTTTTATTTATTATACATTATCGCGTTTTATTTGTCAATAATAGTATTGCTTTCCCGATTTTTCAAGTCTTTTAAAAAAAGTTTTATTATTTTCAAAAAAATGTTGACAAGTTGATTTTTTTATGATACAATACTAACGCACGCAAGATATTGGGATGTAGCCAAGCGGTAAGGCACCAGACTTTGACTCTGGCATTTCGATGGTTCGAACCCATCCATCCCAGCCAAGATAAACAAAAAACGAACCGCTTTGGTTCGTTTTTTGTTTATCAGCTAAATTTGCACGAGTGCAAGCTAAATTGAGTATATCTCAGCTAAATTCCTAACGGAGCTAAATTGGCTTTGCCAGCCATGGTGAGCAAATTTAATTTAGCTGTGTAACAATTTCGCTAATGCGAAGATTTATCGTAGCATTAATTTCGCTATCACGGAGTGATAATTTAGCTATTTACTTAAACTTTGTTGTGTGATATAATTTAGTAAAAGGTGGTGTTTTTATGGCTAACAGTATTATGCTTGACAAGGCTAAGGCTCTTGCAATTTCCATAGTAAAAATATGTCGTTCAATCAAAGAAACGAAAAAAGAAAGTGTTTTAACAAATCAGTTATTAAGAGCAGGTACAAGCATAGGTGCTAATATTCACGAATCGAAATATGCTCAAAGCTCTGCCGATTTTGTTTCAAAAATGCAAATTGCTTTAAAGGAATGCTACGAAACAGAATATTGGTTAGAATTACTATTTGAAACAGGCTATATGCAAGAATCTGAATACAAGCCAATCCAAAACGAATGTGGCGCTATTCGCAGAATGCTTATTTCTTCTATAAATACTACTAAAGCTAATTTGGAGGATTAACCAATGTTTCCGAATCAATTAGACGGTGCTAATGTTCTGTATTATACAGATAAAGGCACTTACGGTACTGTAAAATATGAAAATGGGAAAATTGCACACAGTATTTTTTATATCGCTATTTGTCAGTATAACGACGATAAAGATTATTATTTGTTTTTATGTGACGAATCGCTTGATGTTGTTTCCGATTCTGTGTGGAGTTCTCTTGAACAATGTATGAGCATTGCAAAACAACAATATGGTTCTATACACTTCAATAAGTATGACTTTTAATTATATTCAAATTACAAACAAAATGCCCAGCCAAAAAGAACCTAAATTGAACCGTTTGGTCAATTTAGGTTCTTTTTTATCCAAGCCGAAGGTATTTGCGTGTATTTCTTCGGCTTGATGATAATGACATTGATTAAGGTTAAATGCTCATTTTGCTTGCAATGATAAGACTCAAAAGACCTCGCCTATGGCTAAAGCCTTCTAATTGTCGTAACTTTTGAACATCGTAGCATTGACTTTTGATTAAAAATAGAATAGACTTACAATATATAAAATTGTTTTCTTATCTCGTGGAAGCTTTTGGGTTGAGTATTTAGTTTTTTCGGTTCGCTTCGTTTTACAGGGCGTGTGCTTGTTTCGGCGAGGCGAAGCCGAGCCGACTTGTATAATACAAGCACACGCCCTGTTTACATGTTTCACACAAACATTTACTTTATTTTTAACAACTATATTAAACCTATTCATAACCTCACCAAATTCTTTGATTTTTGGATAATTATTTTAAGAATATAGTTGACTTTGTTGAAATATTATGATACAATATAATTGCTTCAAGGCGATTTTGCTCTTGTAAGTAACCAGTATCAGTTAGATGTGGATTTATATTTTATATTAGCGTACGGAGTATAGGTATAGTTCTGCATTTAATTAGGTGCAGAATTTTTTTATTTATAAGGAGGATTTTCACATGGAAAATCAAAAGTTTACAGTTAATGTAAAAGAATTTAAGAAAATGTCTAGCCCCAATTATGCTCATTCTGATGTGGTAAAGTATGTTTGTTATGTTCAATGTAGCAGTATTGATCCACAATTATCAGAATGGATGGGAACAAATCCAAGAGAACAAAAAATGACAACTAATGTTGCCAAAAAAATTAGTGATAGTTTAAAAACTTGTGCTAATTTTCACGAACTAAATCGTGGATTGGTGCTTTCTGTAGAAGACATTTCTTATGACAACAAAAGTAACACAGCTACATTCAGTTTATCCAATCCAGAACTTCACGGTGATATAGACGGCGGTCATACACTAAAAGCCATTTTTGACTTGCAAGAAAAAAACTCGTTAAGTGATGATAGGTATGTATTTGTAGAGTTTTTCACAGGTTTAACTTCTACAGTTGAACTTGCAGAAGCAAGAAACACTTCCGTTCAAGTGGATTTAAAATCGATAGAAGAACTGAAAAATAGCTTTGATGTTCTTAAAGAGGCTTTTAAAGGGCTTCCTTTTGAAAATAGAATTCAGTATAAAATGAATGAGTATTATAATGATGACGTTGATGTTATTGATATTAGAGAAATAATATCTATTCTCTTAATGTTTAGCCAAGAAGTATATCCAATTACTGATGGTGGGGTTTTATCCGAACAACAACCGATACAATGCTATTCGGGAAAAGAAGCAAGCTTAAGAAAGTTTCTTAATTTAGGAAAAGATGAAAGAGAAAAAATGATAAAAAATATGACTCCCATCATTCCTCAAATATTCAGTTTGTGGGAAACGATAGAAGTTAATTTTGCAAATAAGACTGCAGATGCTAATAAGCGCTATGGAACGAGAAAGTACTCTAAATTTGATGGTGGAAAAGTTATAGGTAAATCTTTTTTTGAAGAAAAGGATCTTATCTACTACATTCCTAAGGGGCTTATGTACCCTCTTGTTGGAGCCTTTAGGTCTTTAGTGAGAACTCAAAAAGACCACACCTATGAATGGAAGGTTAATCCATTTGAAGTTTGGGATAAATTAGGTTCTAAACTAACAGGAATAATTCTTGATGAAAAAATGGCTAACCCAGATGTCATCGCTAAAAACGCAAATTTATGGAGTAACCTTTTTAAAGAAATTTATATTTACGCATATGTAACTAGTAGCATTTCATAATACACTTAACTAACTGCACAATTAAAGCAAAAATATCAATTAACTACTTGTTGTTTTTGTCCGTACGGCTTTAATATTTTGTTTGCTTATAAGTGAAAATAATTGGGTGAGGTTAAACTCACCCATATTCTTTTACTATTTTCAATTTGGATCTTGATTTTATTCGAGAAATAGAATATAATAGAATTATCAAATATAAGGAGATAGTTTTATGCTTCAATATATGTCTTGCCGAGATGCTGCGGAAAAGTGGAACATTTCACAACGCAGAGTTTCTGTTTTATGTGCTGAAAATCGAATTCCCAACGCTGCTATGCTCGGCAATATGTGGATAATTCCAATAGATGCCGAAAAGCCAACGGATGCACGAAAAAACAATGGTGCAAAGCCTACCGAAAAGGTACATCCATTTGTAAAATGGGCTGGTGGTAAAACTCAACTTTTAGATGTGCTTAAAAGCAATTTGCCCAGTGGTATTGGCGAAACCATCACAAAATACGCAGAACCTTTTGTAGGTGGCGGTGCATTTTTGTTTTCTTTGCTTGAAGAATATCGCTTTGAAGAAATATATATCAGCGACAATAACAAAGAGCTTATGAGCGTTTACCAAACGATTAGAGATAATTGCACCGAACTTTTATCTACTCTTAATATATTGCAAAATGAATACAACGGATTAAGTGCAGAGTTGCAAGAACAATTTTATTATGAAAAACGTGATGAGTTCAATACCGTTGAGCTTACAGAAACAACAAGCGTTCAAAAGGCTGCATTGTTTATTTTCTTAAATAAATCTTGCTTTAACGGACTTTTCAGAGTAAACAAAAAAGGTAAATATAATGTTCCTTTTGGGAAACACAAGTCCATTTCAATTTGCGATAGCGATAACTTAACAAAAATTTCCGCTATGCTCCAAAATGTTGAAATTAAATCTTGTGATTATCACGAGGTTATTGGATTTGCTGATAGCTCCACTCTTGTGTATTTTGATCCGCCTTATAGACCTTTAAATGTAACGTCAGGCTTTACCTCATATACCGAGGATGATTTTTCTGACAAAAATCAAATAGAGCTTGCCAATTGCTTCAAGGCTCTTTCAAGTAAAGGTGTTAAAGTAATGCTTAGCAACTCCGATCCTAAAAACACAAACGAAAATGACAATTTCTTTGACGATTTATACGAAGATTTTAATATTTTGCGTATTGAAGCCTCTCGTATGATAAACAGCAAAGGCTCATCAAGAGGAAAAATCAAAGAGCTTTTAATTAAAAACTATTAAAATTGAGGTGTTAGCAAATGAATATAGTTGAATTATCAAAAAACGAATATGAAGAATACATAGATTTGCTATTTTCCTGTTTTGAAACTGGCAGAGATTTTGAAATGTTTTTAAATTCTTTCTTATCAATTGTAGGATTTGAAGAGGTGGTAACAACAAAGTATGTTGGAGATCAAGGCATAGATCTAACTTGCACAAAAAAGGGATTTGATGTTAATGGAACAGATACCACAAATTATTATGTACAAGCAAAAAGATACAACAAGGACAACAAAGTCGGTCCTCGAGAAATTAGAGATTTAAAAGGAACAACTAAACGAGATAAAAACGGTAACATTTTAAACAACAACTATGTTAATATTTTTATCACAACTTCTTCTTTTACCCCTGCAGCCATTAAAGAAGCAACCGATAATCACAATATGCCAGTTATTTTGATAGATGGCATTCATCTAATCAATATGTGTATTGAACATAATATTGGGTTCAACTTTAAGCCTATATTTTCCAAAGAAAGTATAAACAAACTCATTTCTCACGCAGAGCCCAAAAAATCAAATAACAATACAACCGATATTGAATATTTGGTAAATCGAGAAATAACATTAAATGATATTCGTGCAAGAATACTTGTAGTTCCCCAAATAATTAAAAACAGTATAGACAACGAAATAGAAGCTGTAACTGTTAAAATTAATGGTGATGAGTACAGTTTAAAATTCGATAAGCAACGCAGATATTTAGGTGGCGTAACTGATATATATCGCAAGCACGGGCTTATAACATCTGATAACACCTGCGTTTCTAAAACAGGAAAATGGGCATTAGATGGTTCTAAAATCATTATAAATATTGAATAAAGGAGAGTTAATATGCCATACGGAGAATACGCACAATGTCCTTGCTGTGGAAAGACAGCATACGGCAAAGACGAAATAGAGGAAGAGTTTGGTTATAGAAATATGGGGGATGGTCGTTACATTCCGCAGTCGTATTGTCGCAAGTGTCGTTCCGCACATTGCGAAGCAGGTAAACCTTGTAAAGTTAATAATTTTGAAGGAGAATAATTATGATTAAAAACGGAAAAGGCGGCGGAAATACAAAAACAGGATTGGTTTTCGAGGGAAAAACAGACTTGTCAACATTTTTAGCACAACAACCGCATTATTCAATAGTAGAATATGATGTTTATTATGACGAAAATAAAATAGCGGAGGTCTATAAAAAACACAAATTTTACAGTGTTTTCCTCAAAAAATTAGGGATAGATTGGAAAAAATATATTTCTAAGCAGTTGCTGCCTGACGATAGTATTTTCGTTTTACTAAACAATAAGCTTCATATAATTGAATGTAAACATCAAGAGGTTGCTGGTTCGGTCGATGAAAAATTACAAACTTGTGATTTTAAGAAAAAGCAATACAAAAAACTAATGGCTCCTGCCAATATAGATGTTGAGTATATATATTTACTTGATGATTGGTTCAAAGATGCAAAATATGCCGATGTGTTAAACTACATTCATTCAGTAGGCTGTGACTATTACTTTGAATATATTCCTTTACATAGATTAGGGCTTCCTGTTCCACCAGAATTAATTACAGACTGAGATGACGAAAAAAATACCTTTACAACCAAAAAATTTTGAGCTTGAAACAAATACTGTTTGGAGCTTTCCAAATAGGGGAAAATGGGCAACTCACGACGCTAAATATCGTGGCAATTGGTCGCCTTACATCCCGAGAAATGTAATTTTAAGATATTCAAGCGAGGGCGATACTGTTCTTGATCAATTTGTTGGTGGTGGTACAACTATGGTTGAAGCAAAGCTGACAGGCAGAAACGCCATTGGAATTGATATTAACCCAAATGCGGTTGAATTATCTTTGAAAAAATGTGATTTCGAATGTGAGTCAAGCTCGCAGATTAAAATAATGCAGGGGGATGCAAGATTCCTTGATTTAGAGGATGAAAGCATTGATTTAATTTGCACACATCCACCCTATGCCGATATAATCAAATATAGTGAAGATATAAAAGGTGATTTGTCGCACCTGAAAATCAAAGATTTTTTAACTGAAATTGACAAGGTAGCACAGGAATGCTATCGTGTTTTGAAAAAGGGCAAGTTTTGTGCAATTTTAATGGGTGATACTCGTAAAAACGGTATGGTTCAGCCCCTTGCCTTTGAAACAATGCGACTTTTTGAGCTTGCAGGCTTTAAGACAAAAGAAATCATTATTAAAGAGCAACACAACTGTCAAGCGACAGGCTTTTGGAAAACAAATAGCATAAAGCATAACTTTTTGTTACTTGCACACGAATATTTGTTTGTATTTAAAAAGTAAAAATCAAGTCAATTAAAAACTTCTAAACAATGAGGATTTAATCAATTTTAAATATGAGTAATAATTTAGAAAAGAAAAGAAAGGAAACCCAAAAGCGATTACAGCATTTTGAGGAATTATCAAAATACAGAAACATTGATTTTCCTAACAATCTAACTATAATTTGCAAAAACAATTTGGAAGAACTAAATAAGTGTTTTTTTGAAAAGATACATAACAATATTGACTACGAAATAAAATTCGACTATGATTTGTTAACTGTTATATATAATTATGTGGCAAGTCTAAAATCATATTTGAACAGAAAAAAGCGAGCTATTGAAACTCGTTGTAAATCTGTGGACAAGGCCGAATTAACAAGTATATTTGAAAAATACTGGAAAGCAAACCGCAACAAAACGATTTTAGACAAACTGATTACCATTAGGGATAGAATGGAACATGACACTCTAACGACTGGAATCAAACTAGAAACTTGTTTTTTTCAAGAGTGCATTGAAAGAAAATTATTTGTTGATAATATCGATATAATTGAACTTTCTAATAAAGGGTATGAAGAACTAATTTCTCTTGGAAGAGATATAGAAAACTTCGTTGAAAAAAGGTTAACGGAATTAAATTTGAGAGACTGTTGCTTGTTTATGAATGCTTTCAATAGATTTTTCAACAAGCCACCATATACACAACTATTTCCAGAAGAAACGATAGATGAAAAAAATTATTATGACAATTTAATTAAAGCATTAAAAAACGATTAGTGCTGTAAATTTTACAGTTCGGTTCAAATTACAAACAAAATGCTCGGCCAAAAAATCCAACTCGCAAGGGTTGGATTTTTTCATTTATGTCCGCAGGGCACAACATCTTTTGCCCGTGAGGGCAACATCATTCCGCCAAAAGGCGGACACAAATGAACGAGGTTGCAACATGTTGCAACCGATGTGCTTCGCAATGATGTGATGCTCCGCATCAATGAGGTTGCACTTTGCGCAAGAGGTAAGTAATGATATTTTTAGAAATACTTTTCTTAAATTATATTGACATTTATGTTTTGATAATGGTAAAATGATTGTAGTTATAAAATATATTTGGAGGAGTTTTTATGGCTAAAAGAGATAGTATGAGCATTATGAACGAATACAAGAATGCTCCTAAAAAGGAAGAGGTTGTATCTGAAAGAAAACTTAAGGTTGCGATTATTGGCACAGGCTGGATTGCAGATGCACACATAAACAAGTACAAGGAAATGAGCGATGTTGAGGTTGTTGCTCTTGCTGACCTTGTTCCCGGTAAGGCTGAGAAATTCGCCGAGAAATGGGACATTACGGGTGCAAGATGCTACCTTTCTCACAAGGAGCTTCTTGATGCAGAAACAGAGCTTGACGCAGTTTCTATTTGTACATACAACAGAACACACGCAGAGTGCACAATTTATGCTCTTAACAAGGGAGTAAATGTTCTTTGTGAAAAGCCCATGTCGGTAACTCTTGAGGAAGCGCTTGAAATGCGTCGCGCCGAAAAGAAAAGTGGAAAAATTCTTTCCATTGGATTCCAGCCAAGAATGGATCCAAACATGAAGAAGATTAAGGAAATTGTAGAGTCAGGCGTGCTTGGTGATATTTATTACATTCAAACAGGTGGCGGACGCAGAAGAGGTATTCCAACACCCTTTGGTACAACCTTTATTGAGGACAAGACCGCAGGAATTGGCGCAATGGGTGACATTGGATGCTATTCCCTTGACATGGTGCTTAACGCCATTGGCTATCCAAAGCCACTTACTGTAAGTGGATACAAATCAGATTTCTTTGGTAAAGACCCCAAAAGCTATCCTTGGCATCCGGAATATGCAGAGGTATTTGGTGTTGAGGATTTTGCAGCAGGCTTTATTCGTCTTGAGGGTGGAATTATTCTTGACTTCCGTATTGCGTGGGCTATGAACCTTGACACCCCAGGTGACACAATTATTATGGGTAAGAAGGGCTCGCTTCGTATTCCTTCAACAGAGTGCTGGAATGGCTCTGTCGGTGGACCTATGAGGATATATAGCGAAATGGCAGGTTCTCAGGTATGCACAGAAATTCCTATCATTCAATCCCCTGACCTTTTCTATGAAAAAATCCGTTCATTCCTCGATGCTGTAATCACAGGTGGAAAGGCTCCTGTACCAAGTGAGCAGATTATTATAAATCAAGCTATTATAGATGGTATTATTAAATCTGCAGAGCTTGGAAAAGAAATTGAGGTTGATATTCCTGAAATTTAATTTAAAAAGGACACTCCTTGAGTGTCCTTTTGCTTTGATTATTTTTCAAATACAATTTCGTTTACAATATCGCATATTTGGGTAATTATATCGAGATCTAGGTCCTTGAAGGGCATTTGGGCTACGCGTTTGCCTGTGAGGGTGGCAAGCCATGTAAGAGCGACAGCGTATCTACCATAGGTATGGGACATATGGAAGCCATCAATGCAAAGTGACTCGCCTCCGTTTGCGTAATCGAATTTCGGCAAGCGCTCTCTAAGGGCTTGAATTGTATCACCTGCGAAAATGATTTTGGCGTTTACTACGCCAGATGCGATTTTTGTAGCCTCGCAAATCGCCTTATACATTTTTTGTTGATCACGGTCATAGCGTGCAAAGCCATCGTGCTGAGAGTCAATTTCGTACGCCCATGTGCGATGGATATAAAGCTCGGCATTTGGCTGATATTTACGCACATATTGAACGAGGCTATCAAGATATGGCTGATAGGTTTCGTACTCGCCTGAAAAATGGCTTACCTGTTGCAAGGTGACAATATCAAAGGCTTCGCTTTTTATAATTTCCTCTATTGTAACACGCTTCTCTTCCCACGCGCCACCATTTATGATATGTATATAATTTGCGTTATTTTGGACTACATTTTCCCAATGCGTTTGAAGGCTACAACCTCCTATTGCCAAATTAACCGCCTTCAAATTTATGCCTCTTTGCTCTGATAGCTCATGCAAGAACTCGTGTGCGTCAAGTGAAAAGCTATTTCCAATAGATAAAATTTTCATAACAAATCTCCCACTTTTCTTTTTGTATATTATAGCATATTCATTATTATTTTGCAACCCTTGAAGGGAATTTTGAGTGGCATATTGAATTGTTTAACAGGATATGATATAATTAAGATATAAAAGCTTTAAAGGAGGACTTAAAAATGGCAGACGGATTTACTTCATATGAGGGCAACGCTGTTCTTTGGGTTGTTTACCATGACAGAGGCACAACTCATGTTCACGCAACAAGCGAGGCTATTGCTTTGATGAGATTTATGGCAAAATATCCGGATCGTACTGTTAAAAAGATAGTTCGTGGATAAGGCTTAAGGTCAGCTAAGAGAGATTTCTCTTTGCTGACTTTTTCTACTTATTTAGTTGATTTTTTATTAAGATTATGATAAGATAAAATTACAAACTAAAAAGGTGGTATTGTTATGGAAAAATATGCTTGGAAGGCTAAAATTGTTGACGGGGCGTTAGAGGAATATGTTAGGCGTCATGATGCGATATGGGACGAAATGAAGCAGGTGCTATCAGATGCCGGAATTGTAAATTACAGTATATGGAATGTTGGAAATGAGCTTTTTGGCTATTATGAGTGCGAAAAGGGCATTGAATATGCAACAAGGGTTCAAAGAGAAAGCCCTGTTGTTGACAGATGGAATGAGTATATGAAGGATATTCTTGTAATGGAAATGGATCCTGTAACCGGCGCACAGCCAAAGCTTACACAGGTTTTTTCGTTCAGATAAGGGAAAAATATGGACACTATTAAGTTTGAAAAAAGGGGCGTTAAGGTTATAGCGCACAGAGGCCTTTCGGGCTTGGAGGTTGAAAATACCTGCTCTGCCTTTGTTGGAGCCGGCAATCGCTCATATTACGGGATTGAAACTGATATTCACAGAACTGCCGATGGCCATTTTGCAATAAATCATGACGATAATTTTTCTCGTGTAGCAGGTATTGACAAAAAAATCGAGGAGCTGACTCTCGAGCAGATAAGGCAAATTATTTTGTTTGACAAGAATGGTGAGAAATCAAGAAATGATTTGCGTCCTGCGTGTCTTGAGGAATATCTTAGCATTTGCAAAAAATATGAAAAGCACGCAATACTTGAGTTAAAATCGAATTTCACCGACGAGGAAATTTCTCAAATAATTGAAATTATAAAGAGCTTTGATTATCTTGATATGGTAACCTTTATTTCGTTTGATTACGAAAATTTGTTAAAGGTTCGTTCTATTTTGCCAAATCAAAATGCGCAATATCTGTTTTGGAAGATAACCGACGAGGAGCTATCTCGTCTTAGCCGTGACAAAATTGATATTGATGTTTGGTGTAACGAGTTAAGCGAGGAGCAAATCAAAAAGGCCCACTCCCTTGGTCTTGTGGTGAACTGCTGGACTGTTAATGAGGCTTGCGATGGCGAAAGACTTGCTCTTTGGGGCATTGACTATATAACAACTAACATTCTTGAATAATTGCGCCGATGCCATTTGAGTTTGATGTAGAGCATTGACTATATAACAACTAACATTCTTGAATAATTAAAAGACGATAAAAACCGCAAGGAAATTCCTTGCGGTTTTTTGTTTATTCTTTCCCATAAATGCTTCTATACCTTTTTAACGCATAATAATGATAATTTCTCATAAATATACCAAGCTTTTTAGGCGATAAAATTAGAGCACTTTCCCCAAATCTTTCAAAATAATAGAGGGCTTGATTTGCAGAGCAATCAAAGGTATATATATTTCCTTCTATTTTTATTGGAGTGGGTCTATACAAATAAATTTTTTGAAAAAGCTTTATTCCCTTTTCTGTAAGCTCTACCTTTATAGGCTCATCATCAGATGGATAAAATGGATACTGTGCTCCATTTTCTATCTGTCTTTCAAAAAGTAATATATTCTTCTCGGGAATTTTGGATTTTTCCGGCATAAGCGAAACAGATTTTATTGTAGCAAGTCTTATTGTATGATTGCTTTTATTACTATATACCAAAACATAGTTGAAAAGCTCGTCCTTAGATGAAGCAATCGAATATATTGAAACACCACTTTTAACATCGCCATTTTGAAGAACAAGGCACACCTTGACCTCTCTTGAAATAGCTTTTTTCAAAGCCTCGTAGTTTTCGTTATGTATTATTTTTTCTCTTTCGTTTTTGGTCTTTTTTGAGTACTCAACAAGCATTCTTCTGTAAAATGACGATATTGTTTCATTTTTCAAGAAAACATTTTCAATGTATGTTACGATTTTTTCAGAGCTTCTAGTAGGCTTAAAGGAAAGCGTTGTTGTGTTGCGTTTTTCTGCTTGCTCACCTGTCCTCTTAGACAACACATTTATGACGCCCTCAAACGCCTTTTCTTTATATGTCTCAGGCACGCAAAAAAGCGCTTTTTTTATTTCGTCGTGTAATTTTTCCTCGCTAGCTGAAAATTCTTCAAAAAAATTGATCACCAAAATATTAATAAACGCATTCATATTTGCTGTATTATCTTTTTTGAAAATTTTAAAATCCTCGCAATCCTTTTTTAACAATTCAAGGGTTTGTCTTGATAAGCTTATTTTGATTTTCTCTTCCATTTTCATCACCTCATAAATATTGTACACTAAAAGGGGGCTTATTGTCAATGATTATTTCTTTAAAACAAAGGATTTTATTTGATTTTTTGGGGTCAAAAATTTTTCACAAACTGCCTCTATAAATAAGCAATTGATTGGATTATAATGGAAATATAAGAGCTGCAGCTTGAATTCAAAATAGGTTGGTGATGAAATGAAAAAACGATTTTATGACATATGCACAAAAAGAAAGAACGGAAGCTTTGACATTGCAATGATCGACTACAAATATAAGGTCTATACGCTATGTCTTAATTGCGAAGAATCAACAATATACTATCTTGATTGTGAAATAAATCCTGATATTTTTGATGAGTCTATTTTTGATGATATGATTTCCACATTAAAAAAGCAAGACGAAATTGATTTTTCAAGATATGGTGAAGAAGTTTTCGAGCGTTTTTATACACATTCAAAAATCAATGACTTGTATGTTGATATGATTGAAATTGATGTTAAAAACAAAAGAAGTCATATTTATATAAATCATGACGATAGGATAACAGATGGATATGACGAATTTGGAGAGCCCATCTACTCTAATTATGTAAGCCGATTCATTTTTGATATTTTATCAAACGCGATTAAGACAAGTGATTTTACGATAGTCGAGCATATTCTATGATTATAAGGTTTTATGCGTCAAAATTTAGATTATAGGAGGTAAATGGAATGAACTTCAAATACACATTTCCAAAAAGGCGCTTTAGCTCCGAGAGCGTGATTTATAAAATGCATATATTCTTTAAAAACGGAGATTTTATACAAATAAACAAAAGTGAAATTATTGACATAAATCTACGATTTTATGATAGGCTGATTTTAAAAAATTGTTCTTGTTTTCCTGTGGTTGAGAGTGGCTTTATAAAGTTTAAAATAAACTCCAAAAGAGTCAAGCACGAGAATTACTTTTTATACAATAAACAAGAATACATAGAAAACCGAAAGGATTATATTGAAAAACGCCTTTCTAACGAGGGAGATATTAGTTGCGTTCGAATATTTAATCAAAACAATTATCAAGACACCTTATATGGCGACATTTTTGCCGTTATTGAGAATGATTATTTGATTTTAAAATTCAAAAGCAACGAGCTTTATGGACCTTGCTCCTCAGACAGATACGAGATAAATTTGGGAAATGTTTTAAAAGCACATATTAATAAAATCAATTTGGATTTTGAAAACTGTGAAAGCTTTGAGATTTTCCAAAGCGAAATTATAGATATCCAATTGAATTTCGACGATGAACTGACTTGGAATGCCGACGGATTTATAAGAAAAATAAAGAGTGGCTTTATCAAATTGAAGCTTGACGAAAATTTGACTTGGAGAGAAATTAACACTCACCATGAATGGTCGGGAAAGCGCACTAAAAAAATATCGCATCTAATAGAAAGGCTTTGTGGTAAGGGTAAGGATTTTATTAACATTTGCCACTTATATATCACATATGAGCACGCAGGATATGGAATTGCTCTCGAGGAATGTATAGATGTTCCTCAGATTAACTGTGATGAATGTGACCATCCCTTTGAATATGATCCGTATATTGATTTCGATTACGATTTTTACGAGGACGATGATGGCGAGGACTATTATGAATATATCTCCGGATACGCTGAAAAACAAAATGACGGAAGCATTTTAATCGTTTTTTAAAAGTAAATTAAGAAAAAAACCGCAAGGAATTTCCTTGCGGTTATTTGTTATTTATGAACGATTACAGACACGCCATCGGGGATTGCGACGATTGTTGGGCTTTCGTTATTTAGAATTTGACTGGCGATTTTTAGCGCCTCATCAATTGAGTGTGCGGGAGTCATATGCATTTTTTCGATTATCTCATCGGGCATTTCGGAAATGTAGATGACGCTTGCGTGAGTGAGAACTCTTAGCATTACCTGTGTTTGCCATTGGTCGGGAACTGTTTCGTTTCTGTTTCGGGACAAAAAGAGCTCCATAGTTTTGTTTATATCCGGCTCGTCTGCGAGCTGATGATAGAAATGGTCACCACCTATGCCATCATTTGATTTTGCGAGCATAATTATTACTCCGCCACGCTTGACGGTTGCCTCACCTGCGGTCATTCCCTTTACCGCTTGATAGACATTCTGGTCAAGTGGATAGCCACCGTTTGTTGTGATAACGATATCTGCCTCTATTGCCTTAGCGCCACAAAGTGAGGCAAGAAAATCTGTGCCCGCCTTATGCGCCTTTTCTGCGTCGCCCGCGGTGGCGAAAATGACCTCTTTTTTGTCATTTAGCACCACATTTACGATAAACGCAAGCCTTGCGGTTTTGGCAGCCCAAAGCATATCCTCGTGCATTGGGTTGCCCTCTAAAATTCCTGTTCTGCAATTTGGATTATCAATAAATTCTGAGCAATGGTTTGCCAAAACCGTTTCTCTTGCACACACTCCCGGCAAAACGCTCTTGCGTCCACCTGAAAAGCCGGCGAAGAAATGTGGCTCTATAAAGCCCTCGCTCACTAGTAAATCTGCCTCGTAGGCGATTTTATTTATTATGCACTCTCCGCCCGATGGAAGTGTGCCTATACTAACTAGCATTTCACTTTCGTCGCAATCGTGAATGTATATATTTTCGTTTTCTACAATTTGCTCTCCAAATTTATCGACCAGCTCCTGCTTTGTTGTGCCTCGGTGACACCCTGTGGCTATTAAAATGGTTATTTTAGCATTCGGTGCTGTGCTTCTTATCTCGCTTAGCATCAAGGGCATTATAATTTTACTTGGCACAGGGCGAGTGTGGTCGCTTGCGATAATTACTATATTTTCCTTGCCCCTTGCCATCTCAGAGAGTGGCGCTGTGCCAACAGGATTTTTTATTGCGTTTTCGACAAGGGTTATCTCGTCATGCTCCGGAGTGTAATGATTGATTGACGAATCAAGCACGCCTAGGAGCTCCTCTCCAAATTCGTGTTTTATTTTCTCTTTACCATATGGAAATTCTACACATTTCATTTTTGAATCTTTCCTTTCTAAAACGCCCTTTGTTGCGTATTTTATCAAATTAATTATTATAGGTATTAGCACAAGCTGTAATATAATTCCGGGTATAGCGTCAACTATCGCCCCTGCGATAAACATTTGAAGGGTGAACGCCTTGCCACCGACACCTAACAGGATTGCCTTAGCAATTCCCCACACTACTCTTCCTGCTAGCATTGAGCAAATAAGGCTAAAAAACAGCCACAGGGTGCTTTGCTTTTTCGCCCTTGAATATATAAGCCCTATGACAAGTCCATAGGTAAGTAGTTCAAGCGACATCCATATTGCGTTTGGATAAAGTGGAGGCATACCGAAGGTTATTGAGCGCACAAAGGGCAAAAGAGCCCCCACCGCCATGCCATATTTTGCGCCACAGACAAGTCCGCACAGCATGACAACAAGGTGCATGGGCAAAAGCGAGTCTCCAATTTCCTTAATTTGTCCTGTCAAAAGCGGAAGAACCATGCCAAGCGCTAAAAAGACAGCTGACAAAACCAGTCTTTTAGTTTTTTCTTTTTGCATATTATTTTCCTTTAAGTTATTTTTTAAAATTATACCACACTTTTTCTTTATTTTCAACATCTTGACAGAGATTATATAAAATGATATACTACTTATATATGTTAACTGTGCACGAGGACTGCTATGAGAGATATTTTTGAAGGTCTTTCGCTCAAGCCATATGGAGCGACTCCGAACGAAAGACAAATTGAATGGTATAAAAGAAAAAGAATGATTTTTCTCCACTTTGGAATGAACACCTTTACGGGCAAGGAGTGGGGAGATGGAACGGAGAGCCCTGCTCTGTTTAATCCGACCGAGCTTGATGTGTATCAATGGGTACGCACCGCTAAGGATGCCGGCTTTGGTGCGGTAATTTTGACCGCAAAGCATCACGACGGCTTTTGCCTTTGGCCAAGCAAATACACCGAGCATTCGATAAAGAACTCGCCCTACAAGAACGGCAAGGGAGATATTGTAAGAGAATTCACCGATGCATGCGCCTCTTTGGGGGTCAAGGCAGGAATTTATCTTTCACCGTGGGACAGGCACGAGCCGTCCTGGGGAAAAGAGGAATATAACGATTTTTATGTAGGTCAGCTGAGCGAGCTTCTTTCAAATTACGGAAAGATTTGGGAGTGCTGGTGGGACGGCGCAGGTAGCACAGAGGCGGTTTACGATTGGGAGAGATGGGCAAGGACAGTGCGCGCGCTTCAGGGCGATGCGGTGATTTTCGGCTCTCTTGGCGCGACTCCCTGGGTAGATGTGCGTTGGGTAGGTAACGAAAAGGGCGTGGCAGGCAAGCCCTGCTATGCAACGATAGATGCACACTCTCTTGTTGTCGAGAACACAGCGGAGCTTAACCGCGGTAAGCTTGGTGGGGAGCGCTTTATCCCTGCCGAGGTTGATGTTTCTATTCGTCCGGGCTGGTTCTATCACGCCGAGCAGGACTCGCAGGTGCGTTCAAGCGCGAATTTGATTGACCTGTGGTTTGACTCCGTTGGTCGAGGGGCGGGTCTGCTACTCAATTTACCGCCTGACAGGCGTGGCTTAATTCACGAAAACGATGTAGCTTCTCTTTTGGAATTTAATGATATTTTAACAAGAGCACTGTCAAGCAATTTGGCTCTCGGTGCTACTGTCCGCGCAAGCTCTGTAAGAGATGGATGCTTAGCGCAGGACATTTTAAGCGATACGCTCTTTTACGCGCCACAGGACAATAATATAACGCCCTGTGTCGAAATTTCGTTTGAGAATGAGATTGAATTTAACGCATTTTCAATAGGCGAGGTAATTGAGCTTGGACACAAAATAACAAAAATAAGAATAAGCGCGTGCATTGATGGCGAGTGGCGTGTGATTGGTGAAAATGAGTGTGTCGGAGCGCGATTTGCACAACGCACACCTCTCATTAAGTCAAATGGCATTAAAATTGAGGTTTTATCCGCCTTGGACACTCCCGTTCTACGCGGTTTTGGGCTTTACAAATTTGATGATTCTGTGGCAAAATGCGATACCTCAAGCAACGGAAATCTTTTAGAGGCGTCCTATGCCGAGGTGAAAATCGAGGGAAATACTATTGAGGCAAATCTTGGCGGAGTTTTTCCGTTTAACCAAATCAAGGTGCTTGGCGTGGGCGCGTGCGAGTACAGGCTTTTGATTTTCAACGGTTCATCCTTCGACACCCTTCTCGAGGGCAGATGTGAGGACGAGGATTTGAGCCTTAGCTTTGACACCGTTGATTACTCATATCGCTTTAAGCTTGTGCTTGACAAGGCTGTGAGCACAGAGCAAATAGAGGTATTTTATTTGCAAAGCAGTACACACTAAGGAGCATTTATGAAAAAATTTGAGGGCTTTGAGCGCGGAATGGGTATTGGCGGTTGGCTTACCAACTATAAGCGCTTTAATGTTTTGCCGATGGATAAGCGTCTTGAGCTTACGATAGGCGACTACGAGCATTTTGATTCCTATATTACCGAATGGGATATTATCAACATTAAAAATATGGGCTTTGACCATATTCGTCTTGGCTTTGACCAAATTGTACTTGAGGAGTCTCCTTTTACTTACAGGGAGCGCACAATGGCTCTTGTTGAGGGCTTTGTTGACCTTTGCGAGAAGCACGGTATGGGCATTGTGCTCAATTTACACAAGTGCATTGGCAACTATTGCGATATTGAGGAGAGCGTCACTCTGTTTGACTCTAATGAGCTTCAAGAGCGTTTTATTGCGCTATGGCTTGAGCTTGAAAGAAGATTTTCGAGCAAGGGTGCGGTTGCCTTTGAGCTTCTTAACGAGGTGCGCGACATTGAGCCAAGTCTATGGAATGATTTGGCAGAGCGCACGATAAACGCGATAAGGGCTATCAACAAAACGAGGAAAATTATCGTTGGTCCTACCTGTTGGAACAACCCGAACAAGCTACATGCTCTTAAGGTTTTTGATGATGAGAATGTCATTTACACCTTCCATGTGTATGACCCGTCGGAGTTTACACATCAAAGGGGCGTTTTACATTGGACTAAGCTTTATTATAACCGTTCTCTTACCTATCCCTGTGATGATATTGAACGATACCGCGATTATTACATGCTACTTTTCAACAATGACAAGGCTTACTCTCACATTGAAAGAATGGATATAAATTATATGAGAGAAATTCTTGAAAACGCTATCAGCTTTATGAGGGCTAACCCTGACAAGATTTTGTGGTGCGGAGAGTTTGGTACTATTCGTCATGCCGATATGGCAAGCCGAGAGAATTGGATGAGAGATGTAATTAAAATTCTTAAGGAAAACGGCATTCCCTACTCTGTTTGGAATTATCTTAGCACGCCAAATGACGGAAACAGGTTTAGCCTGGTTGATGACGACACAAGACATATTTTGAGCGAGCGAATGCTTAAAATTATTCGAGGAGATGATGTAGAATGAAAAAAAGAGCAGAAAAGATCAAGAAGGAAAATAAAAAATTTTGGGGCGATTTTAAAAAATTTATCGCCAAGGGAAATGTTTTAGATCTCGCGGTTGCGGTTGTTGTTGCGGCGGCATTTAATGCAATTGTTAACGGTCTTGTTGACTACATTATCACTCCATTTATTACATTTATGACAAGCGGTGTTAGTATTCACGAATGGGAATACATTTTGCGCCCTGAGGTTATAAATGCTGAAACCGGTGTTGTTGAGGTAACAAAGATTTCAATTCAATACGGTCTTTGGATACAAACCATTGTAGATTTTATTATAATTTCTCTGTCGATTTTCCTTGCTGTAAGAATTATTAAAAATATTCAAAACAAAATTAATGAGGACGAACTACGAGAAAAGGAAGAAAAGGCAAAGCGCGAAAAGGAAGAGGCTGAGGCTAAGGCTAAGGCCGAGGAGGAAAGGCTTCGTCTTGAGGCGGAGGCAAGAGAAAGAGCCGAGGCACAGCTACACGCAGATGTTACAGCTCAAGCGGACCTGCTTCGTGAGATTCGTGATATTTTGAGTAAAAGGAATAGCTAACACAAAAATGCTTGGTTAAACCAAGCATTTTTTATTTTATCTCCTGCTCCAAGCTCAAAAATTCGGGAGTGTTAAAAAACTCGGCAAGAGAAATGCCGAATCCGTCACATAGCATTTTTATTGTGACAATTCCGGGATTCAGGCTTTTTCCGTATAGAATATTTTTGATTGTTGACGGTGGAACTGCAGACTCTGTTGCGAGCTTGTGTATCGGCATATTTTTCTGTTCAAGAAGCTTGAGAAGTCTGTTTTTTACTCTTGTATAGGTATCCATAATTTTCTCCTTTTTGAAATTTCATAGGCTAATTATAGACTTTTTCTATTGACATTATGGGCTATATATGATACAATTAGTCTATAAATAGCCCGTAAAGGAGGAGAAAATATGAATAATGCAGAAAAAGGTGGCCTTGCCGGACTTTTGGCCGGGCTTGTTACTGGGGCGAAAATAGGTGCAGGAATCGGCATTGCCGCGGGACCTCTTGGAGCTATCGCCGGAACCGTTCCATGTGCAATTGTAGGCGCAATTATAGGTGGCCTTGCTGGTGATAAAATAGGTAATGAAATTGATAAAAATAACAAAAAATAGGAGATAATTATGGGTGTGTTATCTTTAGTCTTTATTATTATAGTAGTAATTTATATCTACAAACAGGTAACGGAGGGAAATTCTTTTAGAGATAATTCTAAACGAATACAGGTTGGAATGTCAAAATCTCAAGTTATCTCCATAATGGGTGAGCCAAGCTTTCGCAAGAACCACCAAAACGGAAGCTATGAGCTAATATATAAAAGAAGTGAATGGAAGGGATTTTGGCGTGGAGGCACAAAAACACGCAGAATGGAGCTTGTTTTTTCAAGTGACAACATTCTAATTTCTATTGGCAAAAATCAAAATTGTGATATGTCGGGATGGTAACAAAAAAACGAAAGCGTTTTAAGACGCTTTCGTTTTCTTATTAAATACCTCGAACATTACTATCATAACAACGGTGAGTATTGCTATATAAAGGGGGAAATATGCGATGCTTATATGGTTTGCGATAAGTCCAAACACGGTTGGCATAAGGCATGTTCCTGTATAGGCGCTTGCCATTTGTATTCCTATTAGGGCTTGGGATTTATCAGCTCCAAAGCGCTCAGGTGTTGAGTGAATTATGCAAGGATAAATTGGCGCGCTACCAACACCAAAGATTATAAGCCCTATAAGAGCGAATATGTTGGGAAGCGGAAGCAAAAGTAGGGCAAAGCCTACTATCATTATTCCCTCACCTAAACGCGTCATTTGAATGTCATTTAGCTTCATTGTGACAAAGCCACTTATCGCTCTACCTATTGTTATTCCAAGCACATAAAGGCTTCCCCAAAGGGCTGAGGTTTCGGCATCTACGCCCTTAAAGAGATTGAGGTACGAGCTAGCCCACAAAATTGTAGTTGCTTCAAGTGAGCAATAGCAAAAGAAGGTTATCATTACCGCCCTTGCGCCTTTTAGGGTGATTACCTGTTTTAGAGTTAGGGGCTTATCGTTTTTAACTTCGTGTTCGGCAAAATTACTTTGAATTGGCTTTTTCCAAATTGGAAGAGATATGAACAAAATCATTGAAATTATGATTTGAATTCCGGATACAATAAAGTACCCGTCCTTCCAGCTAGCTCCATTTGTGAGAACTGCACCCATAATTGCAGGACCAATTGCGCTTCCTATGCCCCACATACAGTGAAGCCAGCTCATATGACGGCTAGCAAAGTGTAGGGATACATAGTTATTAAGAGCTGCATCAACGCTTCCCGCACCAAGTCCGTATGGAATTGCAAAGAGGCAAATGTGCCAAAAGCTTGTGCTTATGGCGAAGCCAAAAAGTGCAAGTGCTGTCATTGTAACGCTAATTGCAGTTGTTTTTGATGCGCCCAGCTTTCTTGTAACTCTATCGCTTGCAAGGCTTGATACAACTGTGCCAAGAGCAATAATCGCAGAAACAATTCCTGCATAAGAAACAGGAACATCAAGCTCAACAAACATAGTAGGCCATGCCGAGCCAAGCATGGAGTCGGGCAAGCCTAGGCTTATAAACGCTAAATACATTAGCGCAAGTAATAGTGTTATCATTTTGTTTCTCCTAAGAGGTTTTCGCTTTACATATTTTAGCATATAAGAATATCAAAATCAATAGAAAAATTCGTGTTTTATATATTAACAAATGCACATATGTTAATATAATAATGTATTTTAGGGCGTTTTCAAGCGCTTTCAGCCTTGTTTGTCATTATTTTGTCACACAAAAAGCGTCGCCCAAATGGGCGACGCTTAATTTTGTTAAATTAAGTAGCGACGATTAACGACGCTGTCAATTTCAGGCGTTCAGAGCAAGTTAGGCTAGGTGCGACTGATGTCCTTGGGCGATGGCTATCTTTTTTTGATAGTCGAGGTCAAGGATGAAGAAGCAACGACGATTAACGACGCTATCGGTTTCAGGCGTTCAGAGCAAGTTAGGCTAGGCGCGACTGATGTCCTTGGACGATGGCTATCTTTTTTGATAGTCGAGGTCAAGGACGAAGAAGCAACGACGATTAACGACGCTATCAACGCCTGAAAATTTATTTGACGCTAAAAAGCAAATCACCATAGGTAGGCATAGGCCAATATTCCTTGGCAGTCATGCTTTCCATTTCGTCAACGATTGCGCGTAGTGCTGCCATTTTGGTGAGAACTCTTTCGGCGTAGGCTCTTGCTACTGTTTCGGCGCCTACCATTTTTCTTACCTCTTGGATTATTTGCTCTAGCTCCTTAGTCTTTGTATAGGCGTCGGCGTTAAGAGCAGACAGTTTTTTAGCAACTTCTATTTCATAGCCTGCATCTACTACTAGGTCTAGCTTTAGCTTGATTGTCTTTGCTAGCTCCTTTGTGTATTTAGATACGGCGGGCATAATTAGCTGATTTGACATATCGACTGCGGTTAGTGCCTCGATGTTAATTAGCTTTGAGTAGGACTCGAGAAGGATTTCGCATCTTGCCCTTAGCTCCTTTTCGCTAAACACCTTGTTTTCAACAAAGAGCTTAACATTTTTAGGGTCTAATAGGTGAGGAATTGCCTCGGGGGTAGTACGAAGGTTAGAAAGTCCTCTTGCCTGTGCCTCGAGAGTCCATTTTTCGTCATAGCCATTACCATTAAAGAGGATTCTCTTGTGCTCCTTAATTGTATCTCTTACTAGGTCATGGAGAGCCTCAGTGAAGTTTTCTGCGCTTGAAAGAACCTCGTAAAATTCATTTAGAACCTGTGTAACGGCTGTATTTATTACTGTGTTCGCATCTGCGATTGAATCAGATGAGCCTACCATACGGAACTCGAACTTGTTACCTGTAAAGGCAAAGGGTGAGGTACGGTTTCTGTCGGTTGTATCCTTAGGGAATTTAGGGAGAATGTGAACGCCGATACGCATTTGCTCCTTTTCCTTAGCGTCATATCTTGCGCCATTCTCGATTGCCTCAAGAATTGACATAAGCTCGTCACCGAGGAAGATGGAAACGATTGCGGGAGGGGCCTCTGCCGCGCCTAGACGATGGTCATTTCCGGCGCTAGCAACTGATATGCGAAGAAGGTCTTGATATTCGTCAACAGCCTTTATAACAGCGCTTAAGAATAGCAAGAACTGAGCATTCTCGTAGGGGGTTTCGCCAGGCTCTAATAGGTTTATGCCTGTGTTGGTAGAGATTGACCAGTTATTGTGCTTACCACTACCGTTTACACCCTCGAATGGCTTTTCGTGGAGCAAGCACACAAGTCCATGCTTTTTAGCAATCTTTTGCATTAGCTCCATTGTGAGCTGATTATGGTCGGTTGCGAGGTTGGTGGTTGTAAACACGGGGGCTAGCTCATGCTGACCCGGGGCAGCCTCGTTATGCTCTGTTTTTGCGAGCACTCCGAGCTTCCATAGCTCCTTGTCTAGCTCCTTCATATATGCCAAAACTCTTGGCTTAATCGAGCCAAAATAATGGTCGTCTAGCTCCTGTCCCTTCGGTGGTCTTGCGCCAAAAAGAGTTCTACCTGTATAGACAAGGTCAGGGCGCTTTTCCCATACCTCTCTATCGACTAGGAAGTATTCCTGCTCAGCGCCAACTGTTGTACGAACAGAGGTTACGCTTTCGTTGCCGAAGAGCTTAAGAATTTTCATTGTAGCCTTGCCGAGAACCTCCATCGAGCGAAGAAGGGGCGTCTTTTTATCTAGTGCCTCTCCGCCATATGAGCAGAAGGCGGTTGGAATGCATAAGGTTTCGTCCTTAATGAACGCGTATGATGATGGGTCCCATGCGGTATAGCCTCTTGCCTCGAAGGTGGCTCTAAGTCCACCTGACGGGAATGACGATGCGTCAGGCTCACCTTGAACGAGCTCCTTACCACGAAAATCCATAATAACTCCTGTACCCTTGGGGGAAACGAAGCTATCGTGCTTTTCAGCGGTGATGCCTGTCATTGGCTGAAACCAGTGAGTATAGTGCGTTGCGCCATTTTCAATTGCCCATTCCATCATCGCCTTAGCAACAACATTTGCAACTGTTAGGTCTAGGTGCTTCCCGTTCTTTATTGTATTTTGAATTGAGTTATAGATATCCTCCGGCAAGCGTTTTTTCATTTCCTTGTCATCGAAAACCATTGTGCCGAAAATTTCAGCTATTGTACTCATAAAAATCTCCTTTTAGGCGGATTTGTATTAATTTACGCATGTGCGCACATCAATCTATTAAAAAATTATACTCTATTTTTTATTTATTGTCAACACTTTTCTGTTATTTTGAAAATTAAGCGTCTTTTATCTTGAAATAGCGACAAAAGTGTGCTAAAATAGTTAAAAAATTTAATTTTAAGAGTAAAAACATATGGAAAAGAGAAAATATTTCATTTCACTTATTTTGATTTTTATAGTTGGTGGGCTTGACGCCTTCTGCTATATGCTACATGATGGCATGTTTGCCTCAATGCAAACAGGAAATATGATTAAGGTTGCAATAAAGCTTGCAACAGGTGACTATCAAGGTATTGGAAGCTACTTTTTGACCATGCTTGCCTTTGCTCTCGGTATTCTTTGTGCTCATTTTATTGCAAGGCTAAAGCATCATGAGCTTATTTCGATTTCGATAGCGCTTGCCTTATATGTCATTGGACTTTTAATTCCTCTTGGCCCTCTCAACTTTTTAGCAAATCTTATTATGGCGTTTGGTGTTGGCGTTCAATTACAGGCTATTCGCTCGATTTGGGGTTTTCCTGTTGCGACAACCATGTGCACGGGCAATCTCAGGAGTATGTCGGAGTGCATAGGTCAGCTTATTTTAACTAAGGACAAAAGAAATTGGTTTGGAATTTTTATATATTCGACGCTAATTATCGCATTTATTATTGGAGTATTCGTTGGCGGATACATAATAAAATGCGTTATGTAAAATCAAAATCCACCGAGGCTTCTCGGTGGATTTTTTGCGATATGTGTTTGATTTTCGACTTAGCGAAGGTCTGCGATGTCGAGAATTAGGCGTTCAGTCTTTTCCCAACCAAGACATGGGTCGGTAATTGATTTACCATAAATACCCTCCTCAACCTTTTGACAACCGTCCTCAATATAGGACTCAATCATAAGTCCCTTTACGAGCTTGAAGATTTCGGGATTTACTCTTGTGCTATGGAGAATTTCCTTTGCAATTCTAACCTGCTCAGCCCACTTTTTGCCCGAGTTTGCGTGGTTGGTATCAACTACAACACCGGGGTTTTCAAGATTGGTCTTTGAGTAGAGGTCAAGAAGGTGAACAAGGTCCTCATAGTGATAGTTAGGAAGTGATTGACCGTGCTTATTTACATAGCCACGAAGGATTGCGTGAGCCATTGGATTGCCCTTGCTCTGTACCTCCCAGCCACGATAAATGAAGGTGTGCTTGTGCTGTCCTGCGGTGATTGAATTCATCATAACAGACAAATCTCCACTTGTTGGGTTCTTCATTCCTACAGGAATATCAAGTCCACTAGCAGTTAGACGGTGCTGTTGGTTTTCAACTGAGCGTGCGCCTATTGCAACATATGAAAGAAGGTCAGAGAGGTATCTGTGATTTTCAGGATAGAGCATTTCGTCAGCGCATGAGAAGCCTGTTTCCTCGATTGCTTTCATATGAAGCTTACGAATTGCGATAATTCCCTTAAGCATGTCCGGAAGCTCATTGGGGTTTGGCTGATGGAGCATTCCCTTATAGCCATCACCTGTTGTTCTTGGCTTGTTTGTATAGATACGAGGAATGATTATAACTTTTTCTTTTACAATCTCTTGTACCTTGCGAAGTCTTGATATGTAATCAAGAACTGCGTCCTCTCTATCGGCTGAGCAAGGACCGATAACGAGCGCGAGCTTGTCGCTCTTGCCTAGGAATATATCCTGTATTTCTCTGTCGTTTTGCTCCTTTAAGGCAAGAAGTTCATCAGAGAGAGGGTACATCTCCTTTATCTCCTTTGGAGTTGGTAATTTTCTTTTAAAGTCCATATTCATAGTGTTTATTTCCTTTCGTGCCACCTTGGCGTATTATTTATCAAAATATTTTCTGCGCTCAGTTGAAATTCTCATCATTTCGCGCATTTTTTCTATGTCCTCGCTCTCGAGAGCATTTCTTAGCTCTGTAAACTTAGACATAAACAAATCCATTTGGCTTAGAAGCTCTGATTTGTTTAACAAAAACAGCTCGCTCCACATAGCGTCATTGATTTTTGCAATTCTTGTTAGGTCGCGGAACGAGTCTCCTGTGTAGTCAACAAGGTATTCGCTTTCCTTACAGTCCATAAGGGAAACTGCGATACAGTGTGTGAGCTGTGACAAGAAGCCTATCATTTCGTCGTGCTCCTCGGGGCTTAGCTCTGTTACAGTTTTAAAGCCTAAGAGGCGACCTAGCTGTTTTATTGTTTTTATTGCCTCGGGAGTGTTTTTGCTTGTTGGGGTGACTATGTAGTTTGCGTGAGTAAATATTGTCTTATCGGCATTTTGCACACCATACACCTCTTTACCTGCCATTGGGTGAGCAGGGACAAACTCGACATCCTCTCGTAGCATTTCTTGTATCTCGTACACGATAGCGCCCTTAACGCCTGTTACATCGGTTATAATAGCGCCGGCTTTAAAGTAGGATTGATATTTTTCGATCCACTCAACAAAAACCTTAGGATACAATGCGAAAACGATTATATCAAACTGCTCTACATATTCCTTTGTCACCTCGGTTGTTCCGTGTGCGATGAGCTTTTTTTCTATTGCATAGTCGATAGAGGACTGCGAGCGAGTGATCGCTCCAACCTCGTAGCCTAGGTCTGTTAACGCCTGTGCATACGAGCCACCGATAAGTCCTAAGCCGACAATTAAAAATTTTACATCATTTATTACCTTCATTTGCTTACCTCACATTTTACGCCATGTGCCCTAAGGACATCAAAAAAGGTTGGGAAGCTCTTATTTACTGCCTCAGCACCACAAATTGTAGCACCGGTAAGAGTTGCGAGCACGCTTAGCGCCATTACAATTCTGTGGTCATTATGTGAGCACAGCCTTTCGGACGGAGCTTTTAGCGTTCCTTTGTTGATTTTTACTGCGTTTTCGTACACATCTAGGCGTATTCCCATCTTAGAAAGCTCCATCGCCATCGCCTCGGCTCTGTCACTTTCCTTGATTTTGAGGCGCTTTGTTCCTGTTATGTAGCCACCCTCGCAGGCGGAGCAAAGTGCGAACAAAATCGGTCCTAAATCAGGACACGCGGATATATCCGCCTCAAGATATCCGTTCTTTATTTTTTCAAATAGCTCTTTATAAATCTTATCTCCCTGACGGGAGTAGGCATTTAAGCCAATTACAGACACAGGTGCGCCCAAAACGCCAAACGCATCAAGGAATGCTGAGTTTGAAAAATCGCCCTCTACTCTTGCGCTCTTACACTTGTAGCGTTGGTTACCTTTTATATAGAACTCATTTTTTTCTTTTTCTATTATTTCAATTCCAAAGTAGGACAAGCATTCTATTGTTATATCAACATAAGGACGGCTTTCAAGCTCAGTTGTGATTTTTACTGTGCTATCTCCGTCAAGAAGTGGCAAGGCGAAGAAAAGTCCGCTAATAAACTGGCTACTAATATCGCCCCTTACCTCAAAGATATCGGGCTTCAGCTTTCCATCAAGGGTGATAGAGGTATCTGCTACACTCACCTTAATTCCTTGTTTTTTGCATATATCCTCATAAACGCTTATTCCTCGCGAGATTAGTCGAGATGTGCCATTAAAAACGCACACTCCTCCCCTTGCAAGTGCGATTGGAATGAAAAATCTAAGTGTGCTTCCGCTCTCACGGCAATTGAAAATTCCCGTATAGGCGCAAGGATCGTTTTTTTCAAAGGTAACCTTGCCTCTATTAAGCGTTGCATTAGTTCCAAGGGCTCTTATACAATCAAGCGTTGCGTACATATCCTCGCTTTTTGAAATTTTGGAAATTTGAGTGCTTCCACCACTGAGTGCTGATGCGATAAGCAATCTATGAGCATAGCTCTTTGAGGGGGGAGCAACAAATTTACCACTTGGCAAGCCCTTTTTTATTGTTATTTCCATTGTTTGCTTGTAATTCCTTCTATTAATATGTCGATGGCCTCTGTATAGCCCCGGAAGCCCTTTCCGCATATGGTAGCCTTTGCTACCTGTCTTATATAGCTTATTTGTCTAAACTCCTCACGCTCTGCTACATTTGAGATATGAACCTCGATAACAGGAATAGAGGTAGCTTTTACTGCATCAAGTATTGCGATGCTTGTATGTGTGTATGCTGCGGGATTAAATACAATTCCGTCAACATTATCAAAATATGCCCTTTGAATTGCGTCAACCAAGTCGCCCTCATGATTTGACTGATAAAACTCTACCAAAACTCCACGAGTTACTGCGTGGTCGGTGACCATTTGTATCAGATCCTTATATGAGCTTCCACCATAGATTTCGGGCTCTCTTACGCCGAGCATATTGATATTTGGTCCGTTTAGAACAAGAATTTTCATATGAAAAATTCTCCTTTTATTATTTCGGCAACCTGTGGTACTGTTCCATTTGCGGGAACAATAACATCGGCTACGCTTGTGTAAATTCCGTATCTTTCGTTATAGCGCTTTCTTAGCGCTTCATAGTCAGAGGCGGTTGGGCGGTCACTTGTTGGAGTAAGCATTTCAAGAGCACGATTCAAAAAGTAAAGCCTACCATTTTGCTTTAGGTATCTTACATTATCCTCTCTTAGAATTGCGCCACCACCTGTGGCTATAATCAAGCCATTTTTGGCTGAAATTTCCTTTACTACCTCGCTTTCAATTTCACGGAATTTTTCCTCTCCGTAAAGGGCAAAGTATTCGGATATTTCCATTCCTATTTTCTTGACGATTTCCTCGTCGGTATCAACTAGCTCTCTGTCTGTCAGTTGAGAGAGGTACATTCCCACCGTGCTCTTACCTGACGATGGCATTCCTATGAGAACTATGTTTTCCTTTTGCTTAACGATTTGATTAAAGATGCGATCACACACCTCGGTTGGAATTTTAGTTGATGTAAATATCTCGCACGCATAAACTGCTTGAGATACGAGCATATAAAGTCCGCCCTCGCTCTTGAGTCCTCTTTTTTTAGCGTCTAGAACGAGATTTGTGCGAAGAGGGTTATACACCACATCAATTACACCCTCAAGGCACGGAAAGTCCTTTATATCTATTATTTTACCCTCATTTTTGGGATACATTCCAACCGGTGTTGTATTTAGGATAAATTCTGCGTCGCTATGAAGTCTTGCAACATCCTCATATAAAGCATCGGGGCTTTCATGGGCAAGTCCTACTCTTACAATTTCTCTTACACCAAGGTCGCTTAGCACTGCGCGTCCCGTTTTTGATGTGCCACCACCACCGAGGATAAGAGCCTTTTTACCCTTTAAGTCGATTTGATTTCTCAAAATCAAAGCCTTCATTCCCATGTAGTCGGTGTTATAGCCATAGAGCTTACCGTCCTCGTTTTTGACAGTATTGACTGCACCGATTTTTCTCGCATTATCGGATACAAAATAGAGGTATGGTATTACCTTTTCCTTATAGGGAATGGTAACATTTATTCCATTAAAGTCTGCTTTTTTTATGAATTCCTCTAGTTTGTCGGGAGCAATTTCGCAAATTTCGTACACATAGTCGGCTATTTTCTCGTGAATTTCCTTCGAGAAGCTATGTCCTAGGTGCTCGCCTATTAATCCGTATTTCATTAATTTAGTCCTTTCAAGAACACATCTGTGCCAAATTTTTGAGCTATCATATCTGCAACCACAAGTGCAGTTATGCTATCTATCACAACGCACGCGCGTCTTACGATTGCAGGGTCATGTCTGCCCCTTATTTCAAGGTCAGCATTTTCATTTTCGATAAAGTTGATTGTTTTTTGTGGCTGTGAAATTGATGGGGTAGGCTTCACTGCGAGGTTGAATAAAATTGGCATTCCGTTAGTGATTCCACCATTTATTCCACCGTTATTATTTGTTTTTGTCACAACTCTGTCACCATCATAGATGAATGCGTCATTTGCCTCGCTACCCTTCATATCGGCAAGAGCGAAGCCTGCGCCAAACTCGACACCCTTTACTCCACCGATTGAAAATAGTGCGTGGCTGAGCATACTCTCTACGCTATCAAACCATGGCTCGCCAACTCCTGCGGGAACACCGATAATGGCTGTTTGCAACACTCCACCCACGCTATCGCCGTTTTCCCTTGCCTCAAAAATGAGCTTTGTCATCTCTTGCTCTGCGTTTTCAGAGAGAGTCGGGAAGGCTCTTTTGCCTAGCGTTTCTATGTCGCTTTCAAGGCTTGAAAATTCAGCGTCGGCTACTCCTGCACATTTTAGAATGTGTGTGCCTATCCTTATTCCAATTTTTTCAAGCGCCTTTATTGCGATAGCACCGACAGAAACAATTCCAGCTGTTATTCTGCCGGAAAAGTGTCCGCCTCCACGATAATCCTCGAAGCCATGATATTTGCAAAATGCGCTATAATCGGCATGAGAGGGGCGTGCAACTCCGTAATTATATGCCTTACTTTGTGTGTTTTCGTTAGGAATTATAATGGAAATCGGCGTGCCTGTGCTTTTACCATTAAACACTCCACTTAAAATCTTGAAATTATCATTTTCGACGCGAGGTGTGTCTGTTTTCCCCTGTGGGCGTCTTTTTGAGAGCTGTGCGCGAATGAATTCCTCATCTATGTCAATACCAGCGCAAAGTCCGTCAAGGACTGCTCCTATTGCCTCGCCATGACTTTCGCCAAAGATGGTGATGGCAATGCTATTACCGAATGTATTTTTCATATCAAAATACCTCTGTTATATATTTCTTTATTTCGTTTAGTCTTATACACTTCATTTCAAAGCTACCAAGTCTTTCGCAATACACGATTGTGACCTCGTCGCCTGATGCCTTTTTATCTCTTGCCATGAAGTCCATCAAGGCATCGGCATCAAGGCTTATTTTAGTTGGAAGCTTATATTTTTCAAGAATGCGCACAAGTCGCTCTCTTACCTCGGGTGCGCTCATGGGTAGCATACCAAGAGCAACGCACTCTCCATGCAAAAGAGCTCCTAAATTATTATCGCTTTCGATGGCGTGTCCTATTGTGTGTCCAAAGTTGAGCACTCTGCGAAGATTTTTCTCCTTGGGGTCTTTTTCAACCACATCTCTTTTAATTTTAAGAGATTTTTCAATAATTTCGTCGATGTCGCTATCAATATCGGTTGTGCTCTCGATAAGCTCAAACAGCTCGACATCGAAATTGGCTGACATTTTAATTGCCTCGCAAAGTCCTGCACTAAATTGTCTTTTATCAAGTGTTTTTAGGACATCGGGGTCAATTATTACCTTTTTGGGCTGATAAAATGCTCCTACTATATTTTTTACGCCCTTAAAATCAATTGCGACCTTGCCACCAATTGACGAGTCAAGTTGTGACAAGAGGGTGGTTGGAATATTATAAAAATCTATTCCTCTCATATAGCTTGATGCAACAAAGCCAGATAAATCTCCAACTACTCCACCACCGACTGCGATAACGCAATCTGTGCGAGTAAATGAATTTTCCACCATTATGCCAAGAAGCCTTTCATAATTTTCAAAGCACTTGCTTGCCTCACCCTGTGAGATGGTGGCAATCACATATGAGCCCGTCTTACATTGTGATGCGACGCTCTGTGCGTATTCGCCGGGAACGCCTGTATCTGTGACAATTAGAACCTTACGGTTAAGATTTATGTGCTCGGCTACCTTGCTAAGAGCTCCACGCTCTAAGACGATGTCGTAGCTTTGCTCGCCAAGATTTATTGGAATTATCATTTTTCTCTCCTCAATGACGCTCCAATTTCTTAGAGCGCATTATTTTAATTCTTGTGTTTGATATGTGCCTGCTAGGCGTAGGCGGTCACAGGTTGCGCTAAGCTCTCTTAGCATTTCCTTACCGTCTTGAGTGTTGATGTTTCCGTCTGCCTCTATGTAGAAATAGTAGCTCCACAATAGCTCCTTCATAGGACGAGAGCGAAGATTTCTCATATTAAAGCCGTGTGCGCCTATAATATCAAGGGTTTTTGCAAGAGCGCCCGCTTCGTTCTTTACAGTAAAGGTTAAAATGAAGTGATTGTTCATTTTGCCATTTGCCTTTACATTGCTTTGTGAGCGTGAGAATACTGCAAAGCGAGTGGTGTTGCTTCTGCTTGTATTAATACTACTTTCGATAATTTCAAGTCCAAAAATGTTTGCAGTTTCATCCGATGCGATAGCGCCTATTGTAATATCGTTTTTCTCCTTTACATATTGAGCTGCAACTGCGGTATTCGGGAAGGATTCGCTATCATATCCATGAGCTTGAATATACTCTGCGCATTGAGATAGCGCCTGTGGGTGACTTACAACCTTTTTTATTGTTTCTTTGGTTGCGCCCTTTGGTGCGATTAGGTTATGTATGATTGGCAAATCTATTACTTGATTTACATAAAGTGAGCCTGCGAATATAAGATCCATAACCGTGCCGACATCGCCCGCAAAGCTATTTTCGATTGGGAGCACGCAAATGTCACACTCTCCGCTTTCAACAGCCTGATATGCGCTGACAAAGTCGGGATATGAGATAGGATTTGATTCGGGGAACATTTTCTTTGCTGCGATATACGCATATGCTCCGGGAACTCCGTTATACGCAACCTTTATTCCCTCATTTAGTCTTGATTGATAGGAGCGAGAAATCTCCATCATTCTTTGAAGAAAGGTCACATAATATTCTCTTATCACCTTATCCTCGATAAGCTCGGCGTTTTTTCTTATTACCTCAGCCTCTCGAGCGGTGTCTAAAATAGATAATCCGTTTGCTTTTTTATATTCAGCAACCATTTCGGAGGCGCGCATTCTCTTTTCAAAAAGGCTTGCAATCTCTGCATCTACCTCGTTTATGATTTTTCTTGCCTTTTCAAGCTCGTTCATTTTTCTCTCCTATTTTTTAACTTAAAAATATATATAATAATAATTATATTACTCTATAAAATAAATGTCAAGTACAGTTCGTGCATTTATTTGAAAAAAATTCAATTTTTTATCACAAAATATGCATATATGCACCAAATGGTGAATATATGCAAAAAGGCTTGTGGAAATCCACAAGCCTTTTATTTTAGTTATTTGGATTAGTTTGCAGGAACTGCATCCTCACCATAGAAGTAAACTGTTGCGTTGTATGTGCCCTCACCGCTTGATGCTACTGACAATGTTTCAATATCACCAATCTTTGTAAGATCAATATAAGCGCTACCTGTTACCTTATAGTCAGTACCGTTTACTGTTACTGTGAACTCAACATCATCATTGTCAGAGATAATTCTAACGATTGTGATCTTGGTTGTATCAGGATTTGCGTTATCAACTATAGTAGCAGATGTGCTTGCGTTAGTGAGAACTGTTGGCTCCTTAACGCTCTTGCTTACTGTGATTGTTACATTAAGTTTTGTATTTTCGTCAAACTCTGTTCCGTTTGAGCCGTCCCATTTAACTAGCTTGTAGTTACCTGTTGCAGACTCTTCGAATTTAACAACAAGCTTATGTGTACCAGTTTCGCCATCACCTACAGGAACATATTTCTCTGTGCCCGCGTCGTAAACATAGTCGCCATCTGTTGCTTCTACATAAGATTCAATTCTGTTGTATTTGGTGTATTCACCTGTATCATTCTCATCAATCTCTACATATTCCATATATACATTTTCAACATATGTTGTATCGTAGAAGGACTTTTGACAATGTGTACATGTAGCAACGCCTGTTGGATCAGCAAGTGTGAATACATGGTCAGCATACTCGTTGCCTTGAACCTTTTCGGTTGTGTAGTCACAGAAAGTACCATTTTCTGCTTGGTTTGTACAGCCATGTACGCTATAAGCAAACTTAATACATGTAGCATCAACAATCTTATCGCCTACCATTGAATCGTAGTCAACATTGTGATTATCGGGATCGATGTCTGTATAGTTGTCATTATAGGTCTTGTTACAGCCTGAGCAAAGATATACTGAATAGCCTCGCTTCATACATGTTGGAGCGATGGTTTCTTGAAGTCCCTTTGAAGTTGCTACATCGTAATCGTGCTCGCCTGTAGGAGCTGCAAACACATGGATCTTATTTGAATCCTTACCACACAAGCATACGCCTGTTGCATCGTTTACGCAAGCCTCACCAAGTCCGCTTGCCAATGGATTGGTTTCACATACTGTACAGATTTGAGCTGTGTCACAGTCTGCTGCAGCACCGGGTGTATGTGGAAGTAGTGAATCAGCAGTTATCTTAACCTTTGATACATCGCCTTGAGCGTCTGTCTTAACGCAACCGGCTTGACCAAATCTTACACAGTTATAGGTTCTTGTTTCGAGGGAGTAACAGGTTGCGGCAGCCTTAACGCCTGCATCAACTGTCCAATCGTGTCCCAAAGGATCACCGACATCTGCTTCCTCTGTATAAGCACAGCCCTCGCGCTTACATGACCATACATCATGCTGAGAGGTTGTACATGTTGCGGGAGTTGTTGATGTACGATAATCGTCTGTTTTATCGATATCATGACCAAGTGCAGGGATTTCTACATTTGGTCTATCTGTAAAGTTTTCGTCCTTTGTGCCGCAAACCTCGCATTTACGAGTTTCTGTTCCTGCGCCTGCGTCTGTACAGGTTGGAAGAACTGATGGAACAAGTGTTGTCTTGAACTTGTGGCCGAGCTTTTCAACGGAATTGTATTTGCGCTCTATTCCACATGCTGAGCATTTTTGAAGCTCATAACCGTTTTCTGTACATGTTGGCTCAACCTTTGAGTTATCAACATGAACATATGTATGCTTGGTCTTTTCGGTAAAATCAAGCTTTGCATCGTTGTTTGTGTCTCCACATCTGCTACACTTTTGTGTTGTGTATCCCTGTGCCTGACATGTTGGTGGGACAACAGTTGATACATAATCGTGTCCTAGTGCGGGAATGTTCTCTAATTTTTCCTCGTCACATTCGGTACAACCCAGTACTCTATATCCGGCTTCCTCACAGGTAGCGGGTGTTTCTTGCTTTAGCTCGAATTCACATTCGTGTCCGCAAGATGCAAGCATTGCAACTAATGCAACTAGGATAAAGAGCATTAAAAATAATCTCTTTTTCATAAATATTGCTTCCTTTCTCTTGGTGCAAAATGCACTTTTTATGATTTTATTTTACTATATAAATGAGCCATTGTCAAGCATTTTGAGCATTTTCGTCCAATAGCACAAGTTTTGATTTGAAAAACTGTGCAACTTGCACAAAAAATGATTGCCTTTCATTATATGTGACACCTTGATTAAAAGAAAAAGGAGAGAACCAAACAAAATCGTCTGTTCTCTCCATTTTAATTAGATAGATAAATAAAACACCAATCTAGTAGTTATTTTTTATTAGAATCGTCCGCAGGTGTGTCAGTAGGAGCACCATTATCCTCTGTTGGATTCTCGTCCACGGGCGTGGGCGTTTCGCCGGAAGGGGCATTTTCAGTCTCTGTTGCATCCTCTGATGGCGCGTCCTGAGCATCGCTTTCCGGAGCTTTTTCAGGGGCTTCTGCTTCAATTTGGGCGTTTGGTGTGTCTGTATTTGGCGCGCTTTCGCCATTTGGAGCATCAACTATTGCGCTTGGCTGATTGGTGCTTGGAGCAGGCTCATCGTCGTCGCTTATTCCAAGTGCTCTTTCAAGCTCACGACGCTTTTCCTCCTCAGCGAGTCTTCTTGCCTCGAGCTCCTCGTGTCTGCGTCTGTTTTCTTCCTCGCTTCTACGCTTTTTCTCAGTAACAAGAGCCTCAACCTCTTCCATTGTTACATCATTATCCATAGCGTAAGCAAACTGCTCCTCGTCCATGGACTCATTGCGAACTAGGAAGTCGGCAACAAACATAAGCTTTTCCTTATATTGCTCTATTAATGAATATGCTCTCTTATAGCACTCATCAACTATTCTCTTAATCTCGGCATCAATCTTTGCAGCGGTTGCCTCAGAGTAATCGGGTGTTGCACCAAAATCTCTTCCAAGGAACACCTCGTTATGCTGTGAACCATAGCGAATTGTGCCAAGCTCCTCGCTCATACCATAGACGGTTACCATCTTACGAGCGATTGCGGTTACGCTTTGAATATCGCCCGATGCGCCACCTGTGTAGTCGCCAAACATAATTTGCTCAGCAACTCTACCGCCGAGAATCATTGTGATTTCCTCGAGCATTTCTTCCTTGGACTCGCTATACTTATCCTCGGTTGGCGGTGTGAAGGTGAAGCCAAGAGCTCTACCACTTGGAATTATTGTAATCAATCTTACAGGATCAAGCTTTGGAAGAATGTGTGCCAAAATCGCGTGTCCTGCCTCGTGAATTGCGGTGTTATACTTTTCCTTGTCGGTCATTCTGCTCTTCTTTTGAGTTCCCATTGAAACCTTAATCCATGAGTCCTCAATTTCAGCCATACCGATAAGCATTTTTCCTCTTCTTGCAGCAAGAAGTGCTGCCTCGTTTAGTAGGTTAGCAAGGTCTGCGCCTGTAAAGCCAACGGTTGTTTGGGCAATCTTACGGAAGTCCACGCTTTCCTCGAAGGGCTTTCCTCTTGCGTGAACCTTAAGAATGTCCTCGCGTCCTTGAATATCGGGGTATCCAACTGTAATTTGTCTATCAAATCTGCCGGGTCTTAAAAGTGCGGAGTCAAGTATATCCGGGCGGTTTGTCGCTGCCATTACAATAATACCGGAATGTCCATCAAAGCCGTCCATTTCAACTAGGAGCTGGTTAAGAGTTTGCTCTCTTTCGTCATGGCCACCACCAAGACCAGCGCCACGCTGTCTTCCAACTGCATCGATTTCGTCAATGAACACGATTGCGGCGCTTGAGCGTCTTGCGTTATCAAAAAGGTCACGAACACGAGATGCACCAACACCGACATACATTTCAACAAAGTCAGAGCCGGACATTGAGTAGAATGGAACTCCCGCCTCGCCTGCAACTGCCTTTGCCAAAAGGGTTTTACCTGTACCCGGAGGGCCTACAAGAAGGACACCGTGAGGGATTTTAGCGCCTAGGCGTACGAATTTTGCAGGATTTTTAAGGTATTCAACTACCTCCTCAAGCTCCTGCTTTTCCTCGTCACAGCCCGCAACATCGCTAAATCGAACAATTTTGCCATCACTGCTTGCGGTTCTAGCCTTGCTCTTACCAAAGCTTCCCATTTTTCCGCCACCTGTTTGACGGAGTGAGAAGATCATAAAGATTACGAACAAGCCGATAAGAAGAATGTATGGAAGGTATGAAACAATCCATGGAGTTTCCTTAACCTCAACATCCTCGTATTTTTCGAGAATTGATACAACGCCTTGTCTTTCAAGATCTGCTTGAATGTCATAAAGCATTGTAGATGTATAGCCCGAGCCTACAAAGAAGCCGTAATATTGGTAATAGGTTAACTTTGCAACCTTAACTCTTGATGCAAGGTCTGCGTCGTTTGCATCGTTGCCATCAAAGTAGTTATCCCAATCCGCCTTGCTCTCAAAAATGATTGCTGTGTATTCATTTGGGTCGGTGATGTATCCGTAAACCTTGTTTTCCTTGAATTGAGCAACCATGTCGCTATATGTGTAGCCCTGCTCCGCTGTGTTCTTTGAGAACAGAGCTGCAATTGCGATTATAATTACTGTGATTAGTAAAATATAAAAGACAATTGAAAAAATGTTACTGGTTTTCTTTTTCATTATTTCCTCCTAATTAGCCTCCGTAAGCCTCCGGCTTCAAAATGCCTACAAATGGTAGTGTGCGATATTGCTCGGCAAAATCAAGTCCATAGCCAACAACAAACTCGTCGGGAATGGTTGCGCCTGTGTAGTCCGAGGCAAAGTCAACCTGTCTTCTTGATGGCTTATCAAGTAGGGTACAGGTTTTTACACTACGCGCTCCGCCGAGCTTGAGATATTCAACAAGATAGGAAAGAGTTTTTCCACTATCTATTATATCCTCTACAATTAATATGTCCAGCTCTGACAGGTCTGATCTGTGAAGGTCAAGAATAATATTGATTTTTCCGCTTGTTTCTGTGCCTGCGCCATATGATGAAACCTTCATAAAATCAATTTCAACAGGGCGCTTGATCTTCTTCATGAGATCCGACATAAATACTACACTTCCTTTAAGTATTCCCAAAAGAAGCAGTCTTCTTTCGCGATTTGGATAATCCTTATCGATTTGCTCTGCGATTTTAGTTGTTATCTCGTCTATTTGCGCTTCGCTTAAAAGGACCTCTTTAATACTGTTTAGCATCTTTCGTTCTCCGTTTATTTATAAATTCTTAAAATGATATCGTTTTTTGTGCCTATCGATCCGTCTCTTATTGCGACGCTCGGGATAGCAACTATTCCATTATCGTCACAAATAATTGGTATTCTATCTCTTAAATGTGACGGTATTTGCTTTTCCAGCATTAGCTTTTTGACTTTTTTTGTCATTTTGCCATGTCTTATGGTATCTCCCTCTATCCTTGATCTGGCTATTAGCTCTCCGCTGATATTTTTTAGATAGAGTGTTAAATATAGTTCCTTATCGGCAGGGACATCGTCCGTCATATACGCGATTACATCACCTACGCCATCAAGGTAATTCAAGCCTTGTGTCAGCCTTATACTAAAGCTTACCGATGTAAGAGTATCTGTTTTTATAAAAACAGCATACGCTTTTTCTCTTTTAAGAGATACGCCCTTACAAAGATTAATTAAATCTCCGCATTTACTGTTCCTTAGAAAATCTATGCAAAGAGAGATTGCATTATAATCTAAATTTTCCTGTGCTAGTAGCTTCAAAACCCTTGCCTTTACACTATCATGACAGGCGTTAAATTCCTCAACCGGTATTTTGCCGTTTTGACAGCTATTATCAATAAAGGCCTGCGCTGATAAAAGGATAAAGTCCTCGTCGGTGCGAAGCGATGATGTGAGCCTCGTTATCGCAGTATTAAGCGACGGATTGATTTTCAAAAGCGACGGAATTACCTCGTGTCTTATGAAGTTTCTTGTATATTCCGTTTGGGCATTTGTCGAGTCGGTCACATATTCGATAGCGTGTCTTGCACAGTATTCAAGAATTTGCTCCCTTGTAGTGAAAAGAAGTGGGCGAAGAATTTTGCCATTTACGCCCTTAATGCCCGTCAAGCCATTAGCGCCACTACCTCTTACAAGGTTGAAAATAACGCTTTCGGTATTATCATTAGCATTATGTGCGGTTAAGATAGCGTCAAAGCCACGGGACAAAAGCTCCTCGTGGAAAATTCGATATCGCTCATCTCTTGCAACCTGCTCAAGTCCTTGCTTACGCTCCCTTGCAAGAGTGGGAATGTCGATTTTATGACAAACAAGATCTATGTTATATTTTTCACAAACACTTCGGCAAAATGCCTCATCTCTGTCTGCCTCCTCGGCGCGAATCATATGATTGACATGAACGCACACCACGCACTGTGCCCTATCCTTAAAATAGTGTAATAGTGCAGATGAGTCCGCTCCGCCTGAAAAGCCGATTATTACTCTTTTATATGCGTTTTGCATATTAAGCTCTGCCACCGCAGATTCAATCCTCTTTTCCAGAGTAATCACCTCACAAGCTAGTCTAATCACATGGTTTCATAAATAATATATTACTATAAAATTTTAAAAATTTCAATACTTGTTATATAAAAAAATGTTGAAAAAGCGAAATTTCACCTTTTCAACACATAGTTATTGTATTATTTCACACAACGAACACAAATTTCCTTCGCTTGGCTAACACTTCAAGGTTGGGAAATAATGCGTCGTGGTGAAACAATACTTTGAGGGGGATATTGGGCCGGGCATGCCCCATTAAATGCAGTTTGGTAATGCTCTCATGGCACATTCTACGGAGTGCATTAAGACAAACGCAATTTAGGCTCAGCTCCAAAATCCGCAAGTGATTATATCAAATTCGCCTTGAATTCCTTTTAAAATCCCGTTCTTGTCTGCCTTACAAAAAGTATGTCATCGGCATTTTTTGTAAATAATTCCTCTATTTTTAAGCATTGTTTAAAAATTACATATTTGGATTTTATTTCGTCTTGAAATTTTACTTTGACAAATATACAATATAATTAATGATTTTTGGGGGTTTTATGAAACAATCTATACTATATCTTTCACGAGAAAATGTTTATTACATATTCAAGCTTTTGTATCTATTAATTATTGTCAGCGCACTTTATGTTTTGAAGCTGAACATATATCCCGAGAGCGCGTACGAGAGTATGCTTGCTATTCATCAAACGCCCATCATGCTTGAATATATTTTCCACTCCACAATCATTCTGATTTGTGGCGGGGCGTTGTTTTCAAGGGTCTTTTGATTTTTGTGCAAATTGTCAATCCAATATTCGCTATTTGAATGAATATTCATCGTTTTTTTGCATAAATTCTTGTCAAGCCCTTTTTTGATTTTTTTGAAAATTCTACATCTCATTTTCGGCAAATGTGTAAATTTCGACACGATTTTTGGGGTTTTCCACGGGTTTGGTGTGTGGAAAAGTGGATAAAATTTGCGGTGAATGCTGAGTTTTTCACACTTTCCACGGACTTTTCCACGCTTTTTTATAAAAATCGTGTGGATTTGTTTTCTTCGTCATTATTGACAAGTGCAAAAAATGAATTTGTTGAACATATACAAAATTAATTAGTTAACTAATTAATTTTACGCAGTTTTAAAAAATAAAATTTTCGGCATTTTTACCAATCGTGAATACCGACAATTGTCAAAAATGAATATGGTTTTTTAAAAAACGATTTTGCTCTCGCTTGCCATTTTAGAGCGTGTAATTTAATGCTTTTTTGTGGCATAATTTTCTTTTTGCAGGGGCGGATAACCCTTTGCAAACAATCTATAAACGCATTATGGGGCGTCCTAACGGACGCCCCACAGTTTTTGATTGTAAATCGACTTGCAGATGAATTTTTATTCTTCGGTGTAGCCCCAGATTACAATTCCCATATACCAATCGTGGCATTCCCAGCCCTCAGGCTGACTTGGTGGCTCACATTTTATGCTTTCAAGATGTAACAAGCTCGGACGGGACACGCCTTGATGCGCTTGCCTTGCGATATTTATCTATCGCAATGTTTCTCATTATTTTTGTAAGAAAGGTTTGTAGTGCTCTTGGTCTTTGAGGTGGAACAGAGTTCCATGTATTAAGATATGTATCGTTGAGACATTCCTCACAATCAAGTGCGTCATGAATTATGTTGTATGCTATGGTATAGAGATATTTACCATATTTTTTGTCAGTAGCATCTAGCGCCACCTCGTCGCGAGCAAAATATAACTCGACTATTTTTTCGTCTGAAAGAATTTTTCCTTCCTTTTTTCCCATAAGCTCCTCCTTAAAATGTTCTATAAATATAAGTCGTATTTTTTTGAATTTTGCGTCATTTTTTCAAAAAAAATTAAAGAAAATCTTATTTAAAAGCTAATGATATGCTTTGTTTCTAACAAATCAAAAGCAGACACAAGCTGATTGCGTCTGCTCCGAGTAGGATACATATGCTTTTATGTCAGGGCTTTAGGCGTAGCTCTATTCCGAGAACGCCATACCTTTTCTCGTCCTCGAGGGTGTAATAGGAGCGCATACATTCCACTGCGCTCTTCACGCTATATTCGGCAAAGCCACTTTTTTCAAGAAGAGGTGTTTTAAATAGCTCCTCAAAGCTTGAATACTTATGGAGAGCCACAACCTCGGTGCTTATTTTAAGGCTCTCGTCACAGACACAGGAGAAATTTATTATATCGCCTATTTTCAGTGAGCTTCTTTTCTTGTCGTTTAGGCGTAGCTCTACTGTTTTTGTACCATTTTTTATTTGCTCAAACGGTATTTTTCCAAGCTTCATTTCCATATTTTTATTCAATAATTTGATTTACAAAATTTTTAATTTTTGGATGTATTATCTCGTGATGCGGGTTGAGCAGATGCTGAGCGTACAAGATTGTCAGTTGCTTTTCGGGATCGATTGACACCATAAAGCCCGCAGCTCCGTCCCAGCCAAATTCGCCAATTGAGCAAAGGTTTCCGCCTCTACCTACGCCAATCTTTGTGCGAACTCCAAAGCCATAGCCATATTCTGCGTTATTCATCCATGTTCTAAATAAGCGAAGAGCCTCGGGATTTTCGAGGGTGTTTGTACGCATAAGATTTACGCTGGCGCGAGAGAGTATTCTTGCACCATTTTGTCCTACGCCATAATTTGTCATGGCATATGCGAATTTAGCATAATCCTCAAGTGTGCTGATAACGCCCGCTCCGCCGGAATCATACTCCTCGCCAAATATGTATTGATTTCTCTTTTCTTGCTTTTCGGGGACGCCTAGGGAATGGTTAAATCTATAAAGAGATGCGACTCTTTCAAGGATTTCGGGTGTTGGGTGATAGTAGCTATCGTTCATTCCCAGTGGCTCAAAAATCACGCGCTTTACATAATCGGCAAAGCGCTCACCCGTTGCGACCTCGACAAGTGCTGCAAGCACATCATGGCAAAGGCTATACTGCCATTTTGTGCCCGCCTCAAAATCGAGGGGGCGCTTTGCGATTGCCCTTACCATTTCACGAGTTGGGCATTTTGGATTTTCACGCATAAGAGCGAGCATTTCGGGCGTTTCCATATTATAGTCTAAGCCTGCGGTCATAGAGAACAAATCGCAAATTTTTATATGCTCCTTAATAGGCTCAAGCGTTTCTGTTCCGTCGGGATTTTTTACCTTCACCTTGCAATCGGCAAACTCGTTTAAATACCACCAAACAGGATGTCCAAGCAGGAATTTTCCTTCTTCCATTGCATGCAGAGCAGCAGCGCAGGTGATTACCTTTGATGCGGAATATAAGAAAAACATTTCCTTTCCGTTCATTGGGATAGCCTCTTCCTTATCGGAATAGCCTGCGTAATATCTAAATACCTCCTTGCCGTGATGCAAAACCATACAATCAAAGCCGGGTACTTTTTCTCTTACAAGAATTGTATCAAGATAGTTTTTAAGTGCTGAAAATGTGTACATTTTTTCTTCCTTTTTTATATTTATTATAGTTTACAAATCAATTTTATCACAGCAAGGGAGCAAAAGCAAGACAAAATCGAAAAATCGCACCACAAATGGTGCGATTTTTATTGTTATACCTCAACCGGTGTGTCCTCGGGAGCGACATTTGTTGTTGGCCCTGCCTCTGTTGTGGGTGTCGGGTCAGTTGTCGGAGTTGGTTGTGGTGGGATATATCCACCGATACCACCAATTCCTCCACCGTTTGCGCCAACATCGGTAAGCGTCGGGTCATCGCAATCGACAAAGTTTTGAAGGGCGTCAACAAGCGCCTTTCTCATCATGTAAGCCTTTTCCTCTTCCTTTTCAGCCTTGATGGCTTGTCTTAGAGTTTTAGGGAATTTAACAGGCTTTTCCTCAAGTCCTAATGCCAGACGCTCCTCGGGTGGAAGCTTTAAGGTTTCCTCAGTTTCAGCGCCGATTGGAATTACCACATAGGGCTTTGGAATTATTCTGTTCTTACACTCGAAATGCTTTGGATTTACCTTATCGAACATTCCAAAATGGAAGGGAACGACAATTTTTGCGCCAAGGTCTGTTGCAAAGCGCTGTGCATCATCAATGTTCATTGTGCTATATTGTCCGCTAATTGGAATATAGGCAACATCGATATCGTTTGGAAGCTCTCCAACCAGATATTTATTGTATAGTGTGTTTCCCGCAACATAGATTTTTTGATCGGTGTATGAATCCTCGATTATAACGCCAAATGCGGTTTTATCATCAGTTTTACATCTAACGCCCTTGATAAGAAGGTGACCGAGAGTCCACTCGTCGCCCTCCTCGAACATAACATTTGTATATCTACCCGCAATTCTCTCGCTATACACCTTATAGTATGCCTTTTCAGATGCTAAAACGACAGTACCCTTTCTTGTTTTATGAAGGTATTTTTTAATAGTCGCTACATCTGCATGATCGGGGTGCGAGTTTGTCAAAATAATCATATCGGGCTTTATGCGTAGGAATTTTTTATTTATTTTTATTCTACGCTTCATAGTGCGGTCAAGCGCACGCATGCTATTTGAAAGATATGGATCTATTACAACCTTTAGCTTTCCTGATATTAGCAACAAGCCACCTTGACCTAGCCAAATACTTTTCATGCTTTTCCTCCGTTGTTTTTTACATTGGTCTAAAATATAATAACATATTTTTTTCAATTTGTATATATAATTTTGAAAATTTAGAAAATTTTTTTATTTTTTATTGAAAAAAGCTATCATTTATATTAAAATTAAATAACTAAGGCTTTAAAGGAGGGTGCTATGGTTATATACGATTTGAAAACGATGCACTCATGTGATATACATGAGAACACTGTTGTTGCACTCGGTACATTTGATGGCTGTCATGCCGGGCATATGTCTGTATTTAACGAATGTCGTATGCTAGCTCACAAGATGGGCGTTAAAAGCGCAGTTTACACCTTTTCATCCTCGCCCAAGGACTTTTTCACAGCCCAAGGGGCTTCGCTTTTTACGCTTGATGAAAAAATAAAGGCTATTCGCAAATGCGGAATAGATTATTTATGTATAGAGGACTTTGTAAATGTTGCTCACATTGATGGAGAGCGCTTTTTAGAGGATATTCTTGTGGGAGAGCTTCACGCAGTAGGTGCTTGCTGTGGCTTTAATTTTAGGTTTGGCAAGGGTGCTTCTCTTGGAGCTGTGGAGCTTCAAGCTTTCTTTGAAAATCGTGGGGGATGTGTGCGAATTTGCGATAAAATCGTCTTTCGTGACAGGGCGCTTAGCTCGTCACTTTTAAGGGAGCTTGTTGAAAATGGCGACCTTGAGGCACTCCTTGCAGTTGGGCATCCTTATAGCGTTTATGCAAAAGTTGAGCATGGTAAGGAGCTTGGTCGAACGATTGGAATTCCTACCATAAATCAAAAAATTCCCCCAGGCAAGGTTATCCCTGCAAAAGGAGTCTATATAACTGAATGTGAGATCGGCGAGGATGTTTATCCATCGATTACAAATGTTGGCGTTCGTCCAACGGTTGAAAGTGATGGCAAGATAAATATGGAAACTCACATTATTGGCTTTGACGGAAATCTTTACGGCTCTCATGTTAGGGTTAATTTCTACAAGAGATTGCGAGATGAGAGGAGCTTTTCCTCGCTTGATGAGCTCTGCGCTGAAATTGAGAAAAACATTCTAAGCGCAATTTCTTATTTTAAATAAGGGCTATATCACGGTTGAAAAATCAGTTTTTATTGCGCCAAAAATAAAAAGGCAGCCACTACTTCGCCCCAACGGGGTCAGCGAGGTAGTGGCTATATTCGTCAAGTTTTCTTGACACGCCAATTAAGGCTTGCCTTTGCTATCATTATATGCCAAGAGGGTAAAAGCTATACAATCGCTTTTGATTTTTGTGATATTTTTTACATTTTGTATATATAAATGCTTCTTTTTTAATAATAATTTATAAAAAATTACAAAAAAGGCTTGAAATTATTTACATGCTATGCTAAAATACTTATGTAAGAAATTTTTATATTCAAGGAGTACAAAATGAAAAAGTTCCTTTCAATTCTTTTGTGTATCCTCATGCTTGTTCCCTGCTTCGCTTTCAGCGTTTTTGCAGAGGAGGAAGAGGGCGCAGAGGAAGAAATTACAAATCTAGCTCTTACCGCAGGTATTAAGGCTACATCATGGTGGAATGCATCTACGCTTCCAAAATCCGCTATAAACGGCGCTTCTACTGGCGACATTGAACAGCCGGGCCAGTGGAAGGGTCACAACAACTATTGGAAACCATCTCAGCCCGGTCGTGATGGTATGGGAACAGGCCCATATGTTCGTGCTGAGGCAGGCGTTGAAAGCTTCCAGCTCACATTTAGAGGTGTAAATCGTGGCTACAAGATTATCGATAGCGTTGATCTTTATGTAGAGAAGGTTTGCTCAAACAATCCAAAATATACTATGGTCGCTCTTATCAATGGCGTATGGGTAGATATTGGCTCTAAATATCAAGAAGAGGGCACTCTCCTTACAGGATACAAAGGCGCTCCTTCAAAGATTCACTTTGACATTCCCGAAACCGTTATAGTTGAGGGCACTGAATGCAAGGTGAACACAAAGAGCGTAAAGCTTGAAATTAGAGAATTCGCTGAGGCCGGTGGTTGTGGTCACGCATGGGACACACCTATCATTTACGAGATAGAGGTTTATGGTAAAACAGGCTTTATTCCTGAAATCGACCTTCACGATGGTGCTGTTCTTACTACTAACGCAGCTCTAGGCGGAAGAATTTCCGCTTCATCATCTGCAAGCGCGCAATATCCTGCTCTTGCTGCTGATAATGTTTCTAACACTTACTGGAATTCATCTGCTACAACAGACGGCGAATGGATTTGTGTTGATTTTGACAAGGCATATGATCTTGATGCTCTTGAAATCAACCTTGGCGCTTGTGGTGCTAATGCTGATTATACAATTGATGCTGAGGTTAAGATTAACGGAGTTTGGTCCGTTGCTAAGACCGTAGAGGCAAGCGCTACAACAGGCGAGGCTGATAATGTTAGCATTGACCTGGGCACAAAGAACACGGCTGTTGAGGCTATTAGATTTACTTATAAGTCAATGGGTGGAAAGAAGGCTTCTCTTACCGAGATTGTTGCAACAATCGCCGGTGGAAAGAAATGTGAGTTCTTGGGCGAATTTATGAATGCTTCAAGAAAGCAATCTGTTGCTGCAGGTAATGTTGCAATTTATGGCGAGCCTTACGCTTCCTCAGTTCTTGAGCACCTTGGTATCTCTGATACAATTTATATTAATGATGGTATTATCGAATACACAGGTAACGCTTGGGTTGCTTCAACCTTCGTTGGCGGTGCTTACTGTGGTGTTAAGCTTAACAAGTCCTTTGAGGTTAACAGAGTAACTCTCTACTTCAATGACCTTATTACAGAAAATATTCCTCTTGAAACATATGTTCTTGGATTTGATGTTCAAGTAAGAGATGGCGACGACTACAAGACAGTAGCAAGCGCTACATCATATAATCCTGACGGATCTGATACTAATAAATATATCGTTTCTATTGAATTCGACGCTGTTGAAACAGATGATGTTCGTATTCTATTCACAGAAAACGATGCGGGCTTCCCTTACATTAAGGAGCTTGAGGTTTATGCAACTGAGAAATATGATGACTATTCAACATATGCTCATGGTAGAAGCACTATAAAGACAACAAAGAACTTTGGTGATGTTACACTAGTTCCTCGTGCTGACTTTACTATTGCATTCCTTCCAATCTACAAGATGGCATCTATTACTGATATTAGAGCTAGCCTTTGGATGTAATAAAAATCAATCCCACCTCGTATGAGGTGGGATTTTTTGTTTGTTTTAGGCTTCCTCGGTTATGATTTCTGCCTCAATATTGGTTTTTTGGTCGGAGCGAATTGTTCTAAAATATATTCTATTGTCTATTTTTGACATATATACTTTAAGAACCTCGTCCTTTTTTGCCTCGTTTGCAAAGTAAATACCGATTGATTTGATGCGAAGTCTTTCAAGGTTTGGGATATGGTCACATATAATTCTTGGATAGTTTGTGTTATTCATATGTCCGTTCATGTCGATATCGCTATATTTTACAGTATATTCTCCAACAAGGGACATAGGGAGCGCGCTTGGTATTCTAACTCTTGCAGGACGCTCAGTTTGAACAGGCTCGTCCATAAAGTATGCGCTTGTATCAATATCCTCAACTGCATAAAGTTTTCTTTCGGTAGTTGAAACAAGAGCCCACATAGACACTGCCTCGCACAAAATCTCGCCATCTCGCTCAATCTCGTAAGAACGGATAAAGTTTACTCCTCTTGACGGGCATGCCCATGATTTTGCGATTATTTCATCATATGCAAAGATTGGAGCATGTAGCTCTAGTCTAATTGCGCTGAGAACGAACGCCTTTTTTTGCTCAAGCAGCTCATGATACGAGGGGTGTTGATTATTTAGCTGACAAAGGGCAGCCTCTTGAATATATTTAAAGGTTTGAGATACGCTGGCGATTTCGTTTGCGTCTGTTTCGTGAAATTTAACCTTAAATCTTTCTGTCCATTTCATTTTATATATTCTCCTTGATTTCATTAAGTGATATTTTAGCACAAGAGGACAAAAAAATCAAGTGAAAAAAAGAAAAAATCCAAGCCTTAGCTCGGATTAGGTGGTTGGTGGTATATCTGTTCTTGCAACTACATTCTCTCTTGGCTCTGCGACCACGGGTGCGTTATAGGTGGACAGTCCAAAGCTCACACTAAGAGCATTATCGACTAAGCTCATAATAGAATCGTCGAGATGTCCCATGCGCTCTCTTAGTCTTATTTTATCAATTGTACGGATTTGCTCAAGCAAAATTACAGAGTCCTTAGTTAGTCCTACATTATGCCCAAAAACATCGATATGTGTCGGTAATTTGGTCTTTGACACTCTGCTTGTGATGGCGGCAGCGATAACGGTTGGGCTATATTTATTGCCTATATCGTTTTGCACGATTAGCACAGGGCGAAGTCCCCCTTGCTCCGAGCCTACGACCGGACTTAAATCTGCGTAGTATATATCTCCTCGTCTTATGTTCATTTTTATCTCCTAGGCTTATATTGTTTATGTCTGTGATACCATTATTGACAGCTTTTGGAGCTTTAATTCTATGATAGCACTTTTCTTCTCCTTAATATTCTATTCGCCTCGACAAAAAACGACACAAAAATAAAAAAATTCCCCGATATGTATCGGGGAATTGAATTTTTAAGCCATTTTGGCTAGCTTTTCGGGGGTAATCTCGTACTCGAGCTTCTCGCCATTTAGGTAGCGCTCAAATTCATTTACCATTAGCTCTGCCATGCGTCTTACCTCGTTTGACATACTACCTGCAATATGAGGAGTTAAAACAACATTCGGGAGCTTGAAGAATTCGCTATCGGGCTTTGGTGGCTCTTCAATTGTAACATCGAGCAAGGCGCATATGTCGGGGCGCTCTCTTAAAACGCTGAGCATTTCCTCCTCGACTATCTGTGCGCCACGACCTGTGTTTATAAATGTGGCATTTTCCTTCATTTTTGCGAAGTGCTCACCCTTCAAAATCCCAACCGTAGCAGGAACATTTGCAAGGTGATTTGACACGATATCGCACTCGCTAAACAATCTATCAAGCGAGCATTTTTCAACGCCTAGAGCCTGTGCGCCCTCATCGCTTAGGAATGCGTCATAAACGAGAATGTCAAGGCGATATGGCTTCAAAAGCTCTATTACCTTGCGCCCAATCATGCCAACTCCGATAATTCCTATTTTTGCGTCATAGTTACCTGCGTGCTTGCCTGCGATTTTATTTGCGTTTTCGTAATCTCCTGCCTTTGCAAGCATTGAGGAATGGAAAAATCCCTTATCTGCCAAAAGAATTTGTCCTACTGTGAATTCAGCGACGGGAATTGCGTTTGCAGCAAAGGCGCTTGTGATTTTTACGCCCTTATCAAAATATTCCTGTGCGAAATATCTTATTGAGCCTGCGGCGTAAAATAGCGCCCTTAGGCTTGGAAAATATTCTGTTAGCTTTAGCTCTCCACCACCGGGCATTCCCCATGTGGAGAAAATATATTCAACATCCTCGAATTTTTTAGGGCATGCGACAATATCCTCCTCGCAATATACCTTTGTATCAAGGTCGGTTAGGGCTGATAGTCTAGCTATGTTTTTTTCTCCATAGACATAGTCTATATTTCCCTTATTGTTAGTTAAAAAGATTGCTTTCATTGTGTTCTCCTTTGCAAGATGTCCTTACTATTATATTTTCGCACAAAATGCCCTCAATGTCAAGTCTTTAAATATATTTTATTATTAATAAAATTACGCTCGCGCCCGTTTTAATACGCGTATTATCTTGACAAAGAGTGAAAGAAATGGTAAAATTATTATATGTAAGTATAAATTGGAGGTAATTTATAATGGCTTATCAGGTTATTCAAGATAGAGATATGCTTTTAAAAGCTTGCGAGGAGAGTGGGACTCGCTTTCCTTACAGTGACGACATTTCTGTCCTTGCCACTCCTATTAAGGTTGGCTCTAAGACTGTAAACAACAGAATTGTCTATCAAGCGATGGAGGGCTGTGACGGTACATATGATGGCGCTCCCGACACTCTTACAAAAAGAAGATATCTTCGCTTTGCAAGAGGCGGTGCGGGTATTATTTGGTTTGAGGCTACCGCAGTTTTGGGTGAAGGTCGCGCTAACCCAAGACAAATGTATCTAACACCTAAAACACAAGATGATTTCAAGAGGATTGTAGCAGATATTAAGGAAGAGTGCATGAGAGCAAATGGCTTTGAGCCTATTGTTATTTGTCAGCTCACCCACTCAGGCAGATATTCAAAGCCGGAGGGTACTCCTGCTCCGCTTATCGCATACAACAATCCTATTTTTGAAAAGGACAATCCTATTGACCCATCTCGCATCGTTAGCGACGAATATCTCGACAGAGTTTGCGAGGCGCTGGTTCAAGGTGCGATTGATGCCGAAAAATGTGGCTTTGATGGTGGAGATATTAAGAGCTGTCACAGATATCTTTTGAGTGAAATTCTCTCAGCTTATAATCGCGAGGGCAGATATGGCGGTTCTTTTGAAAATCGTACTCGTCTTTTGACTACCGCTGTTAAGGAAGCAAGGCTTGCGACAAATAAGAACAATTTCATTATCACCTCTCGCCTTAACATTTATGATGGCTTTGAGTATCCATATGGCTTTGGTGTAAACGAGGGCGAGGGTATTACTCCGGATCTTAGCGAGGCGAAAAGGCTTGCTAAAATTCTCGTTTCAAATGGTCTTGATTTGCTTGACTGCACAATGGGTAATCCATATTTTAATCCTCATGTAAATCGTCCCTACGCTAAGGGAACATACGAGCCACCGGAGCATCCTCTATTTGGTGTTCAGCGTATGCTTGATGGCATTAGCGAGGTTGCACAGGAAATCAAGGGAACTCCCGTTATTTGCTCAGGAATTTCGTTCCTTGGTGGTGTTAGTGCGAATGTATGCTCGGGCTACATTAACAATGGTGGCTTTGATTTTGCCGGTTATGGTCGTGAAACCTTGGCTTATCCGGACTGTGCTAGCGCTATTACCTCGGGTGCAAATCTTGACCCCAAGAAGCTTTGCATTTGCTGTGGAAAATGTACTGAAATTATGAGATGCAAGGGTGGAACGCCCGGTTGCGTAATTCGTGATACCGAGGTTTATATGCCACTTTATAAAAAATTTGTTTTAGGAAAGGAATAAGAAAATGAAGGTTGCTTTGATTACAGGTGCTGCGGGCGGAATTGGCTACGCAACAGTTGAAAAATTTAACAAAGAGGGCTACGCAGTTGTAGCTATGGATATTGTTCCGGAGGATAAGGTCTGTGACAAGTTTTCATCGTTTGAAAATGTTATATATGTTAGTGGAAATCTAGCTAATGCAGAGGACAGACTAAACGCTGTTACAACAGCTATAAACAAATTTGGAGTAATTACTGCGCTTGTAAATGTTGCAGGTGTTGCACCAAAAGTTAGAAATGACATTCTTGAAATGACAGAGGAAAGCTATGACTTTGTTATGGACATTAACCTAAAGGGTACATTTTTCCTCACACAGCTTGTTGCTAATCAAATGGTAAAGCAATATAAAAACGAGGGCACGCGTTGCTATATAGCAAATGTTTCCTCCTGCTCCGCTTACACCTCATCAACTAGCCGTGGCGAGTATTGTATGTCCAAGGCAGGCGCTACTATGCTCACAAAGCTTTTTGCAGACAGACTAGCCGAATATGGCATTACTGTAAACGAGATTTGTCCCGGTATTATTGCCACAGGCATGACAGAAAAGGTTAAGGAAAAGTACGACAACCTAATTGCAGGTGGTCTTGTTCCTCTTGGAAGATGGGGTACACCACAGGACTGTGCAGATGCTCTTTATGCGCTTTGCTCAGGCGTTCTTGGCTACACTACCGGTCAATCAATTATCGTTGACGGTGGAATGCACATTCAAAGGCTTTAATATTTAAGCTCCCTTTTCACGAGCGATAAGGGGGCTTATTTAATAACTATATACGAGGTTTTTATGAAAGAAAGTATTATTCAAATAAATGGCATTAGTGTTAAAAAAGTAACTCTAAATACTATTATTATTGGTACGGGTGCTGCGGGCTACAACTGTGCTCTTCGTCTTAGTGACTATGGCGTTGACGATATTGCTATCGTCACCGAGGGCGTTTACATGGGCACATCTAGAAATACAGGCTCGGATAAGCAGACCTATTACAAGATGAACCTTTGCGCCGATTATCCTGACTCTCCTAAGGCCATGGCTCAGGACCTTTTCAACGGAAAGTGTGTTGATGGTGATATTGCTTATGCGGAGGCTGCGCTATCTGTTATGTCGTTTTTGCATCTTTGCGAGCTTGGCGTTGAATTCCCTGTAAACCGTTATGGAGAATATGTCGGCTACAAAACTGACCACGATCCAAGAGCTAGGGCTACAAGCGTTGGACCTCTCACCTCAAAGATGATGACAGAGTGCCTTGAAAATGCGGTAAACAAGCGTGGAATTAAAATTTTTGACAAGCTTCAGGTAATTGAATTTATTAAAAAGGACGAGGTATGTATCGGTGCTTTGTGTCTTAACAAGATAGCTCAGAGCGAAAACGAGCGCTTTGTTCTCTTCTGTGCTGAAAATACAGTAATCGCAACCGGTGGTCCTGCGGGAATTTATTCAAATACGGTTTATCCTATCGGTCATCATGGTGCGACGGGTGTTGCCTTTGAGGCAGGTGTTAAGGGCAGAAACCTTACAGAATGGCAATATGGTCTTGCATCTACCGCTCCTCGCTGGAATGTATCGGGCACTTATATGCAGGTGCTTCCTCGCTTTGTTTCTGTTGATGATGACGGAAATGAATATGAATTTTTAAATGATTACTTTGACGATATCGGCACTTGCCTTTCCAAGATATTTAAGAAGGGCTATGAGTGGCCATTTGACTGTCGCAAGGTGCTTGATGGCTCATCAATTATTGACCTTCTTGTTTTCCGTGAGAGTGTGATGAGAGGCAGACGAGTATATCTTGATTTTAGAAAAAATCCTTATGGTCTTGACGAGCTTCCATATGACGAGCTTGATGGTGAGGCGCGTGAGTATCTTGAAAATGCGCATGCTTGCTTTGGCACTCCTCTTGCAAGGCTTCAATTTATGAATATGCCAGCATATGACCTTTATCTTTCGAAGGGTGTTGACCTTGAAAAAGAAATGCTCGAGATTGCGCTTTGTGCTCAGCACAATAATGGCGGTCTTGACATTGATATGTGGTGGCAAACCAATATTTCTCACCTGTTTGCTTGTGGTGAGGTTGCAGGCTCACATGGCGTTTATCGTCCGGGTGGTAGCGCTCTTAATGCCGGTCAGGTCGGCTCTACAAGATGTGCGCAATTTATCTCTTGTCACAGAGAAAACGAGCTTGCAAATGAAAATATCTTTGATGATGTGTGCGAAAACGCAGTGCTTAAGCACCTTAATATAACAAGAAGCATTCTTGGAGATAGCGACAATGTTGCATCGCTAACTCAAAAATATCAAATGCTTATGGACGAGGTTGCCGGACCTATTCGTGATGCGTCACGCTTTGATGAGTCGCTTAAAGAGTTTATCGGCGCGTTTGACGATTTTGATAAGCTAGTCAAGGTTGACTCTCAAAGCAGACTTTGGCTTGCGTATCGCTTGCGTGATGCTCTTCTTGGTGAGATGATGTATATTGGAGCTATGAAGGCTTATGTGTTGGCGGGTGGAAAATCTCGTGGATCGGCAATCTACACCTCTGAAAACGGCACTGCTCCTGCTAAGATGGAGAGCGTGTTCCGTTTTGAGCTTGATGATGGCGCTTTAAATGACAGAATTTTTGAAATCACATACACAGGTAGCGGTTTTGGTGGTGGCGCACGCCCTGTTAGACCTCTTCCCGAGGGTGGCGGTTTCTTTGAAAATGTATGGCGTGAATATCGCGAAAACAAGAATATTTATTAAAAATCTTTAGGTATGTGTCTGTATTTGGCTTTTCCAAATACTACGAGGTTAAATTATGAAGCAAGGATTAGTATCTGTAACCTTTAGACAGCTAAGCATTAAGGAAATAATTAAGCTAGCTAAGGAAAATGGTCTAAAATATATTGAATGGGGCTCTGAGCCTCATGTGCCGATGGGAAATGTCAAGCTCGCTCGACGCGTTAAGCGATTAATGCATGGCGCAGGGCTTGAGTGTCCCTCGTATGGCTCATATTATGGCGTTACCTATTCAAAGGGACAGCACACGCCTCTTATGTTCAAGAGAGTGTGCAAAACTGCGGTAGCGCTTGGCGCAAAAACGGTAAGAATTTGGGCAGGCTGGCCAGGCTGTGGTACAATTGATGCCGATGGCGAGCGAAGGGCGGTCATTCACACTCGTGAAATTGCACAGATTGCAAAAAAATACGGTCTTACTCTTGCATTTGAATGTCATTGGGGTACTATTACCGAGGACTACCATCGTTCTATTGAATTTCTCAAAAAAATCGATTGTGATAATGTTAAAATTTATTATCAGCCTAACCCGCACAAGAGCGTTGAGTACAACCTTGAGGCGGCAAGGGCTCTGCTACCTTGGGTAACTAATGTGCATGTATGCAATCACCATTTTATAAACGGTGAGTTTCACAAGGACTCTCTTGAGGCAGGGCATCTTGAGTGGTGTAAGTATCTTAGCGTGCTTGAAAATGGCGATGACAGAGTTTATTATCTTGAATTTATGCCTGACGGCACACCGGCTTCTCTTCCTACCGAATGTCAATGTCTTAAGCTTTTTGAAAAGGAGATACAAAAATGAACATTTTAGACAAGAATTATGACTCTACCATATGGGTAAGAGCAAGGGAAATTCCCGAATTCAAAGGTGCGCTTGAAGCACTTGAAAAAAATTACGAGCAATACTGTGTTGATGATATTTTGCCATCTAAGTTCAGTCATTTTAGACTTTTCCAAGATGTCGGTGACAGAAACACATATCAAAAGGACTTTTTCCGCCGTCAACACAGGCTCTTTACCTGTGCGGTCTATTCTCTTATTTATCCCGAAAATGAAAAGGCTTTTGAACTTTTGCAGGACACAATATTTGAAATTTGCGATATGTTTGCCTGGGCGCTTCCCGCACATATGGGTCCGCTTGATACGATAAATCAGTTTGAACTTGACCTTGATGCCTGCACGATAGGTATGGCACTTGCGCTTATTAAGAGGTTACTTGGCGACAGGCTACATCCACTTATTATAAAGCGAATTGATGATGAAATTGACAGGCGAATTGTTTCTCCATTCCTCTCTCAAAGATGGCATTGGGAGTTTAGAGAAAACAACTGGACAACTGTTTGCACAGGTAGTGTAGGTTGTGCGCTTATGCTCAACCGTCCCGATGTTTTTGAACTTGTAAAAGATAGAATAAATCACGATATGCAAACTTATGTTGACGCATATGGTGATGACGGTGTATGCACCGAGGGTGCGGGTTATTGGGGATATGGTTTTGGATACTATATCGCTTATGCCGATATGCTACGCTCTTACTCAAACGGCAAAGATGACCTTTTGGCAGGTGAAAAAATTAAGAGCATTGCTACCTTCTATCAAAAGATGATTCTTGATGAAAATGTTGTTGTTACATTCGGTGACTGCGGTCTTGGTGGCAGAATGACACAAAGTGCAGGTCTTGCTTACAAATTGAAGTCTATATTTGGCGATGTTTACGAATTTCCGCCAAAGGACACACTAACTTATGATGTGCATTACTTCCCATTCTTCCTTGACACATTTATTTGCTATAACGAGGCAAACAAGGACTCCAAGCTTTCAAGGAACTGCGAGTATTTCATGGCTAACCAAGGTTGGTATGTAAAGAGGACTCCAAATTACAGTTTTGCTTGTCGTGGTGGAACAAACGGTGAAAGCCACAACCATAATGATGTTGGCTCGTTCATTTTTGCGAGTGGAGATAAGCAAGTGCTTTGCGACATCGGTGGCCGTCCATATACAAGACAATATTTTGAGAACGAATACAGGTACACATATCTTGAAACCTCGTCAAGAGGTCACAATGTGCCGATTATAAACGGACAGTATCAGGGTAATGTGCGTGAAACACGCTCTTACACAAGCTTTGAAAATGGTGTTGTAAGCATTGATTTTAAAGAGCTTTATGATATTGCAGAGCTAAAGCGTCTGGTAAGGCGCTTTAAGGCAAGTGACAGGTGCGTTGAGATTGTAGATGAGTTTGACATTGAGGATAGTGATGCATCCTTTGTTGAAAGGCTCATTTCATATATTGAGCCTAAAATAAGCGAGGGTGTGGTTGAAATTGATGGTATTATGGTCAAGTTTGACCCTAATGTAGCTAGCGCTAGCTACACTATCGAGCAACGCGCGCTTGAGCTAAATGAGGACGGAAGCATTAAGGTTGGCTCTGATGTTTATTGCATCAATTTAGATGTTAAGATGCCATGTAACTCGTTTGCCTTTACGATTGAGGTAAAATAATATGTTTATCTCAAGCTTATAAAAGAGCTAAGAGAGAGCGAAAAATATGCTCCCGAGCTACACTCATATAAGGGTTTAAAAGTAAACGAAATCAAAGAAACAGCTGTTATCTTATAAGCCTTGATGTTTTAGCTATGGTGAATTTGAGTTCAAAATTGAAATGATATAAAAAGCGTCCCCATTAATTTTAAAAATAGGAACGGTATAAAATATGAAAATTAAGACCCGCAAGCTTCCCTACGATGAGGTGTTAAAGCTACCTCGTTTAAAGCGCAAAAAGCCACTTAAGCCAAGTCGTTTTCTTGCTACTATTGTTCGCTTGGTATCTGCTTCAACCCTAAAAAAGACAAAGTTTTCGTACACCACGGAGCGTATGGAGCTTGTTGGGAAGAAGCCCTGCCTTATTTTGATGAACCATTCCAGCTTTACGGATATGAAGCTTGCCTTTGGTATTTTTTATCCGAGAAGAATGGGAATCGTTACCTCTGTCGATGCAATGTCAGGCTTCCTTGGCAAGCTTATGCGACTGCTTGGCTGTACGCCAACGCACAAATATGTTCCTGATTTTTCACTTATTCAAGACATAAAATATATGCTACATGAAAATAAGACGAGCGTGCTTATGTATCCTGAGGCGGGATATTCCTTTGACGGACGCACAACAACGCTTCCAAGAGGGCTTGGTCTTTTATTGAAGCGTCTTGGAGTGCCTGTTGTAACTGTTATTACGCAGGGGGCATTTCATCGTGATCCACTTTATAATATGCTTCAAATTCGTGACATTAAGGTTAGCGCTCATGTTAAGTGTATTGCCACTCCCGAGGAGATAGCAAAAAAATCGGTTGAGGAGCTTGATGCTCTTATTGATGAGGCATTTGCCTTTGACAATTTTGCTTGGCAAAGAGATAACAAAATATCAATTGATGCGCCCTTCCGTGCTGACGGATTACATAGAATTCTTTATAAGTGTCCATGCTGTAATACGGAAAATCAAATGGAGGGCAAGGGTATTTATCTCACCTGCCACGCCTGTGGTAAAAAATGGGAAATGGACGAGTATGGTCAGCTAAAAGCCATTGATGCTGAAACGGAGTATTCACACATACCCGATTGGTATTCTTGGCAAAGAGAATGTGTGAAATTCGAGCTTGAGAGTGGCACTTACCTTTTGGATATAGATGTTGATATCAGCATTCAGGTCAACCTTGATGGCGTGTGCGACATTGGCTCGGGACATCTTCGTCATGACCTTGATGGATTTCACCTAACAGGTGCTGACGGCAGGCTTGATTATAAGCAATCACCTATATTCTCTCACACGCTATACTCTGATTACTATTGGTATGAAATCGGCGATGTGATCGGAATAGGAGATAACGAGTTTTCTTATTTCTGCTTCCCTAAGGGAAACGCTTCCGTTACTAAGGCGCGCCTTGCAACTGAGGAGCTTTATAAAATGAAAAAGCCTAAGCGTCGCTCAAGAGCTAGCGATGATTAGTAAAAATCAAAAATCCACACTCAATTGAGTGTGGATTTTGTTTTATGCTGTTTTCTTTACGAACTCGTCAAGGCTTTCCTTGTTACCTACCATGCTAGGTGTTGCAACTGTGGAGAGCTTTACTGTGTAAAGTCCGTTTATCTGTGAGCACATAGGTGACTCAACCGGTGCGTTCTCGGTGCTAATGTATTCCTTTTGCATTAGCTGAAGGTTGGCTGAGTTGTCGCCCTCGTATGCGTAGCCTACGAACACCAACTCAAGGCTTGCGTGAGCTTGTGTAAAGCCACTAATCAAAAGCTTGCAGTTTGCATATGATGTGTCCATGTTGAATTGGAGCGCGCCCTTTGTTGCGTTTATCTTGCCATCAACAAAGGTTTCTCCATTTAGGTGCTGAGGATTAAATACAACGATACCGAAGGTAATTGTTGTGTTGTTTGCGCTCTCGTATTCAACGAGTGCATCCTTGTTGATTTGAAAGCCTGTTCCAAAGCCTGTGTTACCTTCGTTTACGGTGTAGCCTTGTGCAACGAACAATGGTAGGGTTGGGATTACATTGGTTGCGGACTCGCAGTTTTCACATACCATTGTTTTCAAGCCCTCTTTTGCAAAGCCATTTGCGTACTTTATTGAAAGAGTGTGTAGCTTGTGTGCATCAAATTGCTTTGGATAAACAACCACTTCCTTACACATATCGCAAAGAACATCGGTTGTGCAGTCGTTATCATCGGTTGCGGAGTGCGGAATTGCGGGGTTGTCAATGGTATATTGCTCAACAACATTAGGAAATCCCTCAAATGAGGTAATCGCCGAAGATGTGAGTCTCGTATATACTTGCTTTCCTGCGGTTTTGCAGGTAGCAGTTTGAGTCATATAAAGCGTTCCCTCTCCATTTCTGTCAGAATAAACATTAATGTTCATTCCATTAGGGAATTGGCAGTCAATTAAATTGATATGAATAGTTCCACCGCCGATGGTTAGGTTCGGATTTTCAAATATTACATTTGTAAACTCTACCGGTTTATCTTGTGGAATGCGATTTGTCTCGCCCGAATCCATATAGCCATCAAATATTACTAATCTTGTAAATCTTGAATTTTTAACATATGAGCCTGCACTCATTGCCCAGTATTTATCGTTAGTGCCATATATTACCGAATTATCAACTTCAAAAAGACATTCATGAATCTCATAATTTCCGCCTCTTGTTCCGATCGCTCCGTAGCTACAAGAATCAGGCTGTCTTAAGATTGAATTTATTGCCTTGAAGTTAGTTACAAGATAATCGGCACCGGAATTTGGTGAACAAAAGATTCCCCATTCTCCATTATTATATTGGCGGAAATAAACATTGTTAAATTCTATCGAGCCAGACTTTACGAATATTGCGGGACCGTTTGAGGCAAAGTCAGGTGATTTCACACCGTTTGCATCATTAGGGTCAACAATTACTCCGTTTGAAACGGTTAGATTTTCATCACTCGGCACTACATAATTCATAGCATCTACACTTGACTGGCCGTTAACTACAAGCTTTGCGTAACCCGAATTCAATAAAAATCCATAAACCGAGCCAGCACTGGCACTGCCCGGATTGGTGTAAATGGTATGTCCGTTTGTGTTAATTACAAGTGTTACACTTTTTTCAAGCTTTATAGCTGATGATGTGTTCGGAACAAGAACATCGCCTGTCATATTGACAGTAACGGTTTCTCCCTCTGTTGCATTATCAAGCGCTTCTTGAATTACGGAATAATCATTCGTTTCAATTGTACTTGCAAATGCACTAACTGAAAAGCATATCGCAAGAGCTATTGCAAGTGTTATGGTGATTAAGAGTCTTTTCATATTTCCTCCTTCGGGTATGCACCCGCGAGCATAGTTTTTATAGATTTAATTATATCATATAAGGTATTATTTGTCAATATGCACAATAAACAAATACCCCCCCCCATTTTTTGTGCAATATGCACAAAATGAGATTTTGTATTTAAAAAAGCACCACTTTTTAAGTGGTGCTTTTTAGCTTTAGTGCCTATATGTGTTTAGTTTTCGGGGGTTTCGGTAGCCTTTTGCTCTCTTTGAGCCTTAAGTGCTGATAGCTCTGCCTTAAGCTCTTGCTCAAAGGTTGCAATTGTTTGCTCCATTGTTGCTCTATATGAGTCAAGGGTTGCTTTTCTTTGCTCGATAGTAGCGTCTATTTCCTTTAGCTCATCCTCGCTTAAATCCTCTTTAATCTTTGCGAGCATTTCCTCGGCAAGAGTATTCATAGTATTTGCGCACTCACGCATTTTTGCCTGTGATGCTGTTCCACTCTCAAATACTGCGATAAGCTCGTCTATTGCTTTATTATACTCTGCGTTTTGAGCCTCAAGTGTTGCCTTTACGGGCGCGGGCAAGAGTGAGAGAACTGTGTCCATTACTTTCTTTGATGCCTCGACTGCGGTTTCAATTTCGTCCTTGTGCTCATTTACTGCTTGTTGGATTTTCTCGCTTGCAACGCTTTCAACAGTATCAAGGGCGCTGTCAAGCTCAGCCTTCATTGCCTCCAGCTCAGCTGATGCGGGAGTGTTCTTGAATTTCTTGTCTGCGTAAGCATAAACGCTATCAAGAGTTACCTTGCCGTCCTTGTCCTCTATTTCAGCTCTTTGATCGGCTGTCAAGCCGAGAGCGCTTAGAACATTTGTTACCTGCTCCTCTGTGAGCTCATAATTTTGAATTCTTTCAACGAATACAAGAGCATCTGCGATTGCGTCAAAGCCTCTTGCGGTTGTCTTATACATTTGGTAGGTGTGTCCATACCAGCAGGTTGTTGGGTGAGAGAGTATATTCTTAATATAGTATTCGCCATATACGCCATCAACTGCAATTCCTGCAAGCTCGTCATAGATTGCGAACGCCTGTTGCTTTACCTGCTCATATGCCTCTGTTGCAAATACCTCGATTTGCTTATGAGTTGTTGAAACGAGGTCGATAAGCGCCTTATCGTCAAGCTCTACTGCGCTCTCAAGTGTGATTTCGCCATTTTCTGATGCAGAAAGAGCGAGCTTGAACTTATTTATGCTAAGATTTTGAATTGCTTCATTTTCGGGGTATTTAGCCTTGAATGCCTCGAGCTGACGCAAAACGGAATATGCGCCCTCTCCGTCTGTGGTGATATTAAGTCCTGCTTCCTTTGCGGTTGCAGTGATTTTGGTGTTCACCTTTTCTTGAAGAGTTGCAACCCAATCAGCATTTTCTGATGATATGGTTGTGCCGACAACCTTGTTTGTTTCGTCAATGTAGCCTAGCTCAATTGCAAGCTCTGTGATTTTTGCTATCGCGCCTTCAATGTCTGCGCCAACAATGCCTGTTTCCTCGTAAAGAAGAACATTTGCGTCCTCGTTTGCAGCGTAAACGCTTACAACCTTGTTCTCAGCATCTACTGTCAGCTCAATTGAAGGGTTGATGTCAATGCTTACATAAGAGGGGCTTCCCTCCTCCTTCTCGCAAGAAATCATAGTGAAAATAGCCATAACTGCGAGCAAAACACATAGAATTATTGATGTAAATTTTTTCATTTTGGTCCTCCTTAAATGCTTATTTACATCTTTATTGTATCACTTTTTTGTGATATTGTCAATCAAAAATCAAAAAATGTATAGTGTCTCGTTACAATGTCAATAAAAATACAACAAAATCCACACCTGATTTGGTGTGGATTTTACCTTTATTTATTTTCCAAAGTCGACTCTCCTCAAGGCGAATTTACGAGCCTTGGGGGTTCACGAGCAAAGCTTTGCGACGCTTATTGATGCTGTTTGATTTTCAAGAAGAATGGCGGGCGATGGTGTACTTCTGTACTCCAAGGTCGGCATTCGGGAGCAACGCCGCATTGCGACGCTTATTGGAGCTGTTTGATTTTCAAGAAGCAAGCAAGGCAAGGCGCACCGCAAGAATGACGGGCGATGGTGTACTTCTGTACTCCAAGGTCGGCATTCGGGAGCAACGCCGCATTGCGACGCTTATTGGAAATCAAGGATTATTGTGCTGCACTAACTATTGTAGCAAAATCTGCTGCCTTAAGTGATGCGCCACCGATAAGTCCACCATCAACATTTTCCTTAGAAAGAAGCTCTGCTGCGTTGCCTGCGTTCATTGATCCACCATATTGAATGATGATCTTTTCTGCTGCTTCCTTTGAATAGATTGAAGCGATAGTATCACGGATTACGCCACAGGTTTCGTCTGCCTGCTCAGGTGTTGCGGTAAGTCCTGTACCGATTGCCCATACAGGCTCGTACGCGATGATTACATTTGCGAGCTGTTCCTCTGTTACGCCGAGTAGATCAAGCTTTGTTTGCATTGCAACAACCTCGTTTGTAATGCCATTAACTCTTTCCTCCTTAACCTCACCAAGACAAAGGATAACCTTCATTCCGGCCTCGAGAGCTGCCTTTGTGCGAAGGTTTACTGTTTCGTCGGTTTCGCCGAAGTATTGTCTTCTCTCGCTGTGACCGATGATTACATATTCAACGCCACACTCAACGAGCATTTCAGCTGAAATTTCGCCTGTGTATGCGCCCTTAGGAGCGAAGTGAACATTCTCAGCGCCGATTTTGATGTTTGAGCCCTTTGCTGCCTCTTGAGCCGCATAAATGTCAACAAATGGTACACAGAAGATGATGTCGCAATTGTTCTTTCCCTCAACGAGTGGCTTTGTTTGCTCGATAAGAGCTACTGCCTGTGAAGGAGTCATATTCATTTTCCAGTTACCTGCAATTACTTTTCTTCTCATTTTTAAATCCTACCTTTATGTTAATATTAAGCACAGAAAACTGACGGGGTGCGTCAGTTTTCTATTTTTAGTTTAATTATTTGTCCAAAAGACAAGCGATGCCGGGAAGCTCAAGTCCCTCGAGGAACTCAAGAGATGCGCCACCACCTGTTGAGATGTGTGTCATCTTGTCAGCAAAGCCGAGCTTTTCAACTGCAGCAGCAGAGTCACCACCACCGATAATTGAAATAGCGCCACTTTCAGCAACTGCCTTAGCAACTGCCTCTGTTCCCGATGCGAAGTTCTTCCACTCGGAAACGCCCATAGGACCATTCCATACTACTGTGCCTGCGCCATTGATAGCCTCAGCGAAGATCTCCTGTGTCTTAGGTCCAATATCAAGACCCATCCAGCCCTCCGGGAATGCGTTTGAGTCACAGAACATTGTCTCTGTGTTCTCGTCGTATGCAAGTCCGAGCTTATTATCAACAGGGAGAAGGAATCTAACGCCCTTAGCCTGTGCCTTTGCCATCATTTCCTTTGCAAGCTCTACCTTGTCATCCTCGCAAAGTGATGTGCCTACATTGTAGCCCATAGCCTTGAAGAAGGTGTAAGCCATACCACCACCGATGATAAGTGTATCAACCTTTTCAAGAAGGTTATTGATAACGCCGATCTTGTCAGAAACCTTAGCGCCACCGAGGATAGCAACGAATGGACGAGCAGGATCTGCCAATGCCTTACCCATAATGCCGATTTCCTTTTGAATGAGGTAACCACATACTGCAGGAAGATAGTCAGCTACGCCTGCGGTTGTAGCGTGTGCACGATGGGCTGTACCAAATGCGTCGTTTACATAGAGATCTGCATATGCAGCGAGCTCACGAGCGAATTCGGGGTTGTTCTTTGTTTCTCTTGCGTCAAAGCGAACATTCTCGAGAAGAACTGCCTTGCCAGCCTCAAGAGCCTCAACCTTAGCCTTTGCATCAGGACCTACGATATCCTCAGCGAAGGTAACTGTGCCTTCACCTAGAAGCTCATTAAGTCTTTGTGCAACAGGAGCGAGTGTAAGCTTTTTCTTATCCTCAACCAAAGCCTTAGCGAGAAGCGCTGCAGTAGCGTCTGCTCTCTCTGCCTCGGGGAGCTCCTCAACCTTTTTCTTTTCCTTCTTTGTAAGACCAAAGCCCTCAGTAAAGATACTGTGTGGCTTGCCCATATGAGAGCAAAGAATTACCTTTGCGCCCTTTTCGAGTAGATACTTAATTGTAGGAAGAGCGCCTACAATTCTCTTGTCGGATGTAATAACTCCATCCTTTAGAGGCACATTGAAGTCACATCTTACGAGGACTCTTTTGCCTGCTACTTCAACATCTTCAATGGTTTTCTTGTTGTAAGTCATTTTAAAATCTCCTATTTTTTATTATATAAATTTTTTTCACAGATATATTATCACACTTTTTTCAAATATGCAACTGTTTTTTATAAAAAATTTTAATATTTTATTAAAGCGTAGATTATTAGGATTGCGCCAAGGGCAATTCGATACCAGCCAAAGCTCTCAAAGCTATGTCTTTTTACGAAGCTCATAAGGAACTTAATTACTACAAGTGACACGGCAAAAGCGGTGATTGTTCCACTTATAAGCACGATGATTTCTGTGCCCGTGAGTGCGCCACCATCAAGGATAAATTTTAGCACCTTAAGAGCTGATGCACCGAGCATTACGGGAATTGCCAAAAAGAATGAAAATTCAGCTGATGCAGTTCTTGACACGCCAATTGTTGATGCGCCAAGAATGGTTGAGCCGGAGCGCGATGTGCCCGGAATTAGCGACAATACCTGAAAGCATCCTATTTTTAGGGCTGTGGGATAGTCGATGTCGTACACGCTCTCGTATTTCATCTTTCTGTTTTTGTTTATTCTTTCGATTACGATAAACAAAATACCATAAACAACAAGCGCGATTGCAACCGGAATAAAGTGATAGAAGGTTTTATCGAGCCAATCCTCAAAGAGAATTCCAATTATGGCAGCGGGAAGAACTGCAACTATAACCTTAAACCAAAGCGACCAAGTTTGCTTTTTAAGCTCGGGAGATTTATTTTTTGAAAAGGGGTTGAGCTTATCAAAAAATACGATTATGACGGCGAGGATTGAGCCTAGCTGAGCTATAACCTCGAAAAGCTCCCAGCATCCGTCACTTACATTGAGCTTTATAAATTCATTTGCGATAATCATGTGTCCCGTGCTCGAGACAGGAAGCCATTCGGTAATTCCTTGAATTATGCCGATGAAAATCGCCTTTAAAATTTCAATGAATGTTTCCATGTTTTTCCTTTCGTGTTTGATTATCTGTCAGAGGAGCGAAGAATGTCGCCTACCTTGACCTCGAACGGCACCTTGATTTTGAAAAGCATCGAGGGGTGTGGCGCAGAAACGAGGGGCTCGCCCTTCATATCGAGCATTTCGGTGACCTCGAAGGGTGTGCCACATTTGCCCGGAGTTATAAGCTCAACATGGTCACCGATAACGACCTTGTTTTTTTGCATAAAGGTAGCATATCCACCCTCGTCGCTTGCCTCTTGCGCGACACAGAGGTACGCCTTTTCACGAAGATAGCCCATATTTGTGACTGTTTGAGCGTTATCCATTGGGTTGTCGAAATAGAAGCCTGTCGCGTAATCTCTATGGCTTACGCTTTCAAGCTCTCTTAGCCAATTTTCGTTATATTTATATTCGGTTGGGTTGGCAAGATATGCGTCAATTGCCATTCTATAAGTATTTGCACAAATTGCGGTATAATACGCGCTCTTCATTCTACCCTCGATTTTGAAGCTATCAATTCCGCTTTCCATGAGAGCGGGAATGTGCTCTATCATACACATATCGCGTGATGACATAATAAAGCTTCCCTCACGATATTCCTCAATGCTGATGCGGTCATTTGGGCGCTTCTCCTCCTCGAAAGCGACAGGAGATGTGTTTGTATAATTCCATCTACATGGCTGAGCGCAGGCTCCACGATTGGCATCTCTGCCCGTGTAGTAGTTGGAAAGAAGACATCTTCCACTATACGAGATACACATTGAGCCATGAATGAAGCATTCAAGCTCCAAGGATTTTGGGGTGTTTGCTCTTATTTCATTTATCTCGGCAAGGGATAACTCACGGGCGAGGACTACCCTTTTCGCACCCATTTTGTGCCATGCTGTGGCTGTAAATGCTGAAACTGTGCTTGCCTGTGTTGAGATGTGAATTTCCATTTTTGGTATTATTTCTCTTGCGAGAGTGAAAACACCGAGGTCGGAAATTATAAGCGCGTCAACGCCTATTTCGTCAAGGGTGATTAGATATTTTTTTAGTCTTTCATACTCGCAGGTGTGAGGCATTGTATTTACTGTAACATACAGCTTTACCCCCTTGGAGTGTGCGTATTCGGTTGCCTTTGCGAGCTCATCAAGAGAAAAATTATCCGCTTGCGCTCTCATTCCAAACATATCGGAGGCAAGATACACCGCGTCTGCTCCATAGAGGATTGCCGACTTCATTTTTTCAAAATTACCTGCGGGACAAAGTAGCTCTTTCATTTATTTTTCCTTTTTATTTTTATTTTTGAAGGCTAGCAAAGCGCTTTGCTCCGCCCTTCACTAGATACAGATGCAAAAGTGCGCAAACGAGTGCGTTCGCAAGGGTGATGATAAGTCCTATTATCCAGAGCTCAACTCCTAAAATTGCAAGCACCATTCCCACAAAAAAGAATATCATTGTCCATATCATTGAGCCAAACATTGTTCCAAAAACAGCAAAGCCCTGCTTTACTGCAACTGTTTCATTTTGCCAGTTGAATTTAGGGAATTTCAGTCCCAGAGTAAGTCCTAGGTAGCCTGTAAATGCGACTACTGAAATTGACATAATAATGGAAAATATTGCGTTTAGAGCACTCATTTTAATAGCGATTGACACAATGACTACGCTTATTATTGTAAGCGGTGCGCATACTGTAATATGTGTTAAAAGCTTAGCCATTAGAACCGCCTTGGAGCTTATAGGTGAGCATTGCAAAATCCATAGATTTTTATCCTCTAGGGATATTGATGGAGCTGATACCAGATTCATTGATGCCATAAAGGCAATCATAATTGCGCAGGCGGTTGGTACTATTTGCGCAATTATAGGCTCGCTTTCCAGCTCGACAAGAATGTCGGGAGCGACAAATGCGACCATTACAGCGATTATAACTGTCATTATATTGCCCATGCCCGCATTAAGAATGTAGGCTGACGAGGTAAAGAAGCGACGAAGCTCCTTTTTAAAGAGTGCCATAAATGGTGAGCTTGTTTTCTCGCTCTTTTCCTTATAGGCGATTTTCTTTGCGCCTCTTACTGTTGTTATAATCTTTACAAAGCTACGATTTAATAAATAGAAGGTAATTGATGCGGGGATTATTGTGCAAAGAGTAAAGAACAGCATACCAAGGGCGTTGCCCTCTCCCATTGCGCTACCCATCCAATAAAATACGAAAGTGTTTTTAAGTCCTGTAAGGTCAACTGTTCCCTCTGCGCCAGAGCCTACGAAGCCACCGAATGCGCCACAGGCAATAAAGTATATAACCAAGAACAAAACAGTGAACAAAACATTTATAAAGGTTTTGTTTCTGAGCTTTGATGAGATAATCGAAATCACCCACGCAACAAGAGTTGAGATGGTGAGTGTAAAGAATGGTAAAAGAAGGAATACAAGGATTGTAAATAGTGCCTCGACAAAGCCATAGCCAACAACTACTGCGTGAACGCCGATTGCAGGGAGCATAACGAGCGCCTCTAGTGCGTAGTTCACGATGAGGAGCATTGTCATACGGCTAAGGAATATATATTTTGGCTCTATTGGCATAGCGAGCAAAAGCTCGTTATCCTTGCTCTCAAAGATTTGTGTTTTAGCGGTAAAGACGCTACCAACGACGCATAAAAGAGATGCAATCATGGAGCTAAGGGTTTGCGACACCCACATATCGCCCGTTTCGAGTGCGAGCAAATCCATGCCAAAGCACATCATACCAAATGCGAACATTAGGTATATTGCCAAGAAGGCAAATAGCGCAATCAAGAGTCCTGTAACGACAGGTGAGCGCTTCTTTTTGTTTTTATTATCTGCGCCTGAAAACGATGCCCAAAAGGCGTCAAAGCGAGATCTTAAGAGTATTTTAAACATTTGTGTCCTCCAGCTCCAAGAATACGCTTTCAAGGCTTTCGTCGCCCTTAACCTCTTCCATAGAGCCACTCTTTATAAGCACTCCACCCTTAATAATTGCGATTTTATCGCAAATCTTTTCAGCGACATCAAGAACATGGGTTGAGAAGAAAATTGCTCCACCGTTTTCGCAAATGCGCTTCATTTCCTCTTTAAGAAGGAATGCTGCCTTAGGGTCAAGTCCTACAAACGGCTCATCCATTATAAGTAGCTTAGGCTCATGAATTAAAGCCGAGATAAGAGCGAGCTTTTGTTTCATACCATGTGAGTACGAGGAGATGGGCTGAGCGAGATTATCGGTTAGCTCGAGCATATCGGCATATTTTTTAATTCTCGCCTCTCTGTCCTCCTTAGACACGCCAAAGATATCGGCGATAAATTTGAGGTATTTAATACCACTCATAAACTCGTAGAGGTCAGGATTGTCGGGCAAATATGCAATTCTTTTCTTACATTCAATTGGGTTTTCCTTGATGGAAATTCCATCAATATAAATTTCGCCCTCGTCAAAGTCAAGCAAGCCACAGCATGATTTAATCGTTGTAGTTTTTCCTGCTCCATTATGACCGATAAAGGCGTACATTTCTCCCGCTTTTATGTGTATTGAGAGATTATCAACTGCCTTTTTTTCTCCATATTTTTTAGTTAATCCTTCGATTCTTAGCATATATTTTTCTCCTTTTTGGGAATTTTTTCTACATTATATTAATATACACATATATTTTAACACATACGCGTATATATGTCAATAAATTTGTTTTCAACAGTTTTTTACATTTGGGTAAAAATAAAGCTCCACCTATTTTGGTGGAGCTTATTTTTTTGTGCTATTAGTTTAGGAAGAAGCCTGCGTCGATATCTACAGTACCGCCGATAGTTGGGTTTCCTTCGGAATCTACACCCTCAGTTGTGCCGAAATCCACCTGTGACTCCTGCTCCGGAGTAAGAGAGTTTATAATGTTACCCCAAATTGGAGTTGATGCTGTGATAACATCCTCTGCTTGAATTTCTGCTATTTCTATTTCCGGCTTTATATATCTCATTTTAATTATCCCTCCGTTAGTCTTATCAGAGAAAGTCTAATATGGGTATAATACGCCCATACATTTCTTTACACGATTAGTATAGCACATTAGATTTACTTTGTCAAGGAATTTTTAAAAGTTTTTTATATTTTTTTATAATATTCTATAATATGTGATAAAAAGCCCCTCGATTACTCGAGGGACTTTTTTCTAGGTTTAATTATTTGCTATAAAGATCTGTAAATCTTACAAGTCTTTCGTACTTAGCTCTTGCATTTGCCTCTGCCTTTGTAAAGAGCTCCTCTGCTCTTTCAGGGAATTGCTGAACTAGACGGCTATAACGAGTTTCGCTTGTGATAAATGCTCTGTAATCACCGGTTGGCTCCTTAGAGTCAAGTGAGAATGGATTCTTACCCTCTGCCTTAAGAGCCGGGTTGAATCTGAACATTTGCCAGTAGCCTGCCTCAACAGCCTTCTTCATTTCGCCTTGGCAGTTAGTCATACCGCCCTTAAGTCCGTGCATTTCACATGGAGCATAGCCGATAATGAGTGAAGGTCCCGGGTAAGCCTCTGCCTCTGCCAATGCCTTGATGGTTTGAGCAGGGTCAGCGCCCATAGCGATTTGAGCTACATATACATAGCCATAGGACATAGCGATTTCAGCAAGGTTCTTCTTACCGATTGCCTTACCTGCTGCTGCAAATTGAGCAACCTGTCCCATGTTAGAAGCCTTAGACGCTTGTCCACCTGTGTTAGAGTAAACCTCGGTATCGAATACCATTACATTTACATCCTCACCAGATGCGAGAACATGGTCAAGACCACCAAATCCGATATCGTAAGCCCAACCGTCTCCACCGAAGATCCATACGGACTTCTTAGCGAGGTAATCCTTATCAGCAAGGATTTCCTTAGCAGTTGGACAGCCTGCAGCTGCTGCCTTTTCAAGCTCAACGATAAGAGCCTTTGTTGCAGGGCCGTTAGCCTTTCCGTCATCCTTTGTATCAAGGAATGCTTGTGCTGCTGCCTTGAATTCGTCTGAAGCCTTGTCGCTTGCCATCATTTCGATGATCTTAGCGATGAGTCTTTCACGAATTGCCTTTTGGCCTAGGAACATACCAAGACCGTGCTCAGCGTTATCCTCGAAGAGTGAGTTAGCCCAAGCAGGACCACATCCGCTCTCTCTATTTACTGTGTATGGTGTTGAAGGTGCAGAGCCACCCCAAATTGATGAACAGCCTGTTGCGTTAGAAATGTACATTCTTTCGCCGAAGAGCTGTGTGATAAGACGAGCATAAGATGTTTCAGCACAGCCTGCGCATGAGCCTGAGAACTCAAGAAGTGGCTGGTTGAACTGGCTACCCTTAACTGTTGTTTCAGCGAATGGGAGCTCCTTCTTAGATACATTTGCTACTGCGTAGTCAAATACATCCTGTTGGTCAAGCTGTGTAGCCTGTGGAACCATTCTAAGAGGAGTCTTTTCAGGTGTGCCGTTAGCCTTAGCCTTGATAGCAACCGGACATACATTTACACAGAGTCCACAGCCCATACAGTCAAGAGGACTGATTGCCATTGTGAACTTGTAAGCCTCGCATCCCTTACCGATCATCTTAGCGGTGTACTTTGTAGCAGAAGGAGCTTTTTCAGCCTCGCTTGCATCCAAAGCGAATGGACGGATTGTTGCGTGAGGACATACATATGCACAGTTATTACATTGGATACAGTTTTCAGGAATCCACTCAGGAACTGTTACTGCAACGCCACGCTTCTCGTATGCTGCAGCGCCCTGTGGGAATGTACCGTCTGCATACTCAACGAATGCAGATACAGGGAGTGAGTCACCTTGCATGTTAGAAACAGGGATAAGAACATTTTCAACATATCTAACAAGCTCAGGACGAGCACCTGTTACTGTTGTCTTCTTGTTTTCTACCTCAAGAGTCTTCCATGCCTCCGGAACTACAACCTTAACGATTGCGTCCTTACCGGCGTCGATAGCTCTGTAGTTCATTTCAACTACTGCCTCGCCCTTCTTGAGATATGACTTCTTAGCCATGTACTTCATCTTCTCGATAGCATCATCGATTGGCATGATATTAGCAAGTGCAAAGAATGCGCTTTGGAGAATTGTGTTTGTTCTCTTACCCATACCGATTTCGATAGCCTTATCGATAGCGTTTACAATGTAGAAGTTGATGTTGTTTTCAGCGATATATCTCTTAACCTCGTTTGGAAGGTTTGCCTCGAGCTCCTCAGGAGTCCATTGGCAGTTGAGTAGGAATGTACCGCCCGGCTTAACATCGTTTACAATCTTATAGCCCTTGAGCATATAAGATGGGTTATGACAAGCTACGAAGTCTGCCTTTGTGATGTAATATGGGCTCTTAATTGGCTTGTCACCGAAGCGAAGGTGAGAAATTGTGATACCACCTGTCTTCTTTGAGTCATACTGGAAGTATGCTTGAATGTATTTATCTGTGTTGTCACCGATAATCTTGATTGAGTTCTTGTTAGCACCAACTGTTCCGTCTCCGCCAAGACCCCAGAACTTGCAGGAGATTGTTCCCTCTGCGCTTGTGTCAGGAGCAACGGTTTCAGGAAGTGAAAGACCTGTAACATCGTCAACGATACCAATTGTGAAGTTGTTCTTTGGAGCGTCGAGATTGAGGTTTTCATATACTGCGAAGATAGATGCAGGAGTTGTATCCTTTGAACCAAGACCATAACGGCCACCAACAACCTTTGCGCTTGAGCCCTTCATAGCGAGAGCTGAAATAACATCGAGGTAGAGTGGTTCGCCAAGTGAGCCGGGCTCTTTTGTTCTGTCAAGAACTGCGATCTTCTTAGCTGTTGCAGGGATAGCCTCGTAGAGCTTTTCAGCAACGAATGGACGGTAAAGTCTTACCTTAACAAGACCAACCTTTTCGCCCTTAGCGAGAAGGTAATCAATAACCTCTTCACAAACATCACATACAGAGCCCATAGCAACGATAACTCTGTCAGCGTCCTCAGCACCGTAGTAGTTGAAGAGCTTGTAGTTTGTACCGATCTTTTCGTTAACCTTGTCCATGTACTCCTCAACGATTGCAGGAAGTGCATCGTAGTATTGGTTACATGCTTCTCTGTGCTGGAAGAAGATATCGCCGTTTTCAGCTGAGCCACGAAGAACAGGATGCTCTGGGTTGATTGCTCTTGAACGGAATGCAGCGATTGCGTCCTTATCTACCATTTCCTCGAGATCCTTGTAATCCCAAACCTCGATCTTTTGGATCTCGTGAGATGTACGGAAGCCATCGAAGAAGTTGAGGAATGGAACTCTACCCTTGATTGTTGCAAGGTGAGCAACTGCACCAAGGTCCATAACCTCTTGTGGGTTGGTGTTTGCCATCATAGCATAGCCTGTTTGACGGCAAGCATATACATCGGAGTGGTCTCCGAAGATGTTAAGTGCGTGTGATGCAACACAACGAGCAGATACATGAATAACATTTGGAAGCAATTCACCTGCAATCTTGTACATATTAGGGATCATCAAAAGAAGACCCTGTGATGCTGTGTAGGTTGTGGTGAGTGCGCCTGCTGCGAGTGAGCCGTGTACAGTACCTGCAGCGCCTGCCTCGGACTGCATTTCTGTAACTCTTACCTTTTCGCCAAAAATGTTACGGAGGCCGGTTGCTGACCATGAGTCAGTAAGCTCTGCCATTACACTTGACGGGGTGATGGGGTAAATTGCTGCAACCTCAGTGAACGCATAGCTCACGGTAGCGGCGGCGGTATTACCGTCCATCGACTGTTTCTTTCTTGTTACCATAAGAAAAAATCCTCCTGTAAAATTTATATAAATTTTTTAAAAATCTTTAAGGGTTGTCCAATTCTCATTGTCCATACCCAATTAATGATACCACTTTTTACTTAAAAATTCAATAGTAAATGAATATTTTTTTAATTTTTAATTAAATTGTACAGTTTTGTACAGTTTTTTCCATTATTTTTGCTCTAAAATTTCAAATTCGTCCATGGATACGCCCGAGGTGTCCTTGATTTGACCCTTGGTTCGTTCAAAATATGCTATTTTTTGCCTTGCCAAAAACACGAGAAGCTTCTCGACGGACATACCCTCGTTTTTGGCAACATATGCGAGCTTTTTTGCGTCCTGCTCATTAAATTTGACCTTGATTGATGCTGTTTTCTTCATATAATTCTCCTTGATTTTGTTTTTCATTAATATCTTACCATATTTTAGTCGATTTGTCTTGCTATTTTTGATATTTTATGATAATATTTTTATAATAAGGCTTTTTGATAGGAGAATTTTTATGTTAAGCTGTGCATATAGTGCGGGGATTTGTGGAATTGATGGCTTTTTGGTAACGGTTGAGTGCAACTGTGCTAAGCATATGCCATCATTTGAAATTGTCGGTCTTCCCGATAACGCAATAAAGGAAGCTAAGGAGAGAGTTCGCTCTGCTTGTCTTAACTCGGGCTTTGGCTTCCCGAATTTAGAGATAATTGTCAACCTTGCCCCTGCGGATATCAAAAAAGAGGGCTCTGCCTTTGACCTTGCCATTCTTATTAGTCTTTTGCAGGCGTCAGAGAGACTCGGCAATCGAGAGGATAGCCTACGAGTTGACCTAAACGACGATTGCTTTATTGGTGAGCTTTCCTTGTCCGGTGATGTCAGAGGTGTGCGCGGCGCGCTATGTATGGCGATTTCCGCAAAGCAGGCTGGCAAAAAGCGAATTTTTGTTCCTTATGAAAACGCTCGCGAGGCGTCTGTTGTTGGCGGAATCGAGGTTTATGCGGTTAAGAATGCACGCGAGGTTGTCAATTTCCTTATTGGCATTGGCGAGCTTGAAAAATACACCTATGTGCCAGACGAGCACGAGAGCGAGGTTGCGTGTCCCGATTTTGCAGATGTCAAGGGACAGGCTAAGGCAAAAAGAGCCGCAGAAATTGCGGCAGCGGGTGGCCACAATTTGCTATTAATCGGCCCTCCCGGCACAGGTAAATCTATGATTGCGAAGCGCATTCCGTCGATTTTACCCGAGATGTCCTTTGAAGAGAGCATTGAAACCACCAAGGTACACTCAATTTCGGGCATTTTACCGAGTGATGTGTCGCTAATTCGCACTCGTCCGTTCCGTTCGCCTCATCACACAATGTCAACTCCATCACTTGTTGGAGGTGGCAGAATTCCTATGCCGGGAGAGGTTTCTCTTGCCAACAATGGCGTTTTATTTCTCGACGAATTTCCCGAATTTTCAAAGAGTGTAACCGAAGCTCTTCGTCAGCCTCTTGAGGATGGGGCTGTTACTATCACTCGCACCTCGGGGCGTGTGAGATATCCTTGCTCGTTTATGTTGGTTTGTGCTATGAATCCTTGTAGATGTGGATATCGTGGCCATCCAACGCACGAATGCACTTGTAGCGACACAGAGGTGAGAAAATACATAGGAAAAATAAGCGGTCCACTTCTTGACAGAATAGATATTCAAATTGAAGTGCCTTCTCTTTCATACAACGAGCTTTCAGGCTCAGACAAGACGGAAGAGCCATCAAGCGAGATTAGAAAGCGTGTAAATCGCGCAAGGCAAATTGCGCGTGAGCGATTTAAGAATGAGCGCACTGACAACGGTAGCACAATTTATTGCAATGCACAAATGGAGGCAAGGCACATTCGCAAATTCTGTCAGTTAAGCGAGGCTTGCTCTAAGCTGATGGAGCGCGCCTATAACTCTCTCGGGCTTTCGGCGAGAGGTCATGATAGAATTTTAAGGCTTGCGCGAACAATCGCTGATCTTGCTGAGGCTGAAAATATTGAGCCAAGGCACTTGGCAGAAGCAATTCAGTTAAGAACGCTTGACAAGAATTATGGAATATAAAAAGGACGGTTTTGAACCGTCCTTTTTGATTTAATTATTCCTCGTCATTTGTAGGAACGAGTGCGTCAAGGGTTGTTGGAGCAAGAACCTTTTCTGCTTGCTCGTAGGATACTGTGTAGAGGCTTGCGTCCTCGTAGTCAAGAGTTGATACCTTGCATGAGGTTGTTGTGTCCTGAATGAACTGAACCTCTTGTCCTTCAACATAAGCATACGCTGTGATTACAAGCTCCAGTTATATGTCAAGTCATTTTGCACAAAAAGCAAAGCACCCCGATTTTTGTGCAAAACGCACAATGAAAATTTTTATTCGGTTTTATATTTATGGATTTTTTTTAGAGATTGTTAATTAAAATCAAAAAATTTGGAAAAAGACTTGCAATTTTTAAAAAGCTGTGATATACTATATCTCGCTTGATATATAGGGGTGTAGTTCAGTCGGTAGAACACCAGTCTCCAAAACTGGGTGTCCAGGGTTCGAGTCCTTGCGCCCCTGCCATACTAAAAAACTCTTGAAAATGCTGATAAATCCAGTATTTAAAAGAGTTTTTCTTATTTTTACAAAGTCCGAATTGTGCCAATAAATACCTATAAAATACCCCTCAAATGTAGTCAAAATGTAGTCAAAATGTAGTCAAACTACCGAGAGGACAAAAAGGCCCTTTTTACCAAGAGGGCTTTTTTATATGAAAAAACTATAATTTGGCACCAACGCGTGCCCTTGTCTTGACAAGCGTGCGCGCGCAAGCGCGCGCACGGACAAGGGCACGCTTACCTTCCTTGCCTCTACAAAAACTTGAAGAAAGGCAAGCAGGCGTTCGCGTTAAATCACTTTCCGAACGCCTGCTGCTGTTGCACTTTCTTATCTGCGTTAATCAACTGAAGAGGGCAAAAGACGAAGATTATTAAGCGTGCATGGTCCTATTATATTTCCATTATTGATAAGCACAAAGTCATCAAATAACAAAAGCTTATCTTCATACTTATTCATAGGAGCTAAAACATCTTCATCTTGAATATCACATATGCGATATTCAGGCAAACCTCTTGAATATAATATCTTTTCACCGCTCTTTTCAAGATATTTCATAAGATACCCCAAAGACCTTGAAAGGTCATTTTCATTTATATTCTCGAAGTCGTTCCTTCCCAACTTGTTTCTAACAGGAATACAAGAATGAGTTATTCTTTTTCTGTGAGTTTTATAATCATAATCTTCTACTTCTTCAATATCACCAGGAAGAGCTCCTTCAGGGATGTCAAAAATTCCATGAAAATGAAGTCGGTCATTTATTGAGCCACGCTCCCAAACACCGATATATTTCCAACCCTTTCTATTAACATTGTGTTTTAAAAAATCAGATAATTTTTTCTTAAAACTTTCTTCACCGGAAACTATATCATCGTCATATGTAAAAGTGCAAAAATAGTTCCAAGAGCCATGAAGATACGCCTTACGGACCATACGCTTACGCCTATATATAAGATTGCGACGAGCTTTAGAATACATTTCATCAACATAAGCAATCGCCTGGTCATAAGAGTCAAAATATCCCTTCATACGCTCTAAAACATACTCTCTTCGCTCTCTAAATAAAAAGCCATCACATTCATTATTCAAATTTTCAAATATTTTCTTACGAGGTACAGGGACCTCAATTTTAACGATTTTTAACGACGATTTTGCCTCGTAAGCGATTGAGGTTGATATTTTATCATTATTTTCGTTTTTGTTCAAATTTGAGCCTTTTGGGAGCTCTACAATCACACCGTTATCATCTACACATATCTCTTTCGCAACATAAACTACATCGTCTTCACGAGGTGCTCTTCGTCTTGTTAAAGGATTAGTATTGCGAGGAATAGCTATATAAGCGTTTCCATCGCTATAAATCTTTGCCTTTTTATATATCATAAAGCACCACCTATTCATTATATCAATGTGGAAATGTGGAAAACTCTTATTTTAGTTTCCCACATTACACACAACACAAACACTTTTCAACTATGGAAAACTCTATGAGTTTACACACAGCTTGAAAAGTCTACTACTGCTATATACTTTCTATCGTGAGAAAGTACAAAAGAGGAACTGGTTTTATTTATTATCTATTAAGCATCGGCAAACTGAGTATACTCAGACATTTTTAAATAGAAATAAGAATTTTGTAATGCCATCTCCTCTCGTGTTTGGCGAAGCGCCTGGTATTCTATAAAGTCAAACATACCTATACCCGAATTATAAGACATTTCTTCAAAAAACTCTCCATAACAATCTGAGGCAAATCTATCAGAGTAAGCCTTTTTCCTTGAAAGATAATATTTTGACTCAATAGCAACACCGTCAAGCTTGCCGATGGTTGTTTCAAAATCGTAAACATAATACCCAAATCTATTTTCAAGCCTGGAATATCGAGTTTCGGTCCAAGAGAAGATATTTTTAAGGATATAAACTAAAAGCGTATTATCTCCTCTCAAATTTCGCATATTTAAATAAAAATCTCTAAAATGAGGATAAATAACATCGTGAACAAATCCGTCAAAAAACAGGCCCTTATATAAAACCTTAAGGTCACTCTTGCCAACAATTTGAATAACGCTGAAGGTATCTCGTGTATTTGCGCCTAAGCTATCCGGTCTTTGCTCCTCGGAGAGAATGCGAACAAAAGGCTTAAAATCTATCATAGCACGATGGCGAATCATCTTAATAGAATCTTCCGTTCCGTCATTTGTAGGATTAGCCTCGGCATCTTTTTTCTTCATTTCGCGATTTTCCTTTGAATTTCCTCGCTCCTTACCAATTTCCGTAAGGCATATAACACCAAATTCAAATGCACCGGATTTAGCATTAAGCTCAACCATCTTCTTGCCAAGGCGCAACATGTCAAAATCAATGATTTTTGCAAAGTGTGAAGCAAGCTCGCTCTCCCTGGGCGTACGATGGAAGAAGTCAGTACACCAAAGCGGAAAATATCCATCATCACAATACATATCTTCACGGATAGAATAATTAGCAAATATTAAAGAGCATTGAGTAATATATACAAGATACGCCTTTGAATATGTAATTAAAGCTACAAACAAATCAGTTATGGTTAAATCATCATCATGCTCCATTTTATATTTTTCGAAATCGTAGCCCCAAAGATTTTCCTTACAAGGATTATCAATAAACTTTTGGTATTTATCGACAATATAATATTTTGTTGAAGAGAGATTAAATATCGTTTTATTTATATCAACAAGAGAGCTTCCATGCTCAGCAAGGTCTTCTTGGCGCTTAATATGATTTTCGTAACAGCGCTTCAAATCATCCTCAAGCTTGAGCCAAGGGAAATTAGGAAACTTCAAATCCGTTCTTATAAGAATATCAAGAGCGTCATTTTTAAACATCACAGAATTTGAAAGGCCCATATCAGTTATGAGCGTGGTCTTGCCACCACCCATAGTACAACAACCCAAAACACCAAGAGGCTGAGCGTTAATAAAGCCTCGGTTTTTCATTTCGTGATGCTCAAGAATAGAATAAGCTATCTTTTTAAGAATGCTCGTTATTATCAAATATATAACAGCAAGCCAAGCAATCAAGGGCAAGCCGGTAAAAGTAAGAAGCAAATCAAGAAGAAGCTTTAAAAAATAGCCAGGAAAAGAAGCAAACTCAAAGCTTGACATAAAGTACAAATAATACGATACAAGAGATATTAAAAGCGTTATAGCGTTAAGATTTAAAAGCCAAATAAATATAAGAAGCCTTAAGTAATATCGTTTTTCAAGTAAAAAAGATATAAAAGAGCGTAGCCAAAGATATGCTAACATAAGCTTAGGCTCTACACGCGCCTTAAAAAACTGTAAGGGCCTTGTATCCTTATATTTGTCCTCTTCCTCTCCTTCACTTAAATATAGCGCTTTTACGCGTGATATAATAAGCATTACAAGAGGAATTAAAAGCGACAAAATAGAAAGAGCTAAAGAGCCATAAAAAAGAACAGCCATTGAATAATTTCTAAAATTAGCGCCTGAAAAAAGATAATCTCCAAAATATTCACACTTATAAAGAAACTCGTTAAGGTCAAACGGAAGTATTTTCGCCAAATCAATATCCGGTATAAGTGTAACCGTAACAAGCTTGTCCTCAACGCTTAAATATGTAGCACAAATATAATATATAAAGCTATGATAAAGGTCCACACAAGACTGCCATAAGCGTATATACGAAAGCTCGTATCTAAATATAGCAAAAACCACAGACACAAAAATCAAGCCTAAGGCAACATAATGCCTATGATTGATATTTTTAAAAAAGCCTTTTATTTTCGACATAAAACCACCTCTAAATTATACTAAAGGTATAAAAGGCGTAACCAACAAAGAAAGCTATCGTTAAATAGCATAATATTTGCAACAAATATGCAAGCTTTTTCATTTTGTTTTTCACCTCACTTTTAATAAAGGTGGTCCAGCTTCCACCGAACCACCCCAAGATTTTTTTGAAAAATTTTTGATTTAGTATTGACTTTTATGTAAAAATCATATATAATTTTTACAAGAAGCGAAATATCTTACTATATGTAAGTATTAGACGGCTAATTGCCTACTAAGTTCGCTTCTTTTTATTTTGTCGTTTTTTCTCATACCACATTGGAGGCTTACGATTAAACGATTTTTTATATTGCTTAATCCTACGCCTTACAATAAGCATATCCTCTTTATCAAAACTCCAACCAATCAACGGAGGACCATAATACTTTTTGTTAGCAGTATGTGGTTTTGTTAATTGTAAATAAGAATCTCGCGTATCATTCGGATCGGGATTTCTATTCAATTTCACATGAGGAATATCCGGTCTTGGACTTGTAGTTAATCCAAGAGATTTGAATTTATCTCCTTTTTCCCCAAAAACATAATGAGGATGTCCTTCGGCATGTGGACTATTGTTATACCGAAATTCATTACAAGGAATATATTTCCTTGTAGATTTCTTTTTTCTTGAAATAAATATTCACTCCTTTTATGTAAGGTGGCTCGGGAAACCGGGCCACCTTTTTTATTATTTCGTATCAATACCCATTTTCTTCAAGGCTCTTGAAACGGTAAGCGTTGCACTGCCGTTAGAACGACAAGATGCACCAAGACTTCCATCTCGCCTAATATATGTAGCTGTATGAACAGGATTTCCATATCTGTCAAGCCTTGAAGCTCTCGTTACGAGGACCTTATGCTTACCAATCCTGCAAACCTTGCTTTCGCCAGGATTAGAAAATCCACCACCAACAGCATTCCATATAGTTTTTCTTTTTACAAAAGACATTCTTAACTCACCACCTTATCAAAGACTCTCTAAATAAATATAAGCGTTAAAGAGAAAATCATATCTTCTCTTATACTGCTTGTCCGACAAGCCTTTTTCTTTCATTACTTTTTTCTTTGAACGATTTGAGAACACACCCACACAGCGCCGAAGCTCCTGCAAAGGAACACCGGAATTAAGTTTCTTATGTACCCAAGCCTTTGCTTTTTTCAAAAATTCATCTCCCTTATTTTTATATAAACGCTTGTGCACCAGCGTTATATTAATAACTATTTTTTAAACCATTTTTACGGCCCATATTATAAGCGAAAGCACACTTTTTTCCATAAAGTTTTCTTATTACTTTAGATTCATCAAAAAAGCCTTTAACCCCATCATAAAAACCTTGAGAATAAAAATGTTTAGGAGAATTAGCAGATATACCGAACTTTGTAGGATGAAGTGCTCTATCATTGTGATACATTCTTTTTTGAGAAGAAGAAAATATTTTCAAAAAATCACCTCATTTCTTAGGCATTTCGTAAACGAAACGCTCTTTATCATTTAAAAAGCTTGTAATTTCATTGAATACCTCGCAAAGACGCTTAAATGTAGGATATTCTCCAAGGATTTTCCATTCCTTTTTCTCGTTTTGCCCTATCCAATAGCGAATAACGCCTCTGTCGGTTGTTTCTTCACGAAAAAGAACACCAGACGCCTCAACAAGATTTTCTCCAGCTTGGTCCTTTACAAACTTTTTCATCTACGCTTAGCCCTCCTCTTTTTAAATGCGCCAACAGCGGATAGAACAGCCATAAAGAGTATTCCAAAGCCTGCAACGCCGATAAGTATGCTTATAAGCTTTGTAGTTTCGTTCTTAGTATTTACGCCCTGGGTATCAAGAACACCTGCGTCATAACCTTCCTCGTATTCAGCCTTAAGAGCATTTGCAAACGCGATAGAATTTTTAAATTCCGTCACGCCAGCAACCTTACCGTTTGAATACTGAAGGTCAAGAGCGTCAGTATAAGCAGTAGATGCCTTAAAGGACTCTATACCCTCGGCATAGCCTGTTGAATACTTGTTATTAAGTGCAGATGTATATTCCTCGGATTCCTTATACTCCGTTACACCGTCAGTTTCACCTTGAGCATAACCTTCGTTATACTTTGTTTCCAAATCCTCTTCAGTTATTTGATTTTTCCATTTTAAATAAGCGTTATACAAACCTTCAGAGTTTGTAAAAGCCTCATAATTCCATTCACTCGTAGTGCCATCAACATAACCAAGTTCACAAAACTCATTAATAAGGTCAATGAAACCATTCGAATTCACAACATTATATTCAGTTATAACCGAATCCCAAAATTCAATGTTAATAAGTGCATAACCCAACTCAAGAGAATTAGAAGTAGAAAGGATAGCAAAACCAAAAGTTTCATCACAAGAGGATTCAAAATCGTGATCTATATTCGTATAAACATTAAAAGTACACGAAGGATCAAAACCTAAAACAACCCCTTCTGTATTTATATAATCCGAAGCGTTTGAAACAATCGCAAACGCGAACAGCATAGCGACTATGCTAATCACCATAATTAAAATTTTAAATTTTCTTTTCATTTTCTATTTTTTCCTTTCTTTCTTATCGAAACAAAAACAAATATCAAGCCCGCGCTTAATATAGTTAATACAAGAGATACAATTGTGGACCAATCAGCACCATTATTCTCGACGCCATTAAGAGCGTCAGCGCTTCCGTCATTATATCCGGAATTATATCCGCCATCATATTGAGCTTGGAGAGTTGCTTTATATTCAGCTCCATCTCTAAAGCTTGCAAGGCCATCAGCTACGCCCTTGTCATATTGAATGTCAGTTGCGTCATTGTAGCCTTGAGTATATCCAGACTCAAAGCCCGCGCTAACACCAGACTCATATTGCGCGTATAAATTATCCTCACATTCCTGCGAGCTCTTATATTCAGTTACACCAGCAGTCTTTCCGTTATTATATGCCTCAAAAACAGCACCTTGAAAATATGGACTTTCCTGCATATCTTCATTAAATTGTTGAGAAGCTTTATAGTCCTCAATCGCTTTATTTTGAGCACTCGCTATAGCTTGAGCATAAGCCTCAGAATTTAAATATTCCTCTAAAAAAGCTTGCTTTTCTTCCTCGCTTAGCTCATTTCCTTCAAGCCCCGACTGATATCCATCGGTAAAGCCATCTGTATATCCTTTTTCATAATGAAGATAAGAGCCAGTACCACCAGGATTACAACATTCATTACTTTCATGCGATGTATCATACGACGCTCCATATTGAGTACCCTCATATTCAGGTGGTATTTCAAACGCAAACGCTGTAAGGCAAAGCAAAAACGCCAATGCTATACAGAAAGAAAGCTTTAAAAATATTTTTTTCATTATTTTTTACCCTTTCCTTTCTTAAATGGTTTAGTTAATACAGCAAACAAGTCTTTAAATACAGGCTTAACGATATCCCATACCTTAAGAACAACAAGCAAAACAAGTAAAAACGCAATGATTTTCAATACTAATTCAACCCAATTCCAAAAATCATTATTGTTAATACCCGGGTCAAGCACAGGCTTTTCGCTTGGTGTCCAAACATCAGATGCAAAGTTTGTAGGAGAACGCATTATAGGGAACACGGTATACACAGCGTTTCCATCATTATTTGTGTCCTTAAGAGTCACGCTTATCGTATCAAAGTTACGAATTGCTTCTGTTTCAAACATATGAGCATTACACACCTCAGCGTTTCCGGTTTCGTTATCAACAATTAAAGCGTCATAAGAGCGATATCTTGTTGTATCGTAGCGAAGCATAAACCAAGTACAATCCTCATATTTTTCGTTATTAACGCGACAACTAAAGCAACAAGTACAATCGCCATATTCGCACCTTACATCAGCCTCATCAATTAAATACTTTCTCGAGAATTCTTCCGTTGAAAGATTTTTAAAATCCTTTAAGTCAATAGATTGAAAAGCCGAATAAGTTATTTTTTCACCTGTATCCTTTTCAAAATAATCACCGTGCCAAAACTTTTCCCAACCAGAGCATTTTTTGTAAACATTAAGCTCCTTGTCCTCAAGCTCTACAGTAAATGTTTGATTATGTGACCAGTTTGCCCAAAAAAGATTACTATTCCAATTTTCATTTTCCAAATACGCAATAACATCTTCACCAGGAACGGAAACCTCCTCAAAAGAGGTCACATTATCAGAATAAAAAACCATTGATATAGGAAACAAAGTACGGTCTGCCTTAGGACCTATGACATCTGGAATAGGCTTTATTGACGGAGAAGATGACCATTTATAGCCAACTTGATTTTCATTTGGATTGAAAAATGTATCTTCGTCCCACTTAATATAGCTTGAAAGCTTATTAACATTATGGCCCATACAATAATAGTCATAAACGCCGGCATTGATAGGAAATACCTTGTTATATAAAACGGAATACTTAAAGCTATCACTTTGAGAATTAACCCAATTATTGTAAAACTCGTTTCTTACATCCTCGTTGTCAACAACAAGTCCTTGATTAGTCCAATAAGACTCCCAAACAACATTCATAGCATAAATGCCACCATATTGCTTAAGTAATTTATTACTTACCGGAAAATAAATTGATTGAATATCATCATATTCATCAATACCTTCAGTATCGACTCTGTAAAAAGTATGGAAAGCGTCCATTTCAAGAGTTGTTAAATCCTGAACAGAGGTATTTACATACCCAGCCTCATTATTAAAAAATTTAAACTCTTTACCGCAAAGGCAAGAGGACGCAGTAGAGCTTCCTTTTAAAAGCACCTCAATATCCGCTATGCGATAGTATCTATCAACCTTATCGTTATATGTAGAATCAATTTCAACCTTATACTTAACCAAAAGCGCATTAGTATAAGAGCCTGTTTCAACCGTAGCACCATGCGTTTTAATCAAGGTTATATCTTTCTTCGAATAAGCATCCTTATTCTCATCATTTTCGCTTGAATAGACGGAAAGAGTTACCTTATCAATGCTCGTGTCCTTTACCAGCTCCTTCCTTGAAGGATTGTAAAGATAAACAAAGAGCTCAACATTTCCGTTTGAAGACCGTCCTTCCATAAGAGAAATAAGATGCACGCTATCATCTTTTTTAGCAGGATAATCGTCAACATCAAACGCACCAGCAAAGGTATATTTAAAATCGTCTGTAATTTCAGTTCTTGACAAGTTAACATCGCTATTAACAGAAGATGGCTCGGAAGCAAAGATGGAAATAGGAAAAACGGACGCAAGCATTAGCAACGCAAATACAAAGCATATTATTTTTCTTTTCATTTTTATCTCACCTTCCTAAAAAACAGGCTAACTATTAAATTAGCCTGTTTTTTATTATTAACAGTTACTTATTTACCGATGGTATAAAAGTCGCCAGCACTTGAACCTTCAACAAGTACAGGACGGAAGGTTGCGTCAACATTTTCACCAGCACAAACAACGATATATACTGTGCAGGTTGTATCGTTAGTAGTAATAGTGAAGGTTGAATCCTCTTCCATATCTGCAATGATGGTTTCCTCGCCATTTACGATTGAAAGATAATATGTATCCTCATCTGTATTCTTAACGCCTGAGCTGATTGTATACTTACCAACCTCAAGAGTTACATCCTGGATAGCAATTTTAACATCTGCCTCAGTCTTGTTTTTACCTGATACAGCAATCTCGCCTTGCTCTGATACAGTTATCTCAAGTCCATCATCACGCTTATCCTCAAGCGTATCGTTATATGCCTCGACATTGATAAGGTTATCAGGGTTAACCTCTCTTACATCGAAATCAGTAAATCCCTTGGTTATAAAACCAAACAAAGCCGACAAGCCAACAGCAATTAGCACAGCTATAGCAATAATGCCAGCTCTCGTTCCAAAGATTTTTCTTTTTGCCATGTTTTCACCTCATGTTTTTTCGTTTTATTAGCAGTCTTAATTTTTATTGAGCAGTTTTTCCAAGAAGCTGCAGGATTATGTCCATCTTAACCTTATCAGAATATTGATCGGGAACAACCTTACATTCGTAAGTTACACCGGTATCCTCATCCTTAGAGAAGACGACATAAGAATTATAAGAAATCATTTGCCCCTTATTATTTGGATCTTCCATTTCATTATGCTCGACGCGAAGGTCGCAGGAAAGATTTCCATTGAAAATGATATCGAGTATTTCATATACACCGATGTCCTTAATCTTCTCCTTCTTAGGCGGAACAAGCTTAACCTTGAATTTTCGCCCTCTCGCCTCGCCGGAGAGGAAATAATCAAATCCCTTTACACCTGACTTGATACTTACAAATTCCTCTCTTTCAATTTTAAGAATTACAGCATTGTTTTGTGGAGCTACTACAGCTTCAGCTACCTTTTCTTTCTTTTCTGGCATTTACTTCACTTTTTTTAATCCCTTCTTTTATTTTTTATTTTTTTGCTCTTACCGAGCTAATTCAATTTTCCCTGTAGCGCTTTTAATTCGGCATTGTGCCGGTGCGACATTCTTTGATGCGTGCACTCATCATTTCGTCGCCATATCCTTGCTACAATTTAACAATAACATGAAAGTACCCCGACCTTTCAACGATAGAAATACCGACCTTTTCCCCCACAAAACCCGACCTTTTCCCGACCTTTTCACAACCTAACAAAAAAAGAAGCAGGTCAAGCCTGCCTCTTAATTTGATTTAAAAAGTATTCTAAAAGCTCTTTATTTAACCTTTGAATATACCTTTCGTGATGCCCTGTTTGTTTTGAATAAGAAAACTGAGAATAACCTTCACGGTATAGAGCTACATAAAGATTGAAAAGCTTTTCCGGAGCGCACAAAATCAATGTATCGTATTTTTGAACATTTTCCTTTATACGAGCAATTACATTGTTATCCACAAAATTATCAATAAAATCCTTACGAGCATAAAATATTTTTACATCCTTAAGCTCCTCACGAACTTGGTTGATTGTCATAAACACCCTCCTTTATAACCGTGCTGTTTTATCAGCAAAATACAATCTCTTTTCATCAAAATTATATTCCTTTGCAATTTCATTATAATTTGCCAAGAATTCTCTATAACTAGGTAAACGCGGAAATTGCTTAACATAAAGAATAGAGGCATAAGCCAAAGGATTCTTTTTAAAATATCTCTTAAACTCTCTCTTATAAAGCCATAATCTAATATTAGCAAAAATTTTTATCATTCCGCTTCCACCTTAAAATACACAACAGATTGTTTATCACAAGCGTGATAACAACAATTCGAAACAGTAAGTAATTTTAGCGTTCCATTTGGCAAATATCCTAAAACAAAATCGCCAACAAGAACCTTACCTTCAACGCTAAAATAACACTCGGTAGACAAAGAATATATTCGACCAAAACTAACAGCCACAAAAAACTTAGGTTTTTTTCTTTTTGTTTTTTTGACATCAGACGAACTCTTTTTGCAATCATATTCAAACTTAATATGCTCTATAAAAAGGCAAAGACAAATAACAAAAATAAGAGCAACCAATGAAATTATGCCAATACGCTGAAACAACAAAAGTATTTTATCCATATTTACCCCCTTATTTATTACCCAAAAACTTTTTCTCAAGAAGTTCATAAACATTCTTTTGGACCACATATGAGCCTGGAAGAATATTTGTATAAGCGTTTCGCTTAAACTCCTCAAAGACCTCAACATAAGCCTTAGCCTTTATATCTTCCTCTCTTCGAGCAAGGCCCTCAAGCCTGTCCGCTACCTCATCAAATAAGATATGATGAAATCCAACGCAAGCGCCATTTGTCGTTCCGTGCTTCCTGCACTCTATAATTAAATCCTTTATACTTTTAGGCATTTTCTACACCCCCCTTTTTTTAAACTCGGGACAATCTTCAGTTCCTTCAAAATAACAGTCTTCGCAACCCTCATAGCGATAACATTCACTGCAATCCCTAATGACATCATAACCTCGCTCGGCATATTCCTCACGATTTGCTATAGGACAGGATCCATCTATGCAAGATACACCGCAATAGCTTTCGCATCTTTTCTCGCACATTATTGTTTTTCACCTCCAGACATAAGCATTTTTATATAAGGAGCTACTTTGCTATTAAAATACTTGTTGTAGCCCAAAATCTTATCTGGTGTAGTTCTTAGAAAAAAGCAAATTTCAAGAAGCTTTGCAAAGCTTGGTTCGCAAACACCAGAAACCCATCTGCTAACAGTTTGTTGTGATACACCAAGCCTTTCTCCCAACTCGCTTTCAGTCACTTTAAGACGAGCCATAAAAAACTTTAAATTAATTGAAAACTCAATAGCAAACTCGCTACTTTTTCCCGTCTTTTCAATTCGTTTATTACACCTTTTTTCGATATAATGATCTCTTATAATATCTCGTTGTCTACGAATCCCCACAAGAGAATGAATTTTCACAAATTCAACCTTCTTATCCTTCTTTTTCATATTTAACCCTCCGTGTTATGTCTTTGATAAGAATGCTTAAGCGCCGCTTCAAAAAAATCATCTACATCAAATGACCCTTTTGAAAACTGATACTCAAACCTTTCTTTGTCAGTAACTGCCCACTCTGACAAATATTTTTCATCCATCACATGAGCTGTGATATGATTTTTTGTTTTATACTCCGAAAGAGCATTAAAAACAAGGTTATAATACGAATATGTATTTTTAAATGTTTCGTAAAACGATTTGCGAACTCTAACATTTTTATCTGTACCGACAAAAATGAAATCCTCCGGCTGTTGCTGTTGCTCTCCAAGCTCAACAGGATGCGACTCTTGGTAGCCAACATCAACATCAGTACTTAATATATTAGTACTTTGTTTATTAGTAGTTACTTTATTTAGTAATTTATTTGTATCCCCATTTTCCGTATCCTCAAAATGGGGACACGGATTTTCCGTATCCTCAAAATAGGGACACGGTATTTTAGGAAACTCATAAATAATATAAAGACAGCCCTTAAAACGCTTTTTCTTATCAAAAGTTTGCTTTCTTTCCAAGTAATTAAAGGATTCTAATTCCTGCAAAATTCTCATTATAGAATTTTTTCCTTCTTTACAAAGCTTCTTTAATCCCTTGATGCTGTAATCCCAGTCATCAGGAAGAGAAATCATAACAGAGAGCAAGCCCTTAGCCTTAAGGGATAAATTTTTATCCCTCAAATGATAATTAGACATTACAGTAAATCCTTTTGTTTTTTCAACTCTAAATATCATTTTCAAGCCCCCCTTTAACAGTTATATCTAAAATAAAAGCGGATATCGCACCGGATATGTTAAATTCAACAAGCGCATCCCAAAATATACGATAATATTGAGATTTCAAAAAATCAGATAAAGAAGCCTCGTAAACAAAAGAATCATTAGGATATACTATAGTAAGCCTAACTCTTGTTCGAGGATTAATTACACTAAGTAAATCACACATTTTTACCTTCACATTACACCCCCACGCAAACGGTGTAACCTGTTTGCTCATTTCCGCGCAAATTAAAATACGATATGTACGAGTTTGAAGCGCCCTGCACTATAAAGCGTCGCTCTCTTAGCATAGCAACGGTGCCTTGAAACTTTTTTATATACTCAAAATCTTCACTCCTGATATTTTGAACAAAATATTCAATGCGAACATCATCTTTGAGAACAAAGAGTAAATCTTGTAATTTTAATTTTATTAGCATATCAACACCTACTTAAGCCTTGGTTAAAAAACGCAATAAGAGCGCTTGCCAGCTTACCATATATTTCGGTATCATTTTCTTTAACCTTAACCATTACTTTAAAAAGCTCACTTGCATCCTTCTGAAGACGGTCAAATAAGAACTTGAATTCCATTACATCAGGACTTGATAGTTTTACCCTCTTCTCAAGCTCCTCAATTTGAGTCTTTAGCGTTTTAGCGCTTTCCTCGGCTCTTTTCTTTGCTTCCTTTGCTTTTTCAATAGCCTCAGCATTTTTTAAACGCTCTTCTTCAATAGCATTCTTAGAAGCCTCAAGAGCTTCCGCTTTAAGTCTATCAATAACCTCTTGAGAAACCTCTGGATTATCCCTTAAGGACTGAATTTCGGCTAATCTCTCTTCAAGCTCTTGCTCAGCCTTAAGAGCCTTACCGGCCATAGCCTCAGCTTTTTTATCTAACTCTCGAATATTTTCATTTGCTTCTTCAAGCTTTCTCTTTAGGTCTTCAATTAAAGTATTATTTTCTTCACTCAATTTAAGCTTTGCAAGAGCCTCATCACGCTCTTGTAAAGCCTTTTCAAGTTCCTTAACAGTCATATCATCAATATTATTTTCTTGAACAAATTCCTCTCGTTCATCTTCCGAAAGGACGAGAAGTCTAACAGCCTTTGTATAATTCAAATTCGCAATCAATTGCGAATTTGAATTTTTACCGTATTCCTCATAAATATTCATAAGATTATTTGCAGTCCTTTGAGAAAAATCAACCTTTTCTCTAAGCCAAGTGCCCCACTCACCGTGAGGAAGCATAGCCTTAGCCTCTACGAGCCTACGACCTACCTCAATAGCATACATAAGCATCATATTATTAGCCTGAGCCTTTAGACTAATTATTTCATCGGTTATAACCGATATTTCACGCACTTGCAACTCTTGCTTTTCTTGCTTTATTACTTGATTTTCCATTTCCTAACTCCTTTACTTTTCTGCAATATTTTAACCAATCTTCAATAAACGCCAAAACCTCAGGGGGCTTCGGCTTAGTTCCGTGCATATCGTTCTTATATCCATGATTTTGCTTTATTGAAATAGCCTTTTCATTAAATTCAACCGTATAATATGGCTTGTCCGGATATTTTTTCATACGAAGAAAAAATATAGCTGTATTGCCATCACAATGACTCTTTGCATATCCATAAACACAATGATCAAGCTTTTTACCCTCATTAAACAACTCGGTATCAGAAGCACAGGGCCTGATAAGAAGTCCACCTTTTTCAAAAGAAAACTTTTCAAGCACCTTCAGGCGCTGCTCATATTTGTTTTTTAGAGAATCTCTTTTTTCTTGCTCAATACGAGCTGTAAAATTATCGTGCAATCCCTTAAGATTTTTCGGAAATCTGTTTTTATCTGTTATAGGAATGCCAACCTTTTTAGATAAATTCCAATAATCCTTAAGGTACTGATAATTTATGAGCAAGGAACGCTCCCGCTGCCTTAAAAGATAACGACAAATTTTAACCGGGTTAAACTTATCCTTGATAATCTGCTTAATTCCATAAACATCTTCAACCTTCTTCATAAAACAAAGCTCCTCTAAGGAAAACAAGCTTTTATTTTCAAGATAAAAGTTCAAAAAATAATAATCCAAACGATTATCTATAAAAACTTTAAAATCATCCTTATTCAAGCCAAGCATTTTTGAGGGTCTATTCTCGGAAAAGTCAATTCCGTCTATATTTTCCTTGGTATAATAATATTCAAAGGCGTAATTTAATCTATCACTTAAATAATACGAAGCGCCATTCATTACAAGATTTTCCACATTCGGATGCTTTAAATATGTAAGGACATAATAAGCAGGGTAAACCTTCCCGCCTGAAAAAAGATATTTTTCAAGCTTTGCGTTTTCAAAGTCGGTACCGATAAACATATCGTCCGTAAAAGGAAAAATTCTTGTAGAATCAAACCCTGTAATATAAGTTACATATTTTTGATTAACGTGCCACGAGTCGCACTTATACGGATTTTCAACAACTGTCTTTTTATGTCGTTTCGTATAAGCATTAGAACGGCTTACGGATGTATATATCCGCCTTTTTCCATCCTTATCTACATAACGCTCTGAATTATATTGAAAAAAGCAAAGCACGCCCTTTATGACCTCGACCTTTAAAAAAGACTCATAAGCCAATCTATAATAACCACCTCTATCGAAATCGCTAACATGTAGAACTCTAACAGACTCTCCACAAACGGGACATAAACAGTCCATTTTTCCACAAATGACATCACCATATTCCTCATGGCGGAAGCCAAAAGTGGCTTTTGAATACGTATGAGGAAAATTTTCATCATTATTTGAAACATACTCCTGCGAGAATTCACGCCCACAGGCAGTACACTTACAAATCGCAACTCTTCTTCCGCTTTCCCAGCCGGCACGGTAAATGAGCTGATTTGTATTAAAATCCGGATAAGCTTCTATGAATTTTAAAAAATCCTCTGAGGGCTTAACAAGAACATCCTCGAAAAATTTATCATCTATTCTCATAATGCACCTCATAAAAAGCTTATCAGGTCTATAAAGCCTGTATTATTTACTTGTCCGGGAGAAACATCCTCGGTACTTATTCCATAAAACTTTTTAATTATCTTTTCAGCCTCGTGAGGTGGAACGAAACCTACACTACCTTTTTTATGCTTATCTGCATAAGCCTTTATTTTCTTTTCGCATTCTACAATGCTCATTTCCTTAACTTCTAGGTCCTTAAGGACTATTTCTGCACAATCCGGATTATCTCTTAAAATATCCTTTAAATGCTCTCCAACACACCATGCGGGCGTACCCTCGCAGGTCTTTTGCTGTTCACTAATTTTATCAATTACCGCCTGTAGCATTATCATCACCACCCTTTAAATCAAAATCAATATATATAGCCTCGTATTTGCTTAAATGGCTCTTACGGTTTTGCTTATATGGCAAGCTTACGCTTACAGCCTCACCAATATCGCTTAAAACCAATTCCTTCACAAAGGCTTGGACCTCATCAGGCAAGCCTGTAACTCTAATTTTTAACATTTTAATCCTCTCCTGTGTCATCATGATAATATAAAACAAGTTGAAAAATTTGAATAAAAGATGTTAATAATGATAAAAAGCATATCAAATATTGCATATCAACATCTCCTTCCATCAGAACACATCCAATTCGCAAGTGCCGGAACGGAAACTCTCATGCAACGACCGCCTGTAGGCATTATAGGTAAAGGATTTCTAACGCGCCTAACCCATGAATACGCAGTCTTTCTATCGACATTAAAAAAACTTGCAACCTCTTCGATTGATAAACTTGATTTGCCTGGTAACAACTCGCATATATAAGCAAGCGTTTCTCTGTATAAAGCTTTTTCCATAATTACCCCCTATAAATTTGTAAATATATCATATTTTGCAAGGACCTCATCGCTTAAGGGCCTTATATTTTTGTGAATAAACCAAATAATTTTACTTAACATCCTTACTCCTTTCTAAAGAACAAGGTATAGCCAAAGCCCCACCAGATATACAAGCCTCATATTCCGGACATTGACTACATTTAATCTCCTGGTACTCTTTTCTTAATATTTCTTGGACCTTGCTCTCAAGGTCTAAAAATGGAATATAACTCATAAAAGTCTCCTATTCGTCATAAAGCATAGCAACAGAAATTTTCAACGCTTCTGCAATCGCCTTTACAACAGAAGCATAAGGCTCAAGGCTTCCGTTTTCCCAGCGTGCAACCGTCGAACGCTCATAACCAATCGCCTCGGCAAGTTGTAATTGTGTTAACCCTGCCTTTTCTCGATATTCTTTAATTTTTTGTGATAACATATATACTCCTTTCATTTTTCTCATTTTAAATATTGATTTTTCAAATTAAATATGTTAAAATGGGACTAGTATGTGATTGTAATAACATTTTATCATACAAATCTCATTTTTTCAATATGTTTTTCTCATTTTTCTCATTTTCCACATTTTGCACAAAAAGAATATGTGAGATTTGTGAGAATTGCACAAAATATACAAGGAGGACAAAAATGAATTTTTGGAACACATTCGTAAATTTATGTAACGAAATAAACAAATCACCTAACGCAGTTGCAACAGAAATAGGCATATCATCAGGTTCAATAACAGCATGGAAACAAGACCCTTTTAGAAAACCACAAGATCGTATACTTCAAAAAATAGCAAACTATTTTAATGTATCCATAGAATACTTGTTAGGAAAAGAAAATAAAAAAACGCCCTCTTACGAAGGCGAATCAAATATAAGTGAAATATATAATAAAAACATTTATATGATACCTGTTTTTGAAAATGTATCAGCAGGTTTTGGTACTATGGCTATTGATCAAATAATTGATTATGAACCATTACACATTTCTTGCGCAGCAGAAGCAAAAGAAACAATACTTATAAAAGTAAAAGGAGACAGTATGTTTCCTAAAATAGAAGACGGAGACCTAATACAAGTACACAAGCAAACATCAGTAGACAGCGGTTCAATTGCAGTAATAATGATTGACGGAGAAGATACACTTGTTAAAAAAATTATATATGGAGAAACATGGATTGAACTACATTCAATAAATCCAATGTATAAAACCATAAGATTTAATGATCAAGATGTCCTTCGAGTACAAATTTTAGGACTTGTAAAAAAAATAATAAAAACTTGCTAAAGCAAAAACAATTTTATAAAATAACCTTATAAAGCTTAACGAGAAAAAGGAGAGACAAAATGAATAACGAATCAAAATGCCCAATTTGTGGAGAGCCTACATTCCTTGTATATGGTAAATATCCAAGAAAAGACGGATTATGTAAAGAATGCAGTCAAAAACTATTCAATAACGAAATAATACAATGCATAAACTGTGGAAAATGGCACAACACAGAAGAAATTTGCGAATGCTTTAAAGCACCAAAAACAAACGCTTCGGAATCAAACGAAATAACTTGTATAATTTGCGGAAAAGACTCAAAAGGAAAGCATTTTTGCATAAATTGTTATCACGAATATAAAGACAAATCAATAGACATAAGAATAACCAACTGTAAAGAGGTTGAAATTTTAGATAAATACGGGAATTTAACAATAGAATGTGACGACGGAAGAAGAGTCAGAAGCAGAGCCGAAGCTCTAATAAGCAATTTCTTATACAATAATAAAATACGCTCAGTATATGAAAAAACAATATATTATGAAGAAAATGGAGAAAGTAAAACTCTACACCCAGATTTTTATCTTCCTGATTACGAACTCTACATAGAATACAATGAAATAAAAAAGAAAGGATATCTAAAAAGCAAAGAATACACCAAAAGCATTTATGAAAAATTAAATCTAAAAGTACTAATAATGGATGATAAAGATTTAAACAGTATAGCAGGATGCTTAAAACCGATACTAAAAATAAACTAAGGTATTTATATGCAGTTCGGCAGAAAGGACGAACTATGATTAAAAAACGAAAAGACGGACGACTTTTAAAAACAATATCTATAAACGGAAAGAGATATTATTTTTATGGAAAAACCGAAAGAGAAATAAACAAAAAAATATTAGAATTCAAAGAAAAGCAAGAAAGAGGATGCTTGTTTGAAGAAATAGCGTGGGAATGGTGGGATATAACAGAGCCTCGTTTGGCATACCAAACAAGAAGCTCATATAAAACACCCTTGAAAAGACTTTGTGAATTTTTCAAAGATAAACCAATTGAAGAAATCAAACCAAAGGATATATATTCATTCCTTTACGACCTCATAAACAAACGATATGCACAAAAAACAATCTCAAACCATAAAATCGTTTGTAATAAAATATTTGAGCATGGCATACTCACAGGAAAATTAGAAACAAATCCCTGCGTTTCGGTAAAGCTTCCAAAAGATTTACAAAAAACGAAAAGAGAATCGGCAACAAGCACCGATGAAGAAATAATTCTAAAATCAGCGCATATTTGGTTATTTCCTTTTATAGCCCTTTTAACAGGAATGAGAAAAGGAGAAATACTTGCTTTACAATGGAAGGATATTGATTTTAAGAACAATATCATCTATGTTACAAAATCAATATATTACGAAGCAAATAAACCTAAGATAAAAAAGCCAAAAACAGAAGCCGGAATAAGAACAATTCCTCTTCTTCAAGTATTAAAAGAAGAGTTGCTAAAGCATAAGCCAAAAAATACCGAGCATTTTATAATTTGCGATGAAAACGGTGAGCCAATAAGCAAAAAGGCATTTAGATATAGATATTCTAAATTTCAGCAAAGCACCGGTATATCTTGCACAGCTCATCAGATAAGACATAGCTTTGCAACAAACGCCTTTGAAGCAAATGTGCCAATTAAATCGGTCCAAGAAATATTAGGGCATAGACAAATATCAACAACAATGGATATTTATACCGATTTTAGAAAGCGCTCATTTGATGAAGCAACCGTATTATTAAACTTAAATTTTAAAGTCAAGCAGTAGTCAAAAAGCCGAAAACGCTTTTGGCAAAAGGATTTGTTAAGAGTTCGAGTCCTTGCGCCCCTGCCAAAAAAATTCGACAAGTTTCGACTTGTCGAATTTTTTTATCCATTGCGAAAGCAATGGCATATCATCACGCTTTAGCGTGTATCTCATCACCGAAGGTGTATATCATCAGCCATAGGCTGCATCCTCTTTCGCAATGATGATATACAAGGCTTTCGCCTTGGTGATATACAAAACTTTGTTTTGATGATATACACGCCTTTGGCGTGATTAGGATCTTGAATTGCCTTGCAAAATATGATATAATACGCTCAAAGAGGTGGTATTATGGCTAGAAATTCAGAGCAACTTGCAACTAGTATAGAATTGCTTTGCCAAAATATAAAAGTTCCTTCTAACACTCTGTTCCAAATTCGCAAAAGCTCAAGCAGTGTGTATGCAAATATTCGGGAAGCAAATTACGGACAGAGCAAGGCAGATATGCTCTCAAAATTTGAAATAGCTCTAAAAGAATGTAGTGAAACTGAAGGTTGGCTACAATTGTTATTCAACACAAATGGTATTGATGAGGGAACACATAAAACTCACAGAAATCTTTGTGGTCGTATCAGACGAATGTTAATTACGAGCTGTAAGACCTTAGAGAGTGGAAAATGAAAGGGCTATATTCTAACAAAAAATCTCGTTCCAAGGAACGAGATTTTTATTTGGCTTATTGAATTTCAAATTCGATGATTGATTTAAAAAAATCCTTACTGTTTTCGAGAAGCTCGTCATCGGTATTTACTGTTTTGACAACACACATGAGCGTGTCGGCGGGCAAAACATCGAAGTTATCGAAGTAGATTGCGAAGTCGGTTTTGGAGAATTTGACAGCTCCGCTATCGTAAAGAAGGTCGGGGCTTATTTCATAGCCGAGAATTTCGTTTACAGGCACGCAAGCTCCGCTTCCCTTTAATCTCAAATCGTAGAGATATGGGTCAATAAGATAAATCACAAGCTCGCCCGACATGGTTTGAAGCTCAAATTGGCCAAGGCTTTCTCTGTTTGCCTCTTGTGTTATGAGCTTGTCGGGTGAATTTTTCGCAAATTCCTCTCTTTGCTCGGGGCTTTGGTGAATAAGTGTTGCAAAATTTATTTTGATTTCTCCATTTTGGTCGTAATCGTCACAGATAAGAGTTAGGTCGCCTGTCATATCCTCGACCTTGTGCAGAACATATTCCGGGCCTACATACATTATGTTCATATCCTGTGGCTCATCTCCACAAAGGGTGAAGCCCAAAATTATAAACATTACAAGCGCAATTGAACCAAAAATTATTGCCCATTTATGCCTATACCAAATGTTATCCCAGAGCTTGCCCTTTACCTCGCTATCGCTTTTGAGGTGGATATCCTCGCTTGGTGTTTCGCCTAAAAGTCTCATTCTTCTTGCAGAATTTGACTCATTTAGCTCAGGGGTGTGTTTATTTTCGTTATTTTCCATAGCTATTTCCTTTTTGAATTTGTTAATCTATTTTAACACATATCAAGGGAAATTTCAAGATGGGAGCGACAATATTCACATAGAATTCAAAAAGCCACCTTGACGGTGGCTTTTATTATTTTGCGATTGCTTTTACTTTGAGTATTCGCAAAGTGAGATTTCACCGATAATTCCTGTCGGCGGAATTTGAATGTAGCTTGAAAGCCCATCTCGACGCTTATGCCCTAAATTGCTTGTAACTATTATTTCAAGGTGATTTTCGCCATCTTGGAGTGCCCTTGAAATATCAAATTTATATGGAGCGCATATACGAATTCCAATATGTTCGCCATTGAGATACACCGTGGCTACCTCGCCAACCTGTCCTAAATCCAACACATATGCGCCTTTTTTAGCCACAAAGCTTGCTTTATAGCGAAGTTTTCCTGAAAAATCGGGAAGGTGATTGGGGGCGGTGATGTCAAAGCATTCACTATCGGTTGCGATAAGCTTATACTCATTTTCGCCCTCTGCCATGGCTGAAATTTCAAAGCGCAAGGGAAGCGCCTCTCTTTTTATTTCGTGTGCAAAATACGACACTTCCTCGGGAATTTCCTCACCAAAGATAACAAAAAGCATATTTCCCTTTTCGATTTGAAGATGGAGCTTGCTATCATTTGTCTTGCTACGATAGAGTCGATTTTCCCAAGGCTCATATATTAAGTATTCTCCGTTTTGCTCAAGCGTTAAGGTGGCGTCCAGGGTGTCATTTATTGCCTCGTTTGAAAACAGGTATATGTCCTTATTATCTCTTTGCACATGGTAGAAGCGAAGGAATTTCAAGCCTTGTCCACATCCGTCAAGATGGCATAGTCCTTGAGCGCGAAGTAATTTTACAAGGCTATTTGTTGGGGTTGTTTTAAAGGCATTAAGTGCATTTGAAATATCCTTTCCCTCTGCTGAGAGAGTGGGGAGTGAGTCGGTAAAGATAACCTCTAAGCCATCAAGCGCCAGCTTTTCAAAAAGCGCGATACAATTATATGGCAAAATTTCGCTTTCAGACACGATAAGAGCGCCATATTCCTCGCCATTTATGCAAAGCTTGTTATTCTCGATTTTGGCGTTTTCAAGCGCGTCATATGGAACGATATCAAAATCAATCAGTCCTTGCGTTAGGATCTTACATATTTCAAAAAACAGCTGATTTTTGCCACCACTCCATTCGCCCTCAGCGTTATAGAATACCGCTACATCTGCCTTATGCGTTCCGCCATTCAAGATATGAGAGCATCGTCCCATATAATCCATTAGATTTTTGAAATAGGGATATTGAATGTTGTTGCCACCATTATAGAAGTGGGGTGGGCAATCCTTGTCCTCTCTTGTTGGCGAAAAGGCGTGTGGAACGAAATGATTTATCCCACTAGCAAGCATGATATCAGCAAGTCCCTTCATAAAGGGCAAGCCCTCTGCCCAACCAAAAGCTCCAAAGATTTCGCACATAGCTCTTCCCTTTTTCAAGGGCTGAATGTGAGAATGAGAGGATGCAAGCTTGGGCAATGTGTAGCGGAAAAAGTCCGGATCTGCGCTTCCACCATCAGCGAGCGGGGCTCTATGTATGCAATTTATTCCGGGAACATCCTGTGCTAGCACAATGTCAATTCCTGCCATATCCTGACCATCAAGGGCACGGAAAAAGTGTCCACTTCCATAACCGAGCCTTACATGAGCGCCCATATCCTCGATTACATGGCCGATATACATTACATTTCTTTCTCGACACCAATTGCCAAGCATATAGGTAAAGCTTTCACTATATAATCTTGTTACAACATCCATGTAGTGTGCTCTTATAAGAGCTGTAATTTCGCCTAGGTCCTCCCAAAGAGCCACAAGGTACATTTCCGTCTCTTTTTTGTCCATTTTAGCGCTTTGCGCGATAAGCTCAGGCAAATCGTCTCTCCAAGGGTATGGCGAGTACATGATTCCGAGCTTGTTATAGTATGTGCCACATACATTTAAAAAGCCCGGCTCATCAGAGAAAAAGCCTGCGAAGGTATTGCCAAAATATTTTGAAAATCTCTCATAATGTGGCTGATAAATGGCGTCTATCATTGCATGGCATGAGTCGGGATTTAGCATATCTATGTAATAGAAAAGACGGTCATTTTCACTCTCATAGGGAGAGCTTTCAACGGTGACGCAGACACGCCAATTGCCCTCGGGAATGTCCCAATATATCATTCCGTCATTTAGGGTGCTTGTAAGGCTGATGGCAGTGCGATAATCAAGCGCTTCACGCTCATCAGCATGACGAAATGCAACCACCTGTATGATTTTTTCGTCATTTCTTACTCTGCCACCGACAAACATTTTAGAGCATTTAGCAGGGCCGATTACATCTATTTGAAATTCTCTTATTAGACGCTTTCTAAGGTGGGCGTTTTCGGGCCTTTCGAGATAGCCATTTGCATAGCCTGTGGGAAACTTTTTATCATCAAGAAGCCATACACGCATATCAAGACTTTTCGCTGTTTCGAGAATGAATTCAAAATCGCCCCACCACTCGTCCTGACAGAATTTTTCGTATGGACGGCTTTCGGCGCAGAATTGGTTTACGCCACTATTTTTGATTGCTAGGATTTCCTCGTAAATGCGTTCTCTTGGCTCACCATGTAGCCATAAAAACGGCAAAATATAATCTCCATGCTTGCCTAAAAGACATTCCTTAATTTTTATATCCATAATTTGTCCTCGTTTTAAAGGTAATGCCATACAAAGATGTATGGCATTTTTATTTATCTATTTACAGCGGGGTGCTTCATTTTGAATTTTCCTGCATATACAGAGAGCAAGAAATAATAGTTATCGGCTAGGTAATTATAGCCACAGGGTACGCCTTCCTTAGTTCTCCAGTCTATGCTTTGGCAATAGCCCGGCATAAGTCCTGAGTGGGTCATTTCCTTTTCGTAGGTGTTTAGGATTGCGAAAAGGATTTCGTCAGCCTCCCTTGTCATGCCCACATTATACATAGCGGTTAGGAAGTGGAAGCCATTCATTCCGTTAAGTCCGCCATTTTCATAGCGTCCCCAATCGGTCATGCAGGGCCAATCGCCCGTGTCATTTTTACCAATCGGCTCAACATTTCCGGGGATACCAAAGCGAAGGTCGCCATAGCCCTGCTCCTTCATTCTTTTTAGGAGCTTTTTAAGCATTTTCTTGCCGATTTCCTTAGGAATTAGTCCCTCGTTAATTCCCATCGAAACAGCGAAGGTGAAGCCATAATCGTGAAGACTTCCGTTACGGCTGATCCAGCCTACCATAAGCTCTGTTTCGGGATTATAGAAGGTGTCAAAAAATGACTTGTCGAATTTTTCGAGCTGAGCCTTATATTTTTCTGCCTTATCGCCTTGTCCTACTCTATCGAGGAGCGCACATAGCTCTCTTAGGGCTCTATGACAAAGGTAGTTAAAGTAGATATCCTTATGACCAAATGAGAAATTATCCCACCAGTTACAATAGAAGCCATTTTCGGCAGGCTGACCCATGTAGTCGCCCGGATATGGCACTTCAAATATTCCGTCGCCATCGGGATCCATTGTTAAAATAAAGTCGGCTGCTCTTGTTGCGTTTGGAAGTAGCCTTTTCGCAAGAGGCAAATTCCAATTTGAAATTCCTGTAAGAGCGATTATTGCGCCTGGGGTTGAGTCAGAGGCACAGCCATCGGTGCTTCTCTTTTCGCGTCTAAAGCAACAAACGCTAACCTCACCGGATGCGCCCTGTGACTCGGTAAAGGATCTCTTCACCTGTCCCTCGTACACACGACGAACTATTTCAAATTGTGGGTCAGATGGGTCTATGAATTGGAGCATATCGCTCTTCATATGTATTGCGAGGTGTCCTGTGCCGTGGAAATAGATGTTATCGCCCATATCGAACAGCTCTCTATTCAGAGCAAAGGAATTTATCCAGTTGCGTTTGAGTCCGTTAAACTTGTCGCTATCCTCAGGTAGTGGTGGATATGCCTCGGGGAGCACCTTAATTGTAAGCGACACATTTTCAAGCGAGGCTTTTGATTTGAAGGTGAGATACGAGCTACCATAGTGAAGTCCGTGCATTCTGTTATGGTTATAGCTATGGTTTTCATATCCAAGGTCAAGTCCACAAAAATCTCTCGACATTTGAAGCTCCTCTACACAATAAACGCTATCAGAGCTTGAGGAAATTTCTATTCTGCCAAAATCGGGGAAATGAATGATTAGTGGCAGGGTGTATTTAGTTTTGTTGATATTAAGGGGATTATTGGTTTTTAGGCTTTTGGGAGCGACACTAGTCCAAATTGATGGTGGCGCTGTCTTGATTGCAAATCTTACGCTGAATATATCACTCTTTTGTGGCTTTGTCATATCAAGACTTAGAGTTTTAGTGTCAATAAGGGTGTATTTTATACCTTCTCCATTTTCGTTTTCAAAGCTTGCGCTTGCATCGGTTAGCTCCTGTGATATAGGAAGCTTTTTCTTAAATGCGCCAAACATTGCGCCATAGCCGGGAAGCGTTAGGTTGTAGCTTGCGTGCTTATCTCTATCTCTACCACCGGATTCGATACCGAGAAATGCAATTTTGCCCTTTTCGTTGTCAACCGTGTATGAAATATAGTCGCTACCAAATGTAGAATATTTTTTTGCCATTGTGTTCTCCTTTTGCTTTGCAAATACTATATCATTATGATACCATAGATGTGCATCAAATATCAAGAGATATTGCGATTTTTTCAGGGGGTTATTTGAAATTTTTGCCTATAAGGCAAAGACCTCACGACTAGCGTGAGGTCTTTGGGTCATCTTAAAATAGGTATTTACCACTTGGAACGATGTATTCTCTTCCATCTATTATGATTGTAGCGCTTACGGGGGTTTCGATTTCGTAGCGAATTTTTCCGTTCTCATGATACCATTTTGAGAGAATTTTTCCGTTGCGAGTATGAATTATGGCGCTTAGATGGTCGAGCTTATCGGTGGGCTTCGGGGCTATTATCACCTCTTCAAAGCCTGCGATTTTAGGCTTGATTCCACACGCCTCCTCGTACACCCAATCAGCTACACTGCCATAGGCGTAGTGGTTAAAGGAGTTCATGCTCTTCGACCAAAAATCACCCTGCTCGTTTTTGCCATCCCAATGCTCCCAAATTGTAGTTGCGCCCTGTCTTACGGAATAGAGCCACGAAGGGAATTTTTCCTGTAAAAGTAGGTCATATGCAGTTTCGGTATAGCCATTTTGAGATAGAGCGTGTAGCAAAAACGGAGTGCCGACAAAGCCTGTTGTCAATCTGTTACCGTTTGCCCTTATCATATCGTTTAAGGCCTTTGCCACGCTTGCCTTATCCTCGGCAATATCAAAATACAAGGCGAGGGTACATTCGGTTTGAGTTTTGTAGTCCTTGAAGGTGTTTCTTATTTTATCTAGAATTTTCTGTGCCAAGAGGTCATATTTGGTCCCGTCCTTGCCTAGTATTCTGGACACATCTGCCACTATTTTAGCAGAATTATAGTAAAATACAGAGGCAATAAAATCCTCGTTTGACGAGCCACGATAGCTTCCGCTAGGGGCATCAAGCCCGAGCCAATCGCCAAATTGGTCGCATCCATACCAAAGGTATCTTTTTTTAGTGTGAGTAGCGATATAGCCAAGATATCTTTTCATTGTTGGATATAGGCTTTTCAGTATGCGTGTGCTTCCGTAGGTTTTATACATTTGATATGGGATTATGGTTGCACTATCTCCCCAAAGAGCGCCTGTGGTTTCTGTTGTTGACCAATCCCAGCACACAGTTTGAGGAATTATATTTGGTATATTCCCCTTCTTGCCTTGATCGAGCTTTAGATCGGTTAACCATTTTTCAAAGAACGCCTCAACATCATAGTTATATGACGCAGTTTTACAGAATACGCTAGCATCGCCTGTCCAGCCCTGTCGCTCATTTCTTTGAGGGCAATCGGTTGGTATGTCAAGGAAGTTGCCCTTTTGTCCCCAAATTATATTAGAGAAAAGCTTATTGAGAAGCCTACTTGAGCTACTTAAATAGCCGGTTCGTTTTATGTCGGAGTGAACGACGATTGCGCTTATATTATCAGCGGTAATTTCGCAGGGAAAGCTATCGACACGCATATATCTAAAGCCCCAAAAGGCAAGCCTTGGCTTATATGTATTTAACCCGTCATGACAAATATATTCAAAGCGTGCCTTGGCGTCACGATAGTTCTCGTTATAGAAGTTACCATATTTATCGAGCTCCTCGCAAACGGTAAACTCAACCCTATCGCCCCTTTTGGCGTTTGCTGTAAATTCAAAATAGCCTGTTAGGTTTTGACCAAAGTCGATAATTGTGTCACCATTTGGAGCTTTGAAAATAGCGATTGGCTTGATTATTTCTTGCTCCTTAACATACACTCCCTGTTGCTTTACTACGATTTTCTTATCGTGACTCAGTATCTTGGCGTTTACGGGAGCGTCCTCAAAATTGCTATCATAAAATTCGCCATCGTATAGCTCCGCAAAGCGCAATTTATCCTTGCGTACAAGCCAATTATCGCCTGTGACGATTGTTTTTTTAGTGTTGTCGGTATAAATAATTTCAATTTGGCAAAGTAGTGCCTTGGGGGTATCGTTTGCGACAACAAAGTTTATTTTTCCGTTATACCAGCCATCGCCAACCGTGATTTCAAGGGTGTTATCGGCCTTTAGCATTTTGGTTATATCATAGCTTTGATATTGAACTCTTTTGCGAGAGGTAAAGCCCGGAGCGAGTATAAAATCGCCTATTCTTTCACCGTTTAGCATTGGGTAATAGCAACCAAGCGTGGTTACATTTAGAAGCGCCCTTTTCACCTTATCCGCCTTGAAGGTCTTGATAAAGCACACAGGCTCGTATAAATTATTATTTGGATGGATTATCCAGCTTGCGTTTTCAAACATATTTTCCTTTTTTCTGTTTTTATTATTAGTTAAATTGTCCGTTCATCCACTCAAGATGTATTTCAAGCCATTCTAAAAACTCTGCCTTTTGCTCGGAAAGTGACTTTGTCGATGTGCCAAAGCGCGCGCCTTGATACTTTAAAAGCTCATTGTGAGCATCATTATCAATTTGCGCAAATGCGTTTTCGACATATGTCACAAGCTCGTCCTTGGTTTCGTTTAGAAGCTCCTTATATCTTGCGTTGAAGGAATCCTTTTTTACTAGGTATTGGTAGTAGAAGGGAGCGCCCTTCCATTTCATACGAATGGTTGAAAGCGCATATTCATTTCCCATATATGAGTCAAAGTCCCAGTTTGGCCCCATTGCAATTTTCGAGTCCTCGCTTGAGTTCTTTTTATAAAGATAAAGATTACAGCCACCGCCATCCTCAATACATAGATAATCAGACACAAGAAGCCATTTTACAAAGGTGTCGAGGTCGATATATTCAAGATACGAGTCGTCGTCCCTCATGAGCGCCTCCTCAAAGGCACTTAGATAATCTTGAAGATACTTTACCTCGGGAGAATCGGCACTCAAATAGTCGGTATCGGGATATTTGAAGGTGAAGTGCATAGGAGTTTCCTCGGTTAGAGGTGTTGAGAATGATAGGTCCTCATTCCACCAATACGCATCACACTCAAAGACATATCCGTCTGTATCTACACTAACTCTCCAAGCATCCTCGCCTGCTCCGTTGCCCTCCTCGACTGCCTCGGAGAGCACATATATGCCTCTATATTCTCCGTTTAGATATAGGCTTACATAGCAATAATCGGGTGACCATTCTGTGCCTACTGCATCAGCTATGGCGTCACCTGTGGCTCTAAAGCCATCTGCTCCATAGTTTAGGAGCACCCAATCCTTATCGGCATAGCCCGCCTTGGCGTCAGGGCGTCCAATTAATGGTTCGAGAAGGTCTGCCTTTTCATCGAGCTTGATTTTGTATGGGTATCTTGCTTTTTGCTCATGGTGCGCGCTCGTGTTGCCACGAATTTTCATTTTTGCACCAAGATACCTTTCGCTCTCGTCTGCTTTTGTAGATGAGGTATATACAGCCTCATTATCCTCGTTATAGATGGTCATTATACATTGCTCATAAAAGGCGTTTGTAATGCCCGCCCCCCAACAGCCACTGGGAGAGCTTACAAAATCGCACTCGGGCCATATATAATTTTGAGTTGTTATCTCAACTCTTGGGAAAGGAACATCCTTAGGAGCCTTCATGTAGCAACCACTTAGCTCCACCCTTTTGCCTGCGCCTTTATAGCCGATTGCCCTTAGGCTGACTGTGTAAATTTTGCTTTCAGTCATCTTAAAAAGCTCTGCCTTGCCTTGTAGCGAGTCAAAATATTCGATGCGTGTGCCTGTTCCATCGTTATAGGTTACCTCAACATATCTTACAGGCTCTTCGGGGCTTTCGTTCCATGACACTATCATTTTTCCGTCATCGGTAATTCCATAGCCACAATCCTCGAGGATTTCGCTATCTACGCTAGGCGTGAGCTTGGCGGTAACACTTACAGAAAGGTCGGATTTTACCCCATAAATGCAATACAGGTCGCGACCCAGGTCTTTTATCTCGGTATATTTGCCGGTTATATTAACGCTTTGCACGGAATAGTCCTTGACGGGCTTTAAAGTTAGCCAAATTTTGCCTGTTCCGTCGTTTTGTGGCTCTCCACCGGGGGTGCTTGCCGAGTAGTAAGCTCCACTTAAAGCTTCGGGAACTATGGCGTTTGGATCAGCATATGGAGAGGCGACGATGTTAGCATTAGAGCGCACCGTTGCAACAAAATAATTCTTTTCGGTTTCACTCTCGGCTTCGGTTTCACTCTCTGTTTGGCTTTCACTCTCAATTTGGCTTTCGCTCTCGAGCTGTGTTTGGCTCTCGCTTTCATCCTCGGTCTTTGCTTCCGTTTCGGCTTGGCTCTCGCTCTCAGATGATGATTGAGTTGCGAGCATACTTTCTAAATTTTCGATAAAAGCATCACAGCCTATAAGGCATAGACAAAGTGATAATATGGCGACAATCAACGCGCCCTTGAATTTCTTGAATAGCTTCATTTGTTCTCCTTTGTGAGCATTTTCTCTCTAAATATGATTTTACCATAAAGATTCGCGCTTTTCAATATATTTTTTAGGCAGAGTGCGCTTTTTAAGTTGAAATGGTTGTTGGCTTGTGATATAATAGGGTAAATAGAATTTATGGGGGCAAACATGATTTTAATTACAGGTACAAGTGGCTTTGTTGGTGGCAAGTTATTACAGGCGTGCGAGAATGCTATCGCTTGTCCGTCGCTTAAAGGGCTTAGCGAGGACGATATTCGGCGCATCGTCGAGGGAAGTCAAGCCGACACGATTATACATACTGCGGCAATTTCCGATATTGGTGAGTGCGAAAGAGATCCTGAGGCATCTTATGTTGCCAATGTTCTAATCCCTACATACTTGGCGAGGGCGTCAAGGGGGATAAAGCTTATATGCTTTAGCTCGGATCAGGTTTACAGCGGTAGCGCAGGTGATTGTCCTTTTAGCGAGGATATGGTAAATCCGGGAAACACATATGCGCGTCACAAGCTCGAAATGGAACACAGGGTGCTTGATATTGACCCCAATGCTGTTATGCTACGCGCCGAATGGATGTATGATTATTATCTTAAAAAATCCAATTATTTTATGGGAATTTTAAACGCTAGCGACTCTGTTTGTTATAGCTCACAGCAATACAGGGGCATAACCTATCTAAAGGAGGTTGCCGACAACATGGAAGCGGTGATGAGGCTTCCCGGTGGGGCGTATAATTTCGGTAGCGAAACAACAAAGAGCATGTATGAGATAACTAAGGATTTTTTGGCGCTTATTGGCAAGGATATACGAGTTGAGGATGCGCCATCAAGGAACAATTTATGGGTAAATTGTGATAAAGCAAGGCAATATGGCGTGATTTTCAGTAGCGTTGAGGACGCACTCAAAAAATGCGCTATTGATTATGGACTTAAAAAGTGAGGACTTTATATGTGGAATGGAAAAACAAAGGCAGTTACCTTCAGCTTTGACGATGGAGTGACACAGGATATAAGATTGATTGAAATTTTCAACAAATATGGCTTAAAGGGTACATTTAATTTGAATTCGGAGTTTTTAGGACTTGATGGTACGCTTGACAGAAACGGAAGGACTGTTCGTCATGACAAAATTCCAGCTGACAAAATAAGGGAAATTTATGCAGGGCACGAGGTGGCAGCTCACACCTTGACTCACCCGTTTTTGCCCTCTCTTTCCGATGACGAAATCATTCGACAGGTCGAACTTGACAGGCAGAATTTATCAAGGCTTTGTGGCTACGAGGTGGTGAGCATGGCGTATCCCTGTGGTGGAGAGAATAACAACGACCATGTGTCTGAAATTATAAGAAATCACACAGGCATTAAGCTTGCAAGAACGATTACCTCAACATATGATTTTGGCGCACAAGAGAACCTTTTAAGGTTCAATCCCAGCGTGCATTACATTGACGAGCGTCTTGATGAAATTGTGGATAGATTTTTAGCGCTAGATAGCGATGAGGTTGCTCTGCTTTACATTTGGGGACACTCTTATGAAATGGACGCAGAATATATCACATGGGAAAAATTTGAAGAGGTCTGCAAAAGGCTATCTAATCACGACGATATTTTCTACGGAACAAATAAAGAGGTGCTTTTATAAGACGATAAAAACCAACCCATATGGGTTGGTTTTTTGTTTGTATTTAAGCGATTAAATCTTCCTCGTCGTTTTTAGAGGCCGGTTGATTTGCAACTACCTTTTGAAGAGTGATCTTTTGGAAGGTGCTTGAGCCGATTGTTGCGCTTTCTGCATAAACGCTATCTGCTTGAATGAAGGTGACATTTCCACTTGCGTCGATTGTGTAAGCGGTGATTACAAGCTCAAGGCTTGCGCCTGTGTTTGCGCCATAGCTTATTGTACAATCGAAGTTGGAATAATCATTATTAATCTCAACCTGAATTGCCTTTTGGCTTGTTACCTTGAATTCGCCATCAAACATTTCGCCATCAAAGGAATTTGCATTTGCTATGATAATTCCATATCTTAGGCTACCGTGCACATCTGTGTATAGGTCAAGAGCGTCGAAATCTACTCTGTATCCACCATTGATTGCATTCTTCTCTGAATTTGTTGAGTAGCCCTTTGCCTCAAAGATTGGATCTGCCTTTTGATTTGTAATATCAATTGCAAGACAGCCCTCGTTTGAGCAACCATAGTTATATATGCCATCTTGTGTGTAGCCCTGTGGGTATTCAAGAGAGCTATAATAGGTGTGGTCTATCTGCGAGGCGAGCTTATTTGTGCATCTTTGGCACTCTGCGCCCTTAATGCAATCGCTATCTGCCTTATAGCTATGTACTGATTTATAGAATGAATCGCAAGCGCTAACATTAAATGTAACCTTGCCATTATTCTTTGCGGTTATGATATTTTCGCCTGAGTCTGTACCTGTTGCGCCATTTTTGCCCTTTGAAATTTCAGTAATAAGAGCATCCCACTCTGCCTCCGTTCCACAATAATAGAAGGTTGCATTTGGGCAGAGAGTGAAATACTGGTGAGCTGTGCTTACATCAACATTACTAGCCTTAAATGTAGCGGGAAAATAAACCTTTACATTAGCAGCGCCTCTTACATAGAAGTTGTCGCCTGTTTCGCCCTTAAAGCCCTTGAAGCTTGCACCGAGCACGAGCTTTTCAAGCTTAGCGTTTGAATCCCACAAAGTAAACTGAAGGGCTCTTTCGTGTATTTCCTCAACGGTGTTTGGCAACACAAGCTCTTTTAGCTTGTTGCACATATAGAAGCATCTATATGGAATAACTGTTATTTGAGAGCCTTCCTCAAAGGTGATTTTTTCAAGCTGAGTATCTTGGAAAATGCCAAGATCATCCTTCTCTATAAAATTAGGAATTCCCTTAGGAACGAAAAATTCCTTTAGGTTAGTCTGAGCCACAGCGTGAATACCCATATAAGTAATTGGTGTGCCGGGCTCAATATCGGCAATTATCAATTGAGTGTTTTGGAACATTCTATCAATAATTTCAGTTGCTGTTTTTGGGAAATAAAAATATTGAATAGGTACATTTCTGTTAGCGCCATAATAACCAAACTGGAAGTTAGAATCGAACTTTTCAATTCCTTTAATTCCGTCCGGGGCAAAATCATCTCTTAGGTTGACTACTATAACGCCCTTTTGCTGTGAGCCACCATAGAATTTTGACACATCATTGAATTTTGCCTTGTTGTCGGTAACTGTGATAAGATTAACTGCCCTGTCACTAACGAGCTTGTTATCGGTGTTAAGATACCAAACAAGAGCATATCCGTCTGTGTCGTAAAGATTTACAACAGGGTTGGCAACGCTTTGATCTTCTACTGTAAAGCTTCCATTAAGAGTTACGGTTGTGTCTTTGTCAATCGTTGTCGCGCTAGCGGAAATAGCAAAGCACATCATAGCTGCGATGACAAGCACAAATAAAATAAGCTTCCTTTTCATATTTTTCTCCTTCGAATTTTTTGTGGTTTTTTATTTGATTAGTTGCTTGAACAATAAATGGTATTGACAACTCTTCACTTTTATTTTATAATGATTACAAGAGATTGTAAATAGATTATTTTATCGAATTTTTGTATTATTTTATTATCGAATTGTTCAAGAGGGGGAATAAAATTTGACTCGACATCATTATAGAAGCGTAGAATTATTAAATCAAAAAAGTAAAAAATCCACAGATGCGCCATTGATTATAAACCTTTTAAATGACTGCTTTTCTTATTTTGAGCCCTTTGCGTACGACACATACAACTGCGAGGGTAGAGATGATTATTTTTTAATCTATGTTACAGATGGAATTTTTAACACTAGAATAAATGATACTGTTTTTAGCTTGAAAAAGGGCTCTGTGGTTTTATTCCCACCAAAATTCAAATATCACTATTGGGGCGAGCCACCATCAAAATATCTATGCGCACATTTTACAGGCTCACATGTTGAGAAAATTTTAACGGATTTGGGCTTTTCGTTAGAGCCTTGTGCATTGGAAAACGAATTTTCTCCTAAAATAAAGAATTTGTTTGACAAGATGATTGAGCAATATATGACTAATGCTCCGTTTTTGCAATATTCTCTTGCCTGTCTTTTAGAGGAAATCTTACTGACTATTGCTTTGGGAAGAATAAAAAATGACGGTTATCATACGCTAAAAAAATCAATAAAATATATTCATGCAAATTATACCGAAAAGATACAAATTCCTTATCTTGCAAAATTAGAGGGATTGAGCAATTCCAGATACATTACACTATTTTCTCGAGAAATGGGAAAATCGCCTAGCGAATATATACTTGAGCTTAGACTAGGCAGAGCCTGTGACCTCCTTTTAACAACCGATATGGAAATTTGCTTGATTGGTGCTTTATCAGGCTATAAGGATCAATACTTTTTTAGCAAAATATTCAAAAAGCATATTGGCATGTCGCCAAGAGAATACAGAAAAAGGCACAAATAACTTGCGCCTCTTAAAGTATAGAAAAGCAACTCTTATATTGTGGCTTGCTTCGTAAATGAGGAATTTATCTCATTACAAGCTTGTGAGTAACAAGATTCTGCGCTGAAGGCTCTTATATCGAATTAACTCGTAGCACTAATATATCACAACGAAAAAAGAGAGTGAGAATATAAGGATTTTCTCCTTGTACTCTTGCTCTCTTTTCTGCTTGTATATTATAGCATATATTATCAAAATTTGCAACAGAAAATGGATATATATAATTTTTCATTTATTGCCACTATATTAAAAAAGGGTAGGAAATCCTACCCTTTATCTATGATTGAGATGAAGCATCTTCATCAGCTTTTTGAAAGCAAAATTTCATCCATAACCGCCAAGCGCTTTTCGGCAAAGGTTAAAATTTGCTCTAAATGGTTTATTTTTTGCGAAGGAACTCCTGTCCATTTTTGCTTTTCCGCTTCTCTTAAAACATCGGGAATCGCGTCAAAAAATGCTTCAAAGTGATATGTGATATTTTCAATTGTGAGAATTTCTTGTCTTAACTCTAAATATCTTTGGCAAACGCGATCATAGTAATTAACATAAATCCTTTCCCATAAAAGATTCAAGTTTGAGTGATTTCTTTCGGGAGCAAGCCCCTTTCCGTCAACAAGTGCGGAAATTGGATGAGTGTATTCGTCAAACTCAATATTTCCGTTCCATCTCATACCCCATGTTCCATCCATATCGTACATACTGCTAAACCATACCTTACCATCAAGAGTTACCCAAAGTATGTTTTTGCTCGTATTATCGTCGGCGCAAATAAAGAATGTATATAGCATTGAATCAATGCATTTATCGATATCTGCATATTGGTGTATGCCTTTTTTGAAGTCCTCTCCGTCATTATAATAAACAAACTCTATCAAATCAAGCAGGCTATCGTACGCCCATTGAGTTTTATTATCGATCAAGCTATCCTCATTTGATGCGTATTCAAGAACAAATCCGCTTGTTGAAATTTGTCTGAAGGAAACAGCGTTATTCCAGGTTTCAGCCATAAATATGGCTTGATTTTTTTCATCGCTATCGTGCATATCGAACATCCACTTGTCCTTTGGAATGTTCATTGTATAAATTCCCTGATACACGCCATCATTATAAACTAAGATCGGGAAGCCGTCTATTGCTCCACCGTTTGGTGTATTTGAGAGCTCATCGTTTCTTGATTTTACAATCTCGCCAAAAATTTTACCGGACACTACATTTCTTGACTGTGAATAATCAATGTAGTTCGCCTTCATACAATATTTGTTTTCCTTGCCCCAGCCATCAACAAGCTCAACCTTATTCTTGCTTCCGTCTGCTTTTAGCAGTTTTATATTAAAATTTTTCTTTGGCTTACCTGCGCTTGATGCTCCTTGCACCTTTATTTCGGCTGTACAAGCAAAGCTGAGCCCTTCCGAATCATATGTAAAATCAATCACATTTGTATAGCCCTTTGAGCTTGGTAGCTCTCCACCGAGGTCAATAACGGGAATACCAATATCACTATGTGTTATCGGCTTATATATCTTTGCTGTCGTTTCTGTGCTTGTAAACACTCCACAGCATTCAACGGAATGCTCATTTTCTATCAAAACAGCTTCAAGAGCCATTTCGCTTGTATTATATTGCTTATTACATTGATAGCAAAATCCGTCTGCATAGCAAAGGTGATAGCCGTATTTTGGATTGTTCAAGCCAATCTCCATTTCGCCATCACAGCCATCGCAAAAATAGACTTCCTTTCCTTCCTCGCACGCCGGGCTTATTGTCTTTTTAAATTCCCAATTATGCTCAAGTGGACTTCCCACTGTGATTTTGCAATTTTCACAATGCTCGGCAAGCGCACAGGTTGCTTCAATCCAGCGGTGACCAAATTCAAAGCCCTCTCCTTGAGAGCAAATGCTACATTCCCTCTCCTTATCACAGCCCATATATTCCCATTGATGAGATAATCCGGTAGCTATTGACTCGCTACATCTTTGACATATTTTTGGCTCTTCGCAAGAGATAAATTTCCAATCATGGCCTAATTCTTTTCCTTTTGTTTCGCCACAGCTTATACAAGTCTCGGCAGAAACGCAGGTAGCCTTTGCCCAATTATGCTCAACTATTTCTCCTTCAAAGCCACATTCCGTACAGATTTGAAGCTCCGAACACTTATCTGTGTTCCATGTGTGTTCCTTTGCGAATTTTTTCTCATTGCAAACTCTGCAATTGCTATCATTAGTGCAATACGGGAATGCCCAGCTATGTCCAAGTGCCTCACCACTTGTAAGAGAGCATATTTTACAGGTTTTAGGGGTTATACAGCTAGCGCCTTCCCACGCGTGTCCGCCAATTTCGCCTGTTGTTTCTTCACACAACACGCAAATTTTAGGAGATATACAGGTAGCGGGCTTGAATTTATGCACACATTCCTCGCTTTCGCAAGATATCAAATTCGAAGCCAAGAAAAGCATAAAAAATACCGATAATAAAACTATTATTTTTTTCATTAAATGCTCCTCCTTATGCTAGTTTTCTATGAATAGTATAGCATAGTACAGAGTGTTTTTCAAGAGCAAATATTTTATGATATTTTGTCGGCTGCCAATCCGGAGCAAATAAAAAATAAAAATCCCCCGTAAAAACGGGGGGATTTGTATTTTAGTTATCTGCGGCTGGGGTCCCCGAAGCGAAGTATGAGCTTCATGGGATTAGTTATCTGCTAAAGGTTTCATTGTGGGGAACAGGAGCACATCACGAATGGATGCGCTATCGGTGAGGAGCATTACAAGGCGGTCGATACCGAAGCCGAGGCCTCCTGTTGGGGGCATTCCGTACTCGAGGGCGGTTACATAGTCGTAATCTACCTCTGCCTTGCTGTTTGGCTCTTCTGCGAGCTTTTGAGCCACCTGTGTTTCAAAGCGCTCCTTTTGGTCGATTGGGTCATTTAGCTCGCTAAATGCGTTACCGAACTCGGTTGCGTTGATGAAGTACTCGAAGCGCTCAGTAAATGCGGGCTCTGTTGGCTTTCTCTTAGCGAGAGGGCTATTTTCAACAGGGTAATCGTAAATAAAGGTTGGCTGAATGAGCTTTTCCTCTACATATGCGTCGAAGAGCTCAATCAAAACTCTGCCCTTTGTTGCGTCGTCTGCAACCTCTACATGAAGCTCATTAGCTACGCGTCTTGCGTCCTCGTCGCTTTCCCATGCGTAGTAGTCAGCGCCACTATATTTCTTTACAGCCTCTGCCATGGTAAGTCTTTCCCAATTACCCATATCAATTTCAATTCCTTGATATGTGATCTTGGTGCTACCACAAATCTTTTCAGCGAGAAGCTTATATAGCTCCTCAACTAAATCCATCATTCCCTTATAGTCAGTGAATGCCTGATATAGCTCGATTGTGGTGAACTCTGGGTTATGCTTTGTGTCCATACCCTCGTTTCTGAAAATTCTACCTACCTCGTAAACTCTGTGCATACCGCCAACAATTAGGCGCTTTAGGTATAGCTCAGTTTCGATACGAAGGTACATATCCATATCAAGAGTATTATGGTGAGTTACAAATGGTCTTGCGCTTGCGCCAATTTCAAGTGGAACAAGGATAGGTGTATCAACCTCAAGGAAGCCCTTGCCATCAAGATAAGCTCTGATTTCCTTTAAGATTTGTGAGCGCTTATAGAAGGTATCCTTAACCTCCGGGTTAACGATTAGGTCCACATATCTTTGTCTGTATCTTGTTTCAAGGTCTCTTAGGCCATGGAATTTCTCGGGGAGTGGAAGAAGTGACTTTGCCAAGAGCACTATTTTCTTTACATGAATGGAGATTTCTCCTGTTCTTGTACGGAACACTACGCCCTCTACGCCGATAATGTCACCTATATCCCATTTCTTAAATGACGCATAATCGTCGTCGCCTATGTCGTTTCTGGATACATAAAGCTGAATTTGTCCTGCCTCGTCCATAAGATGTGCAAATGACGCCTTACCCATAATACGACGGCTCATCATTCTACCGGCAACTCTTACTACGATTTCCTCGCCACTCTCTGCTATCTCATTTTCTCTTAGCTCGAAGGCGTTGATTGCGTCTGTACTAAGTGCTGTTACATCGAACTTTGTAATCTCGAAGGGGTTCTTGCCCTCGGCACAAAGTGCGCTTAGCTTATCGCGTCTGATTTGAAGGATTTCGCTTAGCTCTACCTCTTCATTTACAGCGTTTGTGTTGTTATTTTCCTGCATTTTGTTCACCTTTTATTTTGTCTTATAGAAATCTACGATTGTTGCTTCCTTTTCACCTGCGGGTGTTTCGATTGTTACCTTTGCGCCCTTCTTTTGACCTACAACTGCGCGACCGATAGGAGATTGGTCGGAGATTTTCTTATTGATTGGGTCAACCTCGTTTGAGCTGACGATATGGTAGGTAACCTCTCTGCCATCTGCGTATCTAAGAACTACTGTTGTTCCGAGAGCTACAACATTTTTAACTGCATCGGTATCAACAATTTCAGCGTTCTTCATGAGGTATTCAAGCTCTCTGATTCTAGCCTCTACCTTAGCCTGTTGATCTCTTGCCTCGTCATACTCACTGTTCTCGGAGAGGTCACCAAAGCTTCTTGCAATTTTAAGAGCTTCCTTTATCTCTTGACGACGCACGGTAGTAAGATATTTATATTCTTCTTCAAGCTTGGCATAGCCTTCTTTAGTATATTTGGTCTTTTGCTCTTCCATTTTGTTCACCTAATTGCCATTTGGCAACCTTTCATTATATTTTTATTTGTTTGTATAACCAAGTGCATAGCACGCCTCGAGGAGCTGATTGTCTTCCTCTTGCGTGATTTTATAAAAGCTTTTATTCTTCAAGCTCTCATCAAGCTCGACGATTATATTTGGGGTAATTCCTATTCCGTCATAATTTTGATTACATGGCGGATTATAGGTATTTGTTGATAGCTTTAAGCCCTCTCCGTTTGGAAGCATATAGGTTGTTTGCATTGAGCCCTTGCCATAGGATTTCACGCCTACGATAGTCGCCCTTTGATAATCACGAAGGGCCGATGTGAAAAGCTCTGCAGCGGAAGCGGTATTTTCGTTTATGAGCACCGCCAGCTTTATGCTTGGGTCAAGGCATGATGCGTTCGATTTAAAGGTTTGGCTAACCTTTCCATCTGCGCCAACAACATAGCACAAATCTCCCTCGGGAAGTAGGTAATCAAGCGACTCGATAACGCCCTCAAGCGTTCCACCCGGATTGTTTCTCATATCGAACACGATTGATTTTGCTCCGTCACCAATTAACGCCTCAAGTGCGACTTTAATTTGCTTTGGCGTTTCGCCATTAAACTCGCTTACTCGAATGAAGCCAATTGAGCTATCGTTTACATATTTTGAATGTGTTACTGTTGTAATTGTTATCTCATCACGAATGGCGCTTACGGTGCTTTCGACGCCTGAGCGAATGTAGGTTAGGCTGACGCTTGTTCCCTTATCGCCCTTTACATTATTTATCATTTCGTAGTAGTTTTCAAGCGAAACTCTCTCGCCATTAACTTTTGTAATGATATCACCGGGGATTATTCCTACCTTATCGGCAGGGCCATTTTGAGATACTGTAAGAATTTCAATTCCGCTATACTCGGCGTTATATATAACCGTCACGCCAATTCCATATAGCTTTCCGTTTGCCTGCTGAAATATTGATTTGAGGTCGTCGATTGTATAGAACTCGCCATACTTATCGCCTGTGCCTGCAATATATCCGTGCATGAGATAGTAGTTTAGCCTTTCCTCGTCTATTTCGCCAACATAAAGTGTACGATAATAGGTGTCAATGTATGCAAGCCTCATAAAGAGCTCCGAGCTTCGTTGCTCCTCGGGCAAGGCTGAATACAATTCGTTTATCGAGGCGTATTTAGCTAAATATTCCTGCTCCAGCTTAGATAAATTTTCATCATATTTTTGTGCAAGCTCTGCCTCTGATGAGCGTCTTACCTCTGTCATTACAAGAAATGTAACATTAAAGGTGACGAGCATCACGATAAGACATATAATTATTGTCCAAAAAACACTAATTTTCTTTTGCATTTTATGCGTCCTTTAACATATTACGCACAAAAACTCCTTTTCGGAGTTTTTGCTTTAATTAGAATTTTATAGGCTTCGCTGTTAAGTATCTTCTAACCATCAATGCTACCTTAAAGGTAATAGCATGGTCGAACTCACGAAGGTCAAGACCTGTGAGCTTTTTAATCTTTTCAAGACGATATACGAGTGTATTTCTGTGTACGAAAAGCTTTCTTGAGGTTTCGGACACATTTAGGTTGTTTTCAAAGAATACTTGAATTGTTTGAAGAGTTTCCTTATCAAGTGTTTCAAGCGAGCCATGCTTGAATACCTCGGACAAGAAAATTTCACAAAGAGTTGTAGGAAGCTGATATATAAGTCTTCCAATACCGAGGTTTTCGTAGCTGACAATTTCCTTTTCGCTCTCGAATACCTTACCAACCTCGATTGCGATTTGGGCCTCCTTATAGGAGCGTGCGAGGTCCTTAATATTATCTACAACTGTACCGATACCGATACCAACCCTGCAATAAAATTCGGTGCTGAGTGTGTCGGAGATGCTTTGCGCTAGTGCCTCAATTGAAGCAGTGCTTGTATCTGCAACAAGCTCCTTAACGATTACGATATCCTGCTCGCCAATTGCGATTACATAGTCCTTTGTCTTATCGGGGAACATATTTTGAATGATATCGAATGGGAGAAGCTCTGTTCTTGAATAAAATCTTACAAGAAGAACTACTCTGTTATCGTTTGAGTCAAAACGAAGCTCTCTGCTCTTTGCATAGATATCACTTGGCAAAATGTTGTCCATAATGATATTTTTGATAAATGAGCTTTTATCAAATTTTTCGTCATAATAGTTTTTGATATTTGCAAGAGAAATTGCAAGAATTGCTGAATATTTTTCTGCAATCTTATCCTCGCCCTCTACAAATACTGCAAACTCTGCATTAGGTGAGCTACCTATATGCTGATAGGTATAGCCCTCAATTACTGTCATATCGGTAGTAAACGAAAGCTCTTCCCTTGCCTGTGCTCTGATTTCGCCTATTTTGGAAAGCTCGCTACACGCGATTACTGCGCCGGCGTTGTCAATTACGCCTATCACACGATCTACCGCGTCGTGCATTTGGTGAATAACTCCTTGGAACAATCTGTTCGACATGCCTTTTCCTCCATAAAAGTGATTTTTGTGCAATTTGTGCATTCGATATGTTCATTTTACACTATTTTTATGCCGATTTCAACCCTTTTTTTAATATTTTTTTGTGAATTTTGCACATTTTTTCTACATTTTGACCAAAAATCACAATTCGCTCTCATAGGCGATACAGGACAATGCAAAGGTGGGTGCAGTTTCGCATCTTAGAATTCTTTTTCCAAGGCAGGCAATTTTTGCGCCGATTTGAATTGCCCTTTCAACCTCCTTCAAGCTGAAGCCTCCCTCAGCGCCAATTATAAGAGAAATTGTTTTGGCGTCCTTGTTTTCTCTTAGGATTTCCTTTAAGCTGATGGTATTATCTCCCTCATAGCAGAAAATGACAAGGTCAGCGTTTTGGGCATCAAGCATTGCCTCGTTAAAGGTGAGAGCCTCGCGAACTACCGGTATTATTCCCCTTCCACTCTGCTTTGAGGCGCTTTCCGCAATTTTATTATGGCGTTGAGCCTTGCGAGGCGCGTCCTTTTTGTCTATTTTAGCAATACAGCGCTCGCTTGAAAATGGAATTATTTCACTAACGCCACATTCTATTGATTTTTGAATTATGCTCTCGAGCTTGTCGCCCTTTGGAATAGCTTGATAGAGCTTTATGTAAATTTTCGGCTCTGTGTCGCTTGGGCTTTCGCTATCGACGATTGCTAAAACCTCGTCATCTGTGATGGCGTTCAGCGTACAGTCATAAATTACGCCCTGCATATCGCATATGGTGATTTTTTCGCCTGTCGCCATGCGAAGTGAACGCGCAATATGGTGGGCGTCATCACCTACGATTTTTATTTGCTTTACATTATCATTTTGCGAGATTTGCTCTCGTCTGACAAAAAATCTTGGCATAATATCTCCTATTTATTATATTAGTTATATCTCTTGTTATATTAGCATATTAGTTATTATTTGTCAATAGAATGAATTTAGAGTTAAAGAAAAAAAAGGACAGCGCCTTAGCACTGTCCTTTAATTTGTATTATTCGTCGTCGCTTTTAGCGGGTTGATTTGCAACTACCTTTGCAAGAGTTATCTTTTTAAGGATATTCGAGCCAATTGTTGCGTTTTCAGCATAAACGCTATCAGCTTGAATGAAGGTTACATTACCCTCAGCGTCGATTGCATAGGCGGTGATTACAAGCTCAAGGTTTGCGCCTGTATTTGCTCCATAATTGATTGAGCAATTGAAGTTTGCGTAATTGCTATCAATTTCAACCTGAATTGCCTTTTGGCTTGTTACCTTGAAATCGCCATCAAGCACTTCTCCATCAAAGGAATTTGCGTTTGCTATGATAATTCCATATCTTAGGTTGCCATTCTTTGACTTGAAGAAATCAAGTGCGCTAAAATCTACTGTGTAGCCACCTGTGATTGCGTTACCCTCTGCGTTGGTTGAGTATCCGCTTGCGCTAAAGATTGGAGCTTTGGTTTCGCCCTCTTTATCAATTACGGTGCAACGCTCGTTTGTGCAGTAGTAATGATATACGCCATCCTTAGCAAAGCCGTTTTCATATACAACCTTATCAACTATTGAGTGAGCCTCAAGTCCTTTTAGAACGAATGTGCAATCATCGCAAAGAATCTTTGTGCAGTCGTCGCTCTTCTCGTTTGGAGCATGAACGCTTTCCTTATAGGCGTCACAGTAGCTATAATCATAGATTGCATACTTACCACTCTTGTCCTCGAGTGCGAGGTAATCAGCATAAGAGATAATGTTTGCACCATTTTCGCCTACAACATCTGTGAAGGCAGTATTTCCTGTTGCCGAGGTATTGGTAACAAGAGCCTCAAGCTGATCCTTTGTACCAACAAAACAAATTTTGTCAAGGGCGTTGCAGCTAAGGAAGGCATTGTCGCCTATTGTAGTAAGAGTGCTATGTAAATAAACTGTCGCAAGATTGGAGCAATTTTTAAATGCATTTGTTGGCATTGCCGAAAGATTTTCGGGATACATAAATGTGGTTGACATGGTGCCTTGGAACACCCAATCGTTAAGTGATTTCAATGTGCTTGGAAGCTTCAAGCCTATGATAGGCATTCCCGAAAGAGTTCCGCCACCGCTAAGAGTTACGAGCTTCGTGTGTGTAAGATCAAGCACTTGTCCTGCAAACAATGATGTACAGCCACAGAACTGCTGACCATCTCTACAGTTCGTCCATTCATTCAAATCCTCAAGATTTATATATCTAAGATTTGAACAGCCATTAAAGCTTCTTTGAAAAATGCCATCTGTATCAAGGCGAAGATATACAAATTCGAGCTTTTTACAGCCTTCAAAAAGCCACTTGAAGCTTTTTATCGGCTTTCCAATGTTTGTATGGCCTCCTTCGGCGTAGTTCGAAACAATATCATCGTCCATCATGTTGACAACAACAAAGTCGTTCTTGCTGATTTTGGTTCCGTTGTCATAGGTGATGTCAACACCGGTTACCTCGCCCCATGACTTAGTGTACCACCTAACCTGTAGGTCATCGGAACGGATTGAGGTATAGATGTTTTTGCCGGTTTCGCTATCGGTGCCGGAAATGTACCAAATTAGCGCTTCCTTGTTTTCATCATACAATGGAAGGACTGTTCCGTCGTTCAGAGTTACGGTTTCGCTGTAATCAACCGTGTTTTCGTTGTGTATGGTGTCAGCGAACACAACAAGTGCAAATGTTAAGGCAAATGCGATTACCATAACAAATGTTAAAAGTAGTTTCCTTTTCATAAATTTTCTCCTTGTGGGGACGCCCCCACGGGCATATAAAATATTTTTACAATTTAATTTTACCATACCGGGTATATATTTGTCAATATGCACAATAAACAAATACCCCCCCCCCGATTTTTGTGCATTTTTACCAAAAATATACAAAATTGCCACTTCATGACATGAATTGTTCGCAAGCGAACATGATTTGCCTTCGGCATGAATTGTACTCGGGCACAAAAAAAGGAACTGAATTTCAGTTCCTTTTTTGTTTTAGTTTTCTTTAATTTCGGCAGGAACGAGAGCTACGACCTGTGCAAGGGTTACGCTCTTGAACGCTGTGCCACCGATTGTAACATCTTCTCCTGTTGAGGATTGGATATAGGTTACTGTGTCGCCCTCAATTACATATGCGCAGATTACGAGGTCAAGCTCCATATCTGTATTTGTGCCGAAGTTGATTGAGCAATCAAAGTTTGAATACTGCTTATCCATTTCAACCTGAAGGGCTTTATCGGAGTTTACCTTATTATTTGCGTCAAGGAAGGTGTTTCCTCCAAAGGAATTTGCGTTAGCAATTATAATGCCGTATTTAAGTGTACCGATAAGTCTTTCGTAAAGAGCGAGCGAGTCAAGGTCTACGCTATATCCACCATTGATTGCGTTTTTATCGGCGTTTGTTGAATAGCCCTTTGCTGTGAATACGGGGGCAACCTTTGTTTCGGTTTTTACAGTACAGCCATCGTTTTGACAGCCTATGCAATGAACGCCCTCAGCGGTGATGCCATTTGCGAACACAAGTGTTTCAGCATCGTTATGTCCGCTTGTGCCTGCGATTGTCTTATTACAGTTTTTACATTCAAATCCATCAATGCAAGAGCCTGTGCCCTCATAAGCATGATCTCCTGTTGCCGGAATTCTTACTTCCGTAACGCGCTTACACAAAACGCAAGTATTTTCAGTAACTCCGTCATAGCCACAGTTTTGTATGCTTATAACCTTTGTTAAATCAAAGTGCTTGCCTATATCCATATGAGCCGGCTCATCAAATTCAAATGGAGTTGTAAAATGCTTGCCCCATTGACTATTAGGTACACTTGAACGCACACCATAAGAAACCTCAACCTCTTCTCCACCACAGAAATAGAGGGTGTAGCTCTTGGAATTTATATTGTAAAGCGTGTTTCCGTTTTCGTCAGTGCCAAGCTTACTATTAGATTCCGATGCATTGCCTAAATTTATTGTTAATGTGCCATTTTGTGTATAATAGTCTGTGTCTTCTGTATTCGCGGTTTTACCTATAAATGCAAGTGTGCTTTCGTTCTTAACGCCTGTTACTATCGTTCCGTTAAGATCGGAAAAGCTGTTTTTAGTAAATATAAGAGTTAGATTGCAGCCCGAGCTAGCATGGAATTGCTCAAGGTTAATTGTGCCTTCGATTTTTCCTAAAAAGACAAGAGTTGTATCCGGAGTTTTATATCTTTCCGTTGCCATAATGTAGGTTGAGGTAAAGCCGTCCTCTCCACCCGTAAAGCCCTCCGGAAAATAAAGAACACTGTTTGAGTTGGTACAACCGGACAAGAACTGGAAGCCTACCTTTTTAAGACTCGTTGGCAGAAAATCACTTGCCAAATATAGATTTGGGCATTTGTAAAGTGAGCAATAGCCTATTTCCTCAAGGCAATCGGGAAGTGTTACCTTGCCAATATTTGTACATTCAGATAAAAAGCTCGATCCAAGGGCCTTGATTTTTCTTGTGGAAAGGTCCATTTCCTTTAAGGAAGAGCAACCGTAAAAAATATTAGCCTCTGATACATCAAGATATTCGAGAGAGCCGGGTGTAAATACAACCTCCTCAAGTCCCTTACAATTGTAAAATCCATATGTTCCGATTTTTGTCAAATTCTTAGACAAAACAATCTTTTTTAAATTAGATATATCACGAAACGCGTGAGAGCCGATTGTTGTTATTGTGTCAGACATTACAATTTCGGTTACATTTGGCTCTTTTGGATTATGGCCAAAATATGTATTTGTTATTTTCGTCAAGCCCTCCGGAAGCTCGATTTTACAAATTGCTCCTGCTGAGTAGTTTTTTCCGGTCTTGTTGACATGGGAATAGTCAAAGCCGCTTATAGCTGCCTCTGATATAGATCCATTACTAATTGTAATGCTATATTTCAAAATGTAGTATGACGGATATGCTGTGTAAGTGCCATCTCCGTTTGATAAAACAACCAGCGAGGTTTTATCGGTCATATACTCATAGTTGCCTGTGTACCACGATGGGTCACCAAGATTGTTTACAACCTCAATTTCTTGCCCCTCATAAGTGATTGTTTCGGCACTTACGAAAATCGCAAAAAGGCAAACTATCATGGTTATCATCATAGCCATTAAAAAGATTTTCTTTTTCATTTCGTTTTCTCCTTGTTTTCGTAAATTTAAATTTATTTGTTAATATCATTATAACACGGACAGTATTGACATTCTACTCAAAAAGTGATAAAATATAGTCAAAAGGTAATGTCTAAAGGGGTGATTTTATGTTTTTTTATCAAACTGAAAATGTTGGTAAGGCATACGAGTTCAGAAGTGGTGCCCATGAAAATTGGGTTGTTCCACCGCATATTCACGAATATAGTGAGATTATATTTACTATAAAGGGAGTAAATTACATTTGTATTGAAGGTAAAAAACATGCTGTTCCCGAAAACCATTTGATTTTTATAAGACCTAATCAAATACACGAATATACCGGTGAGAGTCCATATGTTTTTTGCGGTGCTGTATTTTCAAATGATTTCATACCACTTTTCAATTTATTGACGCTTAACAAGGAGCTACAAACGCCCGTTGTTGATTTTTCCGATAACATTTGGCTACTTGAAGAATTTGCCAAGGTAGACACGAACGATATTATGAAAATTTGCGGTTTGGTAAATTTGATTTGCAGTATAGTCCTTGAAAGGGGTGTATGGAGTCAAAGCCAAGGTGGAGCACGAAAGCAAATCAATCTTCAACAAGTAATAGAATACATATCAATCCATTTCAAGGAGGATATTCAGCTGTCGAGCTTGGCAAAGAGGCTTGGCTATCATGAAAAATACCTTTCCTCGGCTTTGCGTTCTATTACAAAAATGAACTTCAAGGAATTTGTTGCCTCTTACAGAATTGACTATGCCAAAAGGCTATTGAAGGACACATCAAATTCGCTTAAAATCTCCGAAATAGCCTTGGAAAGCGGATTTTCATCCTTGAATACATTTAATAGAATGTTTTTAAGGCTGGTTGGCACAACGCCAAGTGAGTACAAAAAGCAAAAAATGAAATAAAAATCTCCGAGAATTACTCGGAGATTTTTTTATTTTTTCTTAACCGAAAGTGCGCACCATCCGTTTTCGTGAATTTCCTCGATAATTTCAAGGCTATTTTTAGCGATTGACGCATATACATCCTCGCATCTTTCGTCGATTATGCCTGATAAAATTAATTTTGTCTTATCGTGCATAAATTTGGAAATGTCGGGCAAAAGTCTAATAATTATATCAGCTACGATATTAGCGGTGATAACATCGTATTTGCCACTTTTAACGCCTAAAAGAAGGTCGGAAACGCCACATTCAATATTGGTGACGCCATTATCCTTGACATTCTCGCGCGCAACCTTTACTGCCACAGGGTCTATATCATAGGCGTAGCATTCCTTTGCGCCAAGCTTTGATGCGCAGATTGCCAAAATTCCACTTCCGCATCCTACATCGAGCATTTTTGTAGTGTTATCTACATATCTTTCGAGCAAGGTTGCACAAAGGCGTGTGGTTTCGTGTGTGCCTGTTCCAAACGCCATTCCGGGATCCATTCTTACGACAACCTTATTTTCGGTATTTTCGTAGCTTTCCCACATAGGAACGACAACTAGTCGCTCGCCTATTTCGATTGGCTTATAATACTGCTTCCACGAGTTTGCCCAATCGTCCTCGCAAAGTGCGATTAGCTCGATGGTGTGTTCGATTTTAAGAGCGTCAAGGCGCTCACCTAAGTACATTGTGTAGTATTCGGTTGGCTTATCGGCTGATACATAAATCGACACAGATGCCACCGTTTTATCTGCGTTTAGCACGCTTTCGTCTATTAGGTCACCATACACGCCATCAAGTATTCTGTCCTCGAGGTCTGAGTAGTCCTCGATTTGCAAGCCATTCGAGAGCATGCTCATTACAGCGCAAAGCGAGTCGAGGTTTTCCACCTTAGATGTGACCTTAATTTGTATCCATTGATTGCTTTCCATCACTTAGTGCCCCCTACGCTTGAAAAATGATCTTTTCTTGGGTGGGGCGTCATCGTTTCCGTCGTCTGATCCGGGTCCAAAGCTTTGAGCGAAGGATTTTAGAATTTCCTTTTGCTCCTTGCTTAGATTTCTTGGAGTTTCAACAACAACCTTGACATAGAGGTTACCCTTAGGTCCTCTTCCGTACACATCGGCAATTCCCTTTTGTCTTATGGTGAACATTGTGCCTGTTTGAGTGCCCTCCGGGATTGTGTAATCAATTTCACCCTCAAGGGTTGGAATTTTTATTTCTGCACCGAGTGCAACATCAACAAAGGATAGCGAAACATCGCAATAGAGGTCCTTTCCATCTCTTTCAAAGAGTGGGTGTGGACGCACGGACACCTCAACAACAAAGTCGCCTGATGGGCCTCCGTTTCTGCCCTCGTTTCCTGCTCCTCTTACTGCAAAGCTCATTCCCTCGTCAATTCCTGCGGGAACATCAACTACTTGGGTTCTCTTTACTCTTACCATGCCCTTACCATTACAGTTTTTACATGGATTTTTGATAACTCTTCCGTTTCCGTTACAGGTTGGGCATGTGCTCTCTGATTGCATAATTCCAAACACAGTACGCTGTTGAGTAACAACTCTTCCTCTGCCTTGACAGGTTGGACAGCGCTCAGCTCCTGAGCCCTTTTCCGCACCTGTTCCGTGACAATGGGAGCAATTTTCTATTCTATTAAATGAGATTTCGCGCTTACAGCCAAAGGCTGCCTCCTCAAAGGAGAGGACTATGTGAGCCTCGATATCGCTTCCTCTTGATGGACCATTATTAGCTCTGCGAGAAGAGCTAGAGCCAAAGCCACCACCAAAAATGCTCGAGAAGATATCGCCCATGTCGAAGCCATCGAAGCCTCCGCCTTGGCTATATCCGCCACCACCCGCCTCAAAGGCTGAATGTCCGTAGGCGTCATATTTTGATCTTTTATCGGGGTCTGACAAAACTCCGTACGCCTCGTTAATTTCCTTGAATTTTTGTTCAGCCTCGGCATCTCCGGGGTTTACATCGGGATGGTATTTTTTCGCAAGAGCACGATATGCCTTTTTAATCTCATCGGCGCTTGCATCTCTGCCTACGCCTAGGACTTCATAATAATCTCTTTTTTCTGCCATTTTTATACCTTTTACCACAAAAACCGCCATATGTGGCTGATTTTCGTGTCTTTTTTGTTAAAAAATTAAATTGAATAAACGCACAATAAGAATTCGCACAGGCGAATTCTTATTGCTTTATTAATGATTAGTTATCTGCTCTGTCCTCGAAATCGCCATCACCTGCACCGCCTGCGGTATCGCCTGCGCCTGCGTCCTCCGGAGCGCTTTGTGCGTATAGCTTTTCTGCGATTGGGTAGAAGGACTTTTCAAGAGCCTCCATATCAGCCTTGATAGCATCGACATTATCGCTCTTAATTGTTTCCTTTAGCTTTTCGATTGCGTCCTTAACAGGTTGCTTTTCCTCGTCGGTCGCCTTATCGCCTAGCTCGTTTAGAGTCTTTTCGCATTGGAAAATCAAGCTTTCAGCATGGTTCTTGGTTTCTACAAGCTCCTTAGCGCGCTTATCCTCCTCTGCAAACTTTTCAGCCTCTCTTATAGCATTATCAATGTCCTCTTGGCTCATGTTGCTTGACGAGGTGATTGTGATATGCTGTTCCTTGCCTGTTCCCTTATCTGTTGCAGATACATTTACGATACCGTTTGCGTCGATATCGAAGGTAACCTCGATTTGTGGAACGCCTCTTGGAGCAGGAGCGATGCCATCAAGGGTGAACATACCGAGTGTGGTGTTACCTGATGCCATTTCTCTTTCGCCTTGAAGAACATGAATTGTAACTGCTGTTTGGCTATCTGCTGCGGTTGAGAATACTTGGCTTCTCTTTACAGGGATAGTTGTATTTCTTTCGATAATCTTTGTGCAAACGCCACCGAGTGTTTCGATACCGAGTGAAAGTGGTGTTACATCGAGCAAAAGAATGTCCTTAACATCGCCACCGAGAACTCCAGCTTGGATTGCTGCACCGATTGCTACGCACTCGTCAGGGTTGATGCCCTTGAATGGCTCTTTACCGATGAATGCCTTTAGAGCCTCTTGAACTGCAGGAATTCTTGATGAACCACCAACAAGGAGAACCTTATTGATGTCAGCAGGTGTTAGACCTGCGTCGCTTAGCGCCTGTCTTGTTGGCTTCATTGTAGCCTCAACGAGATCTCTTGTTAGCTCGTCAAACTTTGCCTTTGTAAGAGTTGCCTCAAAGTGCTTAGGTCCTGTCGCATCAGCTGTGATGAATGGAAGGTTGATGCTTGTGGTTGGAACGCCGGATAGCTCAATCTTTGCCTTTTCAGCTGCTTCCTTCAATCTTTGGAGAGCCATCTTATCGTCACGGAGATCAATTCCGTTTTCAGCCTTGAATTGCTCTGCTATCCAGTCGATAATTCTGTTATCGAAGTCGTCACCACCGAGTTTGTTGTTACCTGCGGTTGCAAGAACCTCAAATACTCCGTCGGAGATTTCGAGGATTGATACATCGAATGTACCTCCACCAAGGTCGAATACCATGATTTTTTGGTCCTCTTCCTTATCCATACCGAATGCAAGTGCAGCTGCGGTTGGCTCGTTAATAATTCTCTTTACCTCAAGGCCGGCAATCTTACCTGCGTCCTTTGTTGCTTGTCTTTGAGCGTCGCTAAAGTATGCAGGAACGGTGATAACTGCCTCTGTAATTGTTGTGCCAAGGTATGCCTCTGCATCAGCCTTGAGCTTTTGCAAAATCATAGCTGAGATTTCTTGTGGGGTGTAGTTATGATCGTCGATTGTTACATTATAGCTTGAGCCCATATGTCTTTTGATAGATGAGATTGTTCTTTCAGGGTTTGTGATAGCCTGACGCTTTGCAACCTGACCTACCATTCTTTCGCCTGTTTTTGAGAATGCTACAACTGATGGTGTTGTTCTAGCTCCCTCCGGATTTGGTATTACGACAGGCTCTGTGCCCTCGTAAACTGCTACGCATGAGTTTGTTGTACCCAAGTCAATTCCAATAATTCTTCCCATTGTTTTTTCCTCCGTATATGTGTGTTTTTATTATAATTAATTTAATTTCTTATTTTAGTTTGCAACCTTTACCATTGCGTATCTAATTACTCTTTCCTTATACATATATCCCTTTTGGAATACCTCGACGATTGCGCCCTCTTCCAGTGACTCGTCGTCTATGTGCATAACTGCATTATGGTAATTTGGATCGAATGTGGTTGTTTCAATTTCGGTAACGCCCATTTTTGAGAGTGTTTCCTTCATTGATGCGATTATGAGCTTTATTCCCTCGCTCATTTTTTCATCGCTTGTAAATGCGGTCATTCTCTCTATATTGTCTATGATTGGCAAAATTTTGCTCACCGCGTCCATATATGCGTCGGCATAAATGCCCTCACGCTCTCTTTGAGTACGCTTTCTAAAATTTTCATATTCAGCAAGAGTACGCAAATATTTATCGTTTAGCTCTGTGTTTTGGGCGGTTGCATCATTAAGTGCCTGTGTTAGCTCCTCAACGCTTGGCTGTGGGGCTGTATTTTCAGTGGTTTCTTCGGTATTTGTGGTCTTTTCTTCGCTCATCTCTTCGTTCCTTTATCATCTGTTGTAGGTGTTGTATCGGGTGGTAAAAGTGCAATCTCTGAGAGGTTGTTTATTTCCTCGGAGAGCATATCAATTGTCGCAAGAACCTTCGAATAATCCATTCTACACGGTCCTATGATTGCTATCGCGCCTATCGTTTTTCCACCGAGCTTTAGGTTTTTGTAAATCATTGTTGAATCATTCATGATTTTAACCATGTTTTCGCTACCGATGAAAATTTTTGTTTCGTCGTCGCTTTGGTCGATGGTGCTAACGGCGTTTATGATATCGTTTTTATTTTCGATTGCCAATATCATTTGCTGAAGCTTATCAAGGTTGCTGTATTCCGGATATTGAAGAAGTCTGTTTAGTCCCTCTACTCTAACCTCAGAGCCTAGCTCGTTCATGGTTTCATAGATGCTCTTTACGACGAGGTGAACAAGCTCCGGGCATTCGCTTAGCTGTTCCTCCATTTTCATGATAAGCGATATATTGATATCGTCTATTGAAACGCCGGCAAGCGCACTATTTAGTGCCTGTGAGAGCTTAAATATTAGCTCCTGTGTGACCTCGAAGATGGGCTTAATATTCTTGGTTTTGACGCTATCGCTTCCGCTTGCGACCATTACTAGAATAAAGCTGTGTGGATCGAGGTACATTGTTTCATATCGTCTTATCGTAATGCTTGATGGGCGAGGGCGGAGCGACACGGCAGTATAGTTTGTCATAGCCGAGGCGACCTTTCTTGCACTTTCAAGTATTTTATCGATCTCCGACATTTTAACGGAAAGCATTTGTGTTAGCTCATCTGCCTCCCTTGTGGTCATATCGTATTGTCTTACGAGGGTATCAACATAAAAGCGATAGCCTAGCTCCGACGGGACACGACCTGCCGAGGTATGAGGCTGTTCGAGATATCCCAGCTCCTCAAGCTCTGCCATTTCATTACGAATTGTAGCAGACGAATATGGAATTTTCGCTTCCTGTGTCAAATATTTTGATCCAACAGGCTCGCCTGTCTTTATATGGGCCTCGACGATTGCCTTTAAAATCAGCTTTTTTCGCTCGCTAAGCTCTATATAATCAGCTTCCATACTGCTTTTTACCTCCTTTTTGGGATTTTAGCACTCGAATGGTTCGATTGCTAATCTCTATACATAAATATATCACTCTTTGCTCGTCTTGTCAATAGGTTTTTACAAAAAAATTTAGATTTTTTAGCAATCGAGGCTTTTTAGTGCTAAAATTTAAAATTTGTTCAAAATTGTCTGTTTTTTATTTAATTTTTCAAGAAAAATCAAGTTTCTTCCTTATTATATAGTAATAATTTAAATAAAATCATTGACTTTTGGTAATTTTAGTGATAGAATACTAAAAAACACAAGGAGAGTTATATGGCTAAAACAAATTCTAAAATCGATATAAGAAAGCTAACCTATCTTGCTGTTCTCACTGCTCTTGTAATCATTTTACAGCTTGCAGGAAGCTTTATTCGTCTTGGCTTATTTTCAATTTCACTAGTTCTTATTCCTATTGTTATCGGCGTTGCCATCTGTGGCGTTGGTGCAGGTGCGTGGCTTGGCTTTGTTTTTGGTGCAGTTGTTCTTTTATCAGGTGATGCAGCTGCGTTTTTACAAATCGACCCATTTGGAACTGTTGTAACAGTTTTTGCAAAGGGTATTCTATGTGGACTTTTGGCAGGAATTGCTTACAAGCTCGTTGCTAAGCTAAACAGATTTGTTGGTGTTTTAGTGGGTGCGATTGTATGTCCTGTTGTCAATACAGGCGTATTCCTTCTTGGCTCTAGAATTTTCTTTTACGAGTCAATTAAGGGTTGGGCAAGCGCCGAGGGCGTTAGTGCAGTTGCATATATGTTCTTATTCTTGGTTGGCGGAAACTTCCTATTTGAGCTTTTATTCAATGTAGTTTTAAGCCCCGCAACTGTTAGAATTATTAATTTAATTGATAAAAAATCGTAATAAAAAAACTCGCTCAATGAGCGAGTTTTTATTTTAATATTCAAATTTGATTGTTTGACCGAGCTTAGCGCTAATAAATGCCTGCTCCATTATTTTTAGGACTAGGCGTACCTGATCGTGAGTTACGATTTGAGCCTCCTCGCCATCAATTGCCTTAACAACATTACGATAGAAATCGTGAACATCGGATTTTGGAATTTCAAGCTCGTACTCGTCAAGAGTTACGCTATCACGAGGTGCCATTGTTTTAGTGAGTCCTGCGGCAGTTTGAACGGGCAAAACATCGTTTTCATGCCAATACTTACATCTTGCGACCTTGGTTTTTTCACGCCAGTCTGTGATGAGCGCAGAGCCCTTTTCAGCCTTCATATAAAATCTTGGAAGTGCGATAAAGTTATATGTGCCAACCTCGACAAAGGCTACTGCTTCACTCTCGAAGGTGATGGTGAGATAGAAGCCGTCATCAACCTCATCGGTTGTGATATTTGTTGTGGTGCAATTAATTGTATCAATTTTCTCATCCTTATAGATGAGCATGAGCTGGTCGATTAGGTGAACGCCCCAGTCAAGCATCATTCCACCACCGTGTGGCGCTTTGCATCTCCAGTCGGATGGAATTCCGCGTGAGCCATGAATTCTTGACTCTATTCTAAGTGGCTTGCCGATTTCTCCGCTATCCTTTAGCTGTTGCATAGCAAGATAATCAACATCCCAGCGTCTGTTTTGGTGAACGGTGAAGAGCTTACCGCTTTCTTGCGATGCCAAAATCATTTTTTCAAGATCTGCGCTACACATAGCGACGGGCTTTTCGCAAATAACATTTTTTCCACCTCTTAGAAGTCTTACGACTGTATCAAGGTGAACATCATTGGGAATGGCAACCGTCACAAGTTCAACGCTTGTATCATTTATTAGCTCGTCAAGTGAGGAGTATGCGTAAATTCCTCTTGACCTTGCAAGCTCTGCCTTGTCTTCGTCTATATCGTAAATTCCAGCAAGCTCGAGAACATCGCTTTTTAGAGCATGGTTTACATGCCAGCCACCCATTCCACCATAGCCTACAACTGCAAATTTCTTTTTCATAATATTATTCTCCGTGGTTTTAATAATATTTTTAACACTATCGTAATAATACAATATTATATACTAAAAGTCAAGAGAAATATAAAAATAAAAAGCAAAAATCCACCGAAATCGGTGGATTTTTTGTATCTTAGTGAATAATGTACTTTTGTGTTTCCTTGTCGAAGAGGTGAATTCTTGATGCGTCGATAGCAACTGTGATTGTATCGCCTGCTCTTGCACCTGAACGAGATGAAACCTTTGCAATGATATCGTTCTTGATATTTTCTCCTCTATTGGAGTCGATATTGAACGCCTCAGCACCCTCGATTGAGAGATAGAGATAAATTTCTGCACCCATAAGCTCTGTAACATCAACAGTAGCCTCGATGATGTTATCAGACATATTTTCAAGATAAATTTGCTCATCGTGGATAAGCTCAGGACGGATACCTGCGATAACCTCCTTGCCAAAGTATGGCTCAAGAGCAGGGTCGCTTGCCTTTTCTCTTGGGAGCTTGATTGCCTTTTCACCGAAGGTGATGTATGCGTCCTCGCCTCTCTTCTCAAGAACAACATGTAGGAAGTTCATTTGAGGAGTTCCAATAAATCCTGCAACGAAGATGTTTACAGGCTTGTCGTAGAGGTTTTGTGGAGAGTCAACCTGTTGGATAAAGCCGTCCTTCATAACTACGATACGAGTAGCCATTGTCATAGCCTCTACCTGGTCGTGAGTTACATAAATGAAGGTTGTACCGATTGTTTGGTGAATCTTTGTAATTTCAGTTCTCATCGCTGCACGAAGCTTAGCGTCGAGGTTTGAAAGAGGCTCGTCAAGCAAGAATACCTTTGGCTCACGAACGATAGCACGACCGAGTGCAACACGCTGTTTCTGACCACCTGACATTTGCGCAGGCTTTCTGTTAAGAAGATTTTCGATACCGAGAATCTTTGCGGCAGCCTCAACACGACGCTTGATGGTTTCCTTTGGAATCTTACGAAGCTTTAGACCGAACGCCATGTTCTCGTAAACGGTCATATGTGGATAAAGCGCATAGTTTTGGAACACCATCGCAATATCTCTATCCTTAGGAGCAACATCGTTCATAAGCTTATCACCTATGTAAAGCTCTCCCTCTGTGATTTCCTCAAGTCCTGCGATCATACGAAGAGTTGTCGATTTTCCACATCCTGAAGGACCTACGAAAATGATAAACTCCTTATCTGCGATTTCAAGACAGAAGTCTGATACGGCGGTAACTCCACCAGGGTATTTTTTGTAAATGTGCTTAAGTGATAAACTTGACATCGTTATTTCTCCTTGCTTTTAGCAAACTTATTTTTCATTTTGGCGCAAAATTGCATTATAATATACAATAATTATAACAGAATTTTATACAAATTGATAGTGGTGATTTGCACAAAATTTATATAATTTATTTGTGCACCTTGCACAATATTTGTACAACCTTGTTGACTTTATCAACATTAAAACTTCATTGTCAATGCAATTCTCTTCTTTTGAAGGTCAACGCTCTTAATTCTAACATTAACAATATCACCTACGCTGAGCACCTCGCTTGGATGCTTAATGTACTTGTCGGAAATCTCTGAAATGTGAACAAGTCCGTCTTGGTGAACGCCTATGTCAATGAATGCTCCAAAGTCAATTACATTTCTTACAGTTCCTACCATTTCCATGCCCGGACGAAGGTCCTCCATGCTGAGAACATCTGCACGAAGAATCGGCTGTGGGAGTGAGTCACGAACATCGCGTCCCGGCTTTTCAAGCTCGCCGATAATATCCATAAGGGTTGGCTCACCAATTCCGAGCTCCTCGGCTAGCTTCTTAGTGCCAAATTTAGCGCACTTTGAGCGAAGGTCCTTTAGGTTGCTCATCTTAACATCGTCCATGGTATATCCAAACTTCACAAGAAGCGCCTTTGCTGCCTCGTATGCCTCAGGGTGAACTCCTGTGTTATCAAGAATTTCGGCTGAGCCCGGGACTCTCAAGAAGCCTGCACACTGCTGATATGCCTTTTCGCCAATTTTGGGAACTTTAAGAAGCTGTGCGCGTCTTGTGAATTCACCATTTTCCTCACGATATTTAACGATATTCTTTGCAATAGCAATATTGATACCGGAAATGTATGATAGAAGTGAATATGATGCGGTATTGATATCTACGCCGATTTTGTTTACACAATCCTCAACAACGCCACCGAGTGCTTCGTCAAGTCTTGCAGGCTTCATGTCATGCTGATATTGTCCTACGCCGATTGACTTAGGATCAATTTTAACAAGCTCGGCAAGAGGGTCTTGAAGTCTTCTTGCGATTGATACAGCAGATCTTTGAGTAACATCAAAGTCGGGGAACTCCTCTGTTCCAAGCTTAGATGCAGAGTAAACAGATGCGCCCGCCTCGCTTACTACGATATATTTCTTATCAGGATCGCCAAGTCCCTTTAGAACGCCTGCGATAAAGATTTCACTTTCCTTAGATGCAGTTCCGTTACCGATTGCGATAACATCTACTGCGTATCTCTTAATTAATCTTTCAACAATTCTTGTTGAGCCCTCGATATCCTCTCTTGGCTTAGTTGGATAGATAACTGCTGTATCTATAACCTTACCTGTTTTATCTACTACTGCAAGCTTACAGCCTGTTCTGTAACCGGGGTCATAGCCAAGCACTGTTTTGCCCTTAAGTGGGGCTGCCATAAGAAGATGCTTTAGGTTTTCGGAGAATAGCTTAATTGCGCCCTCGCTTGCCTCGTCAAAGATGGCTGTACGAATTTCTCTTTCTACGCTAGGAGCGATAAGTCTATCATAGCTATCAACGATAGCGCCTTGAATGTATTCTCTTGCAGGGCTATTTACATTTGTAATAATTTCATTAAATAGATAGTTTAGAATGATATCGCTATCAATTTGGAGGGTAACCTTAAGGAATTCCTCCTTTTCTCCACGATTGATTGCAAGCACACGGTGTCCGGGTATCTTTTTAACGCTCTCGCTATAATCATAATAAGCATCGTAAACAGAGCTTTCCTCCTTGGTATTCTTTGTTACGAGCATACCATGATTGAAGGTGAGTGCACGAATTGCCTTTCTGTATTCTGCGTTATCGGAGATGTCCTCTGCGATAATATCTCTTGCACCGGCAAGTGCGTCCTCGGCAGTCTTTACAAGAAGCTTTTTAACCTCTGCATCAGTTGCAGTCGGATATAGAGCTCTTACAGCGTCCTCGGTATTGATATACTCCGAGGCGATTTCAAGAAGGCTCTTTCCATAGGAATCTCTTTGCTCCATAATAAGCTGAGCAAGCGCTTCAAGTCCCTTCTTTCTTGCAAGAGAGCCTCTTGTTTCTCTCTTTGGCTTGTATGGACGATAAATATCCTCAACCTCGGTCAAAATCGTAGCGCTTTGAAGTGCTAGCTCAATTTCGGGAGTTAGCTTGCCCTGAGCCTCGATTAACGCCTTTACCTCTTCCTTTCTCTGCTCGAGAGAACGGAGATATTTTAGACGCTCATCAAGATTACGAAGAATTTCGTCGTCAAGAGAGCCTGTTACCTCTTTTCTATAACGCGCGATAAATGGGATTGTGTTTCCGTCATCGATTAGGGCAACTGTTGCCTCTACCTGTGCAATTCTTAGGTTAAATTCCTTTGCGAGTTCGTTAATAATGTTCATTTTGTTGCATCCTTTACAGTAAAAATTAGTTGTTGTATTATGTGTTGTATTAATTGTTTTCAAAACAGTCCGCTACCATATAGCAACGGGTGTGAGCGTTGTTTCCGTATTTATCTCTTACGGTTATACGGAAATACACATCATTTTTATCAAGGCGAAATTCTGCGTGGGTTATATCCTCGCCGTTTTCATCCTCGACAATTCGATATGCTCTTGAATAGCCATTAAGGAAAACGGTCTTAGCGGGTGAGCAATCTACCTTTATTATATTATCCTCTACATATAGAGCATAGATTAGTGGTGGGTTGTCTTGTCCGCTCGTGCTATAAAGGTGTCCCTTTTCCATAGCCTCAATAATCTTATCGTATTCAAGCGAGCTTGCGCCTATCATGGTTGAGCCACCAAACGAGTGGGCAAGGCTTCCGCCTCTGTTGTGATTATCGTCACCCATTGTTGGAAGAAGGTCGTACATTCCCGAGGCTACCATTTCATCGTAGATGTGAGGGCAATATTCCTTACCCGTTATACGCTCGGTTGCGTAGTTTAGAATTTCAAGTGACCATAGTCCCTTTAGATTAAGATAGAGTGACTCGTCATTAAGCGACCAAACGGGGTGGTTGTATTGAACGAGGAAGCCCGCCTCATTTAAGCGCCTTATTGTTTCATTGATATTTTCGATTGTATATTGTCTTACAAAGCCATCACACTTGCCCTGTCCCTTATACTTTCCCTCGCACGCCCAAAGCGTATCGTCATGGGCTGCGGGCTGGAAGGTGTTATGTGGATCCTTTGAGAAGATATTCATATGAATTACTCTTCTTCTTTGCCAACCATTGTTTTCGGGGTCTAGTGGGTGTGGGTGATAGGTTGAGTTTCCCTCGTTTGCTGAGTATTCCGAGCTTGTAATAGCAAGGAAGCTCTCGTCATTTAGGTCGGAGTGGTCAAGCAAAATCTCGTGGTCGGTATATGCCACAATTGAGTATCCCTTAGCCTTATATGCCTCCTTTACCTGCTCGGGAGTCAGGCATCCATCGGAGATTGTTGTATGGCAATGAAGGTTTGCTCTGTACCAATTTACATTTTCCGGTAAAAGATATTTTTTCATAATTTGCCTCTTATTTTTCAATGTAGTCCTTTACAAAGTAGGTGTGGGTATGGGCGTTATTTCCATATTCGTCACGAAGGCTTACACGGAAGTACACATCGCTTTCACGAAGTGGGAACTCTGCGTGAGTTATCGTTTGGCCCTCGGGGGCGGTGATATGGCGATCTGCTCTGCCATAGCCGTTTATGTTGATATTTGTAACGGGTGTGCAATCAATTTTAATGATATTGTCCTCTACATAGAGTGACAAAAATCTCGGTGGGTTATCTCGTCCCGACGAGCAATAGATATCACCCTTTTCCATAGCCTCAATGATTTGATCGTATTTTAGCTCCTTAGCGCCGATAAAGGTTGAGCCACCAAAGGATTCTCTGTCGCCTGCGTGGTTATGGTTATCGTCGCCCATTGTGCAAACGAGGTTATACATTCCACTTCTTAGCATATCGTCATAGATATATGGGCAATACTCGCTACCTGTTTCAAGCTCGGTTGCGTAGTTGAGAATTTCAAGACCCCAAAGCCCTTCCATATTAATATAATCCTCACGCTCGTTAAGCGACCAATAGGGGTGATTGAGCTGAACGAGGAAGCCTGCATCATTACAGCGTCTTATAATTTCGTTGATGTTTTCCTTTGTATATTCACGAATGAAGCCATCGCATTTTGTATCGGGATAGCGATCTCTTAAAATCCAGTTTTGCTCTATATTGGTTGCGGGCATAAAGGTGTTGTGTGGATCCTTGGAGAATATATTTAGGTGAACGCATTTTTTGCGCACCCATGCACTTATGCTCGTATCAAAGATTTCCGGAAATCCCGGCTGTGCTTGATTTACAGCATATTCAGAGCTTGTAAGAGCGAGGAAGCCCTCGTCATTTAGGTCGGAATGGTCTAGCAAAACATCATGGTCAGTATATGCTACAATGGAATAGCCATGATTTTTGTAGAGCTCCTTTACCTGCTCGGGCGTTAGCGCTCCATCGGAGTGCTTTGTGTGGCAGTGAAAATTGGCTCTATACCAATTTAACTCTGGTGAAATTAGATATTTTTTCATTTTGTTCTCCTATTTTTTCTGCAAAAGCAGATTTTCTTCCTCATTTGTTAGATAGCGCCACTCTCCGCGCGCAAGCGTCGGGTCGAGCGCTATTGCGCCAAAGCTAATTCGTTCAAGGTAGGTGATTTTATTATTGACCGCCTCGAGCATTCGCTTAATTTGGTGGTATTTACCCTCGGTTAAGGTGATTTCGCCCTCAGTTTCACTATAGAGCGTTATTTTACAGGGCTTTGTAAAATATCCACCTATGTCAACTCCCGCCTCTAAGCTTTCCTTATCGGAGAGGGAGAGAGGGAGCTTTGCTTTGAATTTATACACCTTTGAAACATGGTGCTTAGGAGAGAGCAATTTATGCGCGCTATCTCCGTCGTTTGTTAAAATCACAAGACCCAGTGTGTTTTTGTCAAGGCGTCCACACGGGAAAAGTCCTCTGCGTCTTTCCTTTTCGGGCAAAAGATCAAGGACGGTTTTTTCTCTTTCGTCGTCGGTTGCGCTTACATAGCCCTCGGGCTTATTTAGCATTATGTAAACAAACTTTTTGTATTCTATTACCTCTCCGCAGAGGGTGACTATATCAGTATCGGGGTTGACATGAGTGTCGGCACGCCCAACCGGCGCTCCGTTTACGAGAAGCTTGCCCTGCCTTGCGAGCTTAGCGCTCTCAGTACGGGTAGCAATTCCCATTTCAGACAAAAGCTTATCTATACGCACGCGCTCACCCCCTAATTTTTTACCAAATTAAAGTATATCATAAAACAGACAAATTGTAAATATAATTTTTAGTATTTTTGATATATTTTTATTAATTAAAGGAAGGTTTTTTGTTAAAAGACGAAAATTCTCGCTTTTTGTTAAAAATGTGTTGATTTTATTTTCCTTATGTGATAAAATATTTACGAAAAAATTTTATTTTAAGGAGATTTTCATATGATCTATTCACACGAAGTAGAAAGCATGTGTTGCGTTGCCAAGGGTCCTAACCATGGTCCTGCTCCTATTCCCGAAGAGGGCGCATGGGTTAAGGCAACTCAAATCACAGACATTTCAGGCTACACACACGGCATTGGCTGGTGTGCTCCACAGCAAGGCGCTTGCAAGCTCTCGCTCAATGTTAAGAACGGCGTTATCGAGGAAGCTCTTGTTGAAACAATCGGTTGCTCAGGTATGACACACTCTGCTGCTATGGCTGCAGAAATTCTTCCTGGTAAGACCATTCTTGAGGCTCTTAATACAGACCTCGTTTGCGATGCTATCAATACTGCTATGCGTGAGCTCTTCCTTCAAATCGTTTATGGTAGAACTCAAAGCGCATTCTCTGAGGGCGGTCTTGTTATCGGCGCAGGTATGGAGGATCTTGGTAAGGGTGCTCGTTCAATGGTTGGTACTATGTACGGTACTAAGGCTAAGGGTGTTCGTTACCTCGAAATGACAGAGGGCTACTGCACAAGAATGGCTCTCGATGCTGACAATCAGGTTATCGGCTACGAATTCGTTTCTCTCGGCAAAATGACCGACTTTATTAAGAAGGGCATGGAGCCAAACGAGGCTTACGAAAAATCTAAGGGTACATATGGTAGATTTGCTGAGGCTGATCACTATATCGACCCAAGAAAGCAATAAGGGGGATACGAATATGGCATTATTTGAAGGATACGAGAGAAGAATTGAAAAAATCAATAAGGTTCTCGCAGAATATGGAATTAATTCCGTTGAGGAGTGTAAGGAAATCACTCTCGCTATGGGTATCGACTGCGACAAGATCGTAAGAGAAACTCAACCTATTTGCTTTGAAAACGCTATTTGGGCTTACACTGTTGGTGCAGCTATCGCGGTTAAGAAGGGCTGTAAGAAGGCTGCTGACGCTGCTGCTGCTATCGGTATCGGTCTTCAGGCTTTCTGTATTCCCGGCTCTGTTGCTGAAAACAGAAAGGTTGGTCTTGGCCACGGTAACCTCGGCATGATGCTTCTTTCCGAGGAGACAGAGTGCTTCTGCTTCTTGGCAGGTCACGAGTCATTCGCTGCAGCTGAGGGTGCTATTAAGATCGCTCTTAACGCTAACAAGGTTAGAGTTAAGCCTCTACGCGTAATTTTGAATGGTCTTGGCAAGGATGCCGCTATGATCATTTCAAGAATTAACGGCTTCACATATGTTCAAACTGAGTTTGACCCATTCACTGAAGAGGTTAAGATTGTTAAGGAAACTCCTTACTCAAACGGTCCTCGTGCTGATGTTAGATGCTACGGCTCTGACAGCGTTCCGGAGGGTGTTGCAATCATGCGTCTTGAAAATGTTGGTGTATCTATTACCGGTAACTCAACCAACCCAACAAGATTCCAGCATCCTGTTGCAGGCACATACAAGAAGTGGTGTAACGAAAATGGCGTTAAGTACTTCTCTGTTGCATCAGGTGGTGGTACAGGTAGAACACTTCACCCAGATAACATGGCTGCAGGTCCTGCTTCCTATGGTATGACTGATACAATGGGTAGAATGCACGGTGACGCTCAATTCGCCGGTTCTTCATCAGTTCCTGCGCATGTTGAGATGATGGGACTTATCGGCGCAGGTAACAACCCAATGGTTGGTATGACTGTTGCTGTTGCTGTTGCTATCGAAGAGGCAAGCAAATAAGAACCTGACACCCTGTTTGAAAACGGGCTATTTGCGTAGTGCGCAAAAATCGTTTCAATTCTAAATTAACAATAAAAAAGTGGACACATCATTTTGGAGAAATCCTTGATGATGTGTCCATATTTTTATTAAAATTAAATTTAACTATGAGGCTTTCACAATAATGTCAGTGCCTTTGTTCTTTATAGAGCTTGCGCCAACAATAAAATGTGCGTATTATCATATATGTACAATACACATTATATACCAAATATGTCATAGCGGTATAATTTCCGTTGACAAATACAATTTGCACCCAAAGTGCGAATTGGCAAAGCCCACTAATAATATTTAAAAAGGGTGCTTCTACATAGGCTACGATGGTCAATATGTTCGTGGCAAAGCCCAAAACCATGCTCAAGCCGTCTATCGCTGTTGCCGTGCCGCCTATTTTTGATAGAACAAAGGATGTCGCCATCCACGCCACGCATAAAACCAAGGTAAGCAATACGCGTCCACGCACACTAAATTTACGAAACATAGTGGCTTTTCCATAAGCGTTACTTTTCCAACGAAAATATGTTATTAGCATTATAACAATGCCAAAGACAGTGGAGGCGACTGTGCCGTACACTCCTTCCATCAAGTAGCCGATAATGTAAATACAACTATTGATTGCTCCAAGAATGAACCCGATACGATTTGCCCGAGCATTGAGCAACATAATAAGTAGCGAGAAAAACAACGGTAACACCTTGATAAACATTTGCTTAAAGACGATAGCGCAAACAAGTATGATTATCCCCGTCACTGCCATAGGAAGGTATTCAAATAAAATTGCTTTTTTCTTGTCGCTCATTTTCATATCAGTTTTACTTCCAATTCCACTTTTTCAAGACTCACCTGCGTTTTCGTCAACACATGTATTATGTTGTAGCCTATTTTGGTTTCCATACCCGTTAAATCTGCCTCAAGCATAGTACTGCTCTTGCTGTGATCTTCTCCGTTTGCAAGGCGTACGCTTACCGGATGTCCCGATATAGGTGGAACCTTTTCCCCTGTCACTTGCATATCACGGTGTGGCTGTGACACAAAAGACAATTTTTGTCCGTTAAAGTATATTTCGGGAGCTTGTGAAAGCTCTTCAAACAACAATTTTAATGTTGCTTTTTTTGCATTTTTTATGTTTTCTGCCACATATATCTGCACTTGTCCGTCGTTTTCTATCACACAAGGAAGCTGTCTATCTGCGTTTAAATTGCCGTAGCCGATACCCCAAGGATATCCACCCTTTCGGTCAATGACATAAGTTTTATTTTGCTTTTTCAAAAAATTCTTGTCATTTATACCGGTAAAATCCTCGCTACCAAGCTGTGCGTAATCTTCCTTATTAGGATCCATACCATAAAGATGCACATAATGCGACACCATTTCCTTTTTTCCTTGTCCCGACCAGTTGAAATATTCTACCGCATCTGCACCGCGCTGTAAATGGGAATACCAAATTCCGCGCAGTGTTTCAAGCGACGGAGCAAAGTACCCGTCAACCGTGTGGTAAGGCTCGTAACACGCATAGAGCTGCACTTCTTTTGAAAGTTTCCTAAACTCTTCCACCTTAACATCAAATGAACGAGAACCAAGGGTTAGACAGTCAACCAAATCTTCTTTTATCCACTCTTCTACATCTAGTCCGTCTTGATGACAGCCATAAAGACAATCCGGCACACGCGCAGATAGCATTATTACCCTGTCCTGCTCTTCCCCAATTTTTAAGAGCTCGACACGCAGTTCTCTCATAAATTCTGTTACGCATTCTCGCATCTCCCATTGCTTGCCAACAGGCAAGAAGGGAGTGTGCCGTTCAAAATCAATATCCAAACCGTCAAAAGCGTATTTTCTCATCACTTCTAAGGCCACCTTTAATTTATGCTCACGAATTTCCGGCACAGCCATATTGTTCATTGTAAATCCAAATGCAGGAATAAACCATTCTGGGTGTTCTTCCTTTACTGGTAAAGGATTTATATCCTCATCCACATCCACCTCTGAAATTCTATATGTCAGCCAACACTCTTTTTGCCTTTTGTGAACATGCTTTATCCATTCATCAAAAATGTCTATCCCCGCATCACGAAAACGCGCCAACATAGGATTTTGGCGAAGCGGTAAAATTTCGCTTTCATACACGGAATACCAATCCCCTGAGTACATACCGTCAATGATTACCTTATCCACCTCATCGGGAAATGAAAAACTAAAATCAAAATAATCCTTCACGCACATCTTCTGTTGCAATATAGTGCAAAAAATATCGTCTCTTAAAACGAAACGCTTTTTTTGCTTTCTTTTATCCATATGTGCTTGACTTAATACGATTTTTTTCATTTTAATTCTCCTAGGACAAACCTACAAATATCAAATTTATTATATTATATTTTATTTAATCTGTCAATTGCTTTCAGCCAATTATTGTCGATTTAATCAGCACAGGTAACAATCCAATGGTTGGTATGACTGTTGCTGTTGCAGTTGCTATCGAAGAGGCAAGCAAGTAAGAACCTGACACGCTGTTTTAGCAAACAGGTTGCTACGCAATATGCAAAAATCAAATAGTATTTTTGCGTGTCAGAACCTTGTTACTCGCTAAAGCTCGTAATAATTAATAACAAGAAAAATTAAAAATTGAATATGCTTAGAGCGTTTCCAATTAAAATATCACATAAAACGCAATGAATTTTTACAAGTTCCAACACACCGCTGCGAAAATAATATAACTAATAGCCGGTGTTATTGCGATGCCATATATTGTATAATATAACTAATAGCAGGATAATACGGAGGGCTTATCATGAAAATAGACAATCAACGAGAAATAATGAATCGATTCGCGGAGCAACGAATAAAGTTTGGAACACAAGAAAAATTAGCAGAAATCGTTGGTGTTTCCACGAAAAGTATAAGCGATTTTGAAACATGTAGAAGGAACCCATCTTTTGCAACTTTTATTAAAATGTGTAAAACAATAGGCGCCGATATAAACTATATAGTATATGGCAACAAAGAAAATTAAAAGGAGAAACTATGAACAAAAATTCAATTAGAAATAAAGTTTTTAGATTTCTATCAAGTTTTGGAGAAAATATAAGTGCTAAATTCCACAACATATCAGAAAAAACAGGACAATATAATGTTCCAAGCGAATTGTTCCAAAAAAGAACTCACAGAAAAAATCGCGTATTAATTTCATGGAAAATTGTAAAGCAAAATGGCTTCTCTATCAAACAATTGGAGAGTTTTACAGGAGGAGTTGTTGTAGAATTTATCAATGAAGATTATTTTTTGCCAGAAAACCAAACCGATCCTATATTTTGTGAATTAAAATCTAGAATTGGAAGCGATGAAATTGTATCTTCAATAATTACTATTCGTTCCGAATCAGGAAGTTCTTCTTCTGCTATACAGAGAAAATATTTTGAAAAACTTCTAAACAACACGGAAGTGAATTATAAAGGAGAAAAAATTTACATAAACAGAAACAATTATCAAGACTATGCAATAACTCGACTTGCGTCTGGCGGAACCGGAAATGAAAAATGGGGAGGGTTTTTATATATTTCTATTAGAGGCGGGCAGCAAGACACCATACAAACCCATCTTAATGAGCTCCCTATATTTAATCCTGCTTGCGAATTTGCCAACACTGCTATAAGTTATGATTTAGATTTAGTTATGTCATATTTCGCTCTAGCAAGCATTGATGAAACATCTTTGACTCCTCAAAAGAAATCAGAATATCAAGAACTCAAAGAGTCAATCGAAAAAATCTTACAAAAAGCCGAATACGATTCCAAGGCTTATTCAGGGAATTTATATGATTATTGTATAAATCATCCAAGCATGAAAATGATTCTAGGAAAATTATATGATCCAATTCAAGTAGAAGAAATAAAAATTGAAGATTTCAATATAAAAAGTAAAGAAGATTCAAGAAGTCTTGATTTTACACATGACGAGGCTGTAAATTTCGACCGATTTTATTGGGATACAAAGCAAAATTGTATATTATCTCCTGCCAGACCATCAAATGTATTTTGGTCTAAACATTTATCTAATATGATGCAACAAAATTATTCGTTAGAAGGTTATTTTGCCCACGAAGAAGAAATCATAGAAAGAAGAAGAACTTTATTAAAATAAAGAACGCCCCGATTGTTATCCAATCGGGGCTTTTTTTATTTATCAAAATATTTTACGACTATATTTTCTTCTTTTGAACGATTTAAAATCAAGTCACAGTATTCCTCCGAAAGTTCTATTCCTAAAGCTTTATTTCCTGCTTTTGATACGGCAAAAATCGTTGTTCCAGAACCAGCGAACGGGTCTAACACAATATCAGAACTATTTTTAGTGAAGACTTTTGCCACAAAATTTGGAATATCTTCTGGATATGGAGCCGTATGTCCTAATGTGTTTTCGCCTTTGCTATTTATTTTTATAACAGGAGAGAACGAAACAATGTTTTTGTTCCAGTCTTTCGGTAAAACAGAAGCGACATCGTCGTTTACAATCGCAGGAGCACCGATTTTTTTGAAAATAAACATGTGCTCATATACATTCATTGGCTTTTGATAAAACGGCGTGAATTTGCCATCGTTTTTGTGCCTATTGCTTTGTGGTTGACCTTTGTCCCAAAGAATGTTGTCAAGCAATTCAAAACCGGCATTTAAGAACAAGAAGATAGTGTATGACCCAAGTAAAATTCGTTTGTCTCCCATGGTTGAACGCACTACCGTGTTTTCGTTACCACAAATATCGCCTATGTTGTAGAGATAAATTCCTCCCTCTTTCATTACGCGACTTGTTTCTTTTATGATTTCGTACATATCAGACAAGTAAAGGTACAAGTTTTGCCATTGAGAGTACAAGCGTGCATTGTAATAAGGAGGTGATGTTACAGCAGAGGTAACAGTTCCATATTTAATCCTCGAAAGAATCATTCTACTATCACCTTTTATCAAAACAGATGTTTCGCTTCTTTCGATATCATTTGTTATCGTTTTTGAAACAGGAACTTTTTTGTATTTTTTTTGATTTAGAAATCTTTTTATAAAAAGTCCTTTTTCAAAATAATCTCTAAAAACATTATCAACATGTGAATAATTGATTTGTTCAAGAGGAATTACAACTCCGTTTCTTTCATGGGTTGAAAAAATATCGCAAACGCACTCTTCATAGTTGATAAATAATACTTTCTCGTTATGGAAAGAAAAATATTTCACAAGCATTTCTATAACTTCGGTATTGCTTTCAACAGAACAAATGTCTCTACGCCATTGCTTTATCATTTCTTTTGAAATCAAATCAAATGCGTCGTTATCCAAAAAGCCTTGTTGCATAAAATTAGATTTTTTGGAGTATCTTTTTCCACGATTAGACTTGCTTCTTGAAGGGCAAATATCGTTTTTACATTCCCAACTGCGATGTCCTACTTCTGGAAATGAATTTCCAGAAATGTTCAATCCTGCACAGTCAGGACAGGGAATTTTTCTATCATCGTGCCTATATTTATTGAATATAAACAGCAAAGAGTTTTCGTTTTTAATAAAACTAATTTCTTCACATTGAGGCATTTCTAATGTAGAAATAGAAAGACAGTCTGCGAAAGTATATCCATACCATACATTTTCGAAATCTAATAAAATTTCGTTTATTTCGTCTATTGAACAATATAACAAACTTGCTAATTCTGTTTTTTCAAGTTTACCCTCAAAATATAGTTTTATATTTTTTTTATTTTCTTCGGATATTTCAATTCCAATATAATTTGCCTTATCAACGCAAAGTTCTTCTGGTTTGTAAAATTTGCGTTTTTCCACTGTGGGAATAAAATGTTCCGCAAAAATTCCAATGTAACTATAAAGCTTCCACTTTAAGTTTGCATGGTTGCTATCGTAAACATTTTCAATGTTAATGGCGAAAGTTTTATGATTTTCAAGCAGTCTGTAAGAATCTTTGATTATACTCAATGTGACATTCATAAATGTGTCAAAGTCTTTACAAACATCGTACAATTTTTGGTTTATATTGAAAACAACAAGAGAGTAGTCTTCTGTTTCAAAATTCGAAAAAGGAGTTCCAGTGCTATTTTGTTTGTTCATGATGGATTCTAACAAATTGTTGTTAGAATCTTCTTGCAAACTTTTTTTCAATATTTCGTTATATTTATCGCAAAAAATTCGGCGTGCCTCATATGACGGAAGTTTTGTTTCACTTGAACAAAACAGTTCCAACTCTGTGATGTATTTTTCGCGTAATTCTTTGAGAATATACTCCATGTTGTAATTCAAAATATCTTTTAAACTTAAAACATCAGAATTCAAAAAAGAAACCAACCTTGTATAAATTCCTTGCAGGAAATCTTGCTTCTTGGATTCGCAATTAGCTCTTTCCGCAGAATTCCAATTTTCAATAAAAAGGCTTGTTGCTTTAGTTATTAAACTTTCGTCACGAACCAAAAGCAACACGAGGTTCTCTTCTGTTATACCATGATCTTTCAAAGAATCCACAAGAGTTTCAAACGATGTTTTATCATTATAGTCAAGAAAATGCTTAATTATATTTTTTTCAAATCTTCCGATTGGTTTTGTCTTAGACAAAATGTTTGCAATGCTTTTTACATTTTCTGCATTTAAATGATAAACATCCACTAAAATATCTTGTAGGAGCGACTTTCCGTAATTATATTCAATATCAGCAGAATCATCAATTATTCTTATTTCAAGTTTGTTAAGGGCATTGCTATATGATGAATATTCAATTCCGAATTCTATTAAAAACAATTCTATTATCTTCTTACAATTCACACTGATTTCCTCCACAAAATAATTTACACTATTATAACATAGTAAAATCTTTTTTTCAATGCTTTTAAGGCAAAACAAAAAATGTTTTACAAAACATATTCAAAAGTCGTTCCATATCGAGATTTAATACTCAAATTTTGATTGATATTTCAATGAGATTGTGATATAATCTAATTAAGGGAATATTAGAAACGCAAGGGGGTGTGGGCTTTGAAAAGGCTTTTGGCTTTGATTATGCTTTTATTTATGGCGCTTTTTTGCGGTTTTTTGTTTTCGTGTGATGACGAGAGTGAGAGTCAGCAACAGAGCGAGGAAATTCCGCCCTTTTGCGAGGTAAGCATTTTAAAAATCGGCAAGGCTGATTGCATAATTATAAACACAGGGTCTAAGATTTTAATGATAGACACAGGTGAGGCAGAAAATCTGGCTGACATTCATTCGTTTATGAGAGAGCGTGAGTGGGACAAGATTGACACGCTTATATTAACTCATCCCGACAAGGACCACATAGGCGGGGCTAGTGAAATTATCTCGCACTACGGGATTAAGACCGTCATTGAGGGCGCTTATGCGCCTCTTACCGAGGAATATGTGCTCTACCATGCGACGCTAGAGGAAATGGAAATTGAGCCTATTATTTTAAACGGGGCGTATTCCTTTAAGCTTGATGGGTGCGAAATAGAAATTGACGCTCCAAGAAAGCAAAAATACGCATCAAAGCAAAGCAACAACTCTTCTCTTGTGGTTTCGCTCACCTGTGGAGAAAGGCGCTTGCTATTTTGCGGTGATGCGATGGAGCTTCGACTTAGCGAGCTAATCGAGGCTGAGATTGGTGCTTATGATTTTGTAAAGCTACCCTATCACGGGAATTATCTTGAAAATTATCGTGAGTTTTTAGATATGGTAAGGTGTCAATATGGTGCGATTACCTGCTCGGGCAAAAATCCTGCGTCGCCCGACACGCTTGCGTTGCTTGACGAATACGGGGTTGAGGTATTCCAAACAAGGCATGGCACAATACGCCTTAGCTGTGATGGGGCAAAAATCACAATTGAAAATTAAAAATGCTCTGCGCAAAGCAGAGCGTTTTTGATAATAGTCATTTTTTAAAATTACTGCTACTAGCCTTGCTCATAAATTAAAAGCTCATTAAGGATATTTTCGGGGCGGTGAGCGTCGATTTTGGAATATTTACCCCTTTTACCTATTTCAAGGAGATTGCCGACATGGGTATAGCCTAGTATTTTTGGGGGCAGGTGTGTGACGATATCGTCGATATTACGAATCACGGTAAGCGCTTGAAAGCGACTAGCAACGCTCTGCGAAACTGCACCCCAAATCACTCTTGGCGCGCCAAATGCGTAGCCCTCTATGGCGTGGCGCAGGTCGGGGCGATTATACCACACATATTCGTGGCACAAAACAGCCAGTGCTCCGCCGTGGGAATATCCGACGATTACAATCCTTTCGAGTGTCAAATCAGACACAGGGGTGGCTATATATGGCTCGATTGACTTAAAAACTCTAACAAATCCTCGGTGGGCTAGCCATACTTGATTTTTAACATTATAGGGTTTGGCGGGAAAATCAAAATTGTTTAGCCAATCTATTTCGCCATTTGAGCATTCAAAATATATGTAGAGCGTATTCTCTATTCTTTCGAGCGCGTAATCGGCGCTGTTTTTCACACGCTTATAGGGGATAGACAGACACCTTTTGAAAAGGTCGCTTAATTTCATAAAATCACCTCGATATATTAAATGCGAGGGCAATTTTTTGGTTAATCTATTGCAATTTTCTCTTCGGTTTGATAAAATAAAATAAACACTTTTCAGGGGGGCTATTATGACTGAAATTATTTTTTCGTTCGACACAGAGGATTTTACCTCGTCAAGAGCAGCTGATGGCATTTTGTACGAGGCTAATTTATTTAGAGAAGAGGGCGTTAAGGGTTGCTTTTGCGTAGTTGGTCTTCTCGCTAAGCATTTAAAGGAGTGGGGGCGCACAGATGTCATTGAGGCGCTATCGCATCACGAGCTTGGCACACACACCTACGGTCACACGCTTCATCCTATGATAAATGAGTACACCGATATCGACGATTTTTACGAGGCGCAGGACGAGGTAATTCGTCAAGAAACGCTTGCAATTGAATACATAAAGGACACATTTGGGGTTGACAGAGTTTGGGCTGCGTGCCCTCCCGGAAACCAAAAATCTTATGTTGCCATGTACGCCTATCACAAGATGGGTATTCCAATTTATGCAGACACCTTTTGCGACACGGCGAGTGGCACGGGCGCTTATTATTGCAACATTTTCCATGCTAATTACACCTTTGGAATTGAGTGGTTTTTGCGTAATGCGAGCGAGGACGACATTAAGCGTGTGCTTGACGACCTTGCAAAGCGCGAGAGGGCTGTAATTTACACCCATCCAAACATGATTATTAAAAATAATTTTTGGGATCAGTTAAACTATCACAAGGAAAATCTTGTTCCCTTTGGAGAATGGATTGAGGCTGAGGATCTACCCGAGGAGATAACTCGGCGAGTTCTTGACAATATGCGTGTGCTTATTCGTCTAATAAAGGCTGACCCGAGATTTAAGATAACAACCTACTCGGAGCTTGCCAAAAGGCTTGATGCCGAGGGTGAGCGAATTGTGCATTACGAGCATCTTGTGGAGATTTATTCACAGCTAAAGGAAGGCTTGTTCCCCGTTCAAGCTCCTCTTTCGTTATCTCTTGCTGACATTATGCTTGCTTGCAAGGCGTTTTTGTGCGGTGAAAACGAGCATTTGTGCGGTGATGTGTATGGATTTTTGTCAAAGCCTTACGAAATCACAGAGCCACTTGTTGTTTCGGCAGAGGATTTGCTTTCGTCCTGTGACCAGATAAAAGAAGGTGAATTTTTACCCGAGAAAATCAAGGTAGGAGATCAATTTATTGGCCCTGCAGATTGGCTTTATGCAGCGCTTGAGGTGATTTTTGGCGCGATAAGTGTCGAGATTTTGCCAAAAAGCCAGCTTCCCTGCCTTGATCTTATGCCCGAGGTAAGAGATTGTGCATTCAAGGGCACTTGGCAACACGGTGATGATTTCGAGGACAGATATTTGTCAGACAGATTGCGTTATCAAAGCTGGACAATGCGTTTTTTGCCCGAGAGCAAAATCAATCGAAAATAAGACTAAAAGGGTCGTTTTTTAACGGCCTTTTTTATTTTTTTAAAAATTCGTTGCAAATTTCATTTTTATATGCTATACTATCATAGACTACTCTTTACGAAACGGAGATTAATATTTTGGACAATAACATTTCAGTTGAAGCAAGCGCTACAACAAAGACCTCGTCCGGTGGTGCTAAAAGAAGCTCTTTTTCAGGTAAAATCGGCTTTGTTTTGGCAGCTGCGGGCTCGGCAGTTGGGCTTGGTAACATTTGGCGCTTCCCATATCTTGCCGCAAAATACGGTGGCGGTATCTTCCTTTTGGTTTATATAATTTTATCCGTTACCTTTGGTTTTTCTCTTATGATAGCGGAGATTGCTATCGGTAGAAAAACTCAGCAGAGCCCTATCGGTGCTTATCGCGCGCTTGATAAGCGATTTGGCTTTGTCGGTGTTTTGGCGTCGATTGTGCCACTTCTCATTTTGCCATACTACTCTGTTATTGGCGGTTGGGTTACAAAATACGCATTTGGCTTTGTTACAGGTGAGATGTCAAATATGGCATCAAGCTCATATTTTGGTGACTATATTTCGGGAGTTTGGCAACCTATTTTCTGGTTTGCTCTCTTTATGGGAGCTACTGCTCTTATCGTTCTTTTCGGTGTTCAAAAGGGAGTTGAAAAGGTGAGCAAGATAATGATGCCTGTGCTTGTTGTGCTTATGGTTTTCATTATCGTATATACCTTTGTCACCACTGACAACATTTGGGACGGTATCGTTTACTATATTAAGCCTGATTTTTCAAAATTCACCTATATGACCTTTGTTTCGGCGCTCGGTCAATTATTCTATTCAATGTCGCTTGCTATGGGTATTATGATTACCTTTGGCTCTTACATGAAGAAGGAAATCAGCATCGAAAAATCAACTCACCAAATCGAAATCTTCGACACAGGTATCGCCTTTTTAGCAGGTCTTATGATTATTCCCGCTTGTATTGCCTACGATCCCTCACAGCTAACAAAGGGCCCCGGACTCATGTTTGGCGTTCTTCCTAAGGTATTTGACAATATGTTTGGCGGTGCATTTATTGGTGCTATGTTCTTTATCATGGTGCTTTTGGCTGCGCTTACCTCGTCAATTTCACTTATGGAAACTGTTGTTTCTACAATTCAAGATAAGTGGAAGCTTGGAAGAAAAATTTCGTGTCTTATCGTATTTGGAACAAGCATTTTGCTCGGACTTCTCTCTTGCCTTGGTTATAGCGTTTGGAGCGAGGTATTGTTCTTTGGCAAGTTTGCTTTCCTTGATTTCTTTGATTTCTTGACAAATAGTGTTATGATGCCGATTATCGCGCTTATCACTTGCATTTTGATTTCGTTCTTTATCAAGCCCTCGACAATCATCGAAGAGGTTTCTCTCTCAGGCAAGTTTAAGCAAAAAACTCTTTTCTCAGTTATGATTAAATATATAACTCCCGTCTGCCTTGTGGTCGTTCTTGTTTTCGCCATTTTAGAGGGTGTTGGAGTTATTACTGTATAAGATAGAGCAACTCTTCGGAGTTGCTTTTCCTTTGTGCATATTTTTTCAATAAAATTTCGAAAAAATGTTGACAATGAGCTTTTCTTGTGCTAAAATAGTCTAGCAATAGCGGAATTGTGTAAAGGTAGCACAGCAGACTCTGACTCTGTATGTCTGGGTTCGAATCCTAGTTCCGCTGCCATAAATAAAAAGACCATCACACGATGGTCTTTTTATTTATGGTAACGAAATTGTAGATTCAAGACAACTTCGTATTTGCAACGCAAATCGAATTGGGTGCGCAAGCGAAGCTCTTTTTGCCTGCAAAAAGCATCCTAGTTCCGTCCTATATCATGGCATCGCCATGTAGGATTGCAAAGCAACTGCTACTACCATCACACGATGGTCTTTTTATTTATTTATGGTAACGAAATTGTAGATTCAAAACAGCTTCGTATTTGCAACGCAAATCGAATTGGCTGCGCAAGCGAAGCTCTTTTTGCCTGCAAAAAGCATCCTGGTTCCGTCCTATCATGGCATCGCCATGTAGGATTGCAAAGCAACTGCTACTACCGTCACACGATGGTCTTTTTGTTTATATATTTTCAACTATTTACTTTACATTTATTTTTAATTATGATACAATTACATTAGCGATTATGATGATTAATTAAAAATCAATGCGTGAGCATGGTTGGGCAGTGCTGTTCCCTGTTGAAATGTTTATACAATTGTGGTATAATATGGATAGTATAAAAATGTGAAAGGAGCGAGGATATGTTTGAACTTACAAATGAACAACGAAAGTGCTTTGCTATCCCACCTATACTTGATAGCTGGAAAAAGGTTGAAGTTAAAGCAAGTCCGTATGACCATTATGTTACATATGCTTTCCTTGACGGTTCAAAAATAGTTAAAGTTATTCAAGTGTCTGATACTGCCGGGCGCGAGATGTATCAAGAGTTCGGCGTGGAACAAACGCTTTCTGAAGATGGAACAAAAATACTTCCTAAAACAGACAAAGGAAAACCACAAAATTTCACATCCGCAAATCTTGTGAAGAAAACTCCTATTGGTATGTCGCTTTCATTTGACGGCGGATATGTTGCCGTGGTTAATAATACTGCTGATCAATGCTTTTATCGCTCTTTTTACAACGCAGAGAAGCCTGAAACTCTTAAAGATTTTTCCATGTGGGTAGATAATTGGTGCTTAAATACCGAAGAAAAGGAGCTTAAAGACATCAACGAATTTGCCAACCGCACGAAAATTCATCAAAAGTTCAAGGAAGGCGATTTTTTCAGATTCCGTATAAATCGCAGGCTGTTCGGATACGGACGAATCCTCGTTGACTATGCTCAAATGAGAAAAGACGGAATTCAATTTTGGGATGTATTTATGGGTAAGCCGCTTTGTGTTGCGGTTTATCATATTGCTACCGAGGATGCAACGATAACTCCAGAACAACTTATTCGCCTCAAAATGTTGCCTTCACAAATGATTATGGATAATATTTTTTATTATGGCGAATGTGAAATCATAGGCAATATGCCCATTGATCCGGACGAAGATAACTATACCATACATTACGGAAGAAGCATTGATGCTCGCAAACCAAATTATCTTTATTATCAGAGTGGAAAAACATATGTTGCTCTTAAAGGTGAAAAGGAATTGGATTTGCACAGTAGTGATGTGTTGGGCGGCTTTAGCAATAAAGGTATTGGATGGGATTTGCATATTCAACTTCCTATCTTACTTGAATGTATCAAGAAGAAATCTAACGAGCCATATTGGGATATGATTCCTGCTTGGAGAGCAAATCAAGACTTGAGAAATCCGAAGTTCAAGAAAGAACTAAAGCAGGTAAAGAAACAGATGGGAATTAAATGAGTTTTACATAGGACTCGTTTGCAAGCATGGCGTTGCGCCCCGGAAGATAGCGGTCAAGTGCAACTCCCATCATCGCCAAGGGGGTTCTATACCCTCTGCAAAACCTACGTGCATCTAAATCAG
>JAFQUJ010000008.1 GCA_017408585.1 Clostridia bacterium | reverse complement strand
TTTTTGAGTTCTTCTCTAAAAGAATTTTAAGAGTTCCGTCTTTGTACTTAGTTATCTTAACTAATTCCTTCTTTGTTCAATTTTTAAGGATCTTTTGCCTCCCGCTCTCGCAGTCAGCCTTGCTATTATATCATGTATCTTCCCCTTTGTCAATACCTTTTTTAAAGTTTTTTTAAAAAATTTTAACAAATTTGTTTGCTACACGATGCTTGTATATTCTACAACAAAAGTCAGAAAAAATCAAGAGATTTTCTGCTTTTTTCTAACTTTTTACTTTATGCACAAAAAAATGTGCTTTTAAGGAATGTTTTGCGCAATTTTGTTAAAAATATTCATATAAACTAGCGTTCATTTAGGAGAAACATGGCTACTGTACTTATTAGGACTGCAATTATTTATGTGCTTTTCACCTGCGCCATCAGGCTAATGGGCAAGCGTCAGGTAGGAGAAATGCAATTATCCGAGCTTATAACGACCTTCATGCTATCGGAGCTTGCCATAAATCCTATACAGGATATTTCAATTCCTATTGCCTACTCTATTATTCCGCTTATCTTTTTGTTTTCTATGGAGGTGATAACCTCGTTTTTGGTTACCAAGTCGCCTTTATTCAAGCGGATATTTATGGGGACTCCCAGTATAATCATTAAGCATGGCGTTTTAAATCAAAGGGAGCTATCGAGGCTACGAATAAGCATAAGTGAGCTTTTATCGGAGCTACGATTAAAGGATGTCGCAAGCATTGAGGATGTTGACTATGCCATTTTAGAGCAAAATGGGAAGCTATCAGTATTTTTAAAGGACGACAAGCGAGGGGTTACAATAGAGGACATTCTTAACAAAAGGCCTAAGCCTAGCGGAATTGCGCACGCTATAATCATTGATGAGCAAATTAACTTAAAGGAGCTATCTCTTTTAGGTAAAAGTGAGGAATGGCTTTTGAATGAGCTAAAAAGGAGAGGCTTGGAGCGCGTGGACATTCTTTTATTAACCATTGATGATGCTAATAATATAAATATAATTAAAAAGGAAGAAAAATGAAAGCGTTTTGGTTTTCGGCAATAGCTCTGCTTTTGCTTTGTGGAGTTATTATTTGGAATGGAATTTACATTTCCGAAGTAAGTGATGATATGCTCTATCACATCGACAAAATCTCATCAAGTGACGACACCGGCTCGCTTGACGCCTTAGTTCAAAAATGGAACAATTGTAGCTTGATTGTTTCTATTTCCGTGCCTCACAAGGAGAGCGACGAGCTTGAAAAAAATCTTGATATATTAAAGGTGAAAATGAGCGATGCGTCATCTAGCGGGCTTGACGAAAGTGTCGCGCTTGTGAGGCGAGCAATTGAGGAGATTAAAATACACGGAACAGTCAGTATAGACAATGTTTTTTGAGATATAACGAAATGGGTTATTTTTTTACAAATTAATTACTACATTATTTTGTCTTTTAGGTATTTTTCAGTTTATTTTCTCGGCTTTAAGCTTTATTTTCTGAGATTGTGATAAAAATCAATTTTGACGATTTTTCGCATCTTCGACCTTTTGGAACATTTTGGAACAAATTTATTAGAGGTTTTGGTGAAAACTCATAAAAAGTGGTGACATTTTTTGTTAAATATTCCATCTTGAATAGTGCTTGTCAATGTGTTAAACTTATATTGCTAGCACAAAATTGAATATTTTCCTAAAGGAGCAGATTATGAGATCTACACTAAAAATCCTAATCGCTGACGAGAATGCGCAGTCTCGTCATTCTACAAAGGAAGCACTTTTAAAAAGAGGCTTTCGTGACATTGAGGAGGCGCTTAATGGTGAAGATGCCATCATTAAGATAAACCGCACTCATCCCGACATTGTTATAGCGGATCTTTGGCTATCAAAGCTTGACGGAATCGGGCTTATTAGAAACACTAAGGGCATTAATTTTGGCACAGATGCTCCACCAGCGTTTATTATTGCATCTCTTGTAGCAAATCAAAGCGTTCTTGTAGAGGCTATTAATGTCGGAGCGTCGATTTGCCTATTAAAGCCATTTGATTTCAATAGCCTTTGCGAGCACATCAAGACTATTGCAGAATCAAGGAAGCCTATAAAGTCCCCTGTTACAGAAGATCGACCAAGTCAGGACGACATGGAGAGTCAGGTAACAAAAATTATCCATCAAATCGGTGTTCCTGCACACATCAAGGGATATCAATATTTGAGAACAGCGATACTTATGACCATTTCTGACGGAGAAATGATAAATTCCGTTACGAAAATTCTCTATCCATCTGTTGCGAAGAAATACTCCACAACAACATCAAGAGTTGAAAGAGCCATTCGTCATGCTATCGAGGTTGCGTGGGACAGAGGTGATGTTGACACATTAAATTCTTATTTTGGATACACAATTCAAAATAGTCGAGGCAAGCCAACAAATTCCGAATTTATCGCCATGATTGCTGATAATTTAAGGCTAAAATACAAAATATATAATTAATGTATAATTAAATGAAGAAAAATGCGGACTCTCGTCCGCATTTTTTACCGGAATAAAAAGCAAAAAGAGATTTGCATTTTGCAAATCTCTTTTATTTTTGATTAAAGCTTTGCTGCGTTAACCTTGATACCAGGGCCCATTGTTGAAGCTACTGTGCAGCTCTTAATGTATTGTCCCTTTGCAGCTGCCGGCTTAGCCTTAATGATAGCTGCGAGCAAGGTTGCGAAGTTTTCACCGATCTTTTCAGGACCGAATGAAGCCTTACCGATTGGGCAGTGAATAATGTTTGTCTTATCAAGACGGTATTCAATCTTACCTGCCTTAGCCTCAAGAACGGCTCTAGCAGTATCCATTGTTACTGTACCAGCCTTTGGGTTAGGCATAAGTCCCTTAGGACCGAGAATCTTACCAAGACGACCGATAACGCCCATCATGTCAGGTGTTGCGATAACTACATCAAACTCAAACCAGTTTTCCTTAGTAATCTTCTCAACATATTCCTCAGCTCCTACATAGTCTGCACCAGCCTCTTCAGCTGCCTTAGCCTTGTCGCCACGAGCGAATACGAGAACGCGAACCTTCTTACCTGTTCCGTGTGGAAGAACAACTGCGCCTCTAACCTGTTGGTCAGCATGACGAGAGTCAACGCCTAGACGAACATGTACTTCGATTGTTTCATCAAATTTTGCTCTAGATGTTTCACATACGAGTCTCATTGCCTCTTCCGGATCATAGAGTCTTGCTGTTTCGATAAGTTCAGCACTTGCGATATATTTCTTTCCCTTTTTCATCTCAAATTACCTCCTTACCTTAGTCCTCAACAGTGATACCCATTGAACGAGCAGTTCCCTCGATCATTCTCATAGCAGCCTCGAGTGAGCCAGCATTGAGGTCAGGCATCTTTGTTTCAGCGATTTTTCTAACCTGCTCTCTTGTGAGCTTTGCAACCTTTGTCTTGTTAGGAGTTGCTGATGCAGTTTCGATGCCAGCAGCCTTCTTAATGAGAACCGGTGCAGGTGGTGTCTTTGTGATAAATGTGAATGAACGGTCAGCATATACTGTGATTACAACAGGAATGATGTAGCCGATATCGTTCTTTGTTCTTTCGTTAAATTCCTTTGTAAAGTTAGGAATTGATACACCATATTGACCAAGTGCAGGTCCAATAGGTGGTTGTGGTGTTGCTTTTCCAGCAGGGATTTGAAGCTTAATATAACCCTGAATTTTCTTAGCCATTATTATTTCCTCCTATGTGGTACTGTACGAGAGCATTCGAATATATTTTACTCTCTCCCACTTATTTGCGACCCTTTGTAAAGTATGTCGCCCACTTTGTTTATTTCTTTTTGATACACTTTGCATCTAGGCTGACAGGCATTTCACGGCCTATCGAGGATACGATTACTGTAACCTCGCCGGTTTCCTCGGAGATTTCGCTGATTCTACCGCTGTGTCCCTCTAGGATACCATCGATAATATCAACCTCGTCACCAATGTTGAATGCATCAACCTTTGCCTTTTCCTCTCCACTGATTGCAAGGGCCTCCTCGTCAGAAAGTGGAACAGGCTTTGATCCCGGGCCTACAAAGCCTGTAACTCCGCTAATATAACGGATTACATGCCATGTTTCGTCATTCATTATCATTTTAACGAATACATAGCTGGGATATAGCTTTTCTTCGATAACCTTTTCGTTGCCCTTGGCATCGGTGGTTATAACAGGAACAGTAGGAACTTTAACATCAAGAATGAAATCTTGAAGTCCCTTGGACTCTACTATTCTCTCAATAGTGCTTTTTACTTTGTTTTCGTGACCAGTATAGGTATGAATTACATACCATTTTTGACCGGCGGTTAATTCATTAAAATCACTCATTGTAACACCTCGCTATCAGCTACTGAACGCTGGTATTATCTTTGCAAGGAAATTAAAGAACCACATTAGGCCGAGGTCAAGAATTCCAAGTGCAAGTGCGATTGCCGCAGTGCACACTATTACTACAAGAAAGCTCTTAAACACGGATTTTGGTGAAGCCCATGTTACCTTTTTGAACTCACTCTTCAAGTTCTTGAGCTTTTGTCCAAGTCTTGAAAAGAAGCCGGGCTTTTTCTGCTTTTTGCTTTCGTTTTCAGCCATAATATCCTCCTTACTTAGTTTCCTTATGCAAGGTGTGCTTACGACAGAATGGGCAGAACTTATTCATTTCAAGTCTGTCTGGATCATTCTTCTTGTTCTTCTTTGTGTCGTAATTACGCTGCTTGCACTCAGTGCATGCCAATGTGATTTTGACTCTCGCTTCATTAGCCATGATTTCGGCACCTCCCATTTGTATTTGGGGTAAACCCCATGATTTGCGTAGTTACACGCAGTACCTCCCTCGACACAGAGAGAAATCAAGCCCTTGGTTTTTTCGTGCTTTAAGCGCACAAAAAAGAACCTCTCTGCTTGAGGTATAAGCATTTTAGCACAATAGTACACGCTTGTCAAGAGCTTTTTTAAATTTTTTTATATTTTTTATTTTATATAATACTTGATATTTTTTTACTATTATGCTAGAATATATGGTGGAATTTTATATACTTAATCTATTTGAAAGGCTTTCTTACAATGGTTGAATACTTAGAATGTGGCTATATAGTTAAAATTCATGGTCTTAATGGTGGGCTTGTAATAAATCATATGTGCGACTCATATGAGGCGTTTTCGGCTATAAAAAAGCTTTATTTCAAGTCAAGCGATGGCTCATATAATGGGCTTAAAATTCGCAAATGCTCTCCTTACAAGGGCGGTGCGCTTGTTTTACTCGACACGATAACCGACGCTGACATGGCGACTAAGCTAAGAGGACAGACGGTTTTTGCGCACAGAAGTGAAATCCCCTGTGACGAGGGTAGCTTCTTTATTGTGGATTTGCTCGGTCTTGATGTGCTTGATGCTGACACCAAGGTAAAATATGGCATTCTTAAGGATGTAATAAATAGTGGTGCGCAGGACATTTATGTTGTAGAGGGTGATGACGGAAAGCTCTCATATGTGCCCGTTATTGACGAGTTTGTAATAGAAATTTCGCTTGAAAAGGGTATATTTATAAGACCTATTGAGGGAATGATTGAATGAGATTTGATATTTTAACGCTTTTTCCTGAGCTTGTAAATTCTGTTCTTGGCGAGAGCATTATTGGCAGAGCGCAAAAAAACGGTATAATCTCTGTGTTTACACACAATATAAGAGATTACACCACAAACAAGCACAAAAAGGTTGACGACACGCCTTATGGTGGTGGCAAGGGTATGCTTATGGCGACACAGCCAATTTGCGATTGCTTTGATGCGGTCAAGGCGATGCAGGGTGATGGAAAATCAAGGGTAATATATGTTTCTCCGAGGGGCAGAATTTTCAACCATTCTGTTGCTAAGGAGCTTTCTGAATATGACAATTTGACTATTCTCTGCGGTCACTATGAGGGAATAGACCAAAGAGTGATTGACGAAATTGTTGACGAGGAGATTTCCATAGGAGATTATGTTTTGACCGGTGGAGAGCTTCCTGCTTGTATAATTGTTGATGCGGTTGCAAGACTAGTTGATGGCGTTCTCTCTGACGAGATATGTCACGAGGATGAGAGCATTGCATCAGGGCTTTTAGAGTATCCTCAATACACACGCCCTCCTGTTTTTCGTGGTAAGGCTGTGCCTGAGGTTCTTCTTTCGGGGCATCACCAAAACATTGATGCTTGGCGTTTGGAGCGTTCGCTTGAATTGACAAGGGAGCGTCGTCCCGATTTATACGAGGAATATCTAAGAGCGCATCCACCCAAGCCAAAAAAGAAAAAATAGGCTTTAGGGTGAGCATATTTAAAAAATTTAGTTATTGGATGTGATAATTTGGAAAACAAACAGCCTAAATCTAATCAAGTAACAAGCTCTGTGTTTAGCAGAATCAGCGCTTGGCTTTTTTCGAGCCTTAAAAATGGAATATTTGGTCACTTTTTCACCTCTTATGACAGAGATAATGAAAAATTTAGGAGCATAGCTAAGAAAAGACAGCATTCCGGCGAGAAAAGAACCAAAAGAACGATTGCTCGCGCACTTGAAAAAAATGTGCTTGTAAACATAATTCCAAAAATTCAAGGCTTTTTGCTTCGTGTTTCTATGAGGGATTATGGTATTGTGCTATTTACAATGGCGCTTCTCACCTGTGGAATATTTTTTATTCAAGATTATGTAAATATAATTTATTCCCCTCTCTCCTCTCTTGTTGTAGGAATTGTAGTCGGAGTGATTTCCTTACCCATGATGCTTTCTAAGCGAACGATTGCTTCATTTTTGCTTGATAGCTCGCTGACGAATTTAATTTTATTCCGTTTTCTCGGCTTTAGCGAGGACAGCTATTCAGAGGCAATTGATGAGGGAGCACATTCCTCGCCCAGTATTTCGCTTATTGCCGGCTTCGTTCTTGCGATTATATCTTATTTCTTAGGCCCTCTTTGGACCTTTGCTTTGATTGGAATTCTATTCCTTGCCTATCAGGTGCTTATCACGCCCGAGGCAGGTGTATTGATATTTATTCTAACTGCGCCATTTACATCTTCTCTTGTTATGTCGATTATTGGCGTTTATGTGGCGATTTGTTATTTGGTAAAGTGTATTGTTGGAAGAAGAACCTTCAAGTTTGAATTTCTCGATCTTTGGATGGTAATTTTGATGGCTGTTTGCACTCTTGGGGGCTTTATTTCCTTTGATATGCCATCGTCAACTAAGGATATGGCGCTTACGCTTTGCATTTTGACTTCATTTTTTGTAGTTTCTAATCTTGTGCGCTCAAAGGAATGGTACAGGCGTTGCATTGTTGCTATTTGCATTTGCTGTACAATTTCTTCGCTTATTGGTATTATTCAATTTGTTTTAGGCAAGCTGGAAATAACATGGAGTGGTATGTCGGCATTTGCGACCATTCACGACAGAGTTAATTCTACCTTTGCCGACCCGGATTCATTTGCGTTATTTATTGTTGCGTGCCTACCCTTCTTGCTTTTATTTGTTTTGTCGGGAAAGGGCGCGCCTGCAAGGGTTATTGGTCTTATTTGCAGTGCGATTGCAATAACTGCACTTATTTTGACCTATTCAAAGGTTGGCTTTATTGGCGTTTTTGCATTGCTCGTTTTGATGCTGATTATATTCCACAGAAACACAATTTACGCTGTGCTTTTGGTGGTTGCGACTTGTCTTGTTTTGGCGTATGCATTGCCCGAGCATGCAATTGAATCAATTAAAGCTATTGTTGCTTTACCTACTAACACTCACGCATATAGATTAATGCTTTTTGATGCGTCTATTGAGATGATTTTGCAAAGGCCCTTCGGTGTTGGTCTTGGTGATAGTGCGTTCTCGCTCGCTCATGGTGCGTTAGTTGGTGGTGAGCCGATTGCGAATAGCGGAAATACCTATTTACAGCTTGCAATTTCATGCGGTATAATTGGTCTTATTCTCTTTATTTGTGCGATTGTGGTGTTCTTTAAGCTGTGTCTTACTTATTGTGCTAAGACGCAGAAAAAAACTCGTAGAATAAATGCTCTTGCGGGCTTTTGTAGCGTGTTTGGGCTTTTAGTATCGGGCTTCTATGGCTTTATTTGGAGCGACAAAACAATTCTTGTTGTATTTATTCTGTGCGCTTCTCTTACCTTTGCTTATATTAGAATTGAACGCGACGAGGCGAGTGCTCCGAGAATGATTTCTGTTGATGTATTGACTGCGAGCATTGATATCGAGCTTGAAAAAAACAATTCAAGGGATTTCGTTCCTAAGAGAAAGTATGTTCGCACTCCAAAAAAGAAGAAAAAGCGCTCCTCTGACACAGAGAGCTTAGGAATTAAGGTAAACGAAATTGATCCCGTCATTAGAAGAGATTGATTAAAGGAATTTTTAAATTTAAGGAGATTACATGGGTAAGGGCGAGGCTAACGCATACAGATTTAATCTTGTGGATTTCTTTATTGTTGTTGCTTTGATTTTTGCAATTTGCACTATTGTTTTTGTGATTTTGGGCAATGATATTTTAGATATTACAAAGGATAAGCTTGAGGTTAATTATATTTTGTCTCTTGATAGCGAGCATGAGAGCTCCTTCTCTGTTGATGACGAACTATTCACAAAAAAAGGAAGGCTTGCAGGGAAAATCACTAGCAAGAGCTTTTTGCCTGATGGCAGAGCTATGATTATTGTCAGTGCGCTCTCCTATGAGGCTGATGGCGATTTGTTTATAAAGGGACAGCTCCTAGCACCAAGTGAGAGCTTTGATTTAAGGCTCGGAGATGAGGTTGTTAAGGCTAGGTGTGAAAAAATAGTTAGATTGGAAGGTTAAAATGTTTATTGATAAGGTAAAAATCTATGTCAAGGCAGGAAATGGCGGTAATGGCTGTGTTTCGTTTAGGCGAGAAAAGTATGTAGCCAAGGGTGGTCCTGATGGTGGCGATGGTGGTAGAGGTGGAAACATTATTTTCACCATTGACAAGGGCACTAACACTCTGCTTTCATTTAGATATAAAAGGAAATTTGTAGCCGAAAATGGTGGTGATGGCGCAGGTGCTAAGTTCCACGGTAAAAACGGCGAAGATATTATAATTAAAGTTCCGGAGGGTACTCTTGTAAGAGATGCTCTGAGTGGGAAAATTTTGAAGGATATGTCAGATTGCGAGGATTGGGTTTGCGCCAAGGGTGGCCGTGGTGGCTGGGGTAACAAGCATTTTGCGACACCTACAAGACAAATTCCTATGTTTGCAAAGAGTGGAACGAAGGGCGAGGAATGGGAGCTAACGCTTGAATTAAAGATGCTAGCTGATGTTGGCCTTGTTGGTCTTCCAAGTGCCGGAAAATCTTCACTTTTGGCAGCGGTAAGTGATGCGCGTCCAAAAATTGCTGACTATCACTTCACTACTCTTGCGCCAAATCTCGGTGTTGTTAGAGTGCGCGAGGGTCAAGGCTTTGTTATGGCTGACATTCCCGGACTTATTGAGGGTGCATCAGATGGTCTTGGACTTGGACATGAATTTTTAAGACACATTGAAAGATGTAGGCTTCTTCTCCAATTGGTTGATGTATCGTGCATTGAGGGCAGAAATCCAATTGACGATATTATCACAATTGACACAGAGCTTGAGAAATTCTCCCCTGAGCTTGCAACAAGGCCCAGAATTATTATTGCTAACAAGGTTGATTCAATCGACAGAGATGCCTTTGATGTTGACGAATTTGAGGCTTATGTCAAGGGGCGTGGCTGGGAGCTTATGTATATTTCAGCATATACGGGCGAAAATACCGAGGAGCTTGTAGCTTATGTTGCGAAAAGGCTCGAGGAGCTTCCACCTCTTACAATATTTGAAGCCGACTACTTACCGGAGGACAAAATCCTTAGTGGTGACGACCATGAAATCACGATTACTCGTGACTCTGCCGGCGTTTATGTTGTTGAGGGTGAGTGGCTATTCAATCTTGTGGGACAGGTTAACTTTGAGGACCGCGAATCTCTTGGCTTTTTCCAAAGGGTTCTACTTAAGAGTGGCGTAATTGACAAGCTTCGCGAGGCGGGCTGTGCCGATGGTGATGCGGTTTCTATTTATGATTTTGAATTTGATTTTATTCTCTAAGGCGGTGTTATTATGGAATTAAAGCTCGGCTGTCACCTCTCTGTTTCAGATGGTTGGGAAAACATGGGCAAGGTTGCTCTATCTATTGGAGCGAAAACCTTTCAATTTTTCACAAGAAATCCAAGAGGCTCATCTCATAAAGAGCCATCAATTGAAGATGTCGATGCGCTTGCAAGGCTTCTCGTTGAAAACGATTTTGCCCCTATTATAGCTCACGCTCCATATACCTTTAATCCCTGTGCGAGCGATGAGGGCATTCGTGATTACACTAAGGAAACGATGGCGAAGGAGGTTGCTCTTCTTGAAAGGCTTCCGGGAGCGCTTTACAATTTCCATCCGGGAAATCATGTTTCACAGGGTGTTGATGTTGGAATTGAAAAAACCGCTGACACGCTCAACACAATTTTAAAGCACGCAAAAAAAACCACCGTTTTAATTGAAACGATGGCGGGAAAGGGCACAGAGATTGGAAAGAGCTTTGAGGAGATAAAGCGCATAATTGATCTTGTCGAGGACACCTCGCACCTTGGTGTTTGCCTTGACACATGTCATGTAAGTGACGCAGGCTATTCTATCGCGACAAATCCCGAGGCGGTGCTTGACGAATTTGACAAGATTATTGGCATTGATTATTTAAAGGCAATTCACCTAAACGACAGTAAAAACCCACTCGGTGCAAAAAAGGACAGACACGAGAAAATCGGTCTCGGAACTCTTGAACTTGAGGGAATTAGGCGTATTGTTACAAATCCTATTATTGCTTCTCTACCTATTTGTCTTGAAACTCCAAATGAGCTTGACGGATATGCAAGAGAAATTGCTTTAATTCAGGATATGGTTAAGGATTTATAAAGCAAAAAGCCTCGACAGGTGTCGAGGCTTTTGTTTTATTTAAGTATTAGTGTTGCATACTCTTCTGTGTTACTACAATCAGATACGAATATACGGAACTCGCCATTCTCTGCCTCATATTTTCCACTTGCGGTATGGAATTTAAGCATTTCCTCTGTGATTTCAAAGGAAACGGTTTGCTCCTCGCCTGCATCAAGAGATAGCTTTTTGAAGGCTTTTAGCTCCTTGACGGGTCTTGTAAGTGATGCATAGAGGTCACGAATATAGAGCTGAAGTGTAGCCTTTCCAGCCACATCAGAGGTGTTTTTAACCTTTATGGATACTGTAACGCTATCCTCTCTTGTCATTTCATTTGCGCTAAACTCCGGCTTACCGATTTCAAAGCTTGAATATGACAAGCCATAGCCAAATGGGAATAGCGGGTCGTTTGTTTCATCGATATAGCCACTATAAAAGCGATCCTTAGCACCAACCACAGGTCTGCCTGTATTGAGATAGTTATAGTAAAGTGGGACTTGTCCTTGATGGCGTGGGAATGTCATTGGGAGCTTACCCTCGAAATTAGCCTTACCAAAGATAAGATTTGCAATAGCGTTTCCGCCCTCCGTTCCAGGTTGCCATGCAGTGAAAATGGCGGGGACTGTGTCTATAATATCGGTTAAAATAATAGGTCTTCCGTTAAATACAACGCATACTGTGTTCTTGTTTGCCTTGCATACCTCTTTTACTAGCTCAATTTGCGCCTTTGACATATTAATATCAGCTCTTGAGCGTGCTTCTCCGCTTTGCTCAGAGAGCTCGCCTATGCAAAGAATAACCGCTTGCGCCTTCTTTGCTACCTTTACAGCCTCTTTTATCATCTTGTAATCGGGCTCTTCGTTTAGATCGCCCTTAAAGCCTTCTGCTAATGTGATTGTTGCATTTGGATTTAGAGCCCTTACGCCCTCATAAACTGTCACAGCCTCATCAGCTATTCCGTGGCAAGCCCAAGCACCGATCATACCCATATTTGCATATGGTCCTATTATAGCGATTTTGGTTAAGTCAGCGCTAAGTGGCAATACGCCATCATTTTTGAGCAATACTGCGCTCTTCTCTGCTGCCTCTCTTACGATTGCTCTATGCTCCTCACAGAGTGCGAGTGCCTTTTCAAGCTCCGGGTCTGCGTTACGATATGGATTTTCAAATAGTCCAAGCTTATTTTTAAGCTCAAGAATACGAAGCACGCATTCATCAATTTGGCTTTCTTTAACCACGCCCTCGGCAACTAGCTCACATAGATTCTTTACATAGCAATTTGACATCATTTCGATATCGGCTGTTGCTTCAATTGCCAATCTTGCGCTTTCCTTATTGCCTGTGCTAAAGCCATGATTTTTGAGCTCTCTAAACGCGCTATAATCTGAGATTATTGGTCCGTTAAAGCCCCATTCTCCTCTTAGTATGTCGTCAAGTAGCCACTTATTCGCAATTGATGGAACGCCATTTATTGTATTAAAGGACGCCATTACCATTCCAACTCCTGCATCTACTGCTGCCTTGTATGCCGGAAGGTAATATTCTCTTAGTGTATGCTCACTCATATCTACGCTATTATAATCGCGTCCGCCCTCGGCTGCGCCATAGGCTGCAAAGTGCTTAACGCACGCGCAAACGCTAGTTTTATCGCCAAGGTCGCCTTGGAAGCCCTTTACCTGTGCCTCTGACATTCTAGCGCAAAGATATGGGTCCTCGCCACAGCTTTCCATATTTCTTCCCCAACGAGCATCTCTTACCAGGTCAACCATTGGAGCGAAGGTAACATGAACGCCACCCGCTGACGCCTCTCTTGCTGACATTCGAGAGCATCTTTCAACAATGTCGGTATCCCATGTAGCACCAAGTCCCAGCTGAATTGGATAAAGGGTACGCCAGCCATGAATTACATCGTGCATTATCAAGAGTGGTATTTTATTGGGGTCCATTTCAAGATGTCTTTTTTGTGTTGCAATCGAGTGCTCCGCTCCTGCTACATTGAGTACAGAGCCACATGATGCGAGCTCCTCGTCGGTGAGCGAGAGGTTTCTTGAGGGTCCTGTGATATCTCCGCCCTCGTCATGAACTATGCATCTTGCAATAAACTGTGATAGGTGAGCCACCTTTTGCTCTAAGGTCATTTGATTTAAAAGTGCTTTTACATCCATTTTTTATTCCTCTTTTAATAATTTATTAGCTTTAAAGGCCGAGCATAGCTCAGCCTTTTTTAATTAGTCAAGATCAATCCATACAGCAGGACGAACAGAGGTGATTTGCATTGGACTCTTGCCATCTTGATTTATTCCACCACTTCCGTTTACATACTTTATGTTGCCGTTTGTGGTAGCTGAGCGTAGCCAGTAATGTGTCATTCCATTATCCTGATTTACATACACGCCCTTTGATTTTAGGTAATCTGTGCCAAGCGCACATCTTTCCTCCTCGCTTGAGAAAAATCTGTTCAGCTCGTTTTCGCTAAGGATAATTGCGCGATCATCAGAGATATTTACGGTTTCGTTACCCTCGGCGTCCTTATAAATTGTTGTTGTAATTTGATTTAGCAAAAATCTTTTTTCTGTTGTTGTAAAGTTTTCATCAATGAAATTGGAATTGAGCCAATTTCTAAGCGCTGAGTTGCTCCACTTTGTACCGGAAACGCCATACGGGGTTGCCTCGATTGCCTTTTTAGAAACAATAAGTGCCTTGTTTTGATCCTTTTGAACGATTACCCAATCAAGAGTTTCCTTGCCATCTACTGTAAGATCCTGCTCATATTTACCAAAGAGAACGGTATTGCCCTCCTCTAGGAGCTCAATTTGCTCCTTTATGCTTAGAGTTTTACAAATTGCGAGCTGTCTTTGCTCTGCATCATTGTAGCCCTTTGCACCTCCAAACATTTTACAAGCGTTTAGAGCGTCGCCTGCGTTAAGGTATTCAAGTCCTCTTTCATATTTACTTTGCTTAATTAATGTAGCCGAATCCTTATAGTCACCTAAATCCTCGAGGGTTGCGTACGCCTTTTCGTATTCCTTATCCTCGAGATCTCCCTTTGCGCCCGCATAACGAATTGCGGGGAGAATGAACTCTAAGAACACATATAGCAAAATTGCGAGCGCGATAAGGCATGCACTTACTATCATTGTGATTTTCATAGCAAGCTGTTTGCGCTTTTCAAGCCTTTCGAGCAAGGCGTCAAGCTTTACCTTAGCCTCGTCAATTTTAAAGGACGAGTTGCGCCAATCGGGAATTTGCTCAAACAGCTCTATTGCCTGCTTGTAGCCACGAATACTCTCCTTTTCCATGCAAGCAAGAGCCTTTTCGTAGATGGCGTTATTTTTAAGCTCCGTGAGCTTTCTTTTGCATCTGTCAATTTGATGAATTGAGTCCTTATAGCTACCGAGCTGTTCAAATATTGAAACGACCTCAGAGAGATTTTCAACATTTCTTGCGCGATCTGCAACCAGAACTGCCTCATTGTAGATTAGCTCCTTTTGCTCCTCGGTGATATCGGGTGGCAGAGGCTGAACCTCGCCACAATAGGGGCAATAAAGTATGCCTGTTATCTCATCCTCAAACGAGGCGGAGCATTTTATACATTTAAAGCGTGTCATTTTTTCTCCTTAATATTTACGCATTCTTCACTATTATATACTTTAACATATTATAAAGGAAAAATCAAGGGGTTTAATACAAAAAGGCGCTCGTATGAGCGCCTATAATATTTGTCTTTACTTTAAGCAAGGCTAATCGTCTGCTAAATCCGACTTATCCTCGGATATTATAGCTAAAACCCTTTTCTTTTCGTTATCAGGAAGAGAGTCATACGCCTTTAATATCTCGTATATTTTGCCCTCATCCTCTGCGCCTGACTGCTCCTTTATCATATCCTCGAAGCCTGTTGCGATAATAGCTACGGGGACGCCAAGCATACAGCCACCAAGTAAAAGCATTATGGTTGAAAGCACCTGTCCTGCAAGTGTTTGTGCCTCTATTCCAGATTGCTCTGACACTATTAGCTGAAAGCAATAATAAATGCCACTAAAGCCATTTGAAAAGACCTCGGGCTGTGCCTTGCTCTCAAAGGAATACATAAGCACTGAGCAAATGGCTATCATAGCGCAAATTGCGATAAGTGACATTAAAATTTGGCGTTTTTTCCTTTGTATTGCCTTGCCAAAGTTGGCTATACTGCTCAAATATCTGCTTGCCTTCAAAAGACGAATTATCTTACAGAGCTTGAATATTTTTAGTATTCCCGTCGCAGTTGAAAGTCCTGCGACAAACACGGGAACGATTGATAGCAAATCGACAAGCGACATAAATGAAAATATGTATTTCATTCTCGCCTTATCTGCTCTCATTTCGGGAAAATCAAGAGGTGCTGTCCATACTCTAAGCACATATTCGATAGCGAAAATAACTGCAATTACCGCTTCAAAAACAAATAACGCCTTGTGTGCGGTTGGGGAGATTGGAAAGGTTTCAACAAGTATAAAGGAAACAGACAACAAAATCAAGACAACAGATACAATATCGTATATTTTGGAAACGATATCGCCTGCCTTGCCCTTATCAATTATTTCGTTTACTCTTTTCTTGATTTTTTCTATTTTTTCGTCAATTCCCCTTGAAAGCTTGATATAATCTGACATTTTCACAAGCCTTACGAGCTTCACAAGCTTTACAAGTCGCAAAATTGCGAATTCCTTTGGAATTTGGTTGAAAAGAATTGAAACTATTGACAAAATATCAACAAGTGAGTCAAATGATGTGATAAATTCCCACATTGCGCTAAGCTTATTTTTACACTCGGGATATGCGAGCTCGCAAACCCACAATCTTACTAAATATTCAAGTATAAAAAGTCCAACCGTCACATACTCGAAAATAACGATTGTATCACGCACCTTGCCCGGTATGTCAAATAGCTCGACAACAACCGACGCACTTGATAGCATAACTAGCGTACATAGCAGAATATCAAAAACGGCAGACGCCTTATTGCCCTTGCTTGCAGGGCCTATAATTTCATATACTCGGCTTTTTAGCCTTTTATATGCGCTCATAGCCTTCTCCTTTGCTTCTCTCTTTTATTTTGCTTAAGGCTCTCTTTTTAAGAGTAGCCTAAGGGTTGATCCGTTTGTTAGCTCCTCATAGGTAATATAGTGTCGATTTAGCTCGTTTCCATTTAGGTAGAGCCTATCAATATAAGGAAAATCAAGCGGGTCATTGTCGCATTCGACGCAGAATGTGTCGCTAATTTGACATTTATGATATGTTGGATTGAGCCTTATGCTAGCAGATTTGAAGAGTGGTGTGTTTATATAAAGCCTGTCGCTTGTTGGCATGATTTGTGCAAAGCCGAGAGCGCTTAGCACATACCAAGCAGAGAGCTGCCCTACATCCTCGTTTCCGCAAAATCCAAATGCGCCTGTTCTATATGCCTCCTTTTGAACTCTGCGTGTCCAATATTGAGTTCTGTGTGGCAAGCCGAGGACTGTGAAGTAGTGTGTTAGGTTATGACATGGCTCGTTTGAGTGGTTATAGTTTTCGTTCCAAAGAGCGCTAAAATCAGCGCTATCAAAGAGCCTTTCAAGCAAGGCGATTGCTCTTTCTTTGCCAAACAGCTCGCTAAGCCCCTCGATATCGTATGGAGCAAACCATGATTGTTGGAAAATATTGCTTTCTACGCAACCCTGTGTGTCATATTCACTATTTGAAGGGATAAATTCTCCACCTTTATCACGAGCTCCCATAAAGCCTGTTTTGTGGTTGAAATTCTCCTTATAGCGAAGATATCTTTTCTTAAAATACTCGCTATCTATATCATTACCCATTGCCTTTGCAAGGTTACTCATAGCAAAATCGGCAAGCAAAAATTCGAGGGTATTACTTAGGCTACCTACGACGAATGCATTGTTTTTATACTGCTCGTCTTGTGGGTGAAGGCTCTTAAAGGGCCTGCCCCTAAGGATTGTGCTTGATGTTGCAGATGCATAGCAGATTTCGTATGCGAGCCTAGTGTCATAATTTCTTATACCCTTAACATACGCATCGGCAAAAACCAGAAGTCCCGGATCTCCAACCATACAGCCTGAGTCAATGCCCATCAGCTCCCATCTGGGAAGCGAGGTGTTCATTTCGCTTGCAATGCTCAAAAGTGAGCTTACCTCGTCGTTTACGATATCGGGGCGAATGATGGTGAGCAAGGGAAACTCGCTACGATACACATCCCAGCCACTAAACATTGTGCGATGTGTATAGTCTGCCCTTTTAATCTCGCCGTTTGACATACGGAAGCGTCCGTCTGCGTCCATTTGGGTGCGAGGATCTAAAAGGGTGTGGTATAGGCATGTATAAAAGAGTGTTTTATCTGTTTCGTTATCTGTTTCGATATGTATAATATCAAGTGCCTGTTGCCATGTCGCATCTGCGTTTTCTCTTGCGGTATCAAAGTCGATTTTAGCACATTCGCGCTTGAAATTTTCCTTTGCTCCGTCGAGGTCTGTGTACGAGATTGCGCATTTTATGGTGATTTGCTCCGTACCCTTCTCAAAGCGAGCGACAAGTCCCAAATCCTCGCCATCACAGGTAGTTAAGCCCTCGCTCTTATATTCCTCGTTTTCAAAGAATTGAGCGCTGATGATGGGGTGCGATAGCTCACATGAAAAGTATAGCTCATATGAAATATTTCCACCGCCTCTGCCAAAGCCTCCGCCCTTGGGTGTACAATGAATATGTCCCTCTATGTGTCTGTTATCGACGATTTTTATACTTTCAAAATCAGCGTGTCCTGCTATTCTTCTTGAAAAGTTAAAGATTATCGTGGGGGTGTCGCACTCAGGATAGGTAAATCTCAAAAGTCCTGTGTGCATGGTAACTGTTGCCTCGCAAATAATATCGTAATCGTCGAGCTTAACTGAGTAATATCCGGCCTTAGCAATCTCGTTTTCGTGAGAAAAATGGGATTTCCAGCCACTTGTTCCCTTCAAAAACGGGACTTCTTCATTACTTCCACTACGAAGGTCGCCTATTTTAGTGACGGGCATAATTTGAAGATTTCCCAAATCTCCATACCAACCAATTCCACTCATGTGGTTAAAGCTAAAGCCCTCTATGGTGCTTTGACAATAGTTATAGCCTGTGCCATTATCTCCACTCGTGGTTGTATCGGGAGATAACTGTACCATTCCACCGGGCAGGCATGCGCCCGGGTGCGTTTTTCCACCACCATGAAGGCTTGTTTCTTGCTCGTCGCCAACTGTTCCTATCATTGGATCTATGTATTGTGTGTTCATAATAATATCACCTCTTTACAAGTTGATTTTATCACATATATGCGATTATGTCAATAAAAAATAGCGTGATGTGTTTAACATCACGCCATTTTTTGATTATTTTCATACTGTACGAACATCTGCGCTAAGAAGCTTTGATAGCTTTTTCATTACGCTATTTGCGACTGCCTCGATTTCTTGGCTTGTAAGAGTCTTTTCTGCAGAGCCGATTATCAGCTTGATTGTGATTGATTTTTTACCCTCGGGGATTTGCTTGCCCTTGTATTCCTCGACAAATTTGACATCCTGCAAAAGCTCGTTCTTCTTTCCCATTATTGCGTCATAGATTTGATTCCATGTGGTCATTGAGTCAACAAGGAAGGAAATGTCGAATTCGTTTGTTGGGAATTCGGGAAGTCTTGTGTAACGATTTGTTCTTGACTTGAATGGAACGAGAGCGTCCATGTCAAGCTCTACAAGAATTGCAGAAAGAACCTTTATTCCACAAGCGAGCGCGCTCTTCTTTGACAAGAGTGCGATATCACCGATTTTCTTTCCATTTAGCATGATATTTTGCCATACCACATCGTCAGCCCAATATGGCTTTTCGTTTTTCTCAAAGGTGAAGGACTCCATATGAGTATAGCTTGGCATAGCACCGATAACGCCCTTAGCGTAACGGAATAGCTCTGCTACTCTATCGGAAGCGCCAACAAAGGCACAGCCAAGGTGCTTTCTTTGGCAAGGTAGGCTCTCGCCCTTATAATTTTGAGTATAGTCGCTATCGAGGAAAATCTGCGCTTCCTCAAAGATATCGAAGCTATCAAAATTACGCTCGTTCTTAACGATTGCACGACAAATGTTAGGTAGGAGCGAGCATTTTACATATCTTTCGTTTGGTGATGGCGGTGTTGCGAGCGCCAAAATTCCGTCTGTTGTTGGGAAGATGGCATTCACGCACTCATCGCTCATCCAAGGATATGTGAAAATTTCCTGCATATTACAACGGAATGCGAGGTATTCCTTTATCTTACGAACGAGGTCAACCTCAAGCTGATTTATTGCACCATCAAAGGTGGTGGTAATAGATGTTGCCTTGAAGTTTTCGTAGCCATACATACGAGCAACCTCTTCCATGATGTCTGCCTTTATAGATACATCACCGGTTGAGCGCCAGCTTGGAACTACAATATGCATTCCCTTTTCGGTAAATGTTACCTTAAAGCCCAGAGCGCCGAGCTTTCTTGCGACAATTTCCTGTGGAATACGCATTCCGAGGCGACGGTCAAGCCATTCAAAGTCAACATCAATTTCCTTTTCTTCGAGCTTGCCTAGATATTGGTCATTGAATGCGGTAACATTCATTTCGGGATAAAGCTCGGCAAAGAGCTTCATAGCGAGTGAGAGCGCTTGATCGCATCTTTCAGGATCTACTGCCTTTTCGTAACGAGAGGACGCCTCTGTTCTGTTATCATAGCGAAGCGCTGTTCTGCGAACGCCTCTTGACTCGAAGTTAGCAACCTCTAAAATTACGCTTGTAGTTTCGGGTAGAACTGAGTCCTTTGCACCGCCCATAACGCCTGCAAGAGCTACTGCCCCCTCACTATCTGCGATTACAAGATCGTCTGTGCAAAGCTTTAGCTGTTTATCGTTTAGAAGTCCTAGTGCTTCGCCCTCGCTTGCACGACGAACCTCGATATGATCGATTATGTGGTTAGAGTCGAAAACATGAGTTGGTTGTCCTGTTGCGAGCATTACATAGTTTGTAATATCTACAAGAGCGTTGATTGGACGCATTCCCACTCTCCAAATACGAGTTTGCATTTGGAATGGTGATGGCTTTACGCCAAGTCCCTCGATGCGCGCGCCAATATAGCGTGGGCATCTTTCGGCATCAAGTATTCTTACATCGTATTTTTCTGTTGTGGTAGGTACATATTTTTCAAATTCAACAAGCGGAAGGTCATAAAGAGCTGAAATTTCTCTTGCTATTCCATAGTGTCCCCAAAGGTCAGGGCGATTTGTCATTGACTTGTTATCTATTTCGAGAATGATATCGTCAAGGTCAAGAGCTACTGCCAAGGGTGTTCCCGCAGGAGCATCAAAGGCTGTAAGGTCCATAATTTCATGGTCATCGTTTACAGGGAAAAGGTCGGCTAGGCCTACCTCGACAGCGGCACAAATCATACCGAAGCTTGGAACTCCACGAAGCTTTGCGTTTTTGATTTCAACAGGCTCTCCCTCTCCGTGCCATCTTACCATAGCACCGGGGCAAGCAACTACGACCTTCATTCCTACCTCGAGGTTGCTTCCACCACATACGATGTCCTTTATCTCGCCCTCTCCTATATCCACCTTGCAAATACGGAGCTTGTCAGCGTTTGGATGAGGCAAAACCTCTTTGATTTCACCTACTATTATTTTTTCAAAGCGCTCAGAAAGGCGTTCACAGCCCTCAACCTCAACTGTTGACATGGTGAGATCGTATGCGAGCCTTGTAAGGTCCATATCATCCGGGAGCTTTACATAATCCTTAATCCAATTAAGTGATAGTTTCATTGTCTTTTCCTCCTTAACGGAATTGCTTTAAGAAGCGAAGGTCTGTGCTGTGGAATAGACGCACATCATCAACGCCATAGCGCATCATTACAAGTCTATCAAGACCGATATTTACATAAAAGCCTGTGTATTCGTCGGGATCAAGTCCTGCGGAGCGCAAAACATTTGGATGAGGTGTGCCACCGGGCATAATTTCAATCCAACCAACATGCTTACATACGCTACAGCCCTTACCATTACAAACAAGACAGCCCATGTCAATTTCAAAGCCCGGCTCAACAAACGGGAAAAAGCCTGCGCGCATTCTAACGGGCACATCACGGCCAAACACCTTTGAAAGAATGCTCTTTATCATTACCTTTCCTGCGGTGTAGGTAAAGTCCTTATCTACGATTAGAGCCTCGTATTGAAAGAACGCACGCTCGTGACGGGCATCGGTTGTTTCATTTCTATATACTCGTCCCGGATAAACAAAGCGATATGGTGGCTTATGTGTTTGCATATAGCGCACGCTATCACCTGTAAGGTGTGGACGAAGGCAGAGCTTCTCGTTTGCCTCACCCTTATCGTGTCCCTCAAGCCAATAGGTATCCATGCTCTCTCTTGCGGGGTGGTTTGGTGGGAAGTTTAGGTTGTCGAAGGCGTAGTATTCGCTTGTGATTTCAGGACCACTAAACACCTCAAAGCCCATTGAGCGAAACGCGTCATTTAGGTCATAGCACATTTGAGTGATGGGATGAAGTCCACCTATTTTTGGCTCTATGCCGGGCAATGTGCAGTCAAAGTCGGGCGCGATTTGTGATGCCTTTAATTTAAGCTCCTCTCTTGTTGTTTCAATTAGCTCTGTGAGCTGTGCTTTCACGGCATTTACTGCCTTACCCATTTCGGGACGAAGAGATACATCAAGCTTTGGAATTTCCTTTAGAAGCTCAGTTATGCTTCCGTTCTTTCCCAGTAGCTGTGTTTTGACCTCTTGCAATTCAGCCTCTGTCTTGGCTGATTTGATTTTTGCTACTCCCTCTTCGAGTAGCGCCTCTAGTCTTTCTTTCATTTTTCAATCCTCGCTATTCTCAGCAAAAATATTTTACAATACAAAAAATACCCCTGTCAAAAAGACAGGGGCGAAAATAATTCGCGGTACCACCCATTTCGGCCACATGGCCCTCAAAGGCAAAAACCTTTTATGTCTGTAACGGGACAGCCCGTGCTCTCCTACTGAAAATTCAGAGGGCAAGCTCCAAAGTGAAACGCGTTTAACTAATCAACAAAAGCCCTTTCAGCCACGGGGCTTCTCTCTGGATATTGATTTTTTTGTCAAACGCAAGCTTTTTCATCGCATTTTTGTATGTACAGTCATAATATTAACATAATAATTTAAAAATTGCAAGATTTTTTTGATATTTTCAACTATTTTTTTCATAATCATCATAAAACCATCACATTTATATTGTAAAATAAGAGCAGAAAACCGAAGGGAGCTTAAATCTATGGCAGATTTTATATATAATGATTTTTCCCCTGAGCCAAGTAACGAGGACGAGCACTCTTCTTCAGACAGCGCCTCGACAAGAGCGAGTGGCAAGGGAAGAAACAATTTAATTATAGCTATTGTTTGTATCTTTTTTGTTTTAATTCTTTTGCTCATGTCAATTTTTGGAATAATCATTGTTGGCAAGCTTTCATCAAATGGCTCGGGCAAGACTCAAAATGTAGATAGCCTTATCTTTGGGACTCCCACAACACAAACCCCGTCCACGCCAAGCACGACGCCCAGCACTCCCAGCACGGATGCGAGCACGGAATACAAAACCTACTCCGAGGTAATTTACAAGGTGAAGGACAGTGTAGTTGAGATTAACACCTCGTTTGTCGTAAATTCTATTACTGTCAGCTCAAGTGCAGGCAGTGGAGTTATTATCGGCTCGTTTAAGATTGAAGGCGTTGATGCCGGATATTATGTTGTTACAAATGCTCATGTCATTGAGGACGGTAACGGAAATGTTTCCAACAAAATAGTTGTTACTACAACTGATGGCAAGAAATATCCTGTAAAGGCAGTTCGTGGCTCGGACAGCTATGGAGATATTGCGGTTCTTATGATTGAAACCACCGACAAGCTAACAGGTGCTAGCTTTGGAAACTCAAATGAGCTTGTTATAGGTCAAGAGGTTATCGCTATTGGCAACCCATTGGGTGAGCTTGGCGGAACTGCGACAAACGGAATTATAAGCGCTCTTGACAGAGAAATTGAGATTGACGGAAATTACTTTAATCTTCTTCAAACAAATGCGGCGATAAACTCGGGTAACTCCGGTGGCGGTCTTTTTGATATGAAGGGCAAGCTTATTGGAATTGTAAACGCTAAGTCTAGTGGTCTTGGCGTTGAGGGAATTGGCTTTGCTATTCCATCAAATGATGCTAAGGCTATTGTTAATGACATTGTTGAGTTTGGATATGTTAAGGGCAGACCATTTATCGGCGTTACTGCCGGAATTATAAGTGACCGTCTATCATCTTATGTATATGTACACGATCTTGCAAAGGGCTATAATGATAACATTTTGCAGGTTCAAGATATAATTATCACCATGAATGGCGTTGATATTTCCTCTCTTGAGGACTTCCGCTCTGTTGTTTCAAGGACTAAGCCTAAGGACACAATTGAGGCTTATATTAGACGCGGAAATGAATATTTAACCGTTACCATTATGGTACACGAAAAACCAAATTAAGACATTATCTTTCTCCTTTATATACCGAATGCGTTACTTTTTCCCTAATTAAGTAGCGCATTTCGGCTTTTTATTGACAAATACATTTTTTTATGTTATTATTTTTATGAGGTGATGACAATGTATAACATATTAGTAACCGATGATGAGGAAATGATAAGAAAGCTCATACGCAAGTATGCCGAATTCGAGGGACATTCTGTCAGCGAGGCATGCAATGGTATGGACGCACTTATTCAAATCAAAAACAAGCACTTCGACCTTGTTATTATGGACATTATGATGCCTGAGCTTGATGGCTTTTCCGCTTGTCGAGAAATTAGAAAATTTTCTGATATTCCAATTATTATGCTCTCTGCTAGGGGCGAGGAATATGACAAAATCAATGGCTTTGAGATCGGCATTGACGATTATGTTATAAAGCCATTCTCTCCTAAGGAGCTTATGCTCCGTGTGAACGCTATTTTGAAGCGTTCAAAAACCACCGAAAAGCCGGAAGAGCCTAAAAACGAGGTTGTCACAATGGCGGGTGGCGGTATTGTTGTTGATTTCACCGCAAGAATTGTTTATATCGACGGAGAAAGAAAGGATATGTCGCCAAAGGAATATGATCTTTTCTTCTATATGATAAGAAACAAAAATATCGCTCTTACTCGTGACAAGCTTTTAAGCGATGTTTGGGGCTACGATTTCTTCGGTGATGACAGAACACTTGACACTCATATTAAGATTTTGCGTAAGAGCCTCGGCAAATACGCTGACCTTATTGTAACAATCCGTGGCGTTGGCTACCGTTTTGAGTATAAAGAATGAGTAAAATGAAGAAAAAGACACGGTTTAGCTCTATTGCGGCAAAGATTTTCATATCGATGCTTGCGCTTATCCTTCTTATGCTTTTAGTTTTGTGGCTATCACAGACTGTTATGCTATCTACCTTTTATGAGCTTTCAAAGAAATTTGACATATATCGTGTAAATAATAGCATAGCGGACAATGTAAATAGCTCTGAGCTGAATATGCTTGTAAATGAGCTGTCTGACACGCACGAGTCCTGTATTAAGGTTGTCAATCTTAGCAAGGGCTACTCTGCTATTAGTGGCTGTGATGTTCATGCTAACAATTTCGATTGTATTTTGCATAAGATGCAATTATCTCCGGAGCTTTATAAAAACTGGGTTAGCAAGGCTAATGAAAATGATGGCTTTTATGTTGAGATGCTCTCAAAGGACAAGTTTAAGAACTATCAATTTAACCCTGACAATTTTATAGGCGATCTTCCAATTGAGGACAATTTAAATGAATGTGTTATAAGCGTTGGCTCTGTTATAAACGAAAAAGGAGAAACTATTCTTATAATCACAAATGCTTCAATTGAGCCTGTGCGCGCAACTGTTCGTACAATTCGTACACAGCTATTTGTTATTACGGTTATAATGGTGTTCTCTACATTTATTGTGGCGTTCTTTGTATCGAGGCATATGTCTGCGCCTATTGTTGATATTAATAACAAGGCGAAGGAGCTGGCAAAGGGCAACTATGATATTCAATTTGTTGAAACAGGAACGATTGAAACAATAGAGCTTGCGAAAACGCTTAACTTTGCAGTTGAAGAGCTATCAAAGCTTGATTCGCTTCAAAAGGAGCTTATTGCGAATATATCTCATGACCTGAGAACTCCGCTTACGATGATTTCGGGTTATAGCGAGGTAATGCGTGATATTCCCGGTGAAAACACACCTGAAAATATGCAGGTTATCATTGACGAAACTGCGCGACTGTCCTCTCTTGTAAACGATTTACTTAATGTTTCCAAGCTACAATCCGGCACACAAAAGATGGATATTAAGGAAATCAACATTACAGATGTTATTCGCAAATGTATTGAAAGATACAAGCACCTTATATCTCATAACGGATACAGGGTAACCTTTGAGGCAAAGGAAAGCGTTTATATTATGGCTGACGAGGTTAGGCTTTTACAGGTTGTTTACAATCTTATTAATAACGCTATTAACTACACAGGCGAAAACAAGCTTGTCAAGGTTGTTCAAAGCGTTACTGATAATGTTGTGAGAGTTTCTGTAATCGACTCCGGTGTTGGTATTAGTGACGAGGATCTTCCTCTTATTTGGGATAGATATTTCAAGGTTGACAAGGTACACACTCGCGCTAAAATTGGAACGGGTCTTGGCTTGTCTATTGTTAAAAATATTCTACTTCTCCACGGCTCACGCTTTGGCGTTTCAAGCGAGGTAGGAGAGGGTAGCACCTTCTGGTTTGAGTTTAGGATTGTTGATAGCGAGCCCTTGCGCCCTGTCACAACTAACTTTATGATGGATACCTCAAATGATGACGATGAGGACTATGACGAGGGTGAAAATAATGAATAAAAAATGCTAGGCTAATCGCCTAGCATTTTTGTTTTGATTTAGTTTAAGCTATATCTTCTTCCTTTGATGGAACAACATATTCGCCAAGTGGTGAGGTAGCAACCTCTATGGTCTTATTATAGTTGATTGTATAAAGCGAACCATCTTCATAATCAAGAGTTGAGACCTTACATTTTGTTGTTTCGTCTTGAATGAACTGAACATCCTCTCCCTCAACATATGCGTATGCAGTGATAACCAGCTCTAAGTCCTTTAGTACATCTGAAGTAAATCCGCTTACTGTGAACTTGAAGCTTGCATACTCGTTTGTGGACATTGGCACCATCATAGCGCCCTTTCCACCGTCCTTCAGGTCAACCTCATAGTCATCGTTAAAGAAACGGTTGCCATTTAGGTATGTTGGGTTTATCATTACAACACCAAAATTGATTGGCTTTGTTGGATTCAAGTCATTGTATTCCTTAACAAGATTTGGATCTACTATCCAACCACCTGTAATTCCACCTGTCGCATTGGTTGAATATCCGCCTGTTGTTCCGAAAATCGCAGGTCTTGCTTCAACCGTATATCCATCCATTGCCTCACAGAGCTCGTAGTTTGTGCAATAGCATTTATAAACGCCCTCGCTTGCAAAGCCATTTGCGTAAATCAAAGCCTCTGCCTTGCTATGAGATGTAAATTCGGTTGTTGTTGCATAATCACATTCTTCTCTTTTACAATCGTCGCCGATAAGACAGCTCTTGCTCACATCCAAATCATGCTTGTTATCGTAGAATGCCTCACAGAAATTATAGCCATAAACGATATATGCTTGGTTTGTTGCATTATCGTAGGTTTCTTTATCTGCAAGATATGTTTCATAGGATATAATTTTAGATGATTGAAAGCCTCCATTGTGAGCTGCTTGCGTATTATCTCTCATGTTCGTCGCGTCTGCTTCAGTGCCTGTGATAAAGGTGATATACTTATTTGGTGTATCACGAAAAGCCTCCTCACCAAAGCCAATGGCGAAATGAGATGGAACGATTATCTTTTCAAGGCTATTACAGCCTCTAAAGAGCTGATACCATTTTTGACAGGTATTAAATGTGCAAACAGGACTCATAACATATACTTTAATATTCGAGTATTGAGCAGAAATAGGCGCTGCGTCAACTGTTTGTGGGTTTTTGAACACTCCACCCGTTGCCTCTTGAGTTAAGGTTGAGGTTTGAGCAAAGCCACATGCGTTTATATAATAAAGCTGTGTGTTTTCAAGATTCCAAATTTGAACAAGCTTTGTATTTGTAAAGCCCTCTTGACCTATACCCTTAAGTGTGCTTGGAAAAACTATGCCGCGCATTAAGGTGCAACAACCGTTTTTGTTTCCCCAAAGCCAACCGTTGATTGCGTCGACATCAAGCTTTTCCATATTGAAAAGCACGATTTGTGAATTAATGCTTGAGCCCTCAATTTGTGTGCCATTATCATAAATGTCAATATCCTTGAGTGTTTTTTCGGGGTTTAGCTTGCTTGTGTCAAAGCCGCTACCGCCAGATGAAATGCTGTACTTAACATATACGCTTTGAGTTGTATCGGTTTGGTCTGCTCTAACCCATTTGAGTGTTTCGCCATTCATATACCAAATAAGCGGATTGCCATCGGTATCTCTGATTGCGAGCTTTGTTGTGCCATCTGCGGCGTAAATCCATTCGCCATCCGCATAGCTTGGCTCGGCTGCGCTTACGGAAATAGCAAAAAAGCACATAAGCGCCATTACTATTGCCATAAGCAAAATTAATTTTCTTTTCATAAATTTTCTCCTTTTCAATACGCCAATAAATATTTATCTAATATAATTTTACCATGTATTGTATTTATTTGTCAATATACACAATAAACAAATCCCACCCCCTGATTCTGTGCATATTGTACAAATGTCAAAAAATTATTGCAAAACAAAAAGCCCGCAATTTGCGAGCTTTTTGTTTTGATTTAGTTTAAGCTATATCTTCTTCCTTTGATGGAACAACATATTCGCCAAGGCTAGATAGATCGCTTAAGCCCTCTGATACAGATTTATAGTTTACTGTATAGAGAACGCCATCAGTCTTTGTTACCTTTGCGCTTGCACATTTTGTATCTGCGCTTTGAATGAACTCAACATCGTCTGCATCTGTATATGCATAGAGTGCAATTACAAGTGAGAGGTCTGCTGCGTTGCCTGTAAAGCCATTTACCATGATTGAAATGTTTGAATACTCGGTATCGCTCATTTCTACTTGGAGCGCTCCTCTATCGGTATTAACCATTCCATTTTGCATGAAATGAGTTTTTCCGTCAAGGTAGTTTGGATTTATTAGCATTATTCCAAAGGTTAGAGGTGCATTCTTGTTTACTCTGTTGAACTCTTTAAGAGCGTTAATGTTAATTGAGTAACCACCAAATGCAATTCCTGTGCCATTTGTTGAGTAGCCCTTATCTGCACCTGCAACAAAGATTGCGCTTGTTGGCAAGTCAACAACCTTACCTACATTACAGCCTGCATTTTCACAGCATGCGTTATAAATTCCACCCTCGAGGTAGCTTCCATATTCGAGTGTTTCAATTACATTATGAACGAGAACCTCTGTTGCCTCGGTGCACTCTGGGTCAGCTGTACATTTATCCGATGTTGCACAGTTAAAGTCGTCATCATAGATATGAATGCCTGTTGCGGTGTTTGCGACCTCACCTTCATACATTTTGAAGCTACAGAAGCAATATTGCGTTTCAATAGCATTTTTGATACATGTTGCCTTTGAGGTTGTATTTGTGAGTCTTGGGCTTACTACATGGTTATATGTGTTTTCAACCTTAGTTGCCGCTACTGCCGTGGCATCTGCTGCTGCCATTGTGTATCTATAACCTGTTGAACAGAAATAGAAATAGCAATTTTCGTTGTTTCTATTATAGAATGCAGTAAAGTTAATTGTGCTAATGTCAGTATTACCCGAGTTAGCAAATACGAAGTCTATGTACTTATTCATCTCAGACCAGCAATAATCCGTAATCTTACCAAGATATACTACTGTCTTGCGTTGGCTTGAGCTTGCAGTGCCACGGAACATTTGCGCTACTGTTGATGCGGTGAATACTTCCGGCATTACAATTACATTGTTAGTGCTTGCGCAGTCACGGAACCATGTTCCAGAGCTTGCATTTCCGCCTGCAGTTGCAAGACCTGACGGCATATAGTAAACCTCGGGCTTTGTTGGCATTACAAAGCTATCGCCCAAGAACATTCCGTTTTCGTCACGAACCTCGAATGGCTCTTGTACGAAATACAATTTTCCGTCATAGCAGAATGGACCTTGACCGTTTCCGTTGGTGTTCATTTGCGTAAGGTTTGCGGGAAGATAAACAGCCTGAAGATTTCCACAATTGTTTGCAAATCTATTGTTAATAATCTGTATTCCGTCAGGCATTGACATTGCCTTAAGGTTAGTACAATTATTGAAATGTCCCCAGTTATCAAGATTTATAGCGTTGGCGTTTTCGTTGAAGTCAACGAATTCAAGACCAGAGCTGTCACGAATGATAGACGGGCCGAGATATGTAATCGTTGACGGAAGTGAAAGGTACTTAATGCTATCGCAGTTATAGAACGCCTCTTGTCCTATCCGAGTAACACCCTCTTGAATGAATACAGCGCCCTCCTGCTTTAATGTAGCGGAGTAAATGGTCTTAAGATTTGTACAACCGGAAAAGGCGTATTTACCGATTTCAGTCAAATTCGGGAATGCCTCTGCAAAGTTTACGCTTACAAGGGCAGTACAACCGGCAAACATACTATCCTGAGTAGTGGTTAGCTCGGGAGAAATGCCGATTTTTATATTTGTAAGCTTAGCGCAGTTTTGGAATGCGCCACCGGTGGTTTTATTTCTGAACACGAAGGTGTCAAGGTTATGAATCACCTCAAGATTTTTGCAATTCCAGAAAAGAAGCATTTGCTTATTTTCATCCTTCGTTGTTGAGTTGGGCTGTAGATAAATCTCAACCACATTTAAGTATTCCTGGAATGCCTGATTGCTACCGCCGTTGAGATATGTCATATTGTATGGCAGCTCGATACGGTAAACATTGTCATTCGTCCAATTCGGATTTGTGCCTGTTGCACTTTCCATAGCACTGTTAAGGCTTGTCAAATCCAAATGGTATATGCTTCTTGTGCCCTCACCATAAATAGAGGTGTTGGAAAGAGCATACGCGGTTGGGAAGGTGTAGAAGGTTGTTCCGTCGCCAACTACCACTCTTGCATAGGTTTCACCGTCTGCCATAAACGGAGTGAAGCCATACTTTGTGTTGGTTCTACCAACTGTTACGCTTTCATCAAAGAACGAAAGCTCTCCATATGCGTTGTTATCCTGTGGCTTTAATACAGTTTCAGCACTTACTGAAATTGCAAAAAGGCAAACAAAGAGAGCAAGCATAAGAGTTAATAACAAAATTCTCTTTTTCATATTTTTCTCCTTGCAGGTACGCCCCTGCGAGCATAAATTTTTTCTAATATAATTTTACCATATATTGTACTTATTTGTCAATATGCACAATAAACAAATCCCCCCCCCCGATTTTTGTGCATATTGTACAAAAAAATCGGAGAATGTCATAAAAGCCCGCAAATTGCGGGCTTTTATTTATTCAAAAATGGTTTCTATCAGTCTATTACTTGCATCGGGGGAATATTTCCAATAGTCAATATGAGTCACGGTTTTAGTGTCTATAAAATATTCAAGAGATTTTTTCGGTGTTGGCGTGTCATAAAAATCTATTATTACAAGCTTTATTTTCATTTTTTCGGGAATGATGCTTTTGATATAGACAGCGCACCCTTGCCCCGCCTTAACGCCTTCCTTTAATTCAGCAAGTCCTGCAAGATTAGGAGCTAGCTCCACAAAGACGCCATAGCTTTCGACACTCCTTACGATACCAAAAACTGTTTGACCTGTGGTGAATTTCGAGGCATTTTCCTCCCATGTGCCGAGGAGTTCTCTTGTTGAGACGCAAATTCTTGCATTATCGTAATCTATGCTTTTTACAACCACCATAATTTCGTCGCGAACCTTAAAGCGCTCGCCGGGGCTTGGTATTCTTGATATTGATATGCTATCAATTGACATAAGGGAAACAACTCCGCATCCAATATCAACAAATGCGCCAAATGGCTCGAGATGTGTGATTTTTGCAGGGATTATATCGCCTGCTATTAGGTCTAGAAGGTAGTTATTTACGCACTCTCTTTGCGCTTCCTTGCGTGAGAGTATGGCTCTTGGGCGTTTCCCCTCCTCCTTGATTATTTGAAGAACCTTAAAGGCGACGGGCTTACCTACTCTTGTTATAATTGCGATATCCTTTATCTCCTCGCCAAAAAGAGCCTCTGTTTTTTCGATTACGCCATCTACTCCACCTAAATCTATGTGCATTGTATATGTATCGCAATCGCAAAGGGCGACCACTCCCTCGAGGATTTTGCCCTCTTGTCTTGCTCTTTCTAGTCCATGAAGGCTCGATATATATTCGTTATTTTCGCTTTTTCCTATTAAAGAGCCCTCGGGTAAATATTTGTTTTGTGACATTTCTTTTCTCCGTTTTCGTTTTTATTAAATTCTATTCGCCACCTTGGCTTTATATGCTTGCTTACGGTTCTTTTTTGCACTCAGAGCCTTAGTTATTAGCTTTCTCAAAAAATCGAAGACTACAACGCTAAATGAAATGCAAATTACGCACACAAGGTCGTGCATTTTCAAGGGGACTGTGCGAAACACATCGCCACCAAAATAAACGAATGACAGCTGAAGAGCTGATATGAGTAGCATTATCACAATAAATGCCTTATTTTCGCTTAGATGTGATAAGAGCTTTATTCTTGATGTGCGAGAGGTGAAGCAAACAAAGATGCCTGTAAATATGAACATACAGAAGAATGCGCTGAGTAGGTATTTTTCATCTGCTTTATGTAGTAGCATTGCGACAAAATCGCTTTTTAAGAACATGACGCAAATAAAAAGAATATACATTCCGTTTAACACTATTTTACTTAGCATTGATTTAGAAATGATTTTTTCATCTCGTGTTTTAGGTGGTGCGAGCATGAATTCCCTTTCGGGTGGCTCAGATGCGAAGGCTAGCGCTCCTAGGCTATCCATGATGATATTTACCCAGAGCATTTGGCTGACGGTGACGGGACTTTCTACGCCTATAAATGGCCCTAAAAGTGATATTCCAACTGCGCTTAGGTTCATTGTGAGCTGAAATACTATAAATTTGCGTATTGACTCAAAAATCGTTCTGCCATAGAGTATCGCCTTGACAATTGAGGCAAAGTTATTATCAGCTATGACGATATCGCTTGCCTCCTTGGCAACCTCTGTGCCAGATCCCATGGCAAAGCCTACATCTGCCATTTTGAGTGACGAGGCGTCATTTATTCCATCGCCCGTCATTCCAACAACGAGTCCCATTTCCTGCGCTATTTTTACTAGTCGGCTTTTATCGGTTGGCAAGGCTCTTGCAATAACAGCAAGGCGTGGCATTATGCTTGAAATTTCCGTATCGGTCATGGCGGACAGCTCCTCGCCCGTTAGGACAATATCCCTTTTGCTAAATGAGGAGATAATTCCGCACTCTCTTGCGATTGCCTCGGCGGTATCGCGATTATCGCCCGTTATCATGACAACTCCTACACCCGCATTAGTTACCTCTTTTATGGCGGTGGGGACCTCTCGTCTTATTTTATCTCGTATTGCGACCAAGGCAACAAAGGTGATTTCGGTCAAGAGTGTGTCTGTTTTTTGGGCTTTTATGCCTAGTGCGACCACTCTATACGAGGCGCTTGTGAGCTCCTTTAATTTTTTGTATAGCTCATCCTTTGAGGCAAGGGGCTTTATCTCTCCATTTATATCTAAATATGAGGTGCAAGCATTCAAAAGCTTTTCGGGCGCACCCTTAAAGAGTGTCAGGCTCTCGCCATCACACTTAACCTCGACGCACATATATTTTTTAGTGCTATCAAAGGGCTCTTGATGGGTAATACTCGCGCTTGGAAGGTCGTTTTTTATCATTTCACGAAGTGCTCTATCGGTGGCGTCAGAGCCTATGGCGCGAGCTCCGTTAAAGGTGGCGTTATTGCAAAAGCCTGCACACAGGGTAAGGTATTTTTTATATCTTTCGTGTGCATTAAGGGTGGAAATTGCTTTAAAGCATTCGCCATCAGCTGTATATATCCCCTTTGCCTTAAGCGTTCCCTCGGTGAGAGTTCCTGTTTTATCAGTGAACAGAATATTCAGGCTTCCCGAGGTTTCAATTCCAACCATTTTGCGAACGATGACGCTATCGTTCATCATTTTTTTCATGTTTGATGACAGAACAACAGTTATCATCATAGGAAGCCCCTCGGGTACTGCTACAACAATAATTGATACCGCAAGTGTTAAGGCATTAAGCAGACTTGAAAACAGAAATTTTGTGTCATGGAGCTTTAAGAGCACCTCGCTCCACACCATTTTGCTATCTATGAAAAAGACATTAAACAGGTATGCAAATGCGATAAGCGCAGATGCGATATAGCCTAGCACGCTGATGCTTTTTGCAAGGGCTGAAAGTCTGTGCTTTAAGGGACTTGGGCGTGTGCTTTGAGATAGCTCGGTGGCAACTTTTCCATAATAGGTGCTATCACCTACTGCGATTATTTCACATTCGGCATAGCCCGACAGGATTAGGCTTCCCTTTAAAATTCTGCTATTTTCCACGGGGGAGTGTGTGGATTTGGGTGTTTTTTTGACCTCTGCGCTCTCTCCCGTGAGGGCGCTCTCATCAACACTTGCCTCGCCATAAAGGAGCTCCATATCGGCAAGCGCTCTCTCGCCCGAGCTGACAATTATAATATCGCCTACTACCAGCTCCTCTGATGGAATTTCGATTACCTCTGAGCCTCGTCGCACTCGACAGATTATGCTATCGCCCTGCTCGCGTAGCTTTTCAAAGGCATTGGAGCTTGAGTGCTCTGATATAGTGGAAACGAGCGTAGCTATCAAGATTGACAGGGCTATACCACCACTTTCAAGCCAATTTATATTGGGAAACATAAATATGATATTTATGATTAGCGCACCAATTAAAATTCGTATTATGGGGTCGGCAAGATTTGATATGAAGGCTCTTAAAAATCCAATTCTTTTTTGAGGCTTTATTTTGTTTTCGCCATACTGTTCTCTTGCTCTTATTACCTCGCTCTCGCTAAGACCTGTTTTTATGTCCGTCATAGTGATTTCCTTTCATTTTTATTTAGTATATATTATTCACTATTTTAGCAACATAGACCATTTACACGCTTGATTTTCCGTTGACAAGAGCTTTATTTTGGTGTATAATCAATGATGTATTAATATAAGGAGCTTTTTATGAAAAGGGTATTATTTTTCATTTTTTGTATCATTTTTCTTTGCGCTTTTCTTTTCTCGTGCGACAACGAAAGCATTTCTTCAAGCGAAACAGAGAGCGAAGCGCCCGAGAGCATCACGCAAAGCGAGGGTGACGAGGTGTCCGTGAGTGAGTCCACGAGTGAGTTGCAGAGTGGTAATGGCGTCAAGGAAAAATATGATTACAAATTAAGCGATTACATATTTGTTAATATGTCACCTATGACCATTGATTTAAAAATGGACTACTTACAGATGCAAATTGACCAATCGTTGTATCTTAACAATCCCTCAGCCTTAGAGTTTTCCTCGCCCGAGGGCTACATAGTCAAGGAGGGTGATATTGTAAAGGTTAGCTACGAGGGCTTTTACACCGACGACGATGGCAATATTAAGCTTGACGAGGACGGAAACGAGATGAAGTTTTCGGGTGGAAGTGGCACTTCTGTTTGCTATATTGGCTCGAGAACCTTTATTGTAGATTTTGAAAAGGGGCTAGTCGGCCTCGAGGTTGGCGTGCCGGGGCGGTTTAAGGCTACATTCCCTAAGAATTATGGTGTTATTGAGCTTGATGGTAAGACGGTTGTTTTCAAGGCTATTGTAAGCGAGGTTGCAAAAGCTCCCGAGTACACAGCAGAGCTTATTAACAATTATTATGGAACAAGCTACAAAAGCACAGATGAGTTTGAAACCGCGCTGATTACCTCTTATGTAAAAAATGCGCTCAAAACCAAGCTTTTAGGAGATTGCTTTGTTTTTAAATATCCACAGTTTGAAAAGGAGCTTCTTGAAAGGAAGATAAGTCAAGAATATTTTGATATTTATCTAAAAGATTATTATAGCTCTCTTGACGCGTATATAAATATTCTTTTAAAGGAAGAAATGGCTTATTATGCTTATGCAAGAAATTTCGAGCTTGTTCCGAGTGGTGAGTATGACGATTACGAGGAATATGAAAAGGAGCTTTTTAGGCTCGTAGATGAGCACATTTTTGAGAATGCGACAATAAACAAAATCCCCAAAACCTACACCTCTGTTACAAATGGCGGAAGCTTATTTGATTAAAAGAAAATCCCGACGAAATCGTCGGGATTTTTTATGTTATTTTATTTATGAGAATTACTCGGCGTCCTTCATTGAGAGGATTTCCTTACCGCCTCTCTTTTCGTCGTAGCCCATGAATTTAACTCTTACTACATCGCCAACCTTTACAACATCCTCAACCTTTTCGGTTCTAGTCTTTGCAAGTCTGGAAATGTGAACAAGTCCTTCTCTGCCTTGGTATTCAACTACTGCGCCAATGCCATCAACAATCTTGATAACTGTCGCTGTGTAGATTGCGCCTACCTCCGGCTCAAATACGATGCCTGCGATAATCTCGCGTGCTGCCTCGATTGCTCTCTTATCAACAGCGGAGATAAAGATGCTTCCGTCGTCCTCAATATCAATCTTAGCGCCTGTATCAGCAACAATCTTTTGGATTACCTTTCCACCTGAGCCGATAACCTCTCTTATCTTATCAGGGTTAATCTTCATGCTGACCATCTTAGGAGCGAACTCTGAAACCTCGCTTCTTGGAGCCGGAATAGCCTTAAGAATAACCTCGTCTATGATTTGGTCACGACCTACATGAGTGATACGAAGTGCTTCCTTGATGATTTCGGGGGTAAGACCGTCAATCTTAAGGTCCATTTGGATAGATGTGATACCCTTATGTGTACCTGCAACCTTGAAGTCCATATCGCCATAGAAGTCCTCAAGTCCTTGAATGTCGATCATGGTCATCCATCTTTCGCCCTCTGTGATAAGACCACATGAAATACCTGCAACAGGAGCTTTAATTGGAACACCGGCATCCATAAGTGCAAGTGTTGAGCCACAAACTGAAGCCTGTGAGGTTGAGCCGTTAGATGAGATTACCTCGGATACAAGACGGATAGCGTATGGGAATTCCTCAACGCTTGGGAGAACAGGAACAAGTGAACGCTCAGCAAGTGCGCCGTGTCCGATTTCTCTTCTGCCGGGAGTTCTAGATGCCTTTGCCTCTCCTGTTGAGTAGCCGGGCATATTGTAGTGATGCATATATCTCTTTTCTGTTTCGTCATCGATGCCATCGAGCATTTGGCACTCGGAGATTGGGCCGAGGGTTGCAATAGTCATAACCTGTGTTTGACCACGGGTGAACATACCGCTACCGTGTGTTCTCTTAAACATACCAACCTCAGCAGTAAGAGGTCTGATTTCGTCAAGACGACGGCCATCTACACGCTTGCCGTCCTCAAGTAGCCAACGACGAACGATCTTCTTTTGAATCTTATAGATAAGCTCGGGAAGGATTGTCTTAATGTCCTTGTCCTCGTACTTTTCCTCGAAGGTCTCAACAATCTTATCCATGATTGGTTGCATTCTAGCGTCACGAACTGTCTTATCGTCAGTATCAAGAGCGAACATAACCTCTTTTTCACAGAATGTGAAGATTTCGTCGAACATATCGTGATCGAACTCGCATGATGGATACTCGAACTTAGGCTTGCCGATTTCCTCTACGATATTATTGATGAACTTAATAAGGTTCTTAATTTCCTCGTGAGCGAGCATGATTGCGTTATACATATCCTCGTCGGATACTTCCTTAGCGCCTGCCTCGATCATAACAACCTTCTTTTCGCTTGCGGCAACGGTGAGCTCAAGTGTGCTTACCTTTCTTTCCTCTGCGTTAGGGTTGATAACGATTTTGCCATTTACCATACCCATAAATAGTCCACCAATAGGGCCATTCCATGGAATATCAGAGATTGAAAGGGCAATTGATGCACCGATCATAGCTGTGATTTCAGGTGAGCAATCAGGGTCAACTGAGAGAACTGTTAATGAAATGTTTACATCGTTTCTCAAATCCTTTGGGAAAAGAGGACGGATTGGACGGTCAATAACTCTTGATGTGAGAACTGCCTTTTCAGATGGCTTACCCTCTCTTTTTAGGTATCCACCGGGGATTTTACCAACAGAATACATTCTCTCCTCAAAATCTACTGATAGAGGCAAGAAGTCGATGCCGTCTCTTGGTGCTGCTGATGCGGTTGCGCACGCGAGAATGATAGTTTCGCCATAACGAACGAGAACGCTACCATTTGCAAGTCCTGCCATTTTTCCGCTTTCAACAACGAGCTTACGACCTGCGAGCTCATACTCATAGGTCTTGTAATTGTCAAATACTTTTTCTTGGAACATTTGTGCCATTTTAGATTTCCTCCATTTTGTTTATTTTTTGCGAGGGGACATAGCACTTAACCGATAGTCCAATATTATCAGGCGATCGGTTAACTGCTATCTCACCCGCATTTAACCAATTTTTTTAAAAGACTTGGCTGTGCTTTCGCACAGCCAAGGATAGCGAAAAACGCCTTTCTTATTTTCTAAGACCGAGCTTCTCGATAAGAGCACGATATCTTGTGATATCTGTCTTTGCAAGATATGCGAGAAGGTTGCGTCTATGACCTACCATCTTGAGAAGTCCTCTGTGTGAGTGGTGGTCATGAGGGTTTTTCTTCATATGCTCGTTAAGGGAGTTGATACGATCTGTAAGAAGCGCAACCTGTACCTCAGGTGAGCCTGTGTCGCCCTCGTGAGTAGCATATGCAGCGATAATTTCCTGCTTTGTCATCTTTCTTTTCACCTTTCTTATTTATTTTTGGACTCCGCAGACTCAGCAAAAGGTCGGTGAATGCCTATTGGCTTTATCCATTAACCGAGCGAGCGGTGCCACGCTGAGCATTATAGCACATATAAATTGATTTGTAAAGATATTTTTGGAAATTTTTTAAATATTTTTAATTTTTCTTTGTTTTTATTATTTTTATAATACCGATAGCTCCACTGACAATCAATAGCACCCCAAGCGCTATTCGTGGGATTTTAGGGTCGATATTATTAGCAAGGCGAGAAAGAAGGTATGCGCCAAGTGAGCCAAGCGCTGACATGAGAGCTACCTGTCCTAAGGAGATCTTTCTTTTGAAAAGGTGAACAAATATTGCGCTGACACCACAAAAAAGAAAGAAAACGAGGTTTGTTCCCTGTGCTACAAGCTGTCCGTATTCTAAACACAGGGTAAGGTAAATTACCAAAAAACCGCCACCACCGATGCCCATGCCCATAAGAGTGGCGATGAGAAGGGATATAACTATATTCTGCATTATTTAGTCACCATACATATTCCCGAATAGATAACAAGCAAGGAAAAACACAGGGTGAGGTATTTTGCTTTTATTTTATCCGTTAAGAATGCTCCCAGTGCTCCACCCACGATAGCGGGAATGGCAAGAGAGCGAGCAAGCGACAAATCTATTGCAGATGCTCTTGCATATTCGGTTATACTAACAATCGACATAGGGATTGTCGCACACAGGGTCGAGGCAAAGCTATCCTTTTTGTCATTTTCGGTTAGTGCTCCGAGCATATAGACAAGGATTATTCCGCCTCCCGTTCCTAAAAATCCGTTTATGCCCCCTGCGACAAACGAAAGCACGCAAAAAAGCGTGATGTTTTTTATTTTTAATTTCTGTTCAAGCTTCATATTTTTATCCATTTATTTAAAATTTTTTACTTTTGTCAAAAATCAGTTGATTTTTTTATTTTTTTCTGTTATTATATATTATATGGATAATTTTATTTGCAATAGCTGTGCATTTTTGTCAGTTATGGCAAATTGACTTGAAATACTACCTCGGAGAAAACGAAATGAAAAAAGAAAAGAAGACACCAAAGGGCAAGCCCCAAAATAATAAAGGAAAAAACCAAAAGAATCAAAAGGCCAAGAAGCCGTCTAAGATTTTGCCTATCATAAGCCGTTTAATGCCTTACATATTAGCGGTTCTTTTTGTGCTTATGCTATTTACAATCGTAAGACAGCTCTCATTTTCGGGAGTGCTTTATGGTATATTCTCTACCTATGCACCGATTTTTGTGCTAGCGTTTTTACTATTCCACTCACTTATGTGGTATTACGATACAAACAGAAAAATTTGCACAAGGCGTATTTGTTGTTCTGTTGTGATTGTGCTTTGCGTTTCCGTAATTCAGCATCTTATCACATTAAAGAGCACCGATTGGGTTTACAAGGCAACAGAGACGCTTGAGGTGAACAAGCCTACAATTTTCCAGCTTTATGAATCAGGAAAATCAGGCATTGGCGGTGGTGTTGTCGGTGGTGGCCTTTGTGGCATGCTCCTATCCAGCATTGGAAAGGGCTTTACTATCGCTATCATTTTAATAGTGCTACTATTTATGTTCCTACAAATGTTTAATATAACTCCCGCGTCAATTATAAAAAGTATTTTTAGAGAAAAAATTGAGGCGCGCAAGGCTCGTCGTGAGGAAGCAAAGCACGAGGCTATGCTAAGAAAAAAGCACAAGAAATTCCGTGTTCGTGTTTTTGACGAGGAGGACGATGACGAGGAAATGGTTGTTCCTGCTATGGACGAAAGAATCATTCGAGCCATGGAAGAAAACGATTTTGATGTTGAGGAAGAAGACGAGGAGCTACCCGAGGAAGCTACCGATGCTGATGATGCTACACTTGAAATAAGTCGTCAGCCCATCACGGCTGAGCCTCTTCCGAGAACCTCGCGCAGTGCATCACCATATAGATATTCTCCCGTTACATCAAGCGAGAGTGTGAGCTCTGCCCCTGTTGAAGAGGTTGTTAGTGCTCCTGTTGAAAGGCCTATATTTGAGCCTATGGCAGTTGAAGAGCCTGTTATCGAGGAAAAGCCTGTTGCAGAGCCGGTTGTGAGTGCTCCTGTCGCTGAGCCTGTTATTATTGAGGACGAGGAAGAGGATATAATAGAAGAGCCCATTGCTCCCGAGCCTGTAATAGAAGAGCCTATCATCGAGGAAAAGCCGATTGTAGAAGAGCCTGTTGTGGCTACTCCTGTGGTTGAAGCCCCCTCCGAGCCTATTGTTAAGCCTGTTGTAGAGCCTACAAGACCTGCTCCTATGCAATCTGCTCCTGTGCAAAGTGCTCCTACACAATCAGCTCCTACACCTCCACCACCTAAGCCTAAGAAAAAGAAAAAGCATGTATTCCCTCCTATTGATATTTTTGAAAATAGGACTGATACAGCTGACGAGGAGGCGGTAAACGAGGAGCTTCAAGAAAAGGCAAGGATTATTGTTGAAACCTTGAAGAGCTTTAACATTAGCACAAGAATTGTTGATATTTCAAGAGGTCCTACCGTTACACGCTACGAGCTTATGCCCGAGGCGGGTGTAAAGGTGCGCTCTATTGCAAATCATATTGACGATATTTCTCTATATCTTGCGGCAGAGGGAATAAGAATTGAATGTCCTATTCCCGGTAAAATGGCTGTTGGTATTGAAGTGCCTAACAGCATTACTAGCATGGTTTATTTGCGTAGCTTGCTAGAGGATTCAAAATTCAAGCAGGCAAAGAGCCCTGTTACCTGTGCTGTTGGTAAGGATATTTCAGGCGAAAATGTTTATGTTGATATTGCCAAGCTTGTTCACCTACTTGTTGCCGGTGCGACAGGTCAAGGTAAATCAGTTTGTATCAACTCACTTTTGGTCAGCCTTCTATATAAGGCGTCTCCTGACGATTTAAGGCTTATTCTTATTGACCCAAAAAGAGTTGAATTCGCTCCATATAATGGCATTCCACACCTTCTTGTTCCCGTTGTTACTGATGTTAAAAAGTCGGTTGGAACTCTTCAATGGTCTGTTACCGAGATGGAAAGACGCTTTGAGCTTCTTGAGATTGCCGGTGTTCGTGATATTGGCGAATACAATGACAGAGTTGATCGTGGAATTATTGACTCTGACAGAATTCCTCGTATTGTAATCGTTATAGACGAGCTTTATGACCTTAAAATGCAAGTACCTGAAATCGATGATTATATCATAAGATTAACTCAAAAGGCGCGTGCTGCGGGTATTCATGTTATTATTGGTACACAGCGTCCTTCTGTTGATGTTATTACGGGTGTTATTAAGGCAAACATTCCTTCGCGTATCGCCTTCCGTGTGCCTGCACAGGTTGACTCTCGTACTATTCTTGACGAGATTGGTGCTGAAAAGCTTGTTGCCCGTGGAGATATGCTTTTGAAGCCTGTTGGCGCGCTAAAGCCTACTCGTGTTCAGGGTGCATTTATAACTGAGGACGAGCGCGAGGCAGTTACCACCTTCCTAAGAGAAAATGCCGGTGAAAACTACGACGAAGAGGTTATTGGAATGATTGAGTCCAACACCGCTAAGCTTCAAAAGGCTGAAAAGCGAAATGATGACGGTGGCGGAGATGGCGATGGAAACGAGCTTGACGAGAAGTTTTATGCTGCGCTTGAAATCGCAGTTGAGATGGGTAAAATCTCATCGTCATATCTACAAAGAAAGCTCAATCTTGGCTTCCAAAGAGCCGCTAGAATTATTGACCAAATGGAAGATCTCGGATACATTGGCGAGCCTAATGGCTCTAAGCCAAGAGAGGTGCTTATAACTAAGCAGGACTTCCTTGAGCTCATGATGAGGCGTAGTGATGGTGGAGAAAATTAACGGAGATTGTTATGGGAAAATTTATTGTAATTGATGGTCTTGACGGCTCGGGAAAGGGCACTCAAACCGATATATTAGTTGAAAAATTAAGAAGCGAGGGAAAGCGTGTTCGCACGCTCTCCTTCCCTATTTACGAAAGCGACAGCTCTCTTTTTGTAAGAATGTATCTTGATGGCAAGCTTGGCAAAAGCCCAAGCGACACAAACGCTTATTCTGCGTCTATGTTTTTTGCGTGCGACAGATACATAAGCTATAAGACGGATTGGATAAATGATATTCTCGATCCCGACACATATGTAATTGCTAACAGATACACCTCGGCTAATGCGGTGCATCAGCTATCTAAGCTTCCACGCGAGGAGTGGGACGATTTTCTTAAATGGCTATGGGATTTTGAGTTTGGCAAGATAGGTCTTGCTGTTCCCGATGCGACAATTTATCTTGAGCTTCCACCAAAGCTTTCCTTATCGCTTGTTAGATCAAGGAGCGCTGAAACGGGCAGAAAGATGGATATTCACGAGCTTGACACCTCTTATATGGAAAAGTGCTACGATGCTGCTCTGTTCTCTTGCGAGAGGCTTGGTTGGGTTAAGATTAAGTGCTATGATGGCGATGCGATTAGGACAATTGATGATATAGCAGGTGAAATTTACGAAAAGGTTTTGAACCTTTAATTTAGGAGATTTATTATGGTTTACATGTTTTTAGCCAACGGCTTTGAGGAAATTGAGGCATTATACACCTTAGATGTTCTAAGGCGTGCGGGCATTGAAATATTAACCGTTGGTGTTAGTGGAAAAACAGCCACAGGCTCCCATGGAATTACTGTTGCTTGCGATATTTTTAAGAGCGAGCTTGATTTAGATGCTGATTTTGACATGGTTATTTTGCCAGGTGGCATGCCCGGCTCTACAAATCTAGATGCTGACCCCGTAGTTGACAAGGCTTTGGCTTGCGCATATGAAAAGAAAAAGTTTATTTGCGCTATCTGCGCTGCGCCTTTTATTCTTGGCAAGCGTGGTTATCTTAATGGTAAGAGGGCAACCTGCTTCCCCGGCTTTGAGGATCAGCTCATTGGTGCTACTATTACTAATTGCGGGTGTGTAAGAGATGGAAAAATCATAACAGGTAGGGCTATGGGCTCGGCACATGAATTTGCGCTTGAAATTCTAAGCGCGCTTTGTGGTGACGAGGTTGCTAAGAAGATGAAGGCTACCATATTACTCGATTAAGAGAGAAAGGGAGAAAATTATGCCTATTACGCCAATAAAATTTGCGAAGGATCTAATACGCAAGGAATTTTCGGCTAGGCGTGATGCACTATCCGCCGAGGAAAGAGCATCAAGGAGCGCTAAGATTTGTGCTACTGCTGAGAATTTGGTTAGCTTTAAGCATGCCGACATTGTGCTTTTATACGCGCCCATTAAGTCCGAAATTGATGTTATGCCTATTGCTCTTTGCGCTCTTGAAAGGGGCAAAAGGGTTGCCTTTCCAAGATGCGACAAGGAAACAAGGACTATGAAATTTCATTTCATTTCCTCCTTTGACGATTTTGAGATAGGTGCTTATGGTATAAGAGAGCCTCGAGAGGAGCTTCCAATTTACGACCCCAGCTCAACTGTTGGTAGCACTATTTGCTTTTTGCCCGGTCTTGCCTTTGATGTTTATGGTTATCGTCTGGGATATGGTAAGGGCTATTATGATAAGTTTTTGAATGTATATAGTGGTTGCACAATTGGTGTTACATATACGGAGCTAATTCACAATTCTCTGCCTAAGGGAAAGTTTGATGTGCCTTGCAATATTATGCTAACCGAAAAGGGCATTAAAACTATTAAAATCGAAAAGAAATAAGCTAGATGCAGAGAGCAAAAAGCTCTCTGCTCTTCTTTTTTATTTAAAATGTATTCGTCTAAGGCATTATTTTTTGTAAAATTTTTATTGAGCAAACATGAGAAAAAATGAGATTTCACGAGAAAAAACGAGATTGAGTATTTAAAAATTAATTTGAAATAATTTTTTTCAAAAAACCTCTTGACAGTAGTTTTTTTAGGTGGTATAATGTTGTAGCAATTAAAGATGCAGTTTTCACTGCGAAATCAAAATTATTTGGAGGAATTACAAATGTCAACTTTTATGGCTAACAACACCATTGAAAGAAAATGGTATGTTATTGACGCTGCTAACAAGCCTCTCGGTAAGACAGCCGTTGCTGCTGCTAACATTTTAAGAGGTAAGCATCGTCCTGAATTCACCCCTCACGCTGACTGTGGTGAGTTCGTAATCATCATCAATGCTTCAAAGGCTATTCTTACAGGTAAGAAGCTTGAGCAAAAGTTCTATCGTCGTCATTCCGGCTACATCGGCGGTCTTAAAGAGGTTCAATACAAGACTCTTATGGCTACTCGTCCTGAGCTTGCTATGAAGCTTGCAGTTAAGGGTATGCTCCCTCACAACTCTATTGGCGACAAGTCAATCACAAGACTTAAGGTTTATGCTGGTTCTAACCACAAGCATGAGGCTCAAAACCCAACACCTGTTGAGGTTAAATAATTAGGAAGGAGATAGAATTATGTATACAAGTGCAAAACCATATTTCTACGGAACAGGTAGAAGAAAGTCATCTGTTGCTAGAGTTCGTCTCTATCCTGGTACAGGTGCTATTACAATCAACGGCAGAGATGTTGACGACTACTTCGGTCTTGAAACTCTCAAGCTCATCATGAACCAACCATTTGATGTTACTGATACAATGGGCAAGTACGATGTTGTTGTAAATGTTAGAGGTGGCGGTATCTCAGGTCAAGCTGGCGCTATCCGTCATGGCATTGCAAGAGCATTGCTTCTCGCTGACGAAACATTCCGTGGCGCTCTTAAGAAGGCTGGTCTTCTCACTCGTGATCCTCGTATGAAGGAAAGAAAGAAGTACGGACTCAAGGCTGCTCGTCGCGCACCTCAGTTCTCAAAGAGATAATTATTATCGAAAGATCAAGGCACACTTTTTGTGTGTCTTTCTTTTTTGCACAAATTTTAGAATATGTGTATTTACATTTAAAAGAAATTATGGTAAAATTCAGTTAGAGGATATTATAGGCAAGGGGGCGAGGGCGTTGCAACTTTCGTTAAGGAAATATTTAAGCTCGTTTATAAAAAGCTTTGCGTCGTTTTTGGTGGTTATACTATTATGTGTTAGTGTGGTTTTTATTGATGGTATTAACACAGGCGTATTTTTGGCGTTGGTTTTGCCTATTAGTAGCTTGATTTTGCTTTTCCCTGCGATATATTATCTTGCTATGTTTTTCGTTTTTAAGAAAAAATGCGTTGGCGTCACTCCCACAGAATGCACTATTGCCACTTGGGAAGCGGGATTTTTTAGATATAGTGGTAGCATTGTTATAAGGATTGACGAAAAGGAATACTCAACATCTGCGTATTTTAGTCACGCCGAATGCAGAGAGCTTGTTGGCAAGTCTGCATTGTGTGCAATAATTGATGACACACTAATTGTGTATGAAATTAAAAGTTAGAAAGGGATATTCATGAAAATTGCTTTAAAAATTGCTAAATTCGTTGCGCCAAGCGCTTTAATTGTTTTTATAACATATGCTTTGCGTGGTGGAAACGATATTATTGGGGCGCTTTTGGTGTTTTTCCCACTTATTTATATCATTATGGGCTTGTTATGCTCAACATTCTTTAGTGAACTGATACCTTGCATTGTCCTTATGAGCTGTGCGCTATTAATTCCTATAAATATATCATTTAACATGGGCACTTGTATTGAATGGGCTTTAATTTATTGTGCAATTGCTCTTATTTGCTTCTTTTTAAAAAAGAAGATACAAAACAGGAAAAGAAAATAGGCTCTTTTTTTCAAAGAGCCTTTCTTTTTTAGCGTTTTTATATTATTATATGTTAATATATTCATTTGTTCATATTTAAAAAGAGGGGTAATGTGCAAAAAGTGCGTCAAGCTACGAGGCTTTGACGCACTTTTTTATGGTTTTTATTATTTTGAGCAATTTTTAATGTTTTGAAGAATTTTTCAAAATAATACCTTAGATATAAAATGATTTGAAATTTTCTCGTTTTCAATGGGCTTTTATATCAAAATTTGATCGTTTATTACAAGCTTGAATTCAAGCCCCAGCTTCTTTGCTGCCTTTTTGCACATTATCATACGATTTAGGAATATCTCAAAATAGTTCATAACGGAGCTAATCTCCGTATCTATTTTAAGCTTTAGGGTAATAATCGTTTTTTCGTCATTGATTTTAAGCGACGATTCGATTACAGAATAGTTCACTCTATCGTGAATATCAAAATTGGTCATATCAATATTTCTTACACGAGAGCGTCTTACATCAGATTTGTCGGCTATAATGAGTGCGGCTGCGACTGCGTTTACTGCCTCTCCGTCGCCCTCGTCATGATTGCCTATGGCGGTTACAATTGTTGCAATATCGTTTGCATCCATATCCATATTATCAAGAATACGGAATGCCATTACCGCTCCACTTTGAGAGTGCTCCTTTCTATTTACGATATTTCCTATATCGTGCAAGAAGGCTGAAATTTTCACAAGCTCTATATCGTGTGGGTCAAAGCCAAGTGCTTTAAGTATATATTCTGCCCTCTCCGACACGAGTCCTACATGAGCGAAGCTATGCTCTGTATAACCGAGCGCCAAAAGAGATTCGTCTGCCTTTTTTATATATGCTCTTATTTTTTCGTTCTTTTTTACTTCATTAAAGGTCACCATAATATGTCCTCCTTTTATATGTTATATCTATTTTATCATAATATTCGCCCTGTTACAAGAGAAAAGCCCGAGAAATCTCGGGCTTTTGTATTAAATTTCCTTTAAGAACAATGCGGAGAATGGCTTCATTTCAATTTTGCCACTTACCTCTTTATCGTTTATGATATCGTAATATGGCTTATCAAGGATTATATAGCCGTCCTTGTTTTCAAGTTCAAGAGCGATAAGTCCGTTTTCCTCGCCCTCGCGCTTAACCACGCAAATATTACTTGATGCGATAGCATTCGGCTCTTTGTTAACAAGCTTCAAAAGGATATCCTTATCAGGGGCTGTGCCAAGAAGGATTATCTGTCCCTTGCCTACCTTGTTTTGTGCGATTGCACAAAGTCCCTCAAGGTCGGGTACATTTGTATATGTTGCAAGGCTTGTAGCTCCTCTTAACTCATAGGCATCACAGCCGAGGAAAATTTTAAACTCGGTACCGTCGGTCAGCCTTGCCCTGTATTCGTCATTCTCGATTGGCAATTGATACTTGGTATAAACTCCGCAAAGCTCCTCAAGAATTGAATACGGTGCGTGCTCGTATTTAACCGCGTATTCGGTCATAATATCGCTAAGCGGTCCGACAATCCATGTTCCGCCATTTTTAACAAATTCAATCACTCTTTCCTTGAAGCCATCGTCATCGAGATTTGCAAGCATAGGAGAGATTACAACATCGTACTCGTCAAGGCACTTTTCAGTTTCGATTACATCAATGTTGTGGTGTCTGAAGGCGTCATAGAAGTTTTGAATTAGTCTTTCCTCTACATTGCGGTCAAGGTCAGATATAACAGGGAAATATCTCAGGTCAACAACAGAGGTTGATGAATATGTAAGGGCTATTTTGGATTTAACCTTGCTTCCCTTAAGGAAGCCTTCCGCCTTTGCAAGATGCTCGGAGAGCGTTTTGGTGGTCTTTGCCGCACTGTTTGGTCTGCCAGAGGACGAAAGGATTGAACCGTGTCCAAGCTCGTGTCCTGCCTTGTGTGAGCGATATAGCCAATAAAGGTTCATCTCTGCGCCCTTTGCGATAGGAGCAAGAGAGTTCATATAATTGTGTCCGCTCTCACGATAACCGCCATAGGCTGCAAATGAGCCGTTCCAGCCACATTGAGTTTCGGTAACCCAGAAGGGGCGGTCCTTGAGAGGTCTTGCAAAATCATAGTAGAACAAGGACTTGTAGAGGTCCTTTTGCAGATTATAATGGTTATGCTGAACAACATCGAGGAAGCGGTTCATTTTGCTATAGCTTAGGAGTGCCTCGATATTCATCATATCCGTTCCAACAGGTGCTTTGGAGTATTTTCTTACAGCATCTGCCTGCTCCTTAACATATGAATATATAAGGTCGTTTTGGAAAAAGAGCCATTCAACCTGACGGCTTGGGTGCTCCCATGTGTCGTCACTTGGTGGCAGTATTTGCTCAAAGCTATCGTAATCGAGTGACCAACGGTGCATTCCCCATTTTTCGTTGAGGTTTTCTATTGTTCCGTATTTGTTTTGAAGATAAATTCTAAATTCCTTTATACAGTTGTCACAATAGCATCCGTAGTCATATGGATAAATTTCGTTGTCAATCTGCCAACCGATAACGCCCGGGTGATCGCCAAACGCCTGTGCCATTTTTTCGGCGATATTTACATTGAGTGCGCGTATGCCCTTATGAGATTTGCAGGAGTGCACTCTTGCGTTATGCTCAAGTCTTATTTTTCTGAAGCCTGCGCTACGAACTCTTATTGCATCGGGATATTTTTCAAATGCCCAACGAGGCGGTGTACAGGACGGAGTGCACATTACAGTATAGATGCCGTTTTCATACATTACATCGAGCATATATTTAAAGAACGAGAAGTCGTACTCGCCCTCTTTTCTTTCCATTTCACCCCACGCAAACTCGCCGACACGCACGCAGTTTATTCCTGCGTCCTTCATTCTTTGAACATCCTTTAAAATCTCGCTTTTATCCCAAAGCTCAGGATAATATGCTACACCTAAATAATACATAATTTTTCTCCTCGCGGAACGCTCCGCTTACTTAATTTATTTGTAATTTTATTGTATCATATGACATTTTATTTGTCAATCAAATTTGAAAAAGTCCTTGTTTCAAAAGGATTTTTTAGACTAAACTTTAAGTTGAGTGCGTTTTTTGGATTTTTTTGTCGAGATAAACTTTGCGTTGCTTGACAAGGGTGAGCTTCGATGGTAAAATTAAGGTATCACAAATCTAAGGAGTTTTTATGGACGCTATCAAAACAGGTCGCTTTATTCGGGAGCAACGAAAGAAATTAGGACTTTCTCAGCTGAAGCTCGCAGAGATGCTCTATGTAGAGCCTCAAACAATCAGCAAGTGGGAGCGTGGCTTAGGTATGCCCGATTATGATAATGTAGAAAGGCTAAAGGAGATTTTCGGGTGCTCTCTTTCCGACATTTTAGAGCCTATCGATTCCGACGAGGAATTTGTAGAGGTTGAGGAAAACGGAGAGGAAAAATCGACAAACCTACCCGTTCTTGTCAAAATATTAAATGACGGTGAAAATGATAAAAAGAAAGGATTTTCTCTTTTTGATTTTATTAATAAAAGGAAGATCAAGGAAACCGTCGGTCGCATTTTCGGGTACGAGTACGAAAGTACATATAATGAAAAATTCTTATTCAAGGATGTATTTAAAAAGCGTTCTCGTGACGATTTGGAAAACACGATAACGCAAGGTATGTTCAAGGGAAAGTCAGGTCACACCACTATTGGAATTGAAGCGCCTTGGCTTTATATGAGAGTGCTGTTCTTTATGCTTATTTGTACCGGAATCGCGCTTGTATTCTCTATTATAAGATCCTCTTTTATTCCTTTTGTAATTATAGGTGGACTTTGTGCTGTTGTTCCACTTATGGTGTTTCTTTTTGAAACTAATTTTTCACGAAATTTGACGATACTTGATGTTGGAAAGCTGTTTTTGATAGGCGGGCTTAGCTCGCTCGTTTTAACTATGCTTTTATTCGAGCCATTTTCTTATGCCGGAGAGGTTGTTTCTACAGTTGTGCTTGCACCTATTTTAGAGGAGCTTGCAAAGGCGATTATTGTAATTTTCTTTGTTTCCAAAATCAAACCCAAAAATATGTTAACGGGTCTTTTAATAGGATTTTGCATTGGTGCAGGATTTGGAGTTTTTGAAAATTTCATATATGCTTCGGATACATATTCTATATTTTTAATTGATGAAGGCGATATTCTCCTTGCCAACATTTCATCTATGTATATATTAGTAGTAAGAACCTTTTGGGGATTCTTTTCGGGGCATCACTATTTGACTGCTATTTTTGGTGCTATGTATGTTCTCTTCAAAAAGCACACCGAAATTTATTTAAGTGATATTTTCCAATGGAGAGTTATTGTTGGATACATAGTTCCCGTGGTTTTGCATATGTCTTGGAATGCGTCAATGTTTATCGAGTCATATTTTATTTCACTTTTGGTTCAGGTATTGATTTGTACGATTTCCGTACTTTCACTTATCTTCCTTATAAATATTGGCATCAACCAAACTCGCGTTATGGGAATTTACGAAAGCTATCAAATCTCCACTCATGGCGAATATTCGAGCGCATCAAATGAAGAAGTTTAAAAATTAAGCAGGAAGGATTTACTCTTTCCTGCTTGTTTTTTATTTTTTTTACAAATATCTAAAAATATTTTCAAAAAACTATTGCAAAACAAAAAAACTTGTGATATAATAGTCAAGCATTCAACCTATGGCCCGTTGGTCAAGCGGCTAAGACGCGACCCTCTCAAGGTTGAAACATGGGTTCGATTCCCGTACGGGTCACCAAACGTAACAAATCCGAACTATTTCGTAAATCGAAATTGGTTCGGATTTGTTTTTTACTATAATTATTCGAATTAAGATAATGCCGAGGATAACCATATGGTCCTCCTCGGCATTGTTTTTCTCACTCATCTTTTATCACGATTGACTGATCATCGCTTAACGAAATAACGCGATATTTACCTAAAGAGTTCAAGATATCGAAATCTGCTTTTCGATCTTCTGTGTAATGGCAAATCAAAATGCCATTATATAATCCAAGTCCAGAAAAATCAGTCAAACAGAAAGTGTCCTTGTCGTACTTGGCTACGTGAGTAATATCTGCAGTTGCAATATGTGCGCCGGCACTACCGCCAATGTAGATAACATCTCTGTGAACGTAATCAATGATTGCTTTATCAAATCCCGAGTCGCGTATCAGTTTCATAGTACCGAAGGTATTTCCGCCGCTAATGTAGATTACATCAATGTCAAGATCGAAAAACGGC
>JAFQUJ010000007.1 GCA_017408585.1 Clostridia bacterium | reverse complement strand
TAACTCCCCAACTCAACCAACAGTATGTAGACTCTCTATGTGCGAATGCTTATACTATAATCAAAGGAGGCGATAGTATGGACCAAGTCAAAATCGGTTGCTTTATTGCTGAATGCAGAAAGGCAAAAAATTTAACTCAAATGCAACTTGCTGAAGAACTTAATATAACCGATAGGGCTGTATCTAAATGGGAAAACGGCAGATCAATGCCCGATACGTCGGTTATGCTTGATTTGTGTCATATCCTTGATATAAGTATAAACGATTTACTTAATGGGGAGAAAATCAGTATGGAAAATAATGATCAGAAAAACGAACAACTTTTGCTTGATATGGCAAAAGAGGTAGAACAAAAAAACAAAACAATCTGGACTAATATGTGGGTGATTATGGGTGCAAGTATTACAGCCCTATTTGCAGGTATATTTGTTGCTAGGTTTTTGATACCCGAAGGTATTTGGCAACTTGTCACAATTCTTGGGGTTTGCATCGTATTTTTGATACCCTGTTTTTATGCATTAAAGCTTGAGGTAAGTGTAGGTGCTTACAAGTGCAAAAATTGCGGTTGCGAAATAGTTCCTACTTATAAAGAAGCAAAGAATGCAATGCACATGGGATTTACCCGTTATTTAAAGTGTCCGAATTGCAACAAACGTACTTGGTGCAAAAAAGTAATAAAGAAATAAGATTTCAAATTGAGAGAGCGTCAAATTCCAATTTATCGAACTAAAATAGGTGCAAGCCTTATAGAAAAATGCACCCATAACGCTAAAATTTGCACCCACACAAAAATGGTATCAAAATTTTAGATTACTCACAAAATGGCTGTAATTTTAACACAAAATTACAGCCATTTTTTATACAATCATCACACTTATCGTGTATTAAAGCTCAGTAATTCGATAAAATATTACTGCGCAAAAATATATTGACACAAAAAACAAAATGTGATATAATTATAAAAATAATAATTACGAAAGGAACCAGCTGACTGTAGAGGATGTGGTTCTTTTATGCTTTTTAGAGGAAAATCTTATGGTTAGGAAAAAGAAATTCACGCTTTCAACCACGCAGATCATATTACTCAGCTTTCTCGGGACTATTCTCGTAGGAAGCGCACTGCTGGCATTGCCTATAAGCTCCGCTACGGGCGCCCCTGTGTCGTATCTCGATGCTCTCTTTACGGCAACAACATCCACCTGTGTAACAGGACTTGTTACGCTTCCTACGGTTTCCACTTGGAGCGTGTTTGGGCAGATTGTCATCTTACTTCTCATACAAATCGGTGGCCTTGGTATCATTACAATTATGTCGGGGCTGATGCTTCTTTTAAACAAAAAAATGGGAATCAGCGACCGATTACTCATTCAAGATGCATTCAATCTCAATACGATGTCGGGACTTGCAAAATTCGTTAAAAATGTACTGCTCGGAACTTTTATCATTGAAGGAATAGGCGCTATTCTGTATATGCTTGTGTTTGTTCCCGAATTTGGAGCTAAGGGCGTTTGGATATCCATATTCAATTCGGTTTCCGCCTTTTGTAATGCAGGTATTGACATTATTGCGGAAAACAGTCTTTGCAATTACGCCACTAATCCCTTAATCAACATAGTTACATCCGTGCTGATTATTCTCGGTGGTCTTGGATATATTGTATGGTGGGATGTAATTCGCGTTGCAAAGAATTCCTCAAAAAAGAACCGAAGGATATTCAGGCATTTGACATTACATTCAAAAATTGCCATCACTGTTACCGCAGGACTCATTTTGGGTGGCGCAATTCTCATATTTATTTTTGAATACACTAACCCCTTGACTATTGGAGAAATGTCCTTTTTCGATAAAATTCAAGTGTCATTTTTTCAATCAGTTACCACAAGAACCGCGGGTTTTGCTACAATTCCGCAAGAAAATCTTACAAACGCCTCTGCCACTATATCTATTATCTTAATGCTGATTGGCGGTTCGCCAGTTGGAACAGCAGGCGGTATCAAAACAGTAACCATTGCTGTTTTGATTTGCTCGGCTTTTTCTACTATCAGAAACAAGAACAGTACTACTCTATTCGGCCGTTGTGTTTCCAACGAATCGATAAAAAAGGCAATTGCGGTAGTGGTATCATTTTTAATAATATGCACCACATCTACCGTGCTTTTGATGGCGACGAGCAATGCTTCTGCCATTGATGCAGTTTATGAAACGGTCAGCGCAACTGCAACAGTCGGTCTTTCAAGAAACCTGACATCAACGCTTAACACCTTTGGGAAGCTAATCATAATAGTAACAATGTATTTCGGCAGAGTTGGTCCAATTTCATTGGCTGTCGCTCTTGGAAGTAAAAGCGAGAGTCAGAATGTCATATCAGAACCAACAGAAGATATCAGTATAGGATAAGGAGAAAATTAATGAAAGCTAAGAAAACATACGCAGTCTTTGGACTTGGAAGGTACGGCATAGCCGTGGCAAGAGAGCTTGTAAAAAACGGCATGGAGGTGATTGCCGTAGATGCCGATAAAAAAATTGTCAACGATGCGGCAGCATATCTGCCTGTGTGCAAATGTGCAGATGTGACCGACGCAGAGGTTATCTCTCGCCTCGGCATCGAAAACATTGATATCGTTATCGTTTGTATGGCTAGCAATCTTGAGGCAAGTGTAATGGCAATAACACTTTGCAAGGAGGCCGGTGTTAAGACTGTAATCGCAAAATGCGCAAATGAAATGCAACAAAAAATATTGCTTCGTGTAGGTGCAGATCAAGTGGTATTTCCCGAAAATGAGTCAGGCGTTCGTCTTGCCAAAAATCTTCTCAGCTCAGGATTTATTGATATGATTTCATTATCGCGCGATGTATCTATAATTGAGATTGATGTAAAGGACGAGTGGTGTGGAAAAAACCTGATCGAATTAAATCTCCGCAAAAAATACGGATTCAATATTGTTGCCATTAAGAAGGGCGAAGAGGTGAGTGTAAATATCAATCCCGAGCAAGTGCTTGACAACGAAACCACACTAATAGTGATCGCAAACACAACAAAATTAGGCAAATTGAAATAAATATTATTTCGTGTCATTTTGCTACATTGTATAAATCGATATCAAAATTTTAGATTACTCACAAAAATCCAAGTCAAGTGACTTGGATTTTTTTGTTTTGTATGTTCGGTATTCTTTGCGCGATTGTGATATAAATTTATGCATATGTATTTTATAAAATATTTATAGTCTATTGACAAGAAAAGAAATGTATGGTAGAATGTATATGTGCAAATTAACCAAAAAGGAGCTATATATGAAAAAATTTCTACACATTTTGATATTTACTCTGATTTTTGCATTAATGCTATGCATTAGTATTAGTGCTGAAACCTGGACCGATACTGACGGAAGGGCATGGCTTTTCACAAAGAATGATACCGATCATACCGCCACCATTACCGGTGCTAACTTAAAGACAGGAGAAAAGCGCACCTCCGAGCTCAACATTCCGGCTAAGGTGTATGTTGGCGAAACAGAATATACGGTTACCAAGATTGGCAAGGAGGCCTTCAAGTGTGGCACCAGCTACTCCTCCGGAGACACCTATCTTGCGAAAAAATATTTTGGACATGTAACCTTCCCCGACACTCTTGTTGAGATTGGAGAAAGGGCGTTTGAGTGCTCTGCGATTTACGGAGAAATTGTTATTCCCGACAGTGTTACAAAAATCGGTAATTACGCATTTCGAGGTTGTGTAGGCCTTGATACTGTAAAATATACCGCCGGTATGAACACTGTTCCTGTAGGATGCTTTCAAGAATGTAAGGCGCTTGTTAAATTCGAGGCAGGCGAGATTGAGACAAAGGATGAAAATGGCGAGGTTGTTAAAACCGAAAAGCCTATAACAGAATACTTATCCTCTGCATTCTCTAACTGCGAGGCACTTCTTTACATAGAAATTTCACCCGAGGTAACAAAAATTGAGGGCTCTGCGTTTTCAAACTGCTATTGCCTATCGGGAGAGCTTAATTTGCCAAAGCTTACCTCACTTGGTGGTAGTGCATTCCAAAATTGCAGATTTGTTGAAAAGGTATATCTTGGAAAGGATTGTAATTTTGTTTTAAGTGCGTTCTCCGGTTGCTCAAAGCTTAAGGCATACGAGATAAGCGAGGAAAATGCAAATTATTCCACAGTTGACGGAGTTGTATTTAACAAGGATAAGACTAATCTTATAGCTTATCCATATGGAAAGCTGATAACCAAATATGTTATTCCGGAATCAGTAACTACTGTTAAGGATAGTGCTTTTGAGGGCGCTTCTATTCTGGAAACCATTATAATCAGCAAAAATGTTACTACTATTGAAACCGATGCTTTTAGAAGCACGGGTATTACATCGATATATTTCCCAAAGAATGTAACAACTGTTGGAAACACAGTTATTTATAACTGTAACAATCTGGTTTGGGCCGTTTGCGAGGAAAATATAACCTATTTCTACAAGGATATGGTTTCCAACACCGACAACTTGATTGGTGTGTTCTCCACCCGAACAAAGACGGACGGCATTACTAACAACGGCTCGTGGCCGTCAAAATTCTCAATCAATCTTCAAAGAGATTGCGTTTTGCAATATGGCTCGCATTTTTATGGATATCTTGATACTCCCGCTGAGTGCGAGGATGAGGGAAAATTGGTTTGCTGTCTTTGCGATCAAGAGGTAGTTCTTGAGCCTCTTGGACATGTTGGACAAATCCTTCGTGTTACAGAGCTTGACTGCGTAACAAACGAATCCATAATCGTTGACTGCATTAACTGCAACACGGAGCAGGAGATTGTTTCCAAATATGCTCTCGGACACAAGCTTGGCACACCCGTTTCGGAAGCGACTGATAAATACAGCCATTCAAGCGCTACTTGCTCTGTTTGTGGTGAGGTTTGTCTTGATAGCTTTGAAATTTCTGCTTACAAGGGCGGAGATGTTAACGGAGATGGCACAATTGACGAAAAGGACATTGCTCTTCTCGGTAAAATTGTTGGTAATGTTCCTTCAAATGCTAATTTGTTTGCATGTGATGTTAACGGTGATGGCAAGGTAGGCACAATTGACCTTCTTATTCTAAAGCAATATGTTGGAAATCTTGGTGCTACAATTGCTGATAATGAAAACATCTGCGATCACCATGTTCATGTAACTACTGTTATTGTTTCTCGTGAGGGCTGTACGAACGGTGGACTATATGTTTCCTTCTGTGCTGACTGTGGTGCATACATAGGCGAAGAGGCTACTGCTCCAAGAGATCATATGTTTGTAAAGACTGTTTTAAAGGAAGCGTCTTGCTCTGTTGCCGGATCTTTAAAGAGAGTATGCTCTGTTTGTGATTATGAGGATACAATAGAAATTGAAAAGCTTCCACACGCATCTTCATGGTGGATGCTAAGTGACTCAGAAATGGATTACGAATACAGTCTTTGCGCTAACTGTAATACACTTGAGCACAGGCTTGTTAATCGTGGCGTTCTTGCGGAAATTGTTGCAACAATTCCTGCAAACTATATCAAATATTGTACCGCTGAGAGCTCTGCTCTCCTAAAGCCTATTGTTGACAATACCAAAAAGGCGCTCACACAGGATCAGGTTGATGCTCTTGTTGAGGAAATTAGAAGAGTTTTGCCAACAATTCAATATAAGGTTAATGATGTTCCTGTAATTTACCTTGAGGCTAATGAAAAGCTTCTTGGAAAGGATAAGCCTTATATAAGCGCAAACATTGTTGTTGCTTATTACGATGATAACGGAAAAATCCAAACTCTTACTGACTCTGAGGGTCAAATGAAGGTAAGAGGTAATGCAACTGCGGGCGTTGGCTCAAAGCAACCATACAACATTAAGTTCTCCAGAAAGGTTGACCTTTTTGGAATGTTTGGAGATAACACCTACGAAGATACTGCTCCAGGCAAGAAATATCGTCTTCTTGCAAACGCTCTCGACACTTCTCTTATAAGAAACGCTGTTGCGTTTGAGTTTGCTCAGGATTTGGGCCTTGAATACACCTGCAAATATAGATTTGTAGAGGTACATTTGAATGGTACATTCAAGGGCTGTTATATGCTAACCTCTCCTATTGATATTGGCGAGGATAGTGTTAACATCGACGAGGAAAGGGATGTTATTATTCACCTCTCATACAAAAATGGTTCTGATGATGCGGCGTTCCCTTCACCTATTTTCGGTCTTAGACTTATGCGTCTTGAGGAGCCTGCTGAATACACTGCTTACACAAGATCCCAAATGATGAGAACAATGTATCAGCTTGACTTTGCTATTTTGAGTGGTGACACTGATGAAATGGCAAAATATATGGACATGGATTCCATGATGGCGTACTTCATATTCCATGAATATGTCAAGGATATGGATATGATTTGGGACTCTACTCGTTTCTATATTGAGGACGGAATGCTACATGGCGGTCCTGTTTGGGACTTGGATATTTCTCAAGGTAATGTTAAGGTTACAACTCAACGAGATAATGGATTTGACGAGCATTCGTCTTACCACTATTGGAACCAAGAGATAATTTACGGAGATGTTGTTACTCGTGCTGAGATTAAGGCGCTTAATGATATTGGAAACTTCGGCTCTGCAATTGGTCCTTGGGCTGATGCATTTTGGGTTAACGATAGAGGCAATGGTTCCTCCAACCCATCACTCAATAATGGTCAAAGGCGTTGGTGGTTCTCTTATATGATAGAATATTCTGCTGAATTTAGAGGCGAGGTTGCTCTATTCATTAAGGAAAACGAGGATTTGTTCAAGAGCTATTATGATACAAATCTTATTGACCCTATAACTGAAAAGCCTGTAAGATGCGTAATTGACGAGCTAGCGCAAGGTAGTGCGGCAACCGCTCTTAACAGAAACTACACAGATGGTCCATTCGGTGCGGCAACTCACCCAAATCAGATGGTTTACTGTGAGGACGATACCTTTACCGATGCGATAATTTATCTACGCACATGGTGGCAATATAGATGTGAGTGGCTATATGATTATTACACCACTAACTTCTTGCCAACAGAAGAGGCTTCAAACGCAAAATAAAATTAAAAGAGTGAACGAAAGTTCACTCTTTTTGTGTTAATTTTATGCGTTATTGCCTTCTCTTACTCTTCTTACAAGCTCAATTCTTTCGTTTGCCTCGGCTGTTCTTTTAGTTGCGCTAAGGATTTGCTCCTCGCGTTGTCTTTGGATTAGCGCCTGACGCTCTCTGGGACTCATTTTTGCCTCTTCCCATGTTGCTCTAGCCTCTGCTCTTGTAGCGTTAAAATTCGCCTTATCAACCTCGTGCTGCGCTCTTGCACTTTCCTTCATGTCTTGGAATGCTCTTTTGAAAAACTCGATAATCTTTTTCACATTCAATATCTCCTTATTGTGCGTTTAGGATTTCATCGCTTAGAGTCATTATTTGCTCTGCATATTTCTTTTTTCTTGATGATAGAATTTTGTTTCTTATAAAATAATTTACGCTTACCGCTACAATTCCCAGGCAACCTACAACTATTCCGGGGATCATAAGTCCGCTTCCTATAACGCCCATAGCCATGCTCATGCCTGCTCCGAGCACTAGCGAGCCTACTGTGCCGAAGGTGTATGCAAAGATTTCAGCAGGGAGCTTTACCTTTCTGTCAAGCGCCTTTAGCTCGTCTAGCTTTTGTGTATTTTTTTCTGTGTACTCTTGGCGAATTCTCGCTACCTCTAATGTGTCGTGTTGATTCATTTCTTTAATTCCTTTCTTGTTTGCGTTTTTTGTTTGCTTTAGCTTACATTTACATTTTACTGTCCATATGTTTTTAAAAAAACAATTTTAGGTAAGTGTTTTGAAAAACAATTGTTAAAGTTTTGTAAAAATGTAAAATAAACAGAAAAAATGGCGTATAAAACGCCATTTTAATTATTTTCTTCTGTGATATCGTCCTCAGTTTTCTTCCTTTTAAATAATGTCTTTATGTAATCTCTTATTTTCATCTCATCTGAGTTATGGGCTTTTTTAATGTTTTCTGCATGCTTCCACATTATAAGCGCTCCTGCGCATGCGCTAAGGATAAATACCCATATATCCTTTGACATTATTGTGGAGATAACGCAAAACATTATGGAAGCAGAATATGCCATTGCATAGCCGTGATTTACGATTACAAGAATTATAGTGCAGGTAACCAGCATAAATAAGAACACCTTAGGATTGTAGGCGAGGACAAGTCCACCGTAGGGGGCGAGTCCCTTTCCTCCCTTAAAGTGCATATAAAATGGGAAAACATGACCGACGATTGCAAAAAGTCCTACAACAAGGCCAATATGCTCCTCGTCTAGAATATGCTCTGCTATTTTACAAGCAAAAAATGATTTTGCGATATCAAACAGCATTACGGCAACTCCCCACTTTTTACCGATAACAAGTGATACATTTGTTGCACCTAGATTTTGAGTGCCGTTTTCTCTTAAATTTTTATGCTTTATTTTCGCTATTAATGCTGATGGGCTAAGGCAACCAAGCAAATAGCCTATCAAAACACAAATTATATAGTTCATTTTATTCTTCCTTTATATCTAAAAGTTTATTTGAAAGCTCCAAAATTTCTTCTCCGTATCGAGCCTTATTTCTTTTTAGGAAATAATTATACATCGGATAGGCAAAAATTACAAGCACTATTCCAACAATTGATAAAACAACACAAAGCGCCATCATATCCCATTCAAGCGCACAGGTCAAGCCAAGTCCAAAAATCAGCGTGCCTATAATACCAAATATAAGAGAGATTATTTGTGGCAATTGGTTTACTTTATTATGAAGGCGTCTTAGCCTGTCTAGGTCAGTTTCCGCCTTGGGTGAGTATTGTCGTCTTATATGCTCAATTTCCTGCTTTTCAGTGCTTGTTGGTGCTGTATATGTGTATCTGAATTCTTGATTTCCCACTTATTTATTCTCCGTTTTTATTTTTTGTTTTTCTTTTATTCCCATAACTATCATTGACACTCCCATGGTTGCAATCAGAGCGCTAATGACGCCACCTGTAATTAAATTAAAGGCTTGTGAAATATCTCCTGTGCCAAATATTGACAGAAGTGATGCCTGTAATGCCAGAATTGATATCATTGCATCGGCAAGATTTATATTTCTTATTGTTTTTATTTTAAGGCCTTCATTTCTTTTTCTTTTAAAATAATTTATGCTTGATGTAATTATTTTATAGAAGGCATAGAGTGCGACAACATAAATTGTATATTCGCCATAAGAAAAGGCTCTATCTAAAAACGCCATTTGTAAAACTGCTATATCAAGTGCAAGAGTTGATGCAATTAACAAAATACCACAATTAATATGTGTTTTTGCGTGCATTATGCTATTTTCTTCGCTCTTACGATTAAAAACAACTATTCCTCTTGACACAGACATTATTATATGAATTCCTGCCAAAACGCTATACCATACAGATTTATTTACAATAGCCATAGCTACGAAAAATCCGCCATATAATACGCCGATTCCAATCGATATCACGGCAAAAGCCATAGTTCTATATCCATAATTAGAAAAAAGCTCTCTTGTAAAAGAATTCCTATTTATTGCGTTTTGTATTTCTGCCTTCCATTTAGATGCAAAAATTACTATTGTATATATTGTATATGCTAAGGTTATGGCAGAAATTGCATAGATAGTATATGAGAGAATCTCATAAAATGCGCCCTTAGGGCTAATTATCAGTATTAGAATCGAGCCTGTTATCGAAAGGGCTGTTAATATATATGCTATTATTAATGCAATTTTTGGTGGCTTTTTTAAAATAGAAAAAGCCTTTTTTAAAAGATTTTTCATGTCAAATCCTTAAGTATCACGGTGAAGGTGCTTCCTCTTCCGATTTCGCTTTCGACGGAGATTTCTCCACCGATTATATCAATGATTTTTTTAACTAGTGCAAGACCGAGTCCGTTACCCTCTTGGGCATGCGAGGTGTCGCCCTGATAGAATTTTTCAAAAATTCTCATTCCCGTTTCCTTGGAAATTCCACAGCCTGTATCTGACACCTTGATAATTGCGCGTCCGTTATCGTTTTTTAGTGATATGGTGATTTTTCCACCATTCTCGGTAAATTTGATAGCATTTGATATAAGATTGTTCCATATTATATCAAGATAGCTTTTGACGGATACTATTGTAATTTCGTCAAGGTCAGCTTCTATTTCAAGATTTTTAGCCTCTATTAGTGTTTCAAATTGAATTACAGCCTCAGCTAGACTATCGTGTAATCTTATGCCCTCCTTGCTCTCTATTATACCTTGATTTTCAAGCTTATTAAGCTTTAAAATATCGTTGATTAGGGCTGTTAGGCGCTTAGTTGCCTCGCACAAGATTTTTACATATCTTTGTCTTTCCTCACTATCTATTGTGGGGTCGTTTATTAGAGTCGCATAGCTTTGAATTATCGCAAGGGGAGTTTTTATTTCATGAGATATATTTGATATAAAATCGTTTTTTAAAATCTCGCTTTTTTCAAGCTCGGCGGTCATTCGATTTATATTTTCTCGTATCTCATCGTATTCGTCATATTTTCCATAGATGTATTTTGGTGTCAATCTTACAGAAAAATCGCCTCTTGCAATCTTTTCGGTTGCGATAAGTATTTCCTCAGTTGGCTTTTCGACCATTATTTTTCGTCTTAAAAGGTCGGCAAGCGTCCACAAAACAGACAAGAACAATATCACGAAAAGCATTACTATATAGACCTTTTTCATGTCGCTTGTTCTATCGACCATAAGCTTAAAGGCTGAAACTGCTATTGTTACCGTTAACCATATACTAAAAAAGAACATTATTGTTCCGTTTATTGTAACAATCGCTTTTTTTCTTCTATTATTCATTTGAGCACCGCCTTATAGCCGAGTCCGTGAACGGTTATTATTTCAAAGCCATCACATTCGGCGGTTTTTTCTCTTATCTTTGCCATATAGACATCGACTGTTCTCGAGGTTGCCGAGGAATCGTAGTCCCAAAACTCCTCCATCAAGGCTGAGCGTGTAAAGGTCTTTTTGGGGTATTGAAGAAGCTTGAAAAGAAGATTAAATTCTCTTACAGTCAAGGAAATTTCCTCGCCATTAACATAGGCGGTATGCTCCTCAATATCCATTACGAGATTACCTATTGTAATTTTCTTTTCGGTTTCTATTTTTGCGCGACGCAAAAGGGCGTTTACCTTCATAATTAGCACATCAATATCGAAGGGCTTAACCACATAGTCATCTATACCTATTTTATAGCCCAGCATTTTAGAGGGCTTATCGTCCTTAGCGCTCATAAATAGAATTGGAATTTGAGTATCAAAGCTTCTTATGCTTTCGGCTAGCTCAAAGCCGTCCATTTTAGGCATCATGATGTCGCTTATAACCATATTAAATTGCTTTTGCTCCATAATTTCGATGGCCTCTTCTCCGTCAAAGCATGCGCTAACCTCATAACCACAGCCTCTTAGATATGTGCAAACGAGCTTATTTAGGTCCTTATCGTCCTCTACTACTAATATTTTCACCATAATAACACCACCTTACCATGTCATTATACATTCTTAATTTTTTCAATATGTTTTAAAATTGTTAAAGTTTTGTAAAAATTACTATTTTTTTATTATTTTATCACTTTTTTGGTTTTTTTACAAGATTTTATGGCTACTAAAAAATAAAATGCCATGCGATTGCATGGCATTTTGATTTTTATTTAGGCATTAGATGGTTCTTTCTTTACGCCGATTCTATTATATTCAGCAAGACCTGTACCTGCAGGGATTAGCTTACCGATAATAACATTTTCCTTAAGTCCGAGAAGGTGGTCAATCTTACCGCGAATTGCAGCGTCGGTGAGCGCCTTTGTGGTCTCCTGGAAGGATGCGGCGGATAGGAAGGATTCAGTCGAGGATGCCGCCTTAGTAATTCCAAGAAGAATTGGTGAACCGATAGCCTCACGAAGTGTGATTTCACCAGCCTCTATTCTTGCTCTAATTACCTCGTTAGCACGAACGAATTCGTCCTTATCAACGGTTGTACCAACGATAAAGTCGGTATCTCCGCTGTCCTCAATTCTAACCTTTCTTGTCATTTGACGAGTGATAACCTCAACATGCTTATCGTCAACATCAACATTTTGCGAACGGTAAACCTTTTGTACCTCACGCACGATATAATCATATACCGCCTCGATGCCATTGATAGCAAGAATGTCGGCAGGAGCCATATAGCCCTCGGTGAGTGCTTGACCCTTTTCAACAGTATCGCCGTCATGAACAATGATTGTTGTTCCAAATGGAACATCGTATTTGAATTCCTTACCGGTTTCTTCGTCGGTAACGATAATCTTATTAATTCTTCCATCAGGAACAATCTCGATTGTACCTGATGCCTCGCAAGCAATTGCAGGCTTCTTAGGACGACGAGCTTCAAAGAGCTCCTCAACTCTAGGAAGACCTTGTGTGATGTTTGCAGAAGCGACACCACCGGTATGGAAGGTTCTCATGGTAAGCTGTGTACCAGGCTCACCAATTGATTGAGCTGCGATAACACCGACAGCCTCACCGATATTAACAGGCTTTGATGTTGCAAGGTCCATACCATAGCAGTGAGCACATACGCCACCCTTTGTCTTACAACGAAGAACGGAACGAACCTTAACCTCGGTGATACCAGCCTTAACAATCTTATCTACTGCATCAGCTGTAATCATTTGGTTAGTGCCAACAATTACCTCGCCGGTTTGTGGGTTAATAACATCCTCAACTGTGTATCTACCAAGAATTCTGTCTGCGAGCTTTTCAACAACCTCGTTGCCTTCCTTGATATCGCTAGCGATCATATAATCGCTTGTTCCACAGTCATGCTCACGAATGATAACCTCGTGTGAAACATCAACAAGGCGTCTTGTAAGGTATCCTGAGTCAGCTGTTTTAAGAGCTGTATCGGAAAGCGACTTACGAGCTGATCTTGCAGCTACGAAGTATTCAAGGATTGTTAGACCCTCACGGAAGTTAGACTTAATTGGAATTTCCATTGTCTTACCTGTTGCGGAGAACATAAGTCCACGCATACCTGCGAGCTGACGCATCTGTGTCATGCTACCACGAGCACCAGAGTCTGACATCATCTTAATTGGGTTGTATTTATTGAAGCTCTTCAAGATTTCAGCGACAACATCGTCTGTTGCCTTGTTCCAAATATCGATAACGCAGTTATATCTTTCGTTATCGGTGAGCTCACCCTCTCTATAATATGAGAAGATTTCGTCAACCCTTGCCTCAGCCTCTCTTACAATCTCGTATTTTTCCTCCGGAATAACCATGTCGGCAACTGAGATTGAAAGTGATGCTCTTGTTGAATACTTATAGCCCATAGCCTTGATGCTATCAAGAACCTCTGCTGCCATTGTAAAGCCGTGAATTTTGATTGTACGGTCAACAATTTGTGAGAGCTGTTTGCTTCCTGCAACAAAGTTGATTTCAAGTCCAAATGGATCTTCTTCTCTATTTACATAGCCAAGATCCTGTGGGATATTGCTATTGAATATAAGTCTGCCGAGGGTTGCCTCGATAATTTTGGATTTTGTTTCGCCATTGATTTCCTTAACGACTCTAATTCTGATAGGTGCATGAAGCTCTAGGTCGCCATTTTCGTACGCCATAATAGCCTCATTCATATCACGATATACGCTACCTGCGCCCTTTTCGCCCTCTCTTGGGTCAAGAGTTAGGTAGTATGAGCCAAGAACCATATCCTGTGAAGGAACGGCGATAGCCTTACCGTCAACAGGCTTCAAAAGGTTATTAGCCGAGAGCATAAGGAATCTAGCCTCTGCCTGAGCCTCATTGGATAGAGGAACATGGACAGGCATTTGGTCTCCGTCGAAGTCAGCATTGAACGCCTTACATACGAGTGGGTGAAGCTTAATAGCTCTTCCCTCAACGAGTACAGGCTCGAATGCTTGAATTGATAGACGGTGAAGTGTAGGAGCACGGTTTAGAAGCACAGGATGCTCCTTGATTACAACCTCAAGTGCGTCCCAAACCTCGTCTGCTACCTGCTCTACCTTTCTCTTAGCTTCCTTGATATTTCCAGCCTTTTGAGTTTCAACTAGGCGCTTCATAACGAATGGCTTGAATAGCTCAAGTGCCATTTCGCGAGGAAGTCCGCATTGATAAATTTTTAGGCTTGGACCTACAACGATAACGCTACGGCCTGAGTAGTCAACACGCTTACCAAGAAGGTTTTGACGGAAGCGTCCCTGCTTACCTCTGAGCATCTCGGAAAGAGATTTGAGCTGACGGTTGCTAGGACCTGTTACAGGCTTTCCACGCTTACCATTATCGATAAGCGCATCTACTGCCTCTTGAAGCATTCTCTTCTCGTTCTTGATAATCATATCAGGAGTACGGAGCTCAATAAGCTTCTTAAGACGGTTATTTCTATTGATAACTCTACGATAGAGGTCATTGATATCCGATGCTGCATATCTTCCACCATCAAGTGGTACCATTGGACGAATTTCAGGTGGGAGAACAGGAAGAACATCAAGAATCATCCATTCAGGGCGGTTTCCGCTCTTTCTAAATGCCTCTACGATTTCAAGTCTTTTAATAATTTTTAGCTTCTTTTGTCCGCTTGCGGTTGCAAGCTCTTCCTTAAGCTGTTGTGAAAGTGCCTCGATATCAATCTCAGCTAAGAGCTTCTTGATTGCCTCTGCTCCCATTTCAGCCTTGAAGCGTGTTTCGTACTTTTCGTAGTTGTCCTGGTATTCCTTTTCTGTAAGAACCTGATACTTAAGAAGAGGTGTATCACCAGGATCGGTTACGATTCTTTGAACGAAATATATAACATTTTCAATAGCCTTTGGAGAAATTTCAAGAAGCAATGCCATTCTTGATGGAGTTGCCTTTGAATACCAAATGTGAGCAACCGGGCATGCAAGCTCGATATGTCCCATTCTTTCACGACGAACCTTTTTGGTCGTTACCTCTACGCCACATCTTTCACACTTGTGACCCTTATAGCGAGAACGCTTATACTTACCGCATGCGCATTCCCAGTCCTTTGTTGGACCAAAGATCTTTTCACAGAAAAGACCGTCCTTCTCGGGCTTTTGTGTACGATAGTTGATGGTTTCGGGCTTTGTTACCTCACCCCAAGACCAACTTCTTATCATTTCAGGAGAAGCAAGACCTATTTTTATAGAATCAAATGTATGTTCCATTAGCATTTTCCTTCTTTTAGTAGTTTTTGTTAGTCTTCATCATCGAAGTCGTCAAAAGCATTTCCGCCAAAATCCTCAGGGAAATCCACGTCTTCTTCAGCAAAATCATCGCTATCGTATGCCTCGTCATCAGATGGCTCTTCCTCAACGGTTTCATCATCCGCTGCGGGAGCTACTACATTTCTTGGAGCGAGATCCTCCTCACCGATGTTTGATAGCTCAATTTCATTGCCGTCATCGTCAAGAATTCTAATATCAAGAGCGAGAGCTTGAAGCTCCTTAACAAGCACCTTGAAGGACTCCGGAATACCAGGTGTTGGGATATTTGCACCCTTAACAATTGCCTCAAATGCTTTTGTTCTACCGATAATATCGTCACTCTTAACGGTGAGTATTTCTTGAAGTGTATATGCTGCGCCATATGCCTCGAGCGCCCAAACCTCCATCTCTCCGAAACGCTGACCTCCAAATTGTGCCTTACCACCAAGAGGCTGTTGTGTTACGAGTGAGTATGGACCTGTTGAACGAGCGTGAATCTTATCGTCAACAAGGTGATGGAGCTTGAGGTAGTACATAATTCCTACGGTTACAGGGTTATCGAACGGTACACCTGTGCGTCCGTCATAAAGAATTGTTTTACCGTCGCATATTTTTAGCTTGCCCTCTGCTAGTAGCTGTGCTAGTGCATCAGGATTGTTTCTTGTTTCGTCATCAAGGCGTTGGATATCTCTCTTACCGTCTTCTCTTATAACCTCTTCAAAGAGATCCTTTCCGTCTGTGTTCTCATTTGGAAGAACATCTCTCCAAAGTCCTGCCATTTTTAGACATTCAAAGATATCCTGCTCCTTTGCGCCATCGAATACAGGAGTCATTATCTTCCAGCCAAGCTTTTTAGCTGCGATACCGAGGTGAACCTCGAGAACCTGACCGATGTTCATACGAGAAGGAACGCCGAGTGGGTTGAGCACGATATCAAGTGGAGTACCATCTGCCAAGAAAGGCATATCCTCCGGTGGAAGAATTCTTGATACAACACCCTTGTTTCCGTGACGGCCCGCCATTTTGTCTCCTACGGAGATCTTTCTCTTTTGAGCGATATAAACCTTAACTACCTTATTTACGCCAGGAGAGAGCTCGTCGCCATTTTCGCGAGAAAGGATCTTAACATCAATTACGATACCATCCTGACCGTTATGAACTCTAAGTGATGTATCTCTTACATCTCTTGACTTTTCACCGAAAATAGCACGAAGGAGTCTTTCCTCGGCTGTTACCTCGGTTTCACCCTTAGGTGTAACCTTACCGACGAGAATATCATGAGCCTTAACCTCAGTACCTATTCTTACAATACCATCCTCGTCAAGATTTTTGAGCATATCCTCGCCTGCGTTAGGAATTTCGCGTGTGATTTCCTCCGGGCCAAGCTTGGTATCTCTTGCTTCTTGTGTGAGCTCCTCGATATGAATTGATGTATAAACATCATCACGGACGAGCTTTTCATTTAGAAGAACAGCGTCCTCGTAGTTATATCCCTCCCATGTCATGAAGCCGATAAGGGCATTCTTACCAAGAGAGATTTCACCATTAGAGGTTGCAGGTCCGTCTGCGATAACCTGACCCTCCTCGATGATTTCGCCACATTTTACGATTGGCTTTTGGTTTACGCATGTTGTTTGGTTGGAGCGCTTGAACTTAAGAAGCTCATAAGTATCAGCCGTACCATCCTCTGCGCGAATAATGATATGAGTAGCATCTACTCTTTCAACTACGCCGGCGCGCTTTGCGATAACTACAACACCGGAGTCGTATGCTGCCTTATACTCCATACCTGTACCAACAATTGGTGAGTCAGAGGTAAGAAGTGGAACTGCCTGCTTCTGCATGTTTGAGCCCATGAGTGCACGAGCATTGTCGTCGTTTTCGATAAATGGTATCATTGCGGTAGCAACTGATACAACCATCTTAGGAGATACATCCATGTAGTCGGCTAGTGAAGGGTCAACCTCAAGGATTTCTGCTCTATCACGAACGATAATCTTTTTATTTACAAATCTGCCCTCGCTATCAAGAGCCTCGTAAGCCTGAGCGATAATATGTCCGTCCTCCTCATCGGCGGTCATATATACAACCTCGTCTGTAACTCTGCCATCAACAATTTTGCGATATGGAGCTTGAATAAAGCCATAGTCGCTTATTCTCGCATATGTTGAAAGGTATGAGATAAGACCGATGTTTGGACCTTCAGGTGTTTCAACAGGACACATTCTACCATAGTGGGTGTAGTGAACATCACGCACCTCGAATGCGGCTCTATCTCTTGACAAGCCTCCGGGACCGAGCGCTGAAATACGACGCTTATGAGTTAGCTCTGCTAGTGGGTTGTTTTGGTCCATGAACTGTGAAAGTGGTGATGAACCGAAGAAATCTCTAATAGCAGTAACTACGGGTCTGATATTTATAAGATTCTTTGGAGAAAGCTCCTCTGCGTCTGTTACGGCGTTCAATCTTTCTCTTATAATCTTTTCCATACGAGACATACCGATACGAACTTGGTTTTGTAGGAGCTCACCTACGCAACGAAGGCGTCTGCTACCCAAGTGGTCGATATCGTCCTTTACGCCAATGCCATGAGCAAGGCATACAAGATAGCTAATAGAAGCTAGGATATCTTCTCTTGTGATATGCTTAGGGCAAAGCTCTGCAAGGTTACGCTTAACAGCAAGCTTAATTGCCTCAACATCGCCTGCGCAATCCTCAACAATTTGCATGAGCTTTTCATAGTTGATCTTTTCGTTAACTCCACAATCCTTAAGTGAGAAGCCGATAGCGTCCTCAGGATTAACTGTTCCGTTACCGAACACCTTGATTTCTACGATCTTTCCTGTTTCCTTTTCAAGAACCTGAACATAAACCTCGTTTACACAGTGGGACTCAATAATTCTTGCGTCCTCGGGCTTAAGGATTACACCACTCTCGTAAAGGATTTCGCCTGTTTTTCTACTGATTACAGGACGAGTTAGGGTAAGTCCGGCGATTCTGTCAACAATAGCGAGCTTCTTATCGAATTTATAACGGCCAACAGGATATAGGTCATATCTCTTTGGATCGAAGAAGAAGTTGTTGAGAAGTGTTTCAGCGCTCTCTGCTGTTGCAGGCTCACCCGGACGGTGTCTTTTGTATATTTCTTTAAGAGCTTCCTCTCTGATTGATGTAAGGCTTTCGATTGCGAGCTTTTCGCTTTCGTCCTTAGCGAGAGTAGGTGTCATAAAGAGTTCACCGAACATATCCTTAATGTCCTCTTCGGTTTCAATACCGAGAGCACGGATAAGAACGGTTATAGGCATCTTTCTGTTCTTATCGATATGAACATAGAAAACATTTTGAGCATCTGTTTCATACTCAAGCCATGCTCCACGATAAGGAATTACCTGTGCGGTAAAGTTGTGCATACCTGTCTTGTCTATTGTTGAATCATAGTACATACCGGGTGAACGAACGATTTGAGATACTACTACACGCTCAGCACCATTGATTACAAATGTGCCGTGGTCTGTCATAAGCGGAAAATCGCCCATGAAAACCTCATGCTCCTTAACCTCACCTGTGGTGTTGTCCATCAAACGAACGGTTACCTTGAGAGGTGCAGCATAGTTTGTGTCTCTAATCTTACATTCCTCGACCGGATGCTTTGGCTTCGTTGTATCGAGAGAGAAGGATACAAACTCGATAGAAAGATTGCCAGAATGATCCGTAATTGGAGAAACCTCGCGAAGAACCTCCATAAGTCCTTCCTTCAAAAACCACTCAAATGATTTTGTCTGCACATCGATAAGGTTGGGCATTTCAATCAATTCGTTGATTTTTGCGAAGCTCATTCTCGTGTTTTTGCCAAGCTTTTGCTCTTTGACCATAAACTAATCACTCCATATTTCCTTAAATTTATTTTTATATTATATAATTTATGCGTTATTACACGGAGTTTTATTCTACCACCATTGCATATTTTTGTCAAGCATTATTTTTATTTTTTTGTAAAAAAGTTATTTTATTTACACATAATTTTAAAAAAGTTTACATTTTGTTAATATGTAAATTTTTTATGAACAATTTTGTGATTTTTTTAGATTTTTATAATTAATTTTTAGTAGAGTTAAAAATAATTTAAAAAATTTAGAATAATTTTTCAAAAAGGTATTGATTTTATTTTTTGTTTGTGTTATTATATGTAATCGTACGAACAGGCTTTATTCGGAGCACCCTCTCAGGCAACGGATAGTGCATCTGTTGGATTAGATTAATTTAAAGGAGGACAATCATGCCTAATATCAAATCTGCTAAGAAGCGTGTAAAGGTTATTGCTACCAAGACACTTCGTAACAAGATGCTCAAATCTCAGCTCAACACCGTTATTAAGAAGTTTAAGGCTGCTGTTGAAAGCGGTGATAAAGAGACTGCAAAAGTTGCTTATGTAGTTGCTATTAAGAAGATTGACCAAGCTGTTGCTCATGGTCTTCTCCACAAAAACAATGCTGCTCATAAGAAGAGTGCGCTTACTCTTATGCTCAATAAGATGGCGTAAGCTAATAGAATATACGAGCTCTGTTTAACCCGCAGAGCTCTTTTTCTTTTCTGTTTTCTTTTGAATGCTAGCGTTTTCGGTTTCCTTCATTATATTAAAATCGCATGTATCGCACACGCATACGCATATAGTATATAAGTTCTATATATAATAAAGGGGCAACGGTAAAAGTTCCCCCTTTGTCTTTTATAGCTTGTTATCAATCGAGATTATGTAATTTTAATATTTTAGAATTTATAAATTCAAAAATTTGTTTTTATGATCACTTGCCTTTTAAGGAAAGGAAAATTGCCGTTTGATTTTTCAAAAATCAAAAATAAAAAATCCACTCTTTTGAGTGGATTTTATTATTTTCGATTAGTCATCGATGTATGGCATAAGAGCCATGAAACGAGCGCGCTTGATTGCCTTTGTAAGTTCGTTTTGGTGATGAGCGCATGTGCCTGTGATTCTTCTTGGGAGAATCTTTGCACGCTCTGTAACATACTTTCTCAAACGAGCTGTATCCTTGTAATCAATGTGGCCGATCTTATCAGCACAGAAAGCACAAACCTTCTTCTTTCTTCTCATCATTGGACGAGAAGGACGAGTGCCTTCGGTTCTTTCAACCTTTTCAACATTGTTGTTATCCATCTTGAAATTCCTCCTGTTTAATTTGTGGCTACCTTCAATTAGAATGGTAGATCGTCGTCACCTGAAACCTCTTCGAATTTAGGTGTTGGTTGTGTTTGGAATGACGGTGCATCGCCAAAGCCAGGTGTGTTTTCGCCCTTTGCGTCAACGAAGTATGCCTCATCAGCTACTACATCTGTTGCATAGTGCTTTACGCCCTGTGGATCAGTCCAGTTTCTTGTTTGGATAGAGCCTACTACGCAGATTGAGCTTCCCTTTTTGAAAAATCTGCTAATAAACTCTGCTGTTTGACGCCATGCTCTTACAGTGATGAAGTCTGCGCTTTGGTTGTCCTCTGCGCCCTTTCCCTGAAAACGACGATTTACAGCGATTGTGAACTGGATTGTTGCGATACCGGACTGGGTCTGCTTAAGTTCTAGATCAGCGGTAATGCGTCCGCCAAGAATTACTTTGTTCAAATTAAAATTTGCCATAATTTAGACCCTCCTTTTTCCTTAGGCTTCTTTTTTTGTCTTTTTGTCTTCAATGTGACGGATCACGATTGAACGAAGAATGCCTTCGGTAATACCGAACACACGCTCAAGCTCGAGAGTAAATGTACCCTCACTCTTAAAGTTAACGAGAACATAGTATCCCTCTGTCTTGTCATTGATTGGGTATGCGAGCTTACGCTTGCCCCACTCATCAACAGATTCAACTGTTCCGTTATCAGCAATAAGAGTTGTAAACTTGTCAACGATTGCCTTTACAGCCTCTTCTCCGAGGGAGTAGTCAACCACAAACAAAGTTTCGTAAGAATTGATAACTTTTTCCATCTTTTTACACCTCCTATGGACATAAGACCGATAAATTAAAGATTTTTTATCGGCAGGAGCAGACACGCCCTGCGCATCTGTTCTGGGGTATTGTATCACAGATTTTTGGCTTTGTCAATATTTTTTCTAAAAAAATGTAAATTTTATAAAAATTATTGATTTATTATATTTAATATGGTAGAATAAACTAAATTATTTATTTGGAGTTTATATATGAAGCATGTTGATATATATACTGATGGGTCTTGTCTTTCCAATCCCGGTCCCGGTGGCTGGTGTGCGATTTTAGTTTATGGAGAGCACGAACGGGTGATTTCCGGTGGTGAGGCGCAAACAACCAACAACAGAATGGAGCTTACTGCCATTATAGAGGCGTTAAAGGCTTTAAAGGAAGGGTGCGAGGTAACTCTAACCTCTGACTCAAAATACGCCCTTGATGCTCTTCAAAATGGTTGGGCGCAGTCATGGAAGGAAAAGGGCTGGAAAAAGGCTGACCGTTCCCCTGCTCTAAATCCTGACTTGTGGGAAATTTTATTAAATGAAATACAAAGGCATTCTATTACCTATGTTTGGGTAAAGGGTCACGCAGGACACCCATACAATGAAAGATGCGACAAGGAAGCACAGCGTCAGGCGTCGCTATTTTCTAACAATTAAGCATAAAAAATCGCTCCGTTTGGAGCGATTTTTTGTTTGCTTTAATTATTCTGCAGCCTTTACAAGCTCGTAGAATTTCTTAACCTCGGCATCAAGGCTACCAGCTCTTGATGAGCTTGCAAGGAAGTATGTTGCAACATCCTTAGCCGATGTTGTTGAAGCGCTGGTATCAGTTGTCAATGGCTTTGGATAAACGATTGATGATGCGCTTGTCTTATCCTCGAGATCTGTAATCTCAACTCTTACAGAGAACTCATATTCCTCTGTGTAGCCGGCATTTTTAACAACGAGAGCGAATGTTCCGTCACTCTTTACGCCACTTGCTGCGCCATCCTCGTCATAAATGAGAACCTCTTTTACGACTTCACCCTTCTTTACAACACCATAAACCTTTACTGAATATTCATCAGTGATACCCTCGATTACTGACTTGTTGAGCTTGAAATTTGCTCTTGGAGATACATAATCTGTGTATCTGATTGACCAGTTGATGTTATTTTTTATACAATCAAGTGTGAGCTTATTGGAAGCCTTTGTTCCGGCTTCTTCGTCTCTTGTATTACATACTGCACAGAAGCTGCCCATCACACCCTCGTGAGTGTAGTCAGCCTCTTGTCCCTCAAGCTCTACCCAGTTATATCTTGGGTGATTGCCTGTTGGCTCAAGAACATAGTTTTCACTCTTTTTGCCACAGCCCTCAGTTGCGCATGTCTTATATGCTTCGCCTGCTGTGCCACAGTTATTTTTAGTAACAACTGTTTCTTGTCCGTTTTCAAAATCGTGATCGCCTGTTGCCTGAATTACTACATTCTCAACAAACTCACATACCTTACAGGTCTTTGTGCCCTTACCATTCTTATAGCAGGACGCATCTTGAGTAGCAACAACATCTGCAAAATCGTGATTATACTCTACAACGCCTGTGCGTGCCTCTTTACACATCCAGCATGTACCATCAAATGTAGTCTTACAGTTTTCTGCATCCTCAACTACATTTTGCTTGTCAGCCTCATCGTACAAGCACTTGTGAGCATACATTTCAACCTCAGTTACCCATGGGCTCTTGTTATGTTGGTTGGCTGATGTAATTACAACTTTCTTCGCCTTTTGTCCAATAACCTCAGTTACAAGCTCAATAGGTGAATCCTTAGCAGATTCTACACCATAGTTTGATTTTTCGGTTTTATAGATGGAGTTACCCTCTGCATCAAAGATTTCGATTGTAAATCCAAGTGAGTTTGCATAAATATAGAATTTAGCGGCTGTGAGATAATACTCATAGTCAAATTCAATTATGAGCTTACCGCCCTTGCCATCGCCACAAGGAGCCTTCCAGAAGTTATCATTTTCAGGGTCTTTTCCACCTGTAAAGCTATTTGGAGTACCCATTATATAACCATCAAGAACAGTATCCTTAGATGAACCTGCCCAAGCCTCGCCTGTGAGCTCTTCAGTCACAGTTGCATGATCTGCGCCAATGATAAATTCACTATCGCTATACCAAGCCATTGGAAGATCCTTAGTATATGAGTAGTCGCAGTCATCTCTTTTACAGGAATATGTCATTTGGCCACCTGATGTGAAGGTTGGCTTGATTGTCATTGTACCCTCGTCCATATCATGACCAAGAGCGTTTACATAGTTACCCTTATAGGTATATGTGCCACAATGTGTACATGTAAAGGTGGTATAGCCCATATCTGTACATGTTGGAGCTGTTACTACTCCCTCGTCAAAGGCATTGTGTGCGGTTGCAGGGATTGAAGCAGTTCTTGTTTTTTCACAAACAGAGCACTTATAGGTCATAACACCATCTTCTGATTCAGTTGCCGGTGTTGTGATTGTTCCATTATCCCAGCTGTGATTTTCACTCAATGGAAGTTCTTTTTTAGAGGTTGCTCCACAAGCGCAAGAAAGGTCTATATGTCCTGCTGTCTCACAGTCAGAGGCAACAGTTTCGCCCTCTTGCCAAGCGTGACTACCAAACTCTCCTGAATACGCCTCTACCTCCCACAAAGCAGCAAGGTGGTTTGCGTTATTGTTTTGGATTGTGATAACAATCTTTGTAGCACTCATAGGCTCAAAGTTTGCGTCATCACTAGTTGAAATCTCAGTGATGTCAAGTGTTTGAACCGGACCATATGAGTAAATTTCCGAGTCACCATTGTATAGCTTCAAGGTAATAGGATAATCGTTGTTTGAAGCGGTTTCCTTAAAATGGCCTTGATATGAAGCCGGAAGGTCTCCCTTAGAATTAACTACCATAACAATCTCATCAAAAAGAGTTGCTTGGGCAAACTCAAAGGTATAGCTCATTTCTCTTACACCTGAGTTAGCGGCAGTTCCTAGAGCTCTATCTCCGTCAACAAGATATCCGACATCTACCATCCATACAGGTGCGGATGTAGTTACGGTTGCTAGTCCTGCAACATTGTTTCTTTTATATGTACATCTTGTTCCTTGCTCCTCAGCTGTGGTGCTGAAAACAAAAAGAGGTACAAGCATCAATATTGCAAGCATAATTGATAAAAATCTTTTCATTTTTTATCTCCTTATAATAAATTTTTACGCTATTATTTTAACACACGCGAGAGCTTATTTCAAGTGCTTTGACAAAAATGTAGGGTTGAATGGTTGATTTTTGTAATAGTTGCACAAACTTTTCGGCTTTTATTACAATTTTAGGCTTTATTTTCTGTGAATTTTGTTCAAAGGAAGTTGACTTGCCGAGCTTTATTTTTGATAAAAAAAGAAAAAATCGCAAGCAAATTGCTTGCGATTTTTATGGTGCTCTTGCGGAGATTCGAACTCCGGACACCTTGATTAAAAGTCAAGTGCTCTACCGTCTGAGCTACAAGGGCATATGTGAATTTACGCCTATACATAATATCACAGCAATTCAATTTTGTCAATAGCCTTTTTCAAAAAATGTTAAATTTTTTTGTTTTTTTCGTTATTGCAAAAAAATTATGATATTTTTTCAAAAAAATCCCACTATGTGTGTTATTTTGTGGTAAAATAGAATTACTAATTTTTTGTGAGGTTAAATTTATGAGAAACAAATTTTATCTATGGGAAAATCCTCCCTACATTAGCGACACAAACAATGCTTTTCGTCCTTCCATTACTGAATACAAGGTAAATGACAATAAGAGCGCAGTTATTGTTTGCCCCGGTGGTGGCTATGGCGGCAAGGCGGACCACGAAAAAGAGCCTATTGCTATTATGTTCAATGAGGGTGGAATTAATGCCTTTACTCTTGATTATAATGTTATGCCGTGTAACAAATTTGCGCCTCTTAGTGATGTTCAAAGAGCTATTAGGCTTGTTCGTTCACTTGGCTATGAAAGAGTTGCGACTCTTGGCTTCTCTGCCGGCGGACATCTTTGCTGTACCTCCGGTACGCTTTATAATTTCGAGGCTTATCCAAAGAGTGACGACATTGACGCTTTGAGCGCTCGTCCCGACGCATTTATGCCTTGCTATCCTGTTGTTACATTTACAGAGCCATTTACGCATATGGGCTCTCGTCAAAACCTTCTTCGTGACGATATGAACGATCCTGAGCTGGTTGAGCTACTTTCAAACGAAAAGCACATTACCTCCGACACTCCACCTTGCTTTATTTGGCATACTGCAACTGATGATGCTGTACCTGTTGAAAACTCAATTATGCTAGTTGAGCAATTGGCGAAAAATAAGGTTTATTTTGAGGCGCACATTTATCCTGTTGGTTGTCATGGTCTTGGTCTTGCTTATGACAAGAATGATATTTCGTTTTGGAGCAAAAACGCCGTTATTTTCCTAAAAAATCTAGGCTTTTAAGGTGATTTTATGAGAATTGCTATTATAACGGGTGCATCCAGCGGTCTTGGCGTTGAATTTTATCGTGGGCTTCAAGGTGAGGCTCTTGACGAGATTTGGATTATCGCAAGGCGCGAGGACAGGCTAAATGACATCAAAGAAAAATACGGAAAAATTCCTACAAGGTGTATTCCTATGGACATTACCTCTCGCGATAGCATGGAGCGTCTAGGTCATATGCTAAGTGAGGGCGAGAACGAGGTTATTTTCCTTATTAACAATGCGGGCATGGGCGTTTTAGGAAGGCTTGACGAGGCTAATTACATAGCTCAGGGAAACATGGTTGACTTAAATGCACGCTCTGTAACAGAGCTTACAACCATCACTCTTCCTTATATGCCTAAGCGCTCTTACATAATAAATGCGTGCTCGATTGCGTCATTTGTTCCAAATGCGAGAATGAGCGTTTATTCTGCCACAAAGGCTTATATAATGAGCTTTTCAAGGTCGCTAAGATATGAGCTGAAAAAGAGGAAAATAAATGTCACCGCAGTTTGTCCCGGTCCTATGGATACGGAATTTTTAGGAGTTGCGGGAATTGAAAAGGGGGCGTCTCCTACCTTTGACAAGCTTCCTCGCTGTAATCCCGAAAAAACCGCAATCGGAGCTATCAAGGCCTCGAAGCGTGGCAAGGCGGTTTATACACCTAGGCTATTTTACAAGTTTTATCGCATTCTTGCGAAGATTTTGCCAACCTCGTGGCTACTTGGTGCTGCTAAAACCTAAAGCTAAAAAAGTCCAACATGAGTTGGACTTTTTTGTTTTTATTTTGCTTCCTTTAAGGTGATATTTGTACCATCGGACACGAGAACTATTGAGCCCTCGTGGTCTGTTCTGTGTACCTCTACATTATATTTTGCAAGCTCGTCAAGGGTTACCTGATGTGGATGCTCATACTTATTACCTGTTCCACAGGAGATAATTGCGATTTCCGGCTTTACATAGTGTAAAAATCCGTTTGCAATTCCGTTTTCGGGGTCTGCTGAGTGAGTTGAGGAATCCGAGCCGTGATGGCCTACCTTTAAGACATCACAATCAAGTGATGCACCATATTTTTCGACAAGCTTTAGCTCTGCCTCCTTCTCTGCGTCACCTGTTAGGAGAACCTTGGTATTTCCCCATCTTGCCATGATTACAACGCTTGGATTGTTCATATCCTTACTTGAATAGTCCTCTGTATCAAGTGGGCCGAGGATTGTCATTTCAAGCTCACCAACATTGTATTTCTTTCCGATTTCGTCTTGATCAGCTACGATAACATTGATTTGCTCCTTTGCCTCGATAGCCTCAATAAAGCTTGTATAGGTTTGAGTTGTATGCTCCTTTGGTGAGAGAATTACATTCTTTATATCATAGTTTTCAACAACATATGCGGCAGAGCCGATATGGTCAGCGTCGGGGTGAGTTGCGATAAAATATTCAAGCTCAGTTATATTCATTTTATCAAGATAATCGGTGAGCTTCTTTCTATCGTCGCTTCCTCTATCACCTGTATCGATAAGAATTGCCTTTTCGTCAACCATAATAAGCGTTGCGTCGCCTTGACCGATATCGATGAAGTGATATTCTATTGAGCCCTCGGGGATATCATAATTTTCGGGTGGCTTTTCCTCGTCACTTCCGCCCATAAAATACGCGATTGCAAGAGCAATTAACGCGATTATGATACCTATTAGGGTAGTTATAATCTTTCTTTTTAATCTTTTTTGCGCTTTTTTTCTGCTTTTTCTTCCCATGATGCTCTCCTTAAAAATTTGTTAGATATATTTTAACATACATCGCCCTTAAAATCAATAGAAAAAGCGGATTTCTCCGCTTTTATTTTTTGAATATCTTGTGTTTTTCCATAGCTATCAGTAACAGCATTCCCAGAACATACGCCGAGGCTACCTCTCCTGCGAAAACGCCAAGGGCGGTTATAGCGTAAAGTCCTAGGCTTAGTGCCTCGTTTGTGTACGAGATAATAATCACGAATGGGACAATTATCGTATTAGCGAGCACGGTTGGAATTGGAACTAGCCATTTATTTTTCATTTTTGAGCCAAGGTAAGCTCCGATCAGGGTGGCGAGCGAGCCAAATATTATATCGAGCGGTGCGCTACCCATAGTTAGATTTGAGATAAGACAGCCGACGAACATTCCCAGTGGTGCAAACGGGGTAAAGGCTGAGAGAACGCAGAGTGCCTCGCTTAGTCTTAGCTGAATGGCAAGGCTTGCAAGTCCTAGCGCGTTAGAGAGCCATGTTAGTGCAACATAAAGTGTTGCGATTATTGCAGAATAGGCAATCGACAGGGTCTTATTTTTTGAATCCTTCATTATTTTATTTACTCCTTAGTTTTGTTTTAAGTGAGGATGGTTTCGAACTCACTGCGATATATTTTAACTCATTAATTTTACAATTTCAAGACCTTTTTTGTTTTTTTGCATAATATGTAGTGATATGGAGGTGATTTTTACGAACAGAAATACTGAAAGCATTGGTTTTCTCGTTGTCGAGGTGAGAACCGCAAATGGTGCTATTCCGATTGAGAATGCGCTAGTTTATGTTTATCCGTTAGAAAATGCCGAATCGAGCATTTATTCTCTGCGCACCAATTCGTCAGGAAGAACGGAGCGTGTGGCGCTAGAAACAGTGAGCGGAGATTTATCAATGAGTCCCGGAAATCCCGAGCCTTACACCAGTTACAATGTAAGCGTTACTGCGCCCGGCTTTTACTCATCAGAAAAAAGCAGAGTACCGATTTTTGAGGGCGTGACAGCGATTTTACCATTCAATTTAATACCGCTATCCGAGTATGCTGACCCGGAATCCTTCAACCCTGACGGGCAAGACAGATACATTTCAATTCCGGACACAGACTTATGATTTTTAGGAGGATTTATGCCTAATTTACCTATAATTCCCGAATACATAACGGTTCATTTGGGTGCTCCCGACACTCCTGCGCAAAATGTGAGTGTTCCGTTTGCTGATTACATTAAAAATGTGGCATCGAGTGAGATTTTTCCCACATGGCCCGAAAATGCCATTCGCGCTAATATTTACGCTCAAATTTCGTATGCACTAAACAGAATTTACACGGAATATTATCCGTCGAGGGGATATAATTTCGATATTACGAACTCAACAACCATCGATCAATCGTTTGTGTATGGAAGAGATATTTTTGAAAATATTTCGCAAATTGTTGACGAAATTTTCAACAATTATGTGACCAAGGGTGGTGGAATTGAGCCGTATTTTACAGCCTATTGCGATGGCAGAGAGATACAATGCAATGGTCTTGAGCAATGGGGAACTGTTTCCCTAGCTGAGCAGGGACTTACCCCGTTTGAAATTTTACAATTTTATTATGGTGACGATATTGAGATAGTAATGGATGCTCCCGTTGGCACAAGGACTCCCAGCTATCCCAACAGAGATTTATCGCTTGGAGCTATTGGAAATGATGTACAGAGTGTGCAAATTCGACTAAATCGAATATCCAAAAACTATCCGTCAATTCCTAAGATTTATCCTATTGATGGTGTTTTCGGTCCTACGACAGAGAGTGCTGTGATGGAATTTCAGCGAGCGTTTAATTTAACGCCCGATGGAATTGTTGGAAAGGCTACATGGTACAAAATAATAGCAATTTTCAATGCGGTGAAAAGGATTAACGACCTTGCCTCCGAGGGAATTTCGCTTAACGAGGTGACTAGGCTTTTCAATACAGAGCTTAGCTTGGGTGATAGTGGCCCTGAGGTGTTTGAGCTACAATATTTATTATCCTTAGTGGGTGCTTACGAGCAGGAAATTCCCATAATTTCCATTGATGGTTCTTTTGGCGAGGCGACGGAGAGTGCAGTTAAAGCTTTTCAGCGAAATTATGGAATTAGCGACACAGGGGTGGTTGCTTATGCGACTTGGGATCAGCTTTACAGAGCTTATCTTGGCATTTTAGGATCGCTTCCTGAGGGGTATTTTGGAGAGAACGCCCTTCCCTATCCCGGTATGGTGTTACGAATTGGCTCACAGGGGGAGAGTGTGAGGGCGTTACAGGAATATTTAAATTATATTTCGAGAACCTATTCACAAATTTCGCCTGTAACGGTTGATGGGATTTTTGGACCCGGAACACAAAATGCGGTAAGGGAGTTTCAGAGCGTCTTTGGCTTGACGGAATCCGGGATTGTGGGCGCACAGGTTTGGGACGCCATTACATCGGTATATAGAGATTTATATTTGGGCACTTTATCGACACAGGGGCAATTCCCCGGATATGAAATACAGTGAGGTAATTATGGCTTTTTTAGATTCTACAAATGAGGCTTTGGCGATTATACAAATACAAAGGATTTTAAGAGATTTAGAGCTTTTAGAAAATGAATATTCAAGTGTTCCTGTGAGTGGGGTTTTTGAGGACGAAACAAGGCAAGCGCTAATGGAATTTCAATCCAGATATTCACTTGAGGCAAATGGTATTGTTGACTATGAAACCTGGTCGCTTTTGCATCTTATTCACCATCAAACGAGGTTTGAGCGCTTAGGAGTGCGCCGAGTTCAGTTAATTCCAAAATCAAGAGATGTTGAAATATTACCGGGTGATAAAAATGATATTATTTATGTTATACAGTATATGCTCTCTCAAATTTCGACAAAGCATGACGAATTTGGCGAGATTTCATTCACGGGGGTGTATGATGAGATAACGGAAAATGCAATTCGTGAATTCAAGCGAAAAAACCTATTTGACGACACAGGGGTCATCGATTCTGCTACATTAGAGGCTCTTTTCGAGGAATACGAGAGTGTAATTTTGGAAAGAGGCTGAAAATTCTCTTCATTTTGTGTCAAGAATATAGAAAAACGATATGAAGGGAGCTTTATATGACTAATCGTTTCACTCCTAAGGCTCAAATAGTGCTTGAAAATGCGAAAAAGCAAGCAATTGCTCTTGGACACACATACATAGGCACAGAGCATTTACTTTTAGGTATTATGTGCACAGAATGTGTGGCGTCAAGATTGCTTGATGACAAGGGGGCGCTCTACACCTCGATACACGACCAAATAATTGACATTTCCGGCAGAGGTGTAGATGGCACAGGGGCTTCTATTACACCTAAGTGCAAGAGGGTGCTTGAGGCATCAGCTAGCTATGCAAAGAAATTTGGTGGAGCTTTTGTTGGCACTGAGCATCTTCTCTTCGCGATTTGCGATGAGGTTGATTGCGTTGGAGCTAGGATTCTTGGCGCGCTTGGAATATCTATTGTTTCCTTAAAAAATGATATTGCTTCTATTAGCGAGGCGATTTCCTCAGATAAGGTGGGGGCAAGAGATGAAATTGGTAGCTCACCTATGCTCTCAGCCTTTGGAAAAAGCTTGAATTCTCTTGCTCTACTAGGCAAGCTTGACCCTCTTATTGGTAGGGAAAGGGAGCTTTCGAGGCTTGTACAAATTTTATGTAGGCGCACAAAGAACAATCCTTGTCTTATTGGCGAGGGTGGTGTTGGAAAGACCGCTATTGTTGAGGGGTTGGCGCAAATGATTTGTGATGGGCGCGCGCCTGACGAGCTAAGTGGTAAAATCATTGTTTCGCTCGACCTTACAGCTATGATTGCCGGTACTAAATATCGAGGCGAGTTCGAGGAGCGAATGAAGGCTGTGTTGGGCGAGGCGAGGGCAAATCCAAATATCATTCTTTTCATTGATGAAATTCACACTATTATGGGTGCGGGTGGTGCTGAGGGTGCAATTGATGCAGCGAACATTATAAAGCCTGCCCTTGCCCGTCAGGATTTGCGAGTGATTGGCGCTACTACAATTCAAGAATATAGAAAAAGCATTGAAAGGGATAGCGCGCTTGAAAGGCGCTTTCAGCCTATATTTGTTCAAGAGCCGAGCGAGAGAGAGGCAATTGAGGTTTTAAGGGGCTTACGCCCCAGATATGAGGCGTTTCACGGAGTAAAAATCAGCGACGAGGCAATTTTGGCATCAGTTAAGCTCTCGGTTAGATATTTAAATGACAGGTTTTTGCCAGACAAGGCGCTCGACGCGCTTGACGAGGCTTGTGCATCTGTAAAAATGAGGTACAGCTCACGCTCGGAGCGTTTAAGGGAGCTTGAGGGGGAGCTTGAGGAGTGTGTGCATGAAAAGGAGGAAGCGATTTTAGACAAGAGCTTCGAGATTGCCTCGGATTTGCGCGACAAGGAGGCGCAAATCATTATTGAAATAAAAAATGAGCGTAAAAGAATTCGCGAGGCGGGTGAGGCTCTGCTTCCAATGGTTAGTGAAAAGGAAATTCGCGATATTATCTCAACACAGACGAAAATTCCGATTTCAAGTGATGATGATTTGACGCTTGACGAGCTACGAGAGCTTGAAGGGCTTCTTCAAAAGAGAGTTATCGGTCAAGACGAGGCGGTGCGAGCTGTATCATATGCGATTAAGAGAGGGCGTCTTGGAATTAAAAGCCCTACGCGTCCGTGCGCTTCTCTATTATTTGTCGGTCCTACCGGTGTTGGAAAGACGATGCTTGCAAAGGAGATTGCAAGGTGTGTATTTAGAGATAAGAGCGCCTTTATTCGCTTTGATATGTCAGAGTATTCCGAAAAGCATTCTATTTCTAAGCTGATTGGTGCGCCGGCAGGATATGTGGGCTATGAGGATGGCGGGGCGCTAACTGAGGCGGTTAGGAGAAATCCTTACAGCGTTGTTTTATTTGACGAGATTGAAAAGGCGCATTTTGAGATTTACAATGTTCTTTTGCAGATTTTAGACGAGGGTGAGCTAAGTGATAGCTTTGGAAAGCACATTGATTTTAAGAATACGATTATAATTTTGACCTCTAACATTGGTGGCGAAGAAATTTCTGCGCCTAAGCCATTAGGATTTGGCAACGGAGCATTTGTAAATCAAGACGAGGCTGTTAAATCGCTTTTGAAAAAGGAATTTGCGCCCGAGTTTTTGAACAGGCTTGATGAAATTGTAGTTTTCAAGGCACTTAGTCTTGATAGTGCAAGGGAAATTTGTCGTCTTATGCTACGAGATTTAAGCACAAGAATTAAGGACATTGGCATTGAGCTTGAGATTGACGAGAGCGTTATTGACCATCTAACTAGGCTTGGGCATAGCAAGGAATATGGAGCAAGGCCTTTTATGAGAGCAATTATTAACCATTTGGAAAATCCGTTGAGCGAGGAAATTTTATCCGGTAAAATCAAGCGTGGAGAGCGTATTTTAGCTAAATTTGACGGCAGAGTTATATCTTATGAACGCTTGAATATATGATAATATGATTATATGTTAGATATAAAACGAGGTTTTTCGAGGTGTTGTGATATTTTTTTGACACGCATTGACTCATTGACGATTGGAAATTGTCGATTTGAGGCATTCGAGCTTTAAAAATGCGCCTTTAAAACACGATTTTTTGCGTACTTTTAGTATCTTAGATACATTTTGAAAAGAAAAAACCGACAGATTTCTGTCGGTTTTTTTGATTTTTATTACTTTATAAGATGAACATCCATTTGTGGGAATGGAATTTCAACACCGAGCTGGTCGAAGGAACGCTTAACCTGCTCTATCATAGCGAAGTTGACATCCCAATAATTTTCATTTCTTACCCATACTCTTAGTTGAACCATTACTGCGCTATCGGCATGCTCTGTAATATAGACAACCGGGGCCGGATCTGTGAAAATTCTTTCGTCAAGCTTTGCACAGGAAAGGAGCACCTTTTTAGCTAGGTCTAAGTCAGTATTATAGGAAATACCGAAGGTTAGGTCTAGTCGTCTTGTGTCATTTGCTGAATAGTTTACGATAACGGAATTTGAGAGTGCGCCATTTGGAACTACGATTTTCTTGTTATCGGGTGTTGTAAGAGTTGTGTAAAAGATTGCGATATCGGTAACAGTTCCGCTAACTCCGTTTGACTCGATATAATCGCCAACCTCGAAGGGCTTTAAGCCTACAACCATTACACCTCCTGCGATATTTGAGAGGCTTCCTTGCATTGCAAGTCCTATGGTGAGTCCTGCTGATGCGATAAGCGAGCCAAACACAGAAATGTCAAAGCCGATTATGCTAGCGCCAAACAGGCATACAACTATGTAAAGAGCGATTGAAATTAGGTGTCCCAAAAATGTGCGAACTGTCATTGAAAAGCGTCCCATAACTCTTGAATTAACAAGCTTTTTTGAAACCTTTTTAACAATTTTACAGCCGATTATAATAACTAAAACTCCTAAAAGAATTCTTCCTAGGAATCTATATGTTGCGGGATTGGTTAGAGCGGTATAGATATTATCCCACAAGCTTCTGAAAAATTCTGCCATTTTAATTTCCTTTCTATTTTATATTTAATTTTATTCGTTTTCTTCGTCGCCATCTGACGATGATGGTGCATCTACCTCCATGCGTGTAAGTGGAGCATTACAGCTAGGGCATACCTCTCTGCTTGATGCCACATATATTCCGCATGATGGGCAAACAACCTCTGCCCTTTGATGTGCGAGCTTTCTTCTTAGCTCAAGAATTTCTTGGTTTAAAGCTTCTATTTCTTCAAGGCACTTATTATATAGCGCCTCGAGCTGTTCGCTATCTTCCTTTGTGCGCTTATAGCAAAGCCTTCCCAGCTCCTCGTATTTTTCCTCAAGGTCGCCTCCCTTCGCCTTAATTTGAATGCTGTACTTTGTAGAATTAACAGCCTCAGATGCAAATTTTGTTACCTTGCGAGTTGCCTTTTTTACAGTGCGAGTAAACTTTTTTGCAATATTTGCCATTTACATTCACCTCCTATACTATTATTATAATACAACCTTTCGCTTTTTTTGTCAACTATTTTGAATAATTTTCTAATTATTTACAAACACTTAGCATATATGATTTTTGATTTCAAGGTGGTGCTTATAATGGACAAGGAAGATTATAAAAAATATGTCGAGGGACGCGCTAAAAAGTCGAGCTATCTCAAAAACTGCTCCTTTGCGTTTTTGATTGGTGGTTTTATTTGTGCGCTCGGTCAAGGGCTAAGGAATTTATATCTTTATCTTGGGGCATGGGAGCAGGACGCATCGACGCTTGTTTCGATTAGCTTGATTTTTATTGCCTCCATTTTGACGGGACTTGGTATTTTTGACAATATCGCAAGGATTGCGGGAGCAGGCACGCTAGTTCCTATTACGGGCTTTGCAAATGCGGTGGTTTCGCCCGCGATCGACACAAAGAGCGAGGGATATATTTTCGGTGTTGGAGCTAAGATTTTCACAATCGCCGGCCCTGTGATTCTTTACGGATCACTCTCCGGCGTAATTTACGGAATTATTTATTACTTTACGGGTATTTGATATGAATGATATAATTAAGCTAAAAAATCCACCACATATCAGCTCTTATTATAGTGTTGTTGGCTCTCACGAGCGCTCAGGGCCATTAGGAGCGTGTTTTGACGAATATTCAAGTGATGACAGGTTTGGAAAGGACTCGTGGGAGAAGGCGGAGAGTGAGATGCAACGGCTTGCGCTTTCGGGTGCTATCAAGCGTGGCGATTTCAAGGAGTCCGACATTGATGCGCTACTTGCCGGAGATTTATTAAATCAATGTGTTGGCTCTAGCTATGGTTTAATTGATTTTGACATTCCATATATCGGGCTTTATGGTGCTTGCTCCACCTGTGCGCTATCACTTGCGCTTGGAGCAATTTTATATGATAGCGGGGCTAGCTCTGCTTGCGCTTGCGTCACCTCGTCGCATTACTGTGCAAGTGAGAGGCAGTTTAGGTTTCCTCTTGAATATGGGGGGCAACGCACTCCAACATCTCAATGGACGGTTACGGGAGCGGGAGCTTTTATTTTAAGCGACACAGGGCACGCCAAAATCAAGGAAATCGTCTTTGGCAAGAGTGTTGACATGGGCATTAACGATATAAACAACATGGGGGCGGCGATGGCGCCGGCTTGTATTGACACAATCAAGCGATATTTTAAGAATTCCAACCACACTATCGAGGATTTTGATTTGATTTTGACAGGTGATCTTGGCTTTGAGGGGAGCGAAATTTTAAAGGATTTGCTTTTAAGAGAGGGGCTTGACATACGGGACAAGCACGCAGATTGTGGGCTTATGATATACGATCTTGATGCCCAGGACAAGCATGCAGGTGGCAGTGGCTGTGGTTGTAGTGCTAGTGTTTTGGCAGGAAGCGTTTTAAGAAATTTTGAGGCTAGCACTCTTAATGATATTCTTTTTATTGGCACAGGAGCGCTTATGAGTCCTATGACTTTATATCAGGGTGGGACTATTCCCTCTGTTGCACATTTGGTTCATATAGGTAGGTGATTTTATGGAGATGCTTTTGGAATATGTATGGGCGTTTGTGGTTGGTGGATTATTCTGCGTTATCGCTCAGCTTTTAATAGATAAAACGAGAATCACGCCGGCAAGAGTTTTAGTTTCCTATGTTTGCTCGGGCGTGGCGCTTACTGCTCTTGGAATTTACGAGCCTATTGTGAATTTTGCAAGCTGTGGGGCGACAGTTCCCTTGACGGGCTTTGGATATGCGATTGCAAAGGGTGTTGAAAAGGCAGTTGACGAGAGTGGCTTGCTCGGGGCACTAACAGGGGCGCTTAGTGCTACTGCAGGCGGAATTACTGCGGCGATAGTTTTGGGATATATTTGCTCTCTTATTTTTTCTAGTAAGACAAAGGATTAAGGACACAAAAAAGCCGACCATGTGGTCGGCTTTTTGATTTTTAGAAGCGTCCGCCTCGTCCACCATGAGATCTTCCGCCACCACGAGATCCACCCGAGCTATTGCTCTTTGGTCTTGCGACGCGTCTTGTGGTGCTATAAAGATACATATCACGACAAACGGTTAGATTAAACGAGCCATTTCTTATGTAATGTCCCGCTGTTTTTTGAGGCTTAGCATTATTCATTTTTGCCCTCAGCACAAGGACTACAATGAGTCCTATAATAGCGCCTGCTATAACGGAGATTATAATTCCTGTTTTGAGCGTCTCGGTGTCTATGCCTGCTTCATAGCTTTCGAGGATTTCCGTTGCCTTATTTGCATAGGCATAAGCAGATCCATCGAAATCGTCGTTTTGTAGGCAGGTTAAAATTGAGCTTTCAAGATAATCCATTCGGTTGCCCTTGAAAATCTTATTTGCCTTGCCTGTGGTGCAGATATAGTATTCTCTTTGCTCTGTGCTTAAAACATAAATTACGCCTGTTCCGTCACTATCGTAGCCATAGCCGTTGTTGTCGTAGTAATTCTCGGCATAGTGCTGTGCTGTTTTGCCATTAAAGCTTTCTGTGGTTAGGAACACCATATCGCATTGATACTTTTCAGAGAGGCTAGATAGCTTATTTTCAAGAAAATTCTCTTGAGAGGAGCTTAACACATTCTCGTAATCGACAACATAATTTTTAGCGCTTACGCATATGGTTAGCGCGCATACAAGCGCCATGAATACAATCGTGAAAATTGTGATTTTTATTAATTTACGCATACATCCCCCTCCTAAAGTAAGCTCGCAAGGAGCGAAATGATTGCGCCTATGCCTGCGATTGCGCCCGCAATTATTCCAAACCAGCCGAAGCATTTTTTGGTTGAAATTGGGAGCCTTCCAACAAACTTTCCTGTTTGTCCGTTCATTGCAAAGGTATAGGTTTCGTTATTATAGGTTGTATTAATCATCCAAACGGGGAGTAGGGCGTAGCCTGTTTTTCCGTTCAAGATTTTTATATTGGCGCTCTGTGGGGTGACGGTTGCGTAGCCCGCGGTTGTTTTCGCAAATTCGCCAAGAGTGCTTGCCTTAATTCTCTCGTTTGCGACAATTGATGCGCTAGTTGGGTCAACATCATATTTTTCAGCCATAAAGCCCGTAAGATAGGGCATCTCGAAGCCTATCATTTTGGAATAATCGTATGGCTCGATAGCTTGCATATAAATGTCATCCATTTTTGTTGACGCATCGGCAGGAACCTTATCAAAGCCTAGGCTACCCGCACGAGTTAGCAGAAAATGAGAGGTTTTTGTATATGTATAGTTGCTATCAGACCATCTGCGAACGGTGGTGGCACGATATCTTAGGCTTGAATCGGTGTCACAATCATATAGCCAAAATGGCACATATATTCCCTCTAGCTTGGCGGTTGTATGCTTTGTTTTAAAGTCCTTTGGCAAAAGGAGCTTACCCTTCATAAAGTCATTAAAGCTCTTCATTGCCTCCTCTCGACTTATGCTAAATGGGATAACATAGTCGGGACGAAACGCACCCGTTAGCCTTCCTGTCAGGAGCACAGGAGAGCCACAATACGGACACAGGGTGGCAGAGGTTGTATCATCGGCTACAATTTCACCAGCGCACGAGGAGCATGTATAAACATTTAGCTCCTCTCCGCTTTGCCAATCCCCACTTCCACTCTCGGTTGTATATTCCTCCCATGTAGGCTCTTCTTGATTTGCACCATCTTGCTCTGCCTCGTTAAAGTCGGTTATTGCCTCAATATCGAACTCGGTATTACAATAGGGGCATACAAGCTTTTGCGCCTCGGAGTCGAAATTAATCGCTCCACTACAACACGGGCATTTGTATTCTAGTAGTGTATTACTCACCTTTTGTTCTCGCTTTACAATTTAATTATTTGATATCGTCATCATTAAAGGGGTCGCCACATTCGGGGCAAAATCTTGGTGGATTTTTAGGGTCACTTGGCTCCCAACCACACTTATCGCACTTATAAAGTGGCACGCCTGCGGGCTTTTTAGTTCCACAGTTTGAGCAGAATTTGCCTTTATTTACTGAGCCACATGAGCAAGTCCAGCCATTTGCCTCGGGCTTTTTAGTTCCACATTCTGCGCAGAAATTGCCTGTATTTGTAGCTCCACACGCACAGGTCCAACCATTTTGTGTGCTGGGAGTTGGATTTTGAGGGGTAGGATTATTGTTTTGTCCCATGGCATAAAGTCCACCTGCGTTTGCGCCACCGGCATTATATGCCATTCCCATACCCATGAAGCCCATCATTGCGCCTGCTTCGTTGCCTGCAGCGATTGTCATTGCATCTGCCTGTGCGCCGACGATTGTTGCAGCTGCCATTGTGGGATCTCTCATAACTGCTCTTCTTTGAAGCTCCTTAATCATTTCCTCGTCTTCTCTTGATGCGTTTACTGCATTGATGCCGAAGGATGCGATTTCAATTCCACGGAGCTCTCTCCATTTTGCAGATAGCTCATCATTTAGAGCCTCGGCAATTTCTGTTGTATGTCCCGGGAGAGCCGAATAGCGAACTCCCTTAGCTGAGATTTTAGCGAATGCCGGCTGAAGAGCTGTCAATAGCTCACTCTTTAGCTGACTATCAATCATATCTCTTGTGTAAGAGTCCGAAACATTTCCACAAACATTTGTATAGAACAAAATCGGGTCACATACTCTGTATGAAAATTCTCCATTACATCTAATTGAGATATCAATATCAAGTCCTATATTTGCGTCAACTACGCGGAATGGAACAGGGCTTGCTGTGCCATATTTATTTCCAATTAGCTCCTTTGTGTTAACAAAGTAAACTCTTTGATCCTTGCCTGTATCTCCACCAAACGCAAAGCGTCTGCCGATAGTTTTGAAGGTGTCGATTAAGCTTTGACCAAATTTTCCTGCGAAAATGCTTGGCTCGCTCGAGCTATCCCAAACAAACGCGCCCGGCTCTGCGCTTACCTCTACAACGCGTCCCTGCTCAACGATCAGCATACATTGTCCGTCTGCTACTGCAATTACAGATCCGTTTGAGATAACATTATCGCTACCCTTTTTATTTGATGAGCGCTTTTTATTTGTGCTTTTTTCACCCTTTACCATAATTGTTCCGGCATCAAGAGCCTCGCAATAGAAGTATTCCTTCCATTGATCAGCCAATGCGCCACCAATTGCGCCTACTGCTGCTTTTATAAGTCCCATAGTTTTTCTCCTTTTCTTTCTGTATTACTTTCTATATTAAAGGGGCATACGGGAATCCCGTATGCCCGTTTACTTAAAGCTTTTTAGCTACTGCCTTAATCTTATCAACAAGAGTCATTGTTTGAGCTGAGCTCTCCGGAGTAACAAGAGTTGGCTTTGTGCCATTATGTATGCAATCGATAAAGTATTGAATCTCATTAAGATATCCGTTATCGTTGCCGATATTAATTCCAAGGTCAACATCGCTTACCTTTTCGGTGCTTTCAACGCCTACCTCCTTGCCGTTTTTGTAGAGCTTACCAGAGCTTTCTACATATCCGTTTTCAAATACTGCAAGATAGGTTGCGTGGAATGGAATTGGTGCGTTATACCATGTTCCCTCGCAGCTCACGAGTATATCGCCATAAACCATTTCGGTTTGAGCAAAGTCATTGTTGTTTTTTAGTCCATAGTGATATGAGCTAATGCTATCGGGCATTCCGAGAATGCTTTGAACATAATCGATATCATGGATTGAGAGGTCGGTGATAACGCCTCCGCTTCTGCTTTCATCTCTCATCCAATCCTCCCAGCTCCATGCAGGGATAGATGAAATACGCTTCATATCAAGGCGCATGAGCTTACCGAGCTCTCCACTCTGAATTACGCTTCTTAAATATACATAAGGAGCCATAAATCTTACAACATGCGCTGCCATAAAGTTTTTATCTGTCCTTTTGGTAGCCTCAAGAACTCTTTGAGCCTCGTCAGCGGTTAGTGTCATTGGCTTTTCGCAAAGTACATGATATCCAGCCTCAAGGCAAGCGATTGCCATGTCGGCATGAAGGAAGCTCGGTGTACAGATATCGATCATATCAAGCTCTTCATTTGCGAGCATTTCCTTATAATCTGCGTAAACCTTAACATCTGTGCCCTTTGTTTTTTCCTGTGCCATTTCAAAGCGAACATCTGCAACAGCAACAAGCTTAGCGCCTTTTGCGCTCTTATAATTTTCATAGTGGCATCCACCCATTCCACCAATGCCAATAAGTCCTACTCTAATATCAGCCATTTATAATATCCTCCAAGAATTTTTTAGCATAAATTATGTCCTCGATTTGCTTATCGCCATCAATTTCACGCTCGATTGTGAGTGAGCCGTTATAGCCATGCTCCATTAGCTTTTTGATAAGAACCGGGAAGTTAGCGCGACCATCGCCAATTCTCTTTTCCTCACCAAGATAATTTGGGTTGGTTGGATAGTTTCCGTCCTTTGCGTGAACGCCACGAACAAATTCGCCAAAGATATCAACTGCATCACAGGGGTTAGCCTTACCATACAAAATTAGGTTTGCAGGGTCAAGGTTGATTCCTAGATTGCCTGTGCCAACTGTCAAAATTGTTCTTTTAAGTGTGATTGGTGTTTCTTGTCCTGTTTCAAAGAGCAAATATTGACCGTTTGCCTTACAATATTCAGCGATTTCTCTTATTGCGCAAACAACTCCGCGATACTCGTCTGTGTTAGGGTTTTCGGGAATAAAGCCCATATGTGTTGCAACATCAACTACGCCGAGCATTTTTGCGAAGTCAGAGCCTTTTTTGAGATTTGCAAGTCTTTTTTCTCTAAAATATACAGGAACGATGCCGAGCGTGATTGGGCCTCTTACAAAGTCCCAGCATTGCTCGCCCTCCCAGCCACACCATACAGCACTTATTTCAAGTCCTGCTTCTTCGGTTGCGAGCTTTATTTTTTCAGCCCATTCAGCTGTGAAATAGTCAAAATTCCAACAGCATAGCTGAAAGGAGTCAAATCCTAGCTTTTTTACATCCTTGATTTTTTCGATAACATTATCGCCAAGGTGTACCATTGTTCCAAGTTTCATAATATGTACCTCTTCAATTGTTCTAATATGCATCTGCATACTACATTAAGTATAACACATGCTATAAAATTTTGCAACATTATATTAAATTTTTTATTTAATATTTTAAGCCTTATCTGTTTTCTGTTTTATTTTCCAATCTCGATTTTTGTGCAAATCGCACAAAAATAATGCCCCCCCCCCCGATTTTTGTGCAAAATTGCTTGACACGCAAATTATATAATGATATAATTATTTCATAAACTTTTTATTAGGAGATTAAACATTATGAAATCAAAATTTAGGCTATTATTCGTTATGGCGTTTGCTTTAATGCTTATTATGGCTTTAACGCTTGTCTGCTCGGCTACCGAATACACCGTTTCGAGCGCTGACGAATTCAACTCTGCTTTTTCAAGCGCGCTTGACGGAGATACAATTGTTATCAACGCCGACATTAAAACCTACTTTGACTTTGGAAAGTCTATTACCTATATTCTCGACGGTGGGGTAAAATGGACAGTAGATGGCGGATATGTAAACGGACTAGACATGAACACCGCAGAAGGAAAAACTGTTTCAATTATGGCAAGAAACGGAGATGGAATATTTTATCCAAATGCGGGAATGTGGTGTAATGACGGAAAATATACTTGTACATTTGCTAACACGGTATGGAGCATAGGCTCTCTTGACAAAAGCACTATGACCCTTGACCTTGAGCAAATCTCGGGAAGGCTATTTTACGGCAACAACACAAAATTCAAGGAAATAAATCTTATGTCGGGAGCAGTTGTGAAGGGCGCGAACAAAACTGCCTCCGACGGACATATTTTCAAGACTACCACATTCAATATATACGAGGGAGCGGAAATCTTTGGAAACCACTCTGTTTATTCGATAATTGAGTGCAACACATTAAATATGTATGGTGGAAGAATATACGGAAACTCCTGTGCATACGGAAACGGACTTTTAAAGATATCGACATTGAATATGTTTGGCGGTGAGATTTTTATGAACTTCCAAACATCAAGATACAATAACTATTACGGTCTTTTCGGTATTAGCAACGGACTTTTCATTTATGGTGGCTCAATTCACAACAATGTCGGTCTTTCAAACTCAAAATCCGGTGCCGTAATTGCGACAGACGAGCAATGGAACAGAAGCCTATACACATGGGGCACTGATGCCATACATGACAATTATTCAACAGCATCTGCCGTCAAGCTAAAGAAGAACAGCGATGGCGTATATGTTGAATATGACGAAGCAACGGGCACATGGGGCTCATATGATGCCACAAATAAAAAATACACAGGAATTCTCTTGAGCGCTGACAATTCTGTTCAATTCGTAGAGGTTGCTCCATCCGGAAATGACAGAGGCTTCAAGGTAACAGTTTATAATCATTCTGTAATTTTCAAGGATAATATCGGCAAGGCTATTGAAGCCTTTATGATATTAGATGACTTCTCTGTTCTCAAATCGGTTTCCGGTGCGAGTGAGGTCAGCGTGCCAACAGCATATGATGCTTGGGTTGACAATGTAGCACATAGCTGTGCTAATGCAATCACTCCTATATTTACCGCACAGGCAACCTATTATGGCGTAAACCATATTCTAAGCGAAGATGTGAGTGTTTCATATCCTAACGGATACGATCTTGAGGGTGCTGAGGGTCACGCCTGTGACAATTGTACTTTTATAAACAAAACAGGCACTCTTGCTCCTATCTTCTCGGCTAATGGCTATTCATTCGGCGACGGTGGTATTGCCGGTGGATTTGGGGTTGATACAGATGCACTTATCTACTACAATTCCAAAAATCCAAATGGCGCTATAAAATTTGGCGTTCTAATGTTCAACCCTCAATATCTTGGAGATAGTGTTTTCGATGAAAACAACAAGTTAACCTCGTCCAAGGGTGGCATACAGATTGAAATGACCACAACAGAGTATTCAAATCTCGATTTCTTCCTTTCAGGATTTTCAAGTAATGACGCTATACTTCAAGAAAAGCTACAAAATCTTGACATTGTAATTTCACTTTATGTAATTGATGGTGACACAGTTGACTTTGTTCAAAAGGACTACTCCGACGCCTCGTCAACTCCTATAACAAGCACAGTTGCGCAAAGTCAAAACAAGCTTTACACGGTTGATTTTCTTTCTGTTAAGGCTTTGGCCACTGCCGTTCCTGTTGCATCATATAGCACCGGCAAAAATGACTAATAAAACAAAAATCGCACCTGATTTTCAGGTGCGATTTTATTTTGCTTTAATTACTCGTCGCTTTCGCTAGAAAACTTTTCGCCACAAGCTGGGCACTCAAGCTCGTCAAGGTCGATTTCGCTACTAAATACGATTGTTTCAGCGCAGTGTGGGCACATAGCCTCAACGAGATCCTCGTCACAGCAATCGCAGTCACAGTCGCAATCACAGCAATCGTCATCATCACAGCAGTCACAATCACACTCTTCGTCTGAGTAGAGATACTCCTCTACCTCACCAAGATCGTGGTCAAGCTCCTCAACATAGTCGCCGAGAACGCCAACCTCGTCATCGATGTCTGCAACAGTTTCGCAGATGTCGCCAAGAAGGTCGATAATTGCGCTAAGAACCTTACCCTCAGGCTTTGTTTCGTCAAGAGAAAGTCCCTCTGCTAAGCCCTTTATATAAGCTATCTTTTCAAGAATATCCATTTCCATAATATTATTTCCTTTCTTAATTTAAAATTTAACGGGCCCGAATATACGAGCCCGAAATAAACTTAATTATTTGTTTACACGCTCAAGATATTCGCCTGTTCTTGTATCAATCTTAAGCTTGTCGCCCTCGTTGATAAAGATTGGAACTCTAATAACAGCGCCTGTTTCAAGAGTTGCTGCCTTTGTTACATTTGTAGCTGTATCGCCACGAACGCCCGGCTCTGTTTCAGTAACGATGAGCTCAACAAATGTTGGTGGCTCAACTGCGAAGATATCTCCCTTAATTGAAGAAAGCTTGCACATTTCGTTTTCCTTAACAAACTTGAAGTTTTCACCAAGCTTAGCTGAGTCAACCGGAATTTGCTCATATGTTTCCATATCCATGAAGTAGTAAAGCTCTCCATCGTTATAGAGGTATTGAAGCTCTCTACGCTCAACCTGTACTGTTTCAAACTTTGCGGTTGGGTTGAAGGATGCCTCACGGATAGCGCCTGTAACAACATCTCTGTACTTTGTTCTTACAAAGGCTGCGCCCTTACCCGGCTTTACATGTTGGAATTCAATTACTTGATAAACCTTACCTTCCATTTCGAAGGTAACACCATTTCTAAAATCTCCTGCTGTAATCATTGTCGTTTTCCTTTCCTTGGCGATTTCGTAAAATTGATAAAGAGCGACACGCCAAAATCAGCCCATAAATTACACCCATATTTTACTATAAATTAATTAATATTTCAATAGGTTATGGCAATATTTTTTTATTTTTTGTAAAAAATCAGTAAATTTCTATTAGTTCCTTAGGACTTTTTGTTAAATTTCTGATTTCTCCCTCTTTGATTATAACCAAATCCTCTATTCTGCAACCATATTTTTTAGGAATATAAATTCCCGGCTCAACCGTGACTACATTTCCACACGCAAGAATCTTATCGCATTTAGGGCTTAGGCTTGGCATTTCATGAATTTCAAGTCCTACTCCGTGACCAAGAGAGTGTCCAAAGCACCCCTTATAATCTGCATCAATTATATCTCTTGCCACTTTATCAACCTGTGAGCATACAAGTCCGTCTCTTAAAATATCGAGCGCAGATTTTTGAGCCTTCAAGACGGTGTCATAGAGCCTTCTCATTTCGCTGTCTGCCTTGCCTATGCAAATTGTTCTTGTCATGTCGGCATGGTAGCCCTCATAGAGTGCGCCAAAGTCCATTGTCAAAAAGCCCTTTTTGAGCCTTGTGTCGCTTGGTGTGCCGTGTGGCATTGAGGATTTCGCTCCACTTATAGCAATTGTTTCAAAGCTTTTATCCTGTGCACCGTGGCGTCTCATATAATATTCAAGCTCTGATGCGACATCGTTTTCCGTCATAAGTGGGGTTATGATTTTTAAAATATGTGCGAACGCCCCGTCGGTTATTTCCTGTGCTATTGCGATTTTTTCAAGCTCCTGTGGGCTTTTTATCTCACGCATTGCAAGAATTGTATCATCAATGCCCACAAGCCTTGCATTTAGCTTTTTAGAGATATTTTCATATTCATAAAGCGTTATGCTTTTATTTTCAATACCTATTTTTGAAATTTTTTCATTTGATATAATTTCATTTATATATTGAGATATTAGATTTTCGGGCTTTATTACTGTGTAGATACCGTTGAGCTTATTTTCTGCCGTTTCAATATATCGAAAATCCTCGAAGGCGTATGCGTTTTCCATGGTTATAAGAAGCATAGCGTCGGGATTGTCAAAGCCTGTAAAATACAGGTGGCTAACGGCAGATGTAATAAGGCAGGCATCTATTTTTAGTGCCAAGAGCTTCTCTCTTAGGGCTTGTATTCTTTCTTTCATAAAATCACCTCTATTGTATTCTATCACAGCTATCACTTGGTATTCAAGTATATTTTATTGACTTTTTCGAAAAAATGTGTTATACTAATTAAGTAATATTAAAAACGAGGTATATTTTTATGAAAAGGCTTACTGCTTTTATATTACTTCTTTGTATGATTTTAGCATGTATTTCATGTGATAATAATGATGAATCCATATCAAACGAAAGCGAAACGGAATCCGTATCTGCAAGCGAAAGCGAGTCCGGTAGCAACACAGAAGCCGAAAGCAAGAGCGAGGTAGCCATTGAGAGTGCCTCAGGCGAGGAATCATCTATTGAGAGCGCTACCGAGAGCGAAAGCACGGAAGGCGAAGGCTATGAGAGTGACTCTGAGAGCGAAAGCGAAACAGAGGTAATCAAGCCCTTGACTGAGTTTGGTCAATATTCAAGTGCGATTTCGTCTGTTGCCGAGTCGTATGACAGGCTAAGGCAGATGGCGAGCGCAAAGAACACCTATGGCAAGGGAGCGACCTGCACGGAATCGGAGCTAAGCTCTACTATCAAAAGTGCAAATGCTATCAAAAATGGCGGTTCTATTTTGAATTACAAAAACGCAAGCAAGCTAATGGAGCATTTCCTTAAAAATTCCGGTGAGGATTACGAAATTGATGTCGAGGAATTTTTGAATGACGAAAACGCCTTGAAAACTCGAAACGAGGAGCTGAATTTAGCACTTCGTGCCTGTGAGGCGTTAGCTGTTGAGGGTGAGAGCATTAATGTATTCCAAAAGGAAGAGGTTGTTCACCACAATCTCACAGGAGATTGGAAATTTGCGGTTGGCTCTTACTTTACGAGCATCGAAATCAAAAATCTCACAGTAAATGGCAACATTTACAGTGCTACTATTGTTTACAATGTAACGGATTTTTATAACTGGGATTTTAGCGACAGCAATCCTGTATTTACAGGACTTCCCGCTATGATTGTAGGAGATGTTTCTCCTAAGGATTTACACGAGCTACACCGTGCCGGCAAGGCTCAAGAGTTTTTATCTCATGGCGAGATAAGCTACACTGTTTCGTGGTTTAAGGGCTCTTCTGTTAGTTCAATTCCTACATTTAACAAGTAAAAAATTGCACTCTCCGTTTGGAGAGTGCTTTTATTTATTTGATTAAATCCTTGATTACCTCACTTGCGACAATTAAGCCTACAACTGACGGAATAAACGCGCACGATGCAGGTGGGATTTTGGGGAGATTTTTCATTTCCTCGGGTATTTGTGGTGTGATGGGCTTTTCCTCGGAATAAACGACCTTCAAGCGTTTTACCCCTCTTTTTTTGAGCTCTGCACGCATTACTCTTGCAAGTGGGCAAACCGAGGTTTTATAAATATCGCTCACCTTAAAGGCGGTAGGGTCCAGCTTATTACCTGCGCCCATTGAGGAAATTATTGGAATATTATATTTTTCAGCCTGCATTACCAGCTCTATTTTACCGCTTACCGTATCGATTGCGTCAACTATGTAGTCATATTTTGAAAGGTCGAATTGGTCGGCAGTTTCGGGGGTATAGAAGGTATTGAAGGCGTTTACACTAACGCTCGGATTTATGTCGAGCATTCTTTTTTTCATTACCTCTGTTTTATACTCGCCAACACTTGAATGAAGGGCAATTATTTGACGATTTATATTTGACAAGGATACCTTATCGTTATCCACTATATCTATTGTGCCGACTCCGCTTCGGCAAAGCGCCTCGCACACATATCCGCCAACTCCACCTATTCCAAAGACAATCACTTTTTTATTTTGAAGCTCTTGTACCTTATCGTAGCCCAGGAGCATTTGAGTTCTTGAAAGCTCTTCCACCGTTTTCTCTCCTTTTATTTACTAATAGTAATAATAACACACTTTTGACAAAAAGTCAATTTTTATTGAATTTTTGTAAATTTGCGCTCATATATTTTAGTGATTGTGTGGTGATTTTAAATAAACAGGGCTAAAAAATACTTTTTCAATGCGCTTTTGCTTGGGTGCGGTTCACTTATATTAAGGGCGATTGGTGTGGCGTTTAACGCACATGTTTCGTCGAAAATCGGCGCTGAGGGCATGGGACTTTTGACGCTCGTTTCGGGAATTTATGGCTTTGCCATCACCTTTGCGTGCTCGGGCATTAATTTGGCGGTGGTAAGGCTCGTTTCAATAGATTTGGCAAAGGGCGAGGGGCGTGGTGGCAAAATCATGCGAGGCGCTATTCTTTATTGCCTTGGCTTTTCGGCACTCGCATTTGCTATTTTGTTCTCGTTTTCGGGTGTTATCGGCGAAAAAATCCTCGGAGATGTGCGTGTCATTCGGTCGATTAAGCTTTTTGCTATTTCGTTGCCCGCCATATCCATATCAAGCGCAATCAATGGATATTTTTGCGCTACAAGGAGAGTTTACAAAAATGTAATTGTTCAGTTTTTGGAGCAAGGAATCAGGCTTGGAATTGTTGCGTATTTACTTGCGCTTTTAGCGCCTGCGGGGCTTGAAAATGCCATTTTAGCGGTGATTGGCGGTGGGGTAATAAGCGAGCTTTTAAGTGCTACTCTTTCGGGAATTTTGTGCCTTTTTGATTTAAAGAGTGGAAATTGTGCAAGATGTGTCGAAAATACGAGCGAAACGGTTGGCGAAATTTGCAAGATATCGTTGCCTGTTGCAATTAGCGCTTATGCAAGAAGTGCGCTTTCTACGCTTGAGCATCTTGCCATTCCTTGGGGCTTGCGTCGGTGTGGTCTGGGATATGAGGCGTCTATTGCCTCTTATGGAGTTTTACACGGAATGGTTATTCCGCTCTTGTTTTTTCCTAGTGCGATGCTTGGAGCATTTTCGTCGCTTCTTGTGCCTGAGCTATCAGAGGCATATGCTAAGGGGAGCTACGCGCGCATTAGATACATTGTTTCGAGGGTTTTTGCTCTATCTCTTTTGTTCTCGGTTGGCGTTAGCGGTATTTTTGTTTCGTTTTCGCACGAGATTGGGCTTTATCTTTATGGTAGTCACGAGGCGGGAGAATACATTCGGCTCTTAGCGCCATTAATTCCGCTTATGTATCTTGACGGGGCGGTTGACGCAATGTTAAAGGGCTTGGGCGAGCAGATTTACACAATGAGGGTAAATATCAGCGACTCGCTTATTAGTCTTTTGCTGATTGTAATTTTACTTCCAAAAATGGGAATCTCGGGGTATGTGGTTATAATTTTCATAACAGAGCTATTTAATACGAGCTTTAGCATTATGAGATTGCTCAATTTGACAGGGGTGAAAACGCCTATTGTAAAATGGATTTTAAAGCCTCTTGTTAGCATAATTTTATCAACTGTTATTGTTCGGTTTTTATTTGATTTCAACATTATGACCGCAATTTTTGGGATTATCGCTTATGGCAAGGGGGCTGTTTTCTTAGAGATTGGTATAAGCGCAATTTTATACATTATTATTTCCCGGGTAATAGGCGCTATATCACGCGAGGATATTGAATGGGGACGCTCTCTTTTGCTTGACTAAGAGGCTTGGTTTTAAAAAACAGACCATCTTTTGTTACACAAGGTGGTCTGTTTTGGTTTTTTTGGCAGATATTGTTCGTTGATTTATTCTTTGGCATATGCTACAATAATATCGTAAATTGTCGCGATTTTACAAATTTGTTTATCTAGTATACTATGAAGAAAGGATGTTGTTTGAAAAAGGCTATATCTATCCTATTGCTCGTTTTAACGATGGTGTCGGTATTCGCTATTTCGGCTAGTGCCTCATCGGGCGTTGGAGTTTATATAGGTGGAGAAAAATTCACAGGAAATGTTCAAGTAACAAATAATACCACTTATGTGGGTATTAGAAAGTTCGCAACCGCAATGGATGCTAGCGCTAAGGTAAGCTACGATTATTCTACTCGCACGCTTACGATTAAGACAAGCAAGCTGAGCTTGACTTGCAAGGACGGTAGCAATTACATAGTGGCTAATGGTCGATATTTATATTTTGATGAGCCTATTTATATGCGTAGTGGCATTATGTATGCTCCCGTTTTGCTTCTTTACAAGGCGTTTGACGCAAAAATCAAATGGGACAACAGCTATCATGGATTTTTGATTACCAAGGGTAGTGGCGCAATTAAGTCGGGGGATAGCTATTATCGCTCTGACGAGGTTTACTGGCTTGCTAGAATTATTAGCGCTGAGAGCCGTGGCGAGCCATTGCTTGGCAAGATTGCAGTGGGTAATGTTATTTTAAATCGTGTGAAATCCAAGGCTTATCCAAATACTATTTATGGGGTAATTTTTGACAAAAAATATGGTGTGCAGTTCTCTCCTGCTTCTAATGGAACAATTTACAATGAGCCTACAAGCGAGAGCATTATTGCAGCTAAGATTTGTCTTGAAGGGTATTCGATAAGCAATAAAATCTTATATTTTGTCAACCCTAAAAAAGCTCCAAATAGTTGGATTAGCAAAAACGGAACATTATTTACCAAGATTGGAAATCACGCCTTCTATTATTAAGCTACTAGCATTAGGACAATTTAAAAAGCCGAGAATTTTCTCGGCTTTTTATTTGTTGGATTGCCCATTTCGTCATAAAAATAAGGGGTAGTTTCCTACCCCTTATCCTTTTTTAATTTGGAGACACAGAACCGTCCCCTGTCTGCCTTGTATGTTCTTTACTCCGCTTTCTTTTCCCTTTCTGCCTTTTCCCGTTCCAATGCTTCAAAGAGGCTTTCTCCTCCTCCAACGATGTCTCCTGTTTGCATCCTTTTTAAGATTTTAAGGTTTATTCTTTCTAAGCGTTCATTTGTAATTTCTTCCAACAGAAACCGTGCACGATATGAGCTTTTTCTCAGGTCTATCAAGTTTTGGGGGTCTTTTAATTGATAATTGCCAACATACTTTATTTCTTTTTCGCAACTTTTTCTTAAAGCGTCATCAACTAACTCGTACAGATAATCATATAATCCTCGGCAATCAAATCTTACAGATACCGGCAAATACACTATTTCATCCAAGGTATCAATTCCAAAATTGCTTGAAAAATCAGGCATAATAAAAAGATATATTTGTGGGTAGTATTTTGTTTTTTCTTCTCTTATTTCTACTACCCTTATAAAAACATATCTTTCTTCGTCAGGGGATTCAGTGATGTCAACCATATAGACATCATTTTCTCGCCAATTAGTAAACGGAGAAACATACTTTACAAATTCGGTTTCCAATGACTCGTTTTTTTCAATTGCTTTTAAAAATTTGGTTCTCCACTTTTTGAAGCTCTTAAAATATTCCTCGTCTTCTCTTATTCTTTCAACAAGACCCTTGCTTTTTAATAGCTTAGAAACAACCACTTTAAGCTCGTCCGGAATTGGAATATTTCTTTTGTTCAATGTTACGCATATTCCTATATATACCAAGGGCATATCGTCGTCATCTGCTATTTCTGCTTTATAATTTTCTTCTATGTGTTTAATAAAGCCTTGTGCATCATACTCGGAATCGTATTCTGCATCAATGTCACAAACAACATCAAAATCGTAAATGCTAAAAATTTCACTCATAATTATCACACTCCAAAAATATTGTACCACTCATTCGTTGTTATATTATAAAGATAATCGTATGCAACTCTTAAATAAACGCTACGATTCTTGTTTTTAGGACTAACTCCGTTTATTGAATTTCTTCCTAACTCAAGCATATTGTAATATACGATTCCAAATTGTTCCATTCCTCTCGCCGTAGAATAGTCTAAATTGTCTATTCGATGTTTTGGAATCAAATCTTTTGTTTTTTCGCTTTTTTTATGTTGATTCATTCTTGCCTCATAATTTTTCGTTCGTCCAACATATTTTATCTCGTTAGTATGCGGATCAACCAAACTATAAACGGTATATTCGCCCGGATGATTTTGGTTTATTTTGTCAACATCTTCCTGAGCGATTTCAAGAGTTGGTGCCTCTTCAATTTCATTTGCAATCAATACAATTGCAACTACCGCTATCGCAACTACTGCAACTACTGCAACAACCGGTAATGCAGCTGATATAACGCCTACAAGCTTTGCACCTATGCCGAGCAAAGCAGCACCACCTATCGCCGTTCCCATCGGATCAACATACATCACAGGATTATTACTACAATAAGCATAGAGGTTATAGCTATTCAAATCGCCATTAGCTCCGAGATAATTTAGATTATCCGGACTAATAAACCTCTTTACCTGTGGGTCATAATATCTTGAATTAAGATAATAGTAGCCTGTTTCGGTATCGTAATAGTAGCCTCTGTAACGGAATGGATTTGACTCAATCAAGTCAGCATAGCCTGTTTGCGACCATAGGGAGCGTAGCTCTCCCCATGCGTTATAGGTATATCCACCGATTTCTGTGCCATCTTCTGCGTATATTTAGTTTTGAATAGGGGGTAGTTTCCTACCCCTTATTCTTTTTTACTGCTCAGACACAGAATCGTCCTCTGTCTCCACTCCTTGTTCTTCATCCACTACTTTCTTAAATTCCCTAATTTGTTCTTTCCATTCAACATATTCGCCTTCAAGTTCCATTTTGTTGATTATTTCAGATTTTTCATTAAAAGCAACCATTATACTCGGTCCTAGAATGGGAGTTCCAGGATATTCACCAACAACCTTTGCAGGCGTTATTGAAAAAATCACATTGCCATTAGGAGTAACAATACTTTCATATGTAAAGTTATCATATTCGAATCCTATCATATTCCAGACAACCCCTGACATCTTGTCGGAAAGCCAATAATCATAGCTTTCTTCAAGACTGTATTTAACTTCTTTTTGAGCATTTATCTCATTGTCCCAGTCATTTATAATCTTTAACTTTTGAAGCGTTTCACTATTGGGATCTAATTCTTTGTCTGACATAATATAACAATCCATATCATAAACAGCAACCGAATTTTCATCTGATATTACTCTGCATATCATGTAAACATAATCGACTGAAAAATCCCAACAAAACAACTCCCTGCCATAGTTATCCTTTGATACTACAGTAAGTTCACACCATCTGTTTGTGTTGTAAAAAAGCTGATTATTACAAACAACAGAATACGGGCTTCTGGTACCAGAGCACCCCAACAGAAAAATCAATAAAACAATTATAATAAGCATTCTTGCTTTAAAAAAGCTTTTCACTTAACTAACCTCCAATATGACTCATATATTTGTCGAGAATTGACCCGGTAAGGATAAGCTTCAAGATTTTTATCTTTTCTAAGCTCTGTAATTTCACCATATAAATCTGCACCATATTCCCATGGTTGAGAATAATAGTCATCATAATCTACACCACTCCAATATCCATATAAAGAAGGAAGGGCAACATACAATGTGTATTTTTTCAATCCTATTTCTTTAAATTGCTTATAATGCCCGTATTCGTGTTTTAGATCAATTTCAGAAATGTCACCTGCGAATATTGCACCATATGAAAACGCATTGCCTCCAATGGGCAACTTTATAACTAGTGTACCATCATATGAGGATATATAATGTGCTTCTTTTACAACCTCATAACTCTTATTATTGATGTCAAAATTTCTTGAATCTTGGTCCATATTGTAACCAAAAACAACAATTCCCTCTATGATCTTTTTAAAGAATTCTCCAGCTTTTTCAAAATTATCTACAACATCGCTTTTTGATTCTTTCCACCACGCTTGAAATTCTTCCTTTGTTGGCCAACTACCACAGGAGTCCGAGTACATAATTGGATTATCAAAGCAATATACATACAGGTTATAACCGTTTGTATTTCCACCAACACCTGAGATTATGCTATCCGCACTAATAAATCTCTTGGTATATGGGTCATAATATCTTGCATTGAGGTAATAATATTGAGTTTCAAAGTCATAGTAATAGCCTCTGTAAAGAATACAGTTTGCACTTGATATGTGGGAATATCCGGTTTCTGTGGTCATGCTTATTACCTTGCCCCAAGCATCATATTTATATGATACTGCTAGCTCTCCTTGTTCGGTGTATATATTTAGTTTTGAATAGGGGGTAGTTTCCTACCCCTTATCCTTTTTTAATTTGGAGACACAGAATCGTCCACTGTCTGTCTTATTTTTTATTTTTTCTTTCTTTATATAATTCTTCTTTAGCGAACTTAAACTCGTTATAATCAACAATCTCCCACCAAATGATAATAACAAGAAAGTAAGCAATACTAATTACAAAAATGCATAACATTGCTATTATAAAAGCTTCTTCAGGAATAGTATTGGTAATAAAGCCATTAGTAAATATATCAACAAATAATAGGATTAAACTTAAAACTGCTAATAATAGAAATACATAAAATGGAACTATTTTAAAATAATTGCAAGGATAGTGTTTTTTATCTTTAAATTTGATAATTTTTCTAAATATCGAATTTTCCTTAACTCTATATTTATATTTTAGTTTTGTTGACATAGGCCTTCTATCATCAAAACAAAAAGCAAATGTTAAAAACAAAAGTGCCCATATAGTTCCAACTAAATATAATAATTCCATTTTTCCTCCTAAAATCCCCAATTAATTTTTCCTAACCAATAACTTGCTACATAAGTTGTAGCCGTTGTGCCCCAAATGATTAACGCACTTTTTGTAAAATTTTGAGAAATAGAATTTGCTAGAGAATTTGCAACTCTACCTCCCCATAAATTCATTACTTTTTGATAGCCTGAGCCTTTTCCATATCTATCAAACGCAGTAAGAATCGCCTTAACACCTGTTCTTCCTGTTTCGTCAAGATTGCTTCCAATAGACTTAAAGTGTTGAGCGCCTCTACCACTAGCCAACCCACCTAAAGCACCTAATCCAGTTGCGATTAAAGCACCAGACCAAGTAAAATCATCGTGAAATATAGCCGAGTCAATTGCGTATTGTGCCAATCCCATTCCTGCTCCCACAGCAATAGAACCAACTAAACCAATGCCCGTATAAGCCAATGCTGTTGAAGCAACTGCAAACAACCCATCAATTCCCGCCTGTAGTACATTAACTTCTCCATATTGAACATACTGACTAGTTGCACTTGCTATAGTCCCAATTACAAATGACACCGCTAACCCTACAATCAAAGATATCGCAAACTCTCCACTAGGATCGGCATACATAATAGGATTATTCTGGCAGTACGCATACAAATTGTAAGATTGCAAGCCACCATCTGCACCCAGAAAACCGATATCGTCAGCGCTGATAAATCTTCTTAACTGAGGGTCATAATATCTTGTTTGTAGATAATAAAAGCCTGTTTCTGCGTCATAATAATATCCACGATATCTAAATGGATTTGCATTTGCGATATACTCGTAACCGCTTTGAGCATCTACTATATGATTTCCCCAAGCGTCATAAGAGTAAGCGGCAACTGCAATTCCATTATCGCTCATTACTATCATTATATCACCTTGTAGGTTCTTTGTAAAGTAATAATACTCAAATTGTTCTTCCATTGGCAGATTTAGATTTGCTTTGCTTCCGTCACGATATGCCATTCCAATGGGAGCGCCTGATTCGTCATAGAAATAGGCTATAAATACTTCTCCGTAATATTCGTATAAAAGTGTCGTTCCTTCATATATGTAATTATGAATTACTCCATCCACCGTTTTTCTAGAACGAATGCCACTATCACTATAATCATAATACGCAAGAATTTCTTCGCCATTTCTAATTACTTCTAATTCTCCCAGCTCGTTCCATTCCATATCATATCCTAGGTATTCTGTTGGATTTCCTATTTCGTCATAGGCTATTGTTTTTTCGACCTCTGTCCCGTCTGCATTTTCAATTTTATACGACACCAGTTGGTCTTTCCATGCGCCTGTTGAATATGTATATGAAATTGTTCTTTTAAGGGTAGCCGAGGCTATACCTTCCGTTGTATAGGAATATTCTTTTATTCTGAATATATTTCCGCTAGGATCATACAAATATATGTATGTCTTTTCTTGTATTGCATCGTTCTCTCTTGTCAAGCGATTATGCGAATCGTATTCATAGCTATATATCAAATTATCTTCTGATATATACACCTTTGTTATATTTCCATTAGTGTCATATTCATAATCATATTCAAAGGAAATAAATCCACTTATTTGAGAGATATATTTATCCACTCTATTTGAGGTTTTGGAATTATCGTTTACATATACATACGCATTGATAATTGTCATTTCCTCATTAAAATGGCTTGTCCTTTGTGTCAAGCGTCCAAACGCGTCATACGAATAATTAAAGCTATACATGTTGTTATTCATAAAGCTGATGGAAGAACTCGAAAGACTATCGTCATTACCATACTCGTATTGATAATTATGATTCGCAGTATAATATTCATAAACATCACTATTGATTAAAAAGTCTTTATAATACGAAGCCTCAGACAATCTCGCTTTGCTATCATAGGAATACGACATAGAATTAATTATTATACCTGTATTGCTATTATAAGTATAATATCTCTTCAAGTTTCCTGACGAGTCATAATCATACATGGTTGTTTGATTGTTATCGTCATTTTCAACCTTTATTACATTTCCACTTGAATCATATGTATAGGTATATGTTCGACTTTTTGAACCCTTTGAATAGGTAATTTCTGTTACTCTATCCAAATTATCATAAGTATATTCTATAAGTACATTATTACCATATCTTACACTCAACAGCTTGCCATTATTGGAATTATAGGTCTGTTCAATAATTTTATCATCACCTATAAATATTTCTTCTCCATTTCCAAAAATGTCGTATGTAAAATCGTAAATCGTTCCATTGGCGTTTATAGATTGTAACATATTTGCGTCATCATACTCAAATGTAACCAATCCATTTCCACTAACCGACAAGGCAGCATTTCCACCATTATACATTGCTTTTTGAATAGAAACAACATTTCCCAAATCATCATATCTATAATATATTCCATAACCATCTGGCTCTGTTGTTGCTATAAGATTTCCGTTTTTGTTATCATAAAAATATCTTGTTACATTTCCAAGTGAATCAGTAACGGATTTTATTGCTCCAAATATTCTGTTATCGTAATAATATTCATATATGGTTTCTGAATAAGTATCACCACCGGAAACACGAGTTTTTATAGGCAATCCATATGAGTCATATTCGTAAACTACAATATTATCTATTGTCATAAGCTCTTTATAGTTCATGGCTATTGTGGGATTTTCCACATCATAGATATATCGGTCGTATAAATATGTAGTTTGCTTACTTACTTTGTTAGAGCTATATTCATAACGAATCATTTTATCATTAAATATTGCATATTCAACATTTCCGTCATCATAGTACACATAATTAACAACGCTGGAACTACTCTTTTGTGATTTTATTCTTCCACCGCTATAATAATCATATTGAACAATATCTCCTGCGTTTTCTTGTGTCAATGAAATTTTGTCAAACAAGGCTTCTCCCAAATTGTTTGAATATTCACAATACACACGAATTTCACTTATAAATACATTTTCGGGAATTACTGCTGAAACACTTGAATATTGCCAATTTTGCGTGTTCTGTTTGAATTTAGTCTCATATTCAAGTGGCTTTTCTGTAAAGCCTATAATTTCATTGTTTTCATTATATTCAGGCACTAGCACCTTTATTTCAAGCTTCAATCCAAAAAAGCTATCTTTACTGCTTAAAATTGAGGTTGCTTTTCCAAAGCCTGACAAATTGAACATTGTTGGATATTGAGTTGCACAAAATCCGTTAGACGACAATTGCATTTCCTGCTCTGTTGCTTTATATATAAGCTGAGTTACATATTTTTCTTCGTCAATTTCACCACTTAGTTTTAATGATTTTCTAAATGTGGTATACCAATCTGTATTTGTTTCTATTGGAGCAGTACACCAAATACCTACATTATTAGTATTTTCTCCAAAGTAGCTAAGCTCAAACTCGGCATCGTTTACATAATTGTATTTTTGAGCACCGGTTGTTTTTGATAGCATTAAATTATCTATTTCAACACTTACAGCCTCGTCTTCTGCTACTACTTTAACAAACACATCACATATAATTGCGGAGTTTAATTCGCCATCTAGGGAAAAGCTCATTGTTGCAAAATCCGTTTTGTCAACAGATGTGCTACTATCAATCACTATTTCCTTTTCATAGCTTACACCATCTCTTGTTTGAGCTATTAGTTTAACTGTTATAAGTTCCGTATCGGACAAGCCTTTTAGATCAAGAGACATTGTATAATCTCCGTCGGTCAAAACTACCGTTTGTTTTATATACTGTTCGGTGTTTTTATCAGCAGAAATAACAGCCCTTCCATTATCCCAAGCGGGTGCATTTCCGTCTTCATATTGGAATGTAACCTTGTTTGAATCACTTACAGTCCACTGCCAAAGACTATCTGTTACTTCAAAATTTCCATTAACTATATAGTTAGACGAAGTTCCGCTTGAAACACTGCTTGTCTTTAAACTGTTTGTAGCCTCACCATCATACTCACCGCTTGAAGCTCCGTAAATTTCGGTTCTATCTTCGTTTGTTGAGTATGTGGTTATGGTTCTGCCTTGGTTATCAAAGACATAGACATTGATTATATCGTCGTTGTCGCCATAAATATCGTTTGAGCCTGAGGTGTGCACCTCTGTATAGCCTGTTTCGTAATTTATGCCGATTGTTTGACCCTGTGTGCCATTTTTACCATATTCGGTGACGCCTGTTACCTGTCCGTCTTCATAGGTATATTTTATTTTATAGCCTGACAGGGTATCGTGGGCTTCTGTCAAGTATCCGTTTGGGTCGTAGGAATATTGCATTATGGCATTGACGGTTATTCCGTCGGTTTGGTTATCAAAATCGCCTAAGAAATTATTCATTACATAGCTCCAGCCGATATTGCTTTCGCACTTGATATAAATAGCTTCTCTTAGGTATTTTCCACCATTTGTACTGAGTTCCTCGTCATCATCAGGGTTAGTGCTATGACGGAAAACTACGCCTTCCTTTGAAGAATTATTCCACAAAAGCGCTAGTCTACTATTGGCGTTATACAATGGGCTTATCATTGTGATAGCATTTTGACCATTTGGTATAATCTTTATATCGTTTGGCTTTTTCGAGCCATCTATTTGAAAATACAATTCATTTCCGCTAGGGTCACGGAGCTTGCTAAGATACCATGTTGCTTCGATTTCGCTTGAAACTGTTCCCGACATATGCGCGAATATTCTTTGATTATGTGCGCTATCGGTTATTATGCAATTCTGCGTTATATCGTTATCGTTTGTGCTGAGGGTGAGCTGTAAGCCGTCCTCGTCACGATACACGCCCTCGCTATCCTTGATAAAATAGTGCTCTGTTCCGTCGCTATCTGCCCAGATATAGTAGGTTTCGCTATCGCCATTTGAATTGATATAGCTATCCTTAATCAATGCCTCGTTAAAGTTTGCTTTGAAGCCATTTGCGACATATGTTCCCCAATAGCCTATTTGAGCGTTAGAATATTTATATTCCTCGCCTGCGATAGCTGAATTATATATGAGGCTGGGGGTGAAGCTAAACAAGCTATCGGTGGTTGAGGGTGTGCTTATTTCAAACAAGAGATTTCCTGTTGCCAAATTGATGCTTCCTGTTCCTGCGTTGCCGGCGCTTTGAGAGATAAAGCTCCAATATGGCTCTGCGCCCTTCATATCACGGTAGGTGATAGCTATTATCGGTCTTGAGGCATCGACTGTATCGCTTGATGCCACGGAAACCTCTGCGCCCGATATCATTCCGAGGCAAATTATATATTCCTCGTATGTTCCCTTATACCACGCATCTACGAGGTTACGCAGGTTCAAGGTGTACCACTGTGTGTCATCATCGCTTACATTTACATAATCCATAGGTGGATTTGCTTCGTTTGTATCGAAAAGTCCTATTGTTCCGCTTCCTGCAAGATAATTCAGGGACAGATAGGCGTCTGTAAGGTATGCGTCCTTAGGGAAGCTTGGCAGACTTGAAAGCTCTATATATGAGGAGCTTCCCCCTCCTATTTTGAGCATTTCGTTATCGGTTATTTGACCGTTTTTTATGGTATAGTCATTTATTTGCGTGCTTTCATAGCCTATTGTTGGGTCGATTGTGACGGGGAAGGCTCTTTCGTCCTCGTTTATCCAATCGGCGCTAGCGATTACGGTGAGGGTATATTTCCATTTACTCTCTTGAACAAGGCTATATTCGACGCCATTACTATAAACGCCATTAGCGTCATACATATACGGGGTGGGGATTTTATATTTTTGCTCGCCCGTGTCGGCGTCTGTTAAAATTACCGCTCCGTTTTCAAGCATTGCGCTCAATTTATTCAGCTTTAGCTCGAAGGCGAAGGTGTATGAGTCTTGTTTTTCCTTGACAATAATATTTTCCTTGACATTATTGCCTGCTAGTATGTATTCGAGGTCTATTCCGTCATAGATGTTGGCGTATGTTGCCATTGATACGAGGCTATTTAGCCTTGACAAATCCTCGAATTTACGGCTATTGCTCTTTTGTGGGTTTTCGATTGCCACATTTACTTTATTTGTATTAAGGGGGGTGAAATCTATCTTATATTCTCCGTCCTTAATGCTTATCAAGCAATTTGAGCCTGATTTGGTTGCGAATTTTATTTTTGATTTATTGCTTGTAGAGTATTCGCTTCCGTTAAGGGTCAAGGCGTTGTCAATATCTATCCAATTTCCGTTTGCGTCCTTATAGTGTACCGCTCCGGGATAGATTACCGCCTTTGTTGTTCCGTTTGAGAGCTTAAAATGCTTGACATTTTCCTCTCTTAATGCTTTGTCCTCCTCTAGCACAATTATGTCCTTAGGGCTTGTGCTTGGTGTGTCGGTGCTATCGTTTAAGCTATCAAGCGCCAGCGCGAAGGCGGTGAGTGGCATTGACACTATCAGCATAAGCACGGACAAGATGAATGCGAGGAGCTTTAGTGTGCTTTTTCTTTTAATTTCCATAACTTTTTCCTTTCCTATTGTTTGATTTGCTTTTGGCTTTGATTTTTGTTTAAAATCCCCCCTTTTTTTCCATTATCTCACATATAAAGAGTCGAATTTTGTCAAAAAATATTAAATTTTTTTAAATTTTTTTTGAAAAAATCATTCTTCGCATTTTGCACAAATTTTGAGGTTGATTTTTGTGCAGGATAACGATGATTTCAGCTTTTGCTTTTATCTTCTATTAATAAAACAATGGAAAATGAAAAGTGTGACACATTTTTTGAAATTTTTTTGATTTTTTTATTTTTTGCGAAAAATGAAAAAAGACTATCGCTTATGCGATAGTCTTTTAGGACGGTTCTTGGTCTGTTTATTTTTATTCAATTTCAATATTGAAATCCACCCACGCATTCGAATTGTTTTCGTCAGCGTCATTAAAGCTTGCGGTTATCTCAATTATCTTACCATTTTCAAGCTGAAGTGTGGTTAAAATCTTGCCATCATCAAGTGTATCGGTTGTTTTGCTTGTTACGGTAGTAGCGTTAACCTCATCAAGCATTATGTCGAAGCTATCCTTTTGCTCTGTTTCGTAATCATGGTAAATATGGCATGTATAACAATGACCATTTTGTATCATCATAACAAAATCGAGCCCTGTATCATTTTTTACATAATACCATTCGTTTTCAAAAATGTCAGGAGTTTGAGTGCATTCGTATCTTACATATTCGATTGCATCTCCTCCGTTAGCGATGTAAACAAAATCTCCATTCTTGCTCACATAATGCGGACGCTTATACCAGCTTACCGTGAGATCCTCATACCCACCTATGTAGTACGCAACAAGATTTGAAAATCCTGCAAAGTCGGGATCTGAAATACGCATTACATATTCGCCTGTTTTATTGTTGAACAAATATGCAGAGGATTCTGAATACAAAACGAAGTAATCCTCGATTGCCTGCGCCTTTGTACCATATATTTCGTTTTCGTTTTCGCGAATGGTTAGCCTGCCCTCGTCCTCAATAAATATGTAAACAACTCGGCTATTTGAAAGTCCGTCAACTATCATACCGCCTGTAAGAGGATAAGTCTTGACTGTTTCTCCAATATCGGAAAATCCACAAGCCTCATATTCCTTGTTTACCACAAGGATTGCGCACTTATTTCCGGATTGGAAAATGTATGAGTCTGAATAAATCACATTTTCTTGCCATCCAAGGCTTGAAATGAACTCTATTGTATCGTATTTTTTGAGTGTAAAGCCCTCGCTTATGATGTTTGAATAGATTTGTGTGCTATATGGCACGCAAAAATATTCCATTGTATCTGCCATCAAAAGATACATTTGGCTATCACCTTGTGAATGTGTTGCAAATGCACAATTGTTAGCAATCGAGAGATTGTCATAATACGCATAATATGGGGTAGTGCCATCGGGGCCTGCGGTGTTTACAAATACAAGCGCCTTGCCATTTGTCTTATCAACAATGAGCTTTTTGTTTGATGACAAATCCTTATATATATTTTGCGTAGTATGGGAAACATACACATTTGGCCTGGTTATGTACCCTATATAGTCAAGGTTTTTATTAAATATATGAGTGCCTTCTCTGTCGTAAGCTACGATATTATCATCACTTACGCCACGAACTATCTGTAATTGTCCTGAGCTTATATCAAGTATATTTGTATAGCACATTCCGTTTTTATAGACAACAAGCTCCTTTTCGCCTACCTCGTATTTAACATCGCTTACAAGGTCAAATTTATCGCCACTGATTTCTACAAGCTCGTCGCTTTCAACAAGCTTTTTATCTGTGGAATTATAATCTGACGAGGTTAGGGTTGTCACGCCGTTTTCGGTCTTGCATTTTCCTATTACAGCAACATCATAGTTGGTCAAAATAAATGTTCCGTTATCTGAAATTTCAAGCAGATAGGTATTCATAGACCTTTCGCCCACATAGTTGGTGCGATTTTCATAGTAAAATTCGTAATAGCATTCAATAAAGCTACTACCTCTAAAATTAATAGAAAGGTCGTTTTTGTCGTTGGAATATTCGTTTTTGGTCTTATCGAGCTTCAAAAGAATGCCCTCGTATTCCTCGTTTACAAGCAATACACTCTCGTAATACATACCCATTAGTGGATAAACCTTGCATTCCATGTCAATGAAGGTTGCTGTTCCGTCAGCTCTTATGTAAAGCTTGGGATCCTCGGGTGCTTCCTCGTTTGCACGATTCAAAACAAAGCCCTCAATCGGTGTGTATTCTCCCGCAACCATATCGTAGGTTGGAGCGAGCGTAGCGGGCAAGGATGTTGCGTTAGCGGTTTTCACAATGGTAGCCGTCTTATCGTCATTTAGCGTAAATGTTATTTCAGAGCCATACGATACAGTTCCGTCCTCGTTTTTGAAAACTGCGCCAAGATCGTATTTCTTTCCACCATTTATGCTAAGTGAAAACGGATACATACCATTTTCCGCAGTTGTAATGGTGTAATTAAAGTTAGTGCTTCCAATTGTGTAGCCGACAGTGTATTCAACCGGTTCGAAGGTTGTGCTTTCCTCCTCGTCGCACGCTATGAGTGAAAAGCAACAAATACACAATACCATTGCGAGCAAAATAAGTGTTAATTTTCTCATAAATGTTCTCCTTAAAGTCAATTTTCGGCAATTTGCCTACCTTTATTTTAGCACTATATGATGCGTTTGTCAACAATTTGTGCTTTTGTGCTCCTTTTTGCATACAAAAAGCCGAGAAAATTCTCGGCTTTTTTAATTAGTGGTATTTAAATTTTTAAGAGCCTTTATGCCATTGCGTAGCAAAATCTCTTACTGATTGTATTAGAAGCAAGTTAGACAAGGCGTACCACAGACGGCAGACGATGACTATCTTATGATAGTCGAGGTTGTCGGCGAGGAACAACGCAGTATAACGAAGCTTATAATCAATCAGAGGGTTGCGAGCATTACCGCCTTGATAGTATGCATTCTATTTTCAGCCTCTTGGAAAACGATTGATTTTTCGCTTTCGAATACCTCGTCGGTTACCTCCATTGCATCTCTGCCGAAGCGCTCACCCATTTCTCTGCCGATTGTGGTTTTGAGATCGTGGTAGGCGGGTAGGCAATGCATAAACACGGCATTTTCGCTTGCCATTTTCATAATTTCCATATTTACTTGATACGGAGCAAGGTCATCTATTCTTTGTGCCCAAACATCTGTTGGCTCTCCCATAGAAACCCATACATCTGTATAGATTACATTTGCGTCCTTTACTGCCACGCTTGGCTCTGTTTCAAAGCTAAGGGTTGCTCCGCTTTCCTTTGCAAGCTCCTCGCAGATGGCGATTAGCTCGGGATTTGGGAAGTACTTTTTGGGAGCGCAAGCAACAAAGTCGATGCCCATTTTTGCGCATCCGACCATAAGTGAATTTGCCATATTGAAGCGAGCGTCGCCCATATATACGAATTTTATTCCCTTCAGCTTTCCAAAATGCTCCTTGATGGTGAGAAAATCGGCAAGAATTTGGGTTGGGTGGAATTCGTTTGTAAGTCCGTTCCAAACGGGAACCTTGGAATATTTTGCAAGCTCCTCGACGATTTCTTGGCCATAGCCACGATATTCGATTCCGTCGTAAATTCCGCTAAGCACACGAGCAGTGTCTGCGATGCTTTCCTTTTTGCCTATTTGAGAGCCTGTTGGGTCAAGATAGGTTACATGCATACCGAGGTCATGTGCGGCAACCTCGAAGCTACAACGGGTACGAGTGCTTGTTTTTTCAAATATTAGGGCGATATTCTTGCCCTTGCAATATTCGTGTGCCTCGCCTGCCTTTTTCTTTGCTTTTAGGCTTGACGCGAGGTCGATAAGTCCTTCAATTTCGCTTGGTGTGAAATCTAGGAGCTTCAAAAAATCTCTGCCCTTTAAAAAGTTCATAGTATTCTCCTTAGCCTTAGTCGGCTACACATTCCTTTAATATTTCGATTGCGGTTTTTAGGTCTTCCATTGGGATATTGAGTGCCGGAAGAAGTCTAATTTTGGTTTTTGCCTTGATTGGCAAAATTCCTTTTTCAAAGCAAGCCTTAAGAACCTCTGAGCTATCCTTTTCGGTTTCAATTCCTATCATTAGTCCAAGACCGCTTACGCTCTTTATTCCCTTAGCACCGCTTAATGTGTCAAATATATATTTTGAGCGCACTCTTACGCCCTCCAGAAGCTCGTCATCAATTCTTGAAATGATATTGACAGCTCCTGCACAGGCGATTGGATTTCCGCCAAAGGTTGAACCGTGCGAGCCTGCGCCAAGAGTATTTTCTACCTTTTCAAACAAGAGGGTTGCTCCTATTGGAAGTCCGCCGCCAAGTCCCTTTGCGGTTGATACGATATCGGGGGTGAAATCGAACTGCTCATAGGCGTAAAGTGTGCCTGTGCGTCCGTTTCCTGTTTGAACCTCGTCAGCGATTATAAGAAGGTCATTTTCCTGTGCGATTTTAACACATTCTGCCACAAAGCCCTTATCAAGTGGCAAAACTCCGCCCTCTCCTTGCACCATTTCCATCATAATTGCACAGCATTTTGTGCTTTTTACGATTTCTCTTACGCTATCTATATTATTAGCCTCAGCGTATGCAAAGCCATCGGGGAATGGTCCAAAATTGGTGTGGAAAACATCCTGTCCTGTTGCCTTTAAGGTTGTTATTGTTCTTCCGTGGAAGCTGTTTTTCAGAGTGATTATTGTATAATCGCCCTCACCCTTAGTATCCTGAGCCCACTTTCTTGCGACCTTTATAGCACACTCGTTAGCCTCTGCTCCGGAATTGCCGAAGAATACCTTTTTTGCGCCCGTTTTCTCGCAAAGAAGCCTTGCGAGGCTAATACAAGGCTCTGAATAATAGAGATTTGATGTGTGTTGGAATTTGCCGAGCTGTTCGGTGACCGCACTTATCCACTCGTCATCTGAGATGCCAAAGGTATTTACAGCGATTCCTGTTGCGAGGTCTATGTATTCCTTGCCATTACTATCAACCACTCGTGAGCCCTTACCGCTTACGATTTCGATATCGAAACGAGCGTAGGTGTTAGCGATATATTGATTATCTAACTGCTTATTTGTCATCGTTTTTATCCTTAATTACCATTGTTCCTGCGCCCTCATCGGTTAGCATTTCAATAAGTAGGGCGTGTGGAACTCTTCCGTCTAGTATGGTTACTCTATGAACGCCATGCTCGATTGCCTCGATACAGCACTCGACCTTAGGTATCATTCCACCGGAGATAATTCCGTTTTCAAAAAGCTCTCTTGCCTCGGCAATATCAATACAAGGAATGATAGATGATGGGTCGTCCTTATCTCTTAGAATGCCCGCAATATCGGTCATTGTAAGAAGTCTTTCAGCACCCATTTTACCTGCGATATATGCAGCAGCTGTATCTGCGTTTATGTTATATACATTCCCCTCGTTATCACAGCCGATTGTTGAAACAACGGGGATATAGCCCTTTTCGAGAAGGTCGGTGATTGGCTTGACATCTACCTTGGTTATTTTACCTACATAGCCAAGTGATTCGTCCTTCATTTCAGCCTCAATCATATGTCCGTCAAGACCACTAAGTCCTACTGCGTCTCCACCCTTGATTTCAAGGAGATTTACAAGGCTTTTATTGATTTTGCCCGCAAGAACCATTTGAACAATCTCGGCGGTCTCCTTGTCGGTTACGCGAAGTCCATTCAAGAATACTGATTCCTTGCCGATTTTTTTGAGCATATCGGTAATTTCAGGGCCACCTCCGTGAACGAGGACTACCTTTACTCCGATAAGGTGCAAAAGCACGATATCCTCCATTACCTGCTCCTTTAAATGCTCATTTATCATGGCATTTCCACCATATTTAACTACTATGATTTTGCCATAGTACTTTTGAATATATGGAAGCGCCTGTGTAAGCACCTCGGCACGATGAGCGTTTGTTATTTCGATTGGTAAATTTTCCATTATGTTCTATAATCTCCGTTTATTTTTACATAATCGTAGGTGAGGTCACAGCCCCAAGCTACACTATTTGCATCTCCGTCGCCTAATTTGACTATAATTGTGATTTCATAATCAGAAAGGATAGTCTTTGCAAAATCCTCGGAGAAATCAACGCCTGCTCCGTTTTTGCAAACGAGAATTTCGCCATGCTCGGATTTGAAATATACATCAACCTTATTTACATCAACATCAGCGCCACTATAACCGATAGCACAAAGAATTCTTCCCCAGTTAGCATCTGCGCCGAACATTGCTGCCTTTACAAGCGATGAGCAGATTATGCTCTTAGCGATTATCTTTGCGTTTTTATCGTCCTTCGCACCATATACCTCACACTCGAGGAGCTTAGTTGCTCCCTCTCCGTCATAGGCAATATTACGGCAAAGGTCAACCGTTATTGTATTAAGAGCCTTCATAAACGCATCAAACGCCTCGCCCTCGCTATCGATAATGGCATTGCCTGCCATTCCGTTAGCCATTACGGTAACCATATCGTTTGTTGATGTATCTCCGTCAACGCTTACCATATTAAAGGTGCTTTGAATATCAGTCGAAAGTGCCTTTTGAAGCATTTCAGGGGTGATATTACAGTCGGTTGTGATGAAAACGAGCATTGTTGCCATATTTGGGTGAATAATTCCTGAGCCCTTGGCAATTCCACCCATTTTACATTCAACTCCGTTAATCTCGAAGCTTATTGCAACCTCTTTTAGTCTTGTGTCGGTTGTCATAATTCCCTCGGCTGCGTCACGGCTTGCACCAAAATTATCTCTCAAGCCCGAAACGAGTGTTGGAATTGCTGTTACGATAGGGGCGATATCAAGCGGCTGACCGATAACTCCCGTTGATGCGACAACGATGTCGCTCGCATCTATTTTTAGCTCCTTTGCCAAGGCGATACAGGTGTTTGTCGCCACCTCTATTCCGTCGGCGTTACAGGTGTTGGCGTTTCCACTATTACAAATGATTGCCTGTGCATAGCCATTTGCAACATTATTTTTTGTAACGGTGAGGGGTGCGCCCTTTACCTTGTTAGTTGTATAAACACAGGCAGTGCTTGCCTTTACCTCTGAATAAATTAGAGCTAGGTCCTTTTTGGACTTGTTCTTTCTAATTCCACAATGCACTCCGTTTGCATAAAATCCTTTTGCGGCAACTACGCCACCATTAATAAATTCCATATTCTCTCCTTAAATTTCAAGAGTCTTTGTTTTTTCGCATCCAAGCTTAATATTTAGACACTCAACGGCTGCGCCCGATGCACCCTTGCCGAGATTGTCATATCTTGCAACAAGAATTATTCTATCGTCATTTCCATAGACCTCAATTGTCATTGAGTCCTTGCGTGACATTTTGGCACTTGATAAAAATCCGCCCTCGTCATTTGCTTCCTTATAGGAAATGATTTCTGTATTATATAAATTTTTATAGATTTCCTTGATTTCTTCAATTCCACCATAGCTTAGCTGACTTTTGAAAAGAGGCACTGTTACCTCCATTCCGGAATAGAAGTCGGCAACGATTGGGCAAAATACAGGTGCGTTTTCAAGTCCTGTAATTTTTACCATCTCAGGTATATGCTTATGCTTTTGAGCGATACCATATTGTCTTGGCCCGTCAAGCAATTCGCTTCTTTCGTCGCTATTATAGTCGGCAATCATAGCCTTTCCACCACCACTATATCCTGTAATGGAATGAGCTGTAAGGTATGCGCTCTTTGGCAAAATTCCCGCCTTAACAAGTGGGCAAACGAGTGCAATAAAGCCACTTGCGTGACAGCCGGGGACTGCTATGCGCTTGCTATTTATTATTTTTTGCTCAAATTCCCCCCCAAGCTCGGCAAAGCCATATGCCCAATCGGGATTGGTTCTATGGGCGGTTGAGGCGTCTATTATTACGACATTTTCGTTTTCGATCATAGAAACAGCCTCAATTGCGGCGGAGTCCGGCAAGCACAGGAAAACCACATCAACGCTATTCATAATTTCCTTACGAGCGACGGGGTCCTTTCTTAGCTCCTCGGGCAAGGAGACGATTTCGACATCGTCACGACCCGAAAGGCGCTCCTCTATTCTTAGTCCTGTTGTGCCTGCTTTTCCATCTATAAAAATCTTAGTTTTCATTTTAAAAGTCCTTCGACATAATTTATTTGCTCATTTACAGACTCATAGCCTGTTGAGCCCTTTGAAATTCTCTTTCTTATACAGGTTTCTAAAGAGATTTCATCATATAGATCCGTATCAAAAATATCTGAATAGGTCTTATATTCATCAAGAGGAATTTCGTCAAGCGTTAGTCCCTCTTTTACACATTTTCCAACTATTGTTCCAACAATTTTATAAGCTGAACGGAATGGCATTCCACGCTTTGTAAGATAGTCGGCTAGGTCTGTTGCGTTGATAAAGCCCTTCTTTGATGCGTTATACATATTTTCCTTTATTGCCTTCATTGTCTTTATCATAGGAATAAATACGCCAAGGCATTTTTTAACTGTTTCTACGCTATCAAAGATTGCTTCCTTGTCCTCTTGCATATCCTTGTTATACGCAAGTGGTATTCCCTTTAACATTGTAAGAGTTGCCATAAGGTCTCCATATACTCGTCCTGTTTTACCTCTTACAAGCTCTGCCATGTCGGGGTTTTTCTTTTGTGGCATAATTGACGAGCCTGTTGTGTAAGCGTCATCAAGCTCAACAAACTTGAATTCCCAGCTAGACCAAAGAATGATTTCCTCGCTAAAGCGAGATAGGTGCATCATTATTGTTGCAAATGCGCTTTCAAGCTCGATACAATAATCTCTGTCGGATACGCCATCAATTGAGTTCATGCAAACGCCATCAAAGCCCAGTGCCTCGGCAACCATATCACGATTTGTTGGATAGGTTGTGCCTGCAAGGGCGCAAGAGCCAAGAGGTGAATAATTCATACGAGCGAGTGCATCCTCTAGGCGTGTGATGTCACGAAGGAGCATCATACAGTATGCGAGAAAGTGGTGGGCAAAGGTGATTGGCTGTGCCCTTTGAAGATGGGTGTAGCCCGGCATTATTGTTTCGGTGTTTGCCCTTGCCTGCTCTAAAATCGCACCGATAAGCTCCTTTAGCATGGTGATAACATCGTTTGTCTCGTCACGCATATAGAGCCTTAGGTCAAGTGCGACCTGATCATTGCGGGAACGGGCAGTATGAAGCTTTTTGCCCGTATCCCCAATTCTCTTAGTTAGCTCTGCCTCAACGAACATATGAATGTCCTCGGCATTTTCGTCAAATGCGAGCGTTCCATTATTTAAATCCTCAAGTATAGACAGAAGTCCTGAGATTATTTCTCCCAGCTCCTCCTCTGTCAAAATACCGACCTTGCAGAGCATTTTTGCGTGCTCAATTGAGCCTCTTATGTCCTGCTGATACATTTTTTTGTCGAAATGAATTGAAGAGTTGAAATCGTCGGCTAGCTTATCGAGAGCCTTTTCAAATCTTCCCGCCCACATTTTATCCATAGCTTAATTCCTTAATTATTTATTATTTTTTGCGTTTACCTGCGCTTGAACCTTGATTGGAAGTCCAAAGAGGTTGATAAATCCAGCGCTATCAGCTTGGTTATATACATTGTCCTCACCGAAGGTTGCGATTTCCTCTGAATAGAGTGAGTAGTCGCTCCATGCGCCTGCCTTAATCATGTTGCCCTTGTAGAGCTTAATTCTAACCTTACCGGTTACATTTTCTTGTGTCTTATCAACAAATGCGCTAAGAGCCTCACGAAGTGGTGTAAACCATTGTCCGTTATATACGAGCTCTGCGAAGGTGATTGAGAGCTTTTGCTTTTCGTGCATTGTCATTTTGTCAAGACAAAGTGTTTCGAGGTAGTTGTGTGCGAAATATAGGATTGCTCCACCAGGGGTTTCGTACACGCCACGACACTTCATGCCTACAAGACGGTTTTCAACGATATCGAGAAGTCCAATACCATTTTCTCCGCCAACCTTATTAAGAGCAAGAATGATTTCCTTTGCGCTCATCTTCTCACCATTGAATGCAACAGGAACGCCTGCCTCAAAGTCAAGAGTGATATAGGTTGGGGTGTCGGGTGCTTGAAGTGGGGAAACGCCCATTTCAAGAAAACCGGGCTTTTCGTACAATGGCTCATTGCCTGCGTCCTCGAGGTCAAGTCCCTCGTGGCTTAGGTGCCATAGGTTCTTATCCTTTGAGTAGTTGGTTTCACGGTTGATCTTAAGAGGAACATTGTGAGCCTCTGCGTACTCAATCTCTTCCTCACGAGATTTGATTGTCCACTCACGCCAAGGAGCGATGATTGGCATATTTGGAGCGAATGCCTTAATTGCAAGCTCAAAACGAACCTGGTCATTACCCTTACCTGTGCAACCGTGGCAAATTGCGTCTGCGCCCTCTGCGATTGCGATTTCTGCAATTCTCTTTGCGATGATTGGGCGAGCGAACGATGTGCCGAGCATATATTCCTCGTAAAGAGCGCCTGCCTTTACGGTTGGGATTATGTAATCGTTTACGAATTCCTCTGTGAGATCCTCAATGTAGAGCTTTGATGCGCCTGTTGCAAGAGCCTTTTCCTCAAGACCCTCAAGCTCATCAGCTTGTCCTACATTACCTGAAACTGCGATTACCTCACAATCGTTGTAGTTTTCCTTGAGCCATGGAATGATAATTGATGTATCAAGTCCACCCGAATATGCAAGTACTACCTTTTTGATGCTTTTCTTATCCATTTTTATTTTCCTCCGAAAATGATTTTTTTAATTATGTTACATATTATAAGACCTTATTATGCTCTTGTCAAGGCTTTTTTGAAAAAATATTCAAAAAATGTGAAATTTTTTTCTCCTTATATAATATATAGCGGTTCTCGAATGAATATTTTGTGAATATTTATGAATAATATTCATTTTTCATGCATAAATGCAAAAAATCCACCCTTTCGGGTGGATTTTAATTTAATTGTGTTTGTCGTTCAAAAGAGCTGTGATTCATTTCACATTGAAAAATTCGTCACCTTGCTGGTAATCAAGAATAGGCCAAATTTCATTTTGAGAATTCACTATCAATTGAAGGTGTAGGTCTTCAGGGGATACCACCGAATTATCGAGAATCTGTCGTGGAATTACCACATAATCCCAAAATTCTCTTACAGCTTCAGTTGTGTCAATTCCAAACTCGTAAACCTCGTCAACCTCTAAATAGAGTGTGTTATTCTGCCCCATACTTGCGTTTCTGTATCCACGGGAATAATCTCCTCCGTTAGCATAAAATCTCTTTATCGCTATGATCACATTATCATCAAACAGCTCCTCTGTAACATCATTTATATAGGTTGCATCATGCGCCTTGTTTGTTCCTCGTACATTTTCCTCGATAAAGGTGGCGTAGTCCGCATATATCTCGTACCTTGACCATCTGTTTGAATCATAGCAAGCATTTTTAGAGCTATGCTTTCCCAGCATATCGTAATATTGATTTTTAATATGATTTATTTCTACTTTATCTGTATTAATTTCTTCTACGATTTCATTCTTAGGTACTAAAATCAAGTCTATCTCACACACCTCCTCGCTTGGAGCTGTTAGAGCCTCATACAAATCTATTGTTAACACTCCGTCAACAAATCTAAGATTTGCAAATCCTATATCTGTATAGCCTCGGTTGTAATAATTTCTCCAAGTTACCAAATAGTAATATTTATCTTTATCCATTTCGGCAAATTCGTAGCTTGAATCCAAGTCCACTCCAAATGTCTTTAGCTCTTCTACTGTTTTGAACAAGAACATATCCTCGTAATAATCCAGATAGGCTCTGGGTGGATTATACAGAAGAATATCGTCCCTCAGCTCTATTTTATCATAAAAGGATATTGGCTCATAGTCTGTTTGTGTCGAGATTTTTTCGCCCTCATTTATTAAAACATCATATCTTTCACCAACAAATCCTGTTGCTTCATGTATATCAAAATCGATCTCTGACTCAAATAAGAAAATTATTGTATATTGATGGTCATAATTGAGTGGTGCCTGCCTTTGCTCAAAGAACACTCTTGTGTAATCTATATAAACCGTTCCGTCGGTATGCATATGAAGATTATCATAAAATTGCTGATAGGAATTTAAATTTCTATTCCTTGAATAATGCACTATCTTATATAGCTCTCCGCTTTTACCTGCTGTCGATACGCCACGATAGCTATTTTTGTCAAGGCTGAGGCCTGTTTCGGCATTAAAGCTTTCGTAATCCTCTTCTTCTATCAAAAGCCAAAATTTATCGTCCTCATAGTATTTTGCCTCGGTTGTGTCCTCTATATAACATGAATACGACTCTGTTCCTAACGCCTCGGTCTTAATTGTAACTGTCGTGTCATCCTTTTTATTATAGCGTGCAAGTCCGTTCTCTATTGTTTTGGGAATAGCCACATAGGTTGGATTTATATAAGTGCCAAATATTTTATCAACTGTTATTTCAAGCTTTCCATAGGTGTATTTTGCGTCTTTAAAGCCACAAAAGCTTGGTCTATCGCTAGAATGGCCTTTTTTAATAAATACAACTATATTATTTTCGAAAAAGTCCTTGTTAACCTGTGGAGCTTCAGCCGGTGCAAGAGAGGCTTTGTATTCGTCATAGCTCCAAAACACCTCGCAGGCCTCGTTGGAATATGTGATATTCTGCGATATATATGCATGAGCAGAATGTGAAAGGGTGGGATAGTAGCCTTCCTTTACAATTAGCTTTGGATAAGAAATATCAAGCACATTTTCCATCGAGTAACTTGGTTCTTGAGTATTCTCTTGCTCCTTTGAGCCTTCTTGGCATTCGTTTGATTCGGTTGCACTACTTGATTGTTGTGATATTTCTTCCTCTTTTAACGAGCTTCCATCAGTGTCATCACATGATGAAAGAATCGCTACTAGCATTGAAAGGGTTAAAAGCATTGCAAGTATTTTTTTCATAGTTTTTCCTCCTTTTTGACTCTTTCTAATTTTAGATTATAGCAAATTGTCAAAATTGTCAATTGTTTTCACCATCTTTTCGTGCAACATTCACAAAAGCATCACTCGAGGTATTTTGTTATATATTGTTAAACATAAAGATAATACAAAAAAGAGGTGCGATGCACCTCTTTTTATAGTCTATATTATTTAAGCTTTGCAAGAAGGTCAAGCATATCGAGCTTTTCTTGGAACTCTGCTAGGTTGGTGTTTTCGTCGATTACAACAAGCTCTGTATCCGTGAGCTTAGCGAAAAGACGAACATCCTCTACTGTAAGAGCGGTTGAAACAACTGTATGGTGTGCACCGCCTGCGTAAATCCAAGCTGCTGCGCCTGTTGCGTGGTCGGGCTTTAGCTTCCACATAATTCTAGCAACAGGAAGTTTTGGCATTGGCTTTGGTTGCTTTACAAGCTCAATGCTAGCGCAAATAAGACGGAAGCGATTGCCCATATCTATCATACAAACTGCAACTCCGTCGCCTTCAACGCCATCAAAGACAAGTCTTGCCGGTGGCTCTTTTCCACCAATTCCAAGGTGATGAACCTCGATTTTGGGCTTATTTGAAGCGAAATCGGGAGAAACCTCAAGCATATGAGAGCCGAGAACGACCTCGTCGCCTCTTGTGAAGTCGTAGGTATAGTCCTCCATGAAGCCTGTTGAGCCCTTTCTGCCCTTTGCCATTTCAACAAAAATAGCATTGAGTGCTGCGGTCTTATAGTCGCCCTCTGCACCAAATCCATAGCCCATAGCCATCATTCTTTGTGTTGCAAGGCCCGGGAGCTGTCTTAGTCCGTGAAGGTCCTGGAAGGTGTCTGTATATGCGCCAAAATTGCCCGCCTTCAAGAACTTTGCGAGTGCGATTTCGTACTTTGCCTGCTCCTTAACTGCGTCAAGGTCAGTTGTGTTGATATCGTAGAGCTCGGCATACTCTGCCATTTTAGCCTCTACCTCTGCGTCTGTTACCTCGTTTACGAGTGCAACGAGGTCGCCAATTCCGTAATAGTTTACATTCCAGCCATATTTAATCTGGCTTTCTACTCTGTCGCCATCTGTTACGCTAACCTCTCTCATGTTGCTACCGAACATAGCTACATTTAGGTTCTTTGAAAAATCAACTGCTCTTGCGACATCAATGAATTTCTTTATCTTTTCGATTACATCCTCGTGCTGATAGTAGCCAACGACAACCTCACGCTTAACGCCAAGACGAGTAACCATAAAGCCATATTCACGACCACCGTGAGCTGTTTGGTTAAGGTTCATAAAGTCCATATCAATTTCGTCATATGGGAGCTTCTCGTTTGCTTGGGTATGGAAGTGAAGAAGTGGCTTTTTAAGGAATTGAAGTCCCTTAATCCACATTTTTGCAGGGCTAAATGTGTGCATCCAAGTAATAACCGCGATACAGTCGGGGTCGTTTGTTGCCTTTGCGCACGCCTCAACACAGCTTGCCTCGTCTCTTACTGTTGCTTGATATGAGATTTCAACGCCTTCGATTTTGTCATTTAGATAGCTTGCTATTACCTTGCTATCCTCTGCTACCTGTCTTAGACACTCCTCGCCATAGAGGTCCTGTGAGCCTGTGATAAAATAAACCTTTTTCATATATGTTCTCCTTTAGAATTTATTTACGCTTTGCTTCAAGTGCCATTATCATATCGACACGAGTTTGGTGTCTTCCACCCTCAAATGGGGTATTTATAAATATATCTACGATATCGAGAGCAAGACCTGCGCCAAGAACTCTTTCGCCCATGCAAAGAACATTTGCGTCGTTGTGAAGGCGTGTAAATTTAGCGCTGAAGGTATCCTGACAGCAGGCTGCACGAATGCCTTGGCATTTATTTGCTGCCATACTCATTCCAATACCTGTTCCACAAACGAGAATTCCGAGCTCGCTCTTTCCTTCGTTTATTGCATTACACACCTTTTCGGCGTAGTCCGGGTAATTACAGCTTTTGTTTTCGTATGTGCCATAATCCACATATTCAACGCCTATTTCGTCCAGATGCTTCAAGATTTCAGCCTTGAGATTAAGAGCAGCGTGATCGCAAGCTACTGCTATTGGTTTCATAATCATTCTCCTTTATGCTTATATGCGATTTTCATTTTTTAGTCGTTCTTCTCTTTCTCGCTCAGCCTGTGGCTTGCGAAGATAGTTTACGCGAAGCTCGATATCTGTTGTATATTCGCCTTTTAGTAATTTTTGATATGCGATTTTACCGACACCGTATGCGTTAGAATAGCGAAGGTATTCGGGTGTTTCACATTTGTTTTTTATTTCCTTATTAACGATAAGCTCATAGCCGTCGCCCGTGAAATAGATTTTTTCGTCGTATTTTTCAAGAATTGGAATAAGCTCGTCAAGCATCATACAGCACTCATCAATTAAAGGCGCGCCATTTTTATAGATACAGGTATAGACCTGTCCTCTGCGTGCGTTCATTATTGGACACACAATTCCGTCGAAGCCGTCAAGATTTACGCTTAGCGCCTGTGTGGTGCTGACTGCAACGCATTTTTTATTTTTTCCAAAGGCGAGTCCTTTTATTGTTGCGACACCTATGCGAACTCCGGTAAATGAGCCGGGGCCATTCGCAACCGCTAGTGCATCAAGCTCGTCAACACTTGTATTTGCGCTTTCGAGAAGGTGCTTTACCATTGGCAAAAGCGTTTCGCTATGGGTGTTTTTTGTATTTACAGTATAGGTAGCGATAAGTCTTTCGTCCTCTAAAAGCGCGACAGTCGAGGTGTTCGCAGTAGAATCAAGTGCAAGTATTTTCATTTTTAATCCTTTTCGATAACTATTCTTCTATAATCAATGCTTTCCTCTGTGCGTTCAATCGTTACTCGATATGCTCCCTCGGGGATTGCCCATGGGATATTTTCGCTCCACTCGCAAACGCATATGCCTCTTTTGAGATAATCATAGAAGCCCATTGAATATAGGTCGTCATCGTCTTCAATTCTATAAACATCGAAATGGAAAAGCTCTTTTCCGTTTTTACGATATTCATTTACTATTGTATAAGTAGGGCTTTTTACGCTTGCGTCGGGGCATAGCTCCCTTGCAAGTCCACGCACGAATGCGGTTTTTCCTACCCCAAGGTCGCCGAAAAGAGCGACAAAGTCGCTCTTTTCTAACATTTTTGCAAATTTTTGGGCTATTTCCTCTGTTTCATTTGTTGAATGGGAAATAAATTCTTGTTTCATATTAGAATAGTCCTGTAATCTTTCCGTTTTCGTCAACATCAATGTTGAGAGCTGCGGGAGCCTTTGGAAGTCCCGGCATTGTCATAATTGCACCTGTTAGCGCTACAACAAAGCCTGCACCTGCGCTAAGCTTAACCTCTCTTACTGTGAGAGTAAAGCCTGTTGGGCGTCCGAGCTTAGTTTGGTCATCGGAGAGTGAGTATTGTGTCTTAGCCATACATACAGGGAACTTCTTATATGCAGGGTCAAGAGCCTCAAACTCGGCGATTGATTTAAGAGCAGCAGCGTCAAACTTAACATCAGCTGCGCCATAGATTTCTCTTGCTATGGTAATAATCTTATCTCTAATTGACATTTCGTCAGGATATAGGCAATGGAAGTTGCTTGGTTTTTCACAAGCCTCAACTACCTTTCTTGCAAGCTCAATTCCGCCTTCTCCACCCTTTGCGAACACCTCGCTAAGAGCAAATTCTGCGCCCTTAGCAAGACAGATTTCTTCAATTGCTCTGAGCTCTGCCTCGCTATCACTACCGAAACGGTTGATAGCAACTACTACGGGAACGCCATACTTTTGGAGGTTATCAATATGAGCCTCAAGGTTTACTGCACCACGCTTTAGTGCATCTACATTTTCTGTGCCGAGGTCTGCCTTAGCAACACCGCCATTATATTTAAGAGCACGAACGGTTGCAACCAAAACTACTGCTGCCGGCTTTAGCTTTGCAAAGCGACACTTAATGTCAAAGAACTTCTCTGCGCCAAGGTCTGCACCGAAGCCTGCCTCTGTGATTGTGTAGTCAGCAAGCTTGAGAGCGAGCTTTGTAGCTCTTACGGAGTTACAGCCATGAGCGATATTAGCAAATGGGCCACCGTGAATGATTGCAGGTGTATTTTCGAGAGTTTGAACGAGGTTTGGCTTAAGAGCGTCCTTAAGAACTGCTGCCATAGCGCCATTAACACCGAGGTCGCGACAGTAAACGGGACTTCCGTCATACTTATACGCTACCAAAATTCTACCGAGTCTTTCTTTTAGGTCGGTGATGTTTTCACTTAGACAAAGGATTGCCATAATTTCGCTGGCAACTGTAATCATAAAGTGGTCTTCTCTTGGAACGCCATCCATCTTTGTGCCAAGTCCTACAACTACATTACGAAGAGCTCTATCATTCATATCAAGAACTCTTGAGAAAAGAATTCTTCTTTGGTCGATACCAAGAGCGTTACCCTGTTGAATGTGATTGTCTATAACTGCGCTGAGAAGATTGTTTGCGGTTGTGATTGCGTGGAAGTCACCTGTAAAGTGAAGGTTGATATCCTCCATTGGAAGAACCTGAGCATAGCCACCACCTGCTGCACCACCCTTTACACCGAATACAGGTCCAAGAGATGGCTCACGAAGAGCGATGATTGCGTTTTTACCGATTTTGCTCATTGCCATTCCAAGACCAACGGTTGTTGTAGTCTTGCCCTCTCCTGCGGGAGTTGGGTTGATTGCTGTTACGAGGATAAGCTTTCCATCCGGCTTATCTGCCATTCTGTCGAGGAACTCGTCTGTGATTTTTGCCTTGTATCTACCATAAGGCTCGTACTCCTCCTCATAGAGTCCGATTTTTTCTGCGATTTTTGAGATTGGCTCAAGGGTCGCGCCCTGTGCGATTTCAATGTCTGTCAACATTTTTGAAATCCTCCTTTTCAAAGTCTATCATTAGTGACTTAATTATATCATACATTTTTATAAATTTCAAACATTTTTTATATATTTATTTACAAAATCGTAATTTTGTGGTATACTCTTGTTGTCGTACACATATTTTATATACAATTTATCCAAAAATCTGTCCGTGGCACAGCTGGATAGCGCGTCAGACTCCGACTCTGAAGGTCGTAGGTTCAAATCCTATCGGACAGGCCAAAAAATCCCATCGCTATTTTGCGTTGGGATTTTTCCGAATTACAGGATGGCAGCACCATGCCGTATGATTTGAGTCAGCATTGATAAGCTTGCTTTTGAACAGTATTGTTAAAGGAGGATAGCATGGATTTTCCAATAATAGAGTTTTTTGAGGACGAGGGGTTTATAACGAAGGAGCGTTATCTTGCGAGTAATGAGGAGCTTGCTATCAAGCAGGCCATGCTTTCTCAGTACAAAATAGATACTGCTTTGCTTATATTTACGAGAAATTTCGAAAAAATCCAAGAAGATAGACCAGGGGCTTTTGAGGAATTTTACTATTTTAAAAACGGAAGCAATACAAACATATGCTATATTTACAACAAAAGCTTCATTGTTGCTTTGTCGCCTCTTGGCTCTGCCAATGCGTCGGGACTCATGGAGGAGCTTGGATTTTTGGGAATTACCAAGTTTTTCGCCTGTGGTTCTGCCGGTCAAATCGACCACAATATCACATCTGCCGGATTTATTCTCGTTGACAGAGCGATACGAGACGAGGGCGCATCATACCATTATTTAAAGCCTTCTGTTTATGTCGAAACGGACAAGGAGCTTACAAACTTTATTGCTACATATCTTAGCGAAAACAATTTTGAATTCAATATTTCTACCACTTGGACAACAGATGCGTTTTTCAGAGAAACTCCCTTGGCAATTGAAAAAAGGACATCACAGGGGGCGGTTGCTGTCGAGATGGAATGTGCAGGTTGGGCATCGGTTGCCAAATATCGTGGTTACCAATTCGCACAGCTACTCTATTTTTCCGATGCGGTAAATCAAAATTGGAAATGGCGACCCGACAAAAACGAATTAAAAAATGCTATAATCAATTTAATGCTTGATTGCGTTGGAAAATTCGTTAAAACAAACAAAAAATCGACAAGCTCATAGCTTGTCGATTTTTGTTACCAATTTGTATTCCAACGATTTTTATATGTACCCTCAAAGGTGCTTTTTGTTGCTTTTTTGGATTTTTGGTGGCTATCGTGTGCTCTTTGCTTTAAAAGCTCTAGGTACTCCTCCTCATTTACAGGAAGGCTTACCATTTCGCCCTTCCATGCTGAGAGGTATGCTGAATTGCAAATTATGAGCGAATTTATCGCCTCACCTGCGGGAGCGATAAGTGGCTCACCATAGAGAATTGCGTTTGTAAAGTTTTGCAATATTATTTCGTGACCGTTATATTCCTCGTCTAAAATAACTTGCTCGTCAATTTCGATTTTTTCACATTCACCATAGCAGAATAAGCGCTCATCACACGAAAAGCGTTGAAGGGTGAGCGTTCCCTTTTCCAATACTATACGACCCTTAGTTCCTGTGATTTCAAGGCGATTTGTTCCGGGGTAGTCGCCTGTTGATGCGATAAACACACCGCTTGCTCCGTTTGCATACTCGGCAATTATTGTCGCCTCGTCCTCAACCTCAATATTGTGATGCTTACCAAATGCACAGATAGCATATACACGCTCCGGCATTCCACAAAGCCATTGCCACAGGTCGAGATTATGGGGAGCTTGGTTCATAAGGACTCCGCCACCCTCGTCCGACCATGTTGCACGCCAATCGCTTGAATTATAATATGCCTGTGTTCTATACCAATTTGTAATTATCCACACGGAGCGCTTGATTTCACCGATTTCGCCACTATCTATTATGCGCTTTGCCTCCTTAAAGAGCTTGTTTGCCCTTTGATTGAGCATAACCGAAAACACCTTGCCACTTTGCTTATGTGCTTCCATCAGCTCGTCCATACCATAGGTATAAGCGCCAATTGGCTTTTCGCTTAGCACATGAATGCCTGCCTTTAAGGCTTCAAGCGCGATTACAGGGTGAAAATAGTGTGGAGTTGCGATTATTATAGCATCTACTAGGTTACTTTTTATAAGCTCATCACTTGACGCAAAGGTGGGAACACCGGGGAACTCCTCCTTTAGCTGAGCTAGCCTTTGTGGGCTAATATCGCAGAGAGCGCAAAGCTCCATGCCATCAATTTCCCCTTGATAGATAGCGCTTGCGTGAGCTGTGCCAATATTTCCTATGCCTATAATACCTACTTTTACCTTCATTTAAAGGAATCTCCCATATTTACCTTTACATTTGTATTTACAGTTGTTTTAGCTCTTGATGTTGCTACCCTTTTCATTAGCTCCTCATAGAATAGCTCATGGTCGAAGTCGGCAACTACGATTTCCTTGCCAAGCCAAGATGAGAGGTGCATAGCATTTGAAATGGTAAGGCCATTTATTCCCTCTCTTCCATCTGCAATTAGCGCTCCACCATTTAGTATTGCGTCAGCAAAGGCGTTAAGAACTCCTGCGTGCTGTTCGTTTTTACCATCGGTTTCAACCTCGCACTCGACAACCTCGGGCCAACCGAATGCCTCGGTATTCGTTCTTGAGAACTCCGGCTCACTCATTTCGGTTTTCCACATTTTAAGAGTTGTGCCATCTGCGATTAGCTTTCCGTGCTCTAGGGTAATTTCAAAGCGATTTGTACCCGGGATGTCGCCTGTTGTGGTTACGAAAATTCCTGTTGCGCCATTCTCGTATTCAACATATGCGCTAACATCGTCCTCAACCTCAATATCGTGCCATTTTCCATAGTGCAATTTTGCCTCGATTTTGGTTGGCATTCCACAAATCCATTGCCACAGGTCAAGGTTGTGTGGGCATTGGTTGAGAAGGACTCCTCCGCCCTCTCCTGACCATGTTGCACGCCATCCACCTGAATTGTAGTATGCCTGTGGGCAATACCAGTTTGTTATAATCCAGTTTGTACGCTTAATTGCGCCCATTTCACCACTCTTAACAATTTCGCGCATTTTGCGATAGATACAGTTTGTTCTTTGGTTCATCATAAGTCCAAATACTACATTTGACTCGTCTGCTACCTTATTCATTTCAAGCACCTGCTTGGTGTAAACGCCGGCAGGCTTTTCAACTAGGGTATGTATTCCCTTTTTCATAGCCATTATAGCATATTTGGGGTGGTCATAGTGTGGAACTGCAACAAGAATAGAGTCAATTCCACTATCCATCATTTGCTCAGCGTCATTAAAGCATTTAACGCTAGGTAGCTTTTCCTTTACCCATTCCATTTTTTCGTCTAAGAGGTCACAGATTGCGTATAGCTCAACCTCGGGGCATTTGCCATCTAGAATGTTATTTATATGGACTGTACCGATATTACCGATACCAAGTATTCCAAGCTTAATTTTACTCATAATTTCTCCTTAGTTAAGACCTAGTGATTTTAGATATTTATAGCTTTTTGCAAGGCACTCAAACGGATCATCGCCATAGGTATGGTCCTGCTCTACGAGTAGGGAGCTTGTGCCTGCACTCTCTGCGTGAGCGATAATTTTTTCAAAATCAAGCTCACCATATCCAACAGGCGCCATTCTTCTTTCGCCATCAACTGTTTTCATATCCTTTAAGTGAATACATTCTACTCTTCCTGAAAGTCTATCAAGCCAAGTGCAAGCGCTCTCGCCTGCATATTCTACCCAATAGGTATCCATTGTGATGCTTAGAATTTCCTTCGGGAATGCTTTGATGATTTTTTCAATTATCATCTCACCGTCAGCGCATTTGCGAAATTCCATATCGTGATTGTGATAAAAGAGCTTTGCGCCATTTTCGTGAAGAATTTTTGCAGGCTTAGTAAAGTTTTCGATAAAGCTGACAAGGTGATCCTCGCCTATGTCAAGTCCTCCGGGCATACAGCCAATACCAATATTCTTACAATCGAAAATTTTATGTGTATTAACCACATCAATGGGGTTGTCACGGATATCGTCAACACTCCAGTGAGTGAGAACGCATTTAAGTCCGTTTTTATCTAGCTGTTCCTTTAACCATTCTCCCTCGTAATGACATACGCCTGAGATTTGAACCTCGGTGTAGCCAATATCTGCTACTCTTTTGAGTGATTCTGCGAAATCGTCAAGATTTGTTGCCTTTTCGCGAAGGGTGTAAAATTGTGCTCCTATTTTCATATTAATACCTCAAGCCTAGCTTATCTAAAATTATTTTTAATGCCTTAACGCCGGCATCAAATGCCTCGTTTTCATTCTCATAAACGGAGCTTGTGTCGATGCTTTCTCCGTTTTCGAGCGCTTTAAGTCCACAAAATTCCATAAGGTGTGGCTCTAGGGTTAAGACCTCGCCACCATTTTTTGCGTACATAGCTACTATTTTTTCAACATTTCCTATTCCATGTCCTGCGGGAACTACTCTCTTGCTTTCGAGGGCGTCCTTAATGTGCATATAATCCACATAGGGCGAGAGTCTTTCCCATGCGCTAAGGGTATCAACCTCGCATTGAACGAAGTTGGCGGGGTCGAAAACCGCCCTTATTCTTGGGAATTGCTGATGGATTTTAAGACAGTCATCGGCGTTATCTCCAAAAATGCCCTTTTCGTTTTCGTGGCACATTACAATGCTATTTGGAACTACATTGCAAAATGCGTCGAGAGCCTCAAACACTCTTTCCTCGTTTTTAGAGAAAAAGCTGAACATTCTAATTTTGCTTGCTCCTAAAATCTCGGCGTACTCGCAAAGACGCTTTAAATCGTCGATTTGACCTATAAAATTATCGTCGGGATTAGCCTTTCCAACAGGTGAGCCAAGTGACCACACTGAAATTCCGGCATCATCTAGTCTTTTTTTGATTTCCTTGATTTTGGGAAGGGATATTTCCTTTATATTTTCCCCGTCAACGCCTCTTATTTCAAGAAGGCTGATATTATTTCTTTTTAGCGCCTCTATTTGTCCGTCAAGAGATACGCTTGCCTCGTCGGCAAATGCACATAATCTCATATCTTACACTCCTGAATATGCGGAAAATCCGCCATCTACTGCTACTGTAATTCCTGTAATAAAGCCCGATGCCTCGTTATCGCAAAGCCACAAAAGCGTTCCTATTAGCTCCTCGGGCTTACCGAAGCGACGCATTGGTGTTGCGTTTAGAATTTTTTCTGTTCTCTTTGTTGGCGTTCCGTCCTCGTTAAAGAGCAGGGCTTGGTTTTGCTTAGTTACAAAAAATCCGGGAGCAATCGCGTTTACTCTTATGCCTGCGTTTGCAAAATGGACTGCGAGCCATTCTGTTAGGTTAGTTACAGCTGATTTTGCACTACTATATGCGGGGATTTTAGTGAGTGGCTTTATTGCGTTCATTGACGAAACATTCAAAATAACGCCATCTGCTTGTAGCATATCTCTTGCAAAAACCTGTGTTGGCAAAAGTGTACCTGTTAGATTAAGGGAAAATACGAAATCAAAGTCCTCCTTATCTAAATTGAAGAAGGTTTTGATATCGTTTCTGTCCTCGTCGCCTATTTCGTAATATTCGTTTGTGGTGGTTGCCCTTGGATTGTTTCCGCCTGCGCCATTTATTAGAATATCACATTTTCCAAATTTATTTAAAATATCGTCATGTGTTCTTTCGAGGGCGCTTTTATCAAGCACATTACACTCATAGTAAAGAGCCTCTCCACCATCTGCGACGATCTCGCCTGCTACTCTTTTTACATTCTCCTCGTGAAGACCTAAGAGAACGACCTTAGCGCCTTGTTTTGCAAGAGCCTTAGCGAACACGGAGCACAAAACTCCGCCAGCGCCTGTGATTACTGCTACTTTGTTTTTTAGACTCATTTTTGACCCTCCAAAATCATTTTGAATTTTCTCATATAGACATTCCAGTCATATCTTGACATAAAGTGCGAGCCACCTCTTAAATGGAAGCAAGCCTCGCCATCCAGGTGCTCGTCATTTTTGCCCTCGACAAAGCCCTTTTTGCCATATAAGCTCCATGCGTATGATGCGAGCTGACATGAAAGGAGCTGTCCCTCGTTATCTGCCCATACATCCTCGATAGCTCCACCTACCATAGCATATCTTGGTGCGACAAGGGCTAGGAGCATATGCTGATCGAATGGGAGCTGATCCTCGTTATCTACATATTTTGCAAAATCTCTGACAAACCAGAACGGGAACACTCTTATGATATCGCGAATGCTTTCGTTTTTATCTGTTTTGCCTCTTGATACGGCTACGCCACAGCATCCACTTTCGTTTGAGCAGGTTAGCACAAAGCGCTCGTCAAGCGCTGATGTTAAAAGTGCTGTTTTTCCTAGGCGTGAGTGGCCTACGACTGCGACATTTTTTGTATCAACCTCGCGTCTTGTGCAAAGGTAATCCATACATATTGACGCCATATATGACCAGATTGTGATTTTTCCAAAATCCTCATTTTCTCTGTCAAAAAGAGCGCAAAGTCCGTTTTCAAAATCGCCATTATCGGTTGTTACATTCTCGTAATAAAAGGTAAAGACGCCAAAGCCATTATCAAGTATTTCTTCCATTGGAAGATATTTATTTGGCACATCGGGTGAAAAGCTGATATAGAGGAACACGGGCACAGGTGCTTCACTTTTTGGTAAAATCAGCTCTGTCCTTACTGTGTGCTCGCCCTTTTCGTTCTTGAATTTAAAGAATACGCTCTCCCATCTTGCCTTATTTGCAAAGTTTACTCCCTGCTCCTCGGTTGTGATTTCGGGAGTTAGCATTGGTGGCCTTTTTCCATATTCTGTTTCTAAGAAAAGCTCTTTTAGCTCTTCTCTTTTTTCGCTCCATTCCTCAAGGGTGGTGATTTTTTTGTTACCACTTACAAAAAAGTCGGGAATGGCTCTTTTTATAGCTTTGTTTATCATTTATTTATATCTCCAAGCATTTTTTCAACTGCCTCAAAAAGTCCTACTATATATGTAGCGCCAAGTGCTCTATCGAACAAGCCATAGCCATATTTTCCACTTTCGTTCCAAATCATTCTGCCATGGTCGGGGCGCACATAGCCATCAAATCCATTTTGAACTAGCGCCTTTACGATTTCAAGCATATCGAGCGAGCCACACTCACTTGGGTGTGCTACCTCGTAAAACTCTCTTTTTCCAACAATTTTTATGTTGCGCAGGTGCAAGAAATGAACACGCTTAGCATATTTTCTTGCCATTTTGACAAGGTCATTATCTGTCGATGCGCCAAGAGAGCCTGTGCAAAGTGTAATTCCGTTAGCATTATCGGGGACGATTTGCAAAAATCTATCGATATTTTCCTCGCAGGTGATAATTCTTGGCAGTCCAAAAATTCCCCACGGTGGATCATCGGGGTGGATTGCCATATTGACTCCTGCCTCGCTAGCAACCGGAATCACCTTTTTTAGAAATTTTTCAAGGTTTTTCCAAAGCCCCTCCTCGCCAATTTCCTTATAGATTTTTATAAGGCGTGAGAGCTCCTCCTTGGTGTAGCTTTCGTCCCAACCGGGAAGGGATAGAGAGGTTTTTTCGGGATCCATTGCCAAAACCTGCTCCTCGTTATATGCAAGAGAGTTTGAACCATCGGTATTTTGATGCTCAAGCTCACTTCTTAGCCAGTCAAAAACAGGCATAAAGTTATAGCATACGCATTTTACTCCTGCCTTGCCTAATCTTCTTATATTTTCGCAATAATTTTCAATTAGCTCATCAGAATTGGGCGCGCCATATTTGATTTCCTCAGGAACAGGCACGCTTTCAACAACCTCAAATTCTAGGCCATTTGCCTGCGCCATTTCCTTAATTTCGAGAATACTGCTCTCGCTCCATACCTTACCCGGTGCAACATCATAAACTGCAGATACAATTCCACTCATTTGGGGAATTTGTCTTATTTTATCGAGTGTTACAGGGTCATTTTTTCCATACCATCTAAATGTTAATTTCATGCCTTAGTCTCCTGCTAATATTTAATTTTATATTATTGTATCACAATTATTTTGCAATTGAATTGTATTTTTGTGCATTTTATATTGTATTTTCAGTCATGTTGTGTTAAAATTAATTAGAACTACTTTTTAGGGGGTTATTTATGGCTATAATTGAGAAATACGAGGGAGTTGGCTTTTCTGTCAGTCACTCCTTTGACACAAATCCCGTTGACGAGCACTTTAAATATCACATTCACGACCGTTACGAGCTTTTTTGTCTTGTTAAGGGAAGGGTTGGCTATGTAGTCGAGGGACACACCTACAAGCTACGCTCAGGGGCGATTTTGCTTATGCGTCAAGGAGAGGCTCACAAGCTTATAGTAAACGAAAGCGACGAATATGAAAGATATGTTCTTATTTTCCGTCCTGAAATTTTCAATGCCTTTTCCGCCTCTCTTTTAAAGCCCTTCACCGACAGGGGTCTTGGGGCGCGAAATTTATATTTATCAAGTGAGCTTGGCGTTTCGGCGATAACTATGTTTGAAAAGATATTCAAGGAGGCTCCCGTTTCGTCCCCCTTAGATGCGATAGTTTCTAACATTTCCGCCTTGCTTTCAAGCATTGGGCTTGCGTTTTTCAACAACAGCTCCGAGCGTAATAATACCGAAAATGATCTTGGCCATTCGATAATTTCTTATATAAATGAAAATCTATCAAGTGAGCTTTCACTTGAAACAATATCGCGCATAATTCACCTTAGTCCATCACAAATAAACAGAATTTTCAGAAAAATCACGGGCACATCAATTCACGATTATATTTTATCAAAGAGGCTCATTCTCTTTCAAGAAAAGCTATCAAGTGGTAAATCTGCCACCATAGCGAGTCAGGAATGTGGCTTTAATGATTATTCGTCATTTTATCGTTTATATAAAAAGAGATTTGGTGTATCTCCCACAAGAATACAAAAATAACAGGCTACCTATGCTGCTCTAATAGGTAGCTTCTTTTTATATGAATTTCACAAATTCCTTTATATAGTCAAGGCTGAGGCGTGACAAAATTTCATCATACGAAAGGGTATTTTTTCCACTCTCTACGCTTTCCATTATGGCGTTAAAGATTTTTTTGCGAATGGTGACAAGAATTGATTTTTCTATCCAATATTCAAAATGAGTTTTAGAGCTTAGGCATTCAAGCTTTTTCATTTTTATATACATATCAACACCGTCCGAGGTATCGTGCCACAAATCGACAAAGGCGTAGTCAAAGCATTGAGATGGCATTTCGCTTTTAGCGTATTCAAAGGCGTCGCTTTTAACGATTTTTATCTTCTCTTTGTTTTGAAAATGTGGCAGAATGTGATTGGAAAAGAGGCTTATTACCTCTTCGCTTTTCTCTACTATCACAAGCTCGCTAACACTATCCTTTAGTGACACCATATACGCAAAATAGCCAAGTCCCAAGCCGAAGGTGACAACCTTGCCGTGCGCCTTATTTATAGGCTCTTTCATGGTTTCGATTTCGTTTGGCTTTATCGCCATCCACTCTACGCCATTTTCAAAGACGGTTGGGAAGGAAAATTCCTCGTCAAAAAAGCCCAAATTACACACCTCTCGAAAATCGTCGAAAAGCGTAAAATCGTCACGAACAAAGCCCTCGTATTTTTGATATTTTTGGTGGGAAAGAGTCCAATTTCCCACCTCTTTATTAGGAATTGGAATGTTTACAAAATATGGATTACTTCTATATTCATCAGCGTCAAGACGCTTAATAGAGGGGGCAAAATATTCTGCGTGCATCTCACTCTCAAGCGCCTCATCCTCGATAAAGGTATTGCTCAAAAAGCCGGAAAACGCACACTCCTCGAGGCTTTTTTCGCCTTGAGTTATCTCTTCTATTATCTCGGGCGTAACTAGCGTTTCAAGCTCATTTAGATACAACACGCACATTCGCAAAAACAGTTCGTTTTTTGCTTGTGTTCGCGATATTTTTTCAAGCTTATCAAGCTCTTCTCTTGTAAGCATATATCCTCCTAAAAAATCGCACCAAGCCAATTTTAAAGCATGGTGCGAGCTTTTATTTTATTTGATTATTGCATTTTTTGCAGCGGTCATTGTGTTAGTTAGGAGCATTGAAATTGTCATAGGTCCTACGCCACCGGGAACGGGTGTGATAAATGACGCCTTAGGCTCTACGCTTGCAAAATCGACATCGCCTGTAAGCTTTCCGTCAGCCTTTCTGTTCATACCTACATCGATAACAATAGCGCCTTGCTTTACCATATCACCTGTAACAAAGTCTGCCTTACCAATTGCTACAACCAAGATATCTGCTCTTCTTGTAACCTCGGCAAGATTCTTTGTTCTCGAATGGCAAATTGTGACAGTTGCATTTTTATGCAAAAGTAGCATCGCCTGTGGCTTTCCTACGATATTGCTTCTACCAATTACAACGCATTCCTTACCTGTTATATCTACGCCTGTGCTCTCGATTAAGCGCATAACACCGGCGGGGGTACAGGGCAAGAAGCTATAATCGCCTATCATAATTCTTCCTACATTTACAGGGTGGAAGGCATCAACATCCTTTTCAGGATTTATAGCAAGAATAACTGCGTTTTCATCTAGATGCTTTGGCAAAGGAAGCTGACACAAAATTCCATGAATCTTGTCGTCCTTATTGAGCTTATCAACAAGCGCTAAAAGCTCCTCTTGGGTAGTCTGCTCGGGCAATCTATAAACCTCGGAATAAAAGCCAACCTCGGCGCATCCCTTTTCCTTATTATTTACATATACCTTTGATGCAGGGTCATCGCCTACAATTATAACTGCAAGTCCCGGACGAATACCGTATTTTTCAAATAGCTCTTGTGTTTGAGCCTTTAATTCCTCTCTTACCTCGGCTGAAACGAGCTTTCCATTAATTATTTGTGCCATTTTTGTTTGCCTCCTCTGTTGTCTTTTCTTGTGGAGCATCAACTCTTTTTACAAGTATATTTTCCTTGCCTCGCTTTAGCATTATAAGGCTATATGTGAGTAGCGCTATTCCTGCAATAAACGAAAGGAGCGCCACGAGCTGAGATACTCTTATAACTCCCGGAATTAAATATAGACTATCGGTGCGAAGCCCCTCTATCCAAAATCTGCCAAGTCCATACCATGCAATATAGATATAGAATATTTGACCGTTGAATTTATGAAGCCATTTTGTTTTCGTAAGCTTTACAAAGATTAGCCATATTGCCAAAAAGCCAATTAAATTCCAAAGAGATTCATATAGGAAGGTGGGGTGATAATATCTTGTAATTACTCCACCATCTGCTCTTATTCCCATTCTTAGAAAAATGTCTGTTTCCGTTCCATGAGCCTCTGCGTTGCAGAAGTTTCCCCATCTTCCAATTGCTTGAGCCAGCATAACAGCCGGAGCTAGGAAATCAAGTATTTTCAAGATGTTCATTTTCTTTTTTCTAGCGACGATAACCGCTGCTACTCCGCCTGCGATTATTCCACCATAAATTGCAAGTCCACCATTCCAAACAGCTACCATTCTGCCAAGGCTTGCCCAAAGGTTTGCAAAAAATCCGTCCTTTGATGTGACAATATAGCTATCTAGGCTGAAAAGAATGTAATAAAGTCTTGCTCCGATAACTCCCGATAGGACAGTAAAGAACGCAAGGTCGATTAGGTCATCGCTTTTCATTTGATTTTCCTTAAAGCGAAACCAAACATACAAAATCGCGCAAATAATTCCTGTAAGAATTATAAGTCCGTACCAAGCAATTCTAAAGCTACCTATTTCTATGGCGTTGGAATTGATTTTTATTTCGTCTATTCCAAGGCCCGGGAATGAAATATAATGTGTTTTTAATGGAAACATTATTTTTCCTCCGTTGTGCCGATAGGATTTACAACTGACATAGCATATGCGTCCTCATTGTACAGCTCATAGAAAATTTTGCTTACATATTCATAGTCAATTGACATAATAGTATCAGGGATTTCAAAAAGCTCTGTATCCTCTAAATAGTTTGTGATAAGCGCCTCGGCTATATCGTCGGTTGAGTCGAACATTTTTATGTTCGAGGCATAAATTGCTCTTCTTGCAAGCTCAAAGGCTTCCTTATCAAGTCCCTGCTCCTTTGTCTTTTCGATAAAGGAAACAAAATAATCATACACCGCCTCAGGATCCTTTGACTCAGTTGAGATTACATTAAACGAATAAAATTCGCTATGCTCTACGCTCGCGTCAAGGTCGAAGGAGATTAGATTTTGATCATAAAGGGTATTAAAGAACTCGCCCGAGCGTGAATAAAGAATTTCGTTAAGCATTTCGATTGCGTAAAATTGCTTCATTCTCTCATTTGGATCATCTGCGATATTTGTGTTCTTTATACCAATTGCCATAATCGGCTTAGACACTGCAAGGGAGCATATGCTACGCTTTTTATATACGCCTCTTGGCTCATCATCACATTCATAATCTCTTATAATGGTCTGCTCGGGAGCTTCCTTTAAAATCTTATCACAGATTTTTTCGACCTCGTTTACATCGATATTTCCGCACACAGCAAGCGCCATATTACGAAGATTATAAAAGGTATAATAGCATTTATAGAGTATATCGGCGGTGATTTCGGCAATTGATTCTATTGTTCCGCCAACATCTATTCTAACCTTATTTTTCTCATAAAGTGCCTGTAAAAGTCCTTTTTCAAGTCTTGCACCCGGATGGTCATCATACATTCTAAGCTCTTGACCGATAATTCCCTGCTCCTTTTGAACTGTTTGCTCTGTGAAATAGGGATGAGTTACGAAGTCGAGCAGGTATTCAAGGCTTTCGTAAAAATTATCAGTGGTTGAAAACAGATACGCTGTACGAGCATTAGAGGTATATGCGTTTGCGCTTGCGCCTGTTTTTGCAAAAAGCTCAAAGGCGTCCTCGCCGTTTTCGCACTCGAACATTTTATGCTCCAAAAAGTGAGCAATTCCGTCGGGAACGCATGTAAACTCCTCTTCTCCCTCAAGCTTGAATTTATTATCTATTGCGCCATATTTGGTTGTGAAAAGCGCATAGCTTGATGTCATATTCTTAGGAAAAACATAGACTCTTAGTCCGCTTTTATGCTTGAAGGTGTAATATTTTTCGCCAAGCATTTCATTTTCTTTAACGATTATTTCAGCCATTTGAGTCCTCTCCCTTCAAGAAATATACAGTATCAAGGGTTATGCCCCTTGCGTATTCGGCAATTTGCTCCTTTGTTGTAGAATCGACCCTTTGAGCCTCGCCTATTGGCTCGTCAAAGTTGCCTGAAAGCTCGCGATTGAGTGTCCATAGCTCCATAGCCGAGGGGCTATCATATATATTCATATAGCTATTTTTAAGCGATTTCTTTGCGCTTTCAAGCTCCTCCGGTGTGATTTGAGCCAGTCTTACACAGTCGAGTTGTTCTAAAATTGCGTCCTCTGCAATTTGCTTATTTGTCGCCTCAATTCCCGCCATAACATACATTAGTCCGCTTTTTTGAGTAATCATTGAGCGACAGGTATAGCAAAGGCTTTTCTTTTCTCTTACATTGACGAACAGCTTTGATGTAGGCGAGCCACCATAGATTTCGCAAAAGAGCTGTGCTATATGATAATTTCCGTCCTCAATTGTTCTGCCCGTTCTAAAGCCCATACAAAGCTTGCCCTGCATAACATCTTGGATTTCGCATACTCTTTTGACCTCGCTAGCACTTCTTTTTATTTCGATGCTTGGCATTGTCTCTATTTCTCTTTCGATTTTTTCAAAATGAGCCTTTAAGGTTAGTGCGATTTTATCGATGTCAAGCTTTCCAACCGCATATATTTCAATTTTGTAATTTTTGAGTGCGTTTTTATATGCTTTATATAGCTGTTCTGGCGTGATTTTTTCAACATCATCTACATTTCCTGTTTTCTTAATTGAAAATATCTCGTCCTCGCACATGATTTCCGTGCAACGATTAAGAGAATATCTGCCCTTATTATTTATTTCGGCATTGATTGCATCGATAACCTCGAGCTTTTCGCTTTCGGTATATTGCTTTGAAAAAACGCCATTTTCCAAATATGGATTGAAAATAATATCGCAGATTAGGCTAATCATCTCGCTTGTAACGCTTGTGCTCGCAGTATATTTATCATTTAGCATATCAGCCATTAGTCCGAAAATATGGAATTTGCCAATGGTTGTATTTCTTGTTACAAGTGAGCTGGAATACAAATATTGCAACCTTTTATCAATTAGTGCCTGCGATGGATAGCTTGCACTTCCGTGAGTTAAAATTCTTGGCAATAATGTATTTAAAGGAGATTTTTCCTTATCGATAAGGGTTATAAAATTAAAGGAAAAGTAATTTGTTTTAAACTTATCCGTTTCTATATAATTTATTTTTACTCCGTTTGCAACTTCAATAGATTTAGTTATCATTTCATTACCTCCGTTTACATATATATTTTACACTATATTTTATAATTTTTCAATAAAATTCTTTACTTTATCGAAAATATATGTTAAAATATATAAAGCATCCCCAACATATCGGGTTCGGTGCTTGCCTGATAATTGTAAGGCAAAGCAAATTTACGAAAGAGAGCTATAACATGGAAATTCTAAGAAAAGCTATTAAAGCATTTATAGGAGATGTTGATTTTAAAGATCCTGTTACCGTTGGAAACGGACATATAAATTCTACATATCTTGTAAAAACCAACAACAATTCCTATTGCTTACAAAAAATCAACACCTCTATTTTTAGAGATCTTGATGGTCTTATGAACAACATTGAGGCAGTAACTGAGCATATAAGGGAAAAGAGCATCGCTCTTGGCAGAAATCCTTATCGCTCCACTCTTAAATTTTTGACAGCAAACACAGGCAAGTCATATGTTTTGATTGATGGTGCTGCTTATAGAATGTATCATTATATCGATGATGTATTCACAATCGAAAAGATGGAAAAAGCTGAGCATTTCTATCTTTCGGGCGTTGCGTTTGGAGAATTCGCACGCTTTTTGAGTGATTTTGATGCTTCTGTTCTATCGGAAACTATTAAAAATTTCCACAACACAGTATCAAGATATAATGATTTTGAAATGGCGATAGAGGCTAACGCCTCTGGCAGAGCCGATCAGGTTGCTGACGAGATCGCATTCGTTCGCGAAAGAAAAGCGTTTACTTCAATGTTTGTTGATAGATTGAATGATGGCTCCTTGCCGCTTCGCGTTACACATAATGATACAAAGCTCAACAATGTGCTTTTTGATAACAAAACAGAGACACCTGTGGCTGTAATTGACCTTGATACAGTTATGCCCGGCTCGTATTTGTATGATTTTGGAGATGCTATTCGCTCCGGTGCTACACATGCAGCTGAGGATGAGCAAAATCTCGATTTGGTTGATTTCGACCTTGAGCTTTACAAGGCGTTTGCAAAGGGTTATCTTGAGCAATGTGGAAAATCTCTTACAGAGGTTGAGATTGAGCTACTTCCCTATGCGTCCATTATGCTTACACTTGAATGTGGAATTAGATTTTTGACTGACCATATAAATGGTGATACATATTTTAGAATTCACCGTGAAAATCACAATCTTGACAGATGCAGAACGCAGTTCAAGCTTGTGGCTGAAATGGAGAAAAATCTTGACAAGATGAAGGAAATTATTAATTCTCTACTTTAATAGCATAAAAGCCTACGAAATTCGTAGGCTTTTTTTAATTCAAGAAATATATAAAACAAAACAGCATCCTTTTTGGATGCTGTTAATTTTTGTCCAGTCGAAAATGCTCATTGAAAAACCAAATAAAGAGAAATTAAGAACAAAGAACTCAACAACTTTGTAAGAACAAAGTAGTTCAAGCGTTCGGTCTATTAGTATCAGTCAGCTGAACACATTACTGTGCTTACACCTCTGACCT
>JAFQUJ010000006.1 GCA_017408585.1 Clostridia bacterium | reverse complement strand
TGGCGTGAGCTGAAAAAGCAAAAGGGCTGACGGAGAACATCCGTCAGCCCTCAAAATTTGCGGTGCAGTAGGCAAAGAAAAGGGTTTTGGAAATTGTTTCCCAAAACCCAATTTGGTCGGAGTGACAGGGTTCGAACCTGCGGCATCGACGTCCCAAACGTCGCGCGCTACCAACTGCGCCACACCCCGATGTGTGATTTTTTATTCGATTTTAGGTCAATTTCTGTAAGTGGTCAAATCTGTGGTCAAACCACTCAAAATGGGATTTTTGCGAGAGGGGATAGTGCCGAAAAAGTCAGTGTTTACAAGGGCTTTCGGCGTTTTCTGCTTCGAGATGCCTCGGAGGCGGTGTCTTGCTCCCAAAGCATGCGCGCTACCAACTGCGCTACATCTCGATAAAAATATTCAATTTTAAGAATAGCAGTTGTCCGCTGCTACCGCTACATCTCGATAGCCTATACATTATAACAAAAGATTTTAGGTTTGTCAAGGCTATTTCTAATATTTTATAAAAAAATTTATTTGCCCTTTAAAATGTGGCAAAAAGCAAAGCCTTGAGGGGAAATCTCAAGGCTTTTTTGCGTTCATATTCAAATACTAGCTTCTCTTTATTACCTTTATCATTTCGCAATTTTTGGCGTTTATTCTGTGAATGCCTGCATTAAAGGTGATTTCGTCATACTTAGAGCCAAAAATATCGTAAATTTCTACACTCGCTCCAAAATCAAGCTCGATTGCGATTTTATCGCGACCTGTGGAGTTGAAGATGTATGATTTTGCCTCACTAGCTGTGGCTACAACATCCTCGTACAAAACACAAACGCTTGTATTGTCAAGAGTAGTTTTTGCCATTGTGTATCCAAAATCAATGCCTTGAACTATTAAATCGCCATCAAGAATAACTCTTTGGTTCTCTCTCCAAAACGAGAGGAAGCTATTAAGGAGCTTAGCTTGCTCGCACGAGATATTATCAAATTTGACTGAGATTTGAGGCACGCTGAACATAATTGCATATAGCTGATACGCCACGCTTTGAAGTGTATCGTCCTTATGCCACATAAGCATATCGCTATGAACGGGGATTTTACCAGATGTGAGCCTTAGGTCAAGAGAGCCTACTCTATTATAAATAGCGTCGTTTGGGCAATCGGTAACGCGGAACATATTTCCGTATTTTGATACGATAGGGCCTATATACGATTGACGGAACTCGATTAAAATTTCGGGGTTAATCTTCTTTAACGCCACGGTAATTTCGTCAAGGAGCATTTCTAGCGCAACCTCAAGCGAGATTGTGTCCATTTTGTCGTATTCGCACGAGCTTTCCTCGCTTAGCGCAAAGGAGTCGATAAAATCGAGCTTCAAGCCGTCCCAGCCATATTCCTTTACATAATTGCAATATGTGCTTACAAGGAATTCTCTTACCTCTTTAAAGCGTGGGTCGAGCACAGATGCGCGAGAGAGATGGCGTGTATTTAGATACATTCCCTTAAATTTTTCGTAGTTTTCGCTTTCGAAGCCAACATATGGCACGGAGAACCATATGATAAATTTCATGCCAAGAGCGTGAATTTTATCTACAAAATCCTTCATGTCGGGAATTTTTGCTTTACAGATTTTCCAATCTCCACAGAAGGCGTAGCCTCTTGAATTATCGTCGGTTTGCCAACCGTCATCAACAATAACGGTATCCATTCCACATTTTTTAGCGATTTCACACTCCCTTATTATGTCCTCGGGAATTGTGTGCTGATGGAAGCTATACCATGTTGAATACATGGGTAAGCGAGCATTTTCCGGCACATGAGCGAAGGTACAGCCGAGGCTTAACCACCAGCTTCTTGTATCCTTGATTGCGTTTGATGCGTTGATTTTGCGTCGGTCAATTCTGATAATTACCTCGTATTCGCTCATCTTAGGGCAAATTGCCTCAAAGAAATCAATCTTGAAGCGAAGCTTGGCGTTCTCCTCGACAACTCCAACCATGATTGATGCAGGGCTAGCAGTATCGGATAGCGCTACACTTATGCGGTTTTCTCCCGCCTTATTATAAACAGACAAAAGTGGCATTCCGCTTGCGGTTCTGCTATCGATTTTACGCATATTCCAATCGGGAGTAATATTGCGGTTGAGCGCAATCTTTGAATGCCATACGCCGATTATGTCAATTTGATCCTCCTCCCAAATAAGCGAATAAGGCTTTGGAGAGCTCTCGCCATCAAATTTAAGGGTCAGCTTATATAGAGCTATTTCGCCATTTTGGATTTGGGTGAGTTCTTCGCTCTTTAAGGTGTTTTCGGTTTGTGATATTATGCTTATTTTATCAAAATTATATATAGTCATAGTTCCTCGTCAAGTAGTTCTTTTATTATTTTTGGAAAATCCCTGTAATCATCTATTGTTAGGTAATTGAAGTGTGACAAATATACGCATTCGTCATTTCCGCCTTGTCCGTAATCGTCACCGATATAAACAACCTCGTCACAAGAAATATTATTTTCTGTGCAATAGAGGTCTAGTGCATAGTATTTATTATAAGGCTTAGGTGACATATCAAACGATGACGAGCCACCAACAAACACATTATATTCATTAAACGCCGAGCATACCTCGTCATAGATGGCTCTGCGCTTTTTTCGGGTGGGGTCAAAGGCTAGCTTATCCTCTTGTATTGCCTTAGTGCCAAGTATTGGGAAGGTAATGCAGCCCGAGGGGTGATATTCAACAGAGTCGCCCCTGTATTCGTTAAAGCCATATTTTTCTCTAAAATATGATACCCTTTTCTCAATTTCCTCTTGATTTACGGGGAATGTCAAATCTCGAATGATATCTAGGTCACAGGTTGTGCTATTATATTTTGCATATTGAAGACCATAGTTGCCTATTATATCAAGCGGATATTTATCCATTTGATTAAAAATTCGTCTTGCCTGCCCTGCGCCAACCATAAGGAGCTTATATCTTTTCGCAAGTGCGTCGAGCGCCTCCTTGTTTTTGGGCGTTAAGTGCTCCTTGTGCTGAGTCAATGTTCCGTCTAGGTCCATAGCGACGAGCTTTATCTTATTTTTATCCATTTTTCTATTCCATTTCGCTTAGTTTTTTTATTATATCTGCCGGATTGTTTGTGGTGATTAGACGAGCGCCATTTTTTTTACACATTTCAAGCTTACTAACTTGTGTTACGCTAGCGCCTATCCAAGGCTCAATTCCGTTGCTTATCAAGAAATCGTAATATTCCTTTTTATCGTTTGCAAAAATGCACGCGCAATATAGATATTCGGTCGGGTCTATTGTAACATTGAACATTTCGCTATACGGATAAAAGCCGTGAAGCAAATATTTATCTCCATAATTTTTATAAACATACTCTAGCACATATGCATCAAAGCTATTTATAACGATCCTGTGTCGCATATTGTATCTTTCAACAAGGGCGAGAGTATCATTTATACACTTTTCACAGCGCTCCTTGGTTTGCTCGCTATAATATTCCTTGATTTCAAGATTAAGAGTGATATTAAGCGGCTCTGCCCACGACAAGAGCTCTTCAAGAGTTGGAATTTGCTCGGGGTGTAGCTTATCGCCGGCGTTAAGAGAACGAAGCTCTTCAAGCGTCATCTCGCAAACCCTTCCCTTGCCATTTGTGGTGCGATTTATTGTATCATCATGAATTAGCACTAGGTATCCGTCGCTTGATAGACGAACATCTGTTTCTATCATATCAGCACCCTCCCTGTGTGCCATTTCAAAGGCGGTTTTGGTGTTTTCATAGTAGTTATAGCAATCACCTCTATGACCTGCTACCGCCATTCTATTTTCATATGTAAGCTTCATTTTCTTCTCCAAAAAGGTCATAATTCAGCCACAGCACTGTATATCTGTCCTTCAAATCCTTTCCATAGGCTATTGCATCGCTTATTTTTTTCTTAGTATAGGTACGATAGAGCTCGCTGATATCAAGTCCAACATAGGACAAAATTTCTTGGATTTTTTCGGGTGTTGGCATTCTTGATAGAATTTCGATTATCTGCTTTCTTTTTTTGTGGTAAAGCGCTATTCGATTTTTTTGATAATTTCCTACCTTATCCTGTAAGGCAACACAGCCTCTACCCACCTCTGCGCCATAGATTTTTTCCATTTTTGCGACATATTCCTCACGAGCAAGTCTAAATTGCTCATTTGGGAAGGGGGCTTTCACAAGGCGTTCTCTTAGTCTTGCGGTGATTATTGTAGAATAGGCAACATCTATACCATGCGGGAGATATTTTTCGCCATTTACTATGCCCGTAATCTCGAAAAAGTGCGACAGGTGATGCTCACTACCAGAGGCAGGGCGCGAATTGGTTGCAAATGACATCATAATTCCAACCACGATTAGCGCCTCGGTGAGTGTTGCGATTGCGTCCTCGTCTCTTGCTATGATTCCTTGCGCTACATTGATGGTTTTTTCTATCATCTCGTAGGTGGTGTCAGATATATACTCACAGAAATACTCGTCATTTACAGCCACAGATAGCCACCAATCGTTAAGAGCTGAATATTTACCGATTATGTCGCCATAGCCTGCTTTTATCATTTCCATAGGGGCGTCCTTGAGCACCTCTGTGTCTGCGATTATCGCCTTGGGAAGTCCTGCGGGGACTGTTTCCTTCATTCCCTTTAAAATCATTGCAGAGCCAGTCGAGGCGTATCCGTCCATTGATGGCGCGGTTGCGACTATCATATATGGAATTTTTTCAAAGTGCGAAACATATTTACAAAGATCCTGTATAACGCCAGAGCCTACGCCAACTATCAGGTCAATTTTATCGAGATGCTTAGTTACTTTATTTATTGCATCCTCGTTGGGCACAAGAACGCTATCGCCCGAAAATATCACCCTGTGTGCGATTTTCGCCTCTAGCGCCATATCAACCTTGTCATGCGTTGCTCCTATTGTGTTTTCGTCTGCTACGATAAGAATTGAATTATATTCTTTGCAAAGCTCTGTTAGATGAGCGATTGCGCCGTGCTCAACAATCACACATTCAATATCGCATTTATGCTCCTTGCCACAATGGCTACATTTCATTCCCTTTAAAATTGTATTTATATTCATCTTGACCCTCCCATCTTAAACTAATGTTATAAATTTATTATACAATTATATGGCGCAAAAGTCAATAACTACAAAAAATTGCGTTGCTTTCGCAACGCAATTTTTTATAAGGTATTCATATAGTCCTCCAGCTCGCTTTTTATAACGGAAACCTGTGGGCCATAGATTACTTGTATTCCTGTTCCTTTTTTGATAACGCCGGCAGCGCCACTTTGCTTCAAAAGTGATTCGCTTACAAGCTCGGGGTTTTTGACGCTTACACGAAGGCGTGTTGCACAGTTATCAAGAGTGATTATATTTTCCTTGCCACCAAGTCCCTCTAATATAATTTTTGAGGTGTCGCTTGGTGCTGTGTTAGTGCTCTTAGCTTGTCTTTTTTCGTTATAGTCAGCTCTTGTATAAAGCTTAACCTCGCCATCGCCTACCTCTCTGCCCGGCGTAGCATAATTTCTTTTGAGAATTAGGAAACGGAAAAGGAAGAAATAAACAATAAAATATCCTATTCCTACGAGTGGAACCATTATCCAATTGGTTTTTGAGTTGCCTTGGATTACGCCAAATAAAAGAAGGTCGATAATTCCGCCCGAGAAGGTCATTCCAACTCCAACCTCTAAAAGATGCATAAGCATATATGCAAGTCCTGCAAAGAGTGAGTGTATTACATAAAGAAGTGGGGCTACAAAGAGGAAGGTAAATTCAATTGGCTCTGTAATTCCTGTAAGCATTGAGGTAAGGGCTGCGGATAACAAAAGTCCGCCCGCTGCCTTTTTCTTAGGGGTATCAGCACAGGTGTACATAGCGAGAGCAGCACCGGGAAGTCCAAATATCATAAGTGGGAATTTACCACTCATAAATCTTGTAGCAGATACGGAAAACACCTCGGTTGCGCTTGATGCAAGCTCTGCAAAGAAGATGTTTTGTGCGCCATAAACCATGACGCCATCGATTAGTGCGCTTCCGCCAAGTCCCGTTTGCCAGAATGGCAGATAGAACACATGGTGAAGTCCAAACGGAATTAAAATTCTCTCAATAAAGCCATAGATAAATGTGCCTGCGTAGCCTGATTTTAGAACGAGGTCGCCAAGGGCATAAATACCCATTTGGATATATGGCCAAACAAAGAACATGAGCACTCCGACAAGGATATAAACCGCTGTTGAAATGATTGGGACAAAGCGCGTTCCACCAAAGAAGGAAATTACATTTGGCAGACGGATTTTGTAAAATCGGTTGTTTAGATAAGCGACACCAAGTCCTACTATAATTCCACCAAAAACACCCATTTGAAGAGAGTTAATTCCCACTACATTGGCAATCGTTCCCTCTTGCATTGAGCCATCACTTAGCTTGCCTGTAATTTCGAGCAACGCATTTATTGTTTTGTGCATTACAAAAAACGCGATGGCGGCTGACAGGGTTGCTGTTGCCTTTTCGTTTTCTGCCATGCCAAGCGCTACGCCCATTGCAAACAGAAGCGGTAGGTTATCAAAGATTACCGTTCCAACTGATGCAAGAAGGGTGAAAAGCGAATAGAGAAATGTTCCCTCGCCCATAATCGAGGTGAGATTATATGCCTCTAGCATTGCGGGATTTGTAAGAGATGCGCCTATTCCAAGAAGCAGTCCTGCGATTGGTAAAAGAGCTATTGGTAGCATAAAGGCTCGCCCTACTCTTTGAAGCACACTAAAGATTCCTGCACCCCATTTTCCTTTTTCTTTTGTTTCTGTCATTTTCGTTTATCCTTTCTTAACAGAGTAATACATAGGACAATCCTTGCCTGCCCTTGTAGTACCAAATTTATAGGCTATATTTTCGATTTTTTCGGGATTGGTGACAAGAACCGCAGTTATTGGATTAAAGCCTCTGTTCCTTATCAGCTCAATGTCGGCACGACAAAGCGTGTCGCCTGCCCTTATGCTTTGCCCTTCGCTCACCATCGCCTCAAAGCCATCTCCGTTTAGCTCAACGGTATCGACACCTATATGGACTAAAATATCCAGATCGCTTTTGGTGTGAATTGTGTATGCGTGCTTGGTTTTTGAAACGCTTTCTATTTTGCCTGTAACGGGGCTTGTAAACACATTCCCCTCGGGGTCTTGGGCAAAGCCTCTGCCTAGAAGTCCCATTGAAAATGCTTCGTCCGGAATTTCGGTGATTGGAGCGCTTACTCCATCACAAACCGCAAGAAGCTGATCTTGCTTTTTTGAAAAAATCATCTCATATCACCTAGCCTCTCGCAAAAATCTACTATTGCCTCGTAGGCGCTTTGCTCGTCCTCACCTGTGATTACAAAGTGAAGCTCTGTTCCTTTTGTTGCACCTAAGCTCATAAGCGACAAAAGGCGCTTTGCGTCGGCGTTTTTGCCAAGAGCGCTCACGGTTATGCTTGATTTGAATGTCTTGGCACAGCTCGCAAGAGCGCCCGCAGGTCGAGCATGTAGGCCGTTTTCGGCCTTTATTATGTGCTTGTATTCTTTCATCTTTTCTCCTCGCTTAATAGCAAGTCATTATTTTTGTTGCTTGCTACTCGTTTTTATTTTGGCTATTTTTATATTCATTATTCAAAAACAGGACAATTTGATTTTTTATTGCAATTTTAGAAAAGATGTGATATACTACTCTTGTAGTTCTTTATAAGGAGATACAAATGAAATTTAGATTTAAGGGTACAATAGATGATTTTATAAAAAATTATTCTATTCAAAGAGATAAATTCAATCGTGAAAATCGCACTCGTGGCTTTGAACTTGTTGTATATTTAAGAGCAGGCTTTATCGAGATTGGCGTTGAAAAGGGCAAAAATGGCGCAGGCTATTGGTACAAGTCGCCTATTGTTGAAAGGAACGGATATGTTGAGCTTGATGGTGAAATCTTACCTGATAGTGACACAAAAATGAGATGGTATGAATGGATAATTTTCGTGCTTATTTTGGTCGTTATTGCCATTCCGTTACTTTTTGCGTGCATTTTTACAAAATCCCTTCCGTTTAGCACAGCTAAAAAAAGAAAAAAGCGTTTACGCGCTTATCTATGTGATTATCTTGGCTGTGAGGAGATTAACGAATAAAAAATCACCGTTTTAAACGGTGATTTTTGTTTTTATTATTTTAAGGCTATTGTTGCACCAGATGGAACGCAAACAACTGTTTTTTGGTCATGCTTAAACCACACATCAATTGCACTTGGGTTATGTACTATACTCATATCAAGCGAGAACTCGAGGTTATCATATGCGGTTATGTAATTATAAATTTCGATGTTGGTTGCATACCATACATCATCTCTGTTAGAAACGATTGAGAGGAATTTCTCCATACGCTCCCAATCCTGCTCTGTTCTAAACTCGAACGAGTGTCCCCATACATAGAATAGCCAGCCCTCGATTGCCCAACGCGTAAGAGGGTTTTCGTTTACGAAGGTGTTGGCAAGCTCGAAGAGCTTTTCGTCGGCGTGGTGACAGGTAGATGGCATTCTTAGCCAATCTCTGTCGATTTTAAAGCTGTGATGAGTGTGACAGGTGCGAGAATATCTTATTCCCAAATCACGAGCAACTCTTACAACATTGTCATTGTAGGTTCCAAATGGATATGCCATTCCTCTTATGATTTGACCAGAAATTCTTTCGAGATTTTCTCTGTCCTTTACTAGCTCATACATCATGGCATCAACGGGAAGCCTTTCAAGGAATGGGTGCATAAGGGCGTGAAGGGCGATTTCGTGTCCCTTGTATAGCTCTCTTACCTCGCTTTCCTTTACTGCGGGGTCGTTTTCATCTGTTTCTCTGTTTATAAGCCATTGAGAGTTGAGATTAAAGGTTGCCTTGACATTGTATTTGTTGAATAGAGCCACAAGCTCTCTGTCCTCCTTAGGACCATCGTCGTAGCTGAAGGTAAGCGCCTTGGGCTTACCCTGTGGGAATAGCATAATGTTATTTTTCATAGTAGCTCCTTAATTTACGAGGGAATGTGTCGATTAATCGGGGTTTCTCTCGCCTAATAGTATTCTGTATTTTTGATAAAATTCCTCAAAGCGTCCCTCGTCGAGAGCGTCTCTTATCTTTTGCATAAGCTCGTTATAAAAATAAAGGTTATGGAGCACGCAAAGACGCATTCCAAGAGTTTCCTTTGCTTTGATTAGGTGTCTTATATATGCTCTTGAATAATCGCGACATGCAGGGCAATTACAGCCCTCGTCAATCGGGCGAGAATCTCGCATATATTTTTCATTGAGAATGTTCATTTTTCCGTTCCATGTGAACAAGTTTCCGTGTCTTGCGTTACGGCTTGGCATTACGCAATCAAAGAAATCGACGCCATAGTGAACTGCCTCAAGAATGTTACAGGGTGTACCGACGCCCATAAGATATCTTGGCTTATTCTTTGGCATGTAAGGCTCTACTGCGTCAATAATTCGATACATTTCCTCGGTTGCCTCACCTACTGCAAGGCCACCTATTGCGTAGCCATCAAGGTCAAGCTCGGCAATATCCTGCATATGCTTTATACGAAGATCCTCGTATGTTCCACCTTGATTTATTCCAAAAAGCATTTGGTGCTTATTTATAGTTTCGGGCAAGGAATTAAGACGCTCCATCTCTGCCTTACAGCGAACGAGCCATCTTGTTGTACGCTCGCACGAATTTTTTACATAATCGTATGGGGCAGGGTTTTCTATACATTCATCAAATGCCATGGCAATTGTAGATGCTAGGTTGGATTGAATTTGCATACTCTCCTCGGGGCCCATAAATATGCGCTTTCCATCGATGTGAGAGGCGAATTTTACGCCCTCCTCGGTAATCTTACGGAGCTGAGCAAGCGAGAATACCTGAAATCCACCACTATCCGTTAGAACGGGGCGATCCCAGTTAAAGAACTTGTGTATTCCTCCAAGCTCGTGTATTAGCTTGTCGCCCGGTCTTATATGAAGGTGATAGGTATTTGAGAGCTCAACCTGACAGTTAATTTCCTTTAGGTCTGTGGTTGAAACTCCACCCTTGATTGCAGCACATGTGCCGACATTCATAAAGACGGGGGTTTCTATTGTTCCGTGAACAGTTTCAAGGCGTGCGCGTCTTGCTCTGCCCTCGGTTTTTAAAACTTCAAACATTATTTTATCCTTTCAAATTGTCTTTCAAGAAAATGCTTTGTTATTTCAAAGGCAATTGGTCTTCCGTGTGGACAATATTTTATGTTGTCAAGCGTTAAAACTCTGTCGCAAATCCATTTTATATGGGCTTGATCATAAATTCTACCCGCCTTGATTGCTGCCTTACATGACGCCTGATACAATGCACGCTCAAGTCGCTCTTGCCTTGAAACCTCAGCGCTTCCCTCTCCACTTGAGAGTCTGGACACAAGCGCGATTAGGGCATCCTGCGCACCTGAAAGCTCTATTTCAGAGGGAATTTCCAGAACATTAACCCTTGAACCATTTATCTCGTAGCTAAAGCCTACGCCTCTTATTTCAAGCTCAAATTCATTAAGTGCGCCTATTTCGTCAGAGGTTAGATACACCTCTAATGGAATCATCAGCATTTGAGATGATGGCTCGCTTACGGTTAGCTTTTTCTTCAAATCCTCAAAGATTATTCTTTCATGAGCAGCGTGCTTATCTATTAGGTACATAATATCGCCTAGCTCAACAATTACATATGAGTTAAATGCCTCGCCAATAATTTTATAGTCGGGAACTACTCTTTTTTCAGCCGTTGAAGCTATCTCTGTTGATGGGATTATTGCCTCCTCCAATTCAGCCTCAGGTGTGGGCTGTGGTGGTGTTACGGCGTCGGGAGTGTCATTTTCCTGACTACGAGTCAAGGGTGGCTCAGTTGGGATATCGTCAAATATGCTTGGCGTGGTTGTTTTATATTTTTGTGCCGGTGACTCGCCATTTGGCAAATCATATTCCAAGGTTGAATCCTGCCTTAGTATGCCTGTGTTAGTGTTGCTATCAAACACTATTCGTTGGGGCTTTGGCGCATTTCTGTCATTTACAGGAAACGGAGTTTCAGATACGGGAATTTCCTCTCTTTTTTCCTCGTATAGCTCAGGGCGTGTAACAGAGGTCGCAAGAGCGCCTCTTACAGCATAGTATATAGAGCTGAAAATTATGCTTTCGTTTGAGAACTTGACCTCTAGCTTTGCAGGGTGAACATTGACATCTACAAGAGAGGGATTTATCTCTAAATTGAGAACGCAGAAGGGAAATTTATCAGAGGGAATGTACGACTGATATGCCTGTTCTAGCGCTGCGCCCATTGTTTTACTTTTTACAAATCGAGAATTGATGTAGAAGGTTTCAAGATTTCGATTTGCACGAACAAGCTCCGGAGTGGAGATATATCCGCTTATTTTTATTCCGTTTTCATCTCTGTCAACCTTAATTACCTTCTTTGCAAAATCACGACCGAGAACGGCGTAAATTGTGTTAAGAAGCTCTCCGTCGCCACCTGTGACGAATTTGGTTTCGCCATCAACGATATATCTAAATGAGATTTCGGGCTTTGAGAGCGCAATTTTTTCAACTGTTGCGGTAATTGTACCTGTTTCGGTTTTATCTGCCTTTAAGAACTTCTTTCTTGCAGGAACATTATAAAACAAGTCCTCAACTATGATGGTTGTGCCATCAGCACAGCCTGTGTGTATATGACTTACAACCTCGCCTGCGTGACATTCCAAAAATCCACCAAGCTCGCTATCTCTTGTCTTAGACATAATTCTAAGCCTTGAAACAGAAGAGATTGCGGCGAGCGCCTCTCCACGAAAGCCGAGAGTCATTATGCTATCAAGGTCGCTTGCGTCCTTGATTTTGCTTGTAGCATGACGAAGGATAGCGACAGGAAGCTCAGAAAATTCAATTCCACCACCATTGTCGCTTACACGCATAAAGGTTTTTCCGCCATTTTTGATTTCTATTGTAAGAGAGGTAGCGCCTGCATCAATTGAGTTTTCAACAAGCTCCTTTATTACAGACGAGGGACGGTCAACAACCTCGCCTGCAGCTATTAAATTTGCTACCTCAAAGCCAAGGACATTTATCCTTCCCATAGCTCTCTCCTTTCTTAGTTAAGTAGCTTTTTAAGCTCAAATATAAAGTTCATAGCCTCAATTGGAGTCAAGGTATTGATGTCTATTTTCTTAACTCTGTCAGCTATTTCGTAAATTCCTATATCCTCAATGGACATTTCCATTGATGGTGCATTTTTACTTGCTATCACGGGCTTTACAGGTCCGCCCTGCTCGATTATGTCATTAAGTATAGCCCTTGCGCGCTTTACTACCTCGTTTGGAACACCGGCGAGCCTTGATACCTCAATACCATAGCTATCGTCGGTTGGCCCTTTGACGATTTTGCGAAGGAATATAATATCCTCACCACGCTTTTTGGCGGCGATGTTATAGTTTACAACTCCATCAATTTCGTCCTCAAGAGAGGTAAGCTCATGATAGTGGGTTGCGAACATTGTTTTTGCGCCAATTTTCTTGCTTGCGGTATATTCGGCTATCGCCTTTGCCATGCTCATTCCATCAAAGGTGCTTGTTCCTCTGCCGATTTCGTCATAGATTATAAAGCTACGCTTAGTTGCATTTTCAAGAATGTAGGCAACCTCGGTCATTTCAAGCATGAAGGTGGATTGTCCTGATGCTAGGTCATCAGATGCGCCCACACGAGTAAATAGCTTATCTACTACGCCTATTCTTGCGCTCTTGGCGGGAACAAAAGAGCCTATTTGAGCCATAACAACGATAAGCGCACTTTGACGCATATATGTGGACTTACCTGCCATGTTTGGTCCTGTGATAAGAGCAAGACGGTCTGTTGTTGTGTTTAGGAAGGTATCGTTTGGAACGAAATAGCTATCCCTTACAAACTGTTCAACAACGGGGTGGCGTCCGTCCTTAATGTCGATAATATCGCTATAATCGACCTCGGGGCAAACATAATTATTTTTCATTGCAACCTCGGCAAGTGATGCGTATGCGTCAAGCCTTGCAAGAAGGGTTGCGGATTTTTGAATACGCTTTAGATTTTTTGCGACCTCGTCACGAATTGCTATGAAAAGGTCATATTCCAGCTGTGCGAGCTTATCCTGTGCGCCGAGCACCTCCGACTCCATCGCCTTTAGGTCCTCGGTGATATAGCGCTCACAGTTTGAGAGTGTCTGCTTTCTTATATAGGTTGGGGGAACTTGGTCAAGGAATGATTTTGTAACCTCTATATAGTAGCCAAACACACGGTTATAGCCGATTTTGAGAGTTTTAATTCCTGTTTCTTCTCTTTCTCTTTCCTCGATTTTTGATATCCAGCCCTTACCGTTTGTCATGATTTGGCGTAGGCGGTCAACATCGGGGTTAGCGCCACTTTTTATCATTCCGCCCTCACGGATTGAGAATGGTGGAGTATCAATAAGATTATCGTCGATTAGGGTAAAAATATCCTCGAGGGTATCAAGGTTATCTCTTATGTACGCAAGCTCGGGAGCTGATGCGGTGAATAGAAGATTTTTTATATCAGGGATAACGGAAAGGGTTGATGCGATTGCACGCAGGTCCTTACCCGAGGCTGAGCCATACACAACCTTGGTCATAAGACGCTCAAGGTCGAGAATGTTGCTCATAAGGTGAGAAATTTCCTCTCTTAGCACGAAATTCGACACAAGCTCGGCAATTGCGCCCTGACGCATTCCAATTTTCTTTACATCGAGCAAGGGATGCTCGACAAAGCTACGAAGCATTCTTGCGCCCATTGCGGTTTTGGTTTTATCGAGAACACCAAAAAGGCTACCTCTCTTTTCCTTGTTACGCATGGTTTCACATAGCTCTAAATTACGCCTTGTGTTAAGGTCCATATCAAGATATTGACCCTCTCCATAGACATTTAGGTTGTTCATGTATTCGATATCCTGCGTTTTTTGAGTTAAGCAGACATATTCAAGTATCGCTCCCATGGCACAAAGCATGGGCTCGTCATTTTCATATTTAACTACGAAGTCTGTTCCAAACTGCTGTGACACTCTTGCAATGGCGGTTTGGTAATCGAACAGAGCCTCATTTTCGAATTCACATAGCGCGTTTAGTCTTGTTTTAGCAAAATCATAGATATAAGATGCGCTATTTTGTGGTATGTTTACTATGATTTGCGAGGGAGAGTATGTTCCTAGCTCGTTTAGCAATTTGCTACCCTCATTATCGAGCGAGGTTGCGCTTATTTCGCCCGTGGAAACATCGGCAAAGCAGATGCCTATACGAGCGCCTTTGATATAGATAGCGCAAAGGTAGTTGTTCTTGTTTGCGGGAATAAGGTCTGACTCAAACACTGTTCCCGGGGTGATTTCTCTTACGACCTCTCTTTTTACTAGTCCCTTTGTGGTGGCCGGATCCTCCATTTGCTCACAAATTGCGACCTTGTAGCCCTTTGAGATTAGCTTTCCAATATAGCCCTCAGCACTGTGATACGGAACGCCACACATGGGTGCGCGCTCCGCCTCTCCACAGTCTCTACCTGTTAGGGTTAGCTCTAGCTCTCTTGATGCGAGAATTGCATCATTAAAGAACATCTCGTAAAAATCACCGAGACGATAAAACAGTATAAAGTCCTTATACTGATTTTTTATTTCAAGGTATTGTAGCATCATTGACGTCATACTGTTCTATCTCCATTTCATTCAAAAATTAGTGATTGTGTCCACAATCTGAGCCACATGAGCCACAGTCGTGTGAGCATGGACGATGTCCTGTGATTTGGAATTCAATCTCACCGTAAACCTCACCCATAAGGTCATCCATAGCCTTTTGAGCCTCTGCTGCAGCAACATATACCTGTGATGCGGTGATTTGTCCTACAAGCTCGTTCATTCTATTCTCGATTGATTCGATAATAGCTTGATCAATCTCAGGCTTCTTGTACTCCTCTTGAAGAGCTGTTTGCTGAACATTAAATTCAAGCATAAGTCCTTGAAGACCCTCGTCGGTGTTGTATGCTGCCATTGCGTTTTCCATAGCTACTGCTCTTGGATCAGCCTTGATTGCTTGTCCTAGCATGGTAGCAAGCTCCATAATTTCCATAGTGTATCTCCTTTGCTTTTATATTTCACCATACAGAGCAAAAGTGTCTGCACGGGTGATTTTGATATTAATGAATTTTCCTGTGTAATCCTCTTGCGACTCAAAATGAACGATTTTGTTGCTTTCGGTGCGTGAGGTGTAGATTTTTTCGTTATTTTTACTTTTTCCGTCAACGAGCACTCGTACGATTTTGCCTATCATTGCCTCGTTTTTCCTTCTTGAGATGTCGTTTTGAAGGTCATTTAAGCGCTCAAAGCGCGCCTTCTTTATCTCGTCGGGAATTTGGTTTGGCATTGAGTATGCCGGAGTGCCCTTACGAGTTGAGAATATAAAGGTATATACGGAATCGTATTCAACCCTTTTTACAACCTCGAGGGTTCTTTCAAAGTCCTCGTCGCTCTCGCCCGGAAATCCAACAATTATATCGGTGGTAAGGGCGATATCGGGAGATGCCTTTTTAAGCTTGTCTATGATACCGAGATATTTTTCGATATCGTAGTGTCTGTTCATTTTTCTTAGCATCTCGCTTGAGCCTGATTGAAGTGGCAAATGAAAATGATTTGCACAGCATTTAAGCGATAGTGCCTCGATTAATCTATCTGATGCGTCCTTTGGATGCGAGGTCATAAGATGTATCCAAAAATCGCCATCAATTTTTGATATTTCGTGAAGCAAATATGCGATATCGTATTCTCCATCAAGATCCTTGCCATAGGAGTTTACATTTTGCCCCAAAAGCGTTATATCGCGATAGCCATCACGAGCAAGCTCTCTTACCTCGTTTATAATATCACTTGGCATGCGACTTCTCTCTCTGCCTCTTACATAAGGGACAATGCAATATGTGCAGAAGTTATTACAGCCATACATAATGCTGACCCACGCACGATGGCCACTCTCGCGCACAACAGGAATTCCCTCTGCAATTTGGGGCTTTTCCTCATCGAGCAAAAAGGTGCGCTTACCCTTATTTAGAGCATTATAAATTAGCTCCGGCAAGCGATGAAGAGATGCTGTGCCTATTGCGAAATCAACATAATGATATGAGTGCTTTAACTGCTCGGAGCGATGCTCCTGTGCGCTCATGCATCCACATACGCCTATTACTGTATTTGGATTTCTTGCCTTATTATGCTTATATCTGCCTATGATAGAAAGCGCACGCTTTTCGGCGTGCTCTCTTATAGCACAGGTGTTAACTATTATTATATCGGCGATTGCCTCGTCATCAGTTAGGGTATAGCCGACAGAGGTGAGAATTCCTCTGATTCTTTCGCTATCTGCCTCGTTTTGCTGACAGCCAAGTGTAATTACAAATGCGAGCATTCCCTTGCCTAAAACAAGCTCTCGCACCTTATTACAAAAGCTAGCCTGACGCTCCAGCTCTGCCACGCTTACAAAATTATCAAGCATTGGTTTACCTTTTATTTTTAAAATATATATAGATAACATTTTAACATATTTAAATAAAATATGCAAGCATTTTTCAAAAGAATTTTGTGTTAATTTGTTGTGTTTTAGTCTTGGATTTGGTACAATATATATGAGTTTAAGTAAATTTTAGGCTTTTATGATAAAATTTATCAATAGTTTGCTTTTTTGGGGGTGTTTTTTTTGAAGCTTTTACTGGCAGAGGACGAACGCGATCTGGCTGAAGCCATCAGACGCGTGCTTGAATACAATAAATATGATGTTGATATCGCTTATGATGGCGAGGAAGCGCTTGAGCTTTTAAAAAACTTTGCTTATGACGGCGCTATCCTTGATATAATGATGCCTCGTGTTGACGGTGTTTCAGTTGTGAGAAAAACAAGAGAACTTGGAATCAGCGTTCCCATTATGCTACTTACAGCCAAGGCTGAAATTGACGATAAGGTTTTAGGTCTTGATGCGGGTGCTGATGATTATCTTACAAAGCCATTTGTAATTAAGGAGCTACTTGCAAGAATCAGAGCTCTCACCAGAAGAAAATCGGAAATTTACGAAACCTACACTATTGGAAATATGGTTCTGGACCATCAAACCTTTGAATTACGCGCAAGGGACAAAATCCAACTGACAGGCAAGGAATACAAGCTGATGGAGCATCTTATCAGAAATAAAAATCAGCTTCTTTCAACGGAAAAGATTATGGAAAGTGTTTGGGGATTTAATTCAGATGCGGAAATCAATGTTGTTTGGGTTTTTGTTTCCTCTCTTAGAAAAAAGATGGAAAAAATAGGCGCTAACTACACAATAAGAGCCATTAGAGGTGTTGGCTATCGCTTGGAGGAGATAAAATGATAAAAAGGCTTAGGGCTAGATTTATTATCGCTACTATGCTCTCTCTTTTAATAGTGCTGGGAATTATTATGACTACGATCAATATTATCAGCTACTCAAGGGTGAGAAAAAATGCCGATGAGCTTTTAAATATGCTATTAGAGTACAACGGACATCTTGATGATGCCTTTGGAAATGGTGAAATTCCACCACCCAAGCCACCTCATAATGCGATACATGGCGAAAGATTTCCTAATTTTGTAAATCCGGAAACGCCATACGAGTCAAGGTATTTTGCAGTAAGCTATGAAAATGGCGTGGTTATAGACACCTCGCATATAGCCTCAATTGATGATGACGAGGCTATCGCGCTCTCTGACAAGGTGCTTGCTAGTGGAAAAAAGTCAGGATACGAGGGAATGTATCGCTTTTTGGCGAAGGACAACACGGTTGTCTTTCTTGATTGCACGCGCCAGCTAGAGGTTGCAAGAAGCTTTCTTTTAGCTAGCATTTTTGGTTCGCTCGGCGGGGCTTTGGGTGTTTTTGTATTAGTTTTGATTTTCTCAAAAAAGGTGGTTGCGCCTATTGCAAGGAGCTACGAAAGGCAAAAGCGCTTTATAACTGATGCAGGACACGAGCTTAAAACGCCATTAACTATAATTTCTGCCAGTAATGAGCTGATTGAGATGACGCATGGAGAGAGCGAAAACACCTTGGCGATATCTAAGCAGATATCGAAAATGAATGCGATGGTTAGGAGCTTATCTACACTTGCCTCACTTGACGAAATAGAGCACTCTGCTGAAAAAAGCACTCTTCCCTTGTCGTTTATTTGTCAAGAGGCATGCAATTTGTTTGACCCTGTGGTTAAAAAGGGCGGTAGGCGCTTTGACATTTCCATAGAGGGTGATATCACTTGTCAGGGCAACGAGGGGCTTTTAAGACAGCTTTTATCCGTGACGCTTGAAAACGCAGGAAAATATGCGCTATCCTTTACAAGCTTTAAGCTTTCAAGGGTGGGTAAGCATGCGTGCATTACAATAGCTAATGACGCAAGTGGAATTGCAAATGGAGATCTTTCAAGATGCTTTGAGCGCTTTTACAGAACTGACGAGGCAAGGGCAAGTGGTCTTGACGGAAGCGGAATTGGGCTTTGCGTAGCGAGTGAGATTGTCACGCTTCACGGTGGCGAAATCAGCGCTAGCGGTCAAGATGGAATATTTACCTTAAAAATCATTATTTAACCTAAAAAACAGCCACTCCTGTGGCTGTTTTTCTTGTATGATTAAATATCACTTTGGGCTTATTCGGGTAGTAGCTCGGCTGTGATTTCAAAGGTTTTAAGATTAATTATCAAATCATAAGTGCCGACCTGCTTGAAATAATAATTACCATTACTTCCCATAAGCAAATCTGTTTCGCCCTTGTCAAGTGTGTAGGTTTGATAATTCTTTGTATGGAAATCGGGCACGCTTTGATATTTGTCCTCCACCTCTATTCTCTTGCGGAAAATATATGGGGTGCTTTGCTCATATGGTTCAAGAGGAATAAAGTCCTTTCCGTCATAATACACACAGCTATATGAAGCGGTGTCGGGGTTTTGAAGCTCAAGGCGAACAACATAAGTCTTTTTATTAATGTAGATATTATATGTTCCACCGATGTTCATTGTAATGTTGGCTTTTCTTGCCGAGCCATATTTTTCATTACAGCTATCATCTAGGGTTACCTTATAATTGCTTATATGAAGGTTGTTGAAAAAGCTAATAATTTTTCCACTATCTACGCTGAAATTTTCAATATAAAATTCATCCTCGTTTTCGGGGTTGACGCCCATTTCTATCCATTCAGTAGCTATGCTATAAATGCTACAATTTTTCATTGTGTAATACACGGGCGTGTCGATTTCCGCCTTATATTCCATATCGAACTTGAGTGTATCGACATCAAATATAAGCTTATAAATGCCTGATTTTTTGACATTAACCTGAACATCCTCGCCATCCTGCTTTTCTACCTCGGCGTACTCGGAGCTAGTCGAATCACCAAGACCGGCATACAAATATTTTGCGTCTTCGGTGACCATATAAAAATAGTCGTCCTTGTAGAAATACAGATTGTCATAAATTCGTTTATTTCCCTCGAGGGTAAAATAGTCCATTTCCAAAAACGCACCATTTACCTCCATCCAAAGAGAAAAACCGGGAGAGGTGTAATAGGTTTCGTCCTCTTCTTTAGTAAAATGCTCTACCATTATGCTTTCGGGGAGGACAATTTGAATGTCCTCGTTATACTTTGGGAGCGCCGTGGTCATGTCAGTATCAGTTTCTGCGCCTAAGTCGCAACTGACAAGGGATATTGTGCATACGAGCATAAATATAGTCAATATGTAAGAAAAAATCTTAGATTTCATACTACCCTCCATTGTTATTTTAGCCACAGGGGTGGCCTTTTATCATTTTTGATAAGAGTCATAAACCGATTTTAGGCGATGTGGATAATCGGTCATTATTCCATCTGCACCGATTTCGATAAGCTCCTTCATATCGTCTATGTCATTTATTGTCCAATACTGAACTGAGATATTATGCTTATGGGCGTTATCCACAAGGCTTTTTCTTGCGAGGGTGATACCATACTCCTCCATTGGAATTTGGAATACGCTTACGCTATCGTTATAGAACAGGTCAAGTCCTAGGGCTGTAAGCGCAACATATTTGACAACTCCACTAGTTCCGGGGGAGCACATAAAGCTATCGGGGACTGTACCGTCATCTATGTATTGCTGATAGAGGTCAAATATTTCGCTATGGAACGATGCAAGAACCACACGCTCAAAGGCGTTATACTTTCTTAAAAGCTCTATAACTGCGTTAGCGCACTCTATTCCCTTTTCTCCACTTTGCTTGATTTCTACATTTATTCTATTATTTGGGAATGCGACAAGAAGCTCTTCAAGGGTTGTTGCTAAAAATACTGTTTCGTGTCTTGGGGTAATTCCGTCGGGATATGTGACATCGGTTGGATATTTTTCTTGTCCGTCCTCACCCTTAAAATGAACTCTTTCGCTTCCCTCAATTAGCCTTTCGTTATCGTCGGTTTTATTGGTGTAGCCGAAGTCAACCTCCTGTGAAATAAGGTCGCTATAATTCCAATCGGCGATATTGCCTGTAACATTTGTTTTTCTGTCAAGAGTGGTATCGTGAGATAAAATGACAACTCCGTCCTTAGTTATACTTACATCGGTTTCCATCATTACACGATTATCAACGCTATATGCGTTATAAAACGCCTCGAGAGTATTATCGGGAAATTCCTTGTTTCCTCCACCATGAGCTATGAGAATTGGAAGCTCCGTATCCCTACGCATTGGGTTTGAGCCATCATAATTTTGTGGCTCGGGAAGAAGGAAAATTATTAGATATGCGACCAAAATAATCGCTAGTATAATTGCTGTTATTTTTAGTCTCTTTTTTGTTTTCTCTTTCATAAAACACCTCGATATGTATCGTTTAAATGGTGATTGTACTAACTGATTGCGGTGGGAGCGAATAGGTTGTTCCCTCTATTGTGATAAGCACCTTTTCGTAATATGGATTTTGCGCCACTATAACAATCTCGCCATCGGGGTTTTTGAAGGCTGTGCAAATTGATGCCATTTCGCCCTTTAGCTTAAGATATTTTGCGCCACGCTTTACAAAGTGAGAGTAGTGCTTCATAAGATAAAGCTCGGGGGTGTATTCGAATTTGCCATTTTCTACATGGATAAGTGAGTTTTGTCTCCAACCCCAAGTGCTTGAACCCTCGTCCTCAAGAGAGATATTCCAATAAACATATGCGCTAGCGCCAAAGCGAAAATAATGGCGCATAAGGGCTGAGACATGCATCATTCTCTGCCATGTGTTTTTGCCGTCGCCACACTCGCTCTCGGTTTGGATTATTTCAAGGTCGGGGTAGTCGTCCTGTGTCTGTGGTAGGGCAAATTTTCCCGCCCATTGATAGCCTACTGCCTTAATGTATTTTCTTGCGTTTTTGTCTTGCATTGCAAGCCCGAGATAATCACTGTATCTTGTCCAGCTAAAGCGATCGTCGCCCTCCGGGCCATTGATTGTGCCGAACATTATATCAACGCCTGTGCCCTCAATTGCCTTGCCAAGATAGCCACCGATAAATTCTGTCAGCTCGCTTCCACGCCATACGCACGATGGGAATACTTGATTTGAGCATGGCTCGTTTTGTGGGCAAATATGAACTAGTGGAACGCCATGTGATTTATATGCCTCTATGTATTTTCTAAAATAGAGTGCGTATGCGCTAAGGCATTCGGGTGTCATTCTAAATGTACCATTACTATACGCTCTGCGAGTTTTAAGCCAAAGAGGTGGACACCAGGGTGATGCGAACATTTGAAGCTCGCCTTGTCTTTTTATCGCTTCTTTTATTAAAGGAAGCAAATATTTTTCGTCGCGTTCAATGGAAAAATGCTCCATATTATAGTCGCCATCTGTTTCGTTATAGGAATAGAAGTCAAGCGAAAAATCACTTGCTCCCATTGGGGTACGGCAATAGTTAAAGTTACATTTATCGCTATCAAAAAGCTCGTCAAGCGCTTCTTTTCTATCCTTTTCGCTGAGCTTGCCAAGTGCAACTGCGCCAAGCTCGCTAAAGCAAGTGCCAAAGCCTCGAATTTCTTGCGCGGTTTCTCCAAATGTTAAAGGAACGCCTGCAATTTTTGCTGTTTCGCCCTTTTGCCATTGTTTTTTCTCGGTTGATGTTATTATCATAATATTTTCTCCATTCAATACTTGTTTTTCTTTATTTTATCACACATCGACCTTTGTTTCAATAGATTTATTTATATTTAAGGAAAATGAAAAGCACCCTATTGGGTGCTTTAATTATGCGTTTGCTTTCTTTTGTGCGATTTTGCCCTTTATGTGCAAAACGAGATAATAAATTCCATATACTGCGAGAACTGCCAAGAAGAAAACGATAGGATTAATTATCATAAGTGACCATTGAGGAATAATTCCGCCCTCGACAAGACCGATATAGAATGCGTCCTCGTTTAAGAAGAACCAGTTATGCTCAAGCAGGACATTACCAAGCTTTGCCCAAAGCGTTATTCCTACAAGCACGATTGCGCTTTTATAGCATTTTTTAATATCGGGCTTAATTTGACTAAGGGTGATATTCAAAATTCCCCACGCAAGCAAAATTCCGTGATAGAACATAGTTTGAACTGCTTGATAGCACCAAGGCTCGCCATCTCCTATGCTTGCAGGATAGCAAAGATACATAAGTGGAGCGAGTATTGATAAAATCACTATTGGCTCTTTTATTTTTTCAAATTTCTTATTATACTGTACGAATGCAGAAAGTGGGCATAGCACTGTGCAAATATGGAATGGGAGCTTATCCATGTTAAGTCCACCCGGCTCGCTTGGTGTGCCATATACAAATTCGTGCACGAAAAAGTCTGATATGTAGGAAAGAACAAGTAGGTTTATCAGTATTCCCAAAACCTTATTTTTCTTTTCGGGGGTACTGTTTCTCAGTAAGAAATGACCTGCAACAATTCCACCTATGATAAGTATCATATAAATGATATGAGATATCGAAAAGGCGGTAATGGAAATTCCCGTGTCGAAATGCGACATTTCAAACAGCTTAAAAAACAATTCTCTCACGATTTTTTCTCCTTTGTTGTAGCTTTGCTTTTAATAATTGAATACCAGCGCTCTTCTATTGGCAAATTGATAATTTCGTGAAGTGCGCTTATTAAAAATGTTACCAAAACAGCAATCACGCCTATAACTACTGTATTAAGCCATGGCATTTGGGCAAATGGCACTTCTTGCAAATACATAGAGTTACAGGGTGGTAGATCGAATATTGAGTACAGGGCATTTATTATCGCTCCGTCAACTACAAACCCACAGAGTCCTATTGCCACGCTTATGGTGTTTGTAGCTCTTATTTTTACAAATCCACCGACTAGTAAATAGATACAGCCGAAAATCATTGTAGAATGGCTTAGAAATCCTTTTAGAACATCGTAATCGGCAAGAGTTGGATTTGAAGCAAAATTTTCGTTGAGCAAAATGCCGATGCTACCACATACCGTTCCTGCCCAAAATGTAAATTCAGATATGGTTTTATATACAATTCCCTCTCGTTTTTTATAGAATGCGACTATAAGCAAAAGCCACATACAGATATTACAGGGGTGAATTGGGAATAGCATATTCGATTCTATTGTTGCCTCGCCATTTTCAAAGAAGTCAACCCAGAGTGAGCTGAAATGAATTGCGACGGTCGAAATAGCGGAAATTTTTAATATAAGCTCCTTTGTCGTGAGCCTTTTAACCTTGATGCTAAGAACAACAAACAAAGCAACACTTAAAATCGCCGATATAACCATATAAAGAATATGCGTTGTATTAAACATAATTTCTCCTTTGCGTTAAGTAAAATACACTCGAATTTTATCACATATTGTTTATAAAGTCAACATTTTGCAGATATATGTTACAATATAATACACAGTATTTTTTGTGGTTGGTTACAATTATATTGTAAAAAACAAAAAAAGAGTAGCTTTTGCTACTCTTTTCGTGGTGCGAGAAACGGGACTATGCTCTTGCATTTTTCGAGGGCAAAAAACAGAATTTTATTCATATGCCTCGAAAAATTCTTCGGTCACCGGCTAAAACCTTTCCCCGAAAGCTTTTGTCCCTCCGGGACACGCCTGCGTTCAAGTCCCTTTTTATTGGAAACAAAAAAGAGTAGCTTTTGCTACTCTTTTCGTGGTGCGAGAAACGGGACTTGAACCCGTACGAGCGAATCACACGCCCCTCAAACGTGCGCGTCTACCAGTTCCGCCACTCTCGCAAATTTGAGAAGGTTTTTGTTACCTTGCCTATGTATTATACTAAAAGAAATGGCTTTTGTCAATACCTTTTTTGAATTTTTTTAAAGTTTTTTGAAAAAATAATTTACATAACAAAAATCACCGTGTCAAGCGGTGATTTTTGTGTTTTTCTTATTAATATTAAAGGAATGCGGAGATTAAAAGTGCTACTGTTCCTATTACCATAAGTCCAGCCAAGATCCAGCACATAATTCTAACGCCATTCATTTTTAGCTTTTTCTTCTTGTTATTTTTCATTATTTGCGACCTCTCCTTTTCTCTTCTATTTTAACTTGCTTTGTTGTAACATCTAAGTCACTTATCAAAACGCCTGTTGCAGGTATTTTTATTTTTCTGTATCTGGACATTGCATCAGGGAAGCGCTCGCTATAATCAACAAGCACCTCGGTTATTACCTGATTTTTCTTTAAGTTCATTGCAAAGATTGTTGTTCCCTGCGATGTTCTTGTTGTCTTTATTGGAATGAGTGATGGTCTGATAAGAATTGCCTTGCTATCAGAGTTTAGTATTAATATATGATCATCGCTCTCCTCATATACTATGCTGACAATTGGTGATGCGTCGGAGAATGCCTTTTTAAGCTTTTTCCTTGAGCCCTGTGTCGCATAAGCGCTCATTGGGACTCTTACCGCCTTGCCATTTTCAAAGAAGAATATGAGGTTTTGATCGTCCTTATATTCGGGATTAACCCTCATGAATATTGGCTTTTCATCCTCGTCGAATTTGAGCTTTGTTGCTACAAATGTTCCAAGCTCCGATGCCTTAGACAGCTCAAAGTCACTAATTCTTGCAAAGTACACCTGTGCTTTATTGGTAAAGAATAAAATTTCATCCTTGTTCCTTACCTCAAGTGAGCACAGAAGCTCGTCGCCCTCCTTGAGCTTTTGCTCTGAGTTACCGCGCAGAGATTGCTGAGTGATTTTCTTAAAATAGCCTTCCTTGGTGAAGAATATTGTGCAGGTATAATCCTCAATCATATCTTCCTTTGTAAACTCGACAATATCGCTTGACTGAATGATTTGAGTTTTTCTTGGCTTGCCATATTTCTTTTTGATTTCGTTTAGCTGTTTTATAATGAACGCCTTCATTTTAATCTCGTCCTCGAGAATTGCCTTTATGCCGGCAATCTCCTCTTGGAGCTTTTCAATATCTGTTAGGCGGTTCATAATGTATTCTCTGTTAAGGTGACGGAGCTTGATATCCGCAACAAACTCTGCTTGCTCCTTATCAAGTCCAAAGCCTGTCATAAGATTTGGAACTACATCCTCGTCCCTTTCGGTTTCCTTAACGATCTTTATAGCCTTATCAATATCGAGAAGGATTTTGCTAAGTCCCACAAGCATACGAAGCCTGTGGTTTTTCTTGTCTAGCTCGAAATTAAACTCTCTTGTCAAACACTGGGTACGGAATTTTATCCATTCTACGAGAATTTCCTTAATGCCCATTTGGCGTGGAACGCTATTTATTAGGACATTAAAGTTGCACGCGAAGCTATCCTCAAGTGGTGTGAACTTAAAGAGCTTTTGCATGAGTGCCTCGGGGTCCGTTCCTCTTTTAAGGTCGATCGCAAGCTTAAATCCACTTAAGTCAATCTCGTCACGGAAATCGGTGATTTCCTTTAGCTTTCCTGCCTTAAACAAATCTGCGATTTCCTTAATTATTGCCTCGATTGATGTTGAGTATGGGATTTCGAGAATTTCTATACAGTTAGCCTTGGGGTCATATGAATATTTAGCTCTTAGCTTAATTGAGCCCTTACCTGTTTCATAGACCTTTCTTATTTGGTCGCTTTCATACACGACATAGCCACCGCCCGGGAAGTCGGGGGCCTTTACAATTTCCATTAGCCTATCTGTATCTGTTCTTGGATTTTTAAGAATTGCGATTGTAGCGTCGCAAATCTCAGTTAGGTTGAACGAGCAAATTGATGATGCAAGTCCAACTGCGATACCTAGGTTTGCTGACACAAGCACATTGGGGAAGCTTGTCGGGAGCAATTTAGGCTCTTTCATGGTGCTGTCATAGTTATCAACCATATCGACAGCATTTTTATCAATTCCTGTAAAAATTTCGGCGCAGAACGGGTCTAGCTTTGCCTCTGTATATCTTGATGCGGCGTACGCCATGTCTCTACTATATTGCTTACCAAATGAGCCCTTTGAGTCGATAAAGGGGTGTAGTAGGGATTCGTTTCCACGAGTTAGACGAACCATAGTTTCGTAAATTGATGCGTCACCATGAGGGTTGAGCTTCATAGTTTCTCCAACTATGTTTGCGCTCTTTCTCTTTGGTCCTGTCATAAGTCCCATTTTATACATTGTATAAAGGAGCTTTCTATGAGCAGGCTTAAAGCCATCAATTTCGGGAATTGCACGAGATACCATTACGCTTACAACATAGGGCATATAGTTAGTTTCGATGGTTTCGGTAATCGGCTGATACCTGGGTTCGCTCTCCACAATTTCAACTTTTTCCTCAGTTTTCTTTTTCTTTGCCATTTTATCCTCCTATTATTCTATGCGAGCAAGCGCGAATCATTCTGTTATACATTGCAAGCTCCTCTCCACTTTTGCCGGGTAGGTGAGCGTAAATTACATCTGCACCTATCTCATCAGCGTGCCTTAGCAAATCAAAGAGTCGCTTTGTTTGTTCTTTTATGTCATTTCTTTTTCCAACAGGTAAAAGTGTTATGCCATCAAGTGACGAGATTTCCTCGTCATAGCACATGACTACACAATTTTCGCTTTGTGCCCTCTCCCTTACAAGCCTAATAAACTCATCGCCATCAAATGCGACAAGGTACAGGCTTGCCTTGGGGGCATAGTGCTTATATTTCATTCCCGGTGATTGGGCTACCTCGCCCTCCTTTAGCTCCTCTAATACTGCTTTGGAGATTGTAACGCTTGGGCAAACCTCACTTAGCATTTGAGGTGTCACTGCACCCGGGCGAAGCAACATTATACTGTCATCTGTTATTTTTATTACGGTTGATTCAACACCAACATCGCATGCGCCTGCGTCTATTATGAGTGGAATTATTCCGTTCATATCGTTATAGACATGCTGTGCTGTGGTTGGTGATGGCATACCGGATTTATTAGCTGATGGGGCTGCAATTGGTACACCACTAAGCTCTATTATTTTTCTTGCCACGCTATGAACAGGGCATCTTATAGCAACGCTATCAAGCCCTGCGGTTACCTCGCTTGGAATAATATCGCGCTTAGGCAATATTATCGTTAGTGGTCCTGGCATAAACCTTTCGGCAAGCTTATAATAAAGAGCGTTTGTATAGGCGATTTCTTCTGCTTGAGATGGGCCGGAAATATGTACAATGAGAGGATTATCGGCAGGGCGTCCCTTTGCCTTGAACACCTTAAGGCAAGCCTCGCCATTATATGCGTTAGCGCCCAATCCATATACTGTTTCGGTTGGAATTCCAACGATTTCTCCCTCTCTTATAAGACGCGCTGATTTTTCAAGTGCGCCCGACGCTTCCCAGCTTAATATCTCTGTTATCATTATTCTCCGCCCTTTAGCTTTTCTGCTGCATCAGCTGTTGCCAGCTTATCAAGCATTTCTCCTATATCTCCGTTCAGGAACGCCTCAAGAGAATAGATTGTGTAGCCTATTCTATGGTCTGTTACTCGTCCTTGTGGGTAGTTATAGGTTCTTATTCTTTCACTTCTATCTCCTGTACCAACCTGATTTTTACGCTCTGATGCGATTTTGGAGTCCATCTCCTGTCTTTTCATATCATAGAGTTTGGTACGAAGGATTTTGAACGCCTTGTCCTTGTTTTTGAATTGGCTACGCTCGTCCTGACACTCAACAACTATTCCTGTTGGCTTGTGAATTAAGCGAATTGCCGATTCGGTTTTATTTACATGCTGTCCACCAGCCCCACTACTTTTACAGGTTTCGATTATTACATCTGTTGGTAGAATTTCAATTTCTACCTCCTCTGCCTCGGGGAGCACGGCAACTGTTGCGGTTGAGGTGTGAATTCTGCCCTGTGTTTCAGTTTCGGGAACTCTTTGAACTCTATGAACGCCACTCTCAAACTTAAAGCGAGAATATGCGCCCTCTCCGCTTATCATGAATGTGACCTCCTTGAAGCCTCCAAGTCCTGTTTCGTTACAGCTCATAAGCTCCGTTTTGAAGCCCGCGGAATCGGCATACATATTATACATTCTATATAGAACATATGCAAATAGTGCTGCCTCGTCACCACCTGCGCCACCTCTGATTTCGACGATTACATTTTTATCGTCGTTGGGGTCTTTGGGTATTAAAAGGATTTTCAACTCCTGCTCAATTACTTCAAGACGCTCCTTGCACTCCTTATATTCCTCGAGAGCCATATCATATAGCTCTCCACCCTCCTCCATAAGAGAGCGTGCGCCCTCCATATCGTTTTTTACCTTTTTGTATTCACGATATTTTTCGATTACGGGGGCAAGAGATTTATATTCCTTCATAAGCTTGGTGAAGGCGTCTTGATTTGAGATTATCTCGGGATTTGACAAATCCTCCTCAATTTGATTATATCTTTGCTCTGCGTTATTTAGCTTATCAAACATATTACTTTTTCTTTACAAGATGAATAGCGAAGCCACAAATCTCGTCCTTCAAATAAATTACCTTGAGTGCGCCCTTGTCGTCATAGCCTGCGCTCTCCTCAATGAAGCTTACGCCCTGGCTCTCAAGATATGCCTTAGCTCTGTCGGGGAAATTGGTAGCTATTGCGATATGACCATTTTTACCATAGAAGGGCTTGTGCATAAATTCAAAGTCTGTTCCACTAAAGGTTGAGCTATTGCCCTCCTTGTAATCAAGACCAAAGAGAGATGAAATGAGTCTTGCGCCCTTTGTAGCCTCATCCTTGTTTTCACAGTTGATGCCGATATGTACGAGCTTGAAGCCGAGCATCTTCATAACAGCGCTTCTTGTAAGAGCTGTTATTTCGTCGAACTTGCCAGCCTCAATTAAGCTATCCTTAACCATGAAGCTACCGCCACATGCGATAATCTTATTAAAGGATAGATATGAGAGCATATTATCCTCGTTAATTCCACCTGTTGGCATAAATTTGAGTGAGCCATAGGGCGCGGACATGGACTTAATCATATTAATGCCACCTGCTGCCTCAGCCGGAAAGAATTTTACTGCCTTAAGTCCTAGCTCGATTGCTGTTTCAACCTCGCTTGGTGTTGCGCATCCCGGGAGAATTGGGTATCCCTTTGCAAGACAATGTTTTACTACTCTTGGGTTTAGTCCGGGGCTAACGATAAACTTAGCGCCTGCCTCCCATGCCTCGTCTGCTTGCTCAGGTGTTAGGACTGTTCCTGCACCTACCAGCATATCGGGAAGTGCCTCTGTTACCGACTTGATTGCCTCCTTAGCGCAAGAGGTACGAAAGGTTATCTCGGCACAGTTAAGACCGCCCTCAGCAAGAGCCCTTGCAAGTGGAACTGCGTTTTTTACATCTGTGATTTTAATTACCGGTACAAGACCATAGTTGTATAGCTGTTGAAAAATGTCCATTTTTATATCCTCTTTTCAATTGTTTTTGAGTTATTTACAAAAAGCACTAAATGCCTTATGAGCCTCGTATAAATCGTTCTTTGCAATTACTTCCATAGGAGCGTGCATTGAAAGAACGGGAACGCCGATATCGACTGTGTCGATGTTATGATTTGCGATATACATAGCGACAGTTCCGCCACCACCTACATCAACCTTTCCTAGCTCTGCGGTTTGCCAAATCACACCATTATCGTCAAAGATTTTTCTGATTTTGCCAACATATTCAGCACTTGCGTCGCTTGTAGAGCTCTTGCCTCTTGCGCCTGTATATTTTGACATTACCACACCACAATTCATAAGAGCGCTATTGCGCTTTTCAAACACCTCAGAATAAAGTGGGTCATAGCCTGCATTTACATCGGCGCTTAGGCACATTGAATTTGCCTTAACAACATTGAAGTTGCCACCAAGACACTTACAAATTTCCTCCATCAAATCGATTATGAGGTCACATTGCATTCCACTAACGCCCTCGCTACCGATTTCCTCCTTGTCGGCAAGCACGCACATGATTGTATGCTCACTATTCTTGTTTTCAAGAATCGCTGTGATTGCAGGATAGGAGCAAACTCTATCGTCGTGACCATAGCCTGCGACAAAGGATCTGTCTAGTCCTAGATCTCTTGCTCTCATTGCGGGAACTGCAACTAGCTCTGCGCTCATAAAGTCTGCCTCAATAATTCCGTACTTTTCGTTGAGAATTTTTAGCATATTTAGCTTGATTGCCTCGTCGCACTCTCCAAAGGGCTCGCTTCCTATAAGAAGGTTAAGTCCCTCTCCCGAAAATGCCTTTGAAAGAGGCTTTGTTGATTGATCCTGCGCTAAATGCGGGAGAAGGTCGGTTATGCAGAATACGGGATCGCCCTCGTCCTCACCGATTACGACATTGACGGTTTCGCCATCTGCCTTAGTAACTACTCCGTGAAGTGCCAGTGGAATGGTTACCCATTGGTATTTTCTAATTCCACCATAATAGTGAGTTTTCAAATATGCCATTTTTTCACTTTCGTAAAGCGGATGCTGTTTCATATCAAGTCTTGGAGAGTCGATATGAGATGCACAAATTCTAATTCCGTTTTCAAGTGGCTCTGTTCCTGCTACAAAGAGGTACAAGCTCTTGCCACGATTATTAAAATAGTATTTTCCGCCACGAGTGATTTTTTCGCCCAGCTTATACTCGACAAAGCCGTTTTCCTTTGCCATGCGTATTGCCTCGACTACTGCCTCACGCTCTGTTTTAGAACGGTCCAAGAAGGTCTTATAGCCCTCAGCATAGGCCCTGACAAGCTCCTTGTAATTTTCCTCGTCGCTTGTAAAGGCGTTTTTCTTTTTGTAGAAGAGCTTTTCCTTTAAGAGCTCCTCTGTGCTCTTTTCGATTTCTTCCATACTTTTCTCCTATCTATCAAGGTTTAATTTTTTAACTATTTCTAAAATTTGAGAGTCGAGGCTGTGCTCATTATCGTTTACGATTTCGTAATCGCAAAGCTCTCTTAATCTTTCATCAGGGAGCTGACTTTGAAGCCTTGCCTGTGCCTTCTCCATTGTAATATTGTCTCGCTTTATAATTCGTTCCAGCTTTTCTTTTATAGGAGCGGTGACGCAAATTGTGCAATCGCAGATACTGTCAAAGCCACTCTCGAACAAAACGGGAGCGTCAATTACGGTTGCCCTAGCTCCGTTTTTCTTATTTTCGGCAAGTATTTCTAAAACATCTTCTTTTATATACTTATGCGTAATGGTATTAAGCACCTTTAAATGCTGAGAGGCGTTTGCACCCTCAAATACCTTCTTTGAGAGAACGCTCTTGTTTAATGTGCCATCTCCATTTAATATTTCCTTGCCAAAAAACATACACAGCTCATCAAGGCATGGTGAGCCTATGGCAACTGTTTTTGTTGCGTAAAGACGGTCTGTGTCTATGAATGGTATGCCATATTCGGCAAGGCGTGAGCACACATAGCCCTTTCCTGCTCCTGTCGAGCCACAGAGTCCTATCGTTATCATAACTTACCTCCAAGGTTTACTCTATGATAATTTCCCTATTCTCCCTGCTTGAAAGATATGCACAGTCAAGCACTCTTTGCACATATGCGCCATCCTCGAATGATGGGCATGTGCTTTTATTATTTTCTACCGCATCGCAAAAGGCGTGCATACTACCAATATGTCCTCTTAGCCAGCCTATTGGGGCTTTTATACCCGGGAAGATGCCGGCGGGGGCTTCATATCTATTTACGCATTCTATTTTTGTATAGCCACGCTCTGCTCCGTATGCGCCCTCAGGCGTTGCGCATGAATAATATTCAAGATAGTTTAAATCCATTAAGCTAAATCTAAGGCTACCGTTTTCGCCTCTTATCTCGAATGAAAGGTCATCATTTGAGCCTACTGCGATTTTGCTTACCTCTATTGTGCCATAAGCGCCACATTTAAGCGTTGAGAGCATATAAAACGCCTCATCGCCATTGGTTTGCCATTTCTCGCCATTCATTCCACGACGGGTAGGATATGCGATTTGTGCTTTGCCATAGACGCTTGAAAATTCGCCACAGAGATAATATATTAGGTCGATAACATGTGAGCCAAGGTCAAAAAGAACGCCTCCGCCACAGATGTCGCTATTTTGCTTCCAGCCTGCATTTTTATTTACATTAGTTGCGCTTGAATGCAGATATTTTGCGTCGAAGGACAAAATTCTGCCAAGAGCACCGCTATCAATTATTTGCTTTGCACGAATGACAGCACTCAAAAATCTATTATTGAAAACGATTTGCGCCTTGACTCCCATTTTTTTAGCAAGCTCAGATAGCTCCCTTGCCTGTGCATAGGTTACGCAAAGAGGCTTTTCACAATAGACGCTTTTGCCTGCGAGAATTGCCTTTTTAGCGCTCTCGTAATGGTAGATATTAGGAGTGCAAATATCAACTGCGTCAATTTCGGGGTTGTAAATTATATCGTCCTCATTATCGGTATAAAAACCAAGGTCGAATTTTTCGCATGCGCTTTTGGCGTTTTCTATATTTCTTGTGCAAACGCCATATATTTTGGCGTTAGGATGCTCAGAGAAAAAATATGGCATTACGCTAACACAATATGCGTGTGTTCTGCCCATTGAGCCAAAGCCTAAAAGTCCTATTTTCATAGCAAATCCTCCTTTTTTATCGTTTTCATACCATACCAAGATAAAGTATATCACCTTTTTGAGCTTTTTTCAATATTATAAATAAATATTTTTAATAATTTTTCTCGCACAGGCATTATTTTATTCAAAATTGCTCAAAAATCGCCACAAAAGGAAAATGCGCCCTGAAAGGACGCATTTTTGTTAAATTACAGACACATATCTGACTTTTTTATGATGGAAGCTTGATATTGAAGGTATCAAGACTCAAGGTTGTGCCAGATGCCAAAAGAATGTTTGAAAACTTAGAAATCAAGCTAAGATATGATTGATATAACAAAAGCTTCATCTTTGATGGCTGATTGTTAGTATCAGTTTCAAGATATTTTATCTCGATATTCGAGAATAGCTTGTTAAAGGTTTGGTCATCATAGCTTGCCATCATCTTTGGAACGATTGAATGGTTTACATAGCCTATGATTGTCGCTTGTGAATATTCATAGTCATACATACTAATAGCGTATTTGCCATCGTGTGTTTCGTCTAGCTCAACTGTGATGGAAAGTCTGTTCATTCCTGTTAGTGATGCGACAATATCAATTTGGAGATAGAGCTTATCGTCGAGAGAATCATAGATAAAATAGTATTCTCTTGCAAGGCTGGTTTGAGTTTGTGGCTCGTATGAATAAATATAATAGGTATAATCATCCTTCTCGGTATAGTTATTCATTATGTGATACTTCCAAACAACGCACGCGCTATCAGAGAGAGTTTCTTGATATAGTCCGGAAAAATCAAGCGGTGTTTGAAGCTTGTTTTCATACACGCCCGTTACAGTTGATGCCTTTATTGCAAAATTGATATTTTGGGCATCCTCTACTGTCATAGTTACAATTCCAACAACCTTACCTGTGTTATCAATTAGAGGTCCACCACTATTTCCACTTGAGATTGGGGCTGTAAATTGGATACAGTTCTTGCCGTTTATGTATCTTGATGGGTTTGATACCATTCCATAGGTAAAGGTATCTGTTAGTCCGAGAGAGCTACCGAGAGCGTAGATATTATCGCCTGTTTCCGGAGCCTTAGTTGCGAATTCAAGATAGGTTTGATTTGAGGCATCTATTTTCAGTATTGCTACATCCTCTTCGATGCTATATGCTACGATCTTTATGCTTGTTATAGTGCTTCCACCGGCATATTTTACAATTGAGGCAGAGTGAGCGCCTCTTACAACATGGTAGTTTGTAGCAATATAGCCATCGGCTGAAATAAAGAAGCCTGTACCGATTGACAAGGGGTCACCCTTTCTATCATAGGTGAGAATTTCAACTAGGGCATTCTTAGATTGGGCATAAATTTCCTTAGCGGTTTTTTGTGTTAGCGCTTCCTTTGAAATGTATGGTCCTTCATAAGAATCACCACACGATATACAAACATAGAGGGTATGTGCCTCTTTTTCATCTGTTTTCTCGATTGGATACGCCATATATGAGCAAGAGATAACGGAAAGCGACTCCTCCTTTAGCTCTTTATTACAGCTTTTACAATAGTATTTTTGCTTGCCTGTATTTTTACAGGTAGATGACAAAACAACCACAGGGTCGCCCGCAACGCAATCTGTTTTAGGAACAAAGCCATTGTTGTAGGTGTAGCCACAGGTTTTACAAACATTTTCATTATAGCCCTGCGCCTCACAGCTTGGAGCTACTGTTTTGGTTGTGTAATAGTGGTTTAGCTTGCTTGTGGTTTCGTAATTTACAAGCTCCTCGCAGACGGTGCAATATTGCTCTTTTCTGCCGTCCTCGGTGCAGGATGCGGTCGATATTGTTTTCCATTCGCCTAGAGTGTGTCCTAGGGGGTCAACATATTCGCTTTTTCCCTCGCTACCGCAATCACATTTCATGATGGTATAGCCCTGCTCGGTACAGGTAGGGGGTACAACCGTTTTAGCATAGCTGTGTGTATGCTCGTTCTCGCTTGAGCTCTGTGAGGGGATAGCCTCCTCGTCGCACGCAACAAGGCCTATACACAAAACGAGCAAAATTGATAAAATTAACGCTTTAATTTTCATATTTTCTCCGTTTAAAATTATTTTTTTGAAATAGTATATATACATTCTAACACATATTTTATAAAATGTCAAATATAAAGTTGACAAACTGAAAAATGTGTGTTAAAATGTTGGTGTTTGAAAATTTTATCAATTTTAAGGAGTTAAAATTATGAGTAATATGAACATTGTTTGTCTTGATCTTGAAGGCGTTTTAGTGCCTGAAATTTGGATTGCGTTTGCCGAGGCTACCGGTATTCCCGAGCTTCGCAGAACAACTCGTGATGAGCCCGATTATGACAAGCTTATGAAATATCGAATCGGCATTTTAAAGGAACACGGTCTTGGCCTTAAGGAAATTCAAGACACTATCGCTACAATTGAGCCTCTTGAGGGCGCTAAGGCGTTTCTTGACGAGCTTCGTTCTATGACACAGGTTATTATTATTAGTGACACATTTACACAATTTGCTGCTCCTCTTATGAAAAAGCTTGGTATGCCTACCATTTTCTGTAACACTCTTGAGGTTGCCGAAGATGGAGAGATTACAGGCTTTAAAATGAGAATTGAAAACTCAAAGCTTTCAACTGTCAAGGCACTTCAAAGCGTTGGCTTTGAAACTATTGCAAGCGGTGATAGCTATAACGATCTTGGTATGATACTCAATTCTAAGGCAGGCTTCCTATTTAGAAGCACAGACAAAATCAAGGCTGACTATCCAAGCCTTCCCGCATTTGACGAATTTGACGATTTGCTTGATGCAATTAAAAAGGCTCTTTAATATAGTTAAATATAAAAAGAACAGGATTTTGAAATCCTGTTCTTTTTTCATTTTAATTATTCCTCGTCATTTGTAGGAAGGATTGCATCCGGTTGCTCGACAACATTTGTTGCAACAAGGTCAAGAGTTACCTTAGTAAACAGCTGTGAGCCAACAGTTACTTCAAGAGCATAATCATTCTCTGCCTGAATGAAGCTTGCATTTCCGTTCTCGTCAATTACATATGCGCAAATGATAAGCTCAAGAGTGCTATTTGATGTTGTGCCAAAGTCAATTGAGCAATCAAAGTTTGAATATTCAGGTGATATGCTTACCTGAAGTGCTTTTTCATTGTTGACCACTTTTCCGTCAAAGAAGCTTCCATTAAAGGTATTTGCGTTTGCAATTACGATACCAAACTCAATGCTTCCACTTACACCTATATATGCCTTGAGAAGTTCAATATCTACGGTATAGCCACCATTTAGGCTGTTACCAGCATTATTTACAGAATAGCCCTTTGCGGTAAATATTGGAGCGCATTCGCCATCCTGTGTTTCCTCGCAACGAGCACAGGTTGTCTTTGTTGTTCCGGTCTTATTAAAGCCCTCTGCGTATTTAATTTCGCTTACAAATGCTCCGTTATTGATATCAAATTCGTGGCCGAGTGCGTCGATTGCTTCTGTTTCACAAATTGCACGGCATACTGTGCAACGCTGATACTTTACTCCGCCATTTAGGCAGTCAGGAGTTACCTCATATATCCACTCGCCATTTGAGGTGTGTCCCACGGGCTCGTCAGTTTCGCTAAGCACCACTGCATCACAGCCATCATTCTTACAATATTGAACTCTTGTTTGTCCAACAGTACATGTGCCATTTTCGATAACTACCCATTCACCTGTTGCGGTATGTCCTGTTGCAGAGATAACCTCGGCACTCATTACCTGATTACATAGTGAGCAGGTAATTTGTGAAAGACCATCTACTGTGCAGGTTGGGGGGACTGTGGTGGTTGCGCCTGCAGTATGCTCCTTTGCCTCTCCAACCTCAACTGATGTGGTTTCGTCGCAGTTTGCACACTTATATGTAGCTACTGATTTTTCGCCACATTTTGCTTCGGTTTGAGATATCAGGGTAGCGCCATTTGCCGGATCAAATTCGTGCCCGTTTGCAGGGATGATTTCACCTGTAATGGTGATTGTACCGCCTGTTGTATCTCCTGTGTAGCTTGAATAAGCAGTTACTGTGTATTCTCCGTTTTCAATAACTCCGCATGGGCAATCAATGGTATAGCCTGCTACGCCTGGTAATGTACAGGTTGGCTGTGAGTCCTCTGCCACATACTTATGTGGAATGCCTGCGTAAATTACATAATGACAGTTTTTAGGTGTATTAGCTACGCCATTTGCATAAATGAAGACATTATATGCGTTTCTATCATTGATAGAGCAATCGCTTGTATTAAAGGTTAGCGAATCCGCATGAGAATAAATGTATAGGTCATTTTTAGCTGCGTAGTCTCCTGAGGTTTTAACGCTAAGTGTCCATTTGCCGATGTATTCAACATCCATCAGTACAACCTTAGATAGCACAGCGTTTCCGCCAAAGACAGAGGTGTTACTACTATCATCTCCAAGAGCAATCTTACCATTACTTCTGTTAGTAAGACAGTTTGCACCGACATAAACATACTTCAATGTTTTTGTTTCAGCGAATGATTTTATAGAAAGGGTTACTGTCGAATTATCAGGCAAGATAACCTCTTCAAGAGCTGATCTATGGAAGGCAAATCTTCCAAAATAATAGGTGTTACCCTCGCTCATAAGCACATGCTTAATTGCGCCATTAAATCTAAATGCGAGATTTTCAAATGTTACATCTGCGCCTCTTGCATCAATTATTGCAAAGTTAGGGCAGGTTGGGGTAGTAACCGTATTGCCTGCGTTATCAGCTGTATTTGTTACGCTTGATTTTACTGTAAACTGCTTGAAGGTTGCTATTGTTCCATTACCAAGAACAAGCTTTTCAAGGCTTGCGCAGGTATCAAATGATGCAGTTTCAAAGGTGATTTTTGTTCCATCGGCGATTACAACCTCGGTAAGTGCGGACATATCCTTAATTGCGCCTGTTGCTATTATTGTAACACCGAAAATTTCAAGCTTTACGATATCATTCTTTGTATATGACTCCGTTTCTGAAACAACAATTGTATCAGCTATACCATTTAGTGTAACGCTTCCGTCGGAATTTGCTGTTATAATAAATAGACTGTTAAATGGAACTGATACGATTTTTTCTTCTCCGTTTTCATCCTTTACAACTATTGTTGCCAAAGCGTCTGTTGCGTCAGCTACATAGTCTTGAGTATATGTGTCGCCACAATTTGCGCAAGTATATTTTTTTGTACCAGTGGTGCTTAAGGTTGCGGGGGTTACAATTTCAATGATGCTATAATCGTGACCGAGCGCGTCCACGTTGTCAACGTAGTAACTTCCACATCCGCAACGGAAATAAGCAAGTCCGTCTTCCGTGCAAGTAGGAACTAATCCGTCGCAATACTCGGCTTTTACATAGTTATGAACACCGTTTGAGCCCTCAACAGTGCAGGCTACGTATTCTACGGTGTAATAGCCTGTTTCGGCATTGTAAACGGATTCATATCCGTCCTTCAAGAATTCGTCGGGAAGTTTGGCGTTAAATGTTCCACCCTTAACATCGTATTCAACGTATTTCAAGTATGAGTTTGAGGGTAGCCAATTAAAGTTATCGTTTGTAGTTGTAAATTTCGCGCCCGGCTCAATCATGAAGTCGGCGAATGAGGTTGTATAATCCGTGCGAGGATTTATCCACCAGCTATCACCCGTAAGGGTAACGTCAGCGCCCGAATAGATGTCAACGTTAGAAAGCATTGTCCTCTTGGTATTGCAGTTTACAAGAGAGTGAGCAACAACCGTTCCCCAAATTTTAACATTTGGGCAAGTAAATCCCGCGCCTGAACCCGTGGTGCAATAATCGTTAGGAATTTTAAAGAGCGAGCCCGTGGTTTCGATACGAACATTCTTACCTACCACTATTCCGTAGCTTTGGCTATCGCCCGAACCGTGTTTGCCATAAGAATAGATACCGTCCGTAGACTTCAATTCATTTGCAATTATCTTTCCCTCGTTTTCGCTGTCGAAGTTAAAGAATTGCATATACATTCTTGTAGCACTGAAAAGATCTCCCGTTCCCTTTGCGGTGATCGTATGTCCATTTAAGTCAAAGTAGATACAGGTCGTTCCGTTGTTTGCTTCCCAACCCGGAAGTCCGGTAGATGAATTGATTTCCAAATCCACGTCAAGGCGAACAAGACTGTTTCTATAAGCGGACTTAACGTATTTTTGAAGATCTTCTACGCTTTTAATTACGTAGGCATACGCCTCTTTCAAATTAGTGTTTTCGGTAAAGGTTACCTCTTCTCCGGGCTTATAAAAAGTTCCGTCGGAAGTGAACCAACCGTAGAATACCTTTCCGTCCGTTGTGGTGACGCTGGTATCTCTTAGCGTGATTTTACCGTTTTCATCGGTGGTCGCAGTTGCCTTGCTGGTGCCGTTTACTTGGCAATACTTAACCGTGTAAGTTTCGGCAGATGCGATTACTGCAAAAATCATACAAAGTATAAGCGACATTACGAAAACAATGCTTAGCTTAATTGCTCTTTTCATTTTTTCTCCTTTACGGGAATGCTCCCGTGAGCTTTAGTTTTTTATAATATTTTAATAATAGCACACGCACGCGACTTTGTCAAGTTGCACAAAAACCAATGCCCCCCGTTTTTTGTTTATTTTGTACAAAAAGCTTGTGAGCTTCCTACTTTGAGTAGCGGAATGTGGTTGATTTTTCAGCCTTGTGCGTTTTAGTTCATTAACAGTTTTGGTTATTTTATACAAATTATGAACGAAATGTAAATTTTTACAAGCCAAAAGCCAAGGCGATTTTTTCGTCTTGGCTTTAGATTTTTGGCTTTTAATTAGTTATTCAAAAATATATCTAAGGACTTTTACTAAATCATCATTTACAACGAACTCCGCCATATCGTCATAAGGGGTGGAGTCATAATTGATTATGATAAGATGCTTGCCTTGAAAGCATTCTACAAGCGAGGCGGCAGGGTTGACGGTGAGTGACGAACCGGCGACGATCAGCACATCCGCCTCGGCGATCAGATTTTCGGCATAATAGAGCTTTGATGCGTTTAACGCCTCTCCATACAGAACTACATCCGGTCGAACCATTCCACCACAATGCTCGCAAAATGGCACACAGGTTGCCTCTAAAATGTAATCCAGTGGATATTCTTGCCCACAGCTCATACAATAATTTTTATGTGTGCTTCCGTGTAGCTCAACAACGCGAAGCGAGCCTGCCATTTGATGAAGTCCGTCAATATTTTGAGTTATTACCGCTTTTATTTTTCCTTTTTTCTCTTGCTCGGCAAGAATATAATGCGCCCTGTTCGGCTCGGCATCAAGATATAGCATATTCTCGCGATAGTATGTATAAAAATCCTCGGGGCAAGAAAGAAGGTGGCTAATATGCAAGCGCTCCTCCGGTAAAACATCATCGTAGTCCTGTGTATAAAGTCCACCACTTCCTCGAAAATCGGGAATTCCACTAGCTGTTGAAACTCCTGCGCCACCAAAAAAGACGATGTTATCGCTTTCGCTTATTATTTTCTTTATTTGTTCAAGCTCTATCATAAATTTTTTCCTTTCGTGTTATCATTCTATTCTTATTATATCACATTTTCACTACAAATTGTCCTATTTTTTGTAACAATTAAAAAAGACACAGGTATTTGGGAAAAGCTCCTTACCTGTGTCTGTTTTTTATTGATTTTTGCTCTTTATATATTCGTCAATTGCGCTAGCAGATGCTTTACCTGCGCCCATTGCCAAAATTACGGTTGCAGAGCCTGTTACCGCGTCGCCACCTGCAAAAACTCCCTCTCGAGAGGTTTGACCTCTTTCGTCAGCTACAATTCCACCCCATGCTTGTGTTTCGAGGCTTGGTGTGGTTGATTTTATAAGCGGATTGGGTGATGTACCGAGTGCCATAATAACGCAATCAACATCAAGTGTAAATTCGCTATTAGGCTTTTCGACGGGCTTGCGTCTGCCTGACGCATCAGGCTCGCCCAGCTCCATTTCAACGCATTTCATAGCGGTTACTGTTCCGTTGAGAGGATCGCGTTTATTATCGGGATTATGGTAGCCGAGAATTTCTATTGGATTTGTAAGGGTTTTAAAAACAATTCCCTCCTCCTCAGCGTGCTCTATTTCCTCTTTTCTTGCGGGAAGCTCATCCATACCACGACGATAAACTATATAGACCTCAGCGCCAAGACGCCTTGCGCATCTTGCAGCATCCATTGCAACATTTCCACCACCAACAACGGCAACTCTTTTAGCCCTTTGAATTGGGGTTTCGCTATCGTTGCGATACGCCTTCATAAGATTTATTCTTGTCAAAAACTCGTTTGCGGAATAAACGCCCTTTAGGTTTTCGCCCTTAATATTCATAAATTTAGGAAGTCCTGCACCTGTGCCGATAAAGACAGCCTCGAAGCCCTCATCATCCATTAATTCATCAACAGATACGGTTTTTCCCACGACTGTGTTTGTTTCGATTTTAACGCCAAGAGCCTTAAGTCCTTCGATTTCCATTTGAACAATGGACTTGGGAAGGCGGAATTCGGGTATTCCGTAAACCAGCACTCCTCCGGCAAGGTGTAGAGCCTCAAAAATTGTCACATCATAGCCTTTTTTCACAAGATCGGACGCGCAAGCAAGTCCGGCAGGACCTGAGCCAATAACTGCGACCTTGTGTCCGTTATTCTCTATTTTATCGGGCCATTTCGTTGTGTTTGCATTATGGTAATCGGCAACAAAGCGCTCTAGGCGTCCAATTGCAACGCTATCACCCTTAACGCCTCTTACGCACTTGCTCTCGCATTGTCTTTCCTGTGGACAAACTCTGCCACACACTGCGGGCAACGAAGACGAGAGTGCAATTATTTGATATGCGCCCTCAAAGTCACCCTCTGCTACCCTTGCGATAAAGTCCGGAATATGTACCTTTACAGGACATCCGCTAATACAAGGCTTATGCTTACAATTTAAGCATCTTTTCGCCTCGTCAATCGCCATCTCGGGTGTATAACCGAGCGCTACCTCGTCAAAGTTGGCGCTTCTTACAACAGGGTCTTGAGTTGGCATTGGATTCTTTTTCATAGACATATTAGGCATTACTCCACCTCCTTTTTGAAGAGGTTGCATGCGTCCTCATGAGCCTTGCGCTCGAATGGGGCGTACATGCTTGAGCGCTCAATCGCCTCGTCAAAGTCGATTTGGTGAGCGTCAAATTCAGGGCCATCTACGCACGCGAAAACAGTTTTTCCACCTACACTTAAGCGACAGCCACCGCACATTCCTGTGCCATCTATCATTATTGGGTTCATTGATGCGATTGTTTTGATTCCATATTCCTTTGTCAAAAGAGCTACGAATTTCATCATTGGAAGTGGTCCTATGGTGATTACCTGCTCATATTCCTCGCCACTCTCAATCAGCTCCTTTAACGCCTCGGTGACAAGTCCCTTTTTGCCAGCGCTTCCATCGTCTGTCATAAGCACGAGCTTGCTTGATGCGCGTCTAAATTCGTCCTCTAAAATAACGAGCTCACGATTTCTAAATCCTGCGATTACATGCACCTCTGCGCCCATTTCGTGAAGCTTTTTAGCCACAGGGTACGCAATTGCGCATCCAACTCCGCCACCAACAACTGCGACCTTTTTTAGTCCCTCGGTGTGAGTCGCTCTACCAAGAGGGCCGACGAAGTCGCTAAGGCAATCTCCCTCGCACATATGATTTAGCTTTTCGGTGGTTGCGCCAACGATTTGGAAAATTATTGTTACTGTGCCCTTTTCGGCATCGTAGTCAGCGATTGTTAGGGGTATTCTTTCGCCCTCAGAGTCGGTGCGAAGAATTATAAATTGTCCCGCCTGTGCCTTTTTAGCGACACGGGGGGCGCAAATCACCATTTTTGTAACGGTTGGATTTAACGGTGTTTTTTCAAGTATTTTATACATTTTTGTTCACTTTCGTTTATTGATTTTATTGGTCAAGCGATGCACGAGATAGCTTTTCTCTTAGAATTTGATAGAAGCTCTTTTCGGTTATCTTGACTATTTGTGCTGTGTGCTCGGAGCGTTTGATTTTTATCACATCTCCGTTTTGAAGCGAGTATCTTATTTCGCCATCAATTTCGATACAGGGTGCTCCGTTTTCGTCTGCAGTTTCAAAGCTGATTAAAACCTCAGCCTCGTCGCCACCATCTATAACGATAGATGCCTTAGGAAAATATGTAGGCGAGATTGGCGTTACCACCATGCTCTTTGAGGTTGGTGTCAAAATCGGACCACCAAGCGACAAATTGTATGCAGTTGAGCCTGTTGGGGTTGATATCACAACTCCATCGCCTATTATGGTTTCGGTGTGTTTTTTATTAATCGAAAGCTCTGCGCGAAGGGCATGCATCAAGCTTGAACGGAACACGCACGCTTCATTTAAGCCGATAAAGTGCGCCTCACTCTTACCATTTCTTATAATTTCACCCTCGAGCATAGTTCTTTGCTCTATTATATAATTGCCTGACACTAGGCGTTCTATGCCATCAATTGCCTCGTTAGGACTAATTGCGGAAAGATATCCCAGATGCCCGAAATTTATGCCAAAAAGCAATATATCCTTCCCATAAAAGCGCTTTGCCGATCTCAAAATAGTTCCGTCTCCGCCCAGCACTATTGCCAACGCAGAGGCAGGCACTTCGTTTTCATCATTGTAAATTTTGGCATCAATTCCTCGCTCACCAAGAATTTTCAGAAGCTCTTGCGCATATTGAATTGTAGCTTGCTTTAGAGTGTTCGGCACTATTATTACGCTTTTCATAGCTTATTCTCCTTTTCCAAAAAAGCTCTCTACTATATTTCTTTGTCTTTCCAGGTGCTTTAAGAAGTTAAGCTCCAGCTCGGTCATCTTATAGCCCTTTCTGAATATTACAAGATCTATAAACTCATTATCCGGGACATCACATTCCTTTTGGACAAGTCCAAAGCTCTCAAGGGTTTGGTCGGGAACGGGTGATACCCACATATATAGATTTTTTACATTACTTAAAAGCTCGAATTGACTACCACGCTCATACACATATATTCGTCTTTTAATGTTTTCGCTAGGTGTTGGAGCTGTCCTTGTCGTATATGGAATTACATTATCTCCGTGAACTATTTCGACCGAGTCGGAGACAAGCTCCTCGTAGGTGATTTTCTTCTTTTTGGCGAGCCTATGCTCACGACTCATAACAACGACGCATTTAAATCTCCAAAGAGGACGATAATCGAGTCCCTTTTCCTTTAAATAATCAAGAAAATAGGTTTCATTTACAATTTGATACCTTATTATTCCTATGTTATAGTCATTTTCCGATACATTAAGTATTGTTTCCTTTGAGTTGGTTTCTCTTAGGTTTATATTTATTTCCTTTGACATATCAAGTCCTGCTATAAAATCAGCGAATGCCTTTGAAATATAGCTTCCACGAGGGATTGATATGTTAGTTTGGTGAATGTTTGTGAAATCGCGAAGCCTTTTCATTTTATCAATATCGGCTAAAACTCTTTGTGCATAGCCTAAAAATTCAAGGCCCTGCTCTGTTGGAACAACTCCTCTTGAGCTACGCTCAAAAATTTTTATTCCTACATATTCCTCCAGCTCACGAATTGCCTTACTTAGATTTGGCTGAGCCATAAAAAGATTTGCCGCTGCTTGCGAAATGGATCTAGTGCGTGCTACCTCAAGTGCATACTTCAAATGTAATGTGTTCATTTTTTGCCCATCCTCGGGATATAGATTTTTTTGCTTTATGTAATTTTAGCACTATTTTTGTGCAATGTCAATTATTTATTATAAATTATTATATAAAATTGTATATATCAATAAAAACGCCACTCGTTTGAGTGGCGTTTTTGTTACTTTTGGTTTTTGAAAAGCTTAATATTATTCCTCGTCATTTGTAGGAAGGATTGCATCCGGTTGCTCGACAACATTTGTTGCAACAAGGTCAAGAGTTACCTTAGTAAAGAGTTGTGAGCCAACAGTTACTTCAAGCGCATAATCGTTTTCTGCCTGAATGAAGCTTGCATTTCCGTCTTCGTCGATTACATATGCGCAAATGATAAGCTCAAGAGTGCTATTTGATGTTGTGCCAAAATCAATTGAGCAATCAAAGTTTGAATATTCAGGTGATATGCTTACCTGAAGTGCCTTGGCATTGTTAACCGTTCTTCCATCAAAGAAGCTTCCATTAAAGGTATTTGCGTTTGCAATTACAATACCAAACTCAATGCTTCCACTTACACCTATATATGCCTTGAGAAGTTCAATATCTACGGTATAGCCACCATTTAGGCTGTTACCGGCATTGTTTACAGAATATCCCTTTGCTGTGAAGATAGGAGCACATTCGCCATCCTGTGTTTCCTCGCAACGAGCACAGGTTGTCTTTGTTGTTCCGGTCTTATTAAAGCCATCTGCGTATTTAATTTCGCTTACAAATGCTCCGTTATTGATATCAAATTCGTGGCCGAGTGCGTCGATTGCTACTGTCTCAATTATAGCACGGCAAACGGTGCAACGGTTTTCCTTTTCGCCTGCCTTTTCACAGGTTGCAGGAACTGTTACTGTCCATTCGGTGCTTGGGGTGTGTCCGTTTGGCTCGGTTGTTTCGCTAAGAGCTACGAAGCCACAACCCTCGTTCTTACAATATTGAACTCTTGTTGCGCCAACGGAGCAGGTAGCCTCAACGGTTGTTACCCATTCGCCACTTGCTACATGTCCGATTGCGGGGATAACTTCACCCTCAGCGAGTGTGTTACATTCTGTACAAATCTTTTGCTTGAAGCCATCGGCTGCGCAGGTTGGCTCAAGGGTTACTGTCCATTCAGCCTCAGGAGTGTGTCCCTTTACGGTGCCCTCTTGAACGACTGTCTTTGTTTCGTCGCAACGAGCGCACTTATAGGTTATTGTTGCATCCTTGATACAGGTTGCGGGGGTTTGTGAAACGATAATTTGCTTTTCAGCGTTATTTTCATAGAACTCATGACCGAGTGCAGGGGTTGTTGTACCAACGGTGATTGAGCCCTCGGTAACTGTTGTTCCGTTTACTGCTGTGCCTGCGTTTACGCCCTTATAGGTTGTATATGTTGCGTCTGCTACTACTCCGCAGGGACAGTCGGTTGTATAGCCTGTTGAGCCCATTGCGGTACAGGTTGCATCAACGCCACCCTCGATGTATTGGTGAGGAATACCCTTAACTATGGTGTATGCGGGATATGAAATCTCAACACCGTCAACGGTTTTAGTAGTGGCACTGCACGAGCTCATTGAGCCCTTCCAGCCTGTTGCGTTGGTGTAGAGAATTACACCGTGGGACTGGTAAAGGAAATTACTTCCCGTGGAAAGGCTGGTGCCGTGGTGATAAATTCTAAGTACATCCTCGCCCTTATTTGCAAGGCATGCGAAATATTGTCCTGTGATGCTTGTAACATCCATAAGAACGATTGTTTGCATATAGTAGCATTGGTCAAAGATGTTATCAATAGAGGTAATTCCGCGACCGATGTAAACATATTTAAGATTATTTGCTTGGAAGCAGGTTCCGTATGCCGCCTTCAAGGTTGCGTAGTCAGGAACGACGAATTCCTCAATGCCTGCGGTCTTGAAGGTGCTTGCGGCGAAGTCATAAGATTTGCCTGTTCCCATTACGAAGTGCTTAAGGGTGGATTTACCCTCAAACGCGCTTGTAAGAGTTGTTACATTCGCCTTGCTTGCGTCAATTGTAAGGTCAGCGGTGTTACCGTTGATTGTGTTGCCACTAAAGGTAACTGTGCAATCGCCAAGAACGATTGACTTGAGTGCGGTACAGTTGTCAATTGACTTGCTTGCGAAGGTTAAATTTGCGCCATCAAGAAGAACGATTTCCTCAAGGGCTGTTGCGTTTTTGATTGCGCCTGTCTTAATACTTGTAAAGCCTGCCGGAACAACGAGCTTAACGATATTTGCTATTGTATATGTTGTTTCAGCATTATCGGGGTCAGCGAAGGTCTTTACGGAGTCAAAGGATGCTACGAAGCCTGACAAGTCCTCGCTTACTGTGTAGTTATAAAAATCCTTTACAAGTGCGGTGATTTCCTTATTTCCGCCATCGGTTTTTACAACGATTGTGATTGTTTGGTCACCCGGGTCAAAGGAATATTCATAGGTGTAGCTATCATCACAGTTTTCGCAGGTTACGCGCTTAATACCGTTTTCGGTTGCGGTTGCGATCTTTTCTATTGTAACTGCGGTGTAGCTATGTCCGAGTGCGGCTACATCATCAATATATGCAGAGCCACACATACATCTGTAATAGTGTAAGCCACTCAAATCACAGGTTGCAGCCATATCGTTAAACGGCTCTTGAATCTTGAATGTATGCTCGCCGTTTGAGCCCTCAAGATCACACGCTACATATTTTACATTATAAAGCCCTGTGCTTGCATCATAAACATCATCATAGCCATACTTCAAAATACCGTCAGGAAGCTTTACATTAAATGTTCCGCCTGTAACATTGTATTCCACTTGGATGACATAATCAACTGATGGGAACCACTTGAAATCCGGATTGGTCATTGTGATTTTTGCGCCGTCATCAATTACAACGCTTGCAAATGGATTAAATGCTTTTGTAGATGGATTCTCCCACCATGTTGTTCCTGTCAAGGTTACATTTGCAACATCATGGATTTCAATATCTGCCATATGGGTCAAATTTGTTTTAGCGTCTACCAAGGTTCTTGCTACAACTGTTCCCCAAATTCTTATGTAAGGACATTCATTTGCCTCTCCACCCGTTCCATCATTAAAGAAGTTACCTACTCTAAAGAGTGGGCCGTTGGTTTCAAGTCTTACATTTTTACCAACTGACAAGCCGAGCTGCTTTCCGTCTCCCCAGCCATGCTTAGATATAGCAATGATAGCCTTATCCGAGCCAAGATTATTCGCTATAATCTTCGCTTCCTTTTCAGAGGAGTTTAGAAGGTCTAAGCCTATTCTCGTTGATGAAAATAGATTATCGGTGCCTGTATAGTTGATTGTGTGACCGTTCAAATCTAAAAAGACTCTAATTCCGCCACCGGCCTGCCAACCGGGAGCGCCAGTTGCCTCGGACAAATCCAAATCGGCATCAAGTCTTACAAGACCCCAGCCGTTTGAGCTTGAAAGATAGGTTTTTAGTCCTGCAAGATCTGTTACTGGGAAAGCATATGCTTCTCTAAACAGAGTGTCTGCAGTAAGAGTCAGCTCGGTACCCGGCTTATAAAATGTGCCATTTTCATCAAACCAACCGTAAAAAACCTTTCCTTCCTTTGATGTTACAGCAGTATCTCTCAATACTATCTTTCCATCCTCGTCGGTCTTGACAGTGTTTTTAACACCGCTTCCGATATCAGCGTATTTCACATTGTATGTTTCAGCAGATGCAAAAACCGCAAGCAACATACACATCAAGACTGCGATGGCAAAAACAACAGCAAGTTTAATTGTTTTTTTCATTTCTTTTTCTCCTTTTGATAAGAGTCACTCTTGCGAGCGCAATTTTTTATGTTATTATATTATCACATACGCGAGTTTTTGTCAAGTTGCACAAAAAAGTACCCCCCCCCCCGTTTTTTGTTAATTTTGCACAAATTATATGCTTCGATTTTTCAAAATTCTCCTTATTTAACTTGATATTGTCCATCGGAGTTTTTGATTTTTTGTGCATTCTTTACAAATTGTGAACAAAATGTAAATTTTGTGACCAAAAGAAAAGCACGATTTTCTCGTGCTTTTCTTTAAATTTATCTTGCGAAGGGCGATTTATCGAAGGCGGGATTATAGCCGTAGAAGTTTTTCTCGTTCATTTTATCCTGCGCTATTCCAAGTGCCTCGGCGAAGCGCTGGTAGTGAACTACCTCTCTTGCGCGAAGGAATTTGATTGGGTCACAAACATCGGGATCATCGACCAGTCGAAGAATGTTATCATAGGTTACTCTTGCCTTCTGCTCGGCTGCGAGGTCCTCGTGAAGATCTGCTAGAACATCGCCCTTTGACTGCATTGATGCAGCTGTATAGGGGAAGCCTGATGCGGCGGTGGGGTACACACCTGTTGTATGGTCAACAAAGTATGCGTCAAAGCCACACTCTCTTATTTGCTCTTGACTTAGTCCTCTTGTGAGCTGATAAATTATTGCTGAAACCATTTCTATATGGCTGAGCTCTTCAACTCCGACATCCGTTAAGATACCTGTGATTTGTGCATATGGCATAGCTATTCTTTGTGTTAGATAGCGTAGCGATGCGCCAACCTCGCCATCAGGGCCACCGATTTGGCTGATTATGATGCTTGCATATTTTGGGTTGGGGGTTTTGATATTTACAGGATACTGTAATTTCTTTTCATATTGAAACATTTATTTATCCTCCTCATTCTGCCAAGGCCAAGGTCCGTCTGTCCATTGCCAAGAGCTCTCTTGACCGCTTAGCCTGATTTTGCCAAAGCGAGATTCATACTCAGCAATAGCGCGACTCTCTGCCTGCTTATATTTGTTATAGAAGTCAAGCGCCTCCTTGGAGCTTGGGTGTGAGTCGAGATACAATAGTGCATCATACACCGCAAAGGAGTATATTTGAATTTGGCGAAGTAGCTTTTCGCGACTTAATCCGTTATTCATCTTCTTGTACCTCCTGTGCGATTATTGCCACGGCATCCGTTATTTGTATTACAGCCTGTGGGATAGAAGGGCTTGTTCAGCTCCTCAAATATTGTTCCGTTCATAAGAGCGATTTCGGGGTCATATATTCCCTGCCATTTTTGCGATATTGGATACACCATTGCAAGAGATGGCCCACCGCTTTGTTGGGGAATATTTGGTTGGGAATTACCACCATTATTACTATTACACGGGCTTGCCTCGGGGGTAGCACGGCGTGGATTTCTTAAAAATTTTGAGAATTGATTAAAGTCCGCATTATACGAGCCTCTTGAATTTCTGTCCATTCTCTTTTCTCCTTTCGAGCTTTCGCTCAATACATAATATGGCACGCCTCGACACATTGTGACACAAAAAGACCATTCTTGCCTAGAATGGTCTTAAATTGTGGGATATGTGTTTGATTTTTAATTTTTTATTATGATTTTGTGCATTGGTGGCTTGATAGCTTGCGCAGGAATTTCGATAGCGCAATATTCCTGTGCATTTTCATGAAATATTACACATTCGGCGTTTGGAATATCGAAGGAATATTCCATTTTATAGACAGGCCCATATGAGCCAAACAGGATTGCGTTCGATGCCCTTGCGTAATTTCCCGGGAAATAGCTTATATATTCATATGCTGATGCGCCAAGATATGTAAAGCGCGATTTACTTGCGCTAACAGAGTATGCAACACACCTTTTAGTGCTTCTTCCCAATCGCTCATAGCCCATAAAATCGACACAGGTGTCGCCAAAATTGAATTTTTCGGGAATTTGAGAGAGCTTGACTTCTTTTTCAACAGCTATTTTTGACACCTCGTCAAAATACGCCATTTCCTCGTCTGTTTTAGGAGTTGGAAGCATTATTTCTCTTACTCTTGTAATATCGGTTACGCTATCAAGCGCTTCAGCTATGCGATAGCTATAATCCGTTACAACATAGAGCTGTATATCAGAATATCCTATTTTTGATGCATAAAAGCCCGAGCACGAGGTGGTGCTTTTACTTGGACTTGATGCTTCGATTATCATTACCTCGTTATCGCTTTCGATTGCGACAATATCGTATGAAAGATAGTTATACGAGGAGATTGATACACTATTCGCTCTTGAAATAGCGACATAGATGCTACTTGATGCAAAAAGAGCTACGCCGAGAACAAGAGTGAGGACACATTTTTTGAGCATTTTTCGTTTTAGGATCAATGCGAAAATTATTGCCATCGCTATTATTAAAATAGCAATTTGATGCGCTATTGTAGTAAAGGAAACAGTTAAGAAATCTGCCCTTGCTATTTTCGAGGATAGAAACAGGGTTGCTTTTGTGATTAGCTCTGCCGGATATGTAACAATCACGCTCACATAGGGAATATTTCCCAAAATTAAAACAAATGGTGAAATATACAAAAGCAGAGTTAAGATTGGAACAAAAATAATGTTGAAAATTGGCGCAAATATCGACACATGGTCAAAGAAAATTGCAATTATCGGTAGTGTGAACAGCATAACAACACAAGAGGTTATCAGCATATAGACTGCTCCTCTTATAAATTTTGGGCGTATTCGATAAAGCACCCTTACTCCCTTCGTAAAATAGCTTGCGCATATACAAGCGAGCATTGCGACAAAGGACAGCATTAGACTAATAGAAAATATTGAATACGGGTCGATGGCTATAATTATTAATACGGAGAAAAACAGGGTGGTAACTCCGTCGCCATCAAAGCCTACAAGACTTAGAGTATGGAATATTATGAGCATAAATCCGGCTCTTAGTGCTGATGGAGAAAAGCCTGTTATACCGATAAAAAGCAATATCATTCCAACTATTATAAAATACCGAGGCTTTCTTCTTAGCTTTATCAGCTCCAAAAATGCGCCCAGCATTGAGCTAATAAGAGAAATGTGTATTCCACTAAGGGCAAGTATATGGCTAATTCCAAGAGCAGAAAAATCCCTTTTAATGTCAGCGCCCAGCGTATCCTTATTTCCTAGTAGCATAGCAGAAATTAGCGAGGCTGTGTCGCTATTTACAGATTTTTCGACAAGCGAGCTAAGATATTTATTAATTGATTTTAGCACATTGAGAGCCTTTGGCTCAATTTGCTCTACAACTGAATATTCCTGCGCCTCTGCGCTCATGAAAATTCCTTCGCTTAAATAAAAGTCGCTTTCGCTATATCCTATGGCACTATCCTTGAGGGCTCTAAATGTGACGGTTGCTCCTATAACATCTCCTACCTCAACCTTATCGTCGGGTAGGCTGAGTATCAGATGGGCATTTTCGTCCATTAGCTTTGCAATAGCTATTGTTTCATAGGGCTTAGAGAGGCGAATTTCTGTTATTTCAAGAGTTGCCTCGATTGTTTGATTTTCGTATTTTTCAAGAATTTTCTTGTCTGTCTCAAAGACTATAAGCGAGCTTGAAAGCGCAATTATAAGGCACAGGCAAAGTGGTAAAATTCGAGAGAGCCATTTTGCGCTTTTATCACTTTTAGTAGCAACCGCTATTGTTATTATAGTAACGAGGGCTACTGCGCTTATAACTATTATAGCGATATCAAAAATATTTCCAAGGAAATATGCAAGATACATAGCGACGATTGCGCAAAAGCATCCTAGCGCTAGCGGTCTTAGCTTGAAAATATTCATATTTTGCCCTCCTTTTTCAGCAGATTTAGATTATTTTTGATTTTTTTCAAATATATAGATTAAGTTTATCACACATAGGCGTAGCTTTCAATGAGTTTTGCCAAAAAAACTAAAGCAGACTTGATTTGTCAAGTCTGCTTTATAGATTTATAGAATACAACAAATCAACTCATTTCGGGAATGGTGCGAGGGTCGCACCCTTGTTTGCTTTTGCTAAGACACAGAAGAGTCCCATGTCTCCTTTGTTCCCTGTCTGTATTTTAATCCGCTATAGGATGAATTATTTTTACAATCGATATATTGTTATTGTTTATTGTGACTTTATCTTTTGGAACAAGAACAACATCGTAGTATGTGGAATAAATTACATTATCGGTACTACTTGAAGGCTCCGGCATAATTTCAATATAAAAAATTTCACCATCATTATATTCTATATCAAAATATGTTTCCAGTATATCAACGAAGATAACGCCATTATCGTTAATTATTTCTATATCTCGATAACCCATAATTTCTTCATTATAAGATAACGGGGCTCTAGCTATCACTAAAATATAATTTAGAGAAAGCATTTTTTCTATATTTTCGTTTTCAAAAACATTAATTCCCTTGGGGTCAAAAAAATCATTTAACTCATCTTCAGTCTCAATAACAGTAACTCCACGCTCTCGCCTGACGCTATCCCTCTCCAAATAAGATCTATGGTAATAATATTTAACCACTTCTGTTTTGTTGTGTTCTATTCCGCTTGACGATTCTGTTTGAGTTTCATTATTGCAGGACACGAAAATACCAAGGCAGAAAATTAGGGCTAAAAATATTGATAGTAATTTTTTCATAAAATCAACTCCTTTGGGGAAGGGTCGTTCCCTTCCTTATAATTTATGATATTGTTACTGTTTGTTCGTAATAATCTATCGTTATTGTAAATGTTGGAGTTACAACGAATGATACATTACCGTTTGGAGCTTCGATTATCGCTTCAAAGGTTAATCTGCGTATTTCCCCTACCGATGTTTGAGTAACATTTGATCCTGCCGGCATAACTCCGTGGAATGTATAACCATTGGGCGTTGTTACAGAAAAAACCATTTCGTAATAGTTGAAACTTGGTGGTGGAACAGAACTAACAAATTTTTGTGGACAATAGTAAATGGTGCATGTGATTGGCATTCCGTTTGATAGTGTTTTTGTTGCATGCACCACATGGTGAATTTCGTTACACGAAAAACCACAGTCTTGATTAGAACACGAAATCGCATGAGAGGCACTGGAACATGCTCCTTGAGAGAGCAATTTTTCGTTACAAGCACAAGAAATTATTAAGCTAGTAAACGCCATGCCCACATAGGGCTCTATATCTTGTGACGAAGCAATTATTTTAAATTGATATGTTCCAGTTTGTTTAAATGTACATTTGTATAGCTCTACATTATTTGTTGTGTCAGCAGACTCAAATATTACAGCACCAGTTGAATCTAAAATTTGAAGATTAAGATCATAAACATATTTTGAGGTTAATATTTCGTCAGTAAACTTTTCGTATACCATTCCAACCTCAACCATGGTTCCTGCGTTAAATATATATTTTTCGCTAACAAATCCATATGGAGAATAGTCAAACATGATTGGATAGAACATTTTACTTTGAGCCATTCTTATTGATGCCGGAATATTTAAAAGTCCTGCTCCGCTTTTTTCTCTTAAAATCGTAGAATTTACAGATATTTTATTTTCATTTAATATACTTGGAGTTAATGTAACAAGTTCATTATCCAAGGAAACATTTGCTGTTTCAATATCATTATAGTAAATAGCTTCTTCGTCTGCACCATTCATAAGAATAGCTTTTATCGCAGTTGGTTCACCTATCAAATCAGAATTGGCTTGCATTATGAGTGCAGCAGTTCCTGCTACCATAGGTGCGGCAAAGCTTGTGCCCGAACCAAAATGGTAAAGTTTCAGTATTCCATTATCATCATAGCCACACATTGCTATTCGAGTTCCAAATGCACTCAGTTCTGGCTTGTTAGACAAGTACGAATCTTCCTCGTAACAGCTACTACTATTCATTGCACTTTTCCCGTTGTTTGTTGTAATATCGACATTTCCAATAGTAATAACATTATATGACAATCCTGGATTGGTAACATTTATATCATTTCTAATAATACGATTACCATTTTCATCGAGTATATAATTTCCATTTTCGTCAACCTCATCAGAAGTGTTACCGGCAGATTTTATTATAACAAGTCTATACTGGATTACATACTGATCCACTATATTATCTATAGTTTGATAATCAAATACATAATTTTGGGTTTCTCTGTTTTTATAAAACACACCAAAACTCATATTAAGAACAGAAACATTATTTGAAACAAACCAATTTATAGCAGCACTATATTTATTATCATATGATTCAAAGACTTTTAAATTTGAATAATATAAAGAGGCATTGGGTGCGATTCCTTGATATTTCTCTATTCCTATTAAAACACTGTCTCCTGCCAAAATCGACAAAACAGTGGTAGCATGCAAACTAAAGTTAGAAGTCGAAGCAACATTTGTATTAATAATTTTGTCTTCTATATGAGGACTCGATTGATCGTATATGCCTGTTTGCTCCAAAATTCCAACTTTAATTCCCGCACCATTGTATCCCAATGTTTCATGTGGTGTCATGTGATAGTAGTTGCCAGAAATTCCTCGAGTATCTATTTCTTCGTTCTTAAAAGTTTCATAATCAGTAAAAAACTCAACCTCTTGATATAATCCGATTTGATTTACAATATCCATGCTTTCAAGGTTTTCAACATATGATTTTGGGCATTCGAGCTCGGCATAAGCAAGCGCTTGGTCAAGATAAACATTTTTGCACTTATTGAGGTTTAGCTTTTGATAGAAGGTATCATTTACAGAGGTATTAAGAGCCTTTCTTGTTGCTCTATAATCCTTTAGGAATTGGGTTCTTTCGGAGAGTGAGATTATCTCGTCCGAGGTCATTTGACTTTCAAGACAGGTTTGGATTTCAGTATCTGTCATTACCTCGGGGATTAGAGCTTGGGCTCTGAAATCGTCGGCACTCAGGCTTTTTGCCTCTATTTTTCCTATTGTTGAGAGAGTGTTATACTCTCCGCTTTTTGATAGTCTTTCAAGGCCTTCCTTCAAAAATTGTTTTTTAGCAGATATTTTGCTTACTATGTAATTTTCCTCTGTTTCGGCGGTTATAGTTGCGCCAAGCCTTTTTGACAAAACTTGATATAGCATATCCTCACCATAATCATTTAGCCAAACATATATCTTTACATATTCGTCATTATCTATGCTTTCAAGATATGTGCTTAGCTCTGAGGTGATTTTGTTTTCCGTAGGCGTTGACTCAATTAGGCTATCCTTCAAGGTCTGAGCGCCGGCTGTCATAGCTAGCGGAGTAAGTAGCATTATTGATACTAATAAGATTGATAAAAGTTTTTTCATTTAAAATTCCTCCTATTTAAAATTTATTTTTGCTCTTAAATAGTGTGAAATATCAAATTAAAAAGCTTTCCTCCTTTTGTTAGATTTCGCCTTGAAATGCTTTCTTTAATTTTATTTTAGCATACAAGGCGATAAAATTTATTGATTTTCACACAATTTTCACCCGAGCATTGACATCTTTTCTGTTTTGCACAAATTTTGATTTTTTTATTGTCCTTTGAAATTATTATTTTTGTGCAAGATAACGATAATTTTCGCTTTTAATTTTTCTTCTATTTAATAAAACAATGGAAAATGAAAAGTGTGACAAGATTTTTAAAATTTTTTTAGATTTTTTATTTTTTCTTGTTTTTGGGCTGAAAAAGAAAAATCCTCTTGCGAGTGCAAGAGGATTTTTTGTATTTTCGTTAAAATTAGATTTCAGCGAAGTACTTGATTGTACGAACCATTTGGCTTGTGTAGGAGTTCTCGTTATCGTACCAAGAAACAACCTGTACTTGATATGTGGTTTCGTCAATCTTTGCAACCATTGTTTGTGTTGCATCGAAGAGTGAGCCATAACGCATACCGATAACATCAGATGAAACGATTTCGTCTGTGTTGTAGCCGAAGGAATCAGTAGCTTGAGCCTTCATTGCTGCGTTGATAGCTTCCTTTGTTACATTTTCGCCCTTAACTACTGCAACGAGGAGTGTTGTTGAGCCTGTGCAGGTAGGAACTCTTTGTGCAGAACCGATAAGCTTGCCATTGAGCTCAGGAATTACAAGGCCGATAGCCTTTGCAGCGCCTGTTGAGTTAGGAACGATGTTTTGTGCGCCAGCACGAGCACGACGAAGGTCACCCTTTCTGTGTGGGCCGTCAAGGATCATTTGGTCGCCTGTGTATGCGTGAACTGTTGTCATGATACCGCTTTGGATTGGGAATGCATCGTTAAGAGCCTTAGCCATAGGAGCGAGGCAGTTTGTTGTGCATGATGCAGCAGAGATGATCTTGTCATCAGCTGTAAGTGTGTCGTGGTTTACTCCAAATACGATTGTCTTAAGGTCGTTTCCGGCAGGAGCTGAGATAACTACCTTTTTAGCACCAGCATTGATGTGTGCCATTGACTTTTCCTTTGAGCAGTAGAAGCCTGTGCACTCGAGAACAACATCAACACCAAGCTCACCCCATGGGCAGTTAGCAGCGTCCTTCTCTGCATAGATTTTGATTGTCTTTCCGTCTACTGTGATGCTGTTTGCCTCTTCGTCATATGATACTGTATCAGCAAGAGCATATTTGCCTTGTGCTGTATCGTACTTGAGAAGGTGTGCAAGCATTTTTGCGCTTGTAAGATCGTTGATTGCTACTACCTCGTAGCCCTCTGCTCCGAACATCTGTCTGAATGCAAGACGTCCGATACGGCCGAAACCGTTGATTGCAACTTTAACTGACATTTTAAAGTCCTCCGATTTTTTTAATTTTTTGTGTATGGAATGATTTCCGTTCCCTACCAACTATATATTTTATACTATTTGTCAAAAATATTCAAGTGTTTTTTCAAATTTATCCATTTTTTTCACTCTTGCATAAATTTTTGTGTAATTTATTTCCATTTAATATCAAATATTACAAAAATATATCAATTTTCATTTGACAGAATGTATTTTGGTATGATATAATATATCAGTAATACTATTTAAGGGGGCTTTATTTTGGAAATTTTCAAGACTCTTATCGGCAACAACGAAATAAAGAAAACTCTTGGTAGTGCTATTGCCAGCTCTAGCTTTTCTCATGCTTACATAATTGAGGGTGCTCAGGGCACAGGAAAGAGGCTTATCGCGACGCTTGCATCGGCGGGTATTTTTTGTTCTAGCTCGCTTGGGCGTCCGTGTATGGAATGCACTAGCTGTAAGAGAGTGCTCGATGGCATTCACACAGATGTCCGTTATTTTGAAATAACGAAGGTTGATCAGGTGCGTGAAATTAAGCAGGGACTTTATGATGCACCAAACGAAAGCGATTTTAAGATATATATTTTCGAGAATGCGCATAAGATGAATATCAAGGCGCAGAATGCTCTTCTTATTTCGCTTGAAGAGCCACCTAAAAATGTTATTTTCTTTCTTCTTACAACTGATGCGGGGGCGTTGCTTGAAACTATTCGCTCTCGTGCTCAAATTTTAAGAACGGAGCTTCTTGATGGCGAGGTTATCTTTAAGTATTTGAAGGAAAATCTTCGTTTTGGCATGAACGATGAGGCTTTGCGCGAGATTGTAATTGCGTCGTGTGGCTCGCTCGGCTATGCGATTGACCTGACCGACGAGAAAAAGGCGCTTGAATTGATTGAAAGGCGCAAGAGCGCGCTTGATTTCACTCTTGCGGTGATAAAGAATGATGCGTATGCGGTATCTCTTTTGTTATCCTATTCAGGATATGGGCGTGAGGAGCTGAAGGAGCATCTTTCGCTTTGTCTTTCGGTTATTGGTGACATTATTCTCTTAAAGAAGGACAAGGGCGCTCCGTTATATTTCTTCACATCACGAGAGGAAGCCCTCCAAATTGCGCAAAAGCACCAGCTAGGCAAGCTTATGGGCGTTTACGATGCGCTAGATGAAGCGATATCGGCGCTCAATTTAAATTCGAACACAGCGCTTACGCTTATGTCGATTTTAGTAAATTCCAAAAAGAAAGGTAGTTAAAATGTCAAACGAGAACAGAATTGATATTCCCGCAACAAATGAGCAAACCGAGGTTATTGGCGTTTGCTTTAAGGAAGGCGGTAAAACATATTATTTTGCTCCTAATGGTTGTGTTGCAAGGCACACGGATTTTGCGATTGTGGAAACGGCGAGGGGTGTTGAGTTTGGAAGGGTTTGCGTACCTAACAAGCTTGTTAAAGCCACGGAGATTGTTTCTCCTTTAAAGCCTGTTATTAGAATTGCGACGCCCGAGGATATTGCAAAGCATAAGGAGATTAAGAAAAAAGAGGAAGAGGCTCTTAAAATTTGTCAGGGCAAGGTTCTCTCTCATCAGCTTGAAATGAAGCTGATTGAGGCTGAATACACCTTTGATATGTCAAAGCTTACATTTTATTTCACGGCTGATGGAAGAATTGATTTCCGTGAGCTTGTAAAGGATCTTGCATCTACCTTTAAGACGAGAATTGAGCTAAGACAGATTGGTATTCGTGACGAGGCTAAATTTATGGGTGGTCTTGGTGTTTGCGGAAGGCAATTTTGTTGCTCGTCTTTCTTGCCTGATTTTGTTCAGGTATCAATTAAGATGGCGAAGGAGCAAAGCTTATCTCTTAATTCGTCGAAGATTTCGGGTGCTTGCGGTAGGCTTATGTGCTGTTTGAGATATGAGCATGAGGCTTATGTTGAGGAAATTAGGCTAACTCCGCCTGTTGATTCAACCGTTAAGACTCCTGATGGTGTTGGTACGGTGGTTGAAATTCATCCTATCAAGGGTACTATCAAGGTGTCGATAAATGACAATGTCAGAGTTTATCACAGAGATGATGTAACTGTTATTTCCAGACCGAAAAAGGGCGAAAAGAGTGGAAATAACGATAATGATGACAATTAATTTTCAATTTCTTATTGACAAATAATTTTTTTGTGATACAATAAAATTACAAATTCTTACGGAGGTATTTGAAAATGGCTTACAGAATTACAGACGAATGCATTTCTTGTGGTGCTTGCGCAGGTCAATGTCCTGTTGAGGCTATCGCTGAAGGCGATGACAAGTTCGTAATTGACACTGAAACATGTGTTGAGTGCGGTGCTTGTGCAGCTCAATGTCCTGTTGAGGCAATCGTTGAGGAATAATTTTCAAATAAACAACAAAACGGAGTCCCTTTCGACTCCGTTGTTGTTTAGTTAGGCCTAATTTAGAATTATGATTTTGAATAACGATGAAAGAATTAATGAAATAAATGAAAATTTAAAGCTGATTGAGCTGTCCGACGGGCTTACCTTTGGCACTGACGCTTATCTTTTGGCGTCCTTTTTACCTCGTCGCTCTAAGCTTAAAGGCGTTGAGCTTGGCTCGGGCACGGGGGTTGTATCCTTTCTTGCTTTGTCGAGAAAAAAGTGCGCACATGTGTACGGAATTGAGATTCAAGAGCGCTTTTGTGAGCTTTCAAGGCGCAATGCTGTTCTCAATGGCTTTGAGGGAGCTTTCACGCCTATAAACAAGAATGTAACGGATATTTTGCCATCAGACACCGACGGAGAGGTTGACTTTGCTTTTTCAAATCCGCCTTATATGAGGGTTGACTCGGGCAAGGCAAACGAGCTTGATAAGAAAAACATTGCGCGTCACGAGGTGTGTGCGAGCATTGATGATTTTTGTGCCTGTGCTAAGCGTGTTTTAAAGCACGGTGGAAGCTTTTATGTGGTTTATCGTCCGGACAGGCTATGCGACCTTATCTTTGCTTTAAGGAGCAATAATTTAGAGCCTAAAAGGCTTATATTTATTCATTCTAACACACACTCCTCGCCCTCTCTTGCGCTAATTCAAGCGAAAAAGGGTGGCAAGGGTGGCTTGATAATTGACGCTCCTATTTACATTTACGAGAATGGAACGACGACATATACAAGCCGATATGCGAGAATTTACGAGAATTGTAGCTTGGAGATAGAAAATGAGTAGTATTAAATCGAAAAATGTTTCTCGAGAGGACAAAAATGTGATACAGGGTGGGGTTTTATACCTTGTTGCGACTCCTATTGGAAACTTATCTGACATAAGTGAGAGGGCGCTAAAAACACTTAATGAGGTTGACTTAATCGCTGCCGAGGACACCAGAAACACGGGCAAGCTTCTTGCGTGCTATGGTATTAGCAAGCCTATGATTAGTTATTTTGAGCACAACAAGCGTGAGCGTGGCATTGAGATTATTTCAAGGCTTCGTGAGGGGCTTAGCTGTGCGCTTGTAACTGATGCCGGCACTCCTGCAATAAGTGATCCCGGTGAGGATTTGGTTCGCCTTTGCGCCGAAGAGGGGATTGTTGTTACCTCTATTCCCGGTTGCTCGGCTGTGGTCAATGCTCTTGCGCTTTCTGCTCTGCCGACCGGTAGATTTTGCTTTGAGGGCTTTTTGAGCACTAATAAGGGCAGTCGTATGGAGAGATTGAACGAGATTAAGAACGACCCCAGAACCACTGTGTTTTACGAAGCTCCACACAAGCTAAAGAAGACCCTGTGTGACATTTTTGAGGTTTTTGGCGAGAGAAAAATAGCTCTTTGCAGAGAGCTTACAAAGATAAATGAGGAAATCCTTCGCACTACTCTTTCGGGTGCTATTTCGTATTATGAGGACAAGGAGCCAAGGGGCGAATTTGTTCTTGTGATTGAGGGTGCAAGCGAGGCTGATATTATAAATGATGCATTTTGGGCGAGCATGACAATTGAGGCACATTTTGAGCATTATGTTGCCTTGGGGTATGCAAAGATGGACGCCATAAAGGCGGTAACTAAGGATCGTGGAGTTCCAAAGAACGAAATTTACAAAGTGATTAATCAATAAAGACACGCCACAAGTGGCTACACCTCAGCCAATAGCTTAATTTTAAACGGGCAAATTTATTTGTCCGTTTTACTTTCGCTTTTAATAAAATTTAATTTATTTTCATTTTAGTATTGATATATTTTTACTTTTTTGTTAAAATATATTAAGTATATGGTTTTTATGAGGTGCAATTATGAAAAGAGTTGCTTTTATTAACGGATATATTTTCAACAGCGATACTGAAGCCTTTGATAAGGCGAGTGTGCTTTGCGAGGACGGAATTATTACTGATATTATTTCAGGTGATGTACCTTGTGGCTACGAGGCTATTGACCTTGGGGGCAAGTATCTTATCCCCGGTCTTATTGATGTGCACACTCACGGTCTTGGCGGGCTTGATTTTAATTTTGCTGATGCTGATAATGTTCGCTTTATGCGTCAAAAATACGCAAAAATGGGTACTACCTCTATTATGGCTACTCTTGCCTCGGATACATACGAGGGCTGGAAGGAGTCTATTTCTGCTATAAACGAAAACAGAGATAATCTATCGGGACACGCAAATATTATTGGCGTTCATCTTGAGGGAAGATATTTAAATCCCGAAATGAAGGGTGCGCACGCTATTGAGTTTTTAGTAAAGCCCAATGCGAGCGAGCTTGACGAGCTATGCTCTCTTATGAAGCCATATTTGGTTCACGCCTCGATTGCGCCTGAGCTTGATGGTGGTGACGAATTTATAAAGCGAGCAAACGAGCTTGGCGTTACCGTGGGAATTGCGCACACAAATGCGACCTACGAGGAAGCGACACACGCGCTTGAGCTTGGTGCGCGTTCATTTACACACACATACAATGCTATGACAAAAATTCACCATCGAATGCCGGGTGCTACGGTGGTTGCTCTTACAGAGGATGGCGCTATGGCAGAGCTTATTTGCGATGGCTATCATTCGCATCCCGCATTAGTAAGGCTTGCTTACAAATCAAAGCCGGCTAATATGCTTGTGCTTATTACTGACTCGATTGCGCTAGCTTGCACCGACGAGGGCTTTGCGTCCGAGGTTGCGGGCATTAAGGTTGTAGTCAAGGGTGGCGTTGCGGTAAATGAGCTTGGTGTTATTGCCGGTAGCACGCTTACCATGTTTAAGGCTATGAAGAATTTTATGGATTTCTGTGGTATTTCGCTTTGCGAGGCGATAAAATATGCTACAATAAATCCTGCAAATATGGTTAAGGCACAGGGAGTGGGCAAAATTGCGCCCTCCTATCGTGCGGATTTTATCGCTATTAAGGATATAACCGACCCGGAGATTGACACAGTTTATTTGGGTGCGGAAAAGGTATAAGGAGATTTGAAATGGAAAACAAGCAAAAATTTTACATGACAACTGCAATTGCTTATGCGTCTGCTAAGCCTCATTTTGGAAACACCTATGAGATTATAATGGCTGATGCGTATGCACGATACAAAAGGCAAAGGGGCTTTGATGTTCGCTTTATGACAGGAACTGACGAGCATGGTCAAAAGGTTGAAAATCTTGCGCGCGAGGCAGGTGTTGCTCCACAGGCGTATGTTGATGGAATATCTGATGTTATCAAGGGTATTTGGGCGCTTGTAGGCTCATCTCATGACCATTTTATTCGAACAACTCACGACTATCACAAAAGAGCTGTTACAAATATTTTTAAGAAGCTCTACGAGCAGGGTGACATTTACAAGGGCACATATGAGGGCTGGTACTGCACTCCCTGTGAGTCCTTCTTTACTGAAACTCAGCTAGTTGACGGTAAGTGTCCTGATTGTGGCCGTGAGGTTACAAAGGCAAGCGAGGAGGCATATTTCTTTAAGATGAGCAAGTATGCTGACCGTTTGATGAAGCATATTGAGGAGCATCCCGAGTTCATTCAGCCTGAGAGTCGCAAAAACGAAATGGTTAACAACTTCTTAAAGCCCGGCCTTCAGGATCTTTGCGTTTCGAGAACTGCATTTTCTTGGGGTATTCCTGTTGAATTTGATCCAAAGCATATAACTTATGTTTGGATTGACGCGCTCACAAACTATATAACAGGTCTTGGCTATGATCCTGCAAACGAGGTTCAGCCAGAGCTATTCCAAAAATATTGGCCTGCTGATGTTCATATTATAGGTAAGGATATTGTTCGCTTCCACACAATTTATTGGCCTATTATTTTGATGGCACTTGATCTTCCACTTCCTAAGAAGATTTTTGCGCATCCTTGGTTTAAGTTTGGCGCTGACAAAATGTCAAAATCAAAAGGAAATGTTGTTTACGCCGACAAGCTTGTAGAATATTTTGGTGTTGATGGTGTAAGATACTATGCTCTATCCGAGATGCCATATGCAAATGATGGTAGCATTACCTATGAGAGCGTTATCACTCGCTACAACATGGACTTAGCTAACAAGCTGGGTAACCTTGTCAGCCGTACAATTTCTATGACGCAAAAGTATTTTGATGGTGTTATTCCCGCTCCGTGTGAGGAAACTGAGCTTGATCGTGATTTGAAGAATACTTGCGCAGCTGCGTACAAAAAGGTTTGCGAGTATATGGACGATTACCATGTATCTGATGCGACCTCGGCGATTTTTGATATGCTTAGCCGTGTAAACAAGTATATTGACGAAACTTCTCCTTGGATTTTGGCTAAGAACGAGGAAACGATGCCACGCTTGGCAACTGTTATTTACAATCTTCTTGAGGCGATAAGAATTGGTGCTGTTCTTCTCAGTCCATTCATTCCAACCACCTGCGAGGAAATTTTCAGAGAAATCAACACAGAGCTTGTAAGCTATGCTGATTTGGAATTTGGCAAGCTTGAGAGTGGCAAGAGGGTTAACGATAGCAAAATACTCTTTGCTAGAATTAACGAAAAGGAGCTACTTGAAAAAATTGAAGCTGAAAGAGCTAAGGAGATCAAGAAGCCTGAGGGCTGTGCTATTATTGGCATTGACAAATTTGCCGAGGTTGAGCTTCGCACAGCTGAGATTATTGAATGTGAAAAAATTCCAAAGGCGAAGAAGCTTTTGAAGCTTATTGTCGATCTTGGCTACGAAAAGCGTCAGGTTGTGTCCGGAATTGCGAATTTCTACGAGCCTGAGGATTTAGTTGGCAAGAAGGTTATTTTGGTTGCAAATCTTGCTCCTGCAAAGCTTTGCGGTATCGAATCAAATGGTATGATTTTGGCATCGGGCGAGGAAACGGTAAGAGTTGTATTCCTAGATCCAAAGACACCAAATGGTGAAAGAGTAAGGTAAACAAATGGGCGTTGATTTCTCAACGCCCATTTTAGAAGGTGAACTATGTTATTTGATACACACGCGCATTGTGACGATTTGCGCATTGAGAATGAATTTGGCTCGGTCGAGGCTTATATTCGACATCAGCTTGAAAACGGTGTTAGCAACATTGTTAACATTGGTACAAATTTGGAAAATTCGAGGGTAAGCATCGAGCTTTCTCAAAAATTTGACGAGATTTATGCCTCATGCGGTATTCATCCATATGATATTAGACTTTACGACGATATGGAGGCTACGCTTTTAGAGCTACGCAAGCTGCTTGCCATTAAAAAGGTGGTGGCTCTTGGTGAGATTGGGCTTGATTATCACTATGAGGACAGTGATTTTGGAAGACAAAAGGAGTTTTTTATCTCTCAAATGGAGCTGGCGCGAGAGCTTGATGTTCCCGTTATAATTCATGACAGAGATGCACACGGAGATTGCATGGATATTATTCGTGCTTTTCCCGAGGTTACGGGCATTTTTCATAGCTTTTCGGGCTCTTACGAGATGGCGACGGAGCTTGTGCGTCGTGGATGGTACATTTCGTTTTCGGGTACAGTAACCTACAAGAATGCACGCAAGGTTGTCGAGGCGTGTGAGGGTGTTCCTTTTGACAGGATTTTGATTGAAACGGATTCCCCTTATTTACCGCCTGTTCCACACAGGGGCGAGCTAAATCACCCAAAGCATGTTAGGCTTACATGTGAGAAAATCGCCGAGCTAAAGGGCTTTTCCTTTGAGGAAATGTCGCGTATAACGCGTGAGAATGCAATAAGGGCTTACCGCATTAATTTGTAATAATTTTTAGCTTCATATCATATAAAATAACACAGGTCACGCTTTGGCTTTTGGGCTTTGGCGTGACTTAGGCTTTTATTTGAGGTGATATAATGAAGCGACACGCACTTTCCTATGCTATTCGTCTTGCCCTTAGCTCCGGGATTGTCGTCTTGGCGATTTTGCTTTTGGCTTATGCTCTTTTAGGGGCTTTACATAGGCGAAATAGCGACACATTCCCGACCTTTTCGTCAAAGAACGATGATTTAGTCTTTGTAATAGATGCAGGTCATGGTGGCGAGGATGCAGGGGCTGTTGCTGAGGACGGAACACTTGAAAAGGATTTGAATTTGAGAATTGCCTCTATTCTTCGTTCTCTTTGCGCTCTTAACGGAAATCAAGCTATTATGACTCGTGAGAATGACAGGCTTTTATACGATTTATATGGAGATTTAAAGGACTATACGGGCAAGAAAAAGATATACGATTTAAAGAACCGTGTTCGGCTCACTCGTGAACACGAGGGGGCTGTGCTTGTTTCGATACATATGAACAAGTTTGCCAAGAAGCAGTATTACGGAACGCAGGTTTATTTTTCGAAAAACAACCCCGAGAGCGAGGATCTGGCAAGAGAAATTCAAGCAAGAGCGAGGCTTTATTTACAGCCCGAGAATAATCGTCAAATTAAGAGGGCGACAAGTGAGATTTTCGTGCTTGACTCGCTCGATTGCCCTGCAGTTTTAGTTGAGTGTGGCTTTTTATCAAACGAGGGCGAGCTTGCGCTTTTAAAGGATGAGGAATATCAAGCAAAAATGGCTATGACGATTTTTTCGGCTATTATTTCTTAATGTCATGTTTTTGGGACATTAAGAATTGACATGGCTAATATTATGTGATAAAATTAAAGTATAGAAAACAAATGTAAAGGAAGAAGATATGAAAAGCAAGACTGTTTATGTTTGTACGGAGTGCGATTATCAAGCTCCCAAGTGGTTGGGCTGTTGCCCTAACTGTAAGAGCTGGAACACCTTTGTTGAGGAAACCTATTCGCAACCGACTGAAAATAAAATGAAGCGCCCGTCTATTGTATTTGATTCGGCTGACGCGGTCAAATTTGACGAGATGGAGATGCCACAGTACATTCGTGCATCAACAGGCATTACGGAGCTTGACAGGGTTTTGGGCGGTGGCATTGTTAGTGGCTCTGTTATTCTTTTAGCAGGCGAGCCCGGCATTGGTAAATCTACTCTGCTTATGCAAATATGCTCTAAAATCCCGTCAAAGATTTTATATGTGTCGGGCGAGGAGTCGAAGGGACAGCTAAAGCTTCGTGCCGAAAGGCTTGAGGTTAGTGGCGCGAACACTTATGTTATGACGGAAACTAATGTTGACAACATTATTGACCAAACGGACAAAATCAAGCCAGATGTGATTATAATTGACTCTATTCAAACGATGTTCGACCCCGCATCATCGTCAATTCCCGGCAGTGTAAATCAAGTAAAGGAATGTGCAGTTAAATTTATCGCAAAGGCAAAAAGCCAAGGAATTTCGATAATTTTAGTTGGTCATGTGAACAAGGAAGGCACGATTGCCGGCCCTAAGGTGCTTGAGCATATGGTTGACGCTGTTCTCTATTTTGAGGGTGAGCGCTCACAGTCTTACAGAATTATTCGAGCTATCAAAAATCGTTTTGGCTCGACAAATGAAATTGGCGTTTTTGAGATGACAGATATGGGGCTTTGCGAGGTTCCTAATCCGTCAGAAATGCTTCTTAGCGGGCGTCCCGAGGGTGTCAGTGGTAGCTGTGCGGTTTGCATTATGGAGGGCACTCGTCCTATAATTGCGGAAATTCAAGCGCTTGTAGCTCCGACCTCGTTTCAGCAACCAAGGAGAACTGCGAACGGTCTTGATTACAACAGAGTTTGTCTTATTATTGCAATACTCGAAAAGCGACTGGGGCTGAAATTTTCACAATGCGATATTTATCTTAATGTTGTGGGAGGTCTTAAGCTTGATGAGCCAAGTGTTGACCTAGCGGTTGCGCTTGCCCTTATTTCGAGCATCAAGGATATTCCCGTTCCACCGAATGTGCTTGCGATGGGTGAGCTTGGTCTAGCCGGCGAATGTCGCTCTATTAGCGATTTGCAAAAGCGAATTAGTGAAAGCTACCGTCTTGGATTTGACACCATTGCAATTCCTCAAAAGAGTGACAGAGAAAGGCTCAAAATTCCTAAGGGCGTATCTATAATTGATATACGAAGTGTTTATGATGCGCTCTCATTATTTAGAGATGGCAATTAAAAAATGCGACACAAAGTGTCGCATTTTTTGTTTTATTCCTCTTCCTTTTTGCTTGAATAAATCGGCAGAGCGTCTATATCTGCGTCCTTAGGATTATCAATTGAGTCAATTGATACGGTGTAAAGGGTGTCGCTTCCCTTCACTACCCTTGAGCTAGCGCATGCGGTATGCTCGCTTTGAATGTAGTCAACATTTGATGCGTCCTCGTATGCGTAAAGTGTGATAATAAGCTCAAGGTCAGCGCTTGTGCCAACAAAGCCATTTACCATAACCGAAACGCTTGCATACTCGGTGTCGCTCATATCAATCTGAAGGCATCCCTTTGGAGCTGTTGCAATTCCGTTTGACATAAACTGCGTTTGATCCTCAAAATACTTAGGATTTACAAGCATAATGCCAAATTTGAGCGGGGAGTCCTTATGGGTGTTATTGAAGGCGGTTAGCGCCTCGAAATTGATTGTATAGCCACCAAACGCCATTCCTGTTTTATCATCATTTATAGAATAACCGTTTTCTATAAGAGCTGAGAAAATTGCGCCTACTGTTTCTTCTGAGATATAGTTATTTCCACAAGCGATACAAGCGTATTGCTTATGGCCTTGGCTTGCGTAGCCATTGGGGTATTCATTTGAAATGAATTCGCCCTTTTCATGATCTGCCCTTTGAAGCACATCGCAAACAATACAGGTTTCACCCGGGGTACAGGTTGGAATTGCAGGAGTGTAATGAGTATGTCCGTCCATTACGAAGTCTCCACGGTCCTCGGTTATTGCTCTTCCATCATTTGTAAGAATGTGAGAGGTTTCAACCTTACCATTGTCAGCACAGAAAACAAGTCTTATAAAGTTATCGCCTACCTGTGAGGTGCTTTGTGGTGATTGTGATGCAATATCAAGATCAAGCGTTCCTGTTGAGGTTTGATCAGCGATAACACTACCAAGAGCTCCTGTTGCCTTGTCGGTATAGGAATAAACCTTTCCGATAACATCGCTAAGACTATTTTGTGCAAAATAAACTGTTGTTTGGGAGCCCCAGTTAAGATATGTATGTCCATCAATCCATACCTTTGTCATTTTACCCAAGAATACAAGAGTGAAGGTTTGGCTTGACTCGGCGGGATAACAGCCCGAGAAGCCCTCGTCGTTAATTGCCGTAACACCCTCGGGGAAAATGAGAAGCGAATTTAATTTTTTAGTGCCACAAATAAATTCATTTCCAACCGTTGTAAGATTTTTTGGCAAATATGGGCTTGCAAAATAAAAATTCGAGCCAGCAAAAGCTTTCGCACCGATGCTCTCCACAGAATCGGGAAGAGTGATTTTGCCAATCAATGTATCTTTAAAAGCATTATTACCAACGGTTTTCAGTTCCGTATTTTTAGAAAGGTCTAAATCTCCTGCAAGCTTAGTATCAAGAGCAAAGCCATCTATAAGCGTTAGCTTTGTAAGGCTGTCAAACTGAAAATATTCAAGTGATGTACAACCCTCGAAGGCATAATCCTCTATTTGAGTCATAGCGCTACCCTCTTTTATGTAAACCCTTTTGAGAGTAGTGTTGTTTTGAAATGCATTCGCTGCGGCTACTGTCACAGATTTTGGAATAACGATTTCGGTAACATTATTTTCATAATGTGTTCCTCTTCCCCAAACGCCATTGTTACGAAGGTGGGTCATTCCCTCGGGGAATTCAACATAAAGAGTTGCACCCTTTGAATAGGTTTTGCCTGATTTTGAGTTTACATAGCCATACTCAACCTCGCTGATTGCTATATAATCCTTGTTTGTGCCCGATGGCTCGATGATATACCATGTGGGGTAAGCGGTGAGGCTTCCATCGCTTGCCTTCAAGATAACATACGATGAGTTGTCAGCAAAATATCCCTGCTGTGTTGCGTTGTTTCCAAGCACACCGGCAACCGTTGCAACATCGTCATCGTATTTCACGATTGGAACATCGTGCGTTACACCATTTGCGTCAGTATAGCTTATACTAGTCCTTTCGCTTGCGCTTATGGTTAGTGCAAGCATTAAGACAATCGCAATTATCATAATAGCAAGCATTAAAATTTTCTTTTTCATGTTTTTCTCCTTGCGGGGATGCCCCCGCGGGCATAGATTTTTTACATCTTAATTATAGCATATTCTAATATTATTTGTCAATGTGCATAATAAACAAATCCCCCCCCCCCGTTTTTTGTGCACTGTGCACAAAAACAGCGATTTTTCAAAATATAATCTAAAATCGTTTTTTACATATTGGTATCTTTTTCAAAATTTTACATATACTAAAAAAAGCATTGCTATAATTAAGTTAAGGAGTTTTTATGTGTTCTATTTGTGGAATTGTTGAGCTTGACGGCGGGAATTTTCGTCCTGTTGTTGAAAAAATGAATGCGAAAATGAAGCATCGCGGACCAGACGATAGTGATATTTTCGACGGGGGCTGTGTTTGCTTTGGACATAACAGGCTTTCTGTTATGGACCTTGAAAACGGGCATCAGCCCATGAGTGCTTTTTATGGAAACAAGACCTATACAATTGTTTATAATGGTGAAATTTACAACTGTGACGAGCTTCGCTATGAGCTTAGAAAAAATGGCTTTGAAATGAAAACGAGCTGTGACACAGAGGTGGTTTTATACTCTTATATTCTTTACGGAGAGGAGTGCCCCTGTCATTTGAACGGAATATTTGCGTTTGCGATTTTTGATGGTGAAAGGGTATTTTGCGCGCGTGATCGCTTTGGGGTGAAGCCCTTTTATTATTCTCTTTTAGACGGGAAGGAGCTTGTTTTCGCGTCGGAGCTAAAGGCTATGCTCTCTCACCCCAAAATAAGCGCAGATGTAGATAAATTTGGGCTTTGGGAGCTACTTTATCTAAGCCCGAATTTCGTTTCGGGACGAAGTGCTTTTAAGGATATTTTGGAGCTTGAGGGCGCTGAGTGTATGGTTTTTGACAAGAGGGGCTTGCGAAAAAGGAAGTATTGGGAGATAAGCGCCATTCCATATTTTAAGGACAGAGCGTATGCGATTGAAAAGACCTCGTATTTAGTGAGTGATGCGATAAAAAGACAGCTTGTCAGCGATGTTCCGCTTAGTGTATTACTCTCGGGTGGGCTTGATTCCAGCGTGGTGAGTGCGATTGCGAGCGAGGAATACGCATCAAGAGGGGAAACACTTGACACATATTCATTTGAATATGAAGGAAACAAGGAGTCCTTTAAGCAAAGCCTCTTTCAGCCACAGCGTGATGACGAATTTGCTCTTTTAGCGTCAAGATATTTAAAGACCAATCACACGGTGCTGACTGTGCCAAATGCGACGCTTGCCGAGGAGCTGGAAAATGCGACCCTGTATCGAGATTTGCCCGGTCAAGCAGATATTGATTCGTCACTTTACTATTTTTGCGCACAGATAAAAAAGCGTCACACGGTTTGTCTTAGTGGCGAATGCTCCGACGAGATTTTTGGTGGTTATCCGTGGTTTTATCGTCCCGAGATGCTATATAGTGATTTCTTTCCTTGGATACATGCGCCATCACTTAGAGCCTCTCTGTTTAAGGACGATGTCGCGCGCTCCAAGTCGGGCTACGATTATATTAGTGAAATTTATCACGATACACTCCGCCGTTGTCCCGTTTTAAAGGACGATTCTGATGCGATGAAAGCATCAAGGGTGGCATCTTATTTATCGGTAAATTATTTTATGAGCTCTCTTTTACAGCGCAAGGACAGAATGAGCATGGCGTGTGGGCTTGAAATTCGTGTTCCGTTTGCCGATCACAGAATTTTCGAGTTCGTTTTCAATGTTCCTTGGGAGATCAAGTTTGAGGGTGGGGTTGAAAAGGCTTTGCTTCGCAACTCTATGGCAGGTCACCTACCGGATGAAATTTTATGGAGAAAGAAAAGCCCTTACCCAAAAACGCACAATCCTAAATATCTTGAGGCGGTGCTTTTTATGCTTAAGGAGCGCATAGCTCGAGGGGGATATCTCAGCTACGCGCTAGATTATGATGCCACTCTTAACGCAATAAATGGCGGTGGGACTTGGTTTGGTCAGCTAATGGGCGATGCTCAGCTTGTTGCGTGGCTTATTCAGCTTGATATTTGGGTTGAAAAATATAATGTAAATTTTGTTTGATTTTTAAAAAAGCTATTGACTTTATTTTTTAATATGTTAAAATGATTGAGTATATTTTATTTGCGCATTTTAACGAGGTTTTTATGAGAAAGAGCTTTAAAGCCACTATCGGTGCTTCTTGTATTGGCTATTTCATTCAAGCAATTTTAATAAATTTCGCTCCTCTTCTTTTTGTCACCTTTCAAAAGGAATTTGGGCTTTCGCTCTCACAGCTGAGCGTTCTTATTGCCACTAACTTTATAACCGAGCTTATAATTGACTTCCTTTGCTCAAAATATGTATCTACAATCGGCTATCGCAGATGCGTTATTATAGCTCAGGTTATGTCATTTATCGGTCTTGTTTTATTACCTGTTTTACCATCTATTATGGCCAACAAATTCGTCGCGCTTATTATCGCTACTGTGTTCTGTGGTCTTGGCGGTGGAATGATTGAGGTGCTAATTTCCCCTATTGTTGAGGCGTGTCCTACAAAGAACAAGGGTGGCACAATGAGCCTGCTTCACTCATTTTATTGTTGGGGACAGATGGCGGTTGTTCTTCTTTCGACTATCTTCTTTCGCACTGTTGGACTTGACAACTGGAAAATGCTTTCGCTAATTTGGGCGATAGTTCCCTTAATTGACTTAGTTTTATTCTGCTTTGTTCCGATTAACACGCTTGTTGAAAAGAGTGAGGAAAGCTCGTTCAAGGAGCTTCTTGGTAGCAAAATTTTTTGGATTTTGTTCATTATGATGCTTTGTGCGGGAGCGAGCGAGATTGCGATTACTCAATGGGCATCAAGCTTTGCCGAGGCAGGTCTTGGCGTTGAAAAATGGGTGGGGGACTTAATTGGTCCTTGTCTGTTTGCAATAACTATGGGTAGCGCGCGTGTGTTCTATGCGAGAGTGTCGGAGAAAATCAATCTTGAAAGTGGGATTTTGGTTTCATCGTGCATTTGCGTGCTCTCGTATTTAGTTATTGTATTTTCACCTATTCCAATAATTTCTCTTGTTGGCTGTGCAATTTGCGGTATTGGCTGTGGAATGCTTTGGCCCGGCTCTTACAGCGTTGCAATGAGGCGTATTCCCAAGGGTGGTGTTCCGCTTTTCGGCTTACTTGCGTTTGCAGGTGATATGGGCTGTCTTAGCGGTCCTGTTGTCGCAGGCTTTATATCAGATATTTTTGGTGGCAACCTTAAGGTTGGCTTCTTATTTGCGATGATTTTCCCAATAACGCTTGCGCTCATGGTTCTTTTGCTAAAAAAATGCTTTAAGAAAACAGATTTATAATCAAAAAAGACCTTCGCTTGAAGGTCTTTTTTGATTAAATATGGGACTATGTGTCTTATTTTAGGGTTATAGAGTGATATAATGAGGGATAATGTCCTCGTACTCCCCGTCCTTGTTACGAAATGCGTTTTTGATAGCTCCCAAGGGGATTAGCCCTAGTTTTTTATAAAGAGCGAGTGCGGGGGTATTTGATGCGATAACAGCATTTAGCTGAAGGATTTTAAAGCCGTGCTCTCTTGCCGTTTGCATACTATGAGTGACTATGAGCTTTCCTATTCCAAGTCCTCGCTTATCTGCCTTTACCGCATAGCTTGTGTTGCAAATATGGGAGCATCTGCCTACAAAATTGGGGTGAAGAATATACACACCGACAATTTCGTCTGTTTGGTCATCATAGGCGACGCCTGTGTAGGTTTGACCCTCGAAGAAGGCAATTCCGTCCTCATCATTAAAGGGGATCTCTTGTGGAAATGCCCTTCCGTCCTCTACGACTCTGTTCCAAACTGCGTTTACCTCTTTTATATCCTTTTTATCAAAGGGCTTTACCTTTATCATATCATTTCTCCATTTCAATTTGTATTTGGTCGGGGGCTGTGACTGTTATTTGACCGTTTTCAAGCTTTATTTCGATTGCTCCATACGGGGTTGAAATTCCAAAATCGGCAAAATCCAAGTCGTATATTCTTGGGCTTAGCTTGACTCTTTTATAGCCTGCCTCTATCATTTCAAAGCCGGATAGTGCTAATTTAAGAATGTAGGCGGGTGTGCCACCCCATGCATGCGACGAATCAGACGGGAACATTTCCCATGCCTCGCAAAGACCCTTGTCACACTTTTCAAGTATGCTTTCGTATCTGCGAATCAGCGCCATTCCATGCTCTGCAAACATATTCTCCTTTAAGAGTGCCAAAAGCAGAAAATGATAGAAATATGGTTGCATTTCCTCTTTTTTAAGGTCAGTCACTACATATTCAAGAATTTCTCTTGCCTTACCCTTGGGCGCAACTCCAAAAAGGACGGCAAGTGTATTGGCTTGCTTTAAATAGAATTTTTTATTGGTGTTTTTTGGTAGCCATTCATTATTTTCAACCATATCGGGTGTGTTTAGTCCACCAAGGTACAATCCACACTCACCATCAAAGAGGTGAATATTGATAGCTTCCTTTAATTTTTGCGCCTTTTCTTGACACTCCTTGGCACTTTTTGGCTCGTCTAGTATCTCAAAGAGCCTTGCACTCTTGCAAAGGGCGTTATAATAAAACATACAAAGCACGCCTTGTCCCAGTGCCTTAGGGGGATGGTGAAGGCTAAAGCCCTCAAAGTTGCCGTGCGACATCATGTTGGTTGGGTCGGTATGATTTCCGTTTTCGTCCATCAAAATCCAATCGACGAACATATAATCGGGAGCACGCTCAACAAGCCCGTTTTCATAGATATAGCCATCAAATCGACGAAGTAGCTTATTTAGTGCAGTTTTGCACTCTACAAGTAGTTTTTTATCTGCTGTGTGCATATAGTAGTCAAGTAGCCACTCGGGGAAAATAAGGCTATATGTGGTGTGAAAGAGGCGTCCGTCTTGTATATCCAGAAGCTCAGAGGTACGATATATATCAAACGCAGTTAGGGTAGGGTCATATATATTCATATATTCCATTAACGCCTGTATATAGTAGTCGCCTGTGCACGCAAGATGCTCCTGATGCATAGGTGAATCAAGGTGAATATCTCTTCTGCAAATTTTCAGAGTATGCATACACAGCTCATAAATTTGATTTATGAGCGTATCGCTACAATTAAATGTGGTTTCATTTTTTACGGGATATGCGCTATATATTATTTTAACATTCTCTATTTTTGCGTTTCTTGCGCCCTCGCCGTCAAGCGTGATTTTAATTTCGCCTACGCTTCTAAGTCTTGGACTTGTGAAAACGATGTCATGGTCGGTAATTATTTGCTCAACAAGGCTTACCTGTCCTTGTCTTTCGGCGTATTCTATTTGAATTTTCACTCTGCCATCTACTTTAATTGAGATTTCGGGATAGGCAGAATAGATTTTATCAAAAATCGCCACACCTGTGTTCTTATTTAAGGTGATTTTGTCCAAGGAGATAGGCGTAATTGTTCTTTCGCCAAGAGGCTCAAGAGGGGATTTTTTGAGCTTATATACATTTGGGACTATCATAGCCTCCTCAAACGAATACTCTTTTTTAGTGTAGTCGATTTCGGTTACGCTAAGGAATGAGCTGACGGGTCGGCAAAGCCATTTACCGTCCAAGGCAATAGAAGCGCCATTTTCGCCCAATGCCTCAAAATAGAGTCCGCTTTGTCCTGCACTAGACTCACATAAAACACTCGGGACTGAGCTTGCAAGCACTCTTATTTCGAGCTTTTTTGACGCATCAAGCACATATTCGTCATAGTAGAAAAAGCGCATTTGGGGCCACAAAAAGTCACCACCTGCGCTAGATGGTCCTCTGCCTACAAATTCACCATTTACATAAAGCATATATCTTGCATCAGCGCAAATTTTTATTGTGATTTTTTTACTCTGTGATGCGCTTATCGTATTTAGAAATTCTGCTATATAAAAGCTACGATTTTCCAAGCTGTACTCGGGAAATTTCTCGCTATCAAGCCAAATCCAATCGGTCATATTGCCCTCTCCTTAACCTTGTTATCATATTAATTTTAAGTGTTTTTTTACGCTTTGTCAATAGCTTACTTGACTTTTACTCGATTTTGTATTACAATTTAATTATACTAATTGCGAGGTGGCTATTATGGATTTTTTAAGGCTTCTTGAAAAAATACGAAATCCCGTATTTGATTTTATTTTCTCGCTTGTGACAAAGCTGGGCGAGGAAACTGTTTTTATGGCGGTTGCCATTATTATCTTTTGGTGCTTTTCAAAAAAGGACGGATATTACATTTTGAGCGTTGGCTTTATTGGAACTATTTTAAATCAGTTTCTAAAGCTTTTATTTAGAATTCCACGCCCTTGGGTGTTAGATCCGGATTTTTCAATTGTTGAGAGCGCACGCGCTGAGGCGACGGGCTATTCCTTCCCTAGCGGTCACACTCAAAGCTCGGTTGGCACATTTGGCTCTGTTGCTTATATTTTCAAGCAAAAATGGGTTAAGATTGTCGCAATTGTGATTTGCGTGCTTGTTCCTTTTTCGAGAATGTATCTTGGCGTTCACACTCCACTTGATGTTTTGGTTTCTGTTGGAATTGCGCTTGCTCTTATTTTTCTTGTAAAGCCGATTTTCGACAAGGCGGAGAAAAATCCAAAAATTTTATACATCTTTTTTGGAGCTATGTTTTTAGTTTCGCTAATATTCCTTTTATTTGTATGCTTTTTCAATTTCCCATCTGACATTGACCCTCATAATTACGAATCAGGGCTTAAAAATGCTTGCACGCTTCTCGGTGCGACGCTAGGATTTCTTATCGCTTATCCTATCGAGGTTAAGTTTATCAAGTTTGAAACAGAGGGAAAATGGTATGTTCAGCTTTTAAAATGTGCCATCGGTCTTGGACTTGTGCTTGCGATAAAGGCGCTTTTAAAGCCACTATTCCTTTTGTTTTTGCCTGCTATGGTGGAAAGGGTTATAAGATACGCAATTATCGTTATTTTTTCGGCTGTTATATGGCCTCTCACCTTTAAGCATTTTCGCAAATTAGAAAATTTGAAAAAAAACAGTTGAAATTGTGAAAATAGTGTGTTATAATACAATTTAGAGATTTATTCTCGGTTATTTTTTGAAAGGAGAAAATCACGATGGCTAACAAATCAATCACACAACAATATGTTGATCTCCCTTGGATTGCTAAGGTTATTCTTCAACTTGTTTTTGGACTACTTATAAGCGGTATTTATCGTATTATTCGTTTCTTTGAAACCAAGAACCTTATCACTCTTATCGCAGGTATTGTAGGTCTTTGCACAGGTGTTGGTAATGCAATTTTCTGGATTCTTGACCTTGTTACAACAATTCTTGCGGGAAAGCCTACTGTTTTTGCCGACTAATTTCAGTACATAAAAAATCTCCACCTCGGTGGAGATTTTTTTGTTTTATCTTCTTTGGTTTTTTTCCTTTTTTCTATCGGGAACAATACATTTCATTCCACTAAGCCCTGCAAGGTACGAGAGCGCACAGCATACAAGATCCGGAATTATTAGAATTAGGAATATAGCGCTAAAATCGCACACACTCAGCACAGGCATATAAATGCTTTCAAAAAAGAGCGTCATTGATGCCTTTAGAGCTGCATATATGCTATTTACCACGCTTGCGTCCTCTGTTTTGAAGAACGCGAAAATTATAATTAACACCGCTATTAATATAAGTAGCGCATTTTTTACAAGTGATATTTTCAGTCCTAAGAGCTTATCGCGCCTTTCTCCATCTGAGCATACTCTTACATTATGCTTTGCACCTAGCTCCCACATTATCATATATTGCAAGAACATATGCATTCCAATAGCGAAAATTCCCGCCACCCAGAAAAGCACCTTATTTATTGACATTGTTGAAAAGCACACCATTAGTCCAAAAATTGACATTGCGATATGGTTTATTATTGATTTGCCTATCACTCCGCCATTTTCGGCAAAAAATTCTTTAAATTTATTCATTTTAATTTCCTTTACCCTTTGAGCCATCTTACTGATTTTTAGGCTCTTGCTCTTTATATAGTATATTAATTTTGAAAAAATTTCAAGAGAGTTTGAAAAAATTTACAGTTTTTATACAAAATATTATAATTTTGTGGTACAATTGAATTGTAATTATATAAAATCTTTTTATTCAAGGGGGAAAAATGGATACATTTCCTATTGAGGTTATGCCTCAAATTGTTAGAGATTTTGCATCCTACAAGCTGACAATTCAAGGGTGCTCTAAGAAAACGGTCAATGAGTATTTATCAGATTTAAGATTGTTTTTTAAGTACATATACGCAAAGCGATTTGGCGTTGATTTATATTCTAATTTTTTTGACAAGATTGATATTTCAAAGCTAGAGAATGAATTTATATTCTCCGTTACCACAGAGGAAATTTATGAGTTTTTCATTTATGTTTCTAACGAACGAAGAAATCAAGCGGCGGCAAAATCGAGAAAGCTTTCTGCTATCAAGTCGCTTTATAAATATATTTGTCAAAAGCGTCGTTTGATGGAGAAAAATCCCGCAATTGATATTGAAACTCCTAAAAAAAAGCAATCCTTGCCTAAATTTTTGTCGATTGAGGAATGTATGCTTTTGCTTGATGCGGTGCAAAATGATACTGAATCGAAAACCAGAGAGCGTGATTATTGCATAATTACTCTATTTCTTAACTGTGGTATGCGTCTTAGCGAGCTTTGTGGAATAAATCTAAATGACCTTGACAGAGAGCTTCGCTCCCTTCGTGTCATTGGTAAGGGCAACAAGGAGAGGATTGTTTATCTAAACGATGCCTGTCGTGATGCGCTATCAAGATATTTGCCTATTCGTCTATCAAACGAGTACGCTAATATAAATATTCCTGCTCTATTTGTCAGCAAGCAACACAAGCGTCTTAGTAACAAGACTGTTCAATGGCTTGTTTACAAATATTTGAAGCTTGCGGGGCTTGATTACAAGCATTATTCTGTGCATAAGCTAAGGCACACAGCAGCTACGCTCATGTATCAAACGGGGCGTGTTGATGTTCGTGTTTTGAAGGAGATTTTAGGACACGAGCAACTCAACACCACGCAGATTTACACACATGTTTCAAATCAAGGCATGGAGGACGCTGTTAACGCAAATCCGTTAGCTACTATCAAGCGTGGTACGCCTCCAGACGAGGATTGATTTTGTGTTTTTATCAACCTTTATTGGTCGCTTTTGGTAAAATTGCACAAAAAAGTGTTCAACTTTTTGGTCAATATTACTATTGACATCTCGCGCAAAAATATATATAATAAAAGTTGTGTTCAGTTTTGAGCAAACCTGTACTATGTACAGAATTAAAAATGGAGGATTTACTCATGTTTGAGAAACTAAAGACTATTCTTGTAAACGAGCTTTCACTTAACCCAGATGAAATCACTATGAGCGCAGAGCTTGTTAAGGATCTTGGCATCAACTCCTTGGAGCTTGCTGACCTTGTTCTTCTTTGCGAGGACGAGTTTGGTATTGAGTTCGATGAGGACGATATTCACAAGTTCATCACTGTTGGTGATGTTGTTGAGTTCCTTGAGGCGCAAGCTTAATCAATCGGCATATAAATTAAAAGCCACTCGTTTGAGTGGCTTTTGATTTTTTAAAGTAGCTTAATGTACTCCTCGATTAGCTTAACCGCGCCCTCGACGCCGATTTTCGTTGTGTCTATCATGATGTCATAGTTCTCGGTTTTTCCCCATTTTTGAGAGGTGTAGTAATTATAGTAATTTGCACGCTTTTTGTCGATTTTGGTCATAAGGCTCTTTGCCTCACTTGGCTCAACCTCGTTGACTCTTGCAATTCGCTCAATTCTCTTTTCGGGGCTCGCATAGATGAACACTCTTACAAGTCGTGGGTGATTTTTTAGAATGTAGTCAGCGCAACGACCAACAAAAACGCATGGGTATTTCTTTGCCTCCTCCTCGATTATCTCGGATTGAAGCACGAAGAGCTTATCGTTTATTGGTGTATCATATGGCATTCCGTGTGTAAAGGGAACCATTCCAATAGCTCCTACTGCGATTGAGTAAAGGAAGCTCGGGGTTGCCTTTTCGTCTGCGTTTTCAAGAATTTCGGGATTTAGTCCTGATTTTTCGGCGGCGAGATTGATAAGGCTTTTATCGTGATAGACCATTCCCAGCTTTTGCGCCAAAATTTCGCCTATTTCTCGTCCTCCGCTACCACATTGGCGAGCAATTGTTACAATGATATTTTCACTCATAATGTACCTCCTATTTGGTGAATTAGTTTTCCTTCTATTTGTATTTTATCATTTTTTTGATAAAATTGCAAGAAAAAATTGATTTGATGATAAAAATATGGTAAAATTTAGTTATGATATTAAGAGGGGGTGCTTTATGTTTTTTTGGGATATGACACGCATTGACATATCGGGGCTATCAAAGGCTGAATGTCGTGAGCGTGAGCACAAGGCAGGCATGGAGCTTTGTCGAAATATGCTTTTAAGGCATTTTAGCATCGAAAATCCCCGTTTTTTAACTAGTGAGCATGGCAAGCCTTATCTTGAAGGAAATGGCGTTTATTTTAACATTTCGCACTCACAGGGCGCGATTGCTTGCGCAGTTTGCGATATGCCGATTGGCATTGATATTGAATTTTTATCGTCAAGCGAGAACGAGGACAGGCTAAAACGATTAGCGAAGCGATTTTTTGGAGAAAATGAAATTGATTTTATTTTAGCCTCTGATAATATTCATTATGATTTTTATTATATTTGGACACGCAAGGAAGCGATTTCAAAGTGTGTGGGGCTTCCGTTTTTACAGATGCGACATTATAATTCGCTTGAATGCGAGAGTGTCACAAGCTATGAAAAGGACGGATATATTATAAGCATTGCAATAAATATTTAAAAAGCTATTGATTTTTTATTTTATGTGTGTTAAAATACTTAGCGAAAAAATTATTTAATTTAAGGAGTTTTTATTATGTTAGTTTCAGCAAAGGAAATGCTTGAAAAAGCAAAAGCAGGCAAATATGCTGTTGGTCAATTCAACATCAACAACCTTGAGTGGACTAAGGCTATTTTGCTAACAGCACAGGAGTGCAATTCACCTGTTATTCTCGGTGTTTCTGAGGGCGCAGGTAAGTATATGTGTGGTTACGAGACCATCGTTGGAATGGTTGAGGGCATGATTAAGTGTCTTAACATTACCGTTCCTGTTGCTCTTCACCTTGACCACGGCTCATATGAAGGCGCTAAGGCTTGTATCAATGCAGGCTTCTCGAGCGTTATGTTTGATGGCTCCCATTATCCTATTGAGGAAAACATCGCAAAAACACAATAGCTTGTAAACGCTTGTAATGTTCTTGGTATCTCACTTGAGGCAGAGGTTGGCTCTATCGGCGGTGAGGAGGACGGCGTTGTAGGCGCTGGCGAATGTGCAGATCCCGATGAGTGCAAGATGATTGCAGATCTTGGCGTACCTATGCTTGCTGCCGGTATCGGTAACATTCATGGTAAGTATCCTGCTAACTGGGCCGGTCTTAACTTTGATGTTCTCGCTGCTATCAGCGAAAAGGTTGGCGATATGCCTCTCGTTCTTCACGGTGGTACAGGTATTCCTGAGGATATGATTAAGAAGGCTATCTCTCTTGGCGTTTCTAAGATCAATGTAAATACAGAGTGTCAGCTTGCTTTCGCTGCTGCTACAAGAGCTTATGTTGAAGCCGGCAAGGATCAACAAGGCAAGGGCTTTGACCCAAGAAAGCTTCTCGCTCCCGGCTTTGAGGCTATCAAGGCTACTGTAAGAGAAAAAATGGAGCTTTTCGGCTCTGTAAACAAAGCCTAAGCGGGGACGCCCCCGCGGGCGAAATCCGATTTTGTTTAAAAGTAACTGCTTCTGCTTAGTGCGAAGCAGTTTTCTTTTTCACTTTGGCGGTTGGAAAATATTTTACTATTGCAAACACTTGATATATATGGTAAAATATAATTAGGTAAAACGAATGGGGGGATATTATGAGTAACAAGACAAAAAGCAAATTTTTATTGGCGTTAAAGCTGATTTTCGCGCTCATTTATATTGGGCTGACAATTTGGCTCGCTTGGGGGCTTATTGATGTCGTAGCTACTCCCAGCGAAAACACATCTCTTAGTGTGGCGCTTTATTTATCCTTTGTAATTATAATCTTCGGCGTAATCGGCTATGCAATAGCGCTAATTCCTGCTATTATCGGTTTGATAGCTACCATAATAAAGCGCGACAGGGGAAACATTATATTTTTCTTATGTGCGGTAATTCTGCCTATTATAACCGAGGTTATCTTCATACTGCTTGGCAAAGCTCTCGCTTAGGAATGCGATGCTTCGCAAGTGCGGAGTGAGGAATGCGGAATGAGGAATGAAATTGCTTCGTGAGAGTGTAGCAGTTTTGGCTATACAAAAGCGGAATTTGGCTATCGACCCGCGTAGAGTGCGGAATGAACGAAATTCATTCTAACGCTACAAAATTGCTTTAACGGATAAAAAAGGAAGTGAAATTTCACTTCCTTTTTGTTTTAATTAAGCTATTTCCTCTTCTTTCGAGGTAGGTAGTGCTGCTACATAGTTAAGAGTTACGCTCTTAAATGAGCCACCTGTAACAAGTGTTGAGTCAACTTCCTCTCCGCTTTCTGCTTGAATGAAGGTTACATTGTCGCCCTCGATTACATATGCGCAAATAATTAGCTTAAGGTCGCTATTTGCAGTTGAGCCAAAATTGATTGAGCAATCGAAATTGCTATACTCGTCATCAATTTCAACTTGAAGAGCCTTAGTGGTATTTACCTTATTGCTTTCGTCAAAG